>PAMZ01000007.1 GCA_002707495.1 Halobacteriovoraceae bacterium | reverse complement strand
ATCTCCATATCTATCCGCTGGTGAGGCTTTACCCTCAAGAGAATTGCCCATGGTATCTGTCGAAGCTTTACCACTTAGTGGATCATCTCCGTATCTATCTGCTGCTGAGGCTTTACCTTCAAGTGGATTACCCATCGAGTCTGCTGGCCCACCTTTTCCACCAACAGGTTCATCACCAAACCTATCAGCTGCCGAACCTTCACCGTCGAGATTGTTACTTTCTTCTTCTTTTTGCCCATCCCCCTCAAAATTGAACTTACTATCGCAAGTCTCGAGGATCATCGGTTCTCTCATGACGGCAAACTCAGAGTTATCGGCAATTTCAACCACTCCGTCTTTCATTTTAAATTTAGAAAAAGTTTCACCATCCCTATTATAAAAGTATAAGTGTGGAAGATCTGAAGCAAAACTCCATCTTTTAATCTTCCAGTCAAATTCAGGCTTTGCTCCGTAAAAAAACCAGGCCCCATCTTCAACGACATAATCAGTATTGTCGGGATCTTTTAAAACCCATTTCCAAGTCGGTTGATTATCTCCCGGCTGCGGATCTAGTTCGACCCAAGTACCTATATAAGGAGAAGGGCCGAGAAGACGAATCAAATATCGCTTCAAAATTCTTTTATAGTCAGCCTTGGCTTTAACTAGCCAAAAATCACTCTGTAGTTCTAGTGGAGAAACAAGTTCAAATTCTTTCCTCTCTTGAGTTTTTGATTGATTTTCAGTCGCTTTGTTATTTCTACTAAGCTTAAGCTCTTCCTCTCGCTCCATTTTTTCAACGACTTTCTTAATAGGCTTAGACCAAAAATCCAGTTTAAAAGTCAGCGTTTTTGCTTTGGCATCAACATCCAAGATGTCCTGGCATCCATACTTTGCTAGAATGGATTCTACTTTTCGGTTTTGAATCGTTGATATACAAGCAGGCTTTATGGCCCCTTTTTTTATAGCTTTGCGATTAGACTTAAGTATTCCTACAGCCTCTTGTAAATCTTGTTTCGACTTTATTTGAAAAAATAAAATACCCTGAGGAGAATTCATGAGGAATTGGTTAACTTCCATAGCATTCTCAATCATCTCGACATTGAAGTCTTCTCGACTCTCATAAAGCTTTGCCAGTTCTGTAATTAATGGCACTTGAGGTTCAAATTTAAAAAAGATTAAATTAACTTTGCTCATAACTTTGAAATACCCATTAGGACTTATTACTTCACAATCTTATCGGCTAAAAAATGCAAAACTATACGGATTTATTAAAAATATCCTGATATATGAATCGGAAATTCCTGCCTGGAAAAGGTTTCTCAATTAAATTAACTATCTAAAATTTCGATACCAAAGCATGGAAGAGTTCGAAGAAGCCGACAAAAAAGCACAACTTAAATTCCTTTTGGAAACAAAAGATATTGAGTTGATCCGCGAAGCCGTGGAGGAATATCCCCCTGCCGTTATCGTGGAAATTCTCGAGGATGAATCGAATACTGAGATTGTTCGGTTTCTAAAAGCTTTAGCTTTTGAAGAAAGCGGACGAATTTTTAGCGAGCTTCCTATCGATCGCCAATATGAGCTCTCAAAAATTATTGAGCATAAGTTATTTTCCGAAATTTTCACCAATATGTATTCAGATCTTCGCGCCGATCTCTTCCAAGAGATGTCAAAAGAAGAGCAGATTGAACTCCTCCCCTATCTAGATAAGAAAACGCGAGAGGATGTTATTGTCTTAAGTGCTTATGACCCTGAAACTGCTGGTGGAATTATGAATACCGATTTTGCCACAATCTTGATTCATATGACATGTAAGCAAGCACTTGCGAAGGTGCGCCACGATGCTCCTTCGCAAAAGATGATTTATTATATTTATGTTGTGAATGATGAAATGGAAATGCTTGGGATCGTCACCATTAAAGATCTAATTATGGCCGATCCAAAAGATATCGTTAGAGAAATCATCAATGACAAATTTGTCTTCGTCGATGTGAATGATGACCGTGAAAAAGTTGCTCAAATGATTGAAAAATATGACCTTGTCGCAATTCCTGTTCTCAACAAGCTGAACCAATTAGTTGGAATTGTCTCTCACGAGGAAGCTATAGATATCATTCGAGCCGAACACACCGAAGATATGGAAAAGTTTATGGGTATCGTCCCTTCTGAGGATGAACAAACCTATCTAGGTACGTCAGCTCTAGAGCACTTCAAAAAAAGGGTCGTCTGGCTTGTCGCTCTCGCGGCCGTTGGTCTTATTTCTGGAGTTATAATTCATCATTATCAAAATGTTCTAGAGCAATTAATCATTCTTGCGCTTTATATGCCGATGATGACTGCCACAGGTGGCAATACAGGTTCTCAAGCCGCCACTGTGGTCATTAGGGCCATGGCGCTTGACCAAGCTTCTGAAAAAGAGTGGCTTCATATTATCCTAAAAGAGGCTCAAGTATCGGCAATGTTATCAATCTGTGTCGGCGGACTCGTCTTTATAAAGATCAGATACCTAACTTCTCTTTCTTTACTTCCTGAGGGAATGAGTTTCGCTTTTATAGGTTTTATCATAGCTCTAGCAATTGCAATGCAGGTTGTAACATCAGCCATTGTCGGTGCTGGACTTCCTATTCTCGTTCGACGCCTAGGTGGAGACCCCGCCGTTGCGGCCAGTCCTGCAATTACAACGACAGTGGACATTACAGGACTCTTAATTTATTTTAGTATTGCGTCTTATGCATTAAATCTTGTTTGAGGTATCAATGAAAGCTGTGATTCTTTGTGGAGGCTCTGGGACGAGACTCTGGCCAATTAGTAGAAAAAAAACTCCAAAACAGTTTTTTAGATTATTCGGAAATAAGTCACTTTTTGAATTAACTATTGAGCGTAACCAAGATCTAGTTGATGGATTTATCATAGTTGTCAATGAAGCACAGTTAGAGATATGCAAATCTCAAATTCCTTCAAATCTAAATTTTAAGATTGTCGTTGAAACCGAAGCACGAAATACAGCTCCAGCAATTGCTCTTGCGGCCATGGCAAGTGAACCTGAAGATGAGCTCATAGTATTGCCTTCCGACCATCTCATAGAAAACTCAGAGAAGTACAGAACCAATATGAAATTAGCACAAAAATTCTCTGAGTCATTGGTAACCTTTGGAATAACCCCCCTCTATCCTGAGACAGGATTTGGTTATATCCATGCTAATGGAAATGATGTACAAGCCTTTAAAGAAAAGCCTGATTTAAAAACGGCTCAAGAATATTTGAAATCAGGAGAATATTTTTGGAACTCAGGAATGTTCTATTTCAAAGCCTCATGCTTTCTAGCTGAACTTAAAAATTATCGTCCAGACATATTTGAAAAGACCCAGAAGGCTTATCAGGCCAGACAGACTGACAATAATACCTCTCTAATCCCGAGTTCTTTAATGAAAGAGATTCCAAAAGAAAGTATTGATTATGCAGTGATGGAAAATTCCCAAAAAGTAAAAGTTGTCTCAACGCAGTTTCAATGGAGTGACCTTGGATCTTTCGATGCTGTCTACGATAATTTAGAAAAAGACAGTCAGGGTAATACTCAAGCAGAGGGTACGATTCACCAAGACAGTAAAAATAATCTCGTCATCTCAAACAAGAGACTTATTACGACTTTTAATGTTGAAGATCTCATCATTGTAGATACTGATGACGCTCTTTTAATTGGAAAGAGAGGATCGAGCCAAAAAGTAAAGGATATCTATCACCAGGTTGAGAGTTTAGATCCAAAACTTTTAGATTAAATGAGCTGCTTCTTGATCTAAGATAAGAAAAGAATTTGAATGGTCTTTAAGTGCAGTTGCAGGAATTTTTGAATTTACATCCCCGTTAACAACTTTTTGTACAACTTCGGCCTTAGTGTGTCCTGTGGCCACCAGAAAGATCTTTCTTGCCTCGAGAATTGTTCCAATGCCAATCGTTACCGCTGTTAGTGGCATTCCTTCATTTTGAAAAAGAACTTTATTGGAGTTCATAGTTGATCCTGTCAAAGCCACGACTCTGGTTCGGGAGTCAATAGCCGATCCCGGCTCATTTAAGCCAATATGCCCGTTAAGACCGATACCCAACAATTGAAGATCAACTCCCCCAGCCTGAGAAATATTATTTTCGTATTCACTTCCGATTAAATCGATATTATCCATCGAGACATTTGGCACAAATAAATGATCTCGATTGAAATTTAGGTGATCAAAGAGATGGAGGTTTAGATAAGCCTCATAAGAATTCGGACTTCCCTTTTTCAAACCCAAATATTCGTCAACAGCAAAAGCCTTAACTTTTGATACGTCTAAATTATCTTTTTTAGCTTGATTCACAAAACGATCGTAGATTGCATCCATCGTTCTTCCAGTAGCAACTCCTAAAGTGCTGTTTTGCTGCCTTTTAATCTGTTTTACCATTTCTTCAGCAACAAATTCGGAGGCTTCTACTGCATTTCTAAATACCTTTACTTCCATGGCGCAACCTTATCACTATGTAAAAAATTCGGAAAGCGAATATTTCTTTTGTTTTCCGAATATCTTGGTCTATCTTTCGAATATGTCTAAAAAGATGCTCAAAATCCTCGTCTGTGAGGATGATAAATATTTTCGAATGGCAATTAAAGACTTATTGCAAAATCATGCCTTGATCACAGAGATTGATACCGCTAAAGGTGCGATAAGTCGTTTGGAAGAGGAGTTCTTTGATATTGTCTTGATTGATATGAATCTGGAAGAGCGTAATTTAGGCCTTAGTGTCCTCAAAGTCGCCAAACAAAAGGGATTGCACTCCATTATTCTTAGTAGTGAAAGTGACGAAGAAATCATTGAAAAGGCTTATGAAGCCAAATGCGATCATTTCCTAGCAAAGCTTCATTATAGAAAACACTTAGAACCCTATATTATTCAGTTTATAAATCAAAGAGATGATCAAAACTTGGAGAAGTTTTTCGAGGAAAAGTTTCTAACATCCAACAAAGAATTAAAAGCTGCCATTAGTGATATCGCGACCATCAATCTAAAGGATAAAACCATCCTTATTACTGGTGAGACTGGTGTAGGAAAAAGTTTAATCGGAGAACTTTTTCACAAGAAAACATATGGAGAGGATAAACCGTTTATACATCTAAACTGTGCAGAAATATCTGAAAACCTAGTCGAGTCAGAACTTTTTGGACACGAAAAAGGCTCTTTTACAGGAGCGACTGAAAAGAAAATAGGAAAACTCGCTCTTGCAAATGGAGGGACACTCTTTCTTGATGAAATAGCCACGATGCCTATGAGTATGCAAAACAAGCTTCTTAAGGCCCTTGATAGCAAAACCTTCTATCCCGTCGGCAGCAGTAAACCCGTAAAATCAGAATTCACTTTGATCTGTGCAACTTGTGAGGATCTTTTTGAAAAAATACACAATAAAGAATTTAGAAAAGACCTTTTCTTTAGGATCTCTGGTCACAATCTAGAGATTCCACCCTTAAGAGAGAGAAAGCCAGATATAGCTTTATTAATAAAGGCATTCACAAAACTTTCACCACGAAAAATTGTGATAAAACAAGATGCCATAGACAAGTGTGCCGATTATAGCTGGCCCGGGAACACCAGAGAGTTAAAAAAGAAAGTCGAAATACTTTCCTCGCTTAATAAAGGTATTATTACCGCTAATGACGTTATATTCGGAATCCGAACGTCTGAGCCTTCCTCAAATGGATATTTAACTGAATCTCAAATAGAGTTTATTCAAGCATATGGGCTACGTGACTTTATTTCAAAAGTAGAACAAGAGTGCCTCAGGCAGGCTATGGAGCTTAATAAAGGAAAAATCACTCATGCGATAAAAGATTTGAAAATTTCAGCCTCAGCTTTTTATAGAATTTTAGACCAGTCAAAAACACCCTCATAGTTTGGCATAACACTTGCTTATAGACTCTCCAACAATACAAAAAGGAGAGCATAATGAGTGAATTACAAAGAGCCATCATAGATAGTTACAAAAAGAAATTTCCCAAAGATAAATTGAGGCATATTTCCGAAAAAACTTCCATTCAGATCACAAGAGTTTTTCGAATTTTAAATGGAAGTGAAATGAAAATTTCGGAGTATGAAGCTTTTCAAAATTGTCTATCTTATAATGAGTCTCACTTAAGTCTGATCGAAAAACTTAAGTTGGCCCTCTCACATCTGAACGAAACCGAACGCTCATTTTTCTCAGCACTTCTTGATCATGAGATTAACAATATTAACTTGAAGAAAAAATTTCAAGCCAGACGGATGAATAACAAAAAGGCTATATCATGATGACATTCACTCAGAGACTTATTTTAGAACTTATTCAAAGAGAAAAAATTTCACATGTAGAACTTGCGAAAGTATTAGGAGTTGATCTTCTCACTCTTAGAGTACTGATAGAGGACTTTCTTGTTAAAAAGTTGATCATTCAAAACTCGGATGGTCTTTATATCCTCAATCAAAATTTATCAAAAAAAGATAAGGAGGATTTAGTTGATACCAAATCTCTTCATATTGAAACATTAGACTTCCTCTCTGACTGTTTAGAAGATCGATTGGCCAACCAAAAGAAGAGCTCATTCAATTGCAAAAAGATCTCAATGTCAGCAGGGGAGCACAAAATGTATAAAGCTCTCCTTTACAACTTGCAAAGCTTTCTTGATGGAATTGAAAAAAATCCAACTAAAGATAAAACGAATCATGAAATAATATTCTGGGGTTCAAGGTCTTATCAAGAATCTATTCAACATGCCCTCAACTACTAATCAACTTTTCTAATCAAATCTTCCTATCGAGCGCCGGCAATCGCCGGCTTCTTTCGTTAAGAATTATTTTTTAAAGCAATCGCATCGCCTAAGTGGACATAAGTTTCAAGAGAATTTTTAGTATTCACTAGAATATCCGCGCTAGGTTTCCAAGCATTAGGCTCACCGAGAACAATCACCGTACTTCCGCCAAACAAAAAATATCCTTTTTCCTGTCCGCGCTCAAAGCGTTGAGATTCATCTGCCGATTGAATAATTTTTCCCACCATTGTGGCACCAACTTCAATATAGGCTAGTTTCCCAAAATTCTCCGTTTGAATGATAGATATTCTTCTTTCATTTTTAATAAAAATATTTTGCTTTAATTTTAAGGCCAAAGGATTAACCGAATGAAAATCACCTTTCACTCTATAAGCTTCTAAAGTTTTTCCTGAGTCACAATAATGATACCGGTGATAATCCACAGGACAAAGTCGCGCTAACAACAAAGGGCCACCTTCAAAAACCTCTGCATTTTTTACATTCCCTAAGAGCTGAGCCGCAGAAAGAAACTTACCTTTGACCGGGATAGTCGTGCTCTCGGAGATGGCTTCATGGCCAAAATATCTAGCTTCGGCAAAAGCTCCCATGCTATCAAGCTCTGAAGGAAAAGGTCTAAGGCCCGCTTTAAATTTTCGAATAAAAAACTCATTAAAAGTCTTATAACTCTTTTCTATGGGTTCATGCTCAAGACTTCCGGGAAGATAGTCATCGATTTTAATATTAAATTTCTTTATAAATTTAGGAACTTTTTTGCCGGAGCTTATGGTGTCCTGACTAGAGCCGTAAAGTCGACTCAAGCTTCGACTTGCCACCAAAGGGCCGATAGCCTTTGCCAGTTTAGAGTCATAAGCCAATTCCACAGCTTTTTCGCCGTAGACTTTCTCAATTTCTTGATTTTTTGTATAACGATTGTATATGCAAATATCAGCCACTTAACTCACCACTAAAATTAACTACAAATTGACCGGGAATTTACCCTTATCCTAATTTGTAATACTATACTCAAGTTAGATTTTTATGCAAAGGAGACCTATGAAAGTGTTTATTTTTGCCCTAGCTCTGGCCACCCTTACTGCTGCCGCGGCTGCACCAAAATCCATCCAACCTGTTGAAAACGAACTTTTAGCAGTTGAAAAGAGAATTATTGAAATTTATCGTGAAAATGTTCCAGCGGTAGTTAACGTAAGAAGTATAGCTGTTCAAACCAATATTTTTTATGGTGAAGAAATTGAGATTCCTCGAGGGATGGGAACTGGCTTTGTATGGGACGGCGAAGGTCATATTGTCACAAACTTTCATGTGGTCCAAGGGGGAGATGAATTTGTCATTACCTTCCATGGGGATAAAGGTGAGTACAAAGCAGTAGTTCAGGGGGTTGACCCGAAAAATGATATTGCACTTCTAAAACTTGAAAAAAGACCAAAAAACCTTCGCTACGCCAATATTGGAAAATCTAAAGAGCTCGTTGTAGGCCAAATGGCGATGGCCATTGGAAACCCACTCGGATTTGATTACTCCCTCTCCAGAGGAATTGTCTCTGCGACAGGAAGGGAGATGCTTGGCATTGGAGGAGTAAAAATCAGAAATATGATTCAAACCGATGCTGCTATCAACCAGGGAAATTCAGGTGGACCCCTACTCGATTCTTCAGGTCGAGTGATTGGTATGAATACCATGATTGCCAGCCGTTCTGGATCAAGTGCAGGGCTTGGATTTGCTGTTCCTATCGATACGATTTCAAAGGCAGTTCCCCAGTTAATAGAACATGGAAAGATTATTCGACCCGGGCTGGGAATCACAGTTTTAGACGATCCAAGAGTTCGAGATCAATACCCCAAAGGTGCGGTGCTTCGCTGGGTTGATCCAGATAGAGGAGCTGGCAAGGCTGGTCTTAAGGGAATGCGTAGAGGAAGCTTCGGTCGCCTTTATTTTGGAGATGTTATCATCTCAATTGATGGAAATGAGGTGAATACCCTTGATGATATTTATTTTGTTCTTAGTAAATTTAAAATCGGGGATACAGTAACCGTAGAATTTTTGCGGGACGACAAAAAACAAAAAGCTAAAGTAACCTTACAAGAGCTTTAGCAAGAGGCGTTATTCTAGACTTCTTATTTTCCTACAGCTAAGCTTAAGGATAGCTTAAAAGTTTGGAATTACATGGCAGAATTTACGTCTACTTTAAAAGAACATCTTCAAGAATTGGTTGATCGACCGATTGAGAACTGGCATCAGCTTGAGAGCCTCGTGACTCATAAAAAATTTAAGAAGGGCGAACATTTCTTCCAGCACTTTGATCATTGCGACGAAGTAGCGGTTGTTTCTCACGGACTATTTCGAATCTATCTCACTGATAGCGAGGGTGAAGAAAAAACATATTCCTTTATTCCAGAGAATTCATTTATTTTAGATTTCTTTCTCACTTGGGAGCAAAGTTCACGAACTATGGTTTCTGTGCAGGCCCTTGAAGATTCAGAACTCTATACCCTCAAATACAAAAACTTTCTGGAGCTTATGAATCTCGACTCTATTTGGCATCAGGTCTATCGTGAAGTTTTATTGAGAAACTACATGTTCAAAACAAAAAGAGAAATGGAGTTTGTACAATTCAACGCAAAACAACGTTTAGAAAAATTCATCAACAACAAGCGAATTGATGTGCAAAGAATTCCTAAGACATATTTAGCTTCCTATCTGGGAATCCAACCTCCCTCTTTGTCCAGACTATTGAGAGAACTTAAGAACTAAAGGAGTTTTTATGGCCGATCGAATTAAACCTTTTAAAAACTTTTATCCTTTCTATTTAAGTGAGCACTCAAATAAAACAAACAGAGCCCTTCACTTTACTGGGACGAGCTTATTACTGCTTGTGCTGATCTATGCCCTCGTGACTGGTCAATATAAACTGATTTGGATCTGCCCTCTATTGGGATACGGTTTCGCCTGGCCAGGACATTTTGTTATTGAAAAAAATAGACCAGCCACTTTCAAGCAGCCTATCTATTCTTTAATGGGTGATTTTGTGATGTGGTTTCATTTGCTCACAGGAAAATTAGCTTTCGACACTTCAAAAGATCATGCGATCACCAAGTCAGCTCCGAAAGCTTAAATCTTATTTTCGATAATATAAATTGGGATCAAGTGACCATCTATCTTCTTTAAGATTTTGATCTCTCACTCGATATTTGCGAAGCTTAAACTCTAAATCATTTAACCTGGCTTGAGTTTGTTTGAAGTTTTGATAAGCTCTCGTTTTATCTTCTTCCAGGGCGGTCAATTCTTTTTGCCATTCTAATTCAAGTTTTTGCCTTAAAACTTCATAACGTTTATTTACCACATCTACTTTCTCAATAAAGCCATCTACTTCCGATTGATAACGTGAAAGTCTAGCATTTAAGGCCATATGCTTTCTCTGTAAGATCTGAACTAACTCCTTTGCTGTCACCAAGCTATTTTCAAGATCTGGACTATACATATGAAGATAGCTACCCGTTGCAAAGTAAATTGTTTTGCGACATTTTTTGTATTCAGGAATTCTTAGCAAAAGATAATCATTAGTACGTCCCTCAAGATAGGTTAAGCATCGCCTTTCAGGGAAGCTCTCATTCCAAATTTCGATGCGATTGTTTTTATTCAAAAACTTGGCATTTTCAAATTCTATTTTTAAGCGGATTAACTTTGCAGTGGGATTAATTCTCGATACGCGCCCCGGAAACACAACTGTCTCCTCCATGAGAGTGTATTCTCTTGCATAAATTGTTGAGGAAAATAAAAGCAAGAATAAAACTATCTGGCGCATAATATTATTATGCCACAAGCCTCGGGAATTTAAAGTACAGCTTGGTATTAAGGTAGGTACATAGCAGAGTTTTTTTCGTTTTCACGAACCTCAACCTTAGTAATCCATACCCGACCATTTGTGTTTTTATTGATGATCTGACTTACGTGCGTAAAAACATATTCCGCAGTTCCTTCCATACCGGCATTGGGAAGTGTTCTTAATTGTATGACGCCTTCAGAGTCTAGCTTTTTAAAAGTGTCCAAATAAGGATCATCTTCAGCTGCCAGAAAGGTGTGATCAAACATATGAGCAAGCCAGACTTTTACTTCTTTTAATCCTCCAAAATCCATCACCCACATCTCTTCAGTCAACTCACTCGATTCAAATTCAAAATAAAAAGAGCGGGAATAGCCATGAACGAAACGACAATGAGAATTGGCTTTCCACTGACGATGTGTACAGGGATAACCTTTTAAAAGCTTTGTACTCCTAAACTTGGCCACTATTTTCCACCTTTTTTCTGAAGAATGATACCAGAGCGAAATTCGTTTTCATGTAAAGGCTCTTCAAATTTTAAAATTTGCATATTAGGAAACATACTTAAAAGTTCTTGAGGCTTTAAATAATAATTGTATTTGGAAGCTGTTTTTTGATTCCCCTTTTCAAACTCTTTGGTTGTATGAGCTTCATAAATGAGGATTCCTCCTGGTTTTAGCCAGCGCTGAATTTTATCATTAAGCTCGCGATCGACATAATAAAAGCAGATAATAGCATCAAAGGATTCGTCAGGAAGTTTATATTTGGTTAGTGTTCCGACAATCGTTTTAATTTTTACGCCGAATTCTTTAGCAAGGGAACGTGCTTTTTTAATCGCAACAGAACTTATATCGACTCCTGTTACAAAATGACCCTTTTGAGCGAGGAAAACGGCATTTCTCCCCTCACCCATTCCCATATCTAGAACCTTACTCTCAGGAGGAAGATAGTCGTAGTTCTCTGCTAGAAATCGGGCTGGCTCTTTACCGTAAACGTATCTTCGTTGAGAGTAGCGTTGATCCCAAGTGGCTTTTTTATCGTAAGGTGCGGATTTCTCACCTGATAATTTGTTGAGTCTAGAGTTGGGTAGCGGATTCTTGGCCCAACTGAGAGGAAGAGCAAAGATAAGAAATGACACCACTAGTAAAGATTTTAAAATCATAGGGTTTTATTACAATGGAACGGTTAAAAGTGCAAAGAATTGTCTTAGAAATTAAGACTCAAGCTCCATGGGAACATCCTCTCCAGAGAGCTCTACATTAATATAGATGAGCAGATTTTCGTGTTTTTTCTTAAGAACGGCGGTCTTTCTTTGAATCTCTTCCTCAATTGTATTTGGCATATCTTGAGTGTGCATTAAGTACCATTTAAGCTCATCAACGTGCTGATAAAAATCATTAGCTAGTTCAATAATCTCCAAAGGAATATGGGCAAGATCAGACATCGTGGTCATCGAGTATCTATTAGTAAAGACGTCTTTAAATATCTCGCGATCTCTTTTGAGAGAAAAATCGTTTAAGTACTCTGACTGTCGCTCAACAATTCGATTCATTAGATTCAGTGAATCAATTTTTACTAAGGTCAAATATCTTTGGGTCATATCAGAAAGATTTGTTTTCATTATCCCGCCAATGATAGCCTCGGTACAGTTCCACCAGGCCACTTGAGTTGATCGCTTTCGCTAATATCAATCATCCCTGAAACTCTCTCACAAAAACTTTTTCTTGATACGGGCAGTCTCACGAAATTGTATTGATTTCGCTTCAGGATACTTCCATCACCTATATTTGAAAATGAGCTGGCAATATAGAGATTTACTAAGGAGTTTTTCATAAGATATTTAAGTATCTTATTTGCCCTGCGATTGAAATACCTCAACTCTCCGAGGCTATGAATATAAATAATAATATGAACATCAGTAGACTTAGAAGCCGTTTCTAACAAGCCCTTTAAAGTGACTGGCACTAAAGACTTGTTATGAGATTTCATCTCCTGATCGAGCATTATATACTCTCTAGGGAGTTCTCGACTCAGTTTTAAAAAATAGATCCAATTATCTCGCGCATCCATACAATAAGATAATCGGATCTATAAGTTGATTGTTTGACCGGGATATCGGTCTTGGGTAAGAATTACCGTCCTTCCTTGGACGGCTGGGCCCTTCCGTGGGCACCAACATAATATACAAACTCTGTGCCAAATGTAATGTGTTGAAATTGTTAGGATTTTATAAGACTTATTTAGAGACTTAAGGTTTCTTAATGACACCGTGGGGCATTAAGTGGGGGCATCTTGGTTCAAATATCATTAGGCAAATAAAAAAAGGAGCCCTAATGGGCTCCTTGGCAATTAAGTATTAATAACACTTGGGAGGGTTACATCATTCCTGGCATTTGACTTCGCTTCGCTCGTCCAAATGCAGGCGTCATGATGAAAATAAAAATTAGCGCGAGCGAGCTCGCATAATTTTTTATTTTACATCATTCCTGGCATTCCACCCATGCCGCCCATTCCGCCCATGGCGGCAGCGGCTCCACCATCATCCTTTGAAGGAAGGTCTGCAATCATTGTTTCAGTCGTAAGCATAAGCCCTGAAACTGAAGCAGCGTTTTGAAGTGCAGAACGAGTTACTTTAGTTGGGTCGATGATACCAGCTTTAACTAGATCTTCGAATTTGTCTTCTCTTGCATTGTAACCAAAAGAGAAATCTTTATTAGATCTAACTTCGTTTACGATAACAGAAGCTTCTTTACCTGCGTTTGTAGCAATTTGTCTTAGTGGCTCTTCAATCGCACGTCTTACGATTCTTACACCAAAGTCATACTCTTCATTACCAGTAGAAAAATCTGCAAGCGCTCTAACTGCGTGTACAAGAGCGGCACCACCACCAACGATGATTCCTTCTTCAACAGCAGCTCTAGTTGCGTTTAAAGCATCTTCAACTCTATCTTTTTTCTCTTTCATTTCAGCTTCAGTTGGGGCACCAACATAAAGAACTGCAACACCACCTGCAAGCTTAGCTAGTCTTTCTTGTAATTTTTCTCTGTCGTAGTCAGAACTTGTTTCAGCAACTTGAGCCTTAATAGCATTGACTCTGTCATCTACAGCTGATTGATCACCAGCACCATCAACGATCGTTGTGTTTTCTTTGTCGATATTTACTTTCTTAGCTGTTCCTAAGTGAGCAAGCTCAGCAGTTTCAAGACTCATCCCTACTTCTTCAGAGATAACGGTTGCACCAGTTAGAATAGCAATGTCTTTAAGCATTTCTTTTCTTCTGTCTCCAAAACCAGGAGCTTTAACAGCAGCCACATTAAGAGTCCCTCTTAACTTATTTACAACAAGAGTGGTAAGCGCTTCACCTTCAACATCTTCTGCCACGATAAGTAGTGGTCTAGAAGTTTGAACTGATTTTTCAAGGATAGGAAGAAGTTCTTTCATTGAAGAGATTTTCTTATCTGTGATTAAGATATTTGGATTTTCAAAATCAACAGTCATCTTCTCAGTGTTAGTTACAAAGTAGGGAGAAGTGTATCCTCTATCAAATTGCATACCTTCAACAACTTCACTGTATGTCTCTGCTGTTTTTGATTCTTCGATTGTGATAACACCTTCTTTACCAACTTTATCCATAGCATCGGCAATCATTTTCCCGATTTCAGTGTCGTTATTTGAAGAAATAGATCCAACTTGAGCGATCTCTTCGTTGGTTTTAACTTCTTTTGTGTTTTCTTTTAAAAACGCAATAACTTTTTCAGTCGCTAGATCAATCCCTTTTTTAAGATCCATTGGGTTATGTCCAGCAGCCACAAGTTTCGCACCTTCTCTATAAACAGCTTGAGCTAAAACAGTAGCAGTTGTTGTTCCGTCCCCTGCATCTTCATTCGTTTTTTGAGCTACTTCTTTTACAAGTTGTGCTCCCATATCTTCAAAGGCATTTTCTAATTCAATCTCTTTTGCAACAGAAACTCCGTCTTTAGTAATTGAAGGAGCACCAAAGCTTTTTTGGATAACAACGTTACGCCCTTTTGGTCCTAGTGTAACTTTTACTGCGTCTGCAAGTGAGTTCACTCCGTTAAGAATGAGGTTTCTTGCTGTCTCTGAATACTTTAATTCTTTTGCTGACATATATATCTCCTTAAATTGTTTAATTATCTTTCTGCACCAGCAGGTGCATTCCAAAATAGTCCACCGGACTATTTTCTACTGAAGAATCCCAATAATTTTTTCTTCTTTCATAACAAGTAGCTCTTCACCACCAACTTTAACTTCTGATCCGCCCCATTTCTCAAATAGAACTTTATCTCCAACTTTCACACTTAAGGCTCTCACTGAACCGTCAGTATTTGTGTAGCCGTCTCCAACAGCGATAATCTCTCCTTCGGAAGGCTTGTCCTTAGATTGATCAGGAATAATGATTCCTGCAGCAGTTTTATTTACTTCTTCAATTCTTCTAATAAGCACACGGTCGTGTAATGGCTTTACTGTCATTTTCAATCTCCTGTTAGATCCTATGGGTAATAACCCTCAATTTTATTTCTGAACACAATCTAATAGCGCCTGGGTTAGTGTCAAGGTTTTGGCTTCAAAAAAAAATCTAAAAACCTGAGTATTTTACTGAGCATTGCACAAATACTGATAATTTAAAGAAATTGGACTGGTTTCTTTTGATACCGAAATTTATTCCTAAATGACCCTCTGCCCAAAACCGATATATGATGAAATAGGAGACATTAATGTTTAGTCTGAAAGTATTAATTTTCGCACCCTGCCTACTGGGCCTTTTTGCAAGTTGTGGCAAAAAAGTTGAGAGCACAGATACTTCTAACGAGGGGACAGACGAGTCAGCAGTTATAATCCTTCCCGGAGATAGCGGAGTTAAAAAGTTCACGGTCAATTACTCTAAAACTGAATCTAATAATAATGTCGTAAGTCTAGTAATGAAAGGATCAGCATGGGCTAGGGTTCCAGATGCACCCAAAGTTATTTCAGGTCAGGCTCTTGTGGCCGTGACTCGAATCAGATTTAATGTAGTAGAAAATTCAGCAAGTTTTGGAGAAGATGAAGTTTATTGCGAGTACCGCTCTATACGAAGAACAGTGGGAAGCCCAGATCAAGATATTAATGAACAATATGACCATTATTTTAAAGGTTGCTTTGAAGATGTTGACGGAGATGGTCAGTCAGATTCTCTCAATTTTATTCCCGGAGACGAGATCGGGATACTGCAAGGCCGGGCTGTTGAAGTAAGAGTCACTCCGGACTCAAGCTCTGAAAGCTTAGTCGTCGAGTCAGAAATAGAAGTCGAATACTTCTAATCAAACCTTGAATAATTTTCCTAGCTAGAGCCCCATTTGATGGGAATCCTGAGCGATCGTAAAATATTAAAAACGATCTTATTAAGGATATTTCCCATGTTTAAGAATTTTATAGTATTAACTCTTTTGCTTTCTCTGGAAGCATCTTTTGCCAAACAATCATTACATAATACTGCCAATATAAAATGTGAGTTGGACGACAAAGACACTCTCGTCATAGGCTGCACTAATAAATGCGGACGTTGGAATAGCTGGGCCTTAAAACGATATGCCAGAAAACTTGGTTACGATATTGATATCATTAATTTAAGATCTGAAAATCAAACGGTTGATTACACTCAAGTAGACGGGATTCTTATTCCAGGTGGATCTGATGTTAACCCAGATCATTATATTCCCTTGCAAAGCCCACAGACTAAAAGTCGACTTCAATCACTTAGGCACTTCTACTCTCCCTCTGATATTGGAGAAGATCGTGACAAGTTTGAGTTTGGTTTGTTAAAAGATTATTTTGCAAACGAATCTTCGCGCTACCAGCCAATCTTAGGGATATGCAGAGGCTTACAAGTACTGGCTGTCTCTCAGGGAATTCCTCTTTATTTAGATATTGAAGAAGAACTGGGTATTAAAAATCGCAGATATACTCTTGATAGGGTCCAAGTAAATAATCCAGAGTCTTTAATTAGAGAACTCGCCGGCCGTAGTAGCTTTAGGGCCGTGAAATATCACCATCAAGGAATAAGGCTTGATCACTTCCTAGAAAATCAAGACCGCTGGCCAAACTTAGATATCACTGGAACGTCTCATAATGGAAAGCTTGCCGAAGTGATGGAGTTTTATGACCGACCTATCTTAGGAGTTCAATATCATCCAGAATGGACCTTTTTCAGCAAAATGAGGCGAGGAGTTTTCAGCTGGTTTTTAAAAAGATCATGTTTTAATAAAATTATGGGAAAGAAAATTTACGAGAAAAGGCAACTCTCTTTAACTCGAAATCATTAAAAGGATTTTTATGACGAAGTTATTAACCACATTACTATTCTTTAGTACTCTTGCCTCGGCGAATATCAAACTTGCACCACCTAACTTTAATCTAGGTGATCAACGGGCTGTGTTTGTAGACTTTAAACACGCCCAATACGACATACTCTTTGATACTAAGAATCAACAAGCTTCGGTTTCGGCGACAATCAGATTTGAGCAGTTAGAAGAGGGTTATCCCCTATTTGATTCAGTAGAAGATCCTTTTTCAGTAAAACTGAATGGAGAATTAATCTCGCAAAGACTTATCTCTGTGCCTGGTGGAGTTAGTTATATGAGAATGGTCGATAGAAAGCTTCCCCCTGGAAACTATACTCTTGAAGTCACTTCTCCCATCACTAAAAGAACCAGGTTTACTCGCAAAAAAGATGACTGGCATAGAGTTTCCAGCGCCTTTTTTATTCGAGATCTAAAAGACAGACTTTTATTGGAGCAGTATCTTCCGACCAACTACGAGTATGACAATTACAAAATGGAAATCGATGTTAAGGTTACGGGTACCAAAAGATGGCATAGCTTATTTACGAATGGAAAAATGACAAAAATCACCAATAACCATTACAAGGTGAGTTACCCTGAGTTCTATACATCTTCGGCTCTTTATTTTCACTTGGTGCCCATTGATAAATTTGTTCGCTACTATTTAAAATATAAATCCATAGATGGACGAGAGATCCCTGTGACAATCTATTCTCGTTTTCGCTTCTATAATTATTTTGCTGAAAAAAAGGCCAGAAGAGTTTTTCGTGAGTTAGAAAAAGATTATGGACCCTACCCTTATGATCAAATGATTATTTATGGAACAGGTATCAAAGGAGGAATGGAGTACGCTGGTGCGACTGACACTTCAATCGTTGCTCTAGGACATGAGCTTCACCACTTTTATTTCGCCAAGGGAGTTTTCCCTGCTAACGGAAACTCTGGCTGGATGGACGAAGCCATTGCGAGTTGGAGAGATAAAGGCTACCAAACTCATGAGAGACCTTTTTATGACTCTATAAATCTTGCCAGACACAATGTTTATACCAGAAAAACTGATAACCGATCTTATGAGTACGGAAGGTCTTTTCTGGCTTATATAGATTATCAACTAAAAGAGATTGGGAAACCTGGACTTAAAGATTTTTTGAGAGGCTACTTTCAAAAACGTAAATACACCTCAGTTAGAACGGAAGATTTTAAATCTGATTTAGAAGAATATGCTCAAATGAGTTTTTCTGAAGATTTTTTCCAATATATATATGGTTCAGTAGGATCGCCAGAGGATAAATCTTATGACGAACATTATCACTCAGAGGAACTAAATATCTTTCACGCACAGAGAACTGAGGAAGAACTGGATAGTATCCTTTAATATTTAAGCAAACATCACAAACCAAATACCGACACCAAAGAAGCTAAGGCCCAGATAAAGATATTTACTGGGCCATTCTTTGTTCCAAAGTGACTCGAACACACTGGAAAACAAAACACTTGTAATCGAAATAGATGATATTATGGCAAGGTTCGCTGTCTTGACGGCTTCCAAATACAAACCAAGTGACAGATAGGTCCCAAAAATCGCTCCAAGACTTACCATAAGCTTTGACTTTAATCGCATCTCTCTAAAATTTGCAACAAATCGCATAGGATAAAATCTATTTAATAGAGCATAACAACAAAGCGCTCCAAGACACCTATGGAAATTTCCTTCAAGAGCAGTAATCGCGGTATTCATATCAAAAGCATAACGAGTGATGATGACCCCAACTCCATCAAGAGTGACACCTAGGATCGCCATACTAAGTCCTGCGACTCCCCAGGATTTATTCTTCCTAAATGACTCCAGCGAAAATGTCAGAAGACAGCCAATAAAAAAGATAATTCCAATAAGTTTTTTAGGGGATACCTCTTGGCCGAGAATAAAATAAGAAAGGATTCCCACAATCATGGGGTGAAATCCAAATAACACCAAAGTACGTCCGGGTCCTATAAGTGAAAAGGCGTTGATAAGAAAAATATCTCCGAGTCCTAAGGCCACAAACCCTGAAACAAAAAAGATTCCAAAGTTGAGAGCAGAAATTTCATGAAACCCAGAGCCCAATAAGACAGTAAAAGCAAAAAGAAGTGCCGCTACTGACGCCTTGAAGGTATTCATCCAGATCGAGGAGAATTTTCTAGCGTAGTGAGTAAAGAATATTGACCCCAAAGCAAATGAGAAGTTTGCTCCCAGGGCGTAATAATAGGCTTCCATTATCTATAAAATAACATAAATCTTTTCGACTGGTCTTCTAATATGATCTAATATGAAAATATGACTCTTACTCAACTCGAATATATTTTAGCCGTCCACGAGCATCGACATTTTGGAAAAGCCGCTGAGTCTTGCTTTGTGACCCAACCAACTTTAAGTATGCAGATTCAAAAACTTGAAGATGAGCTGCAAATCACTATATTTGATCGCTCAAAAAGCCCCATTCAAACCACTGAAGATGGGCTGATGGTTATAGATCAAGCTGGGAAAATTATTAAAGAACAAAAGCGGCTATTTTCACTTCTGGCAGAGCGGGGAAGTGAAGTTAAAGGTGATTTTAGACTCGCCGTGATTCCAACTCTATCTCCTTTTATTTTACCTTTATTTTTAGAGAGTTTTGTGAAGGCTTATCCTTTAGTTAATTTACAAATTCAAGAGGCGAAAACTGAGGATATCATTACCATGCTGAAGAAAGACCAGATTGATGCTGGCCTTTTAGTGACACCTTTAAACGAGGGATTCATTGAAGAGCGTCCTCTTTACTACGAGCCATTTTATTTATTCGTAAACCCCAGCAATCACCTTTCCAAGAAGAAAGCAGTGACTCAAGACGAATTAGACCTCAATGAGATTTGGCTTCTAAATAAGGGAAATTGCTTTAGAGAGCAGGTTCTCAATATTTGCTCACAAAAAGCGATTGAGGATCTTGATATTAGAGTACGCTTTGAAAGTGGAAATTTTGAAACTTTGAAGAATATGGTTATCAAAAGTCATGGCTATACAATATTGCCACATATGGCCGTGGAGGAATTGTCCAAGCGCTTGCAAAAACATATCAGACCATTTAAAAAGCCTATTCCGACGCGGGAAGTATCACTTGTTTTTAGTAAGGATTGCCTCAAAAGTCGTATTATCAATGCCCTAGAAGAGGAGATTCTCGGTAGTGTTCCTGACGAAATTAGGGAGTTTCAAGCTAAGTCGCAAGAGGTCGTTGACATCAACTAAGTGCATAAATTTCTTCAACTCAATTTCCCTTGTGTAATAGGATTTATCTATTACACTGATAGAAATTTGAGATTGGATTCTCACCCCTTTTTGACGAATAATAAACCAAGTTTTGCACGACAACTAACTTGCAAATTTTAAAGGAGATTAATATGAGTTCATTAGTTACAAGAAGAGCACCTGATTTTAAAGCTACTGCGGTTATGGAAGACGGATCTATGAAAGAGATTTCTCTTGCAGATTACAAAGGACAAAACGTAGTTCTTTTCTTCTACCCACTAGATTTTACTTTCGTATGTCCTACTGAAATCATCGCTTTCAGCGAAAGAGTAGCAGAGTTCAAAGAAAGAGGAGTTCAAGTCCTAGGTTGTTCAATTGACTCTCAATTCTCTCACTTTGCATGGAGAAACACTCCAGTTGATCAAGGTGGAATTGGTCAAATTGGATACCCACTAATCGCTGACGTATCTAAAAATATCGCTAGAGACTACGGTGTTCTTTTCAATGAAGAAGTGGCCTTAAGAGGACTTTTCTTAATTGATAAAGAAGGAGTTATCCGTCACTCTACAATCAATGATCTTCCTCTAGGAAGAAATGTTTCTGAAGCGCTAAGAGTTATCGATGCACTTCAATTCCACGAAGAGCATGGCGAAGTATGTCCTGCAAACTGGGAAAAAGGTAAAAAAGGAATGGCTGCTACCAAAGAAGGCGTTTCAAGTTACCTTGCAGAAACTCACGGAAAGTAATCTAAAGATTTAATAGGATGATAGGCCCGATTGCAATTTACAGAATAGACTTAGTAAAATTGTAACTCTTGGGCCTATTAATCCGCCCAAAGCTTAAAACGCTGTTCAGGTCCGTTAGGAGAATAAAATTGAATAGCCTTAGCTGAGTTTTTGGAATTATTTTCATAAGAGTGCTTCATACCGACAGGGATATAATATACCGCCCCAGCCTTAACCAAGTGTTTTTTACCATCGATAACCAGAACTCCCCCACCTTTCACGAAATACAAATATTCATCTGACATCTTATGGATATGCTTGGGAATTTTCGTACCTGGCTTTAAAACAATTCTAGTCATTGAGCTTTTAGGAGCATGTTTATTTGAAGGTTCGACTAAAACTTCCACGTCAATTTTTTTATCGGGAGAGACATAATGTTCCGCTTTACTTGTAATGATCGGTTGATTGTGAAAATGGCCGCAGCCTACTAGAAGTATTAACCATGCATATTTCATTTTTCTCTCCTACTATTTTAGATCATACCAATTTGTTGCCGTATTTAGATCTACTTTGAGTGGAATAATCAGATCCACGACATTTTCCATTTTCTCTTTAACAAGCTTTTGCATCTCACTGACCTCATCTTTTGGAACTTCAAAAATTAATTCATCATGAACTTGTAAAATCATTTTAGAATCTAGTCCTTTTGCAGCCAATTCAGCATCGATATCGATCATAGCACGCTTAATAATATCCGCTGCGGTTCCTTGAATAGGACTATTTATCGCCATTCTCTCCGCCATCGACTTTACCTGCCTATTGGTAGAGTTAATATCTTTGATATATCTGCGTCTTCCATAAAGAGTTTCTGCGTAGCCTATTTCTTCACATTTTTCGATGAGACTATCAAGGTAAGCCTTCACACTATGAAAACGTGTGAAATATTCATTGATATAGCTCTTAGCCTCACCAGGGGAGATATTCAACATTTGAGAGAGACCATAAGAAGACTGACCATACATAAGTCCAAAGTTGATCGCTTTAGCATAACTTCTTTTCTCACTGGTAACATCTTTAAGTTTCATCCCAAAAATTTCACTAGCAGTCTGCGCATGAATATCCTGATCATTATTAAAGGCTTCTACCATCACAGAATCTTCAGAGAAATGCGCCAATAATCTCAATTCTACTTGTGAATAATCTGCACCAATAAGCTCGAAACCTTCAGCGGCTTCAAAACCTTTTCTGAGCAGTCGACCATTTTCAGTTCTTATAGGAATATTCTGTAAATTAGGTTTATCAGATGAAAGCCTTCCGGTCTGGGCCACATGCTGGTTAAAGTGAGTGCGAAGCTTACCATCTGTATGGACTAATTGAGGAAGCGCTTTTACATAAGTAGAGTTAAGCTTCTCAATCTCGCGGTATTTTAAAATCAACCCTGGAATATCGCTCTCCCCCATCCGGTCAAGAGTTTCAAGAACACTTGAGTCAGTCGAGAATCCTGTTTTAGTTTTTTTGATGACGGGTAATTCTAAATCTTCAAAAAGCAGTTTTCCAACTTGTTTTGGGGATTTTAGATTAACTTCTTCTCCTGCCACCTTTTTTACTTCTTTTAAAATATCATCCGTTTTCTTGGTGAATTCATCTTCAAGTTTTTTATAGAAGTCCACATCAAGACTGACTCCTTCCCACTCCATACGAGCAAGAATCAATTGAAGCTTATGATCCAGATCAAAATAAATATCGCCATGGCCACTTTTTTCAAGTTTCTTCGAAAGCCAGGGATAAACGCGAACTCCACTGAAAGCACGCTTTGCCATACCAAATTCAAAATTCTTCTGAGAGGCTATGTCTTCTCTATTTTCTTTTTTAAGTTCCTTAACTAGCGGAACGTTTTCAGAAATAAATTCAAGCGCCATCGATTGCAAAGAGTGTTTTTTTTCTGGATCTAGAACAAAATGCGCCTGAGTTGTATCAATAACTTTTGGATATTTCTCTGAGGCATATTTAAAATGGCAGAAATAAATCAATTTAGAGTTAGGTGTCGCGATTAAAAGATCTTCAATTGAAGACAATTTCAAAACAAATTCCGCTAAATCAAATTCAGATTGGTAGATAATTGTATTCTTAGTTCCTGTGGCAATAGCATAGCAGACTGGATTTAGGGTATGGTATTCGTCGTCGTCAAAATAAGCTTCAATAAAAACCTGGTCTTCACCAGCGAGCTTTTCAAGAAAATCTGTCACTTCAGTCTTTTTCAATACACTATAATCAATAAAAGATTTTGGTCGTGCTATGGCGGCTGCGTTTCCGGCACCTGCGCTGATTTTATTTTTGATAGATTTAAAGTTTAGCTCATCGAGATAATCAACAAAACCTTCATGTCCTTCCATAGAATAAAGAAAGTCCTCAGCCTTCACACCTAAGTCCATATCAGTCACAATTCGAACTAAAGACCTTGAAAGTTCCGCACTCTCCACACCCTTTTCAAGAGCAGTGTTAGCGCGTTTATTTGAAATACTTCCAATATTTTCAAGAATTTTATCTAGTGTTTGATACTCCTCTAAAAGTTTAGAAGCACCTTTAGCTCCAATTCCTTTTACACCAGGAATATTATCAGAGCTGTCACCAAGAAGAGAGAGGTAATCCATTACTTGTTCAGGATAGACTCCCATTTTTTCATAAACACCCTGACGATCGTAGGTTTTATCCTTCATGGTATCGACCATTTTTACGTTATCACCAACAAATTGCATAAGATCTTTATCACCAGATGCAATTAAAACTTCATCAAAATCTTTTTTAAATTGAACCACAACAGAACCAATAATATCGTCCGCTTCGTGACGTTGGTCTGCGAGGTTGGGAATCTCCATAACTTCAATAAGTTTATTTATCAGTGCAAATTGTGGAACAAGTTCTTCAGGTGGCGCTCCTCTATTGGCTTTGTACTCCGGATAAATTTCATTTCGAAATGATCCGCCAGAGGTATCACGAGCTAATACCACGTGAGTGGGATTATAATTTTGTAATAATTTCATCATCATGGTGAGAACACCGTAGACGGCATTAACAGGAGTTCCATCAGGTGCCGTCATGGGACGAATGGCAAAAAACGCTCTAAAAATAAAACTACTAATATCTACGACAATTAATCTTTTCATGGAGATCGATTGTAGCAGTTAATTTAAAATAGAGCTATTGCAAGGTGCCACACCTGGCTGGGTGGACGGAAACCAGGACTCACGATTTTTTCGGATATCGACGCGATTAGGATCATTTCCAATAACAGTTGTGTCTGCCATAACATCACCAAGTCTATGCCCAGAATCAAGCTTAAAGAGAAGATAGGTTTCAAAAAGTAAGAGAGGAATAATTAATAATGTGGCCATGATAAAGCCCCAAAGCGGGATGATCGCGCAAGCTAGCGGTACAATTATGGGTAAGTTTCTTATAACAGATTGTCTCACTGAACAAGGCTGTCCATCCTCTAAAGAAATGACGGAAAAGCCCATCAGGCGCTTTCCTACAGATTGTCCGCCATAAAGGGAATCGGCTAAGGAGATATAAACAAGGGCCAAGATTAATCCAAAAGGATAAAAAAGCATCGCTAAAATCAAGACAATTAAAAGGTCCACAGACTTAGCTATGAGCCTAGTAATATTAGCCGTTTTCTTGCTTGAATTAAGAAGGTATTTTCTCATTTTCATATGTACATCTATTCTACAATATTTTTAAACACTTATAAGTAGGTAAAAACAGTCATCGACCCAAAGTGTTGTACCTAAAAAAGTTAGCCCTTGGAAGTCAGATATGTTAAATTAAAAGACTATAAAAAGGGGTTGTTTATGGGTAACGCTGTAAATGTAGATAAAGCAAATTTTGAAAGTGAAGTATTAAAGTCAGACAAACCAGTGATTGTAGATTTTTGGGCAGAGTGGTGTGGACCTTGTAAAGCATTAGCTCCTATCCTCGATGAAATCGCAACAGAGGTTAATGGCGCAAAAATTGTAAAAGTAAATGTAGATGAAGCAGGGGAACTTGCTCAACAATATGGGATTCGTGGAATTCCTACTCTTATCTTTTTTAAAGGTGGAGAAGTAAAAAGCACTCTAGTAGGTAATCAACCGAAAGCCGAAATCCTTCGCAATATTAACGATCTCGTTTAAAACTTAATAAATTTTAATATTTCATGGCCATGCATCTTGCATGGCTTTATTATTTTAGCATGAGCCATCAATTTATTTCAGACGCATTAAAATCAGCCCAATCTACTCTAGAAAAATTCATCGCCGATGATCAGAACACAGTCTTGATAGAAAAAGCGATTGATACTTTTTTAACCGCCCTTAAAGGTGATGGGAGGATCATGGCCTGTGGCAATGGTGGCTCTATGTGTGATTCAATGCATTTTATTGAAGAACTAACAGGTCGTTATCGAAAAGATCGTGATCCTATCAGTGCCATTCCTATGGGAGATGCAGGCCACCTTACTTGTGTCGCCAATGATTATGGATTTGAATATATTTTTTCTCGTAATGTTCAAGCCTGGGGACGCAAAGGAGACGCACTTCTCGCGATATCAACCAGCGGGAACTCTGAAAATGTCATTAGGGCGGTAGAGATGGCGCATTCTAAAGGCATGAAAGTTGTGGGTCTATTGGGTAAAGACGGCGGAAAACTAAAGGATATGGTAGATGTACCCATTGTAGTTGATTGCCCCATCACTGATCGCATTCAAGAAATACATATAAAGCTTATTCATATTTTCATTGAAGGAATCGAGCGCACTCTTTACCCAGAGCATTACCAGGCTTAGGTTCTCCTACTAAATTAATCATGTACTGTAAGTAGGCAGAAATTAACTGTACCGTCCGGAATAATAATAGCTTACAATAGAATATATACCAAATCTTAATGAGGAGTTTACATGGAAGGTAACGAAATCACGATGATCGACCAGATTGCAGGTTTCATCCAAAATGGTGGGATTTTTATGGGAATCATCTTTGCCGTTTGGGGAATCGGGATCGCTATTGCGCTTGAGAGATTTAGAAGACTCTCCAAAGGTTTCGATGTTGATGGTGCCTCTTTTATGAATGAAATACAACGTTATGTTCTTTCCAACGATATTCAAGGGGCCATTAGAGTTTGTTCAGGAACTAGTGCAGCTCTTCCAAAAGTTTTAAAAAATGGACTTAAAAGGGCGAATCAAGGAACTGAGCAAATTCAAAACGCTCTTGATGCCACAGCATTAGAAGTTGTTCCTAAAGTTGAAAGACGACTTGGTTATCTTCAATTGATTGCTAATATTCTCACACTTTTTGGACTCCTAGGAACTATCCAAGGTCTTATGACATCATTTGGTGCTCTTGACAGTATCGATGCCTCTCAAAAGGCAGAGTTTCTATCTAAAGGTATTTCAACTGCGATGAATACAACCTTTTTAGGTTTATTAACAGCTATCTCAATTATGGTCATTCATGCTTTTTTAACTTCCAAGGCTGATAAAATCATAAATGAAATTGATGAATTTAGTGTAAAACTTCTCGACCTTCTTGGAACTAAAGAGAAATCGGAAGAGTAAAAAATGGCTTATAAACAACCAACAAGAAGAAAAAATCAAAGAGATAGAGAAACACTGAATCTGATTCCTATATTAGATTCAGTGTTTATATTTCTCTTCTTTCTTCTTATGTCTTCACAGTTTTTGAAGATCTACGAAATTGGTTCTGACATACCAATTCTCTCTGCAGCTAACCCACCTCCGTCAAAGGAGAAACCACTTGGTTTGACAGTAGAAGTGACGACAAAAGGGTTTGAGGTTTCTACCTCAAGAGGCAATATAAATTTTATTGTTCCTAAGGCTGGTGGAGAATACGATCTTGAAACTCTTCATAGTAAATTAGTGGGAATAAAAAAAGCGAATATCTATGAGAATCAGGTGATTTTCGAACCACAAGTCGATGTGGAATACCAACAGATTATAAATATGATGGATGCAATGCGGACAATGAGAAACTCTGATGACCTCCTGACTCGAAAAAATAAAAAAACGGGTATCGATGAGGTTGTTAAAGAGTTATTTAACAAAATTGTTTTTGGAAACTTAATGAGTTAATTATGGCGAGAAATAGATCAATAAGAAATAAAAAGAAGGCGAGAAGGAAAGTTGAAAATATCGATATCACTTCCCTATTAGACATTCTGGTTATTCTACTGGTCTTTCTTTTAAAATCCTATAATTCTTCAGGTGTTGTTCTCAATGTACCAAAAGGTATTACTCTACCCGACTCAAGATCAGAGACGGCTAATAATCCAGGGGTTATGATTCAAGTGGCAAAAGAGCGAATCTATGTGGATGACGAGCTTATTCTCGATGTTGAAGAGGATCTCAAGCAAAATAAAAATATCTTTGGTGAAAAAGGAAGAATGCTAGTTCCTTTGTACGATACCCTAGTTAAAAAGAAAGAAGAGATTAAAACCCTCAGTAAGCAAGTCAATATGGTGGCTGGAGTTTCTGAGGATGATGAAAATAAAAAGAAATTTACCGGAATAGCTAATCTCATCATCGATAAAACGATAAAATATTCTTATGTAAAAAAAGTGATGTATACGTGTGCTGCGGCTGGATTTAAAGAGTATAAGTTTATTGTTTTAGGCGAAGACCAATAGTTCTAATAAGTTTGTAAGACAAACTTAACCGTTACCATCACTATAATCACAAATGAATAAAAAACAATAAGCTTTTTCATCGATTGCCCTTTATTCTCCCCAAGTTATATTTGTATCATGGTCAAAAAATGGGGTCAAAAGTGCATTTTGGCACCTAGGCCGTTTGGCGTGTAAGAAAGATCGAAAAAACAATCACTTCAAAAACTTAGTTTTTAGAGATTGAATTAAAATTTAAAGGAAAAACGATTTGATAATCATGGTCAAGTTGTAGAGCAGAAAAGTCCATTTTCCAAAACTCTTGCTCCAAACACCACTTAAAGTCTTTAGGAATTACAGAGTCTGTTCGACTAATGGTTTGAACACTAGCGACTCTACCAGAACTTTTTATCACGAGTTCAGTACAAGTTTGTAAGAGTTGCTCCTTATTGTCTTGAAACTTTAAATAATGTTTAAAACAAGAGATAAGATTATCTTGTTTTTGAGACTTAGCTGAAATAACTAAATGCCTCTCCCGAACTATAACATTAGTTTCTTTGCACTCCTGACTCATTGAGACCTTTGCCAAAGGCTGCTTAGTCTTAGGTGCGCAAGCTATCAGAAAACTACAAACGCTTAGGGTAAAAACTAAATGGTTGTTTAACGTCAACTGTTCCTCCCCCTAATGGTCTTGGGAAACCGATACCTCTCAAAACTCCAACCACACATCTTTTTACAGAGTTTGGTAGAGCTGAATTTCCATCAATTCCTGCTGTCGTCACACTTCCTGAAGCTCCAATGGTAAATACCATCCGAATGATTCCAGAAACATCATTACTAGCACTTCTATCAAGTTCGCGTTGATAGCAACTTCTAAATCGCGGAATATTTTGTCTTAAAATTCTTCGAATAACATCTGGGTCCATTGAACCCAAGACAACCGTATCGGAAGGGATTCCCGCCGTATAGGTTCCAGTTTTTGTTGAGAAACCTTTGGTTCCTACCTGACTTCCAGTATTAGCAGTGGTGTTCAAGCTTCCTGAATCTCCCGAAACAGTAGCCGTTTGAATCTTCCCATTTTGCCCATTGGTTCCTGTCACTGTTGTTCCTGTCACAGTTTGTGATCCCGTTTTTGCTGTCTTAACTCCCTTAAGGGTTCCACCTTTCGCCATTAAAGTACTAATGGAGCTTTTAAAATCAAAAGATTTATAAGTATCCACGCGACCTTTATTAGTGGAAGGAAGATTAGCTCTTCTTCTATTGCTTGCTGTATTATTAAAGTTTTTAACTTTTGCTGCTTTTTTCACTAAACTTTTTGATGGCCTTCCACTTTTTCTTGGTGCTTTTTTCCCTCGAGATTTTTCTTTAGTAGGATTTTTTGCGGGTTGTTTCGCTTTTTGCCCAGCTGTCTTAGTTGTATCTTTTTTCTCATTATTTTTTTGAGCCGGATCCTTTTTCTCTTTAGTATTCTTAGGAGTTTTTGCCTTGTCTGTTTTCTGCTTAACAGGCTTTTCTTTTTCAGTTTTGGTCTTTTCGACTGCTCGATTAGTATTGATAGTTAATTTTTGTTGATAAAGAATCGTGGCGATCCTTTCAGGATCTTTTTCATCTTCTAATTTTTCATCAATCTCTAAGAAATTAAGCGCCACCACTGGCAAGATCACGATAAGTAACATCAAAAGAATATACTTTCTAAGATCTTTATCTCGTCTAAAAAATGGAGGTGTCTTCACTTTTGGAGGAGAGGCCACTTTTCTGACATAAATCTCCAAATCTCCATTTCGAAGTTTAACGATATCATTATCATTCAGATTTACACGATCAGTTTTTTCTTCAGTCACTTCATTATCTGATAGATGAAGAAGATCATAATTATGTAGTTTATGAATGAGATAATTTCCTTTATGGACTTCAATAAAGTCGACCTTCTCTTCTTTTGCCAAATAAGGAAATTCAATTTCTTTTTTACCTTTAAGCTTTCCTGAAATCTGATAGGTCGCATCACTGGCGGGAAGATAATCTACTGAATAGACTTTATCCCCGTGTAAAATAATGACTTCAAGAGATTGTTTATTAAGTTCATACTTAAAGATAGGATAGAGCTCGTCCGCATCCTCAAAGATATACTCTGAAAAATCAGACTTTGGATCTCTTGAAAGCGGATAAACAATATAAGGAATATCGTCATCTTTATCAAAGTCCATATTCTCAGGTGGTAGTTCTACAGGAGACTTCTTAGGAAGTTCCTTTTTATGAAGACTTGAATCTCCTTTTAAGGGATCTAGCGTAGATAAAACAGGAGGAAGATCTGGTGTACTGGTATAAATTCTTAAAGTAAATTCGATATTTCCAAAGGCGAGAATATCACCAGCCTTAATATCATGGGTAATGGATCTATTTCCATTAACATAGGTTCCATTTCTGGAATTCATATCATAAATTTTTACACTTGTAGGGGTTACCTCCAAAACGGCATGAACTGATGAAACGATATTCGATGGAATAATCACATCACAACTCTCTGCCCTTCCCACCAAATAGCGTCCAACAGACAGTACTGTTGTGGAAATGGTTGAACCCTGCTTACTCGGAACGAGTTGAAAAAGTTTGTTTTCAGTTTGAGTTGTAACGTTCACGCTTATAATCCTTTATAAAATTGAATCCACTGCTTTTTTCATTTGGCGGTTAAAGTTTTTTCTCTCAGGAATTTTATTTTTAAATTCCGTTTTAAAACGATTATCTATAGATAGATCACCTGGAGAACTTCTCTCGCCTTCAACATCTAATGCCTCAAAATCAAATCGTTCATATTTTTTGTATTTATAGGTCACTCTTCTCTTACCCTTGGCAAAAGCGAAACTTAAAGAAAAAGCCAGACAGATAGCTAAAAGTATTATTTTCATTTTTTCACTCCGATAAATTTTGCGACACTTTTATAATAGCTCTTCCAAAGACCTAAATCCTTAGAGTCAATATCTTCAAGAACATCCTCGGCTTTTGATTTTTTACCAGCGAGATGAAGAGCTAGTGCGTAATTTATTCCTATTTTAGGATCTTCCCAATAATCGTCGTTGATGCTTTCAAAGCTTTGAAGGGCCTGATCTGTCTTTCCTTGCATGAGATAAGAAGTTCCCAACATATTAAAAACGTCTATATCCTTTTTTGAAACCTGACTTAAAGTTAAAAGGTGACTTTCAGCCTGCTCGTAGAGTCCAAAACTTAAGTACAAATTGGCTAAGTTATATCGAGGCGTTTTACCAAAGGCTGTATTCTTTTTAGCTCTTTCAAAAGCGACAAGAGCTCTAGAAAAATCTTTATCTCTCATATACATCACACCCAAATTATTTAAAGCCGGAGCATAATCTCCCTTAAGGCCTAGGGCACGATTGTAAAAAAGAAGGGCCTTCCTATTTTTTCCCTCCAAAAGAAAACAAGTCCCTACCTGAGTCCAAAAAATAGGGTTGTCATTATAAGCCTTGTTATTGATGCGAACGAGCTCATAAGCATCAGAGAATTTCTTTTGATAACAGAGCTTTCCTATTTTCCCCATGACTCCTTTGATCTCAACAGATCCTCCATAGGTAAAAACTCTTTGAAGACTTTCTTCGTTTAGAGCGTCAGAATACTTACTCTCAACTTCAATAAATGAGTCATCCGAGCGAGAGTACTTAACCTTATTTACAGGCTTAAAATCTTCTTCTTTTATATCTTCCACATCGACAGACTTCTTTTTTGAAGTTCCTGCACAACTGACAACAAGAATTAGTAGAACAAGATATCTCATTGCTTGCCTCCCCTATCCATTAGCACCGCCGAATTTTCACCATGAAACTCCACTGGTAATTTCCCATCTTGAAAAAAGAAATTATTCTTATTAAGAATACTATTATTGGAGATAGCTCTCTTGGCTTCAACCATATATTGATTCGCTGCTGCTTCTAGCTGCTTTCCTACTTGATCGAAATCTGCCTTAAATTGCTTTACATACTCGGGAGATTTGCCATTCGGAGTAAACTCATAGACTTCCTTTGCAACTCCTGTATAAGCTTGGTAAAGCAATTTAAATGAATTGATGATACCTACACCTGAACCAACCGCCTGAACTTCATTGGCTTGCTCAGTCAGCTTAGTTAAAAGACCTAATTTCTTTTTTTGGATTGAAGCAAACCTTTCTTCCGGGAACTCGAATTTAATCAATTGCATTTGATTGTACGTGGTCTCCATAGTCTTTAACTTTAAGCTTGCAAAATAATCAAGACCTCTCATCGAGATGGAATCTTTGGATTTCTTTGCCCTGTAATAAGCTTCCCAAAGATACTTATTAAAGAGAGATACTTTATCTTGGTTATTAAATCGCAAGTGTACTGAAATCAAATTAAGGAGATCATCAATGACTTTATAGTAGACCTCTTTTTGATTTTTGAGCTTTAAAACGTAATACTCATAACGATTCCAATTTCTTTGTTCGAAGTATTCTCGCATGACTTCATATTCGACCTCTGAGATATAAGCACTTGGAACTCCGCAACTCTTCGCTGTGTTTATAAGTTTTTCAGTCTCTTGGATATGCCCATCTGCAAGATATATAAAAGCAGCATTTTTAAAGGCAGTATTTTTTCTCCTAGTCTTTCTCTTACATAATTTTGCCACTAATAATTCTGAAATTTCAGAGGACTTTTTGAAATCAAGAGCGCTAAATAAAAAATTTGCCATAGTTACAAAAGAAGTAGAGAACTTATAGACATCTGAGCCTCCCATTTCCTCTAGAGCTGATTTTGCCCATTTATGAGTGTTCTCAATATCTCCAAGTTCAAAATAGAGTGCGGCTAAATTATATTTCGCATTAACCTTACTCTTCTTTGTAGCGTAAGGGTCATCCAGGATTTTTAAATATCCCACCAAGGCGGTTTTTTTATTTCCTTTTGCCAATTGACCTTGTACATCATCAATTTGAATAGCGGTAAGAAGCTCTTGAAGCTTTTGGCGGTAATCAGGGCTTACCTTATATTTGCCAGCCTCGATATCATTAATCCAATTTCTTATTGTGATATAATCTTTTTCTTTCCTGCTAACTTCCATTAACTCAGCAATCATATTTTCTTGGGTTGGATCATCTGGATAATATTTTACAAATCGATCGAGAACTAGGCTTGCACTTCTATAGTCTTTTTTAGCTTTATAATTATTGAAGAGTCTAATATAAGCGTCTTTTGATTTTTTCCCTTTTGGATAAATTTTTAAATACTCTTCTAAAACATAGATATTCTGATTAATATTGGGTGTTCTAAAATTTCCCAAAGTTAAAATCATAGCATCCAAAGCTTGCAGTCTAAATTTGGAATTCGGCTTTTCTTTGGATGTGTACTGGTAAGTGTCCTTATAATGATCGTATGCTCTCGAAAACCTCTTTACCGAGTAGGCTGTTTCAGCTTGAAGAAATTTGTACTCGTCTGCTTTATCTTTATCGAGCTGGGCCAGCATTCCAAAATAGTCCATCGCTTGATCAGCCAGTTGATTGCGAACTTTTCTGACTCTTCGATAAGTTTTTCCAACCACTTGCCTTTGAATGAGTGCTGAGACCTTTGCCATTTGAAATTTAAATTGTCCCATTTGAGTGTCATTAAGCTTCTTCTTTTTCGCTAATTGAAATAGTTTTTTTGAAGTAAAAAGATGTTCCGCATACTTGGCATATTTTTCGTAAAGAACTAATTTTTCGATGTAGATTGAAACTAGTTCTTCATCTCTTTTTTCGTACTTTTCAGCTTGATTAAGCACTTTCTCCGCAAATGTGTACTTACCTTGATCTTTTAAACTTACGGCGATGGTTAAAAGTTGAGAGGTAAAATTCAGGCCTAATTTCTTATAGAATCTTATTCCGTCGTCAATTCGATCTGCGGTAGCGTAAAAAAGTCCTATATCCCTTTCAATTTGAGTCCGCATATCTATATATTTGGAGCTTTTCGAGCGCTGGTAGACTAACTCCATCGTAGAAATCGCTTTAGAGTAGGAGTTAATTCTAAAATAACACCAGGCTAAATTAAACGTATCCTTAGTCCACCATTTATCAGTAACATTTTTTAACGCGTCTTCGTAAAGTGGTATCGCTTTTTTATAATTTTTTTGATTGTAATAGACTTCTGCTAAAGAAATCTGTGTCTTTGTTTTCACTGTAGAGTTGCGAGATTTCCGGGTCGCTAAAGACAAATATTTACTAGCCGTTTTAGGTTTATCAGCTTCTTTGGCATTAAAGCCTAAAATATAGTAAGCCTCGCCTAGTCTACTATAATTTTTGAATCGCTTAGCAATAGTTAGAGCTAGTTTATTAGCCTCTTGAAAGTAAGAGGTTGATCTTGAAAAATATTTTCGAGTACTAATTTTTCTTCTTTTCTCAGGAGGAATTTCTAAGAACTCTTTATTCTCTTTCTCTCTATATAATCTAGCTTTTTCAAGATTTAACTCCGCCATCCTAAGTAAAAGGTCTGGATTACGAGATCCCGTTTGAGAATTTAGCCTTTGAACCTCACTAAGTTCTTCATTAATGATATCAATAATTTTCTGTCTTCTCTGTTCAACTTCATTTGCCGCAAGGCTAAACGAAATAACAAGTAAAAGTAGCAGCGATAAATATCTCAACATTAGCACTCCGACTTCAAGGCAAAGACATAGTCACCTAACTCATCTGCCCAAAATTCTCCGTTAAAATCCCAGAAATATTGTTTTTCATTTCTTTGGATATATTTAATATCCCCTCTAGACCTATTGTCTTTTTCGAAGGAATAGAGTTTGGCTTTTTTCTGTGCCAAAACCTCTAATTTAATATAGCTCATACCTTCAAAAGCTCTAAAGAGTTGAGCATAATGAGAAGTCAATTTTGAACGGATAAATGAACCTAGGATTGTTTTTTGAGCTCCGATGGCCTCTTGTAAGTTTTGAATGACATATCTTTTAAACCTATTATCTCTTTGCCCTTTTATTCTTCGGTACTCATAAATCGCACCTTTTAATTGAGACTTCATATCTTCATATACTTGCTCTCTTGAAATGCTTTTAAAGAGTGTTGCCATCAACTCAGAGGGGGCATAACGTGACTGCTCGTATCTAGAAACGAGATCATAATAGAAATCATAATTCGTTCTATACTTACGCAAGTAAGCTCTTAATTTTTTAGCATCGTCGATGTATTTGGCATAAAAGTCATCTGAAATATTTCTCGCATCCTGATAAAGACATAATCTGAGATAGGTCAAAGCATTTAAAACTTCAATTTCTGGGTTAAAAACGTGTTCAAATACAGGTGCTTTATAAGTGACTAGTTTCCCCAATGATCTATTGTAGTTTTTTTGATAATAACTATTCCAAGCTTCTTCAAATAGGATCTCAGGCCACACAGGTGATGATTTTGGAATATCTAAATATAATAGGTCACTGTCATTATAATCTGCAGCTCCAAACTTATTTCGAGCTAGGCCAGCTAGACAGTAGTCCCTGTTTAGTTTTAGCCTGTCACTGCGATTAACATTTATTCTTGCGTTACTAACCCCAATACAATCTCTAAAGGCTACACTTGCGTTAGCATAACTTTTTTCAATTGAATAAATAGAACCCAACATATTATAGGCATACGGAGAGATGGGATGATTTTTTCTTATTCCTTTAAGAAGTCTGATTGCATCTGCATATTTTTGCTCACGCATTAATTTTTTTGCATTAATATATCTCATATTCTGAGAGCTAGATCTGGCTAAATAACGACTTGGCAAGGTCTCAAACTGTTTGACTCCGACAGTTGCAATAATTTTGGAAAGAGCTCTCTCCATGGCTAAATCAAGATCTCTTGAACTGGTAGTGAGATGTTCTTTCATCAAGGGAAGTGCACTAAAATAATACCCCTCATCAACAAGCTCAAGTAGAATTCTCTTCTCTTTATTACCAGCGTTTGACTGGAAAGCCTGATTAGCCTGATTCCAACCTGCAACTCCAGTTGTCGATATAAAAGCACTCATCAAGCTTAAAATTAATAATCTTTTTGGGAACATCCTGTTCTCCTCCAGTTTAGAAAGCGTAGTTTATTCCAAAATTAAAAGTGTAATAATTATTCCAACGCTTCTCTGTATCTGTTTCTCCACTGATTGCTGAATCAGCATTTACATGCATACCTCGAAAATCAATTCGGGTACTCCAATCCTCAGTAATATAAAATCGCAAAGCCGTCATCCAGGAGACTCCAGATAAGTCCTCTTCTGTTAACTGGTTGGAATCTGATCCTGCCGTAAATTCCTTACGATTGTCAGTGGTAGAGACATTTGCTAATCCCAATCCAAACATCCAATCATAGTAAAATATTTTATTGAAAGTATTTATCTTTGAATAAAAAGGGGACCAAACAATCATCGCTGTTGTCGCAGTTTCTATTTGTCTAAAAAAGGCTACAGCGTTCTGAGCTGTAATACCCTCATACGTCTTATTCTCTTCACCTTCAGCAGTCTTATAACTAAATTCAAGACCCCAGTCTTCAGAGAAAAAGAAGCCAGCCATTAAATTTATCTCAGTGCTATCAATATAAGCACCGTTAACCGAAAGACCATAAGTGCCACCCACATAGAAGGCACCTTTTTTTCTAAACTTTCTATTTTGTAAAACGTAAACTTCTTTTTCTTTATCTAGCCAAGAAAAATCATAAACGTTGTTTTCAGCAGCAAAAGAATTTGTTGGAGAAAAAGTTGAAGAAATCGCAGAAAAAATGCCGATTCCAATAAGCGATATAATTCGTTTCATAAACATCCTTGTTTAAGACTAACTACTTAAATTTTAACAGTTTTTGGGTTTGGCGCAATATAGGATCGCTATTGCTTACAAATCTTTTGAAACTGACAATATTGGCAATGAGAAGTATCGACAACCCAAGGGGTTTGGGTTTTTTCTAGGGCCAAGTTTAAAAATCTTTCAACATCGTTTAACTGAACAGTTTTCTCAACATTTTTCTCTTCATCTACAAAACACAAGACTAATTTTATCGGAGTCTCTTTTCTCACTAGATTGAGAGAAAAAAGCGCATAAGCGTAAGCATAAAGCTGAAACCAATATGGGGGAAGCTTATCTTCAGCATATTTCCCTGTTTTAAAATCCCAAATCTCGGCCCTATTCTCATTTGAATTTAGAGCATATAAATCGGGAATTCCTGAAACCATATAGTTAAAAATTTCAAACTTAATTTGGTTTTCGGAATAATAATCAAAGTTTTCCCCAAGGCTTTTGATATTTTCCACAGCCCACTCTGCTTTAGTTCGATCTCCTTTATTCAGATCAATTTCATCAGGAAGATAGTCAGCCTTAATTAATTGAGATATTAACTCGTGAATTTTAGTTCCTCTTTCTGCAGAGGAGGGTGCTCTCTCGTCCACTTCAAAGTCATTATTTGACGAAGATCTTCTCCCCTCTAAAATACCTAAATCATCCTCTGAGATCTTACAAATATTACCCAAATAGAATTTTCTAGGACAAACTTCAACTTGAGACAATCGAGTAACTGATAACTCGGGAAGGAGCATTGAGGAGCTCTTTTCTTTTTTCAAAAGAAGTCCCCCCTTACTAATATGAAATAGTGGAGGGGAATTTTTTAATTGAGATATATCTGTGTTAATTTTTGAATTTAAGCTTTCAATAGTTTCTGTCTTGAAATCTAGCTCACTCATGACAGATTCAATCCCCTTAAACCAATGGGAACTCTGATCTCGCTCTCTCTTTCTTTCAGAAAAATCTAATTCGACCCAAGATAATGTTTTTACAGCTCGCGTATTCGCTACATAGAAAAGACGTTTGTTTTCTGAAAATTCTTTATTCTTAGTTTGGATTTCTTCTAAAATTAAATGAGGAGTTTTGTATTTGTTCTTTCCAAATATCGTTTCAGACCATTTAAAACTAGAAGGGACTTTACCAATAAGACTACTATCAGGAAAACGAGAATCATTAGTATAGATTCCCCCAAGAAATACATGATCAAACTCTAACCCTTTTGAAGCATGAGCAGTCATGATTTTTATACGATCAGGGTTTTCTCCGTATTTAAATTCTACCGAGTTTGCCTCCCCTGACTCGCGTTTTAAGCGTAAATAAATTCGTTCGGTATCAAGCTCAATATTAATAATATCTTGAATATAAGCGAAATTAAGCCCAAACTTTGTATTAGCTATATCCAGGCTTTCTATAAATTTTTCAAAAGCATAACTGAGATCAAAAAATTGGTGATTTCTATCAAACTCCATCAGCAAGGATGAACAAACATTCTGAGGATCTCCATTAATCAAAGATATATACTGCTTTATCAATAAAAGCGCCGACCCATCTCTGTTTTCGTCTTCTTGATTAAGATCTCTTTGAATCAAGGTAAAAAACAATCCTACAATTGGATCTTCACCGTAAGGTACTTTTACCTGAGCACTGAATCCTATTTCTTCTTCCATTAATAATTTTATAAGTTGACGACTGGGCGCTAATTTTCTGTACAGTATGGCCACCTCTTCATCTAGCGGTGCATTTTTAATTTGCTCTAAAAGAGATTGAGCTTCTAAGTAATTAATTTCAAAATTTGAGACCTTGGTGTCATCTGGGAAAATCTTTTTAGAAATTTTTCTAATTGAACCCTCTAAATTTGTTGTTTCTGGTACGGCTTGGGATTCATAGGGAATTTGATTTATTTCTAGTCCTTGGAAACCTTTACCCTTTTGAAAAAGTTTTTCAAAAAAAACATTATTAAATTCAATAATATTTTTCGCGGAACGATAATTGTTCTTTAGAGAAAGTCTTTGCCCCATTTTTTTAGAGCACTCCATGAAGACACCCAGCTCTCCCCCTCTAAAACCATAGATAGCCTGTTTGACGTCACCAACACAAAAAAGGTGATTAAAGTCGTTATTTATCAACCTTCTCAAGATTTCGAATTGTATATAAGATGTGTCTTGGAATTCATCCACGATAAAGTATTTATACTGCTCTCTAATTCGCTCTACTGAATTTTTCCTCATCAAACCCTTAAAAACATAAAATTCAAGATCTGAAAAAGTGAGTCCTTCCTGTTTCTGATATTCTGACTCTACAAAACTAACTAAATTCTTTATTTGACTGAACCAAGGTATGACATGAGACTGTCTAAAATCTAAAAAAGCTTGGATGTCTTGGCCGTAATTCTTACAAAAGTCTTTAAGCCCTTTTATATTCTCCCAGAATTCAGGAATGTCTTGTGGCAAAGTCTTTCCAGTGGGGGTCCGAGGAATTTTAAAGTCTCTTTGTTTAAAAAAACTCATCGCCTTTAAAAAGCCTGGTATATCTACACTAAAATAAGAGTTCTCCTTCAAATAGTCTTCAAACGTTTTAAACCAAGGCTTGGACTTAAATTCGGAATAGGAATCAAGAGGAAAGTCCTGACTGCAATTCATTAAGCCAAATTCTTGATAGAGATCCTTTATAATTTCATTGACTCGCGAATCTTCCAATTCTTCAAGATTCGATTCATCCCAAGCTACTCTTAAAGACGGATCCATCATAATGGCCTGAATGGACTCAGTTAAGCTTTTCTGTTGTTTATGAAAGAGCTCTGTTAGTTCAAAAGATTTATTTTCATCCAACCAATTTTCTAGGTAATTTTCAATTAAGGCATGAAATTCGCTATCTGATAGCATTCTCTGGGCGCTAGGAAGACTCGGAAAAAAACCTTGAGAGATAAGTTTTAAACAAAAGCTATGTATGGTTCCAACGGTTAGAGAAGGTAATTCTTTAAGTGCCACCTGCCAGATTTCATTCTCAGAGGCTTTTCTTTCAAAAGACTTTTGAATCCTCAACTCTAGTTCTCCCGCAGCTTTGCGAGTAAAAGTCATAAGGACAACTGATTTGAATTTCTGTCTAAGATAAGATCTAAGATCTACTACTTGAGGTTTTTTTTGAAACTCTTCTATCCACTGTTCAGTCAAATAAATAACATGGTTTTCTAAAACGAAAGTCTTTCCTGAACCAGCACCAGCACTCAAGAGCACTCCACCTTGATGTTCAATCGCTTTTTTCTGTTCAAGATTAGGACTAACCATTTAACCCCCCTCTTGAGCAAGTGGCGTTGAGAAAACAAAAATCACATACCTTTGTATCACGAGGAGAGGGGGGAAAGGCTTTTTGTGCTATTAACTCATCTAGAAGATTATCTTCAAGTTCTCTATAATCATTTAAATAACTGGCGAGATCTTCGATAACCTTTGTTCTAGAGCCTCCAAGATGCCCTGTCACAAGAGATAAGACTTCTTTATCGTTTGAAAACAATAGGGAATTCGAAAGATCAGAAAGATCTATATAGCCAAATACAATCGGCTTTTCACCTACGATTAGCCCTAAATCTTTAAGTCTTGAGAGATAGAACCATAATTGGTTTTTTTCAAACTCTAAAATATTTGTTTGACTAGAAAAACTAAATCCACTTCTTTTAAAATCCAGGACTAAATCCAATAATGTACCAGTGCCAAAACAGTCCACACTTCCAATATATTGCAGCTTTTCGCCTTGAAAATTAAAGTCCCTTTCAAATTCAATTTTAAGTTGAAGATCCTTAGAGATTTCGAGCAAAGCAGAAATAATCTTTTGGGTATAAGCCCTCGTTTCGACCATGATACCCTCTATTTGAACTTGATTCTTTTTTTCTAAGAAAGACTCTAAGGTTTCATTGAGAGTTTTTAAATAGGCTGCTTCGTCAAATTCTTTATAATTTGAAAGATACACTTCAATAATTTTGTGCTGAATTTGTCCTAATTCCATAGAGTCAAGATGCTCTTTTAAATGAATTCTCGGCTCAAGCTTTTCGATATATGAAAAATAATATTTTTTAGGGCAATCTGTATAAACCTGCAGTCTGGAAGAAGAAACTCTTTCCAATGGAGTGACTCTAACTTCAGGCTCGTAATAGCTGGTCTTACTTTTAAGATTTAATGTCACTGGCTTTGCATCAAAATCAAAGTGATCCAAGAGCCTCTTCCATTGTTTTTCAGACTTTAATAGACCCTGCTCGATAAATAAATCAACCTGATTAAGTGTTATTAATTCTTTTAGCTTGGCAAGATACAAATTAAACTCAAAGTCTGACCTTCGTAAAGGCCCAATAGCTGCTAAGTAAGCTTCAATTGAATCCGTATAATTATGATCGGAAAATTTTAGTCTCTGATATTGAGAACCAATAACCAAGGCTACTTTTTTTTGCGTCAAGCCTTCAGTTTGAGAGAGGTCTCGGATCACTCCCTCACCATTTGGGTCAAATTTATTTAGTCTTGGTAAGTCTAGTTCACTTGCATCTCTTATGATTTTCAAATCGAAATGACCCAGTGATTGGTTTTCGTCTGAGATTTCTTCCCACTCGCTTAGTTTATTCAAAATAACCAAACAGACTTTAATTTCAAAATACTTCTGAGAAGTACTGAATTCTGAGATTTTCTCAATTAAATAATTTTTAAGTCTCTCAATAGGTCCCGTATACTCCTCAAGCTCTCTCCACACCGTTTTAAAAGCATGAGAGAAAAGATCCACTGACTGTTTATATTGGAATGCGTAAGGTATTTCTTGAATATAGTGGTATTGATTTTTTTTGGCTCCTAAAATGACAACATCATGTTCTCTAGGAAGAGAGTGCGCAAGAAAGCCTGGTGAGTACTCAAAAGCCTTCACCGGTGAGGGCTCTCGTTTGAGAGCAGGAACACTTTCAACTAAATCTGTTTTCAACCAACCAACCCAATCCATCGTAGTCGAGGTTTCTAGGAGATGCTCATGAATCAATAGTCCGATTTTCGTTCTTGTCGATAAGATTTTCAGAAGATCCAGTTGAGAGGCTGTCATAGTCTCAAACCCGTAGAGCAAAACTTCTTCTGGCAAATTATGATCGACAGGAAGATCTCCCTCTCTGATTCTTTGAGTAAGAAGATTATAAGCGCCATGCTCATCAATAATATCCAAGTCTGTCATCACTTTTTGAAAAACAATGATAATTTCTGCAAGACTGTCATCGTAAAGCTCAAGAACACCTTCTATGACTGAAGTCTCCACACTATAACTTCGAAGTTCGGTAAAAATATTAAAAGCTTGCACGAACTCCATATAGTTTGTTTCGCCTTTGAGCTTTTTCCAAATGGCCCCTAAAAAAAGCGTCAAAGCAGACTTATTCTTTCTCAACCCTAAAGTTTCTTCATCTAAAAGCTCACCTATTTGGTCCTGCATAAACTTCGATATCGTTAGACAGTCTAAGCTTGCTCCCACACGTTCAAATCTAGAGCGGGCCTCATCAGCTTTTTGGGGATTTGGACAAATAACCAGTGGACTACTCACAAAATGTGAATATTGTTCAAAAAAATCTTCGGATGTCTGGTATTGAATATATTTAAGCATCTTTTAAAAACAGGAAAAAAGTTGTAAGACAAGTCTACTCTATCAAAGATGGAAAAAGAACGGACTTATGGAAAAATGTCATCAATATCATTTTCTTAATAATATCAATGGATTTAGCTTTAGCTTAATTAAAGGCGCACCGCTCATCGCACAAATCGACGCTATCCACAATATCGGTCCGCATGCAAAAGACTTCTATAATCGAACCGTTTTATCTTCAATGCAGATGGTAAATTTTCTAAAACCTCGAGAGTCCCTTGGCTTTTATATTGATTCCGAAGAGCCTTATTATCGCTTCAAGGTTGAAATGTCCTCAGAGGGAATGATGAGAACTTTACTGCTTCCAGAGGAGTTTAGCGATTTTCCCAAGCTATTTACTGGCAAATGCAGGATATACAAGTCAATCATAGGTGGATCTCCCTATACCTCTGTTTTAGAGTTTGAGAAATTAGATCTGGATGAAATTATCAATCAGGTTATGAAGCAATCTTACCAAACCAATTCCAAAATACTCATGTCTGAAGACAAAGAGAACTCGCTCATGGTAACCCTGCTTCCACCCACCAATATTGATTCTAAATTTGAAGAACTTGATCCTCTAACAATGGATAAGATACTAGAAAAATATCAAGACCTCTTTAAAGAGATTCTCAATCATGATTACACACAAAAACAGTTAGAAGAATTAACTGAATCTCAGGGCTGTGTTTATTTGGGTTCTAAAGAAATGAATTTTCACTGTCCTTGTTCTAAGGAGCGAATGATTGAAAATCTATTTACTTTGACCGAAGATGACAGAGACCATGTCTTCGCTGAAAATGACCCCGTAGAAATTCGCTGTGATTATTGTAATACCCTTTACTACATAGGATCAGAAGAGTTTACCAAACCTGTTCATTAATTTAAGCCGCTTTTTTATTCTCAAATTCGGCAATCATGGAATTCAATTTTTTAATTTGATCGCTTGACCCCTTGAGGCGTTTGGCCAAGAGTCTACATAAATTAAGCATCAAGAGAGAAAATATTTTCGGATTCTTTTTAAAAACACCAAATATAACTTCGTAACTTAAAACTAAAACATCTGTATACGTACTAGAGACAATATCTGCCGTTCTTGTTCTTTCATCTAAAAGGACCATTTCTCCAAAGAGATCACCTTTTCGAAGCTCAACTAAAGTGACTTCTCCTTTTTTAACAGCCGCAGCCCCCGTTAAAATAAGGAAAATTTCGTCTCCATGATCACCTTCATGGAAAATATAATCTCCTGCTTCGAGATTCAAAACATGGCAGTCCTCTATAATAGTCTCTATTTCTTCATCAAATAGTTCATAAAAAAGAGGACTTCCTTTAATGGTATTAATAATACTCATTAAGCAGCCTCATCATTATGTTTTGATTCTTTATCAAGCCTTGCTTCAAGCTTCTCTAGAACTTTTAAAAGCTTCGTATTAACGAATTCAGAAGACTTGTCTTTGTTTGTCTCTTGTTGAACATGATACCAAAGCATTTGCAGTGCAGACTCCACCTTTTTAAAAACTCTAGCACGAGTTTGTCGGATAGGTGAAAGCGTATTCATAACCGTTAGAATCATCGAAAGAAAAATACCTGCAATCGAGGTCTTCATCGCATAGGTAACATTTAAAACGAAGGCATTGATCGTTTGTTCAGAGGCGGCAAGATCATCAAAATCTATTTTCGCAATCTCAGGAAGGGCCATAGAAATTCCAATGAAGGTTCCAAAAACACCGAGAACAATAAAAAGTCCCGGAAGCATATCCAGCATTCTAGAAACACTATCAATAGGGAAATGCTTCATGACTTTAGTCCAGTGTGGATCTTGAGACATGATTCTATGAGTAAGCTCGGTGAAATTCGGAGGTGTTTGATTGTGAAAGACCGAACTCTCAGAGAGAATATTCGAAGTCAGCCCCTGTCTTCCTGCTACGTAATCACGCAAAGAAAGAGATTTTTTATGGCCATCTTCAGTTGAGGTCTCCGCTGGAGATTTTTTATTTCCGAACCGAACTGATCTTTGAGGCAGTTTTTTACCTACCTTTCCAAGCGTTTCAGAAAGATATCTATCAACATCATCAATAGAAACATTCTCTTCTTTATCTCTTTCAACATTGAGTTCCAACTCACGTGTAAATGAGGAGTAGTAATTATTATCATTTTTAGCCGCTTTAAATGCAGCAAATCTAAAGACTAAACCTATGGCCATACACGAGCCCATAAATTCAATGAGATAATCCGAAAAAAAGCTAAGAACAAGTTCTAGCATGAACGACTCCTATTTTTGGACCTCGCGGGCCATGTTAATGATATTTTTTAAAGACTTTCCGTCATTTTTTAGTGAAAAACTTAATTCAACTCTTTGAGATCCATAACAATCATAAGGACCACATCCACCTTTACTATCTACAGAGGCTAGAGATCTGCCCACATTGATTTCTTTTAGAACTGGCTTTGTGAACCCTTGACCTATGGCTTTTGTAAACCCTTTGAGAGTATTCTTATGATCGTAATCTCCTACTGAGTTTCCAAAAATGTAGTTCGTGATACTAGCCGCTCTTTGAGCACTTAATCTCATATTATAAGAATAAGCTTTACTGCCTGAGTTTAGGGGTTCCACATAATTCCCTCCCCATGACGGAGAAGCGTGCCCAACAACATTAAATGATTGGATTTTATCCTTTATCTTATCGTTTCCAAAAAGTACTTTTGCATAAATCGGAACAATTTTTTGAAGAGTTGATCTCGCTTTTTTATTGAGATGATAACTATCTTTTTTGAATCGAAAATTTTCATCCATGAGAAGAACTACGTTACCTGTTTTATTGTCTACAAAAACATTGAGATTTGCTTTTTGGAATTCTCTAGCGAGCTCAGCTGCAATATTTGACCTAAGTTTACCTTTGATATTAGCCACTTTCTTCGCAAAGTTATTTAGCGAATCCTGAAGCTCTGATTCTCTCGCAGTCTTATCAACTAAATTTCTCTCTAGCTGAGCAACCCTTTCTTGCATCTTTTTCTTATTATCCTGACAGGTATTAACTTTCGCTTGAGCTAGAAGATTGTTTTGCTGCTGCCTTTTAAGATCCCCTTGATAGCCTTTGATTTGATCGATTAAATTTCTTCTCTCTCCATCGAAATTTTTATTCATTTGCGCAAGCTGATTATAACTCGCTTTCAATTGCCTATTGGAACCTTCTAACGAGGCAATTTTTTGACTAAGCTCCTTATTTCGATCTGTTGAGTCTTTGAGCGAATTTTCTAAACTTCCCAGTTTTGCCTGAACACCAGCTAGTTTATTTTCGAGCTGCCCTTTGGCCTGAGTGAGTTTAGCCAACTCAGCTTTTGATGATTTTATTTCACTGGCCTGAGAAGCACTCAATGCTTGAGCTTTCGTCAACTCTGCACTGGTCGTCGCCAATTTTTTCCCCGTTTGTTCTAATTGAGCTTTAAAATTCTCTACTCTCTCGTTTGACTGGTTTAACTCAGAATTTTTAAGAGCTAAATTCTGCTTGGTTCGATTGAGGTCATTAAATGTTTTTTGTAATTGATTTTTGAGATTCTGATTTTCAGAAATTTTCAGCTCTTTTTGCTGTCTTTCTTGAGAAAGACTTCTCTCCAATTCGTTTTGGTTTTTTGTTAGAGCCGTTATCTCTCTGTCTTGTGTATTTAACTTCTCGCTTTGTTTTTGGATCTTTTGAATTTGAATTTCTTTTAATTTATTCAAGTCAGAAAGCTCTTGGTCTTTTTTCTTTACCGTCTCTTCTCTTTTGACTATTTCATCATCCCTTTTTTGAATTTCTACCTCAAAGTTTTTTGTTTGGGTTTTGAGTTGCTGCTCTTTGGCTTTTAATTGAGAGTCCGTTTGAGCTAATGTTTTTTGAGATTGATTGAGGTTTTGAGAGAGTTCTTCTATTTTACTCTCTTTAACCGCCAATAATTCTTCCTGTTTTAGTTTTACCTTTTGAGTTTCGAGTAATTCTTTTTGAACTTTTACTCGTTGGCTTTCGACATCTTTAAGAGCTTGATCTTGATTCTTCACTTGCTGATTAAGCTCTTTGAGCTGCTTTTGTAATTGCTCCTGAAGATTGTGAAGTTTAGAGATTTGCTCAAGCTTTTCTTTTAGTGTTTGATCGAGCTTTGAATTAACCTGTTGAGATTCCTTAACTGATTCTTCTAGCGAATCTATTTTTGTACTGGCAACAGTTAACATCGCCTCTTTTCGTTCTTGATCTTTAATTAAGTCTTTCATGACTTTTTCATTCTTTTTAAGATCTTTCACGAAAGAGTTCAGTTCTTTGACCTTCTGATTAACGAGATCTTCGTAATTCTCCATCTCATGTAATGTGTCTTCTACGACATTGACTTTCTTTTGAGTTTCTTTTTTTACCTTATCGCTAACTTTTGCTCTCAATTCTTGTTCATGTTGTTTTGCTTCAACCATAGAGCTCATTTTTGAAACTCCAGCCTTTATGAGAGCAAAAACAAACATAACGAGAAAAATAACAGCTACGGTAGTAAATAAATCTGAGTAAGAAGTCCAGACACTGCCGTCTTCTTTGAATTCATCATCATCTTGCATGGGTAAGATCTCCTGACGAGAACCTATCGGAAGATTTTGCTTTTTTCCTAAGCTAAATATGGACTGAATTGGAACTTAAGAAGGCTTTATAAATACCAATTATTTAATATTTATAAAGCCTATTATTTGATAATTAATAAAGTTGACTTTGATGACCAGAAAAATCCTGATCTAGGAATCGGATCATCTCATTGAGACTGTATTGAGAAGTTAAAAAGCTCTCAGCAAACCAGTCAAGATTATCAGTTTCCATCGCTTCATCAAAATAATAATTTGCGAGTTGTAATTGTTGCCAAAGTTCAAACATGGCCGTTCTCACCTCAGAAATTGAAGCTTGAGAATTTATCTTTGATCTCAATCGAATCGCCTTTGATTTAATCGCGTCGATATCAACTTCTTCTGAGTTAGTTAGATATCCTTCGATACTTCTAGTATGCTGAATAAGTGATTCAGCTAGGTTTAAAGCTCTTGCTTTGAAGCTATAACCTAATTCTGGATAGCGACGAAAATCACTTTGACGTCCTGAAGTATCTAGAATCGCCAACTCCATTGCATCTCGAGTATAATAATCGGAGTTGTTTCTATATCTTACTTTAACATTATTATCCTGCTGAATTCCAGCGATGGTGACTAAACTGCTACCATAAATAGCCTCATCTCCCACGCAATAGTCAAAATCGTTACAACCAGTAGTGTAAGCTAACTCGCGGGGGTCTCTATCATAATAGTCACTATTATTTCTGTACCTTACTTTAACGTTTCCATTTGGATGTATCCCATGAATAGTTATTAAACTTGATGAATAGATCGCTCGATCACCAACGCAAAAACCTTCATCAACACAGCCAAAAAGGACAGCCAGGTCTTCAGTTTTTCTCGTGTAATGATCACTATTATTTCGGTACTGAACTTTTACATCTCCATTTTGCATTATTCCAGTAATGGTCACTAAACTTGAAGAATAAATAACTTCTTGACCGACGCAATAGCCATTGCGAGTACACCCTGAGGTTACGGCGAGGTCTTCTATGGACCTATCATAGAAATCGCTGTTATTTTGATATTTTACTTTTGCCGTTCCGTTTGGCAAAGTGGCGAACAGAGTGACCTCACTTGAATTATAGATAACTCTGTCTTGTCTACAATACCTCAGTCCGTTTTGAATCAAGCAAGCGTAGGAATCTAGTGCCAACAGAGTCATCATTAGTGCGAACAAATTTTTCATATTTAAAATCCTAAATACTCCCCCACTAACCTAATGGGGGAGAGAGTTACTATTAGTAAAGCTCTTGTCTTTGACCGGTGAAGGTATTATCAAGAAAGTTTATCATTACCGTGAGTGAATCTAGCGAAGTTAAATAATCTTCTCCTAAAGAATCTAATCGATCTGTCTCTAGAGCGCTTTCAATATATCCACTTGCATTGTTTAGGTCATACCATAGGTAGTACATTGCATTTCGAACTTCTTGAAGTGAAGCTCCTGCATTGATTTTTGATCTTAATCGAATCGCCTTGATTTTAATTTCATCAATCTCTCTTTCTTGATCATTATTGACAAAACCTTCCATTGCTCTAGAAACATTTACAACTGTCGTCGCGATAAAAAGGGCTCGGCTTCTAAAATTAAACCCTAAACCATATCCACCATCTCTTCTAGGGATAGGAGTAATATCTGGTTGCCTCGGAGCAGGAGCACTTCCATTATAACAAACACCGAGTGACTCGAGTCTTGAAATATCATCGAATGCTCTACCGATATTATCATGCCCTGCGGTCACATATGAACCATTCGCGATAACGTAGAATTTTCCATAAGAACGTTGAACTTCACAAGCGTCTCTTGCTTGAGGGTAAAAACAAAGCCCAGCTTCAACTCTTTCGTTTAGAACACTTCGAACTGATCTTAGACTATCAATCGATCCTGAAATATAATTACCATTGAGGGTGACGTAATACTTGCTATAGCTTCTTTCAACTTTACACTCATTGCTTGGCACAGGTAGAGAACACATCCCATATCTATTCAACTCATACATATCTCTTACCGCTGTTGAAAATGATGTTGCCGCGTCGGACATATAATTACCGTTAATTGTTACATAATACTTACTGTAGCTTCGCGTGATATCACATTCTGATGCCATCGCTGTGGCCGATAACCCTATCATGGCAGCTAATACAAAATTTTTCATTGATTTTCTCCTGGTTTGAAATAAATTTTATCTTGAGAAAATACTAGCAGCTCTACAAAATTGAGATATATCTCTTGTAATTTTTCGCTATGGTGTATTGGATTTAGACAATCAGAAAACTGTCTAATAACTATACACCCTCTGTAAATTGTGTTGTTTCCGAGCGATTATGTCCTACCGACTGTGTCATACCGCTCGCTTCTTATAGTCGTACTTTCGACTGGTCTTGATAGGCTTAGGATGAACTTCTCTTCCCATAATATCAAAACTCTGCCTACCATCAACATGGGTATTTATGTTTACCTCACGTCCTCGATAGCACTTCTTTTGATCTATAAGCCAGATCACTGACTCATACGAGAAGACGTTTCCAACACCTATTTTCCTTCTCTCTTTTTTGCAAAGAATGAGATCCGTCTTTCCAAAAACGTTTCTTCTATAAGCCTTCTCAGACTCCTCAGCTTCCACTCCAAACTGCTTATTAAACCTCTCAATAAAGCCTGGTAAAAACTTGTTCGCCTCTTCAATTGTGGTGAGATTATAAAAGCCAAGCTCAGCTATGAGGCGATCCTGAAGCGTTCTAAAAAGCCTCTCCACGCGTCCCTTCGCTTGAGGTGAGCTTGCGATTAACTGGATATTGAGCTGTTCAAAAGCTCTCGCAATCTGTGATTCCCAGTCTCGATCGACCTTTCCATAAATGATCGCTTGATCCATGTAAAACGCTTCAGGGATTCCATTATCATCCACCACTCTCTTTACAACCTTCATCGCGTGAAGAGACGTGCTCACTTCCATCAAACTGAATCAACATTCCCTCTCTGGGGAGTCTTGCTCTAGGTTTAAAGGATCTTCTCTTGGCCCTTCTAGGAGATTTAACAAGGTTGTGCTTGCTGGCAATATTGTGAACCGTGCTTTTTTTGGGAAGGTAGGGATATTGCTCCTTCTCTTTAACCATCTCAATAAAGTGAGTGATATTAAATCCATTGTATTGATACCCAAACCAGTCTTTGATCTGAGCTTCCACGATCTCAGGGGTTTTATTGTAAGGAGTTCTTCCAAGATTTTTGTGAAAGACTCCGTAAAAATCCTCTGACTCCACTCGTTTAATGATTCTTTGAGCTTGTCGATAGCTCTTTCCAATAAGCTCAGCAAATTCTTTGATGGTGAGTTTTCCTGCGAGAACTTCACAGGCAAGTCTGTAGGTTTTTAACTGTTTAGCGTCCATGCTTACTTTTCCCATTTCATTCTCCAGTACTTTTGAATACCTGAGAATAATAATATTAATGCGTTAAGTAGGACATTTTCGCTTGGAAATAAGCATAGGACAGAATCGTCTAGAAACTATACACCCTCTGTAAATTGGACCTCAACACTCCCTGGCAATACAAGATCGAGATACAGTGTTCGTATCACTTTTTTTAACCAGGAGATATCCAACATGAGCAAACTACTTATCTTAATCACTTTACTAACAAGTTCTTTTACGACAATTGCCTTTGCCGATACGGCAGTATTGGAAAGCGCTTTAATTAAAATGAACCGCGCCCAGATTCTTTTAGATGAAGCAAGGGCTGACATTGAAGCCGCTTTGGAATCATCAGATCCAAGAACTATCTCTGCCACTGCAGTAGCAAACCCAGTTATAAATGTTCAATGTAGCCAGAATAACGGAAACAACTTCACAAAAGACGCAATGTCTCAAGTCGTATCAAATATCACTGCCCAATGTAGAGGAACTAGAGGTTGTAGAAGTGGTGTGACTGAATCAGACATCGTGTTCAGCTTCAGCCAAACCGACACGTTTGAGTGTACTGTTACGGGAACCTTGTACTACTAATTTTGTAACTCTAGACCTGGGCTCAGGCTCAGGTCTAATCAAACGGATTAATAATAGAAAACTCTAGTCCCTGCTGTTTTGCCCCACTAAAAATACGACTTAATATTTCACTTTGATCAAAGACCCCACAGAAATTTTCCGCACGGGCTCCAGAAGCATAAAGAGTTGAGAGTAATTTCGTTTTCTGAGTAATTTTAAGACGAGATTTTTTTTCATATTTTTGCCACTCAGATCCACTACGAGGGAAATCAAGTGCGATAGATTCCGCTGAAGAAACAATAATCAACATATCAATATTTTTTTCCGCTTCTTTTTGAAAAAAAGATAAGACATTGTTGATTTCTCCAAGCTCAGCCTTGGCCTTAGCAATATCATTTTGTTTTAAATATTTAGCATATTGAAAATTTCTGATGAGATACAAAAAGTTTTTAGAACTTCGACTAAATGACTTGAAAGTCTCTTCTATATTTCTCGATAGAGTTGAAAAGCATTCTTTATTTGCGCAAGACTTATCATAATAGACTGTGTCTTCTCGATATTTTTTCGTCTCATTTGCATGAAAAGTTTCTTCAGATTGAGGTTTGGACATTTTCCAATAAACAGTACTCTTTAAAAAATCTTCACCTTCAGAGCAAGCTTTTGAAGCCAGAAGACTCTCCTGAGGTGTTGTCTCTCCTTCAAAAATCCCAATAGCATACCCTTGTTTATTCAAATACGACCAAATCGGTTTCAACTGATAGTCTTCACAGGTATTTTTAATATTTTTCTTTCCTGTGAGCTGACCTAGAAATCCACTATGTGCTTCGGGCCGTAAGTTATAAAGGTCATATTCCCAAGTATTTCCGATACATAAGGCATTTTCAAAGGCTGTTTTAGTTTCTCGAGAGGGATAGGAGTATTTCAAAAGCACAGTATGCTCAGGAGCAAGTCCCGCTACTTGAATCCATACTATTTGAGTTGGAATTCTTCCAAATTGATGCTTCCTTAAATTTAAACTGGTCACCTGTGCACAGCCGATTAAAGCTAGTGCCGTAAGAAGCATATAAATGATAAGTCTATTTTTTTTCATGTGCAGCTAATAGATTACTGGCAAAGACTAAATTATGAAATACATTTGTCAGGACAATAAAAATTGTGACGGCAATATTCATTATCCATAATTGACTTAAACTCAGACTAAAAAACAAAGGAGCGACCGATAAAACTAGTAAGGTTTTTGGAAGCAAATACCTAAGTCTTGGACGATTTTGATAAATTAAAAAGAGACAAATTCCAATAAAGCCGAGAAAAAGAAAACCTATGTAGTCAGACTTAAGCAGCATACCTGCCAGAGCTGCCACGACAGGGGTCTTCCAGAGCGTCGTCATCTTCTTCTTATTCATTTCCGATATCGAGAGCATCGAAACTTGCATAGTAAAAATTCCAAAGAGCCAACCAAGAAAAAAGCAGCTTAGCGTTTCAAAAAGCACTAAATTAATCTTGTTTAAAAATAGAAGCGATTCACTAATTATGAGTCCCGAAACACCTAGGTGCCCACAAAGGATAGACAAAGTCTTGCCCGTCCATTCTTTATGCGACATTAAGAATTTTACGCTTAAAATAATATTGAAAAAGATTAAAGCAAATAAACTAATCTTATCTATGTCCATGACTTAAACCATTGAATATTGTAGTATTAGAGCAAACTATAATGTTATTTGGTTTTTGACAATGTCCAAGGAGAAAATATGGAATTGGCAACTCGTGAAGTCTTTTGGCAGATCCCAATTTATTACAAGGTAGTAATGTATATTGCGCTCTTTGCGGCATTGGGGATCATGGCACAAGGCCTTTTTAAAAAATACAAATTTGCCACAGGGGAACGAGGTATCAAATCGCTTCTTCCAAACGAATTGAATTGGAAAAACTTTATTCAAACAATATTCTTCACTGGAAAAGTAGCAAGAGACACTAAAGTTGGAATTTTTCACAGTCTTATCTATTACGGTTTTGTCATTCTATTAATTGCAACCGAACTGGTGGCCATACATGCTGATTCCCCCTTTAAGGTCTATCAAGGAAATACCTATATTATTATTTCATTTCTAGCGGACTTTGCTGGGCTGGCCATTTTAATTGGACTTGGACTTGCTTTTAAAAGGCGATACCTAGATAAGCCGGCTCATTTAAGCGCGACTAAACCAAAGCAAGAGCTCTTTATGTATGGCATGCTCTTCGCTCTCGTAGTATTGGGTTATGTTTTAGAAGGGATGCGAATTGTAGGTGCAGGAATGCCCATCAACGAATCAATTTGGTCCCCCATTGGTTGGTTAATGGCAAAAGCTTTTTTAGGAATGGATGATGGAAGTCTAGTCCTTACTTATAAAGTCATTTGGATGATTCACATGCTCAACACAATGGTATTTATAGCCTCAATTGGTCATTCTAAATTTTCACATATGTTTATGCTTCCTTTTTCAGCTCTTATTACCCCTGCCAGACGGGGAGGTGTCATGAACCCTATGGATTTCACTGACGAGACGGCTGAAACATTTGGATTAGGAAAAATAAGTGAACTCACTTCAAAGCAAAAATGGGATACCCTAACTTGCGTTGAGTGTGGCAGATGTACCAATGTATGTCCCGCAAATCTTTCCGACCGACCACTTAATCCCAAAACAATTATCACCAAGATGCGTGATACCATGGCAAATAATCATGGTGAAGATGCCGACTTGTGGGGAGAAAATCCCGTCTATGGAACAGTTGAGTTGGACTCATGTACGACCTGTGGCGCTTGTATGGAAGAATGCCCCGCAAATATCGAACATGTCCAAACCATTATGGATTTAAAGCGATATAAAGCTCTCACCCTTGGTGATATTCCTCCCCAGGCAGCGACGTCAGTCAATAATATCAGAGTTAATGGTAACCCTTGGGGTGTTTCTCAGGATGACAGATTTAACTGGGCAGAAGGAATGGATGTTCCCGTTATTGAAGCAGGTAAGAAAGTTGATTACCTCTATTATGTCGGCTGTGCAGGTTCCTATGATGATGGAAATAAAAAAGTTGTCCAAGATACAATCGGACTTTTAAAGAAAGCCGGTGTTGATTTTGCCGTTATGGGAAAAACTGAAAAATGTAACGGAGATCCGATTCGTCGTTTTGGAGATGAGTATTCCTTTTATGAAGTTGCCATTGAGAATATCGCTAATATGAATCAATATGACTTCGGAAAAGTTGTCACTCACTGTCCGCATTGTCTTCATACTATAGGCAAAGAATACGCAAAATTTGAAGATGGAGAATTTGAAACTATTCACCACACTGAGCTTCTAGCTGACTTAGTAAAACAAGGAAAGCTCAAACCCACCAAAGAAGTTAAAGAGGAACTCACTTTTCACGATCCTTGCTACCTAGGACGTCACCATGGGGAGTATGACGCACCCAGAAACATCCTTGAGTCAATCCCTGGAGTTGAGCTCAAGGAGATGGTTCGTAATAAAGATAAGGCCCTTTGCTGTGGAATGGGTGGCGGAAATATGTGGTACGAGATCCATGAAGGCAATGATCTCGTTGAAAATCGCCTTAAACACGTTGGTGACGAGAAAGTCTATAAACTAGCTACATCTTGTTCATTTTGTTTGATAAACTTTAACTCAGGTAAAGGTAAAGTCAAAGAAACTGAGGAATTACAAGTTGAGGATGTGGCAAGTATTCTTTCAAAATCTGTGGAATAAATATATTCGGGGAGGACTTCTTCTCCCCGCTCTTTTATTACCTCTTCCAAATACCTATGCTGAAGAAGTCGGGCTGTTTGAGCGCTTCAACGATATCATTCAATCTCAAGACAAAGCATTTGCGAAACTTGAAGCAGAGGCTGAGGACAATAATTTTTCTATCGGAGACCTTAAAAGCTTCGAAGATATCGCTCTCAACACAACCTTCATCAATTTCCTCATGTTAAATACACCTCTAAGATATCAACATTTTTTGACCCGAGACGAATGCTCCATCTATGACCTTATGATCACAGATTTAGTAGAGCTCCCCGAAAGGTATCGATCAACCGTATTTTTTGATTACGTGGATAAAAAAGGAAGTGTAAAAACAACTTCCCTTCCTAAAACTAGATTTTTTAAGGAATTGGTAAGCCAGAAATGTCCTGGAGTCATAAAGATAAGTAGAAATTTTGATACAGCAAATCTTTCGATGACTCTAAAAAACCTCAGTTTGAAATTCCCTGAAAATAAACCCTTATGTGAGCAATACTTTGAAAAGTTTAGAAAAGACGTCACTTCACCGTATCTTTGCCACTTAGTTGAGAATATCGAAAAACTTCCTCGCTGGGAGGCACAAGCCAGAAGTATAAATAATAAGAACAAGATTGCTTTTAGACGAGAACTTCAAACCAAGATTGCGAGAGCGCAAAAATATAAAGAAGTTTTAACGCCGGAGGCGTTCGAAAAAATCAATAAAACCTGTAACCACCTAGATAATATTAAGATCGGCTGTAGTGAAATCTTTCTTGATAACTACTGGACTTATCTTTACCGGGAGAAATCTTCATCTCCCATCATGAAAACTTATTGTGCAGATAAAATAAATGCCAAATGCTTAGCAAATTTAAGTAAAGAGACTTACTACTGCACAGAGATGATTCACAAATCCAATGCACTCACCCCCGCTCCCGCTTGTAACGAACTTCAAAAAACGATCAAGAATAGTAGGCTCAAAATGGAGTATTCTGATTGTCCAGGGAAAGTAGGTTTAGAGTCGGCTGTCACTTTTTCTAGAATACTTAAACATTTTGGCTTTTATCAAAATGAAACGATTAAAGACTGTAGTATGAATGGAATTGATCCTACGGCAGCTTTTCTAAAAGAATTCACCGAGCTTGACCAGTGGAACTTACAGATTTGCTATGATGACAAGATCAATCGAAAAGAAGTTTGTCAGCCAGTTATTTTCGGAGAATTAGGTGACAGAGATTATTCTTTAAGTCATGTCATTGGAAAAGTCGCTAATAAGCTTCGAGGATATAATTATCAAGAGACCCCCTGCGAGATCGTAGCTGAGGAAGACTACAAGCCAGCTCTTTTAAAATTTAAGAATGGATGCTTCATCATTAAAGAAAAAAGATACTGTCGAGCTACCGATTGCAACTTTAAAGTTATTATCTCAGAGCGTGTTTTTGATAACTATACTGTTAAAAATGATCTTAAACTGAACTTATTTCCCTATAATTATGTCAAAGAAAAAGAGTCATTAATCAAGCTTTTGGAGAATAACAAAAAGATTAAAGTCGATTCAATTCCAAATGTTACGAGATTCAAGAGTGTCTTCGAAGCACATCCAGACGCTATTTTCGTCGGGGAGGGGTGCATTGAGGATCTTTACCCCATTAAGTTTAAACGTATGAGGGCCAATCAATGTCGGCCGGTTAGTTTTATAGTCGATTATATTTACGAAGCAAAAGGGACATTTGCCATGCAGATCAGAACAGCTCTTGATCATGTTCATGCACCAAGAATAATCCCGTGGTTTTATGTTTTTAGTAGTTTAAAGGAGTACCAACTCGCCCACCCTATTAATCTTTGGAGTTTCCGTGCCCTCTATCAATAAAACCATTTTACTATTTACACTCATTCCCATCCTCTCTTTTGCTCAGGAACAAAAGTTAAATGAAAAACTACCCGAACTTAAAACAAAACAATCTATAAAAAACATTCGCTACATATCTAAAGATGGAAAAGTTACCTATTATCAAAAGAGCTCGGGTCAGCTCCAGTTTTCAACAAATTTTGATTTTGTTAATGTCATGGACGCACCTAAAAATACCGATTTTCAACTTACTGTTTCAGAAACACATAATCAGGTGGGAATTGAACTCATAGAAAACCCCTATCAAAACTACCGGTGGCAAAAAGATAATGACCTCTATCTTGTAGGATATAAGCAAAAATCGAAACCGACTAAAATTGGTGAAGGGACATCTATCACCTTTCATCAGGATGCTGGTGTTGTGTCTTACTTCAAACCTAGTACTAGGGCTATCGTTATCAAAAGAGGGGAAACAGAAAAACGAATCAAAATTGTAAATGATAATAATCCTTTTTTTATCCCTCAAGTCATAGCCATAGGACCTAGCGATATTATTTATACTGATATAAACAAAGAGGGGTTTCATGCGATTATCCTCTACAATCTTTTAGATCAGAATTTTGAAGTGCTCTATAAAACCAAATATCTGAGTATGGATGTGAAAATTTGTCGCTATGAAGACTATCTGGTGGCAAGTCTATCACCTGACTCTGGTCATCTATTTGGCACAAATATACTTATGACTCCTCTCTTTAAAGGGGGCATAGCCAAGAACTGGAAACAATTATACAGCAGTACCACTCCTGATAATCTCAATATGGTTTGTCGTGGGGATTCGGTATATTTTTTAAAGACAAAAGATTTAATTTTCGATCTTAATCTAAAAAAGAATTCTATCTATAAATTAAAGCTTGATTATGAAAATCCTTCTCAAGCACAAGAGGTTTATACATTCGAAAAAGCAACAAGTCTTTTTGAACTTGGAAACCTTCTCCTAACTTCGGTCAATGGAAAATATTATATTATTGAAGGACAACTTGATAAGGAAAGCCAAAAATTATGAAGCACTTTCTTTTCCTTTTACTTTCAATTTTTCCTTTCATAGCCTCTGCACAGGAAAGCAAAAGTGCACTCGAACCAATTTTTCTACAAAGTTCAAGAGATTCCTATATCCTAGGTGGTCTCTTAGATCACTTAAAAACGAATCAAAAAGACATACTTGTCCAAAAAGAAATAATAGAAATTCTTAACTCCATCAACAAGAACCTCTCGCAGGTTCCTCAGGAAAACTATCTTTTATTGATCGATACAGAAATGACGAAAGCCATTTTGAATTATAGAAGCAATGAAACAGTATCAGACCTTTCAGGTGCACAAATTATTCTTGCCAAAAAAAGGCTCGAAAATAATAGGGATGAATTTGGCCCATTTATTAAAAGCATCTTCTCTCGTATGCTGCTTGATTATGAGCCTTTTATCCAATCTAAAGTCATCTTCAATCTTAAAAACCCAAAATATCGTGACGTAATTTCAGAAAAGGATAAAAGAAAAATAAATCTTTTGAATAAGTATCTTGGAGAGAAGCTTTATTTTTTTGCTGATGCTCCTAAATCTTTCGTCCAAGGTTATGTAAGCCGCTTGTGTCTCTATGCATTGAAAAATCTAGAACTCGCCTCCTATGCTTATAAATTCAATAGACCAGGACAGTCTATCAGCTCACCGATTTTCACTGGTTTAGACTCAGCTAAAATACTTATCGATCAATTAAATTCGAAATCCTCCTCAACGCCACAGGTTACACCCCAAGCAGTTGTAGAAAAACTTAAAATAGATCAAGACCCATCGCCTAAGCTGGATGAATTGATTGATGACGTAAGCCCCAATAATAATTAACAATTTGCTATTGTTTTGCTAAAACCTAAAGAAGTTTCCCCAAGGATTAACACATGGCACTAAATAAAAAACCTTATCGAGGCTGTCGAGACTTCTATCCAGAAAATATGCGTATTCGTGAGTATCTCTTTGATCAGATGAAGAACTCTGCTCATTTATTTGGTTATGAACCTTATGATGGTCCCCTTCTAGAGGAAGTAGAACTTTATAAAGCCAAGTCTGGTGAGGAGCTTATCAACGATCAGATCTATTCTTTTACAGATCGAGGCGAAAGGTTTGTTGCCATTAGGCCAGAGATGACGCCGACCCTTGCAAGAATGGTGGCCAATATTCATCGACAAGAGAGTAAACCAATAAGATGGTACTCAATTCCAAACCTTATGCGCTATGAAAAGCCTCAAAGAGGAAGAGTCAGAGAACACTGGCAATTTAATGTCGATATTTTTGGTGCAGCTGAGGGCAAAGGCGAACTTGAAATTCTTAGCTTAATCAGGGATTTTCTTAAATCCTTCGGAGCGGATCACTCCATGTTTTCTATCAGGATCAATGATCGTATGATTGTTGACCATTTAATGAATCAACTTTTAAAACTGGACGAAGATAGCTCCTATAAGCTCTACAAAATTATAGACCGAGCCTCCAAAGTAACAACTGAAAAACTTAATCAGATGATAGATGAGATTATCACTGATTCTTCTGCTAAAAGTATTTTAAATCAGTATCTAGGTCTTGATTCTTTTGCTGCGATAAAGACTTTCATTAAAGAGAATAATATACCAGCTGAGAGTTTTCTTAATATAGTTTCAGGAGCAGAGGAGCTGGAATTATTAAACTACCTTGAATACGATCCTGCCATAGTGCGAGGCCTTGATTATTACACCGGATTAGTTTTTGAAATATTTGACAAGCACCCGGATAATAAAAGAGCGATAGCTGGTGGTGGTGCCTACGCAAATCTTTTAAAAATTTTCAATGAAGAGCCCCTCGGTGGTATAGGTTTTGGCTTAGGTGATGTAACACTGAAAGACTTTCTTGAATCTCACGGTCTTCTAGGAGATTTCTCAAAAAAGAACTGCGACCTCTTTGTCGTTACCACTGAAGAAGAACATGAATTAAGTGTGATAAAACTGGCTAATGAGTTAAGAACTCTTGGTTGTAAGACTGAGGCCCAACTAGAAAAATTAAAATTTAATAAAATATTTAAACTCGCTGAGCAAAAAGGCTTTTCTCATGTTGCCATGATAGAGAGCAAAGACAACTCTCCTCAAGTTCAGCTTAGAGACCTCAAAACTAGAGAAATACAATACTTCAGCCTAGAGCAAGCAAAAGATATTTTAAAAGCGATAAAAGGATAAGCATGCAAGAGATTCCAAAGACCTACGATCCAAGTGGAGTTGAAGACAAATGGTACAAGACATGGGAGGAACAAGGTTGTTTCAAACCGGTTGCCAGAGACAAGACCAAGCCTCCCTACGTAATCTTAATGCCACCTCCAAATGTAACAGGTAAACTTCATATGGGGCACGCGCTCGATCATACGGTCCAAGATATCCTAATTAGATTTAAAAGAATGCAAGGGCATGAAACTCTCTGGATTCCCGGACAAGATCATGCAGGAATTGCGACTCAAGCTAAAGTAGAGCAAAAATTATTCAAAGAACAGGGATTGTCAAAGCATGACTTAGGAAGAGAAAAATTTCTCGAACATATTTGGGCCTGGAAAGAAGAATATGGTGATCATATCCTGAATCAATTTAAAAAGATTGGTGACTCTTGCGATTGGGACTATTTCACCTTCACAATGGATGAAGGTCCAAGTGACGCCGTAAAGAAATTCTTTGTCGATCTTTTTGATGAAGGTCTTATCTATCAGTCAGATTATATTATCAATTGGGATCCTGTACTCCAATCTGCAATCTCAGATGCAGAAGTGGATCATAAAGAAGTCCAAGGCAAGTTTTATCATATCCACTACCGAGTTAAAGAATCCAATCAGGTTTTAGAAATCGCAACCACAAGGCCAGAGACTCTTTTTGGAGATACAGCAGTAGCTGTCAACCCTAACGATGATCGCTTCGAGCATTTAATTGGAAAGATGGCGATCATTCCTTTAGTTGAACGTGAAGTTCCTATCATTGCTGATCCACATGTGGACATGGAAGTGGGAACCGGCTGCCTAAAAGTAACTCCCGGCCATGATTTCAATGATTACGATATTGGAAAAAGAGCTGACCTAGAAATCCTTAATATTCTCAATAAAGATGGTACCTTAAACGAGAATGCTCCTCAGGTTCAAGGTCTTACAACTAAAGAAGCTCGAAAGAAGACTGTTGAACTTTTGGAGACGGCTAATCAATTGGTCAAAGTCGAGGATCACACTCATCAGGTTGGTCACTCTCAAAGATCAGATGCTGTGGTTGAGCCTATGGTTTCAAAACAATGGTTTATTAACACTGAAGAGATGGCGAAACGCTCAGTGACTGATGTTGAATCAGAAGCGATGAAATTCGTTCCCAAGGGGTGGGAAAACACCTATTTTTCTTATCAAAGAAATCCAAGGCCATGGTGTATATCGAGACAATTATGGTGGGGACATCAAATTCCTGTTTTCACCTGTAATTCCTGTGGTCATCAATTTGCTTCAACAGAGCAGAAGCCCCATTGTTCAAAATGTTCTCACACGGAAGTCACGCAAGACCCAGATGTTCTCGATACATGGTTTTCCTCAGGTCTCTTTCCGCTTTCAACTTTAGGATGGCCAAACCCTGAAAAAATGAAACAAAAGGGATTTGACCGATTCTATCCTTCAAATGTTCTTGTGACCGGATTTGATATTATCTTCTTTTGGGTCGCACGAATGATGATGATGGGAACAAAAGTTACTAATAAAGTTCCTTTCTCAGATACCTATATCCATGCCATCGTCAGAGACAAAGAAGGAAAAAAAATGTCAAAATCTCTGGGTAATGTCATGGATCCTCTTGAGCTGATTCAAGAAACAGGATGTGACGCCATGAGATTTACTCTTGCGGTAAGTTCTGGCTACAACAGAAATATCAACCTGGACCCCGCAAAGATTGAAGGTTATAGAAATTTCGTCAATAAAATCTGGAATGCTTTTAGGTTTATTGCCCCTCATTTGGAAAACGCGACGGATGAAGCTATTGAAACAGCTGACCTTCATCACCACGAGAAGTGGATTTTAAGTGAGCTTAACGAAGTTATCAAGGAAGTAACTTTAAAGTTTGATGATTACCGTTTCGATGAAGCTTGTAATACTATCTATCAATTTGTTTATGAGAAATATTGCTCTTGGTTTATCGAGCTTTCTAAAGGTGTCCTAAATTCTAATAATGAAAGCCTTAAAGCTCAACGAGCCAACGTTTTAAGATTTTGTTTTAGGCAGATTGTAAAATTACTTCATCCGGTGACTCCTTTTATCACCGAAGAACTTTGGCAATTTTTAAAGCGTGAAGATGAAGATCTGATCGTCATTCAAAAATATCCAGAATATAATCCAGACCATACTTTTACTGAAGATGTTGATAATATGGAGAAATTCATTGAAGTCATCACCTCGATTAGAAATCTTAAAAACACTGTTAATATCTCTCCTAAAGAAGAAATTGAAGTTCGACTTTTTACTGATGATGAAAAACTTGCTAGCTACCTATATAAATCCAGAGGATTTCTTAAAGAGTTGGCGAGAGTTAAAGCCGGAAAAATCAAGGATAAGTCTATTGAGCGTCCCGCTAAATCCGTTATGAAGGCCACTGCTCATACTGAAATTTTTCTTCCTCTCGATGGAGTTATTGATATTGCCAACTTTGTTGAAAAACTTAAAAAAGACAAAGATAAAGCAGAAAAAGATTTTCAAAAAGTAGAAAAGAAACTTAAAAATCCAAAGTTTATGGAAAATGCACCTGAGGATATTGTCAAAAAGGTCAAAGCTGAGGCTCATGAATTCGAAGAAAAGCTAAAATCTATTGAACATAGTTTGGAGAATTTTCAATGAAAACTATCGCTTTGATTCTAACGGGCTTTGTCGCCCTTGAGCATATTGGATTTTTAGTCCTTGAAATGTTTCTTTGGAACACTCCAACTGGACATAAGGTGTTCAAACTTAAGCCTGAGTTTGCCGAACAAACTGCAACTCTGGCGGCTAATCAAGGTCTCTACAATGGATTCTTAGCAGCGGGAATTTTTTGGGCCCTTTTTCAAGGAAACAGCGCTAATCAAATTTTCTTTCTAAGCTGTGTTTTAATTGCGGGACTTTACGGAGCCTACAGTGCAAGCTTCAATATTCTTTATCTTCAAGCTTTGCCAGCATTGATAGCTTTAATATTTGTTTTTCTCTCTCAAAAATAAAAAAAGCCTCCCTATTGGGAGGCCCATTTATACATTCAATTTCTCAAATTCTATCTTTCAACAAAATCTAATTGCATACGTCTTCGCATTTGACGTCTTAGCTTTCTCGCAAGTCTTCTTCTCTTTGATCTCGTTACGTACTCTGTTCTCCACTCAAAAACCTCTGGACCCATTTTAACTGTATCTTCCCAGATCCCACCAATGGTTGCAAAGATAGCTAAACCTGTTTTACCAGTAGACTCTGAAGCAAAAACTCCGGCCATAACATCGACACCTTTGATATTAAATCTTGGAAACACACCAATCTCTCCCACTTTTAAATCATCAAGCTGGCTAATACTAACAGCAACACCGAGAAGAGTTGTCCCATTTGCCACCGCAGCGTAGATCTTCCCATTGATATTCTCAATCGGGACCTCGATCACACCTACTCCGTTTGTATCAACAGGAATAGCTTGTCCATTAGGTAATGTAGCAAGTTGTCCAGGTAGACCCAATACCTCTGAGAGGTTCACATCTACACCAAGGTAATTTTCACCATTTAATCTCCATGATCTAAAATATCCATAATCTCTAGGAAGAGGGACATTTAAGTCTGGAAGTTCATTGTCTCCAATATTTAGCTTCATATCGGATACAATCCATTTTTGATCGTCCTGATCATCCGTTTGATAGTTAAAATCTGTTACCCATTGAGTTCCTGATTTTCCACATCCCAGCGCTAATGCCAAAGTTGAGATTAATAATAAGTACCTCATAAATCCTCCAATTAAGTCTGTATGATTCTATTTTATGGATTTAACAAAAGAAAAAAAGCACCCGACAAAAGCTGCCGATCAGGAGTTTAGCAGCCTATCAAAAACCTGAGAATATTGATCTGAAGATGAGTTTTGCACGACAATAAAGTCTACTTCTCCTCTGAAGTACTTTGGACCATGACTTTGCTGTTTATCTATAGGACCAAACAAAATATTATTTGCCCCTACGTAACTGGCAAGAAGGGATAAAGCTCTATTTCCCGTCGCAAAATTTTTGGAATGAGCTGCGACCCTAGCGAACTCAATATTCGACTGATAGAGAAAAAATTTATACTGGTGTTTTTTAGGAAGCCTATTTATAAACTCATTGACCTGGTCTTTCTGTTCGATCACACTCAGTTTTGAACTCATTAAAACAAAATTAGTCGCTGAGGCGAGCTCAAAAAAATCTTCCCAAACTGTATCGAGCTTATCTTTCGGAGCATCCATATCGATAAAGTAGTAACTTCCAGGGGACCAATCTGCGTACGGAGCTTTAACTGTTCTGGAATAAGCATTGAGCATAGGCTTAGGATAGGGTTCTATGACTTTAATAAGTGGAAAGAGTTGATCAGAAAAATGAACCTCTTCATTTCTTTCTATTTTGTCGGTTAAAAAAATTTTATTCTTTGAGATATTGAATCCAGCACGCCTGGGTACGCTTAAGTTTTTTCCGATACTCGCATCAACGAAAGACTCTGTTGTCGTGACAAAAACATCAGGCTTTTCAATCTTTAACTCTGCGACTCCTCTATGAATAGTAAACACAGATTTTAAATCGCTTGGATCAATTTCATGGTAAAAAGCATTAAACGGCAGAAGATACAGTGAATCTAAATGCTCACGACTAGAGAGCAAATGCATATTGAGGACTTCATCCTCCTCTAGTTTTTGTTCACAGTTTTGAAAAAGGGTATGTAAAAAAGGAAAGCTTAATATGCGCTCATCTAATTTATTGGGTAACTTGATAACGATGTTCATTATTTTTCACCCAAAGAATCGTAAAAAAGCTTGTGCCCCAAGAGGGAACTAAAATACCTAAGACAGGAATCGCAATCAATACTAAAAAAAAGGCACCACCAAGTGAGTATCCAAACCAGTTCTGCTTTAAACTTGCTCGACATTCTTTTAGGGGAAGATCCAATCGAGACCAAGAAAAATCTAAAAACTCTGCAGCTATAACCAGGGCTCCAACCAAGAAGCTAACGGGAGCCAAGAAAGGTATAAGTCCGATGAGAAAGGCCAGCATTGAAAGACCTAAAATAAAACAAACTTTTTTGATCTCGTTAAAGACTGTTCCCAGAAGTTTTTTTAGCGAGTTTGAGACAGCTTCTCCAATATCTTGTGGCTTTTGGCCTAATGCATGTCTCTCGATCCTGGAAGAGAGAAGGTCATTAAAGGGACTAGCAAGAATTGAAACCACTAAAACAAAAGTCCAATTCACAATAAAATATAATAATACAGCTACCAGAGCAGACAATAAATAGCCCACTGCCTTCCCAGCTGAATCGTTATCTATATAGCTCTGTATAAGTTGCTGTCCATACTCAGTGGTCCCGGTGAAAAAAGCTTTTCCAGCAAAAATATATAAGCTTAACCCAATCAGAATAGGAATCATTGCCAAAAGTAAGGATATCTTATCTTTTAGTATGACTTGATAAGAAAGTTTAAACGCTTGAAGAGCATTGCGCACTAAAAGCCTCCCATAATACTTAATCCACTATCTACATAAAGGACTTGTCCGGTCACTCCTCGACTCAAATCACTGGCTAGATAAACAGCAGTTCCACCAACGTCTTCCGGAGTCACGTTCGCTCGCATGGGTGCGATCTCTTCGACTTTACTGAGAAGTTCTCTAAATCCAGAAATCCCTGAGGCAGCTAATGTTTTTATAGGTCCAGCAGAAACACAGTTCACTCTTATTCCATGCTGACCTAGATCATTGGCCAAGTATCGAGAGCTTGCTTCAAGAGCTGCCTTGGCAACTCCCATCACATTATAATTGGTAATAACTTTTTGAGATCCATAATATGTCATCGCCATAATGGATCCCTCTTTATTCATCAAAGGTTGAAGCTTTTGAGATAAACCAACGAGCGAGAAAGCAGAAATATCACAAGCCATTTTAAAGCCTTCTCTTGAAGTTTCAACAAACCCTCCTTTAAGATCCGCTCTGTCCGCAAATGCAAGCGAATGAACTAAAATATCAAAATCTCCCCAATGCTCTTTCACAATTTCAGGGAGCCTAGCGTAATGCTCATCATTGGTAACATCCATCTCGAAAGTAAAATCTGCACCAATTGACTCTGCCAGCGGAAGGACTCTTTTTTTCAAAGCATCGTTAACATAAGACAAGGCAATCTGCGCCCCTTGCTTTTTAAATTCTTGGGCAACACCCCAGGCAATAGATCTGTCGTTTGCGACACCAAAAATCAGGGCTTTTTTTCCAGCTAATAAACTCATAATACGCTCTCTTTGTTGTGGCCCTATTCTCTAAAAAAGCTCCCCCTATTGCCAACTCTTTTTTTAGCTTAACACTGCGCGCATTACCTTGATAAAGTCACCCTATTTAGCATAGGTTATAGGGAATTATTAAAGGATTTTACACGATGCAAAGAAAGCTGATTCCAGACTATTTAGAAAAATTACAAGTCTACCAGGCAGGAAAACCAATTCATGAAGTGGCCAGAGAAAAAGGGCTTACCCATATCTCCAAACTAGCTTCTAATGAAAACCCCTTAGGCCCTAGTCCGTTTGCCATTCGAGAAATGACTAATGCTCTATGGGATGTTCATCGCTATCCAGATATGCATGCCACTGATCTAAAAACTGCGCTTGCGGAGCTTTATAAAGTTAAGAAAGAAAATATTATTCTAGGTAATGGCTCTGAAGGTATCATGGGCTATATTGCGAGAGCTTTCATCCAACCTGGTGAAGAGGTACTTACAGCAGAAAAAACTTTTATTGGCTTCCATATCCTAGCAACTGCTGCCGGTGCAAAAGTTGTCACGGTTCCAAGAACGGCAGATATGCGCTATGACGTTAAGGAGCTGGCCAAAGCCGTAAACGAAAACACAAAAGTTCTCTATATTGCGAACCCTGATAATCCAACAGGAACCTATATCACTGAGCATGAATTTGATTATCTGATGCAATTTGTACCCAAGCATACAATTGTTATCTTAGATGAGGCTTATTTTGAATTCGCCCAAAGTACGTGGGACTATCCAGACTCAATGAAATATCGCTACGATAATGTCATCACTTTAAGAACTTTTTCTAAAGCTTATGGCCTCGGTGGCATCAGAGTTGGCTATGGTTTTGCAAACGAAGAATTTATTGCAGCTCTTCATAAAGTCAAACTTCCCTTTGAGCCTAGTCTTATTGCTCAAAAAGGAGCAGTCGGAGCTTTAAAAGATTATCCTCACTTGGAAAGAACAATTAGAAATAATACCAAACGATATTATGAAACTTTAAAATTTCTTGATCAAAGAAATTTTAGACCTATTCGATCGATTACAAATTTTATTAGTTTTAGAACCGGCTCAGAAGCGGCATCCGATCACCTCTTTAACGAGCTTCTCAATCGTGGTGTCATTATCAGACCGCTTAAAGCTAATAAACTTCCCGATTGGGTGAGAGTATCAATTGGACTAAAAGAAGAGATGAAACATTTTTTTAGCGCCATGGATGATATTCTTCCCAATTATGACAATCAATATGGTCGTCCCAGCCAAGGATAATCTATGAAAGTATGTATGTTTCAACGCTCCTCTTTTTTAGGAAATATTCCAAGACTTGGAGTCTTTTTTAATGAGACGACAATCATTGATGTGAAATTTGTTTGGCTTGCCGTGTTTGAAGAGCAAGGTCGTTTTAATGCTATCGAGTTAGCAGGTCATAAGGCCCCATCTAGTCTTTCACAGGTTCTAAAAATCCATCAGGAGCATACGACAGAATTTCTTCAAGAAACAATGGAACATTATGTCAGGCTTACTAGCAAAGGGATTTTGAAAACTAGCTTTGAAGGTGAATTGGCTTTCGATCTTCGTGACGATAAATCTGCAAAGCTCAATTGCCCCATTGATAAAATAAATTGTTATCGAGATTTCTACGCTCATGAAAAACACGTGGCTAAAGGATTTGAAAAACGAGGTGAGCCCATTCCAGATGCTTGGTATGAAATACCAGCTTACTACAAAGGTGCAACCTCTGGATTTATAGGTAATGATGAAACGATTCCATGGCCATCTTATACTCAAAAACTTGATTACGAGTTAGAGTTTGGTCTTGTGATTGGACGTGATGGAAAAAATATTAAAGCAGAAAATGCCCTGGATCATGTTTTTGGTTACACAATTTTTAATGATATCTCGGCTCGAGACATTCAGAAAAAAGAAATGGCTGTTAGGCTTGGTCCTGCTAAAGGAAAAGATTTTTGCTCTGTCGTTGGTCCCGTTATAATCACCGCAGATGAGTTTAATAAAACTGAGCCAAATCTAAAAATGACAGCAACAATAAATGGCGAGCTTTGGTCCGAAGGCTATACTGGTGACTCTCATTATTCGTGGGCTGAAATGATTGAACACGCTAGTCGTGAAGAATGGTTACTTACTACAGATTTTATGGGAAGTGGAACTGTTGGAACAGGCTGTGGACTTGAGATAGATAAATGGATTCAGCCAGGTGATATTATAGAGCTCGAAATTGATCGTATTGGGAAACTAAAAAATATCGTCGGTATTCCTCAAAGATAGATTAAAAAAGGTAACATATATGGAAAACTTTAAAGCTTCTGGTACTTACACCAAACAGGCACATGTTAAAATCCCAGAGGGACTCTATGAAGAAGAGCATGGTCGTAATGGTTTTTTCGGTCGAGTCAGTCATCTCTATCATGAGAATCAATTAACCGGCTGGACAAATATAGAAGGCAATTTAAAACCTAGGGCCATTCCTCCTAGCTTTGATATGCCACTTATGCAAAACCGATTTCTTCCTTATCTTTATAATAACGACTGTATCATCTCGCTTGCTCAATTCTCTGATGATTTTAAGAATTTTTATCGAAATGCAGATTTCGATGAGCTTTTTTTCATTCATTCTGGTTCAGGAAAAGTTGAATCGACCTATGGGCATATAGAATATAAAAAGGGTGACTATATAATCATGCCTAGAGGAACAACCTATAAATTCTATCTCAATAAGCCGACACAATTTTTTAAGGTAGAATCAGCAAGTGAATTTGAACAACCTTCTCGTGGATTACTAGGACCAAATGCTCTTTATGATCAAACAGCGATAGAGACTCCTGAAGCAGCTCTTGGGAGTGAGCAAAATCTCACTGAGTATAAAATCGAAATCAAACGAGAAGGCGAAATTACAACTGTAACTTATCCCTACAATCCACTAGATGTTAAAGGTTGGAAGGGCTCAGTTTATCCCTGGAAGCTTAGTATTTATGATTATTGTCCCATAAATTCTCATCGCTACCATATTCCTCCTAGTGGGCATACGACTTTGGTTTGTAAGAATTTTGTTGTTTGTTCTTTTGTCGCTAGACCACTTGAGCATAGTAGCGAAGGAGTCTTAAAAGTTCCTTTCTATCATTCAAATATAGACTTTGATGAAGTTCTTTTTTATCACGCTGGAAATTTCTTTAGCCGAGATAATATTGATGCAGGAGCGATTACCTTCCACCCCCAAGGGATACATCATGGTCCTCATCAAAAAGCTTTTCAATCAGCAGATAATAAAGAGTGGACTGATGAATTTGCAGTGATGGTAGATACGAAAAATGCTCTTAAAATGACTGAATTTTTTAAACAATCTGAAAACCAGGACTACTGGAAATCGTGGATGGCGTAATGTTAAGTTTTAATACCGACGAAGATTTTTCTCAAAATTATAAGTTTTTGATTGGCTCTATTCTTCCTAGACCCATTGCTGTGGTTTCAACTCGTAATGAGAATGGAACCCATAATTTAGCGCCTTTTTCTTTTTTTAATGGATTCTCTGCCAAGCCAATGATAGTAGGTTTTGCCCCAATAAGACGTCCAAATACCGGCGAGAAAAAAGATACATTGATTAATATTGAACGAGAAAAAGAGTTCGTTATTAATTTTGTCACTGAAAAGAATGCCGATCTCATTAATTTAGCAGCGACTGAACTCCCCTATGGAGAGAGCGAGTATCAATTTACGGGGCTAAACTTTTTAGAATCAGAAAAAATAAAAGCTGTCAGGCTTGTTGAGAGTCCCATTCACTTTGAATGCAAATTAAGAGACCTCATCTCTTATGGCGATACACCAGGAGCTGGCACGTTAATCACAGGTGAGGTCATTAAGGTTCACGTGGCAGAAGAAGTTTTTGAAGAGGGTCGTATTATTACCAATAAATGGAATCCCATGGGCCGTGGAGCCGGCAATGATTGGTTTAAAACTGACTCTATTATCGAGAAGACCAGACTTACCAAGGCTCAAATTCAGAAATAATTTGAATTTAAACAACGCTCTTCTATAATGAAGTTATATGTCAAAACTCTTAATATTTTTCTTTCTCCTCGGCTGTACAAAATTCTATGAAGTAGAAAAAAAGAATGGAATTTATCTCGTCAGACAAGTTTACTCAGAGATTGACAGCGCTAAAAATATTGATTGGAAAATTGGAAGAAAACGTGAGGAAACAATTTCAAAAGGAATGAGGTTTAGTTTCACGCTTCCAAAAATTGATGACCATGGAAGAACTCTTCTTAAAAAGAAATATGGTATTGATTCTTGGGTCTATCGAATTTCAAGAGAACATCGAGGACAAACGAGAATTTTAGGGTTTTTCTACTATCCCTTGAGTAGCATGACAGGCTCTACTAAAAACTACACTTTAAATCTCTATTACCATGCAGCAGCTGTTAGTAAGCGCTTTAGACTATTTCATTGTCCTGCTTTTAATCATCGAGCCGTAATTGGAAAAATAAAGATAGCTGACAGGCCTCTTGCCCAGGCGAAAGATATGTTTGTGAGGGAGAATAATAGAATTCCTGCCAAGGTTTCAAGAATACATATAAATCCCATGATTTTCTCTGCAGGAGTCAGTATGGTGGGTACATATTTTGTAGACTTTGCTTTTTACGATTCAGAAACAAAAAAGCGCTACAGCGAGTGGAATAAGGTGGACAATACAATAGTCATCACGCAGGAGACTTCAAAGAACGTCTCCAGTTGTGTTGGAGTCAAAGAGGAAGTTAATCCTCTTCCGGAAAGCCGTATGCCTAATATACGCGATCTTGAAATCCGTTAATAGATCTACCTATTCCTACCTAGTACTCAATAAGTTTTTTGAGAGCTTGGTATACATCAGCTATTTGAGGAAGAATTTTATCTTCCATGGCTGGGTTATAAGCAACATGAGTATCCTTCGAAGCTACTCTCAAAATAGGCGCGTCTAGTTCTTCAAAGCATTCTTCATTTACACGTGCGGTTATTTCACCGGCGTATCCGGAAGTCTTATGCTCTTCATGACAAATAAGAAGCCTATTAGTTTTAGCTAAAGAGGTTTTAACTGCTTCCATGTCAAACGGAGCGATTGTTCTTGGATCAATGATCTCAATCGTCTTGCCCGTTTCTTCTTCAATTTTCTTTGCAGCTTCCACAGACTTTTGAACGAGTGCTCCCCAAGCTACGATGGTTGCATCTTTCCCCTCTTTTACGATTCGAGCCTTACCAAAAGGAATCATATAATTTTCACCTGGATCAGCAGTTCTATTATATCCTTGGTAATAAAGATGCTTGTGTTCTAAAAACATAACAGGATCATCACAGCGAATTGCCGTTCGAAGAAGCCCAGCTGCATCTTGGGCATTAGAAGGATAGACAACTCTTATCCCAGGACAATGAGTATAGAGCGATTCGCCTGATTGGGAGTGGTACATCGCTCCACCTTTTAAGTAGCCTCCAATAGGAACTCGAACAACCATAGGACATTTATAATCTCCCCCTGATCTATATCTCGTCGTACCCATCTCATTTTTAAGTTGCATATAAGCCGTCCAAATATAGTCAAAAAACTGAATTTCAACTACGGGCTTGATTCCTCTCATCGCCATACCAATAGCACGTCCGATGATATTAGCTTCCGCTAAAGGTGAGTTGAAAACTTGCCCTTCTTTACTAACTCTTTGAGTTCCGGCTGTTACCTTAAAGACTCCGCCTTTTCCAGCTAATGTCTCGTCATCTAACTTATGCAATTCAGAAAAATCAGCAACATCTTCTCCAAAAATTCGCATCATTGGATTTTGAGCGATTTCTCTTTTTAGAACTGAGTTTATAGCACCAGCCATAGGAATATCATTTTTACCTGAAAACTCGGCTTGTGTTTCAAACTCACTTGAAGTTGGATCAACATCTTCCGAATAAAGATGCTCCATATATGAATCTGGATCTGGCCATTCCGTCTCAATCGCCTCTTTCATGGCTTGCTTAACTTCCGCATTCACCTCTGACTCAATCGCAGCTTTTTCCTCTTTGGTAAGAATTCCTGCTTTCATTAGAAAATCGGGATAGGTATTGAGAGTATCTATCTTAGCTTCCATCTCGAGCTCTTCTTTGGTGCGATAGAATTTATGATCATCTGAAAGAGAATGGGAATAAGGTCTTGTAACATGAGCATGCACAAGTACAGGCCCCTTTCCTGAACGCAGATGAGCTTCCGCTTTTTTAAGTGTATCAAAGGAGTCAATAGGACAAGTTCCATCACACTCTAAAACAGTCAGACCAGGAATATCAGAAAGACACTTAGAAATACTTCCCCCCGGCGTCTGAACAAAAGTAGGAACTGAAATCGCAAAACCATTATCTTCCACACAAAAAAGTACAGGAAGCTTGTTCACACAAGCAGTTGTCATCGCTTCCCAGAACTCACCTTGAGAAGTTGTTCCGTCTCCGGTTGAGACCCAAACAATTTCATCTTTATGATAAGGATGTCCGTGATCGACACCATCTTTACTCATTTTATCGAAAAACTTTCCAGCCTCTGCGACTCCTACCGCTTGTAAAAACTGAGTCCCAGTACAACTCGAACGACTCACGATATTGAGTTTTCTATTGGCAAAATGGGAAGGCATTTGACGACCGTGAGTCGCTGTATCTCCAATATTACCATTCGCCTGGCAAAGCATTTCATAAGGAGTAACCCCAAGACCTAAACAAAGAGCGCGGTCTCGGTAATAGGTTAAGAAATAATCATAACTTGGTTTTAATATTTGCGCTGCCGCAGATAAAATACCTTCATGTCCCGCCCCACTAATTTGAAAAAAAGCTTTTGATTGTTTTTTCATCGTGATTTCTGTGTCGTCTACTTTTCTAGATAGATAGGAATTTCGATACATTCCCACGAGAGTATCTTTATCGAGATCATGCTTTTCAATCATCTCGAGTTTTGCTTTGAAAGCCTTCTGTGCCTTGGTTACACCATGAGTCTGTTCAGTTGCCATTTGCAGGTATCCTTTTGCTGTTTTTCGAATTCAATCTATCGAAATCAGGGACATTTGCCTAGGTGAGTCGCAAAAAATTACTTATTGTAAGTATTTGAAAATACTTAACTGAGCTTAAACATTATTGAATATCATCGATCCAACTAGAGTTTCCACAATAAGACGGCCTGGACGAGCAATCAGCGCCCGCTCGCAAATAAGAATACTGAGTACAGGCTTCATATTTTGGTGCTCTAGATTGGCAGCGGGGATAGATCATTTTCTCAACGTAAGCATTTCTGAACATAGGAATTCTTCCTGGCGAGTCATTAACGATAATAAATTCGTTTTGAGGATTTAGCTGACCTAAGGATTCTGCAGAGACATTATTCATTTCAACATGCGTTGAAGGATAGGTACAAGTTGCAACCTGTTGTGAAAAAACTCCTCTTTCAGCAATACGACTCAAAGTCTGTCGTAGAACGTCACAGTCTGTCTCACCCTCTGTGCATCTACATTGATACTGCCTTCGCGTTCTTTTGAACCTTATATCAGGTTCACTGAAACCAAAGTCCGTATTGGTAAAAGAGAATTGATCCCCTTGAAAAGACAAATTCGTTATCGTTTGATTATCTCTAACTGAGTCGTCATTAATACTTATAAAACGACTTGTTATGTTTGACTCACTGACTGAGCAGTACTCTCTAAAATTATCGATACTTGTGAGAAGAAACTGAGATTTCTGAATCAGGTTTCTTTTCTCTGCTGGTAAACTCATAAACTTGCTTATACATCCTTCGTTTTCGCACTTACATCTAAAAAATTGAGGCATGGTTTGCGGGAAAAAAGATCTATGATTTTTCATCAATGTTTGAGCATCTATAATAGCGCGACAATCATTATAATGATAAATACGCTCGTAATCATCGTTTTCAAGTAGAGCTGTTCGCTCTTCATTATTCATCCTTGAAACAGTCACATAATCTATTCTCTCAAGCTCTTGGTTTGTAACAGGATCCCTTTTGACCAAATCAGCTCTTCTCATATTGTGATATTCATCGTGAAGTCCCATAAGGTGCATAACCTCATGTACGATCGTCGCACAGTCAAAATTAGACTTATAATTTCCAGCATTGGGTTCCATATCGTCATTTAAGGTAATATCCACTGTTGGGGGCCTTATATTTTCAGGTAATGAACGAGCTTCAGCGGGAGTATACATTTTAAAGTCTACGATTCTCCCCATATCATCAGAAGCTCCCACGTTTCTCATTCCTTGGAAGCATTCTCTTACCTTGTTCTCCATATTCGGTTTAGCCTGTGGATTTTGTTCGTTGGGAATGAAATTCAACGTGAAGCCGGCTTCAAATCTATTAGATCCGGTTTTTGTGATTGAGTAGTTTTGTGCGACTCCATTAAGTGCCTGCCCTTCAGTCACGCGGGTTTCTCCTATTTCTAAGGGACGACACGCTTCATGACTTTGAACTTCCTGTAAGTTATTGGCTAGACTTGAAATCGCAGGAGAAGATTGTTCTCTAATTGGATTTACACATTGGATTCTTGATTCAGTTTCAAAGCTTCTTTCTGGAGTCTCCTGCTTTCTAGACCTTCCTCCAAAAGAGAACACTAATGGGGAATAAACCAAAAAAACCATCACTAACAATTTCATAGCATTACCTCTAAACACACTTAATTATAGACGATGCTGCTATTGGGTTCTAAGCGGCAAGAAAATCCGAGTACTTAGAAAAGACAAAGTTGAAACCTATAAGTAATCCTAAAAATTAAGTACTTATAAACCTTAAAAGGAGTTTCTTTCTCAAACATAATAAGCCGACTATATTAATCAGCGAATCACACTTTCTACCTTAATGGGTTTCTCTACTTTTATCCCTAAAGATTCTAGACCTAATTTCAAATCACTAGGTCTGATGGAAGTTCCAGAATCCACATCAGTTCGAATCATAAACCCTTCGTTTCTACAGGGGGAAACTTCGTCTATCACTGAAATAATTTCATCACTGAAGTCGAGTTTTCCGACATCAAAGGAATTTATCTTAGGTTTTATATCTTTATCCTTATAAGCCTTTAATTTTTTCACAAAACTTTTTATCACAATTTGATCAGCACTTTCCAAGGCTTGAAGAGCCTCTATTTTATTTTGCTCTGGTTTAAAAGGAACAAAATAAGCAAACTCTTTTACTGCTTCTTGAATAGACTTGTCTTTCTTTTCAATCTCTAAAATAGATTTAAAGCGAATTCCTTTCTCACTATGAGCCCGAAGTTTTTCAAGAACCTCTTCCTTGTCTCCCCATTGTTCAGGGACTCTAATATCAAAATATTCAGATAATGAACTGATACCTAACGAGAGGGCCGGACCAAAAGACATAAGTGGTCTGAGTTTAAATCCTTCACTATGAAGAACTTCAATTTCCGCCCGCTTAAAAATTCTCACCATAATCTTTTGAAGATCTAAGTGAGAAATAAAACTTAAAGGCCCTATCTTTGAGAACTCAATTCGGTATTTGTAACCAACAAATTGCCCACGTTTTTCTCGAAGATCAACAATTTTCTTGCGCTCAGTAGGTCTCTCATAAGGTACTTCTTCTACGGCATCCATTCTTTGGAGATAATCTCTTCTTTCGTCGACCATCTCCTTGAGATCGCACTCAACTCCACAGTGATAACAAACAAGACGTTTCTTATCTATATCAAAAGTCTTCTCAAGAGCTTCAAGGTTTGAATGATGAACAATCATCCCTGCAACTTTCCCACAAGGAGGAGACAGTCTGTTTTTGGTAGCCTTCGTCCATTCTCTTTTAAGAAATTTTTCCTCTAAACCAACATCGATATGATCCCAAGGAAGTTTCGCATCCATGGGAATGGTGTTTAAGTAAATTTCAGGACTAATTCCAGATTCTTCTACTGCTTCAATCCATTTATCATGATCAAAAGTCTCATTCCATCCATCAAAACGGCAGCCTTTTTCCCAAGCCAGATAGATAGCACGGCCGACTCTTCTATCGCCTCTACTCACAATTCCCTCTAAATGTGAAATCTTCGACCAATGTTTTCTGAAACTTAAACCAAATTTAACCGCATGATCTTTAAGAAGATTTTGTTTTCTAATAATTTCCTCAAGGGGAATCATCTGTGCCCATTGAAAAGGCGTATGAGGCTTTGGAACATAACTAGAGACGCTTATGGTAATATTTGGATTACCGACACCACATTTTTTTTGCCCAATTTGTTTCGCTTTTTTACCTGTCTCCATAATAGCGATAACATCTTCATCAGTTTCAGTGGGAAGACCTATCATGAAATATAATTTCATTTTTTTCCAACCACGGGAGAAAACATCATAAGCTGTTTTAAGCATGTCTTCCTCTGAGACATTTTTATTAATAACTTTTCTCATTCTTTCACTACCAGCTTCAGGAGCAAAAGTAAGAGAAGAATTTTTTACTTCAGCCAGTTTATCCAAGACTCTTTCATCTAGACCATAGGCACGAAGGCTTGAAATCCCTAGAGTTGATTTATCTTTGGAAAGTTTGTCTAAAAGCTCAATTACAAGCGGTGTAACGGCTGAATAATCTGCAGTAGAAAGACAAGTTAAAGAAGCCTCATCAAAACCACCGGCTTTAATTCCATCCATTACCAGTTGAACGACGTCATCTGGCTTTCTCTCTCTAACAGGTCTATAGATCATACCTGCCTGACAGAAACGACAGCCTTCCGTACAACCACGACTTAACTCAACTGAAAAACGATCAAAAATGGCGGTCATATGGGGGATCGGAGATTGCGTAGGGAAAGGATAATCTTTTAAGCTATCTACAAAAAATCGCTGCACTCTCGGAGCAAGAGGCCCATCAAATTCAGGCTTTGGCCCACTTACATATTGCAGCCCTGAGGATTCACAAATTTCAGTATCATAAAATGCGGGAACATAAATCCCTTTTTGCTTAGCTAGTTCAAAAAGAATCTGATCTCTTTTCATACCTTCGGATCTAGCACGACCAATAAAGCGCGCGATCTTTGCAAAAATTTGCTCACCATCTCCTACAACAACAAAATCGACAAAAGGAGCTAGTGGCTCTGGGTGAGTGGCGCAAGGTCCACCGACAATAACAAAAGGCTCTTCTTCACGTCGTTCATTTTGGTGAATGGTTATTCCACCTAGATCAAGCATATTAATAATATTCGTGTAACTCATTTCATACTGAAGAGAAAAACCCACAATATCGAATTCAGACAAAGGTTTGAAATTTTCAAGTGTGACTAAAGGAAGTTTCTGCTCGCGCATTTTAGCTTCCATATCAATCCAAGGACAAAAAGCTCTTTCCGCACAGAGTTCAGGATCTTTATTCAGTTCTTCGTATAATATCTTGAAACCAAGATGGCTCATTCCTATTTCGTAAACATCGGGAAAACATAGAGCGACTTTACCAGTAAGACTCTCCCAATCTTTTTTGATGATAAAATGCTCTCCCCCAATATAGCGGGCAGGCTTTTCGAGTTCGTCTAAAAATGCTGCGTAGGGATTTTTGATAGTAGTGGTCTCTACCGTAGTATTCACGATGTTTTCTCCAGGTTTATGTCCAATACAATTGGGAGGGATTTGAACCCTCTTTTTTCCCAGAAATTAGCAGGATAGCCTCTGCTTGGCCAGCGCTACTCGTAATTTTCGTTTAAACTTTCTAGAAATGGTACCAAAGAGTGAATCTCATGATGAAAAAGTTTCATAGGACGAAGCCTTGGATCTCCATTTCTTAACTCTCCTGCTCGCATAAGGTTAGAGGCTCTCTTGTATTCGTGCAAAAGATGGTACAAATGAGGAGAAGAACCATTATGAAAATACGGAGCGGAGTGATTTAGATTTCGAAGCCCTGGAGTTTTAAACTTGGCTACCATGAAGGGAAGCAAAGCTTCATTGGGACAATTATTTAAATCTCTACAATGTGTTTTTCGAATATATTGGGTCAACTCCGGCTTATCGTCCCTGGCGAAAAAATTCCACACTCCAAGATCGACTGCTTGAGGATCCTCGATAGTAGAAGAGGCTGCCATGAAAGTTTCCCCTCTTTGATCGAGTTCTGGAATCTGAAGTTGCTTGAATGTTCCCTGACCATGAACTCTTTCATACTCAAGCTGGGTGGTTCCAATATTATGAAAAAGCCCATCACTAAATGTCGGTGGCTTGTGACAGACGAGACACATCCCTTGATTGAGTGATCCATCTGCTTTAGGTAAATTAAAAAATACTTTGAGTCCTGCCCATTCTTGTTCACCAAATCCAAATTCTCTACCGTGAGTAGGAAAGTATTTTTTTGCTATAAATTTAGGTTCATTCAATTTTGCTAGTCCAGAACGTAGCTCAACCATATATTGGTTAACCGTTTGTCCTGGGCTTGGAGCTGATTTAAAACCATTGGCCAATAAGAATTGATCGTAAGGAGAGCCTATATATTGATCGTTTTCGTCACGTTCAAAACTTAGATCATTTAAGTAAGCAGTAACTGATTTAATAACAAGATCAATAATATCTTGCTTTGAAGCCGTTTTTACATCTAACCTGTCATTTTCATTAAGTCTTAATTCATCACTAAGACTTGGGTCAACTCCCAATAAAACTCGATCATAACTTCCACCAAATTCTTGGGAAAGCTCTAAGCTTCCATCATCACCAGATATGACTGCAATGATTTGATCTAACGCTCTATTTTTTTCACTTTGAAGCCAGCCCATATTTCTACCGGCAAAATTTCCTAAAACAGTTTCGGAATGATCTGCAAATTCACCATCCCAGTGTGAAAAACGAGTTGCGCTAAAAGGTGAACCTATTCCCACTAATGCAGGTGTATTTCTAAGAGTTTGATCTATTTTATCTTCCAACCTAAGTGGAACCGGAGTTTTGGCTACTGAGTCTGAATAAGTTCTCATACCAAGGCCAGTTGTAGGATCAAAATCGCTATCAACCTTATGGCAATCTAAACAAGAAATTCCTTTGGTGTTTGGATCATTTATACTTGCTGATTGAGTGGCAAATTCTTGAGAAAAACGCGGATCGCTAAACAAGCGTTCACCTAAATTTATCAATCCATCATATTCCGCATAGGCGGGTCCCACCATTAAAATAGCTAGTAAAAACTTCATGTTAGCGGAGTATCAGGAATATGTTTGGTATGTCAAACAATATTGAATTAATTAGTAAATACTACTGGAAATTGAGAGGACGGTTCTTCTATCCTCTTCCTCTCTTACTCCATCATCTGAGGCTTCAATTGCATAAGTGGTTAAATCAAAGGCGAAATCTTTATTTCTCACTCCGATTCCGCCTGATCCCCAGCCATCTCCATAACCAAAACGAACAAACATCTGGCGCATATAATCGAACTCGATTCCTCCCATTAGTTTTCTTTGAGCGGGAACAACTTCATATTGATCACCCAGATCCTTCCTGGCCACCTCAAGATGCATACGCATTGTTCTCCCAAGATTTGGAGTTATAGAAAAGGAAACATCTGTTGTTGTGGGAATCGCTGGAGGGGGTCCACTAAAGGACTCTCCATAAAATTCTTGATCTCCTGTATTTCTTTGAACCAATGAAAAAGTAGGAAGCCATGCAATGGGCAGAGTAATACGAGTTCCAGCGGTAACATGAGTCATCGTTCCTTGAGTATAATCTGCTTGAGTATCCACTGTAACTGAATCACTTGGAGCAAAATCTTTTTGAAGTTGCTTTCTCGTCAGTAAAACACCCGAGGCTCCAAATTTTATGACTCCCCCAAAAAGAGAAGCACTAAAGGCCAAGACAGGTCCAGAGTCAATTCTTTCAGCAATTTCAAAATTATCAGATAAACTTCGAAGTCTCGCCCTATTTTGTTGAGCGTACATATAGCCAAGAGTGATTCCTCGATAGGTCAAATTAGGAAAAGCTTGAAATCGAGCATGAGAAATATTACCAGGCTTAGCAGCGTGCAGTCCTCGTAGGGCCACTGGATCAAAAGCATCTTGGTAATTTTCCAGCGACTCAGTCACCGGTCCATTTCCCGCTACGTTCATAAATCCATCATTCATTTCTAAATGAATATTAGTCAAATGGAATTGAAGACCGCGAACAGTTCCCAAACCTGCAGGATTATAAAATGCAGCCCAGCCGTCATCAACTTTACTAGCGTAGGCATTTCCCATAGCAAGAGCACGAGCACTTGTCACAAATTCCGGACTAACAGCATCCTCAAAAGGAAGAATCGCCTTCGCTTGAAGGGATAATAAAAATAGGAATAAATACTTCATCATAACCTTAAGATTCCCTACTGTTATTGTATCAATTTAAAAAGCCAGTCTTTTAAAGGGGGAAAAGCCTACCATCCGCCAGTAACAGCAAGGCCAAAGTGTTGAAAACTACCCTGTTCTGTATTGGTCCAGCGAATTACCTGACCTCCAAGCTCAACCGTTAAATGTAAATCATGTTTGCCAAGAATCACACCTGCAAACGCACCTAAAATATTTTGAGCTTCATAATCAATTGAATTGGAGTTAAGTCCTGTGGCACCTTTTACACTTCCACGAAATCTAAAATTAGTAAGTGAGACTCCATCATAATACATAACAAAAGGATTTGTTCGATACCCATGTATCAAAGAATAATCTCTCACATCAGATTTTAGATCAATTGTAAAAACATCATTAAACTCATCTCTCTCACTTCCCATGGCAAGAGTGAAAGCGAGATTATGTCCATTGGCACCTGCCTTCGCGGGCGCACCGAGGACTTGAACTTTTAATCCAACAAGCGATGAAGACTCTTCTGGAACTCTCACAAATAAATCTGCGTTTTCTGAAATCCCTAGACCGAGATAAAATTCATTATTTTGAACTGTGCTCAAAATTAAAGGGTTATTGGTATCGTTGTTAGTAAATTGCAACACCCCTTGTGAGTAACCTGTGTTTCGATAGCTTACCTCGGCTCCTTTACCAATAGCTTCAGGAGACATCATTCGATTGATCGGGACCTTGATTCGCTGGGAACAGCCAGCTGTCAAAAATAGTAACCCTAACATAAAATGGAGAGCGAAATTTTTCACCCTCCTATTATAACTTTATGCAATTCTAAATACTTGCAGGCAGAATTGTCCTCTAGGCAATCAGTTAGAATGCTTTTTGCCAAGCTAACGTCACTATTGAGTTTGGTATCATTTGCGGGCCACTCACCTGAAAGGCTAGCGGAGTACCGTACTCAAATGCTAACCTGTCTCCACTATTCATTATATAATTCGTACCTAAGTGAACGAAAGTACGCTGGCCATGCTGAAGGTTTGGCAGAAGAACTGGGGACATAGATCCCATTTTCTCATCCTCTCCCATTATAGGATCGACAGCCTTATGTTCTAATCGAATAGAAGCCGCCAATTGATCTGCTAACAAATAACTTCCCCAAAAACTCAAACTATATTCAGAACCCCGCTGATATTCTTGATTATTTTCTGAGAGATAAGTTTTAAGTTTCACCTCACTCCCAAGTGAGCCCCAATTTTTAAAAACAGCGTAATTTAAAGAAGAGTAAACTCCAGAGCTTCCAGCTCCTAATTGCATAGGATAGCCTAGACGGCTACCGCTTCGATCTCGCGAAACTGAGCCTGTTGGGAGAGAGAACCCAAGGTTCATCACTAATCGACTGCTTTCGTTTTCAAAAAGTGTATAGATTCCTCCGATTGCTGAATCACCTATACCAAATGAACTCATCTCAATATCTTCGCCTCCCGACTTTCTTTCAACATCCATCTTATTATCAACATAATTGAGCATCAGCATCAAAGTCCACTGATCAGACACTCCGTACATGACACCTAACATGGTCATATTCATCGTCATAGACTTTGGAGACATCATAAAATTGGTCTCATCAAAAACATCTATTTCAGAAGAATCGTCAAAAAGTTTTTCCATCTGCATTTGCATTTGGCGCACAGAAAGCATCCAATCTCCTTTTGAGTGACCATGATCGCCCATAATTCCTATCGGAGCATGACCATCGGGTCTCGAGATTGCATAAGAGTTCGAAAGACTCAACAGAGCGAGTCCTAATATAAAAAAATATTTCATTCCATATCCTTATTTAGAATTTAAATTTAAGAGGTAATTTATTTGAATGAAAGTATCGGTGGTCCGCGAGGAAAGGATATAAAATAAAGTTCATTTAACCTTAAAAGCAATTTCCTATAATAAGAAATCTTATTTTTTAATTTTAATTCAACTAAGCTCTTTAAAAAACTTATGCCAAGTTTCAAGTTCTTTTGGAAACTTACTCCTGGCAATAAAAAAAGATTTAGGTTTTGAGAAACAAAAGATTTAGATTCTAGACTAATACTGGAAGAAGCACAGATTTCTGGAGGCTGAACAGAGGAATCAAATTCAACACTGTAAAAATTTAATCCAAGATTAAATAAAAAAACTACGCAAAAAATCTTGCTCCTGAAGCAATAAAGAACAAAGTCCAACATGAAATTAAAAATATCATGTCTCTCAAAATGCAGAAAGTCTAAGATCCCATTTGCCATCAAATCTAGGCAAAAATTTTTAAACTAAAAAACTTCTTAAATTTCACCTCCTTCACCTATCTATAAACCATTGAATTTATTGACAAATTTTTCTTATAAATTTATCAGACTCCCCCAGTCAGATTCCCGGTAAAATCTAATAAATACCATAATTTATGTCGATAAGGTTTACAGAGATTTAGTTGGGAGACACATATAAATAGATATCTTTCGTTTCTAATATTCACACTTCTTTTTACAAGCTGCTTTGATAGTGGCGGTGGTGAAGAAGGTGGCGGAGGTGGGCTCTTTGCTAACCACCAAGAAGTTAATAATGGATTCGTGATTACTCCCCCACCGAATCAAGTTTTCGCCGAAGGCGATAATATTGATTTTGTTTTAGCTCATCCTTCTATCTTAACTGTCTCAGGAAGTCCTAAACTTGCCATCGATATTGGTGGCTCATCAAAAGATGCTGATTACCTTACTGGTTCTGGTACGAAAAACTTAACCTTTCGATATACCGTTCAAGCAGGCGATAACGATAGTGATGGAATTGTTCTGCCTGGTACTCTTGATTTTAATGGTGCTACCATTCAGTTTTCAAATGCCGGAGCTTTAACCGATGCGAGTTCTGAAATTTTAAACTCTCCTAATACCTCAGGTGTCCAAGTCGATACCTTAGCCCCCATATTAAGCGCAGTCACCCCACCAACTCCGGCCACTTTTTATATTGGGGAGTCTTTGCAATTTATAGCAGTCTTTGACGATACAGTTTATGTCACAGGCACCCCTAGATTTTCAATCAACCTTGGCAGTGGAGATGTCCTTGCCTCCTACACCTCCGGATCAGGAAGTGCGGCACTGATCTTTCGATATGAAGTCACTTCAACTGATCTAGATCTTGATGGTATTGCTTACGCCTCCCCTTTAAATTTAAATGGTGGAAGTATAAAAGATGCGAATGGAAATGATGCAAGTCTAAGTTTTTCACCTGTTCCAACCACAACGACTTATGTAGATGGCGACAGTCCAAAAGTTATTAGCTATACAAGTCCCGCTGCAGGTAACTATGGTCTTGCAAGCACTATTAGCTTTGATTTAGTTTTTAATGAAGTCGTCAATATTGCAGCTGGAACTCCCACCGTAGATCTAGATATCGGTGGCACTACAGTGCAAGCTTCATTAGTTTCGGGTAGTGGTACTGATACTTTAAGTTTTCAGTACATCGTAGGCCAAGGACTACTCGATGAAGATGGTATTGAAATTGAAAATAACATAAGTCTTAACGGAGCGACCATTCAAGATGCAGGGGGAACAAATGCCCTTCTTAGCTTGAATCCACCTCTTCTTCCAAATGTTTTGGTCGACTCTACTGTTCCTTCCATCGTTTCAATAGTTCCTCCCACAGACGGGGACTACACGACCGGTCAAGACGTGGATTTTATTGTCCAATTTAATGAGGATGTTATTGTGACAGCTCCCTTGAGAGCTGAGATTCAACTTGCAACAGGAAATGTGTTTGCAGAATATCAAGCGGGATCTGGAACGAATCTTATTACTCTACGCTATACGGTTCAATCGGGACAAAGTGATAATGATGGAATCCTCTTTGCTGGTACCACACTAGACTTGAATACGACTGGAACAGTTGTATCAACAACGACGGGTTATGATGCTGACTTAGGATTTTCTGGGCTTGAACCTACGATGACGGGTATCAATGTTAACGAAAGTACACCAATACAATTAGTAATCACTCAAGAACCAACTGATTCATACGCAAACGAAAATATTTCACCTTCAATTACAGTTGAGCTGAGAGATGTGAGTAATAACTTAGTCACAGCTGCCACCGATACAATAACCGTTTCATTGGGAACAGATCCAAGTGCTGGAACCGCAACGTTAGGGGGAACTTTGTCTGTTGCGGCTGTTGCGGGTGTGGCAACTTTTAGTGACCTTAATATAGATAGTATTAATAATGGCTATACTTTTAATTTTACTTCTGGATCACTTACCGGCGCAACTTCCTCTAGTTTTAATATAACTGAGGCTCCTGCAACTCAATTAGTTTTTACTCAAGATCCAACCGATGCTGTGGCCGGTGTAAATATCAATCCCGATATTACAGTAGAATTTAGAGATGCTTCGAATAATCTCGTCCCAAGTGAAACTTCAAATGTGACTTTAAGCTTTGGAACCGATCCTTCCGCGGGAGCTGCAACTCTCGGTGGAACTGTCACCGTGGCAGCTGTCGGTGGAATAGCGACTTTTAATGATATCAATATTGACCTTGCCAATACTGGCTATACACTTACTGCTTCAAGTGGTGTTTTAACTGACGGTAACTCTGCTAGTTTTAATATTACCCCCGCAGCTGCCAGTCAATTAGCTTTCACTGTAGAGCCAACAGACACAGATATTGATACGGTGATCTCACCAGATATTGAAGTTCAAATTCAAGATGCTTTTGGAAACTTAGTTAATAGCTCTGACAACGTTACACTTTCTATTAATAATAACGCAGGACCAGGTGGAACTCTTGGTGGAACTTTAACTGTTGCTGCTGTGGCTGGAATCGCAAGTTTTAATGATATCGAGATCGATGTGGCAGGAAGTGGCTACACACTTGATGCTGACTCAGGAGTGCTAAGTACTGCCACCTCAAATTCCTTTGATATAAATTTAGTCGCTACTCAATTGGTTATCTCCCAAGAGCCTACAGACACTGAATATTCTCAAGACATGACTCCATCTATCACAGTAGAGATTCGCGATGCCTCTAATAATTTAGTATCAACAGCAACTGATACGGTAATAGTATCTTTGGGAACCGACCCCTCAGCCGGAGCTGCCACTCTAGGTGGTACCTTATCCGTAGCGGCGGTAGCAGGAGTGGCCACCTTTAGTGACCTTAATATTGATACTATCAATACAGGCTACACTTTGAATTTTAATTCAGGTTCGCTCTCTGGTGCAACTTCTACACCTTTTGATATTTTACCTGCGACTGCAACCCAATTAGTTTTTACTCAAGATCCAACCGATGCTGTGGCCGGTGTAAATATCAATCCCGATATTACAGTAGAATTTAGAGATGCCTCAAACAATCTAGTTACGGATGAGACTTCAAATGTGACTTTAAGCTTTGGAACCGATCCTTCCGCAGGAGCTGCAACTCTCGGTGGAACTGTCACCGTGGCAGCTGTTGGTGGAGTAGCGACTTTTAATGATATCAATATTGACCTTGCCAATACTGGCTATACACTTACTGCTTCAAGTGGTGTTTTAACCGATGGGACTTCAGCGACTTTTGACATTACACCTGCAGCAGCCAGTCAATTGGCTTTCACTGTAGAACCAACGGACGCAAATCAAGACACTGTGATTTCTCCAGACATTGAAGTTCAAATTCAAGATGCTTTTGGAAACTTAGTTAATAGCTCTGACAACGTTACACTTTCTATTAATAATAACGCAGGACCAGGTGGAACT
>PAMZ01000006.1 GCA_002707495.1 Halobacteriovoraceae bacterium | reverse complement strand
TGCTCAATGATTCTATTATGTTCTATTTTACAATACCCAATTAAAAATTGTGTCATAGTATTTTTGTCATCATCTTTAATTTCGCTCTGATCTTCATATTTTATTCTCAACTTATTCATCCTTTCATTTCTTTCTTTTTTCATTTTTATTTCCTTCTCTCTGTAAACGTAGCCAAAGGAAAAGAAACTTGATGTTAAAAGTATTAAAGCCAGATAAAATTCTTTCATGATCTAAACTTACTTTCTAGCGTAATAATTTCTAGGCATAGTCTAAATATATTTTGTTTTAAGGGGCTTTTTTATAAGGTGTAACAAAATTATTTCTTACCTTAGTTAATTGCACGGAGTTTTTATAGCTACCTTCATTATCAAATGGAGGACAACAGGCAAAAAAAGAAAAGGAAGTTTATGATGATATCAGTCGCCGGTTAAATTAAATTTTAAAACTACATCGAACTTTGCTCAACTTGGACTCTATGTAAGAATTACCCACAAGGCTCCTCGATTCGTGTTGGCGTTGCTATGAATTTGGCAAACCAAGGGGACATCTATGAAATCACTATTTTTTCTATCTTTATTATCTATAGTAACAACTTCGTTTGCGGCGACGAGACTTGAGGTCAGAATCACCACAGAGCCCTCAAATGATAAAATAACAGCTGCGATTGGAAAGCTTTACGCTGCTAAAAGAACTTCAAGTGAGACTAATAAGGCGAATCATCTAAAAGATGCTAGGGCCTTAATTGAGAAGAAATACTCACAAGGAATAGAAGAATATGATGCTGACATCTATCTAGGTTCAAAGAAGCTTTTTAAAGACCCAGATGACTATCATTTTGCTTTTGATCTATGGCAATCTGGTCTTTGCTATAAAGGAAAAAAGTCTGAGGCAGTTAATTTATTAGAGCGAGCCAATGAGCTCAATAAGATCCCTGGAGATGAAGAAACACTAAAATCTGTGGCGAGTGGAGCCGGGGAAGTGATTCTTCTAACTTTTGAAGACGGGCCAAATGAATATGAAGAAACTATGTCAGTGAGAAAGTGTAATTAATAGATAAATTCAAATCAATTCAGGTCTGAAAGTGTTACCCGTTTCACTGCAGGCCTGAAACACTATAAGCCTTCAAATCATCTAATACCCTAAAATCCTGTTATATTCCTCCCACATCGAATCGGAGGACCTATGAAGCCATTATTAATCTTAGTATTAAGCCTATTGAGTTTATCAAATTGGGCAAAAACGATTGAAGTTCACTACGCCCTGGAAGAGAATGATCCTTTTCTTGGAATCTTAAGAAGAAGCCAATTTGTGAGAGCTGAAATGAACGGCCTGACCGCAAAGGCTAGATCGAGAGGTTTAAGAGTTATTACCAAAATTGGCTCAACTCAAAATGATCTTTTAAACTCTATGGGAAACCCTCAGACAGTCGGTATTGTTTGGATCGGTCATTCAAAGCCCGCTGTAGATAATGAGGTGACTTATAACGCGTTTATGATGGATGCGAGAGATCAATATGTGACTAAATCCATTGGAGCATCGGCAAGTGGGGCTTTGGAGTTTCTTGCTATAAACACTTGCTTTGCAGGACATATCAATCATCTTTATGGTTGGCATCAACAAAGATATGAAGTGATCACCCATGATTTCGAAGTGGATGAAAATAATCTCAATCAATTAACTAATGTGGTTCAAGGAACAATTGAAATCTTAAGACAGGCCACAGCTAAAATCACAGTTATGAATATCCCAGCTGAGATTCATACTTCGGAAAAAAAGAATATAGAAATCAACTATCGTGATCTTCTTTCTACTCAATTTGGATACGATGTTATTCTAAATAACCGTCTTATAGGACTTCTAGATAAAGAAGAGTTAAGAGACTTTCGAGGAAAGTCTAAAGTATTTCAAGTGCCGGCAGAGCTTTTGCAAGGAACAAACTTAATCACGATTAGGCCAACAGACCCAGATAGAACGAGTCCTAAATATGCTCATCCAGTGGATAATATTATTGTCTCTAAAATTAAAATAGAGGGGAGAGTCATCTTCGATCAAGAAATAAACCTAGGGGATGAAGATCTTGATGACTCAGAGATTGGGCTTTCAAAAGTGATCAATAGAAGTGCCCTTCAAAGCTTGCCTTATCAACCTGAATTAAACCTGGAGTTTTAAAATGAAATATCTCCTTCTTCTATTTATAAGTTTTAATGCTTTTAGTGCTAATATCTTTTTTATTAGTGGTGATAATAATTTTACTGGGCCTGAGTACAGTGGTGATGCAGCATATTTAAACCAAGCAAGATCACTCTATGATAAGGTCTTGCAAGAAGCACCTAAGTCTAATCAAGCAACTATCGTTTTCTATGATCCTAAAGGCAGTTCTCGTTGGATCTTTAGACGTTCTAGAAGAGTGAAGCTTGATATCTATCAAAACGGGGCTTGGCAAAGCTATCGATCTAGTGAAATTGATGTTTCAAATATTGCTGATTTTGATTGGATAAAGAATATCATTCAAAATATTCAAATCAATGAGAAAAGCTTTTTTTATTATTACGGTGAACATCTACCTATGGCCGCTTTGGGTGGTTATGACTTCAGCAATCCCGAAGGAAAGATGGGCATGAGTGATTTTCTTGATATCTTTGATCTCTTTAATAGAGTCATGCCCATAGAAACCGTTCTGCTTCATACCTGTAATAATGCTGATCTTCTTTTACATTCTATGTTGGCCGAAAAAGGCGTAAAAACAATGTATAGCTCTCAAAAACTCATTCCTAACAATGCTGGAGATGTGACAGATCTTTTTAAGCACGATTTTTTAAGATTTATGAGTAAAAATAATAACTCGGATTATCCATTTGAATGGAAAAGCTTTGATCTGGCAAAAGAATTTAGCTTCTATCTTGATTTAGTCATGTTTGTGGCCTCAATGGAGCATAAAGATGATTTTATTCAAAATATTAAAAATATTGATACAGAGAATAGTTTAGAACAAGACTTCTATCTCTATCCAAATGAGCTTTTAGTTAGTCTAAGTGATTTCATGAACCATCTTTCTTTCTATCTTTCAGAAAAAGATGTGGAGAGGTTTATGGAACTCATGCAAAGACAAACCGATCAGCTCGTAAATATTTCTTCTTTGGAGTGGTATTTGGATTGAGATCGATGTTTGTTGATTCGATGTAGAGGGGAGACCATATGGTCTCCCTTTTTTTTGCCTTTTTTTGGGCAGTGAATATATTCCATGTTTCAAAGATCCTCTGAAACACAAAGCGCTTGAAGCTATTGAGAAAAATCCAGGATGAAGTATATTGCGCCCACAGACAACAACAAACAACTGGAGAAAAAAATGAAAAAACTGATGACACTACTTTTAACATTATCAATCTTTACCACAACAACTTTTGCCAACGTTCCAGCTCAAGAAATGACTGAGTCAGCGATTGCTCAGACAGCAGTGGAGCTTCAGAAGGTAAAAGAAATGAGTGATATTGAATTTGAAATGTATTTAACTGAGCAAGCTGATTTATTAGATCGATTTGGCTATATCGATCAAGCAGCTCAATTACGTCTTTTTGCAGATGCAGACATCAAAGAGGACTTTGAAAGAGTTATTGAAAATAATCTCAATGATTCAGCTTCAAATGGTCTTTTACTAGGAGTTGCGATTACAGGCTGTTCCTCAATCGTTCTTTGTCCTATCTTAATTTTCCTAGCTATATGTACTTTTAGTGACCTTGAACCGGCCACAGATATCTAAAACCTACCTTATTTCCTCTCTTTAAATCTCTCCCGCCCCGCTTTAAAAGCGGGGTTTCTTTTTGTCTAAAATTTTGACACCCCCTTAAATTTCTTCAATATAGGTCATGAAAAACCATTATTTTGATACATTTTAAAGTTATATGAACTATCAACTGGTATACAGAGATTTTTTAGAAGGACAGCTTAAATTACGTCAAAGCCGAAATAATGCCTTTTCGATGCGAGCCTTTGCTAAGCTATTAGGTGCTTCTCCAGGAGCGGTTTCTCAGGTCTTAAATGGTAAAAGACCACTGACTCTTGCCAAAGCTTTGGAGTGGATTGATAAACTTGATGTGGATGAATCTACCAAAGAGCTGTTTCTAGATGCAGTCTCAAAAGATCAGACTTTTAGGCTTAATGAAACAGAAAAACAATTTAGAAAAGTAGAAGAGAAGTATGAATATATTCTCCTTAAACTAGATAAATTTGAAGTTATAAATGATTGGTATCATCTCGCGATTTTAAATCTTACGAAAGTTGACTCATTTCAATCTGACCCTGAGTGGATCGCTTCTAGGCTTGGAATTAGTCCAGACATTGTTGAGGATGCCATAAAAAGATTAAAGAGATTAAAGCTACTCGATGTCGAAAATGGGGCGTTAATACGAACCTCTGTGAGTATTGAAACTCCCTCAGATATTCCCTCCAAGGCCATTAGAAATTTTCACAAACAAAATATTGAAAGAGCACTACAGTCATTAGAAAATGATGAAGTTTTCGATCGAGATATTACATCCATTATGATGCCGATCGATACTACAAAACTAGAAGAAGCTAAAAAGAGAATAAAAACATTTAGAAAAGAGATGTCAGCATTCTTAACTAGTGACTCGAGCGATAGTGTCTATTCTATGAATATACAGTTATTCCCACAATTCAAAAGGGATACTCATGCTTAGACTGATTCTTATACTTTTTTGCACCCATTTATATGCAGATGATCAACTCACTCATTTTAGAATAAAGCGCTATTTTGTCCAAAGAGCTCAAGCCATGCAAGTGGAAATGGGGGAGCGGTTTCCTCATGAGCTGAGATCCTTTATCGGTTTTCAGTTTATTCAAATTAGCAATGATAATTTGATCGATAATAGAGGCTCTCAGGTCGATGCTATAGGAGTTCCGGGCCTTGTAACATTAAAAGCTGATACTTGGCTTACTTTTATAGAGTCTGATATTAATTTAGACCTTTTAATACTACATGAACTTTATCGAATGGCAGGAATTAATGATGACTCATATAGGTTGTCATTGCCGCTTTATAGGGAATTTTATTCTTCAGAAGAAACTTCTCATCTCTATTGTGATCTCAATGAAACTCTTTTTGAATCGTATTATCAAACGCGTGATTACAGAGTTACTGGAAGAGCAAGCCTTGGAAATTCAGGTGGCGTTATTATTATCAATACGATGAATCGACAAGGGCCTCACCAGGCAGCTTATGATAATGCCAGGGCGCAAGCTGAGACAAAATGTAGAGACGAAGGTTATCCAAACGGATTTCAAATTATTGAGACAGGTGGTATTCGTATGGAAAGATCTTATTCCAATGGCTTTAGAAGAGAAGGAGCCGAGATGCGTATTAAAGTGCGCTGCCAAAGACTTTCTCAAAGACGACTCTCTAGAAGAGATAGAAGAGAACTTCTATGTGAGAAAGTAGAAAACTGTCGAAGTTTATTGGACCAATTCGGCGCGAATGAACAAATAGAGAAACTTGAAAATGATCATCAAAGGTGTTTTTAATGAAATGGGCTTTATTATTACTTTTAAGCTTGAACAGTTTCGCTCAGGAAAGTGAAGGGAAGTCAGATTCTCAAGAGAATTCCGAAAATATTGAACCGGTTATATTGATGGCTCCTCCGGTGAATCCTGAAAAACAATATCGAGTACTTGAGTTTCGAACGTCGCGTAGTATTGAATTAGATGAAGTGATAATTCAAGTAGATGAGAGAAAATTAGAAATAAACGCTGAAAAATTAGAACAACAAATTCTTGAAGGTCGAGGCGATGATGTTGGTAATGGAGGAGACCATATTACGGAACATTTTCTCTCCTTAACTGCGCAAATAAAAGAAGATATCATTGGACTTTATGGCAACCAATACATTTTTCAAAATGGAGATATTTTAAATCTCTCCCAGATAAATCCAGATGTCGATGATATTATAGTTGTTGAGAATATCAAATCTCATGAAATTGAATTTAACTATATTGTAGCTGAATCTAAGATCTTTTTAAAAAGGGAGTTTTTTAATCAGGCCATCTTAGAGGGAAATGATCTCAGACAAAAAGTCCTCCATATGCTGATCGTAACTTCAGGGCTATCAGATGAATACGAATATCAATCCATAGAGCTCTACTCCCAGCTAAGTGTTGGCTCCGGTCTTCCTTTATGCGAGGGAATGACGTCCAAAGGGTTTAGAATTAATTCTCAAGAGATTGAAATGAGTAGTCAGTCAAATCCTCAAGAGTTGCAAAGCAGAGCCTTTTCAAATTGCGAATCAAGAGGGCTTTTTAATTGTCGTGAAATCAGTTCGACTTTTGGTGGATTTGCCAGCTGGGCAAAATATCGAATCGTGATACAAGGCTTTAGTCTTTCATTGAGTGAGCAAGAAAATTCCTGTGAGAAGGCACAAAGGTGTCACGATTTGGCTCAATTAGCGCCAATAGGACAGATTGGCTCGCAAGCTTTCGCTGAGATTTCAAGAGAAGTGTTAAGGGCCTGTCAGTAAAAGAGTTAGGAAGGCTGTAGCTCTATAGAAAACCTGGTTTTTGAACGCTGGGTAATATGATTTATATCCATTAGTTTTAGGGAGTCATCAAGAAACTTCATACCTAATTGTGCTCTTTGAGGTGCCACCCTTTTTAAAGTGATTGGATTAGCAATGAGAATTGAATCGTTTTCTTTTTTTATACTAATTAAGCGTTTTTCATCGACTTGATTTTCAACAGCATTTTTTAAAATATTAACAAGACATTGCAAGAATAAAGTATGATCAGCCTTTAAGCTATATTCATCAGAAACCGTGTTTTTAATTTCGATTTTTGCTTTGGGGTAGCTATCACGAGTGATTTCTAAAGCAATCTCGAGAAGAGTATTAAAATTAACCGATTGTAATTGAGGTTCATAACGCCCTAAAATAGTTTGCTTATAAGTAAAGCAAAGTGAGTTTAATTCTCGAAGTCCTCTTTTACACTTTTTTACGACGTCTTGGGACTTAGCTTCAGAAAGTCTTCCACTTATGATGTGGGGAAAAAGATCAACTGAGGCATTGATAACAGTTAAATAATTTGAAATATCATGTAAAAAATATTTTGCATGCTTTCCAGCTAAGAGTGTGTTTTCAATTTCTTTTTCAGTTTCGATTGTTTTCATCATATTAACCTTAGTATAAATGGAATAAATAGCAAGGTCAAAGATTATGCCGTTTTAAGCTTCTCGAGCTTTCTCTCAACATTTTCGCCTCTAAATTCTATCCGATTTTCCCATAATTCTCTGTACTTAAATGCCTGTTCTTCCGCGTAGGTGGAAAACTTTTCAGTGTGAAAAAGATGAGAGAGGTGGTCATTTAGTTCTGCTTGTGAAAAAAGAGATGTTCTCGACACATGTCGTAAGCCCATTTTTTCAAAAAAGAGATCCGTTTTCACCTTTACTGCCCCACAAGTGATCATACCTTGAATATTATAGTCTCTGTGATGAGACACTCCTAGCATCATGGTTATATCTTGCAATTGAATCTTATCCTCAAGAGATCTGTTTTTCATGAAGTGTGGATCTTGCGCCCAGGAGTAGTCATAGGAGTATGTCTCTTCTTTGGCCCGATGTTTACTAATGATATTTTCGAGTTCAATTTGGCACTTCAATTCCGCATTTCTGGCCACCAATGTGGTAACAGGAAATGACATTGAATATTCTTCACATTGAGAATTAGTGACTGACTTGTATCCCAATATAGGTCTATTGGTATTTTTTTCGCAAACAATTAAATGAGTCCCAAAATAATCTGCTTTGTCAGCAGAGATAACATGGCGGCCATAGACATTTCCATAACCTTCAAACTTAATACCCAAAAGTTGAATAAATAGGTCCCTCACCATCGTGTTTGACCATTGGTCTTTCAAATTTTCAATTACGACAATTTGTAAATCACTCATTTGCATAACCGTTTCTCCATAAAGTTAGTGGGAGATTGATCGGAATATTACAAATGAAATATTAGTAAAAATTTATAGAATATTTAGTAAGGGAATGATTTTCATATAAGCAGTGGGTTTTTTCAACTTTGGAGTATTGATAGCCTAGGTATCTTGGAAAGGTAGCAAAAACACCTTGTTTAGTTAAACAAGCATCCGGTGTTCCCACTAAGTGAGTTCCCAGCAATTCTTTTGCCTGTTCGGTTGGTTTTGCGAGAACTATAATATTATTGTCGTTGATATGTTCGAGCTTATAGGAAAAGTTTTTTTCAAACTCATGGCTTAAGTTTGAGCAGAGATCATCAAACATCTCTTCAATATTTCGATGTTTTCTCAGGTATTGCCCAAAACTATTTCCGTAATTTGTATAAAACGAGGCAAGACCTAAATTAACAAATTCCGATTTGGTAAATCCAATTTTTTGTAAAAGATGGCAGAGATCAGTAATGAGGTTGATATTAATCTGGTGCTCAGGAGAGTCCAAGAGGTAGCTCGGTATTCCTAATTGCTCTATCAAAGCTAGTTTGAGCTTTAAACCATAGGCAGTCTCAATATAGTTAAAAAGATTAATGATAGTCCGACTTTTTGAAAGAGCTCCATAGCGATAGCGATAGGGAAGCTCGTTGGGAGTGGATAAAAACCTCTCCTTCAAATTCATATAATTAATATCTCCCTCAAATAATTGAGATTGACTGACTTTAAGGCGCTTACAAAAATGATCTAGGCTTGATACTTTCGGGTAAGTCTTAGTAGATTTGAGTTTTAAGTATTCAGAACTGGTGAGCTCAAAAAAGCTTGCAAAATTTTTATCATCTAAATGGAGGACATTTTGAATTAAATCAAGCTGATTCCAAAAGAGCTCATGGGTATTCATGCGACAAAACTTACTTGCAAATGATGTTTTGAGAGTACTTTTATGTCAACGTTTTTGGTTGGATTGATTTCCTTTAAGATACTTTCTATTTGCTTCGATTTTAATGAGAAATAATCGTCTAAATAAACTTCACTTTCTTCTGAAAAACTAAAATCGGGTGCAATTTTAATTTCTATACTTGATTTCTTTTGACTGATGGAAAGAATATTTTGCCTTTGCTGGATCATCGAGACTACTTTTTCAATTTTAGATTCATCATCACTTCCAGTTAGCTTTAAGTCTTGACTCTCAAAGTTTATTGCAGCATTTAGAGACTGCTTGAGAATCTTGTTCGACTTTATATAGTCCATGAGTTTAGAAAAGATACTAAACGGGATGGCCAGATTGGGAACTGAAAAAATATCAGGGTCTATTTTTAAACCGATACAATAACCATTAAAATCTTGTTCTAGATCCAGCTCTTCAATAAGTGAGATAAAGGGGAGTGCCTCTTTCACAAGGAGATCATTAGCTTTGTAGTTTCTAGGAAAACGAAAAGCTAAGTTCTTTTTAGATATTTTCTTTCCTTTGACAAATACATATCCTGATCGGAATGTTAGGTCGGGATCAATGCTTAGTTCCTGACAGAAATGGTACCAAACACCGGCATCAGGACCGAGTGTAGCAGATTCCAGCTTGGATATCATGCTTTGCGTAACACCCAGTATTTCAGCCATCTGGGATTGGTTGATACCTCTGACCTTTCTTCCGGCCCTAAGCAGTTTAGCAGTCTTTTGTCTTAAAATTAATTCACTATCTTTCATCATTTTAGTCTAGTTAGGTTAAATTGAGTTGGCAACCATATTCCTGTCGGAATTTCTTAAAGTTTTCCTTAATCCGGGTCGAAAAAGACATCAATCTTAAGTGAAAAAAGGAAAAATATGAAGAAAGTTGACTACTTAGAAAGGACAAAAAGAAACCATTTTTTTATAGGGGGAGAACGCGGGCAAAAAGAAATTCAATCGTTAAAGATCGGTGTCGCGGGTTTAGGTGGCATGGGATCAAATATTGCAGAATACCTAGCAAGGCTTGGGGTGGGATGGCTTAATCTTGCAGATCCGGACACAATAGATGTGAGTAATATTAACCGCCAGGTGATAGCAAATTCGAAAACAGTAGGTATGTCAAAGGCACAGGCAAGTCATGATGAGCTTCTAAGAATCGCACCCGATATAGACTTGCAGGTGTTTGATCAGGGAATTACTCAAGACTCAGTTGAAGAGTTTGTAGCTGGTTGTGATTTTATAGTGGATGAAATTGATGTCTTCCCTCTAGAAGCACATGAGATTTTACATCGAGAGTGCAGGAAGCAAAAAGTTCCTGTTTATAGCGCTTATGTTGTAGGCCTAGGAGTTCATTTTTATAAATTTGAAGGAGATGAATTTACCTTTGAAGATTTTATTAGTGGCTATAATGAAATGGACGAAAATGAGAAATTTAATTTAATCGTAGAAAGTTTTCTAGGGGAAGCTCCTTGCTATCTGGGTGAAAAAGAGCTGGAAAGCTTTAAACAAGAATCACTCCAGCGAGGAGTGCCAATATTTGGTCCATCCTGTCTTGTAGGACACTCAATTGTTGTCTCTCGTATTCTTTGTGATTTTTTAGGAGGAAAAGTTCTTGGCCATAAAATTCCTAAAACTCCCTCGATGCCTGAGTATTTAAAAATTGATTTTACCTCAATGCAACTTGAGGTTAGAAATTGTCTAAAAGATCGGGAATTTCAAGATGGGGAAAGTGAGCAGCATCAAGTTCATAAAAAGATTGTGCACAAACAGCCTGCTTAGCCTTTTTAATCATTGAAGGCTCAAAGAGAATGTCATGTTTGCCAATAATTAAAGTTGTGTTTTCATGTAATATAAATTCTGGCGTGGTGGAGTTGATAAGCTCCGCCACTGCTTTGTACAGAGTCGGTTCATGAACAGGAGCTGCCGTTTTGGAATGTTCAATGAATAATTTAAAAACTTCAGGCTTTGAAAAATAGTACTGAAAATAATTTGGCTCCAACGTCACAAATTCTTGAAAATAGGGGAAAAAACTTTCAGTGGATCTCTCTTTAACAATGATAGGCCATCTTTTCAACATCTCCTCCGCCCTCGAGTCAGCGTTTTTTTCTAAGACAAATTTCATCATAGTAGTAATAGATTCAAAAAAATCCAAAGTAGGAGAGAGATAAGTTATTTTTTTTACTTTTTTTAAAGAAACCTCAGGTAGCATTTGAATGATAAGGGCCCCCAATGAATGAGCGACGACTTCAATATTTTGATCTTCATACTTTTTAAAAAACTCATTAACATCGCCCTTAAGTTGACTCAAATAAGTTTGGTCTTGGCTCCACTTAGGTTGTTGGTAAAAAACCCATTCACTTCTATTCATCATTTGTTTTTCAATTTCAGAATTGGACGCGGGGCCGTGGTTAAAAAATAGCTTCATGCAGGCATCATGACATAGCAAGGCTTCTACGTCGAGCTTACAGGGAAGGCTTAAGTGACAAATTGGCACGGGCAAAAGAGTGATTTCAGTAAGTTATATAGCTCTCTAGATTGTTACCTCTTGTTACTGTAATCACGTCTATCGTCTCGTTATACTTAAACTGACCTAAGGAGGTTAGTTGAGGTTTCTCATTTATATATTTGTAAGTTTAATGATTGGGAATACTTGGTCTCAAACGATTACTTGGGATGATGATCAGTCATTTACATTGACTTACTATCCCCAAATAGAAAGTGAATCGAGAAACAAAAATGAATCAAGAGCCATGGCAAAGAGTCTTTGTCATACTCTCGCTGTGGCAAAGCAAAGTCAGTTAATCCAAACTAAAGAGATTGATTATTTTGAGAGGGGTCACGAGCGAGAAAAATATATTGAATATAAAGCAAAGTGCATTATTAAAACCTAAGGAATTTATCATGAAAAAAACATTTTTAATTTTACCGTTGATCCTTGCCAGTTTTGGTGACGTCTCAGCGAATGGAGGAATTGCGGAAATTGTACAAAGACTTAGATGTAGAGACATTAGAACACTAAGGTCGAGTTTGACTGAAAACGTCTATGTTAAAAAGTGTCATGACAATACTCATACTATCACCACCGCCCCTGGTTCGAGGAGTGCAGTGAACGGACCATGTGGCCCTACTGTAGGATCGGTTATGCTTGCAGGGTATTGTGGAAGAGTCTTTAATCCCTTTGACGCTCAAGAGCTTGGATATTTTGAAGATATCACACCTGGTACTAGACCTGGAACTATGAGAAATAGTCTGAATCGACTCTTTCGCGAAAATAGTAGCGCCTGCCCAGCAGGTGACTGGACTGTTTATGATACTGATAATGGATATGATTTTCTAAATCTTTCGATCAATAGAATGCGTACTCAAAATAGTCGTTATTCAAAGGCTCCTTTTGTGGCTTTGGTAAGGGCAAGAGGACTAAGTTTACATTATTTTCCCATCGTAAATATTTATTTCGTTAATAGTAGTCGTCCGTCTACCCAGACATTAAAACCCGGAAATCCCATCTCAGCTTCTGAAAGAGAAGAAATATTAGAGAATTTTGAACAAACCAGGAGAGTGGAGCGATCATCAGAAAGACCGAGAGCAAGTGAGAGAATGGCAAGCACTCAACCATCGCGAGTAACCTCAAGAAATATCGGAAGATGTCGAGTGGCAGTGAATGATTACTCTTTTCAAAAGATTTATACCTGTTCTAATTTTCTTTCCATGATGAGAGCAGCGAATAATATTTTTGGACTAAGTGCTGTTTATGATGACTATACCTATATCGCTTTTAGAAATAGATAACTAAGTAGCAGCTGACTTATCAAAAGTAATTTTAAATTGTGAATGAGATGACTCGGGCTGGTAGGAAAAGTTTCCATTAAAAGCTTCGACGATTCTCTTCACTAAGGCTAGACCTAGGCCAGTCCCTTTTCCCACTGATTTAGTTGTGAAGAAGGGATCAAAAATCCTCTTTTGAAGTTCTTTGGGGATACCATTCCCTGAGTCTGTAAACAAAAGAATCACTTTCGAATTCTTTTCGAGTAATTCTATCTCGATCCAAGGGTGAGAGGATTCACTTATCGCATCTGCAGAGTTTAATACAAGATTCTCAATGACTCTGGAAAATAATTCTTCATGTAGATTTACATAAACTTCTTTTTCTAGTTTTAGTTTTACTTCAATTTTTTTATGAATCCTCGATTCTATTTTTTCCTGATATTTATAATTCTCTAAGAAGTCAGTTAAATTGATTTTTTCAGCTTGAGCATGAAAATCATCTCTTGTGAACATTCTCAAAGCACCTACGATTGATTGAATTCGATCTGTATTTCTTCTTATTACTTCAAAGCTTCTTTTTATTGTTTCAGGATATTCAGCTTCTTTTCGAAAATGCATATCAAGCTTTGTGAGGTGACCCAAAATAATAGAAAGTGGGTTATTAATTTCATGGGCCACACCTCCGGACAGAACCGCAAGAGAAGCCAATTTATTTGATTGGGCAATTTTTTGCTCTGCTAATTGTAAGGCTTTAGCGGACTTCACTCTTTCGGTTTCATAAGCATAGCTAACTGCAAATATTATTCCCAGTCCACAGAATTTGACTGCCAAAGAAACCATGGGAAGAGTCGAAACTTCTCGAACTTGAAAGATAGTGCCTTCGAACCAAGCGGGTTGCGTTGAGAGGAACATAAAAAGCACAGTCATCAAAAAAACTAAAATTGACTCTAATCTTGAAAGAAGAAGCATGGAAACAACTGGTAAGATACCATACCAAAAAGCGACTGGTGAGTTGACTCCTCCTGTCGTATTGGCACGAATGAGAAAGATGAAAAATCCAACGATGAGAATAGACCAAGCAGGGATTCTCGTTGAACCTGAATATTTTAAAACAAATGCCTGTAAACCAGTTATCAGTGCAATAACGGGCAAAAGAAATAGGGTTTGTAATTGCTGATGGGTTGGTTCTAAAAGATAGCGCAATATAAACATCAATTGACCAAGAAAAAAACAAGCGAGGCTAAATTTAATAATGATTTTAGCTTTACGAAGGCGTTCAATTTTTTCTAATGAATTGTCTGTATCCTCTTTTAGATCATTAGGAAGAAAAAAATCAAGCCAATCTAGCCACGAGCTGGTTTTCATCTATCTCTCCGTTAAGAAATGTTTTCATATGGCTTCCAAGTAACTCAATATCAAGTGGTTTAGATAAAATCGCTAACGCTCCAAGATCCAAAGCCTCTTTTTTAGAGATATCTGAAAATCCACTGTAAAGAATAAAGGGGCTTTGATGATGATACGCTTTACACAAGTCTGCACCGGTTCCGTCTGGAAGTCTCATATCAGACAAAACAATTCGATAGGGATTGTCAGACAGTTTTGAAGTAGCTTCATTATAGGTAAGCGCTACTTCCGTTTCAATTCCAATATTATTAAATATGAAGGAGAGAATTTCTGCGAGATCTTCTTCGTCTTCTATTAATAAGATACTATGTTTTTCACTCATAAGTTTTTATTATCCTGCCATTAAGATCTAAAATCCATGAAAAATAATTATAAATCTAAGTGCTGATTAATAAGTGGTATCAACGATTAACTGACGCATATTTTGAAGAGTCTGCAACCAAAGAGCCGGGGGATTGGCACGAAAATTTGACGCAGCGTTAAGCCATTCTTGTCCACCTGTTGGATTTCCTTCACAAGCACTATAATTGCTAACTACTGAATCCGTATGGCTACATCTGGGATAATTGCTATTGTAGGACATATGTCTTGTACTATGATCTCTTATTTGTTCCATAGTCAAATCATCAGAAATAGGACTTCCATCAACTCTCGTTATTCTAAATCCATTGTAAACTTCTGTTCCTGAGCGAGATAGAGAGCCATTAAATTCATGAGGAGTTTCTAGATAGAACTGAGTGATCTGTCCCGTTTTTTCAATAACCGTAAACTCTAAATTGGGAGCTTCTTGTTTATTACCCATACAACCTCTGTAGAGTAGATAGATCTCTTCACTTTCAAAAACACAAGTTCTAATACCTGATCCACCTCTCACAATGGGACCGTCTCCATTCATCATGCCCCGACCTATATAACGTAATGATCCTGTTTGGATCTCAGCTAAAGCAAGAGCTGGGCCTACTAAATTTTCAGTGCTCGCAGTTGGAGTTCTTGGTGAATCTACTCTAGGCGGAACGACACTAGGGGAGACGACACTTGGAGATACGACTCTGGATGAAACTATTGGTTCTACCGCTTCTAAAGGCTCCTCTAATTCTTCTCGTTCTACGAGAGTAGGGGGGCTCACACAGCGTTGACTTGTAATAATTCCAATATCGGCAACAAGTCGAGTTGTTTCTTCGAAGGTTTCTACGACTTCTATACCTTCAAGTTTAGTTCGAAGTCTTGAGACGAGATTTTCTAATGTGCGACACATACCTGTAGAGCTTTGTCTTCCTTCTTCACAAATATTTTCTGCAAATTGAAAAAGCTCCAATAGCTCTGCTTCTTTACCTTTTTCTAATAATTCTCTTAATAAATTCTCGTGACTTCTTCCTGCACTTCCAAAACCTTGGCGACAGTTTTTAAAAGATGAATTTCTCTGGGCCCTCGTTCTTCCTGGGACACAAAGACCTTCGCCAAATAAAAGCGGCTGACAATGAAGTTCATTTTCAGCGCAGCTGCCTGTTTGATAGCTTGGGTTCATATTTGATGGGTTACTGCAAAATCCATTAACTAAGGAGCTAGGCCATCCGGCATAGATACAATTAAGCTCATTTGCATGAGCTTTTTGTATGAAATCAAATATTTCGAAATTATTTTTTGAGACTTTGAAGTTTTTTTGGCTTCCAAGAACTCTTTTATAAACTCTAAACACTTCAAGTTTTTGCTTAAAGTTCATACTAGGCCATATCGCTTTAACATCAGCTGCTTGAGTTTGGATGACAATAAAGAATAACAAAAGGGTTAAATACTTCACGATTACCTATCGGACAGAAGTTGGATAAGTTTAGTCGGTTAAGTGTGATTTCAAAAAAAAAGCGCTCCGAAGAGCGCTTTTTCACACACATACCTAGTTAATATTACTCAGCAGAATCGCTTGCTTCTTCTGCCAACTCATATATATTGACGTGCTTGACGGTGACCTCATAACTATAAGCTGCATGCTCACAGTCTCCATTGTCATTATCACCAGTCGTAACAAATGAGAAATCAAGTTTTGTTTTGGTATCTCTATTAACGACACCTTCAGAAAGAAGTCCAAGTTTTACGATTTCAGTTTTAGGTATTTCAAGTTTCATTTGTCCAAAAGTTTCGGTCGCTGGAATATTACATTTAGTGGCATAATCCGGATCATCATTATCGACTCCTAAACAAAATTGGGGAGTGTAATATTGAATATAATCTAGACCTAATAATCCATTTTCACCTGACCAATCATACTGCTGAAGTCCAATAGCATTTTTCTTTAATCCATTAGGATGTTTGTCTGATTCCGAATAGTCTTGCGAAGACATAACGACATAATCATTTACTAACAAAAAGATTTCATCATCGTACTGCATATTTTGTTCTGGGAAGTTGAATTCCATATCACAAATCGTCGTTCCTGCAGAAAGATCAATAGATTGGTCTTGCTTTATTCTGGCCGTGATGAGGGCATCTATTCTCGGGGCATTTCCCTGAACATTAAGGTCGTTAATACCAGAGCCTCCTTCATTGAATTCACATTCAATAGCGGCAGGGAAATCAACTCTAAAAGTTGTTTGTTCAATATCGTTCTCTTCTTCGGCAACTTCGCAATTGTATTTGGCAATTTTGAAATCGTTTTCTAAGTCACCAGTAGGATTTTCGCGATTGTATCGATCTTGAAAAGTCTCGATATAATCTTTCTCCAGAAACTCATCTTCGTTACAAGACACGAGCACGCAAAGTCCAAGTAGTAAGGTAAATGTCTTTTTCATAGGATTAGCTTTTAAGAGATTTCCTTGCGAGAACTACCACAAACGTACAGGCGTAATTAAACGTACAACATCCACAAAGAAGTTTTTCTTATTTTAGCCTTTCTCGGATAAGATTCAAGATTAATTTAGTCGGATATTGTGAAACAATAATACTTTTAATGACTTAGGAAACTTTTTATGGCTTCTAATGCTTTATTTCTAATTTCGTCACGTTCGAATAGAATTTCATGTCTCGCTTGTTCCATAATTTTTAGAGAGCAATACGGAGTGCGCTCGCAGAACTGATCTTGGCCATAATTTCTTACAACCACGTCATCTTGAGCCTGAAGAATTAGAATGGGAGTTTGAATTCTATTGATTGCGCTTTGATGTCTTAACTTTCTTGTCGCTATTAAAGACTCTCTCAGCCATCTAAAGGTTGGGGATCCTAATTTAAGCTCAGGCCACCTATTGAGTAGGCTTTCTTTAAAGTCAAACCGCACTTTTGATGAGGTGACAACATTCTCTTCAAAGATTTCTCTCATTTCGCCGTCGCTACCACCAGGTATATAGTCAGTGCAATAGGGTCCGAAAGGTAATTTACAGACTAAAGCCGTTTGCCAAAGGACTTCTCGCTCCGATTGTTGACCAAGATCTATTTGAAGCATGGGTGCTAGCATAACAATCTTATGAAAATGACTTTTAAAATTTTGAGAATAAATAGCCGCAGTAGCGCCACCCATCGAATGAGAGATAAGGTAGAGTCTCTTTTTTGGATTTTCTGGCAATACAATATCATCCATAAACTGATTTAAGTCTTGAGCATAATAGAAAAAATTTCTGACATAACCTTTTCTGGGGTTATTTAAAACTCTTTGAGAGAGGCCTTGACCTCGATGGGAGAGAACATAGATTGGGCCATAACCTTGTTGATCAAGATCGTAAGCAAGTTCTAAATATTTAACACTCGCCTCAGTCCTGCCAGGGGAGACGACAATAGTTCCCTTGGGTTTATCTGTGCCAAACTTCATATAGTTTAGAGCGATATTATTTTGCCCGGTGAATCCTCTGTATTGATAGGCATTACTATCCAGAAGATTATAGATAATATTCATCTGAGATTCTGGTACCGCCCAGATCAATGAAGGTGTAAAGAGAATGAGAGCACTAAATATGGAGCAGATATTTTTTTTCATTTCGGCATTAAATCAGAAATTTAGCCCTCTGGCCATGCAGCCAACAGGGCCTAACTAGCTGAATTTAATCGTATTCTATCTAAAATAATCTTTATTGAGAGCATTTTATAAAAGCCTTTGCACAAGAAAATTAACCGCTATAATTCTTAAGTGAAAATCATAAAAGGAGATTTTTCATGAAATGGTTATTAGTTTTATGTATTGCAGTTGTTATGACTGCTTGTAGCTCAAGAAGATTAGAAAAGGACTTTAAAGTCGTCGACGCTTCTTCGCAAGATATTCCTGAGTGGGTAGAAGATTTAGATGAGTGGCTTGATGATGAAGAAAAAGACTACAAAAAAAATAGGTATTACAAATACACTACTGAACCAAAAAATGATCGTTCAACCGCTTGTGAAATTGCAAAGGCGCGGTCGGCTTCAAGTGTTGCCTCTGAGGTTTCAACATTTATTAAGCAAAGTCTAGCTCAAAGCTCACACGGAGATCCAACCAAAGAAAATGGAGAACTTTCAGAATACGTTCAGGATGATTTAACTAAACTTGTTCAAGCGGAATTGGTCGGTGTTCAAAATTATAAAGTCTATTGGGAGAAAAGACGCTTCTTAAAAGAGAAAGGCGCTAAAAGAGATTTTGATGGATATGTTTGCACAAGCTTAGTGAAAATTTCAAAGGCTAATCTCAAAAAGGCGTTTCAACGTTCGGAAGAAGCTCTTGCCTCTAAAGTGGATGTAAAAGCTAAAGAGCAAGTCCAGAAGATTATGCAAGAAGCTGCTGAAGCTTATACTAAAGAAGAATAATTAAAAAAAGACTGGTCTATAGGCTATGGGCCAGTCTTACCCCCTCATCAATCGCTCTTTTCGCATCAATTTCTTGGGCCAGCTTCGCTCCTCCAATTAGATGGGTTCGCTTTTTTAAGACTGATTTTGAATCACTATAAAGCTTATTATCAGAGTATTGTCCTGAACATAGGATGATATTATCTACCTCTAATAGCTTTTCTTGATTCTCATGATCAATGACAAGACCTTGATCATTAATTTCCTTATATTTTACGCCTCCAAGCATTTGAACTTCATGATCTTTTAAACTTTGGCGATGAATCCACCCGGTCGTCTTTCCAAGCCCGGCTCCATGTTTTGAGGTTTTTCTTTGCAAGAGAAATATCTCTCGTTTTGGTGAAGGCTTCACTTTCGATTTTATAGCACCACGCTCTTTATAGAGACTATCAATACCCCAATGATCAAAAAATTCTTGGACTGAATCAGTGCTTTGAGAATGCAAAAGAATTTCAGCGGTATCAAATCCAATTCCTCCTGCACCAATGATGGCCACGCGTTTACCGACCTGATCGGGATTTCGAATCGCCTCAGGGTAGGTGAGGACCTTTTTATTTTCAATACCTTTTATCTGAGGAACTCTTGGAACGACACCAGTAGAAAAAACATACTCGTCATACCCTTGTCCAAATTGTCCTAGAGGTTTTAAGTCTTCAATTGTTATAGGGGTATTAAGCTTTAAGTCTATTTCATATTTTTTAATCATTGTTTCGAAATACCTGATTGTTTCATGAAATTCTTCTTTACCAGGAATGACTTTTGCAAGATTGAACTGCCCTCCTATTTCAGTATTTTTTTCAACAATCGTAACTCTATGACCAAGGCTTGCAGCTTCTATGGAGAAGGCAAGACCCGCGGGACCTGCGCCGAGAACAAGAATATTTTTAGAACTGGTCTTGCTATTTTTGAACTCAGTCTCATGACAAGCTTTTGGATTTACCAGGCAACTGCAAATTTTATTTTTAAAAATATGATCTAGACAAGCTTGGTTACAAGCAATACAGGTATTGATTTCGCTGTCTCGATTTTGTTCAATTTTTGCAACTAAATCAGGGTCTGCAAGAAATGGTCTTGCCATTGAAACCATATCAGCAATGCCTTCTGAGACAATTTTTTTAGCATCATCGCCATTATTAATTCTATTGGTCGTGATAACGGGAATCGAAACTTCTTTTTTTATTTGTTGAGAAATAAAAACAAATGCGGCGCGGGGGACCATGGTGGCAATTGTTGGTATACGAGCTTCATGCCATCCAATACCTGTATTAATAATATCAACCCCTAAGTCTTTAAGAGATTTTGCTAGGGTTATGACTTCTTCTAAAGACTGCCCATCCTTAATTAGGTCTATCATTGAGAGTCGATAGATAATAATAAACTTTTCACCGACTTTTTTTCTTATTGCCTGAATAACTTCTTGAACTATACGCGAGCGATTTTCGAAAGAGCCTCCGTATTCATCTTTTCTCAAATTTGTTTTGGGAGCGAGAAACTGATTGAGAAAATAACCTTCACTTCCCATGATTTCTACTCCATCATAACCTGCCTTTTGAGCGAGTCTAGCAGTGTTAGCGAAGTCAAATATGGTTTTTTTTATCTCCAGTTTTGTGATTTTTCTCGCTTTAAAAGGAGAGATAGGTGCTTTTGTATTTGAGGCAGATACGATTAAGGGGTGATAGCCATACCTTCCGGCATGGAGAATTTGAAGACAAATCTTTGAACCATTCTCGTGGACGGCTTTAGTGACTTTCTTGTGTTTTTTTACTTGCCAGGGAAAACTAAGTTGCGTTCCAAAAGGAGAAAGTCTTCCTTGTAAATTGGGTGCGATTCCGCCGGTTACAATTAACCCAACGCCACCGCGCGCCCTTTGAGCATAAAACTCTGCCATCTTGTGAAAGCCATCTTTAGCTTCTTCTAAACCCGTATGCATGGAACCCATTAAAAAACGATTTTTAAGGGTCGTATGTCCTAAGTCTAGGGGCGTAAAAAGATCTGTCATCGTCTATCCTTTCTGGAATTTATAGTCTATAAGTTTACACAATTGTTATGGAATTAAAATATCGTAATTTGTTGGATAAATTAGAGCCCTATGTGGTTTCGGCCAATCTTAGCCCGGATTGGACCCAGAGAGAAGTCTTAGGAAAAAGACTTATGAGTGAGCATATCCACCATCCACTAGATCTTAAGACTCAGACTTTTGTTGAGAAAATTTATCATTTGGATAAATTAAGCTTTGGAGAGCAGGGGATGGGAATGGATAAATGGGTTTTTGTGGATTGCTCAGTTATGCCTGGCTTTGTATTTGGATTCTGTGGCAAAGGATCTCTTTTTAGCGAAGCTGATAGAAAAAAAATGAAAATTTCCGAAGAAGAGTGGTTTCCTGTTTCAATGTATATTGCCATCCCCACCATGCAGCCTGGAAAATGGTTTGGACACAACCTGTCTTCTCTTAATCGACATTTGCAAATGAGTTTAAGTGGTCTAGGTCTTCTCACCAAATTTGCAGCCTTGAAATTTTTTGATATTGAAGTCCTGGAAGGTGCAACGCAATGGTTTTCACCAGCTCTTCCCCTTCATAGTCAAATTGGACCTTTGAAAATATTAAGCGCCTATACACCAATCCATTCGAAGCCAATGACGATTTGCTACGAGTGTGTAACACCTCAAGATGCGACTTGCTTAGAGGGTTCAAGACGCTCAGTCCCGATTGAAAATGAACTTCTCTTTAATGCTAGTAAAGAAAATGTCATCCAGTTGCAGCATAAATTAGAGCAGGGTGAGTCTTATAAAATTGCGAGAGTAAAAAGCTTGAGTGAAATTTACTTAATTTGATCAATATTAGTGATGATAATAATTCTTCGACAACTTGAATTTGAACACCTGGAAACTTCTCGTTTGAAGTCTTTTGAGACGACATTAAGCCCACTGCAGTGAGGGCAGTTGAATTCATAGAAAAGAAGTAATGGACTTGTTCTTGCCACCACTTCGTAAATATTTTCAAGTTTTTGTGAGTCGCTCTTTGCCTGCATGAGCAGGACACTTCGGTGATTAAGGTGAAATAATAAAGTTTGTTTAAGGGGCAAATAAAAAGGACCTGAAATCAGGTCCTTTTTAAGTTTAAAAAAATTTAAATAGTTTTTATAGAACGGTGAAGAGAAAAGGAAAGAGAAAAAATACTCCCACAATATAGGCCACTCCGGCCATTCTATTTTTATAGGTCAGACCTGCTAGGCTTTCACAAAGTCTTAGGGGGACTTCTCTTAGTTTTGGATTTACATACCAAATCATCATACCTAAAACATTGAACAGAAAGTGTACCAGAGCAATAGAAAGACCAGCTACGTTTCCAGTTAATGAGGCTAAAAGTGCTGTCGTCGTAGTTCCAATATTAGCACCTATCGTAACAGGTAAAATAGCTCTTAAACTTAGGACGCCAGCCCCGGCCATAGGAACCAATAAACTGGTTGTAATCGAACTTGATTGAACGGCAATGGTAAGAAGTGTTCCAAAACCAATGGCCACGTACCCATTTTTTGCCAAGAGATTTTCTATAATGCCGCTTTTATTTGACTCAACTAAGACTTTCATTGTTTTAACAATCATGCTTAGGGCGAAGAAGATAAGTCCAGCAGAGATAATCGCCATTATAATTCCGGCCATACTTCCGCTGAGTCCTAGAATATCAATGACCAGGCTTTTCACTCCACCTGCAAAGGGTTTAATTGCTGCTTTTATGGGCGACTTAAAGCTCATAGATGAAGAACTACCATATAAAAGTGCAGCTAAATAACTCGCTGATTTTTCTAGAAATCCGGTGGCGAGTTCAATGGGTAAAAGAACGAGTACAGTAAGAATATTAAAAAAGTCATGAATAGTTGCTGCGGCAAAAGCGTCGCGGAAATGAGCTTGATTCTTTATATAACCAAGAGAGACGAGAGTATTTGTCACACTAGTACCCAGGTTCGCCCCCATAATCATAGGAATGGCCCCTCCGAGTGGAAGAGTCCCGGAAGCGACAAGTCCAACGACTAATGAAGTTGTGACTGACGAGCTTTGAATGAGAACAGTTGCAAACATCCCCGAAAAAAGGCCCAATAATGGGTTAGATGTGACGTTTAGAAGTCCTTTAGCAAATCCGCCACCCATGAGCTTAAAAGAGCCCCCAAGAACTTTAACCCCAACAAGAAAGACAAATAGCAGGAGGAAAACAGCTATAATTCTTAGGATAATATCGGTCGTCTGGTTCTTTGGATTAGACGTCTCAATTTCGGATCCTGTGGTTTCGGTGTGTGCAGTCATAAAGTCTCCATAATTATTTTTACCCCTTTATAGCGAAAATTGTTTATTCGTGTTGTTAAAGTTAAGTTAAGAATTTATAGCCTCTGAATTTAGGGAGAAAAAGCTAGATACTGGGCATTTTGGTCAAAAAAGGTATCTGAAAATATTTCACAACTATGAATGAAAAGATGAATTCTCGCAAAATTAGTGACGCTCAAAGAGAGATATCCTCGCAATTACAGCATATTGTTGAGCGCTATCAGCAAAATATCTATCGGCGAGAGCCTGCTCAATATGCGATACAGGAGTTAGATCGGGTTGAAAAAAAGCTTTCGCCGAATCAAAAATTAATTTTAGATAGCTGCTGTGGGGTCGGGGAGAGTAGTTTTCACTTAGCCCAACAATTTCCAGATAGCCTCGTTTTAGGAGTGGATAAATCAGCGAGTCGGCTTTCAAGAAAAAACGAGTTTAAAAGGAATCTTCCCGAAAATCTCATTTATATAAAAGGTAATATTATAGATTTTTGGCAGTTATTAGATAATCCTAAATGGCATTCGCGGATGCAAAAGATCTGTTTGTTCTATCCTAATCCATATCCAAAAAGTACAGATCTCAAAAAAAGATGGCACGCTCATCCGGTTTCAAAACACTTATTTCGAATTCCTTGCGCCATTGAATTGCGCACAAACTGGAGGATCTATTTTGAGGAGTTTGCCAAAGTTTCTTGGCTTTATGGGAGAAAACCCGATCAAAAAAGTTTAATAGATGAAAATTTTCCTATCTCCCCATTTGAAAAAAAATATTCTCTTAGCGGACATGAGCTTTTCAGCTGCTCTATCTTGTCGAAATAAGAAACTCTTTAAGCCATTGTTAATAATTATTCTTGTTTGTCCTAATACTTTTTTTCCGGTCTAAATTTAACTGGGATGGAATCCTCTAATTGCTTACAATATTAGGAAAATGAGGGGATATCTAAATGGATAATGATGCACTTAAAAATGAATTTCTGGTTGAGTCTTTTGAAAACCTATCTTCAATCAATGAGGACTTAACTCATTTAGAAAAAAATCCCTCAGATAAAGAGTTATTGAATAAAATTTATCGCACAGTTCACACGATGAAAGGCTCCGCTAGTTTCCTAGGTTATAAGAAGCTTCAAGAAATTACTCATGCTGGAGAAAATCTACTAGATGAACTTAGAGAAGGTAATATTGCTGTTCAATCTGAGATCATTGATACCCTCCTAGAGACCTTTGATCTTTGTCATGGTTTTTTAAAGAATATTGAAACCTCAAATAGCGAAGGTGATGTTGATACGAGTTCTAATTTGGATAAACTTGAGAAGCTTTTAAACGCAGAACCTGAAGCGACAATCGAGCCAGTTGAAAACACTGAAGTTCATGATGAAGAAGAGCTGGATTTGGACTCCCTCGTTGCAGCTCACCGAGAAGTGACTCCAAGTCAAAAAGAGGAAACAAGCGATTCAAATACAGTTGAGGGGATATCGTCTGCAGCATTAGAGTCATTACAAGAATTAGTTTCTGACGGAAAGGTGGACAATAGTGTGTTTGAAGATCTCACAAAAGATGATTCTGTCCCATCTTCTGTCCCATCTATAGAGGAGCAGCAGCCAGCATCAGAAGTAAGCTCTGCCGCGATGGACTCCTTAAAAGAACTGATCTCAGAAGGCAAAATTGATTCAAGTGCTATGCAAGAGTTAGAGACTGTAGAGGTTCCTGAAAAAGCGCCTTCTGTGAGTCCAACAAAAACTGAAGAGGTTATAGCGCCTGCTGGGGAGGTCGCTGTGGCTCAAGACACCAGTAAGTCTATTGCAGACTCCTTTGTGAGAGTGAATGTAAATGTCTTAGATAAAATAATGAATGTGGTTGGAGAATTGGTTTTAAATAGAAACCAAATTCTTCAATACGCATCGAAATCTGACAGCAGTGAGTTTAATCGACTCTCGCAACAATTAAACGTCATCACCTCAGAGTTACAAAGTGAGGTAATGTCAACCAGGATGCAACCTATAGGAAATATCCTTGGTAAGTTTGAAAGACTAGTGAGGGATATAGCAAGATCTAATGATAAAAAAATTATATTGAAGCTTTCAGGCCAAGAGACTGAATTGGATAAAAGTCTAATTGAAGCTATCAAGGACCCATTAGTCCATATTATTAGAAACTCATGTGATCACGGGATTGAAGATACTCAAGCTCGAATTGGAGCAGGGAAATCTGAGACTGGATATGTCTTTATTAAATCTTACAACGAGAGTGGGCAAGTAACAATTGAGATATCAGATGATGGCAAAGGTCTTGACCCTGAAAGAATTGCGGCTAAGGCGATTGAGAAGGGAGTCATTAATCAAGCAAAACTAGACACTATGAGTGAAACTCAAGTGATCAATCTCATCTTTAAACCTGGTTTTTCGACTGCGGAGAAAGTGACTAATATATCTGGTCGAGGAGTCGGGATGGATGTCGTAAAGACAAATATAGAAAAAATAGGGGGAGCAGTTAGTGTTAGCTCTGTTAAAGGTTCTGGAACTGTTTTTAAGCTAAGAATCCCACTTACTTTGGCCATCGTGCCATCGCTTATGATCAAGTCTGAAGGGGAGACTTTCGCTATTCCTCAGCAAAACCTTGTAGAGCTGGTACGGCTTGAAACCGCAGAAGATCTGCAAAAAATTGAACAGTTTTCCGGATCGGAGTTTTTAAGGCTGCGAGGGCAATTGACACCTATATTTAGATTAGGAAAAGAACTCTCTTTAAAGGATGTCAATGAGAGAGCTTCGCGACTGAAGTTAGTTTCTGACCATCATACTGATTCCAATAGAGAGGACGCTAAAAATGATTCTCTGTTTAGAGAAGAAAAGCTCAAAGACCAGGCACTAAATATTGTGATCTTAAGTGCTGAAGACAATGTCTATGGGATCGTGGTTGATGAAATTATGGATACCGAAGAAATAGTGGTGAAGCCCCTTAATACGCAACTTAAAGAGATTAACATTTTTGGAGGGGCGACTATTATGGGAGACGGGAAAGTTGCCTTGATTCTAGATGCTTTAGGTTTCCTTTCAAGTGTTAGTGAGATGGATGTTGAAAAAGCAGACGATTTGGCATCCCAAAATCATGAGGAATTAACTGATTCTCGAACTGAATATCAGGAAAACCTTCTTTTTAGACTTTATGATGATCGTATTTATGCCATCCCATTGAGTCTGGTAGCTAGACTTGAGGAATTTAAGGGGTCTCAAATTGAAAAGACCGGTCGTCAGAAAATTGTTAGATATCTTGATGCGCCTATGCCGTTAATTGGTGTTGAAAAAACTCTAGGCTTAGATGGAAATTCAGTCATTGAACAAAATGAAATTCAAAACCATGAAACTCTCAATTGCATTGTCGTAAAAATTCGTGGCAGAAATTTTGGAATTGTTGTGAAGGAGATCATGGATATTTCAATTGATAATATTGATATTGATGATACGGCAGTTGATCGAGAAGGGATCATTGGAACGATATTTATTAATGAGAAGACAGTTCCACTTCTAGATCTTTATGCTGTTCTTCTCGCTCAAAATTTAGGGGTATTCAAAAAGGAGCAGACAAGTTTGATTCCAAAGGATCAAAAGACGATCTTGTTGGTGGATGATTCTCCCATGTATCGAAAGCTTGAAGCAGACTCTCTTATTGAGGTGGGCTACAAAGTTGTTACGGCAAATCATGGAGAGGAAGGGTTCGCGATTTTAAAAGAGCAGGATTTTGATTTATTAATTACAGATATCGAAATGCCTCATCTAGATGGATTTAGCTTTGCAAAAAAAGTTCGTGATGAACTTCCACAAAAGACAATTCCCATTATAGCACTTTCGACTCGAGTTTCTGAAAAGGACCGCATGAAAGGACGTGATTGTGGATTTGATCACCATTTAGAAAAATTTAAAAAAGATGAAGTCGTCGAGTTAGTAGATACTATTTTAAAAGGAAATCAATATGGAAGCCGCTCAACAGCAAGCTAATCAGTACTGCGGATTTAAAATTGCAGGCGAGGAATACGCCATCCCTGTTATGGAAGTTCAAGAGGTGATCAAACCCTTACAGGTTACCGCTGTCCCTATGGCGCAAGAAGAAATTCGAGGACTGATAAATCTTCGAGGGCAAATCGTCACTTGTATAAGCTTAAGAAAACTTTTTCAACAAGAAGAGAATCTTGAACACGAGTACATGAATATTATTATTCGTGGAAAAGATGGTCTTTATTCTTTAGTTGTTGATGAGGTCACTGACATTATTGATGTAGATGATGTCGCGGTTGAAAAGGTTCCAGAAACCATCAACCCCCGCATCAAAAGGTTTGTAGATAAAATTTATAAACGGAAAAAAGGACTCGTCATTTTACTCAAGATCGAAGAATTATTGGAGTTACAAGAAAAGATGGCGCAATGAAAGTCCTGATTGTCGATGATTCAGTTGTGTACAGATCTGCGATAAAAGCAGCTCTCAGTGCATCTGATCAATCTTACGATTTAGATATTGCCGCAAATGGAAAAATTGCCGTGGATAAAATAAAATCCAAGAGCTTTGATATCGTTACTCTTGACTTGGAAATGCCTATTATGGATGGAATTGAAACGATAAAGGCCATCCGGGAGTTCGATAAACAAATTCCAGTCATTATTTTTTCGGCTCAAAATATGAGTGCAGCTAATAAAACATTGCATGCATTGGAACTTGGCGCCAATGATTTTGTAAAAAAAATTGAAGGTAGCTCTGATATGGAATCAAATATTAATATGATTCAACAAGAGCTTCTCCCCCGGTTCAAGGCATTGACGAGAAAAGCGGTATCGCATAAGACGGTCAACGAAGTCCCTGAGAAGCCAAAAAAACAAACTCTAGATTCAACGCCTATGACTTTGAATCAATTGGCTCAGTTTAAACCAAATTTAATTTGTATCGCAAGCTCAACTGGTGGTCCTGATGCTCTAAAAAAGATCTTCGCAGGTCTAGAGAAGCTACCGGTTCCCATATTATTGGTACAACATATGCCTCCTGTATTTACAACCCAACTCGCTAAGGGTCTTGATCAAATATCAAAAATTGAAGTGAGAGAAGCAAAGATAGGAGATCAATTACAACCAGGTGTAGCCTATCTTGCACCAGGAGACTTTCATATGGTGATTAAGAAGTCAGCCCATGGTTATGAGATTGACTTAAACCAAGATCCAAAAGTTTGTTATGTAAGACCCGCGGCTGATGTCACTTTTGAGTCAGTAGCTTCTGTCTTTTCTGGAAAAGTAGCAGGGGTTGTCCTCACAGGTATGGGCTCAGATGGTGCCAATGGTAGTGTCGCTCTCAAGGAGAAGGGTGCCAGGATGATGATACAAGATGAAGATTCAAGCGTTGTCTGGGGAATGCCGAAAGCAGTATTAGACAAAGGGGCACAAGATATCTGTTTAAGCCCATCTGAAATGATCAACTTATTAAACCGAATGACTTTGGGGTAACTATGAAGATTCTTATTATCGATGATTCAAATTCAATTGCAATGATGGTGGGGCAATTTATTAAGGAATTAGGGCACGACTCCTATCACGCAACGGATGGAAGAGACGCTATTGATATGATCGCGCAAGAGGATAATTTTGATCTCATTCTTTTAGATTGGAATATGCCAGAGATGGATGGATTGGAGTTTCTTAAATACAATCAAGAAAATTCGCTCACAAAAACTCCCATTATGATGATGACCACGGAGAATAAACCAGAGAAGATTATGAAAGCGCTCGAGTTTGGAGCGGTGGAATATATCATGAAACCATTTAGTAAAGATGTATTGGAGTCAAAAATTTCAACCCTAAAAAGTATGGCGGCGTAAGTGGAAAATAAAGAAGAACTCTATAGAGTATTGGCAGATTTTGTTTTTAAAAATACTGGTATCTTTTATGGAGAAAGAGACTACTACCGTTTAGACAGTAGAATCGATAAGATGATAAGAGAGTCAGATGTAGCCTCGGAAGAAGAGCTTTTGAAATCTCTCAAGCAGTCAACAGATAAAGAATTTCTCGCTAAAGTTATTGATGTTTGCACCAATAATGAAACATTCTTTTTTAGGGATCAAAATCCATTTAATGCCCTAAGAGACCATATCTTGCCAGAGCTTCTAGAAAAGAAAAAACTTAATCAACTTAATATCTGGTCTTGTGCCTGTTCAAGTGGTCAGGAACCTCTCTCAATTATGATGACTATTAAAGAGAAGTATCCAGACTTTAGCTCCATTTCTATGGAGGCCACAGATATTTCTCAAACTATTTTGGAGAAAGCCAAGTCAGGAATTTATAATAGCCTTGAGGCGCAAAGAGGAATATCTATTCAGCTTTTGATTAAATATTTTGATCAAGTTGAAAATAATTGCTGGAAAGTTAAGTCAGATTTAATAGATAAAATCCAATATAAACCTTTTAATTTGTTTTCTGAGTTTTATCCCAGTGGAAAATATGATGTTCTATTCTGTCGAAATGTTCTCATCTATCAGAATATGGAGAATAAAAATAAGATTCTTCAAAAATTATTTCAAGCTCTTAAGCCCGGTGGATATTTAATAATGGGTGCAGGAGAATCTTTAATTGGAAGTGATATTAAACTTGAGCAAAAAACTTTGAGTGGAACTATGGTTTTTTATAAACAAGATCTTAATTCTTTTCAAGCGGCATAAAATACTTAAAATTACAGACTATTTCATCCGATAAATAGCTGAGGTAATTTATGTCAGATGATATGATGGGTGATTTCCATATAGAAGCTATAGAGCTTTTAGATGAGGCGGAAGAGAGTCTTTTAGAGCTAGATAAAGGTGCTGAGTACAAGCAATGCTATAACCAGATATTTAGGGCCTTTCATAGTATCAAAGGTGCTGCTGGGATGTTTGGTATTGAAAAACTTCAAAAGCATATGCATTATTTAGAAAACCTTCTCTCCAATAAACAAGACCTGGATGAATTAAGCGCTCTTTCTATAGACTATTTTCTGGCGGGTGTGGATGGCGCTAAAAAAATTCTAGAAAATCAAGAGATTGATTTTGAATATCATGATCCTGACCAAAAGGTAGAGGCTTCTCCTTCTACTGCATCTGAGGCAAAGACAGAAAATCCACAAAAAGTTGAAAGTAAGAAGGTAGCTAAAGTTAATTCAAACTCAAAAGGTGTCGTTTGGGCAGTAGATGACGAAGAAGATATCTTAGATCTGTTAGTAATTCAGCTAGAAAGCAAAGATTATGAAGTTAAGACATATTTGTCTCCTGTAAAACTTCTCTCAGATCTTGAATTCGAAACACCAGATACTATTATCTCAGATATAAATATGCCAGAAATGAATGGTGTTGAATTAGTGAAACAAGTTAATGCCAAAAGACCTCATCTTCCAGTGGTCGTTTTATCTGGTTATGTTACTAAAGAAGTTTGTCTAAAAGTATTAAGAGATGGAGTTACTGGGATCATTGAAAAACCATTTGAGATTGAAGATTTCATCGAGCTTGTTGATATAAATGTCAATAGATATCAAAGTATGCAGCTCTTAAATAAGAGTATAGACCTGCTGATCTATCAATTTGAAAATTTCCCGGCCATAAATGGAAGTGAAAAAGATTTTTTCGATCATTTTAGAACGGAACTAAAAAATATATTGAAGCAGAAAAACACCCTGTATAAGAGACTAATTTAGGAAGTCCTATGGCAAACGAATTTGAAATAATCTGTGTTGATGACGATCAAGATGTCTTAGAGACTGTAGTCTATAGTGTTGAGAGTCTTGGTTATAAGGCAGTGGGATTTGATCATCCCACTAAAGCGATTTCTTATATAGAAGAAAAAAGAAATCAAATTATCATGATCTTATCTGATCTTCGGATGGATGATATCAATGGATTTCAATTTAAGAAAAATCTTCCGAAATCAACGCAGGATATCCCCTTTGTGGTAATAACCGGTTATTGGACACAAGAAATGTCTCTCGAGGCAATGGAGCTTGGAGTCCAAGCCTTCCTAGAAAAGCCTGTTCAAAGCGATGTTTTGGCGGAGCAAATTGAAAAATTTGGTAAAATGAGAGAGGAATCTCTCAATGAAGAACGGGAAATGGTGGAGGGATTTCTGGAAGAGACGACTCCTATGCTCGACGAAATCGAGTCTCTCATTCTTGAACTAGAGGATAGTCAAGATAAAGAGCTTACTCTTTCTGTCTACTTTCGACTCCTTCACACTATCAAAGGTACAGCATCTTGTGTAGGACTAACGAGACTAGGAGATTATACTCATAAGTATGAAGACTTTATTGGAGAGCTTCGTAATCATACAATTCCAGTAAATACTGTTTCAATTAATGTTCTTCTAAACGGGCTAGATGATTTAAAATTTTTCTTCTCAGAAGTTGAGATAGCTGGAAATGATCAAGAATTATCTTTTGATGATAAGCTTGGAAAGTTTTTAGATTTAGAAGCAGTAAAGAATATAAAAGCAGATGCTACTTCTGAACAAATTGAAACTGAGGCTAGAAAGCCTATGAAAGTCGAAAGTGAATCTAAATCTGATGAAGATAAAATGACTGTCTCAATGGGACTTCTCAATCAATTCATGGAGGAGTCGGGAGAGTTAACTGTTATTCGAAACTCTATAGTTAAGACAGTTAAGAAAATAGAGAATCGTTATCGAGGAGATAATGATATTGAGCAGCTCAATGAGCTACTTTCTGGCATGTACTCTGTTACCTCCAATATTCAAGGCAAGATTACTGAAATGAGAAAGGTCCCTGTTAAGAATACTCTAAGACCTTTTAAAAGGCTAGTAAGAGATCTAAGTAAAAAATTAGGAAAAGATGTCGAGCTAACGATTAAGGGAGAAGAGCTTTTAATTGATAATATCATTGCAAAGCTTTTTAGTAATACTCTTATCCATATTGTAAGAAATAGTCTTGATCACGGAATTGAAGAAAAAGAAACGAGATCATCTCAAGGGAAAAATCCAACTGGTAATCTTATTATTGAGACTTTTCCTCAGGGAGAAGAAATCATATTAAAAGTGACCGATGACGGAAAAGGAATTGACCCCGTTATTATAAGAAAAAAGGCCTTAGAGAAGGGAATGTTCTCTGAATCCGAATTATTAAATATGTCAGATATGCAGGTGATCAATCTTGTTTTTGATTCAGGATTTAGTACGGCAGAGCAAGTTTCGGATCTTTCTGGACGTGGAGTCGGAATGGATATGGTTCGAGGCTCCTTTCGCGAAATGGGAGGAGAGGTCTATGTTCAAAGCGAGGTAAATAAGGGTTCGACTTTTACCCTTAGCGTTCCTATACCCAAATCAGTTCTCATTATTAATGCTCTTTCAGTTGAAACATTGGGAAAAGTCATACTTTTTCCGATGGATGAGGTTGTTGAGGTACTAAGATTTGATAAAGAAAATAATACAACTAAGATGTATGAAATCGATGGGCGATATACCGTTGAACATAATCAAGAGATGATTGACTTAATTCGAATGAGTGAAGTCTTCAACTGTCAAAATGATCAAACCAATCAAGAACTAAATATTGTCATTTTAAGAGTTGGCGCTCAGAAATTTGGTGTTATTGTAGATAAAATATATGAATTTGAAGAAGTCGTCTTGAGAAAAATCTCCCCTCAAATTTCCTCTCATGAACTTTATCATGGGGCGAGTCTTATCGGCGCAGGTGAAGTTGCTTTAATACTCTCAGCTGAAGGAATCGCTAGAAATGCTGGTATAGATATCGTTCCTGTAGAGCGGATTCTCGAAGAGGGTAATGACAGTTTACATCATGAATCGGTTCGAGAGTATATGTTATTTACCTACCAAGAAGGTGAGGAGTTGTGCATTGATCTCAAGTTTGTGGAAAGATTTGAAAAGTTAAAAACTTCGCAGGTAGAAAAAATAGGTGATCGATTTATTGTTCGTTACCTTGATCAAAACTTAATTTTAGTTGATCCAGGGTTTGCTCTAGGCCTCAAAGAGATTACTTTTCTTGACGACTCTCTGGTGGCAGAGGAGAGAGTGTTTGATGTTATCGTTACCTCTGTGAATGAAAAACTCATAGGTTTAATGGTTCATGGATTAGGTGAAATCAAAATAAGTACCGATGAACTGAATACTGAAACTATTGATATTCAAGGACTTGAAGGATCACTATTCCTAGAAGGTAAAACTGTTTGTGTGATTGATATTAATCAACTTTCAGAGTGTTTGTTTGAAAAGAAGAAACTTCTTAAAGAACATGAATTTGAAATAGTGTTAGATAAAACGGCATAAAAAAAAAGGTCCCATTCGGGACCTTTTTTATTTGTTATAAGTCAAAATCTTCGTCAATGAGGTCTCGCCAATAAGCTCTTAAGCTATTGGATTTGAACTCTCCTGCAGAGATTTCTAATTCCTCAGGATCCCAAGTGCTTTGAACATAATTTCTACCATCAAGGTAAGCTGCTTCTGTATGATACTCCGGAGGTATGGGTCCAATATATCTCCAGCCTGATTGTCTATAAGCTTCATTACCATAGGCAAGATAGCGTAAATCAATTTCATTCCAGTAATACATGGGTGCTTCAGTTACGTAACACCACTCTGTTTCATGATTCTTGTCAACATCAGCTATGGAATCTACTTTTTTACACTTGATATCTATTTTTTCGTTATCTGCCATACCAAGAGATTCGTATTTTTCCAAAATGGGATTAAGCTCTCTTTGAAGTTCACTTATATCCTCTCGACGATCGGCGATACTTCTCTGGTAGCGACGAATACGTCCATCACTATCGGTAGCACGGATTCTATTTTCATAATCGGCTATTTCCGCTCTTTTTTCAGCTATTTCATTGGATAATTCGGCAATATCTTGTTCAATTAAAACTTTACGAGCATCCCATAGAATTTCACCTCTTACAGTAAGGCCTTCGAGCCATTCTTCTGGCGTTGCAGGTCTTTTCTGTAAATTCCAACGAGCATTTTCAAAATACTCCTCTGGACTCAGAATTCTGCGCGATCTCTCATCATATCTCTCCATGTCACTTAGTTGTCTCACTTCTTCCAAAGTAGGAACGTTGTGTGCCAGCACAAGAGACTTATCTAGTACAATTTCTCTGCCATCATGAGTTCTCACCATAGGGGCCACGTGGTAGTCCCAGGTTTTATTTCTTCTCGCCATATTGCGAGTTCTCTCGTCTACATTGTCTCTTAATCGACTGCTGATATCGTCGGCATCACCAAGTTCATCCAATTCGTCGTTAAAACGTTGAGTATAGTGAATAAAGATTTTTGTAGAATAGACGTTATAACTTCTATAAAGCCAGTAAGACCATATATGGGCCCTCTTATAGCAGTCCTTGTCTTTAAGCTCAGTTGTCATACTATTCCAAAACCCTGCGATTTCTTGATCGCTATGGGTTGAAGGAGTGTAATTTTCCATTGGGTGTAGTGGTGTTACTTCTTGAGCTAAACTCATAGTACTCCAAGCTAATATAGCTGGAAGGATTAATTTTTTCATATTCATGCCCCTTTAGCGGATGATCAAATTAATTTCAAGTTGCGAACCTTATAGCACCGCATCAATGACTTGTCTTGGTGTAATTGTGCACCATGTAAAAAATTTAATTTTGGGATAATCTATTGAATTTACAATAGCTTTTCAATAAATACCCGACCTGTAAGCTCTTGTAAGTTGTGTTTTTGACACTTAATTTTTATAAACTGCGCCAGGAGAGTTTTATGTATTCATTAGTTTTAATTTTATGCAGCTTAGTTGTAGTGGGTGTTTACGCTGACGCCGACCAAACAAATATAATTTATGGACAGGACAATCGTAGAGATATCAAAGAGTTAGACTCAGTCGAGATCAAAAAACTTGGAAAGTCTATCGCGGGAAGAGTTCTCAATTTTTCCTTTCAGGTATCAACCATTGATAACAAAATAAGCTTTAATAATGTGCCCACTTTATCAAGCTCCAACTCAATGAAAGTTTGTTCAGGGCAAAGATTTGCTGAGCAAAAGACGGCAGCTGATTGTACAGGCTTTTTAGTCGGAGAAGATCTATTAGTTACCGCCGGACATTGTATGATGGGTATGGGTCAACGGGTTTCAAACAGAGTCACAAGGCAGTGCCGTAGTTTTTCATGGATGTTTGATTATACCAGTGAGTCTGACCTTAATAATGTCAGTCTTGATAGCGTTTATGGCTGTGAGTCTGTAATCGCGGGTGAGTTCAGTGCAACCAAAGATTACGCATTAATCAAATTAGAGAGAAAAGTAAAAAATAGAACTCCGCTAAAACTTTCTCAATCAAAGGCAAGTTTAGGACAGAAGATTTTCGTCATGGGGCACCCTTCAGGACTTCCTTTAAAATACGCTGATGGTGCGAGAGTGTTTGAAACAGAGAACGATTATTTTTCAACTAACTTAGATACTTTTGGGGGGAACTCAGGCTCTCCAGTGTTTAATGCCGACACTTTAGAGGTTGAAGGTATTCTCGTTCGCGGTGATACGGATTATGTCATGGATTTTGAGTCAAACGGTGAGAGATGCATGAAAGTGAATATTTGCGATCAAGAAAGGGAAAACTGCCTAGAAGATGATCCAAATATTCTAGGCGAGCACGTCAATTATATTGATATTATAAATTCAAATCTATAAGAGCTAGTTGGAGAGTGTGAGTCCAACGTTGATCACACTCTCTGAACCTATTAGTCCCGATAACTCAGCAAACTTTTTCCCGCCGTTTAATATCTTATCTCGTATTTGTTTGTAATTCATTTGAGGATATTTAGTCTTAACGAGTGCTGCTAGACCTGCAACCAGGGGAGTCGCCATTGATGTCCCCATTTGATAGGTGTAATCAGCTTCATATTCGTGGCAAGGTCCAAAGCAATTTGGTACAGCTGCTGATCTAAGTCCACCATTCCATTCATCTCCACCTGGGGCAGCGATATCAACAGTTGCACCACCAAAATTAGAGTAGCTGGTGAGCTCATTCCACTGATTAACTGCCGCTACTGCGATCAGGTTGTCTTGGTTGATATTGGCAGGGTAGACCGGAGAGTTATCATTGCAATCACCTAGTCCATCGTATCCTCCATTCCCAGCAGCAGCAACAACTAAGACATCGTTTTCTTTTGCTTTTATAACTGAGTCGATCATGGCCGCAACATCAGCTGTGATAGAACCTCCACCTGATCCCCCTAGAGATAGGTTAATAATATCGGCTCCGTTATCAACAGCATACAATATACCTGCTACGATGGTTCCAAAATCACCTCGACCATCTGAGCCCATGACCTTTACTGGCATGATTTTAGCTTTGGGTGCAACTCCATTTAGTGTACCTGCTGCAAGACCTGCTACATGGGTACCGTGCCCTTGATCATCTAGTGGGAAAGCGTCACCATTATAAAAATCCCAACCAACCATTTGTCCGTTTTGAGTGAATATATTTGGACTTAAATGAGGATGGTTATAATAAACACCCGTATCGATAATCGCAATCACTGCCCCTTGTCCTTCATTACTTGAGGAGAAGGCGTCAACTTGAATAAGATAGGGAAAGTTAAAAGATGCATTTCGCTGAGATCTTTGCGCTCCTACATGAGCTCCATAATAAGGATAGTCGATAGCACTTTGAACTTGGAAGTCTCCATCAACTAATACTTCTTGATAGACTTTATTAATTTTAAAATTAGATTTTGGGAGATGTTTTCTTAATTCTTCCTCACTGATTCCAATGTACTCAATTAACTTTCGCTTCTCGTTTATGACTCGAAAAGAGATTCCCAATTGTTGGGAAAGCTCTTCTGCTTGAGCACGGGATGTACAACTGGCTATAATCCCTGCATCAAGTTGTGAGCGTGGGGCACTGGTTTTTTCACTGGTTTTTTTCCCGCAGGAAACTAAGAGTAATAGTAGGCAGCAAACCACTGCCAGGGTCGAATTCCGTTTCATAAAGCACCTCTTGTGATCGATCATCCTGATCGACACCTATAATCTAGCAAACCCTGTACCAACAGCGATACCCGGAAAAACAACGCTTTGCGCACTATGCTCAGGTATATAGTGTCACTTTGGGGTGACAAAAAGCTGACATGCTAGTCGAAGGTGTTGAAATTGTGTATAAACTAGCCATGGAAGAGATTCGAATAAGTGGGGCTAGAGTCCACAATCTTAAAAATATTAATGTCACAATCCCACGAAATAAGCTCACGGTTATTACCGGGCCCTCAGGCTCTGGAAAGTCCTCATTGGCCTTTGATACCCTCTACGCCGAAGGACAAAGAAGGTATATTGAATCCCTATCAAGTTACGCTAGGCAGTTTCTGGGTCAAATGGAGCCACCTGAAGTAGAGAGTATATCAGGCCTAAGTCCAGCGATTGCAATCGATCAGAAATCAACCAGTAAGAATCCTCGTTCGACTGTAGGAACCATAACGGAAGTCTATGACTATTTAAGAGTCCTATTTGCTAGGGCCGGAGATGCTTATTGTCCAGAGACATCTGACCTACTGGAAGCTCAAAGTGCTGAGCAAATAGTAAAAAGACTGCTCCAAAAGAAACAAGGCACGAAACTTCAAATCCTTGCCCCTGTGATAAGAGATCAAAAAGGCGAACACCGGGATCTCATCCAAAAATTTCTCTCTTTTGGATTTTCTAAAGCAAGGGCCAATGGAAAGCTCGTTCCTCTTGAAGAGAATTTAAAACTGCATAAAACCAAGAAAAATGATCTCGATATTGTGGTGGATAGAATTGTGGTTAAAGAAGGGATAAAAACGAGACTCACGGATTCAATTGAGCAGGCGTTAAAATTTGGGGAAGGACATTTGTATGTGCTGGTCGATGAAGGGGGAAAAAACTCAGAGGAATTTTATAGTGAACATTTATTTTCACCTAAGTCAGGAAAGTCTTATCCCTCTTTAGAGCCAAGGTTATTTTCTTTTAATTCACCACTTGGGGCATGTGAGGAATGTAATGGCCTGGGAGAGACGAAGGTTTTTGATCGCGATAAATATATTTTGGATGAAAACCTAAGTCTTGATGAAGGAGCTATACTTGCCCTTGGAAAGCATGGAAGTTTTTATTTTCAAATGGTCAAATGCATCTTAAAAACTGAAAAAATTCCTTTGGAGACACCGCTTAAAAAATGGCCTAAAAAAATTAGAAATATCATCTTTGAAGGTACAGATAAAGAATACACCTACAAGTTTGAGTCTGAGAACTCCACTTATTCTTTTAAAAAATCATTCTCAGGCTTAGATGCTTGGCTAGAGAAAAAATATCGAGAAAGCTCATCAGAAAAAGTGCGCTCGTCACTTGAACAATTTATGGATATTCAAAGATGTCCAAGTTGTGAAGGAAAAAGACTTAATAAATATGCTCTTGCGGTTAGAGTTGGAGAGAAGGGAATCATGGAGATTTGCGATTACTCCATAGAAGATGCCTTCGATTTTTTTAAAAGCCTGGAGTTTAAGGGTAATAAAAAAATTATTGCAGAAAAACTATTAAGAGAAATAAAAAATCGATTGGGCTTTTTAGTCGATGTAGGACTAACTTATTTAACGCTTAACCGTGCTGCCAATTCTTTATCTGGGGGAGAGTCCCAAAGAATTCGGCTGGCCACCCAAATTGGATCAGCTCTGTCTGGAGTTCTTTATGTTCTCGATGAACCAAGCATTGGGCTTCATCAAAGAGATAATGATAAACTGATTCAAACTCTGGTGAATTTAAGAGATTTAGGTAATACGGTCATTGTCGTTGAACATGATGAGGATACGATGCTTGCCTCTGACTATCTCATTGACATTGGACCAGGTGCAGGAATTCATGGAGGGAAAATAGTCGCTAAGGGAACTCCAAAGGAAGTTTTAAAAGAGAAAACGGTAACGGCAGATTTTCTCGCTGGGCGACTTTCGATCGAAATTCCTAAAGAGAGAAGAGAACTTAAGAAAACGATTAAACTTAAGGGTGTCACTAAAAATAATCTTAAAAATCTCACGGTTGAAATTCCTCTTGAAGGATTAGTCACTATAACGGGAGTTTCAGGGTCGGGAAAATCGACGCTGGTTCATAACGCTTTAGTGCCTGCCGTAAAAAATTACCTTTCTAAAAAATCTCCTCATAATGTTTGTTATCAATCGATCTCAGGAGCGAATGCCGTTGATCAAATTATAGAAATCGATCAAAGTCCTATTGGGAAAACTCCAAAATCTAATCCTGCCACTTATACAAAGCTTTTCGACCAGATTAGAGCTCTTTATGCCAATACCAATGAAGCAAAGATTCGCGGCTATAAACAAGGAAGATTCAGCTTCAACGTGAAAGGTGGACGATGTGAGGCATGCGAAGGAAATGGCCAGTTGAGAGTCGAGATGAGTTTTCTTCCTGATGTATTTGTCACTTGTTCGGACTGTCAGGGGCAAAGGTATAATCAAGAAACTTTAAATATAACCTATCGCGGAAAAAACATCGCTGAAGTTCTTAATATGTCGATTGAAGAAGCAAGGGACTTTTTTAAAAATCACAAAAAAATTCATCGCGCTCTTGAAACACTTTTTTCAGTTGGACTTGGCTATATAAAACTAGGGCAAAGTTCTACGACTTTATCTGGGGGGGAGGCTCAAAGGCTTAAGCTTTCAAGAGAGTTATCCAAAGCAACTCGAGGTAATTGTCTCTACGTCCTTGATGAACCTACCACGGGGCTTCATTTTAAAGATATCAAAGTTTTACTCGACGCGCTAAACCGGCTTATAGAGCAAGGTCACTCCGTTCTTGTTATTGAGCACAATATGGATGTTATAAAGGTTAGTGATTATATTATTGATTTAGGCCCTGAAGGGGGAGTGAACGGGGGCGAGGTGGTGACGCAAGGGACTCCGGAGGCTATAATAAAGAGCAAGGTTTCACTAACCGGTAAATACTTAAAAAAAGCTTTGAAATGAATCTATTAATCAAAAATGCAAAAACACTGAAAAGTCTGCTTGGAAGATCGGGAGAAGAGTCAGTCACTGTAAATTTGGTCATAAATGATCAAAAAATTGCTCAAATTTCAGAAACTGAAATAAAAGGTGATTTCGATAAAGTTATCGATGCCAGTGGTTTATTTCTCTCCCCTGGGCTGGTGGATCCACAGGTTCATTTTAGAGAGCCTGGAATGGAGTATAAGGAAGATATCGAATCGGGTAGTAAAGCTGCAGTCAAAGGCGGTTTTACAGCTGTGATTTCTATGCCGAATACGGCTCCTACAGCAGATAATGCTGAAGTCGTCTCGAAAATGTGGAAGCGCTCACAAGAAGTTGGATTATGTAAAGTCTATCCAACAGGAGCTGTGACATATGGTCTTAAAGGAGATGAGCTCACTAATTTTCCAGAACTTAAAGCTGCTGGCGCAGTTGCTTTAACAGATGATGGAAAAGGTGTGCAAAGAGATGAGATTTTTAAAGAGGCCCTAGCTCGATCAAAAGAAGTTGGGCTACCTGTATTAGATCATTCAGAAGATGAATCATTATCGGCTAAAGGTGCCATTCATCTTGGGGCTGTTTCAAGCAAATATGGAGTGAAGGGAATTGACTCTAATTCAGAGGCCGTGCATGTGGAGCGTGGCTGTAAGTTTAGTGAAGAGACTGGAGGGCATTATCATGTTTTACATGTTTCTACTAAGCGATCCCTTGAAGCGGTAAGAGCTGCTAAGAAAAAAGGTCTTCGAGTCACTGTGGAGGTGTCTCCTCACCACCTACTTCTTTGTGATGAAGATATTCCGGAAAGAGAAGACGGGACTTTGAATGCAAACTGGAAAATGAATCCTCCACTTAGGTCTAAAGAAGATAGGCTTGCCTGTCAGGAGGCTTTAGTGGAGGGGGTGATAGATGCTATTGCTACAGATCATGCACCTCACGCACCAGATGAGAAGGCAAGAGAGATACATGAAGCGCCCTTTGGAATTATTGGGTTAGAGACAGCGTTTCCGTTAATTTATACTCATTTTGTAAAAACAAATAAGTTATCACTAGGGCAGGTCATTGATCTTATGAGTAAGAAAGCTGGAGCCCTTTTCGGTATTGAATGTGGTCGACTCGAAGTTGGCGCACAAGCCGATATTGCTTTATTTGATTTAAATAGTGAATTTGAAATCCAGGAAAACTTCTTTGCCTCCAAATCGAAGAACTCTCCCTTTATTGGAGAGAAACTTTTTGGAAAAACAAAGATGACTATCATGGAAGGGAGAATAGTTTTTGAGTCTTAAAATAGATCCTATTGTGGAAAAAGCTTTTCAAGCTGCCAAAGCTGCTAGAGAAAACGCTTATGCCGATTATTCTAAAGTGAAAGTAGGAGCTGCTATTAAGCTTAAAGGCCACGATGAAATTTATGCTGGGGCCAATGTAGAGTTTGTCGTTAATGGGATTTCAGTGTGCGCTGAAAGAGCTGCCATTGGAAATGCAGTGACTCAAAAAGGTAAATTTGAAATAGAATTTGTCGTTGTCTGTTCAAATACTGATCCGGTTCTCTATCCTTGTGGTGTTTGTATGCAGGCTTTATCAGAGTTTTGTAAACCGGATTTAGACATTTATATTTCTAATCCAAGTGGAGTGGTAGAGAAAACTATGTTTAAGGATCTCTTTACTCATCAATACGCTGCACTTCCTAAGGTGCTAGACTAATCAATGGCCCTTTATTATCAAGTAGCCGTTAATATTCCGGTTGTTCAAAGTACCTATACTTATAAATATGATGGAGAACTTTTAATTGGGGATTTGGTAGAAGTTCCTCTCGGAAAACGAAAGTCTCACGGCGTGGTTTTGGGTGTGACCCCGCCTGAAAAAAATGATGAACTCTCCGGTATTGAAATCAAATTTATAACGGGAAAAGTTGAAAATGCCTTTAGACTGACAAAAAATGAACTTTCCCTCTATTCTTGGATGAGTCGCTATTATCATTATAGTCTTGGTAAACTTGTTTTTGATTGTCTACCAAAAATTTTAAAAAGACCAAGAAAACCAGATTTTCTACAGGGTAAAGGAGTCGCACTCAATTTTTCTCTCTCTGGAAAACAAACTGAAATATTTGAAAAAATTTCTAAACGTAATGACGGTTTCGGCCAGCACTATATTCATGGAGTCACAGGTTCTGGAAAATCTGTCATCTATTTAGAACTTATGAAAGAGCGAATTGAAAAGGGACAATCCGTACAATTTCTTTTACCTGAAATAAATTTAACTCCCCAGTTTACAGACTTTTTTACCGAGCATCTCGACTGTCCCGTTTATACTTATCACTCAGGTGTTACTCCTTCAGAGAAATACAATATCTGGAAGGCCCTTCATGAAGAAGAAAAGCCGGTTCTCGTTATGGGAGTTCGAAGTTCCATCTTTCTTCCTATAAAAAACTTAGGACTTATTATCGTTGATGAGGAACATGACCAAAGTTTTAAACAAACCGATAGGTGCCCTTACAATGGTCGAGATGTAGCGATAAAAAAAGCGCAATTGTCGAATTGCCAAGTGGTTATGGGCTCAGCGACTCCTGCTGTGGAAAATTTCAAACTTTTTAAAGAAAATTCCCAAGGTCGTTATTATTATCCCTTGCAGGACAGAGCGGCTGGAGGAAGTTTACCCGAGCTTGTATTACTTGATACAAAAGAGAGATTTAAAGAAAATGATCCAGCTTGGCCCTTTCTAGATGAAACTCTCGATTTAATTAATCAACACGTAGAGCAAGGAGAGCAGGTTTTAGTTTTTATCAATAAGCTTGGCTTTTCTCAGTACATCCAGTGTCGCGCTTGTGGTCATCAGTTTGTAAATGAGAATTGTGGCTGTCAAAATAATCTGCGCTATTTTAAAAAGAAAAATTTACTTTCCTGTGCTCACTGCGATTTTAAAATGCCACTTCCTAAGTCCTGCCCCGAGTGTGGAAATATGACTCTGATGAATAAAGGATTTGGAACAGAAAAGATTCAAGAGGTTTTAAAAGCGGTTTATCCTAAAATGCGTATCGGTCGATTTGATCGAGATGAAATCAAGACCACAAAAGATTTAACTGAAGTGCTGGATAATTTTCATGAGCATAAATTGGATATCTTGGTGGGGACTCAGATGCTCTCTAAGGGACATAATTTCAAGCGGGTGAACCTAGTCGTTGTATTAGGGCTTGATTCTATGCTCAACTATGCAGATTTTAGAGCGCAAGAAAGAACCTACCAGCTCCTGGAACAAGTCGCAGGAAGAGCTGGGCGCTATTCTGAGGGGGCTAAAGTTGTAGTGCAAACGATGAATGAGCACAATACAATCTTTCAAACAATTAAGGCACATAGTTTTGATGGCTTTTTTAAAGAGGAGCTAATCTTAAGAGAGCTTTGTCATTGTCCACCTTATACCAAGATGGCGATGATGTTTTTTTCCAGTCGTTTTAGGGAAAGACTCGTTCGAGAAATATCTAATGTGGCCTCGAGTCTTCAAAAAACTATCGACTCACACTTCCCAGATATTAGACTGATGGGTCCTGCACCTTTGAGTATCGAAAAAAAGGCGAACCAGTTTAGCTGGGGGATTATGCTTAAGTCCACTGAAGTAGCTCAATTGCATAAACTTTTGGAGAGCTTTGAGAATGGGTATAAAAAAGCTCCTAATATCTCTTACAAGATTGATGTGGATCCACTTCAGGTTCTTTAGGCACTGCGGGATCAAATCCACCTGGATGAAAAGGATGACATTTGCCGATTCGAATCACAATCTTAGGTAGCGCTTTCCAAATAGGGTAATGATCCAAGCAATCTACGGCATATTGGGAGCAAGTAGGACTAAAACGGCAATTCGCACCCAAAAACGGTGAGAGTAAGAGTCGATAGGCTTTAATCAATAGTAATAACAGGCTCTTCACGCAGGGCATATTAGGAGTTAATATCTTCTTTGACAAGCTTGCGAAAAGCTCGGCGAAAACTATATTAAAGCTAGACAGGCTACTGTGGCAATGGATTCTAGACTATACTCCGAATTAGCTTAAAACCACCTGCTACTATGCATTAGGAGATGAATATGTTAAAAGACAGCTCGGATAAGACGGAGATAGATATGATTGAGCAGTCCTACAAAGACAATACCAGTATCAAAACTAAAATGGTTAAAGATATACTCGATTGCGACACTAAAGACGCAAGTGGTCTAAACGATTTTCAACAACTTCCCACAGAGGATTTTGTGGCCATTCCCAAAGTAGGAATCAATCGCTTCAGACTGCCTATTGAATTTACTAATAAATTTGGTGTAACAAGGTCTCATGACTGCGAAGCTTCTATGTTTGTGAATTTAGAAGCCAACAAAAATGGCGTTTCAATGTCTCGTCTTTGCACCATTCTTCAGGCAGTTTCGTCTACAGAAAAAGTGAATGCAGAGTTTTTTAAAAACGTGCTTCGTCGCTATAGAATTGAGCTTGCAGATGAGAATGATAAAGAGCTAATAAAATCAGCTGCTTTGAAACTAAGATTTAATTTCCCAGTGAAGCAAAAGTCACTTAAAAGTGATAATTGGGGCTGGCAATATTACCCTGTGATCTTAGAAGCAAAAGAAACTAAAGATACTGGTTTTAGCTATTTTGTCACTTTGACCTACGAATACTCATCTACTTGTCCTTGTTCTCTATCGATGGCAAAGCAATATGAGCAGGAGTACGCTGCTGGAAAAACGACTGAAGGCTCTGGAATTGGAGTTCCTCACTCTCAAAGATCAAAAATGACAGTAACAGTACAGGTAAATCCTGAGGAAGAGTTCTTTATTGAAGACCTTATAATGTTGATACGAGAGGCCATCCCAACCGAAACTCAAAGTCTTGTAAAAAGAGTGGATGAGCAAGCTTTTGCTATTCTTAACGGGTCGCACCCAATGTTTGTTGAGCATGCTTCTACTAGGATTACGAAAGTTTTGAATCGAGAAGAAAAGACTATCTTTGATTGGTTAGTAGAACTTGAACATATTGAATCCCTTCATAGTCACAATGCAGCAGCAGTTGTCTACAAAGGTATTGAAAATGGGTTACGAGCTGATACAATCTTTTAATGATTGTCGGACCAATAAGAAAACTCAAATCTGAAACAAAAAATATTGTCGAATACAAGCTCCCCCTAGGTGAGGAGCTTGTTCCACTAAACCCGTTAATTGGGAAAAAAGTAAAACTTAATCACACGGGAAATATCTTTTGTGTCGACACGGGAAAAAAGCTTAAAAAATCCTATGGGCAAGGCTACTCCTGGGAGTCGTATATTACACTTCCAGAGTGTGATCAATGTATTGTTCAGCCCGAGCTTTGTCATTATGCTCGGGGAACTTGTAGGGATCCCGAGTGGGGTGAGAAACATTGTATGCAACCTCATGTGATTTACTTATCTCTGACATCAGGGCTTAAAGTAGGAATCACCAGAAAATCACAAGTCCCTACTCGTTGGATTGATCAGGGTGCCGTCAAAGCTATCAAAATTGGAGAAGTTAAAAATCGTCTAAAGTCTGGCTTAGTTGAAATTGAAATCGCTAAAACCATGGCAGATAAAACGAATTGGCGGAATATGCTCAAGAATGTTTATGAAGATGTTGATCTTGTGGCCAAGAAAAAAGAAGTTTGGAAAGAATTTGCTGAGTTGTTTAAAAAACATGAGGTCTCAAAAGTAGACGATGAAGTTTTTGAAGCCAATTATCCAGTTGAAAAATATCCTGAAAAAGTAAGTTCTTATAATTTTGATAAGAAGCCTGTAATAGAAGATGTATTGATGGGGATAAAAGGTCAGTATTTGATCTTTGAAAAAGGCGTCATCAATATGCGGAAATTTCAGGGGTATGAAATCGAGTTATAAATGGAAACAGCACTGGTTATAGTCATTGCGATTTTGGCCATCTTAGTTCTGGGTCTGTTCGCATTAAGTGTTGTTTTAGTCCTTAAATTTTTGAAGCTTAAAGAGACTACCAAAAATATAGAGCCGAAAACTCTTGGTGAGGATATCGAGTCTAGACAAATTCCCGATGAAATTAAAAAGGCGATTGAGCAGGCTAAGAATATGGGTGATAACCTACTTGGCCGAGTTTGTGTAGATCATCCCGAGCTACCTGCCAAAGGACAATGTGCAATTTCAAACGAGATCTATTGTGAACTTTGTCTCACTAAAGAAAACGACGTTAAAATTGCGAGAAAGTATTTAAATTTACTTCTAGATAGTAAGTGGGAGCATATTTTTATGCTTCATAATGAGAAAGTGGGAGCAGATAAGATTAATGAACTTATGCGTGTGAAGCGAACTCTCTGGGAAGAGCAGGAGCTTCCTTTAATCACTCAACAGCAATTTAAGATAAATATTGAAATAGATAAAATAGAAGATTATACAGCTGTAATGGCTCGAGAGCAGGATAGCGAACGGGTTAAACGCATGTTGGATTTTCTCGAGGTAGCGGATGAATCAGCAAATTTATAACACCATGTCTGGAAAAAAAGAAATCTTTAAGCCCTTAAAAGAAGGGGAGGTGAAGATGTATCTTTGTGGACCAACAGTTTATGATTTTCTTCATATTGGAAACTTTAGAGGGGCCATCATCTTTAATCTCATTCGAAATTGGTTTGAAGAGCAAGGCCGTAAAGTGACATTTGTTTATAACTACACAGATGTAGATGATAAAATTATAAAACGTGCTAATGAAGAAGGGGTGGAATGCTCTGATATTACAGAAAGGTTTATAAAAGAGTTTGAAACTGATTTTGGCCGTCTCGGCTTGAAGCCGCACGACTATAGACCTCGCGTTACGGAGCATATCCCACAGATAATTGAGCTCATCGAGGGTATTCAAAAGAATGGCAAAGCCTATGAAGTTGAAGGAGAAGTTTTTTATGATACCCAAGCTTTTGAAGGTTACGGCAAACTTTCTAAAAAGAAGCTTGATGAATTAGAGGCGGGTCATAGAGTGGACGTAGATGGACGTAAAAAGAACCCTCAAGATTTTGTATTGTGGAAGCCCTCTAAGGCAGGTGAGCCTAGCTGGGATTCTCCTTGGGGCAAAGGTAGACCGGGCTGGCATATTGAGTGTTCTGCCATGGTGAAATCTATTCTGGGAGAGACCATCGATATACATGGGGGAGGAATTGATCTTATCTTTCCTCATCATGAAAACGAAATTGCTCAAAGTGAGGGATGCAATTGCACTACCTATGCTAATTATTGGGTCCATAATGAATTTATTAATTTTGGTGCTGAGAAAATGAGTAAATCATTAGGTAATGTGATTACCGCTCGAAATTTTATGGAGACTTACCACCCGGAGATACTTAAATATCTTTTTCTTTCAGCTCATTACCGAACTAAGATGAGTATTACGGACGATAAACTACTTCAGACAATCTCTGCTTTAAATAGAATCTATTCCTCTCTTTTATTGGCAAGCTCCACTGTGAAAAAGGTGGATGCTCCTGGTGAAATGGATAAAGCTTTTGGTTCTAAACTAAAGGAACTTGATACTAAGATTACTGAAGCTCTTAATGACGATTTTAATACCGCGGAGATGATTTCATTTATCTTTGAAGGAGTGAGGGCCTTTAATGCTCTTGGATTTGCCAATAAGGGCAAAAGAAATCCAATACATAAAGGCTGCTCAGAAGCATTTCTTAGTTGGATGAAAAAATATGGAGAAATGAGTGCTTTATTTAACGCCGACCCTGAAAAGATCTTAAATGAACTTGATGAAGTTCTTATTAGCATGAAAGATATAGATCGCTCAAAAGTTGAAGAACTGATCACAAAGAGAGCTCAAGCAAGAGAAGCAAAAGATTGGGCGCAAGCTGATGAAATCAGAGACGAACTTGCCGCTATGGATATTGAGCTTCTAGATGGACAGGCTAAGGCTTGGAGAGTGAAAGTCAGTGAATAAAGTTCTCTTTGTTTGTCTCGGTAATATATGTCGTTCCCCGGCGGGGGAAGCCGTTTTAAAATCTTTGACCAGTGGGTCTGATTATTTAATCGACTCTGCAGGAACGAATGGGTTTCATGATGGTGAGAAAGCAGATCATCGCATGAGAGAAGCTGCTAGTAGAAGAGGGATTGATATCACTAGTATTTCTCGCCAGATAAAAGCTGCAGACCTCGAAGAGTTTGATTATATTCTCACCATGGACAATTCAAATTACGCAAATACTGTAAAACTTAATCCAAAGTATGAATCTAAGGTTCATAAGTTTTGTCAGTATTTGGATAGTAACTTTTCAGATTATAATGAAGTTCCAGATCCCTATTTTGGAGGTGATGCTGGTTTTGAGCTTGTGCTTGATCTTCTCGAAAACGGATGTCGCAATTTTCTTAAACAAGTGAAATAAAAAGCCCCTCATATTGAGGGGCGATTATGCTTTACTTATGAACTGAAGCTGATCGATTTTCCTAACGATTTAGATTGCCTACCGTGAAAGCTTTGCAGTTCTTCACGTTCAGACTCCTCCTTGCATCCAATACACATGGTGCTGGTGGGTCTTGCTTTGAGGCGAGTAAAAGAAATAGGGGCGCCACAATCTTCGCACATCCCGTACTCTTCACTATCCATTAGTGCCATCGTTTTCATTAATTTTTTAAGATACAACGTCTCTCTTGTTGCAAATCTTAATTCCGCATGACGAATAATATCGTCGTTGGCTGAATCTACCTCATCTCTACCTGAATCAGAATCTGACATATTCTTGTGGGGTTGTTCGAGGTTTAACTTGTTGTGGATTCTCTCTCTTTCGGCCTTGACCTGGTCTTCCAATTCTTTGAGCTGCTTCTTGGTCAGGTGACGATTCATTCTTGAACTCATCATTACTCTCCTTAGTAAATTCCTCCAAAATGTGTGTAGAACAATTAAACCCGAGAGTATAATCTTCGGCAATCGTTGTAAGATTTTATTAGTGATCTAACCTAACTATTAAGAAATACTCATATTTTATGAACATATGTTAAGTTTATATAGGGATTTTGCAGTAAGTTTTTAAAGAATCTTTTGCTAGAAATCCTTTCTCACAAAAGACGATTGTGTGTGTTTCTTAAGTAAATTTTAGGTAAATTCTTTAAATGATAAAAGCAGAAAATGTTCCACTAAAAAGCTTTTTTTGGAAAATGACTTTATTATTAAGGATTTAACTGTTCGTATGCTCCTTAATAATTTTGAGAATAAACTCTTCGTCTAAAGGAATTCTTTGTTCTTTTAAGACTTGTTCCACTTGTTTGATTTTAATTTCTATTTCACTGAGGTCATTTAGAAGTCTCATTGAGTTTAATATCACCATAAAGATTCCTCCTAATCTTGATTATAACTCAATTGTTAGGTATATCAAACAAAAATTTCAGAATGCAAACAAATTTCAGATTTAACTTAGAAGGGTTTTAAGCGCCAATATAGCTAAAATGGCGATAAGAATTTGTCGTTTACGTTCTGGACTCACCCTCTGATTGTATTTGACCCCCAGGGGACTGGATAAAAGTGAGCCTAGAGCAAGGAAAACGACTACTGAAACATTAAGGTATCCAATTTGTAGAAAGTCCAAATAAGGGATACTAATGCCTGGAGGCCTGATGGGAATACTGAGTAGATGGGGAGCCACTCCAAATCCAGTGGCAAAGACCATGGCCAAATTGGAGTAAGGGGCTACCTTTTGAATTTTAAGCTTTGAGACTTCGAGGAAAGCAGGGGTAAAGATGATTCCACCACCCAAACCGGTAAGAGAGGAAAGGAGAGCTCCTGAAAAACTAATAACGAGCATTTGCCTGTTTGGAACTGATTCATTTCTCTTTTCTCCTAGATCTTTTTTCTTCTGTAGTGATGCTTTAAGTGCAAGTAATATGAGTATAACTCCAAAAATTTTCTTCATTAATAGGGGATCAATTCCAGTAATAATTTCTGATCCAATCAATCCTCCCACTAGGCAGGCAAATGCCATAAGTGGAATTTGATTTTTTGAGGGAAGTACTTTGTGTTTGGAAAATTGAATCAGGTTTAAATTAGCTATCAAGAAGATACTGCCTAAGCTAATAGCAATGACTTCAATAGGAGAGCTCTCAGGGAAGGCAGCATAAAGCACAGGCACGGCAATACTTCCACCTCCAATTCCCAAAAATGAACTAACAAACCCTAAAATTAAGGCTATCCCTATTAAAACAAATATTTGCTCCATGTGGCTAAGCTTAGCGAGCGGCTCAAGTATAGGCAAGACTTGGAGCGATTTGCCTGTGCCTTGTTTTAATTCCCGCTAAATGAGGTAGAATAATAAGTGGAATTCGTATGACATGAAAAAAGGAGTTTTTATGAAACTTAAGCTATTAGTCTTGGCACTTATTGCCAGTATGAGTATGAGTGCTTTTGCTGGTTTTATGGTTGAGCCGTACGTAGGTACAGGAACCTACGCAACATCTTTTGACGTTGCAGCAGCAGAGGATGAGGAAGTTAGTGGGGAGAGTTACACTACAGCAGGAGGGCGACTAGGATACAGCTTTTCACTATTGTCGGCAGGCCTAGATTATGAACTCATGAGTCTAGATGACACAACAGTTACAAATACTGGTCTATTTGTTGGAGTAGATCTGCCAATACTTTTTAGATTTTACGGAAAATACATATTTAATTCGGACTTTGATAACGACGATGTCGATTTAGATTTTCAAAGCGGAACTGTGCTTGGTGTTGGGTTCACTGGGCTTCCTTTTGTTGTGATCAATCTAGAGGTATCAAGTTTGTTGTATACATTTGATTTCAGTGGAAATGATGTTGATGCAGCGGTTGCAGCGACTGCGCTTACAATTTCTTTGCCGCTTCCATAATAACGTACAAGGAGTAAGTTATGAGAAAAGGGATTCTCATTATATTGGCGATGATCACGATGATCTATTATGCCGATAAAGCAAATGCTGCATTTTTATTGGAGCCTTACGCTGGAGCACAATTCAACTCTACTTTTGATGTAGATGGTGGATCTGAGGGTGATATAACCGGTTCTGCAGTTGGAATGAAGTTTGGTTTCACACAGATGGGATTTAGCTTTGGACTGAATGGCCAAAGAGCAACTTCAAATTTTGAGACTGAGAGTGGAAGTGAGTCAGATTATACCTTTACGAGAATGGGCGCTTTCGTCGGTTATGATACTCCCATGGGTGTGAGACTTTGGGGAGAATATGTGTTTAGTTTTCAAGGAATAAACGATGATGACTCTGATCAAGAATATACCGAGGGGGGAGGAACCGCATTTGGATTTGGTTATAAGGTCCTTCCTTTCATTAGTTTAAACTTAGAGATTGCAAATTTATCGACGGCTAAGTATGTCAATGGAGCTACTGATCTAGATCTAGATATTGCTTACTCGTCCTATCTATTATCAATCTCTTTACCTTTTTCAATCTAATTACAAAAAATACTACTTGTGGGAGAGTGAGCTTAATGGCTCTTCTCCCCATTTGAGCAATTATGTTTCATCTTGCTATTCCTATTCACGACATCGAAAAAATAAAAACTTTCTACCAGAGCCTAGGACTTGGTATTGGTAGAGAGAGTGCTCAGTTTGTTATTATCAATTTTTTTGGACATCAAGTTGTTTGCCATCTTGATGCTGATGAAGTTGTGGAGAAGCCTAAAATGTATCCAAGGCATTTTGGATGGATCTTAGACGACGAATCCGATTATGTAGAAATTTTAGAAAATGCCCAACAGAATCAATTAAAATTTTTTAAAGAAGACTTTAGAAGATATTTGAATGAGCCAGCTGAACATAGGTCATTTTTTCTGCAAGATCCTTCCAATAATCTCATCGAATTCAAATGGTATAAAAACAAAGACCGGGTTTTTTAGATAAAGCTCACGCTTCTACTAGTTTATGTTTTATGAAGAGTTCTGCAGCGAGTGCTATAGCTTCTGCCTTTTACTTGTTAGGCGCTACAATGAGTTGTGCGGTAGAAGCTATCCTCCAATACATTAGTTCCAGCCCTCTTTAAACACTAATAAAAAAAGCCCGCACAGCGGGCTTTTTATGGTCGGTAGCCCCCACCGCGAAGTGAGAGCTAACTTATTTCGCACCCAAAGGTGGGGGCTACTTAATTTTCCAGTAGTATTCGATCACAAGTCGTTTCTCGAATGGAAATGGAATATCTTCTGGCAAAGGCTCAGAAACGATTTTCCCTTTTTCTTTTTCACCGTCTGCTTCTATTGCAAGATAAGCAGGAACTGCAGATAAACGAGGTCTCGCTTTTGCTTGAAGATAATTTCCAGACTTTGCACCTTTGTCAGTGATAGAAATGATGTCTTCAACAGAAACCATCGCTGAAGGGATATTACATTTCTTACCATTAATCTTGATATGCCCGTGAGTCACCATTTGTCTTGCAGCTGCAATCGAAGGTGCCCAGTTAAGACGGAAAACTACATTGTCTAATCTAGACTCAAGATTGATAACAAGAGTATCAACCCATGAACGTGATCTGTCTTTTTTAGATTTTGAAACAAGGTTTACTAATTGCTTTTCACGAAGACCGTAGTGAAATCTAAGCTTTTGCTTCTCCATTAAACGGATCGTGAAGTCAGAAAGCTTCTTTCTTTTCATCCCATGAACACCAGGTCCATAAGGTCTTCTCTCAAGAGCACCAGCTTTTCCTAAACCAGGAAGCTCCACTCCAAGTCTTCTTTGGATTTTAAAGGCGGATTTTCCACCCATGGTAACTTTAGACATTTAAATCTCCTTAAAGTGTCGAATAAAATGGCGAGAAACCTACAAATAGCGCTTCTGCTCTGCTCGCCTCCAAATACAAAAGTACGCTAGGTTGTAGCAGGATTACTCTAGACGGTCAATAGCATCATTTAGGTTAATCATTTGAATGGCAGCTTGTGTAACATCCCAGCCTTTGTTGCCAGCTTTACTACCGGCACGCTCGAATGCTTGTTCAAGATTTTCCGTGGTAATGACACCAAACATAACAGGAAGGTTGTGATCTAGTGCAACGCGTGATATTCCTTTAGCCGCTTCATTGCAAACATAATCATAATGAGTCGTAGCACCTCGAATCACGCAACCAAGACAGATGATTGCATCAAACTTTCCGGTTTTAGCAAGTTTTTGAGCTGCCTGTGGTAGTTCAAATGCACCTGGGACCCAGGCTACGGTGATATATTCTTCCTCAAGGCCGTGCTGAAGGAGGCACTCTTTACTAGCTTCAAAAAGTTTTGAGACGATGAGCTCATTAAATTGAGAAGAGACGATAGCAACTCGTTTTTTTTCAAGGGTAAGTTTAGTTTTGATAGTTTGCATATTTCTCTTCTCCTTGAACTAAGCAGCGTGGATGTTGCTTTCTATAATCGATGAGATCTTCAATCGTTATAATACTAAGCTGAAAATTTTGAGCTAACTCTTTAAGATAGGGTAGTCTGGCACAACTTCCATCTTCAGTAAGTATTTCGCAGATAACACCTACGGGAGCGAACCCAGCCATCTTTGATAAATCAACGGCAGCTTCTGTATGTCCCTCTCGCTCAAGAACTCCACCATCTTTTGCAATTAAAGGAAAGATATGACCGGGTCTTATAAAATCAGCTGGCTTTGAGCTTCGATCTGCGAGTAATTTCAATGTGACCGCACGATCTCTCACCGAGATTCCAGTCGTCGTGTGTTGAGCGGCATCAACTGATACGGTAAAAGCTGTTTGAAGTGAATCTTCAGACCTTGGAACCATGATATTAAGTTCGAGTCTTTTGGCGCAATCAGTGCTAATCGGGGCGCAGATAAGACCTCTTCCATAACGGGCCATGAAGTTCACATCAATAGATGTGATCGTTTGGGCGGGCATGATAAAATCACCCTCATTTTCGCGGTTTTCATCGTCAACGACGATGATCATCTTTCCCGCTTTTAAATCTTCAATGGCCTGTTCAATGGTTGCAAACATAAATTAATTCCGAAACTTAGCGAAGTTTTCTAGATATTTCGCCATCATATCTACTTCAATATTAACTGATTCACCAATTTTTTTTACCCCGAGTGTCGTATTTTCATAAGTATGGGGAATAATTGAGACAACCAAGGAGTTTTCTTTCGCTTTAGCTATCGTAAGACTTATTCCATCAATAGCTATAGAACCTTCGTCAATAAAATATTTTCTCAAATCACTTGGGATTTTAAATTCCATCTCCCAATTATCACCTCTTTGAAGAACTTCAATCAGCTCTCCCTTGCCATTCACATGACCTTGAACGAGATGTCCCCCGAGGCGATCAGACGCTCTAAGTGCCAACTCGAGATTGACCTTGTCACCAATATTGAGCTCACCTAAGTTTGATTTTTCAAGAGTCACATGGACGGCCTGAACTTGGAAGGTATCGTCTTTGATTTCTGTAGCGGTAAGGCAAACGCCATTGGTGGCAATAGAGTCATCAACTTCAATTTGAGATATAAGCTTTGGAGTTGAGATGACAAAGACCTTGCCAGTCTCGTTATCTATCACTCTTTCAATTTTTCCGATATCCTTTATAAGTCCGGTAAACATATATTCCTTCTACTTTCAAAAACTACGTCGTCACCTAATTGTTTCCAGCTTCCGTTTGGAAAGCTTAAGGCACTTTCTATTAAGTTGTGTTCTTCACCATGAAATGCCGGGATACCCTTGCCAAGTAATTTAGGGGAGATATAAACGCTTAACCGATCCATTAATCCTTGTCCAATAAATCCGTTCACCAAAGTTGCTCCCCCCTCTACATACAAGGAATGCACCCCTTGAGCATAAAGTAAGTCCATAGCAGTTGGGAGATCCAAAAGCTCATCTTTTGTTGGGCATAAGATATGTCTAGCAAACTCAATTGGCTCGGCGCTGACAATAAGAGTCTTATCTTTAAACGAGTCCTTAAAAAGGTTTAGGTTTTGCGGGATATTTCCTGTTCTAGAAAAAATGATCCTCTGTTTGGACCGCTCAACTTCGTTGGGAACTCTTATGGTGAGTCTTGGATCGTCGTGAACAGCAGTCCTCGATCCTATAGCAACGGCATCATAAAGCCAGCGTTCTTGATGGACTCTTTCTCTGGCAGTTTCACCAGTGATCCATTTTGAGCTATTTGTGTTCGTCGCTATTTTTCCATCTAGAGTTTGTGCCCACTTTAAATGAACAAAGGGACGTCTTTTTGTGATATGAGTAAAAAAACTTCGTTTAATTTTTCACCTTCATCTTTGAGAACCCCCGTTTCAACTTCAATTCCAGCTTCCTTTAATTGTTCGATACCTTTCCCTGCAACAGCTGGATTGGGATCTAGATTCGATATCACCACTTTTTTTATGCCTGCTTCAATAATAGCGTCTGTGCAGGGGGGAGTTTTTTTATGGGAATGACAGCAAGGCTCCAGGTTACAATAGAGCGTCGCTCCTGTGAGGTCTTGGTTCGCTGATCTCATGGCCTCTATTTCAGCGTGTGGTTGACCTGATTTCTTATGAAATCCATCGGCAATTATAAGTCCATCTTTTACAATGACTGACCCCACATAGGGATTAGGACTTGTGTTACCAATGGCCTTTTTCGCGTTTTCAAAGCAGCGCTCGATTAAGGTCTTGTCATTAATGGTATGGCCATCGAACATAGGTTTACCTATATATCGAGAAAGGCGAATTCATCAGGCCTTTCTTTTATCAATGTTTCAAAAGGTTTTAGACTGTATTGGGGCTGGACTCCCATCCACTCCTTTATCCTGGCAAGAGGTACACCTGCTCCCAGCCACTTAAAGATACAAGCTTGTCTTAGAGACCTAGCTGTTACTTCGAAGTTTAATTTCTGAGAGAAATCTTTAAAAAGAACTTCTATTCCTCTAGCAGATAATCCCCCCTTTAAAATTTTAAATGGATTGGCATTAAAAAAGAGCTCGTTAAAATTGATATTGTCGCGATTCTTCCCTTCTTCCAATAGGCTAAGATACTCCTCATAAATTTCATTAAACTCCAAAGGAAGAAGAACGGTAAAAGGATCTTTTTTATCGCTTGCAATAAGGACTCGGTATTGATCCTTGTGAGAGGTAATATGATTGAGCAGAAGTCTTTCGATATTAGAGACCTTAAGCCCAGATCCATAAATGAGGTAAAATAAAACCAAATTTCTGGATGCTAAAAGCTTTGCATGTCCAGCTTCAGCATTTTTAGCAGTCAAAAGTAAGTGCTTTAATTGTTGAACTTTAGGAAACGGAATTGGCTTTGGAAGATCCACTACTTTGGGACTTACCATCATTTTTTTTATGGGATTATGATCGATTAGGTCTTTTTCAATTAAATAATCAAAAAAAATTCGAAGGGCCTGAACCCTGCGACGGATAGAATTTGGGGAATTATATTTCTTCTCTAGATAGTTCTGATAGTCTTGGGTTTGGCTTTGAGTGACCTCTTTTAGGTAGAGCTCCCTTCCTCGGCTTTGTAAAAATTTATTAAAGATATTTAAATCAGTGCGGTAGTTTTTGAGAGTATTGAAGCTTTTACCCGAGGACTCCAAACTTTTGATAAAGTCTTGTTGTTGTTTAAAGAGGTCTACCTTTTCCATCCGAGCGAATTTATCAATAAAAAGCTGTAACTTCAATGGTTTAAAGCTGAGTAGCTATTGCAATAAAGGTTTACATAGCATGTGCACGGTGTTAGATACATCGCATTGGTAATTTGACCATGACGAACTGGAGCAATTGGTGATGCAAATCACACAGAAAATTCAAACTGAATTTCTTCCTTTCCACAGAAACTTTTCATCAAAAGAGCTAGCGGGTTTTGTCTGGGATATTTTACCAAAGAGTTTGCATTTAGATCTCATCCTTGAGGCCCTCACTCATCGATCATTTTCCCATGAATCAAAGTCTAATTTGGCGGACAATGAGCGACTGGAGTTTTTAGGAGATTCGATTCTCCAGCTGATTATTACTGAGGAACTCTTTAAGCGCCATAAAGGCGTAAATGAGGGGAAGCTTTCAAAGCTTCGCAGTCATCTTGTGAATGAAAACACTTTATGTCTTTTAGCACAGAATTTAGAACTCCATAAATATATACTTCTTGGAAACGGTGAACTTAAAGGACAAGGGCAATCTAAGCCTTCTATTCTGGCCAATACGTTTGAAGCCATTCTTGGTGCAATTTATTTAGAAAAAGGACTTGATGAATCAAGAAAATTTATTCTTGTTCAATATAAAGCACTTGAAAAAAATCAGGGGCAGGATTTCTTCAGTTTAGAGTCCATGCTTGAATTTGATGCAAAATCAAGACTCCAAGAGTTGAGCCAAAAGGTTTTTGGCGAACTTCCGGAGTATAAAAGCCGAGAGTTAAAAGATGGTCAATTTGAAGTTCAATGCCTTCTAGGCGGAAAACTTCAAGCAAAGAAGGTGGGACCTTCCAAAAAACAATTAATGCAAGATTTAGCAAAACAAATAATTGAAGAGCAAAAGCTTAGTTAAGGAGATTCATTATGTTATTAACCGATCAGCATCCGCATAATAAGCATATTATGGCAGCATTGCTAGGAAGACCTAATGCTGGAAAATCTACATTAATCAATCACTTGATTGGCTATGATCTCTCAATTGTAAGTCACAAACCTCAAACAACAAGAAACCAATTTCAATGTGCATTTACGATTGATAAAACTGAAATTGTCTTAGTCGACACTCCCGGCATTCACTCTTCAACATTAGAATTAAATATTCGAATGAATGGTCAGGCTCAGTTTGGTGCTGATGGAGTTGACTTGAATTTAATTCTTATTGATCTTACAGAAAGTATTGAAGGACAAGTTAAACACTTCTTAAAAGAGTTTGAAGGAAAGCTAGCTCGCTCTTGGGTTGTTTTTACAAAATCGGATCTAGTAAAAAATCTAAATGAAGCAGAAATTGAAGAAAAATTTCAGCAAGTAAAATCTTTACTGGTAGACGCAGAAAAATATTTTGTCGTTTCAGCTAAAAATGGTGATGGGGTTCATCTTCTGACGGGTGATCTTTGCGATGCTGCTGAGCCGGGACCACATTTGTATCCAGATGGAGCTGTCTCTAATAAAAATCAAAGATTTTTTGCTTCAGAGTATATTAGAGAGCAAGCTTTTCATACATTACAAGATGAGCTCCCGTATGAGCTTGCCGTAGTTATTGATGAGTTCTTTGATGCAAAAACTAAAGGCGAAAAAACAGAAAATACGAAAATTTCGGCTAGTATATTGGTGAATCGTCCCAGTCAAAGGGCCATCGTTGTTGGTAAGAAAGGTGCTGTCATAAAAGATATTGGAACCAAAGCAAGAAAGAAAATTGAGGCTATGGTGGGAGGAAAAGTTTATTTAAACCTTCACGTCAAAGTTTCCCCTAAATGGTTTAAAAATAATTTCGTCTTAGATGAAATTGGACTACCAAGAACCCAAAAATCTCATAGGGTTTGGAGAAAAAAATAATGAAACGCTCATGTGTGGTGTCTTTAATTGGAAGACCAAATGTTGGAAAGAGTACAATCTTCAACCGTATTATGCGTAAGAGTTTCAAGGCGATGTCATACGACCTTCCGGGGGTTACTAGAGATCGCCATTATGGCATTGCTCAGATAGAAAACGTCCGAGGCGAAGAAGAGCGCGATGTGATAATGGTGGATACTGGGGGGTTTTACCCTGATAAAGTTGATGAGCCTGAAAAATTAGGAAAAAGAAAAACAGCTGAGCCGTTTTTTAATATTATGGCGGATCAAGCAAAGCTTGCTATAGATGAGTCAGACCTCGTTCTGATGGTGGTCGACGTACGAGAAGGGTTAATACCTTTTGATAAAACTATTTGTGATTATATACGTTCGACTCAAAAACCTTTCTGGCTTTTGGTAAATAAGTTTGATGATGAAAAATTAGCAGGTCAGGAGGCTGATTTTTATACGTTAGGACTTGAAACCGATCAATTCTTTTTAGTCTCTGCGGAGCATGGCCGAGGTTTACAAAGCTTAAAAGAATCTTTGCACGATTTTGTCCTTAAATTTGAAGCAACGGCAAAGGAAGAAAAAGAACTTCAAAAAGGGGTTAAGCCGAAACATGATGTTGTGGCAAATGCTGCGATCGTAGGAGCACCTAATGCAGGTAAATCTACTCTCTTAAATCAGTTTTTAGGAGCCCAAAGAGCTTTAGTCTCAAATGTTGCAGGAACCACAGTCGATCCAATAGAAGGTTATTTTGATTTATACTTTGGTTCGGATGTAGATAAGCTTAAGGTTCAAAATGATCAATTCAGGAAATCCAACGCTGAACTGATCGGTGAATTGAAAGAGTTTGAAGATGAGATCTCTAAAGAAGAGCTTCAAGCCTATAACGACCTTCCTGAAGAATTAAAATATGACGATGAAATAGAATCTGAAGAAGGGGAGTTTTCTTTCGAAAATGATATGACTGAGGATCTCGACTCTGGTGAATTCTTTTCTTTAGATGATATGGAAGCACAACTTGATGATGACCATGCTCCTCTTGAGGAAGAAAGCCCAGTTGAAGAGGACATTGAGTTTAATCCCTTTCGATCAATTAAACTGGTAGATACTGCTGGTATCAGAAAGCAAAAATCTGTCAGTGGATTTATTGAAGAACAATCTGTGTATAGATCACTTAAAGCTATCTCTGAGGCTGACGTTATTATTTATATGATAGATGTCACAAAGGGTATTACTCATCAAGATAGAAGGTTATGTGATATCGCTTTGGAACGAGGTAAATCCCTAGTCATATGTCTGAATAAAATTGATCTCATCCAAGATATTATGCAAGACAGAAGAAGAAAAAAAGAGTGGATGCTAGATCTTAGGGCCCAAGTTCCCTGGCTTGCCTTTTGTGAGATCATTACTATCTCAGCTAAGAAAGGAAGTCATTTAGCGCAACTAAGAACATCTCTTAGAAAAACAATATGTATCCGAAACTCGAAAGTAACGACAGGGAAACTCAACAAGACAGTAACAAATCTTATGGAAAGAAATCCTGTTATGATCGATAAGAAGAAAGGTTTGAGGTTAAGAGTGAAATATGCTTCGATGCTTAAGTCTGCACCACCCACATTTCTTCTTTTTACTAATAGGTCTAAAGGTGTTCCAACTAATTATCGTCGCTATCTTACCAATGCATTAAGAAGAGAGTTTAAATTGGTGAATACTCCGGTTCATTTGATATTTAGAACGACGACGGATATTGAGAGGCGACTTAAGAAAGTTTAGAGGGTTACCAACTGATATGATAGTTCATCATAATGGTAAGGGAGCCTCCACGAAGGTCATCGTAGCCGTAAGTCGACTCGAGCTTTTGGCCTGGGTTATTCGGGTCATCACGCTCTAAATCGTCTGGAATCTGTCGGTAATCATCTGTAAACTTATCGAAGTAGTTCACAAAATGGTAGAGAAACTCGATATTAAAATAACTTTGTTTGAGCTCGATGGGGAATTCGAGTCCGAAACCTACTCCGGTCCCAAGGCCCCCTCCATTTTCGTCATCTAGTCCTTCTTCTTCGGGGAATTCATTGGTTTGATACCAGTATTCTATACGCCCTACGAAATAGGGGTTAGAGTAAGTAATGGCTGTTCCTAAATCAGAGGTATCAATATAATAACGATAACCAAAAAATGGTCTTAAAAAGCTAGTGACTACCGCTCCAATAATCTCATCAGGAGATCCGACGACAAAAGTATCGATAAACATAGTATGTTGGGAGTATTCTAGGCCCATAACAAAGGCAGTTTGGAAATCTAAAAAATAAATAAGTGAGAAGTGATAAGAGGGGTCATTATCTTCGTAGGCGAGACCTCTATTATCAGTAAAAGTTGTGGTTCCAAGTCCTAAGTTAATGCCAAAGAATCTTGAGTACCTATAAAACCGTTCATCCTCCATGACTTGAGTTGCTTCTAAGTCTTCATTAAAATCTTGAAAAATGTCGCCACCGACTTGAAGGTCTTCATCACCGTCGTTGAAAAGATTTGCTCCACCTTGTCCCCAGCAGGAAAAGGAGAGAAGAATAAAAAGGGAGAAAATCAGTTTCATTTTTTCCTAGAGATAAAAATGGATAGACGATTGGATAAAATTGACCCCGATTGTCTGAATCCTTGATTGATCTTGGTACTTGTTAAAACTTATTCCAAATTCAAAACTAAAGCCTATGCTTTCTAAACCTTGAAAACTAAATTCTGATCCTAAAGTACCGTCAACTTGGTAACCATTTTCGGTTTCGTCGGTGTCTTCGTTTTGGTAGGTGAATATATTCCCTTGAAAAGCAGAGTAGAAATTCAACTGTGGTTCTTCATATATATAGCGATAATATTTAAGACCTAGCGCATAAAATGAGCCGTCCTCATTTGAGTCTAAACCAAAAACTCCTCCGATCGCGCTGGCCCTATTTCTTTGGAGCTTCGTGGAGAGTACTGGAGTCCCCGTCACTAAGTTGTTTGCCATTCCAATTCCAAGTCTTCCCACCATGCTGGCTCCTTTACTGGAGGCACAAAAGAACAGAAGCATGAAGCCGAATAGAATATTGAAATTTCTCATATAAAAATCGTATCGGAAGGCCCGGACTTTGACAACTTATTGATTTTAAGAATAGAATTTTGATTTGAAAAACGACAAGGATGGGCGATGAGCACAAATCAAGATGTACAAACTTTGGAAGAAACCTTAGAGAAAACCGATCTTGGGCATATTATAAATGAAAACAAAAAAACAGTTCTTACCGTTGCTGGAATTGGAGTTGTCTTAATTATTGGTTATGTGATTTTTGCCAAGATGCAAGCGACTAAAGTAAACGAGCGTTTAAACGAAGTAGCTGCTATTGAGTCTAATATTGTGGAACCTTACTTAGCTCCTGAGTCTAAGATGGCTTCAGAAGAAGTCCTTAGAAAACTTTCTAGTCTGGACTCTTCTTTGTTTTCTGAACCGAGTATATTTCCTTCACTCATTGCTGTTCTTCAAAAATTAAATGAAGAAGGTAAGTTGGATCAAGCGACACTTACTCAAGCTCAGACCTGGTTAAATAAACAAGATAAGAGAAGTGAAGTCTACTTGATGGCTGGACTTGCGATGGCAGCCTTATGGGAGGATCATAAGGGCACTGATCAAGCACTAGAAATCTACACTGAGCTCATTAAAAGACCTGAGAGTCTTCTTAAAGATAAAATATTTTTTCACACTGGCCGCCTTTATCTTAAAGCCGGTGATAAAGAGAAAGCAAAAAAGCACTTTGAATATCTTTTTAAAGAACATGCCGACACCCAGTATGCTAAACTTGCAAGGTTGTATCTGAGTGAGTAAATTCTTTCTTCTTTTTTTTGCTTTAGGGGTTTTTGGATGTTCTAAGCTCAAAGAGCTCGAATTAAGGAGTCCTGTTCAGCAGCAAAATCCCTTTATTGTAAAATGGGCGAAAGAGCTAGATCCTCGCTATAGTACCGGAAATTTTCCGATTGGGACTTCGTCTCCTTTTATTTTTGAAGACTATCTTTATATGGGTAATCTTAAAGGGGAGATGGTTAATTATGATTTGGAGTCTGGACGCGAAGTCTGGAGAAGCCAGGAAAATGGTCCCATTCAGTCTCCTGCAAATAAATTTGGCGATACAGTCTATTACGGCACTAAAGAAGGACGATTAATCGCTCGTCATTATTATTCAGGAAACTTAAAGTACTCCGTGGATCTAGGGGCCCCTATTGAGTCTCAACCTCAATTCATGCGGGGTAGACTTATTATTCACCTTAGAAATCATAGTATTGTGGTTCTTGATGCGAAGACAGGAAAAGTTTTTTGGCGATATAAAAGGTCTGTTCCTTTTTCTACGACATTACAAAGAGTCTCTACTGTTCAGCCCTTTCAGGGATCAATTCTCGTAGGGTTTGCAGATGGATATGTGGCGATGCTTTCATTAGAAGAGGGTGTGATAAAGTGGGAGCAAAAGATATCCACAGGAATCAAATTTGTGGATGTAGACGTTATGCCAACAAGTGTTGGTCGCTATATTATTGCGGGCTCAGCAGCAGGGCCTATGCGATTTTTAAATCCTGAAAATGGTGTGATTGAAAAAACGGTTGAAATTGTGCAATCGAGCCTTCCACTACTTGAAGATGATTCTTTTTTTGTGGGGGCAACCGATGGAACTGTCCATAGAGTCTCAAACCAAGGAAAAATTCTTAGTTCGAAAAAGGTATCGAAGGATGCCATAAGTTCTTTAAAAATGTGGAAGCGAGGGATGGTCGTAACAACTATGGGAAGTGGTGTATTTTATCTTGATCCCATTTCACTTAATGTGCTTTCAAAATTTGATTTGGGCTCCGATCAATCTGCTGTTTTTGGACATGCAGAGGTTTCCTCCGACGGAATTTTAGCTATTTACTCCTCTCGTAATAGACTTTACGTTTTCCGATAACCTCAAATCCATGTAGTAAGTACATGTTTGAAAAGACTTGAATACAGTTTTGAATACTTGAGGTAGGTTGCCTGCATGAAAACATCTACACTCGCCAAAATTGTCTTTTTATTAGCCTTTAGCACTCAGTTTGTTTTTGCTAGTCCAGCCCAGGATACGAGCACGGCTGATTTGATTGAAGAAGAATACTTTGTGACTGATTTTCAATCGTTAACAATCTTAAAGGATCATCCTGAGCTAATCATTGATCATCCTAGTGAATATGGTTTTGAGCTCTACGGACCTAAAGGGACTGGGAAATTTTTGAAAGACTCTGGAATTGAGTTTCAGACAATTGATCATGGACATGAAAAAGATAGTGAGGCCCTTCTTGATTATCCAAGCTATGAGAAGGTCGTTTCAAATTTAAGAGCTGCCGTGGCACTTAACCCTAGTATTGCAAAGATGTTTTCTATTGGAAAATCATCACAGGGTAGAGATCTATGGGTGGTAAAAATATCGGATAATGTTTCTCAAGATGAAAAAGAGCCTGAATTTAAATATATCTCTAGCATGCATGGAGATGAAATCACCGGTAGAGAACTAACTCAGTTTTTTATTAGAGACTTAATTGCAGGCTATGGAAACGACAGTGAGATTACAAAACTTATAAATAATACAGAGATATTTATTATGCCCTCAATGAATCCTGATGGTTCAGAGTTAAGACAAAGGGCAAATGCTAGAAGAGTCGATCTCAATAGAAACTTTCCTGATTGGACGAGAGGTGATCGAAATTCTCATGGAAGTAGACAACCGGAAACGATTGCTGTGATGAATTTTCAAGCTCAAAGAAATTTTTCTCTTTCTGCAAATTTTCACGGTGGTGCTGTGGTTGTAAACTATCCCTGGGATAGTACCTATGACAGACATCCACTCGACTCCTTATTAAAAGAACTTTCGTTAAGATATGCCAACCTGAACTCCACAATGAGAAATTCAAGGTCTTTTTCAGGCGGTATTACAAACGGAGCAGATTGGTATCGACTTTTCGGAGGAATGCAAGATTGGTCTTACTACTGGTATAACGATCTTCAAGTGACCGTTGAGCTCTCTCAAAGAAAATGGCCAAGTTATAGAAATATTCCAGGTTTCTACAGCGAAAATAAAGCATCAATGATGACTTATTTAAAATCAGTACATCAAGGGGCCGGGTTTTTAATGAATGGAAATGCAACTGGAACAGTTAAAATCACAAGAATTGATGGTGGACAATCAACTGAGATGGGAGAGTTTGCTTTTTCCAGAGGAGAGTTTTTTAAAGTCCTCCCAGTTGGTGAGTACAGATTTAATATACAGTCATCAAGAGGTGCTAAAGCTGTAAATCTTGAAGTTGATGAGCAAATAAATACTGACGGAAACTACGTTAGACTATAATTCGCTAATTTTAGAATGTGGAGAAATTCACTTTTCTCAAGTGGCATGATTGAAAGTCGGTTGCCTTTTTGAATCAGTTTCATATCTTGAAGTTTCTTTTCTTTTTTTATTTGAGAGAGGGGTACAAACGCTTTGAATTTTGCTTTGTACTTTACCTGGACCATAAACCATCTAGGGTTATCTTGGTTTGATTTAGGGTCAAAATAATTCGATTGAGAATCAAATGCCGAGGGGTCTGGATGAGACTCCTTATTCACTATGGCCAGTCCTGCTACTCCTGGAACCTCACAGCTTGAATGATATATGAGAATGAGATCACCCTTTTTCATATCATCTCGCATGAAGTTTCTCGCTTGGTAATTTCTGACGCCATCCCAACCACTTGTTTTCTGAGCTTTAAGATCATCTATTGAGAAAGTATCAGGCTCTGTTTTCATTAACCAATAATTCATGTCTTTTAAAATATTAAAAATTAATAACTTAGACAACCTGCAAGTCTTGCCGTCGCAAAGGTTTTATTGAAGTTCTAAGCCTCTTAGAACCGATAAATCCCTTAAGAGGGAGCGTTTATGAAAAAAATCAACCTTATTTTTTGGACCACTTTATTGGCTGGCTGTGCCTCTAGTGATTATCAAACAGGGCTTTCTGGTCTGACTCCGGTAAAGAGTTCTGTAAGTAATAACTTGGTTTATTTTAACGATTATCAGCCTAAAAAAATTCATGATCGTGCACCAGCGAGCATAAAACAAAGTACCCCAGAGCTTTCTAATAGGCAGATCTATTTTTTAAGTTTTTACAGGCAATTTTTAAAACTTGAACAATCCTTGGGGATGCAGGCTAAAACTGCAAATTGCCCAAGTTTTCATCAAGTTATTCTTGAGTATAAAGAAAAATTGGAAGCTCCATTTGATAGCTCAGTAACTGAGCAAGACTATCGTTCGGTGAGAACAGATATGAATAATCTTGGTTTTTATCCGGTACTAGCTCTGAAATCAGATAATAGCGAACCACTTTGGCGGGATGTTAAAGCTCGAGATTGGAAAGATGATAATAGTGGAATGTTAAAACAGGCCTTACACGCACATCACGCAGATATGCAAAATGAATTGAAACAATTATGTGAATCAGGGGTAAGTGCTGGCTATTATGTTTATGAAAACTTGGTTACTTATTTTAAAGAATACAAAGAGTTTCATTACTCAAAAGCGGGATTAAAAGCGCTTTTAAAGGTACCTACACTTGCAAATATGGTGATGCTAGACAATTTGTCATCAAATTCCTACTATTTAAATCAGGAGAATCATTTTGATACTTGGCTTTTGCAAAGGGCCAATACTCAGTGGTTTAGTCAGTATCGTGATCATCTTAACCAAAAAAGAGGTCAGTTAATTGAGGCTAAGCTTAAGAAGGGATTGAAATAATCAAAGTTTAAGCATCAATAAGGAGAGAGCATGCGCATTTTATCACTTCTCATATTTTTAAGCTTTATGATTTCCTGTGGTGAGCAGATAGTAAGCGAGGAAGGTATTGATGATAGGATAGGTCTTGCTTTGACCGTTGATCCGAATGATACCTTGAGTGCAAGAGAGGTGACTAATTTAAGTAATATCTGCAATGCCATTTCAGATAAAGAGTTTGTCTTTGAAGATCGAGTGAGAACGAATCAAACACTTGAACAAATTTCGCAAGTCTACGCTAGAGATTGTTCAGAAGAAGAGTTCGGATTTGAAGCTGAAGTAACTTCTGTTTTAAGTGATTCAAATGGAGAACTTATTTTTAGTACTAATGATAGCTCGCCATCATTTTATGGAAATGTCTTGGTCCAAAGTTCAAAACAACTGAATGGTTTATGCGAAAGCGATACCACCGTTGATACCTCTACAGTTAGATATACTTTGTCGGGAAGTTACGGAACATGGGTACAGGTACTTGGAAATAGAGAAGGTGCATGCGGAAAAAGAATGGAAGATGAGGCGGAGCCGGCTTCCGGGACTAGCTTTTGTTATGTCGTAACAACAGCTAAAAAATCTTCAACCAGTGAAACTTATACCATACAAACGGTCGAACTCTTCGAAGTGAATGTGGATGATAACAATAGCCGTGGTCATGTGGCCAAAAGAAGTTATGCCACATCAAGTGGATGTTCTGAGGAAAAGACTAGAGAACTCTCTCAAGTAAACTCAATTTAAGGACAAGACCAACCAACTTGAATTGTTTTAAGTTGGTTAGAGTCGAGATCTAGAACTCTTTGACAAAAATATTTTGAAAAATAAATTTTGTCAGCCGAGCGTTCTTCAGGACATTTATAATCTTTAATTTTCTTAGCGAGAGCGTTTCTAGTGGTTTGGTTAGGAAGATCAATGAATCTATAATTTCCATCTGGTTTTATCGCAATTTTATAAAAATGATCCTCGTAGTCCTTGAGGACAATCAATTCATCATTTTGAATTAACGCCACCGTATCACCATAGGGGATGAGGTACTTCTTCTTTTCTGTGCCCTCATAAACATAAACGGGAGTAAATCTTGCTTTATCCAATTCAATTTTGTCTTTTAGAAAAGCGAAACCTCGATAGACGGTATTATTAGGATTTTTGGGATTATGAAACTTGCATCTTGAGTTCCACATAACAGGATCCGCATTTTCATAAATTTCTTTTTGGGCCATCATTTGAATGGGGCTTCCATATTTTTTGCGAAACTCATTAAGTTTTTTAGTTTTCGAAGTTTTAGCGCTTTCTAGGGTCTTAAGCCATTGGTTTAAAAGCTTACCCATAGGCTCGGAACATTCAGAGTTTATCGGACACCCAGGGTTTTCATGTTCGAACTCTTGGACCTTTGGATCCATGACTCCCACGGCAAATAGGGAATGACAGATTAAAATAAGGCTAGTAATTGAAGCATATTTGATTTGTTTAATTTCCATAACTTAAGAATATCATAGTGTGAACGGCCCGAATAGAACCACTATATAGTGTAGCAATAAAGTTATAAACACGACTAATGTACTACACATAGTGTAGCATATTTTTTGCTACTAGGATATTGTCACACAATTCGCAATTTCGAACACTTAACGTCAAGAAACTCGACACACTTTTTATTCAAGCACTATATGCTGTGCTCGTCACCTTTTTGACGCATGGAATTCGCAAGATATTGTGTTGACGGCCATCCAATCTTGCCTAAAATTAAATATATAGCGTCAAATACTAAGGAGACTTTGTGAAAATTAAAAGATTGTTTACTAGGAAGGGTCAATCTGCGTACCAAGGATTGGATTTCGAAAAAAGAATGAGTGAAGTGAGAAATTTGGATGGATCGTCGAACTCGGCGATGGAAGTAACTGTTCCAAAGTCATGGTCTCAAGTGGCTACCGATATTCTTGCTCAAAAATATTTTAGAAAAACTGGTGTCCCTCAAACCGACGAAAAAGGAAAACCCCTTCTCGATGATAGCGGAGAGATTATTACTGGACCTGAGACTGATGCCAGACAAGTTTTTGATAGGCTTGCAGGTTGTTGGAGAAAGTGGGGAGAAGAGTACAATTATTTTGAAAATAAGGCGGATGCAGATAGTTTTCAAGCTGAGTTAAGTTTTATGTTGGCTAACCAAATGGCCGCACCCAACTCACCACAATGGTTCAATACAGGACTTCATTCGAGCTACGGAATAACAGGTAAGCCGCAAGGTCATCTCTACGTTGATCCAAAGTCTGGGAAACTTAAAAATTCAACTTCAGCGTATGAAAGACCTCAGCCCCACGCATGTTTCATTCAATCAATTGAAGATGATCTTGTTAACGATGGTGGAATAATGGACCTTTGGTCCAGAGAAGCGAGACTCTTTAAATATGGTTCCGGCACAGGAACGAATTTTTCCAATATTCGTGGAGAGGGAGAATCACTCTCAGGCGGTGGGCAATCCTCAGGTCTTATGTCATTTCTTAAGATTGGTGATCGAGCTGCGGGAGCTATCAAGTCAGGTGGTACCACTAGACGAGCTGCTAAAATGGTATGTTTGGACTTAGATCATCCAGATATTGTAGATTTTATTCAATGGAAAGTTATTGAAGAAAGAAAAGTGGCTTCTCTGGTGACAGGGTCCAAAATCTGTAAACGCCACTTAGAAAATATTTTTAATGTCATTGCTAGGTCAACTCTTGAGGGAGAAGAAAAATATTCTGGGAAAATAAATAAAGAGCTTGGGCGGGCGATTAGGCAGGCGAGTGTTGATCATGTTCCTATGAATTATATCTCCCGCTGTATAGATCTTGCGAAACAAGGTTTTGTCTCAATAGAATTTGAAGAGTATGACACGGATTGGAACTCCGAAGCCTATGCTACAGTTTCAGGACAAAACTCTAATAATAGCATTCGTATTCCAAATAAGTTTTTTAAAGCACTTGAGGCGGATGAAGAGTGGGAATTAATATCTCGAACATCAGGAAAGACCATAAGAAAAATTAAAGCAGCTGAATTATGGGATATGATTTCAGAGGCTGCATGGCAGAGTGCTGATCCAGGTGTTCAATTCGATGATACCATTAATGAATGGCATACATGTCCACAGGACGGAAGAATCAATGCCTCTAATCCTTGTTCTGAATATATGTTTCTGGATAATACAGCCTGTAATTTAGCTTCTCTCAATTTGGTAAAGTTTTTAGATGAAGTGACTGGCATGTTTGAGGTAGAAAAATTTGTTCATGCTTGTGAACTTTGGACTATGGTTCTGGAGATCTCAGTTTTAATGGCGCAATTTCCAAGTAAAGAAATAGCGATGAGATCTTTTCAGTATCGAACATTAGGACTTGGATTTGCAAATATTGGTGCTTTATTAATGCGCCTTGGTCTTCCTTATGACTCTGAAGAAGGAAGGCAAATTGCAGGAGCGATTACAGCTATTATGGGAGGATCAGCCTATAAAACCTCTGCGTTAATGGCAAAAGAACATGGGGCTTTTGAGAGGTTTGAGGCTAACCGCGAAGATATGATGCGAGTGATGAACAATCATCTGCAAGCTGCGCGTGGTAAAAAGAAAGGTTATGTCGGTTTGACGGTAACCCCTCAAGTCCTTAACTCAAAGAAGGTCGATCAGTACCTATTCGAAGCAGCAGTGAAATCTTGGGAAGAAGCTGTCAGTCTCGGTGAAAAACACGGTTATAGAAATGCGCAAACAACAGTTATTGCTCCGACGGGTACAATTGGACTTGTCATGGATTGCGATACCACAGGGATTGAGCCTGACTTTGCCCTTGTTAAATTTAAAAAACTCGCTGGTGGGGGTTATTTTAAAATTATTAATCAATCGGTTCCTCCTGCTTTAAAAAATTTGGGTTACAAAGACGCTCAAATTGAAGCCATTATAAAGTATGCTGTAGGCCATGGAACTTTAAATAATGCTCCTGGAGTGGACCACGAAAGACTGAGAAATCTTGGTTTTACAGATGAAAAGATTAGTGCCATTGAAAGTGCTCTTGAATCTGCCTTCGATATCAGTTTTGTTTTCAATAAATACACTTTGGGAGAAGAGTTTTTAAGAGATGTACTTAAAATTTCGGAAGAGAAAATCTCTGATAACCAATTGAATATTTTAAAGGAAATGGGTATTCCAGAAAAAGATATTCAAGCCGCCAATGATTATGTCTGTGGAACGATGACATTGGAAGGGGCCCCAGGCTTAAAGGAAAAAGACTATGCTGTCTTTGATTGTGCTAATAAATGCGGTCGCCATGGAAAGCGCCTTATTGATTGGCAAGGTCATATTAAAATGATGGCAGCTTGCCAGCCTTATTTGTCTGGAGCAATCTCTAAGACTATTAATATGGCCAATGAAGCCACGGTTCAAGAAATCTCAGAGGCTTATAAACTTTCTTGGTCGCTTATGACTAAAGCCAATGCTATATATCGAGATGGATCTAAACTCTCACAACCACTTAATGCACAAGCCTTTGAAGAACTAGGGCTCGTCGAAGACTATGATGAGCTTTCTCAAACAGAAAAAGTCACGCAAGTGGCTCAAAAAATGGTGGAGAAGGTCATCTACAAAGAAATTTCTCAAAAGAAACATCTCCCAAATAGAAGAGTAGGCTATACTCAAAAATCTAGTGTTGGAGGGCACAAAGTTTACCTTCGAACAGGTCAGTATGATGATGGATCTCTTGGAGAAATATTTATTGATATGCATAAAGAAGGAGCTGCTTATCGCTCTTTGATGAACTGCTTTTCCATTGCTATTTCTTTGGGTCTTCAATATGGAGTACCATTAGAAGATTACGTGGATGCGTTTACTTTTACTAAATTTGAACCTAATGGAATTGTCACCGGTCATGAGAATTTGAAGATGGCCACCTCTGTTATAGATTATGTTTTCAGAGATCTCGCTTGTCGCTATTTAGGGCGCTATGATCTCGTCCATGTTAAGCCTACAGATTTAGAAAGCGACAAGATTACCGGGGAATCAGGAAACGATGAGCCACTTCTTGAGATGATGGAAGAAGAGCAAGTGACATACTCAGATGGAAGCGTCGAGAAGCATCAGGTTTACTCCAGAGAACGTGATGCAAAAATGGTCAGCCAAGGAAGAAGAATGACTGAAGCTCGAATGAAGGGTTATGAGGGAGAAGCTTGTCCTGAGTGTCAGTCTTTTACACTGCTTCGCAATGGCTCGTGTATGAAATGCGATACATGCGGATCAACTACTGGCTGTTCTTAAATAGAAGAGCTTTTGAAATAAACCAGACGGAAAGTTTTTGGTAGAACTTTTTCGGCCTCATAACTTGCCTCAGCACACACAGCGTGAGTAAAGTTTTTAAGGTTATCCTGCATAAAAAATGGCACATACGAATGTATGTGCCATATTGCTTTCTGTGTTACACATTCCTGACCTTTGTGCTCAGTTAATATTCTCTTACATTTGCTCTATAGCTCGATCGCAGCTAGTCAAACGCTTTTTCCAACAGGTAAGATGCTATCCGAACTCTTAACTGAAATCGTAAGGATTTCTTAGACTATATATGGAGGTTGAAATGAGTTTGTTAGATCAGTTTCATGCTGGCGGATTCTTTATGTACTTTATCCTTTTATTCGGACTTTTAACTATCGGTTTTGTTGTCGAGCGTGCAATTGTTCTTTATGGAAGATATCAAGATGTCCCAAAAGACTTTAGAAGAAATTTATTAGCATTTATTGCTGCGGGTGATTTTTCAGGTGCTCGCGATTTTGTAGAAAAAACAGCACCAAAAGCATCTGTTTCAAGAGTGGCCATGACTGGTATCAAACTCAGAATGAGTGGGGCCGGAGATGAGGCGCTTCAAGCGAGAATGGATGAGCAACTTAGCAGAGAAATCAATCACTACGATAAAAGAACAGGTTTTCTTGCCATGTTTGGCAACGTTGCAACTCTTTTTGGTCTACTAGGAACAGTTACAGGTTTGATCAGTTCTTTCGCTGGTGTTGCTAGTGCAAGTCCAGTTGAGCGAGCAAATCTTCTGTCTCAGGGTATCTCTGAAGCACTTAACTCAACTGCTTTTGGTCTCATTGCTGCTATTCCAGCTTTGGTTGCCTATGCAGTTTATCAAAATAGAACTGAGCAGATTGTCGGTAAGCTTACAGAAGGCGCTTCTGAAATTTATCACGATCTTTTATTTTACTCAGAAAATAGAGTGGAAGATGCAGAAACTGTCATTCTTCCCAACGCGACGGAATCTACTCAAATTAGTACTGAAAGAAACTAATTTAGCGGAGAAAGAGAATGAAAAAGAAAGTTGGCCTAGGCTCTAAAAAAGAGCTCAACGCTGAGTTAAATCTCACACCTTTTATTGATTTATTATCTACGTGTGTCTGCTTTTTATTGATCACAGCTGTATGGATTGAGATTGGAACGGTTGAAATCAAACAATCTCATGGTACAGAGGCAGCTGCTTCTAAAAAAGAGACTTATGATTTAGATATCGTTTATAAAAACCCGACTCAGGTTAGGTTGAACCTTAAGCGAAATGGTAGAAGGGTAAAAGGTTTTAAAGTTGAAAGTGAGAGTACAGAGAGCCTCCAAGCTGTACTGGATCAAACTATAAAAGAGAAGGTTTTAACTTTTAAGAAAAAAGCCATTGAGATTGCGACAGCGACAATAACCCCTCGTAGTACAGTTCAATACGGGCAATTAGTTGAAACACTAGATACCTTGAGATCCAATGAGATTATTAATATCGGTGTGTTGTCAGCGAAAGGACGATAAAGATGCGATTAAATCAAAGCTTAGTTTCATCAGATCCATTTGAAAAACATTTGATTAAACGTAAACGTAAAATGTCATGGAAGAAAAAAGCAGCAATTGGAGCGCTTATGTTAACCTCAATGGTCGATATGTTTTCCATGCTTGTTGTTTTTCTACTGCAAACATTTTCAACTTCCCCGGAAATATTAATAAATAAAGGTGTCACACTTCCAGACTCAGTCACTGCGACAGAAGTAAGGGAGGCTCCCGTTTTAGCAGTGGCTAAAGATGGTAACCTCTATCTAGATCAAAAAATTGTAGGTGAAGTGACCAAGGTTCTCAAGGCACCAAAAAAGCTAATGAATCAATTACATGATATAAAAATTGATTGGGCAAAATCGCACGCAGGACAAGCTTTCCCGGGTGAGATTAACTTACAAGCAGATAAGGAAGTACCTTCTACGACAGTGTCTCAATTAATGGGAATTTTAACTACCGGTGAGTTTTCCACCATAAAACTGGCGGTTATAGGACTAAGATGATGCGGATTTTTTTCCTCTTTTTTGTCGTTATTTCGGGAGCTTTTGCAGATCAATATTTAATTGACGAAATGGAAGCGCTAAGAAGCTCGCTCGATAAAAATGATCATGGCAGACAAGAACTTACACTTAGGCTTGCCGACTTGTACTTTGATGTTTCCATCCAAGAAGGTGACGAAGTAGAGAGTGAAACAAGGTTTCAGCAAAGAAAAAAAGCGTTAGCACTTTATCTTGCAGCACTTGAGGGACACGATTCTGTTGAAAAGGTTCAAGGCCAAAAAAGAATTCTTATTAAGTACCAAGTTGCCAGAGTCTATCGAAAATTAAATAAAATGGACTTGGCAAAAAACTACTTTAAAGAAGTTTTTGAATCTGAGACTCCAGACAATAATTTGAAAAGAGAAGCGGCTTATTCGTTAGCTGAGTATTATGAGGAAAAAATAAATTTCGAACGAGCTGATAATTATTATTTAGAAGCGATCAAGTTATGCGAAACAAAAGAGTCATGTAATCTTTCTCACTATAAGAGAGCTTGGCTCCATTATAAAGAGATCAAGATAGACTCTGCAATCGAAGAGTTGAAGCTTGCTCTTTTTGATAGGAAAGGGCAAGTCAGAGAAAAAATCATTAATGATTTGATGTTGTTTTTTTCTAACAGAACGACAGATGGCAGTGATGAAGTTTCCTATATTCAAGATTTAGTTAATAAAACCGGTAAACATGATTTAGTAAGACAATTAGTTGAATCTTTTTACTCCGCAGGAAATAGAGTTGCAGGAGCTACAGCTTTAATATATTTGAACCAAAAATCACCAGATATCTTTTATGAAATGAGGCTTCTTGAGGAATCTTATGGATTTAGTGATTGGGATGAAATTGAAAAATATTTAAGTGCATTGGAAATAAGAAGAGATGATGAATTACCTCCTAAAGCTGAAGAAGCTAAAGAATTTAAGGAGATGCTAAAGCGTGTCATTGTTCAGTTTGGTTCAGAGGCTCAAGAAGATCCAAAACAGTATGCAAGTTATTTGAGACGAGTGATTGACAGGTATCTAGGGTTTTATCCTAACGACGATATGCGAACTAAATTACAGCAAGGCTGGTTGAAGGCGCAGCCTGACAAGGTTCAAAAAGTCCAAAGACTTGGAATTTGGATTAGAGAAGATATTGAGTTTGGAAAAGAAACTTCACATATTAGAAAACTTCGACAAACGAGGCTTTCTCTGGCTCAGGAGCTAAAACTAAAAAATATCATTCTAGAAGAAGCTCTAGAGTTGGCTGCACTTCTAAAAGGTACCCCTGAAGCAAGAGAGTTTAACTATGTGGCAGGACTTCATTATTACCAAAATAATAATTTTAATTTTGCCCTGGCTAAGTTTGTTCCACTGGCAAAGATAGACTCAATTAAGAAAGCTGATAAATGGGCTATATTGGCTCAAAACCTTACGTTGGATATTTATAATCAAAGAAAGAAATATGACCTACTAGCAGAGCAGGCTGATAGTTGGTTGACTCTTGATGTGGCAAATGCAGATAAGGAAACAAAATCAGAGCTAGAGTCTATGCAACAAATTCGAACTCAATCTCAATTTGAATACTATGCAAATAAAGGTGAAGACCAAGATTCTCTCGAGCATTTTTACAAGAATTGTTTTGCAGGGATCTTTGAAAAAAAATCTTGTGAAAATGCAAAGGTTTTAGCAATCAAATTGAAAGACCAACTCAAACTAGTTGCTCTGTTGGAGAAGGCTAAAGATGAGAAGAGCCTTATGGTGGAATATGAGCGGATGGGGCGTTTTTCTGAGGCTGCGAAGCTACAGGAAAAATTTGAACTTAATAAGTCTAGTGGTCTTGAAGTCTATTTGAAAATCGCGGCTCTCTATGAGATTGATCAAAATTTTGAACAAAGAAATAGAATCCTAAAAAAGGCTCTTAAAACCTTTAAGTCTCCCCTCGATACACAGATGGAAAATGCGTTTTTTGCGACTTTAGACCAAGCGAACCTCATCGATGAGAAGAGTATCATTCTTCCATGGTCAATTGATCGTAAAATCAGTCTAGCAAATAGATTTAGAGAGTCAAAAAGTGCGATTAAAGTAGTTAGTAGTCAAAAGACATTTGCAGGTGCTCTTTGGATGGATCTGGCATTTCAAAATATCGATAAGGACTATGAAAAATTTAAAAATTATAGGTTCTATGGTCGAAATAGTGAAAGGCGTTTTAAATATAAAGTTAAGTTACTTGAAAGATTGGTTGCCACAGCTAAAAAATATCTTGAGGCTTCTCCCTCAGAGGGAAGAGCCTATATCTTAGAGTACTTAAAACAAGCTTATTTATCATTGGGCACAGAAATTATGTCTACTCCGATCCCTGATGGGCTTACCGATGACATTATGATGCAAGTCCAAGCCAATTTAACCCAGCTGGCGACTCCCTATCTCACAGTAGCGGACGATTATCGCAAACTGCAAACGAGTGAGTTGGAAAGTCTGGATCAGGATAAAAGTGCATTAGTTTCTGGAAGGCTTGAATCATTTGAAATGGGCGAGTTAACAAGCTTTAAAGGGCTGATTAAGTCTGAGCCTATCAAGGTCGTGCATACTGATAGCTTTAATTATTCAGAGCTTGGAGATATCAAAGAGGTTATGGCAAAAGATCCTTATAATCGTAGTGCACTTGAGAGATATCAGAGTTTTTATCAAAAAATGGGAAATAAGCGACTGGCTAGCTATTTTAAAGGTCGACTGAATCAGCTTGGAGAAAATATATGAGGTTATCGGCATTAATGATAAGCGCTTTTTTGTTTCAAAGTCTTTGGGCAGATACAAAGGTCACAAAGCCTCGTTATAAATCAGGTGGAAGAATAGACTTTGAATCTTTGCTGATAGAGGGTGAAAAGCGTAAAGCAGATTATTCAGTTGTAACAGGAAATTTGGGAGAGGAAGATTTTGGTCTTATAAAACTAAGAGAAGACTTCCTAGACTTAATGGCACTTGACTCTCAGGAGGAGGTACAATGATTGCGATAAAATCTCCGGATGGATTTTTAGTCAAAGTTATCCAGGCACAGGGTGATATTCAATATGGATTTCATCGTCTTTTTGGATTTATAAGTGAAGATAAAGCCAACAAAAGAATAGACCAAAGACACAGACAAGGCTTTGAGTTCTCGCAAGATCAGTGGGATTGTAAATTTGAGCTGGTACGTTCTTCTAATGAAGTGGCTGTTAAGTCTGTTGAAAACTGTAAGGTTGAAAAAAATGGTGATTCTTGGGTGCTAGAAACTCCAAGAGGAATCTTTAATATAGGAAATTATGCTGATGGTGAGTTCCTAGACACATTAATTGAACAAGATGACGAGAATTCCTGGTTAAGTCGTCTAACGGAATGGATTACGCTTGGGGTTTTTCTATTGATTCCCATCTTGTTATTTCTTATGCCCCAAGAAGAAGTAATTGAAGAAGAAGACGAGCAAAAAAAGAAAGAGCCAATCGTTGTTCAAGTTATCAAGCCTGTAAACACGGTTCAAATTCAACAAAAAAATCCGAATCTAAAAATTAAGCCTCTTAATGCCACGGAGAAGTCAAAAAGAGCGGTTCAAAGAAATCTTGGTTTCTTAGGTCTCGTTGGGTCTAAAGATTTAAAGGACGCAGTTGGTGGAGTTCCACAGAAGCTCGAAAAAGCGACTGCAGGTGCAGGTAAAGGTGGAGATGCAGGCTCTGGTGGTGAGGTTTTAACGGGTCTTGGAAAAGGTTTAAAGAAGATTACAGTTGGAAATACAGGAGTTGCCGGTCTTGGTGGTGTAGGAACGAAAGGAGCTGGTGGTGGTAAAGGAGGCTACGGAAATACCACGGTGGCGTCTGGAAGTGGAAAAGGTATTTCAGGAATTTCAGTGGCCAGTAATGATCTTGTGCTAGAAGGTGGTTTAAGTCGTTATGCAATCAATGCCACTATAGCAAAGTATTTAAGCCAGGTTCGTCGTTGCTATGAAAATGAATTAAATAAAACACCCGGCTTGGAAGGGCTAGTGACAGTAGGCTTCCAAATTAATGGTCAAGGACGCCTTAATTATTCAAAAGTCATTAAGTCCTCTTTGGGAAGTCCTGCTGCAGAGTCTTGTATTACTAAGAAAATGATGAATTGGAAGTTCCCAAAACCTAAGGGTGGGGTGAATGTAAATATTAATTATCCATTTATGTTAAGACCGGTGGGGACATGAGAGGTAAAATGAAGTTTTTTCTCAGTTTTGTATTTTTAGTAAGTTTTATCGGGTGTGAGAAGGATCCTTATCCAGAAAATGGTGGGGTGAGAGATGAGCCGAGAGGAGAACAAAGAGAAGTTCCTCCCACTCTTTCTTTAACCAATGAAAAGACTTATGAGTTTGACGAAGGAAAAAAGCGCTCTATAAAAATAGGCGTTTTTGCCCAACCTCCAGGCAAACCAGATCTTGTTGTAAAAAACCTACCTGAAGGGGCAGAGTTTGACCCTGAAACATTTACGATCAATTGGACACCAGGGCCTTTTCAAGGAAACGACATTAGTGATCCCACGAAAAAGACTCGTGTTTATACGATTGAGTTACTTCTAAGAAATACACTTGATGTCGATGGTGAAACGAGAACAGCAAATGTTTCATTCATTGTAAACGATGTTCCAAGAAACTTTGATATTGATGGAAGAGATACAGACAGTGTCCGTGAGGGGTCCAAATTAGAGTATTTTTTTGATATTGATAATATAGATTATCCCCAAGGGCCTTTTGCGGTAAATACCGCTGATTTACCTCCTAATACGAAACTCGAAAAAGTAAATGAAACTCGCTATAAATTAGTTTTTGAACCTGACTATCACCATGTGAAGATTAATCAAGTTAACGAAGTGGAATATGCCGCTAAAATTAGCGTCTATAACCCAGCCAATCATTTGACCGAAAAAACGGTAGATATAACAGTTCGTGATGTAAGACGAAATGTTAAGGTGGTTCCTCCTCCTGCTATGGAGCAAGGCTTGGATACAACTTTTCAAGTCTCAGCTTATGACGAAAATGGCGAAATTGCTCCCGATATTAGACTTGTAAGTTCTGTGCCTGAGTTTGGAGAATGGAGCAGTGAAATTGTAAAGGATGAAGTCAATAATTCCTCGGTTCTAAATGTAACCTGGTCTGACATACCTCCGAATTACAATGGTCAAAACATACCTTTTGAATTTGAAGCTTGTGTATTAAGTTCTCGGTTTAGTCGTAGGAATTGCAATCGCGCCCGAACAACCCTCAAAATAAGAGTTAAAGAGAGAAAACCTCCTTATTTTAATCGAACCGCTTGGGAAGCCGGTGAAGTCAAGTTTTTGAAGCATAATGAGTCTAAAACTTTTTATATTTCGGCTTTTGATGGTGATAATCGAGTTGAATTGGATGGGCTTAAGGTTGTCCCTCAAGAAATGCAAAAATTTGTAACCTGGAGAAATGGAAGGGTTACAGTGAAGTGCGATGAGCCTGGACTTAAGCAATTCTCTATTGTCGCAAATTCCGAATACAATATGTCGACAGCAGAAAGTTTTGTTTTTGAGGTCTTCAGTGAAAACAGGTCTGAAATTATCTATTTTACGGATTCTACTAGAGTGGATGAAGTGAAATTCTTTCAGCAAAATCTGTCCAACGTAGAACTAATGAATCCGGCAATTCAACTATTGAGTGATAGAACCCTTGCTGGCCGAGAAACACTTGTGCTTGGAACTAGTGCTCTTATGGATACGCATTTTGAAAAAGAGATCATTAGAGGACTCTTTTCAGTTAAAAACGTTATTATTGCAACACCTATGTTTGAGAATCTGCCCAAGGATTTTAAAACAATGATTGAAGATGAGTTAAAAATTAGAGTTGTTGGAAGATATTCAGAACTTCCCACTCAAGCGGATCTTTCTAATCTAAGCTTCGTTGCGAGGCCTGATTTTAGTGCTGCGCAAGGGGTGATAAATTTAAAAGGGACTTCAACAAGAGGTATTAGTGATAATCCCGTTTTCTTCCATGAAAGTGTAAGAGCGGATCGTTGCGATGATGTGCTAGAGGTTGAAGATAATATATCAACGCCAAAAGCGAGCTATTCGATAGGAATTATATGTACTATGCCGAATGGGGGAAGGCTTGCCTTACTTGGGACGGAGTTTGCGGATATTAAAGGTGTTGGAGCTGATGAGAATATAGCGAGCCGATGGTTCAATGATATGCTCAATAAGCGCACGAATAGGTAGGTATTATGAAGAAGTTAAGTTTCGTATTTTTAATTCTCTCCTTAACAACGATTAGTTTTGCTAAAGAGGAGTCGACAGGTGATGACCTCTCTAAAAAACTTGATGGTTTAAATATTCCAAGTGATAAGGTTACACCGCTTCTTTCTGAAGAAGACCTCTATGCAGTTAACGAGAGGTATTCGAGTTTAAGTAATAGGTTCGAATTTACTTTGTTTGGTGCTCATGATTTTGCTGCCGATGCTCATATGGATAGTAAGCAGACCGGAGCCACTATGAGGTATCATATTAATTCAAGGTGGTCTTTAGGGGCTAGATACACTGAGTATTTTAATGAGTTAACTCCTTCTGGAGAGGCCCTTTTTGAGCAAGAACAATTATTACCTGACTCTGACTTTGCACTCAAGAGCAGTGATGCATTTATAAATTTTAATACTGTTTATGGAAAAGTACGCTTAACACGAGATACTGTCGTTTATTTTGATCAATACATTTCTCTAGGATACGGAAATGTAAGTTTATCAAGTGGCGAAACACAAATGTATCTAGCAGATCTCGGACTATCGTTTTGGGTTGGTAAAAAGATGTCAGCTAGATTCGGTGTCAAAAATGAATTCTATACTCAAAAACGCATAAATGGTGATGATAATGTTCACAATGCAATGGGATATTTAGAGATAGGCTATTTATTTGGAGAAGGTAGTCGCATATGAGATTACTGTCAAAAAAGCTTAGCTTTTATACTCTGTTGATCAGTCTTTTTTCTGTATCAATAGTAAAAGCTGAGCAGGAGCAAAAGGGTGATCTGGATAAACTTCTTAAAAGAAGTGATATGAAAGACTTTGCTCCGATAAAAATTAAGCGAAAAGCATTGGACTTGTCTGATCCCTTTCAAGTTCAAATTTATGGAGAGCTCAGAGAGCGGGGAGTTAAAGAAAAGGAAATCTTAGAAGCTTATGATCAGCTATTTGAAAATAACTATAAGGCGGCTTTTAGGAGCTTAATTAAATATACTAGTAAAGACTATGTTCGTTCTAGTTTGATTTATTTAGCATATAAAATTGATCTTTCTCAAACAATGATAGAAATGTGGATTGAGGAGTTAAAGAATCCTGCCTTTCTTGATAAGCAAACTACGGTAGCACTAGATCAAGTCATTGGAGTCAAAGCATCACGGTGGCTCCTTAAAAGAGGAGTTTTTCTCACATCAGATCAAATAAAAATCCTAAGATCCTCAGGAGCAAAAAATATTAGCTTCAATGATTCACTTAGGGCCGTATCCTACCTTCGGACATCTCAGGATGCTACTGAAGCAATAGGTTATCTAGAAGTTGATGATCCTTTGAGACTAAGTCTGGCAGAGTCTCTTGTTCTTTCATTTGCTAGAAAGGGAGAGCTTGCTAATGCCGCGAAGGTTCTTAAAGGAGTTTACGAACCGGGGCTGGCTAAGAGTGATGATATTGAAGAGGTTTCTTATTACTATTTAAATCTAGCTAGACTTTTATATCAAGCAAAAGCCTTTGATGCTTCTGAGGAATATTATGCACTTATTCCTTCTGTTTCTCGGCACTACTTGACTGCCCAAGTAGAAACTTTGTGGATTTCACTTCAAAAAAGAGAGTTTGAAAAGGTAAAGGGACAAGCTAAAACTTTAGAGCATAAAATTTTTAAAAAACACTTTCTTCCTGATCGGCATCTTATAAGCTCAATTGCTCATCTTCAAACTTGCCAGTTTGATCAGGTTAATAATTCCTTTAAAGCATTCTTAGATGAAAATAGGGCGCACGCTCTTAAAATCCAATCTGAACTAAAACAGCCCACACCTCATCTGATCGATCAGCATCATCGAACCGTGATGTTGCTGCTTCGAGCTGAAGAGACTCTACGTTCAGAGATAAATAAGTATAGTGAGTTGAATCTGGCCACATCTGATCTCGAAAGAAAATTTTCTCAAGTAAGAGAGGCCCAAGCAGCAGAAGCTAGAAGACAATGGCAAAATCGAAAACGAGTTATGGAAATTGCTATCCAAAAAATGAGATTTGTAAAAATTGAATATTTGAGCACAATGCGAAGATTAAAGTCTAAATTGGCTTTGATTCGAGATAGAATGGCTGATCAGGTCTCTACCAAGGCTTCAGCACCTAGTGTTTCTAATGCTGTTGTTTTTCCCTTTGATGGGCAGTTTTTCTCAGATGAGTTGTTTAGTTTAACAGCTCAGATTAAAGATCTTTGTCTTAAGGAGAAAAAAAATGTTGAATAAGTTGATACTTCCTAAATGTCTTCTTTTCGTTGCTCTTATGGGTTGCGAATCTGGAGATTATGTCTATTTTGATGACCCACCTCCCATCGTGCGCTCAGAGAAGGTATACCCCCTTAGAAATGTTGTTCGAGATAATCGAATAGACATTTTGTGGGTGGTTGATAACTCAGGTTCAATGTCTGATATACAAAACAATATTATCCGCAATACCTCTCTCTTTATGCAAGAGTTCATGCAGGATAATGTTATGCAGTGGCGTATGGGAGTGATGTCCACTGATGTAAATGAAAAGCCTTATTTAGGCTTTTCGAGTTCTTTTAATAATAACGATCCCGATCCAATTGGTGAGTTCCAAAGAGCAATTGGAGCCTTAGGGACGAGTGGTAGTCCTTCAGAATATGTTTTTTATAATGTTAGTAGGGGATTAGGCTTACAAACTCCTTATGATCAATTCTATCGAAATGATGCCCATTTAGCAGTTATAATGGTAACGGATGAAAAAGAGCAAAGCCGTGATTACGGTCAACAATATCAAGCGATCCCTTTTCTAAACTCAATTAAGGCTCTTAAGTCTCCAGACCGGATTATTCGGTTTTATGGAGCTTTTCAATTTAGAGACTTAGATGATTGTGGTTATGGAGGGGTCGATAGATATGAAAACTCACCTTTTCAAGAGGTGATAACCCTAACTGGGGGGATTCATATGTCTGCCTGTGTGAGTGACTTTGGCTCAAAATTAGCTGAGATAAGTGAAGATATAGTCAATATAGTCGATATACCGAGAATACTTCTGGAAGAGAGGCCTGTCATAAAAACCATTGAAGTTTTATATAATGGATTGAAACTTCCCGGTGGAAAGGAGTCCGAGGGAGGATTTTGGTATTATTCAAAGTATTTTAATACGATCAATTTCTATAATTTAGATTTTGCTCCTGATATTTCAAATGCGGATATCAAAATTAATTTTGATATAGACGACGGGTATGATCATGATGAGTGGAGAGAATAGTATATGAAAAGTTTAATAGCTTTAATGTTTTTGTCTTTCTCAGCTTTGGCTGTGAACCCTGGGGACAAAGCTCCAAATTTTACTTTGAAGTCACATAGTGGAAAGGAAATTTCACTGGAGGATTTCAAAGGAAACTACGTTGTTCTTGAATGGTATAATAGTGGTTGTCCGTATGTGAGAAAACATTACGATTCGGGAAATATGCAAACCACTCAAAAAGCTTATCAAGCAAATGAAAAAGTCACTTGGCTTACAATTGTAAGCTCAGCTGAAGGGAAGCAAGGGTATCTAGCCGATGCAAAGGCTGCAATGGAGCAATATAATAGTGAGAAAATGGGAAGTAATTATCTTCTCTTGGATCCAACTGGAGAGGTAGGACAAGCTTATAAAGCGAAAACAACTCCGCATATTTTTATCATAGATCCAGATCTAAACCTCTCTTATGTGGGGGCAATGGACTCTGATTCATCTTATAAGCAGTCTGCAATCAAAGGTGCGACAAACTACGTGACTTCATCTCTAAGTAAAATGATGTTGGGTGAGAAGCCGGATCCTGCAAAAACTAAACCTTATGGATGTTCAGTTAAATATTAGTCAATCGAAATTATGGCCTCGACAGCATGATGATCTGAAAGATTATGCTTTCCGGGCCTTTTTCTTAAAACGTAAGTCCCTTCTATATCCAAAACCTTTATTTCTTTGATGCTTGTTCCAAGATTTTCACCGGGATAGGCAAAGATATAATCTATAAATTTCTGTGAGGTTCTTTCAGGCTTTAAATATTGAATAAGATCATTATTGGCATAATCCGAAGAATAGATGAGTTCACCTTTAGGAACCGCGAATTCGATCGGAAGAGCAGACATTCTTGATAGGAATTCGTCAGCCTGGTTTGATTGATACCAATCAATATTGAAATCTCCTCCCACTATAAATGGGTACGATGGATTTTTTTCTTTTCCTAAAATTTCCTTTTCTATTTTACGAAGTTGTCTTGATCTAATTTTTTCGTATTTTTCCCCAGTTCTTGCTTGTAAATGAGTTGTCCCTACTTGAATCTTGCTTCCGTCCGGTAGGGTTGCAGTTGAAATTAAAAATCCTTTTGAGCTAAACCTATCTGCATGGGCCATACAGTAATAGAGATAGATCTTAGTATTATCAAGTGGGTACTTGCTAAAGATAACAAGCCCGCTATTAGTAATTCGATACCATTTTCTAAAAGGTTTTCCGGTATTGTAAGGATAATTTTCTTCGAGAGCTTTTGAGATTTCACGAAAACTCTTTTTGGTGAAAACCTCTTGAAGCATAATGAAGTCATAGTCAGTCTGAGCTAAATGTTCTGCAATTGGTCCCAAGCGCTCATTTTGCTTCACTTTCTTGGCCCACGTAGGGAGCATAAAGATATTCCAGGTTAACACCTTGAAATCTTTGGCACTTACTTGAAAGCTCAGAAATAGAAGCAAAAGAAATTTCATATGTCCTTCTTATCAAAATAATGAATTATTTGGTAATTTATCTAGTCTTCTTGTATTTTTTTACTAAGTTCCCTACGAGATTTTAGTCGTTCTTGGGCATTTTTATAGCGTCTTTTCTCAGTTTCCGTCTCGGGGATCAGTCTTGGTACCTTTGTTGGCTTCCCAAATTCATCTAAAGCAACAAATGTTAAGTATGCCTTGGTTGTGGTACGGATGATCCCTGTAAGTGGATTTGTGCTTTCAACCTTAACTCCAACGATCATGGAAGTTTTTCCCACATAATTGAGTGAAGCTTTTATAATAACGTGACTTCCAATATTTATGGGTGATTTAAACTCTATATCATCCATATGTACAGTCACTACCTGTGTGTTGCTGTGAAGGCTTGCGCACATCGCCCCTGCAATATCAATCCAGCTTAGGACCTTACCACCAAAAACAGTTCCGTGGGCATTAGTGTCACCTGGCATAACCATTTCTCGCATCATAATTTCACTGTCTCGAGGAGTTTTTTCTTTCATTAATTATTTCCTAAGTCACAATATAAATGGTGATTCCATTTGAAGCCAAGACTGTATAGTTGTGCTCCTTGAAGAGTACTATTAGCTGAACCGTTATCTGAATTACTATCGGCAATAGAGTTTATTGTTGCTCCAGCATTGACATCATTGCGAGTTCCGGTAGGTTGTCCTGGGAAGTTTCCGATAACGGCACCTCTTCTAACTGCATTATTCGCACAAAATCTCTGGCCTATAGCAGTTAGTTTTCCAAATACATCTTGAGATTGTTCTGGTTCACCTGTGATTGCATTAAAGTCATCTTGTACCAGGGGAGTTGTTCCTAAATCATCAGTAAGGCCTTCACTAGAGACAAATTTATTAAAATAAACATGGAGGTCTGTAGCAACTGGAAGTTTGCAAAAGATTTTTCCTTCAACATTTTCACCGGCCACCGCAGCTTCATTGGCAAGGTCATCGTCTTGAGCTGCAAAACCAGAACAGCACATTGACTGATCTCCATCAGCATCAATTGCACTTCCTAGCTCTAAGCAACATTTGAATTGGTTATCAGAAAAAATAGAAGGTTTTGCAACCAGTTCTTGGGTCGTGGCCATATTTTGATTAAGACTACTTGCATTTGATGTCGTGCCGCTAGCTCCATCCGCACTCCAAGGAGTGTCTACATTACTATCAATAAAAGTTCGAGGATGATTGATAAAGTCTATAACAGTCAAAAGTGGTGCTCCGTCTGATTCTTCTTTAAAGATACCAGGTACCATCTTTTGATAATTATCATTACAATATAGAGGCTCATAGGTCATTTGGGGAATTCCTAAGTATTCAAACTTCGCTAGTTTAGAGAGGTAGTACATGGCATTTCCGGGGGTTGATCCTCGTCTTCCCGCCAGTGCAGTTTCATCACTGACTCCTGGTACTGAACTAAAACGAGTGGCATTATTTATATACCATTGCTCTCCAGCTAAAGTTCCGATGGGGGCCCATCCACTGATGCTTAAATGCATATCAAAATTTTCAAATAATGTGCTATCAGCATAAACATCATTTGAATATGAGGCTGAAAGCACACGTCTGTCTTCATCATAGGTGTAGCAACAAGCATTTGGTCCTACACAACTACCATCATTGATAGTCTCTCCACCGCCAAAGTCTGGTACACCAGCTCCATGAGAAAAACACATTCCAGCATTTTCTGATCCACCAGATACGAAACCAGCACAATCTGTTGTCGCAGGAATGAGACGGCTGCAAGTCAAATTTGCGGTCCCACTGGCATTAGAAGGGTCTGTCATTTGAATGGTCAGCTCACTTCCGATATCGTCAAAGGTAATATAGCTAGGCATAAAGATTTTAAAATATTTCTTCTCGGCTTCGTCGACAGAGTTATTTTCCCAATCGAGGGTAGGGTTGAATTGTCCGTCCATAGCATCTTGCAGTTGAGAATAGGTATATAGGTTACTATCCCAAATACCGCTCATCGTATCTTCATCAGTTGTGATAAATCCGCTCGCGGTGAGGGAGGAATTAAGTGAGGGTTTAGTAATCGCTCCAATAGTTGTAATAGGACTAATCGAATGCTGAATACATCCTGCCTCATGGGTGTCACTAGATGAATTAACGCTTGGATCACCACAATAATCTGCTTTTTCTTTGTCTAGTATGGCCTGATTAAGACCTAATAATTCAGCTTCCTCAGTTCTATATAATTCACTTCTATAATTTAAACACTGGAAATTGGACAGACTTATATTTAGTCTATTAACCTGTGACCAATCATTTCCGCCCTGATCAAACTCGCGCACCCAGCCTCCGCCACAGCAAGTTTTTGAAGCTGTTGAATGAATGGTAGTCCATTGCAGGATATTTGTAATATTAACGGTGTTATCAAGAGTTCCATTTCCATCAATATCATCAGTGTTAGCACTAGGTCTGATTAAATTTGACTCTCCTGTAGTTGCATTGACAGTAGCATCAGCACTTGAATATCGACTATAGCGACTTGGAGAGGTTGGGTTTAGAGCTCCAAAGATATGAGAAGTAAGGCCAATAGATTCTTCCGCATTGGGAGAATCTTCCGTAAACATTGTTAAACTTTCTCCTAGAGGTCTACAGCATCTATTATTACTCATTTCATAGTCGTAATAGTCACTATCTCCCGCAGTTGGAGGAGCTTGTGCTTGTCCACACACCAGATACTCTTCATAGTATATTCGTTCTGCTTCATTTCCAAAAAAGTCTATATCAGAAAAATTTTGAGCAACCTCAGACATCAGTCGGTTAGGTGAGCAATCAAGATCAGTATGGCAAACGGCTCCAGCTTTTCTAAAGCAAGCATCTCTGGCAAGGGTTTGATCTAGAATTGTCCCTGAAGAGGAGAGTGGGTCAGCTTCAATAGTCCTAAAAGCTGAGAATATCGCAAGATCATCCGAGCTTGTGGTTGTATTTACGGTTGCCTCAGAACTCAGTGATTCAAGTCCGCAGGCATTTTGTGAGTAAGAGAGTCTTTCAGTAACAAATGCAGCAGTAAGACCAGATCCGACATCACTAAGTGTAAAGTTATCATCAATGAAGGCATCTTGAGTTTGCACGTAATTACCTTCCTCATCAAGCATCGGACATGAGCTATAGCGAAGATCGGTATAGAGCGCAGAATTACAACCCGCAATTTGAGAAATAAAATCAGTTCTTCCCTCATCATCAGCTTCAGCATGTTGAGAGGAGAATCGCCAATCGCTGGTGCCTGTTGTCCCATTATAAGAAGGAAGCAATTTTCCTGGTCTACAAAGTCCAAAGTTTCCAGCTCCACTTGAGTCAGTTTCAAGAAAATTATTTTCTAGAGCCGTTTGCACACTAGAGGGAAGGCTTGTAAGATTTCCTTCATTTATATAATGCTTGGGTCGTCCAAGAATATTGGCATCCATTCCATAATAATGATTTTTATTTTCGATAAGCTCATCAAGGCTCTTTCCAAATCTTGCGACTTCTTTGTTAAAGGCATTTGAACTTGCGAGTGATTCACAGTAGAAATTAGGAGCACAAGTTAATAGCTTTCTAATAGCTTCATCTTGTATATTGGCATAATCCACTCTACAAGGGGAGCCTGCACCTCGATAAACACATCTTTTACTGGATGAACTTGGAGGAAGGCTTCCTTGCTGAAGGAATTGTGAGATAGCGCCTGTTTGTGAAGAATTGGCAATTTCACTTGCGCCAAGTGGTTCGAATTCGGGCCATGTGGTGTTTTGAAGTGATACATCTGCACAAGAGTATTCCCAACCGAGTTTTGTTATACAATCGGAGTCTGTTTCACATTGATGCCAGAATTGACAGGATCCGGCTTCATTTTGATTAGATGAATTTATTTCTTCTTCAGGAAGATAGTCAAAAAGAGGAGCTGTGGAAACAAAGTCATACTCTTGTACGGCAACTAAGTGCTCCGAAGGATTGGCTAGATCTGCAAAAGGAGCGTTAATGGCTAGATATAATTTATCTGAAGTGGCTCTAACTCTTCTGCCTTTTCCAATGGCAAACCAAGTTACTCCATCAAAAGATCCGATAAGAGCTCCACGATTAAAACCATACCAATCTTTTTGATATCCGTTTACATATAGGGCGGCTTGAGTCTCAAGACGATTAAGCCTCTGTGCTTGAACATCACTACTCTCACTATGGGAGAAAGGAAGCATAGTAGGGGGCACATAACAGGCCCTTCCAAATTTCGTATCTTCATAATTACCTAGCGTTGTATTGGTAACAAAAGTGTCTCTTCTTGTGGTATATCCTATGGCCTGAACTCCAACTCCACTTGAAGACATGGGAAAGGCAGAAAAATTAGAGAACCAAGGATCTCTAGCACAATTTGGACATTGGATATAAGATCCATTTCTCGTGGTGATAAGATATTGTTTATCATATTCAAGATCAATTGTTAGAGCAGGTCTTGCTTGAGTCAATTGAACATTCATCTGACCTAAGACAGAATTCATATTGAAGTTCCCATTGCGAGGAAAGATATAGGCCTCATCCAAGTAGAGAAACTCTGTACCTTCTTGAGTGGTACTCACTCCACTTTCTAGTGATTCATAGGGATTGATTTCTATTCCATCCTCGTTAAAAAATCTATGAGGTGCAGATCTGGAGTTTACATTCACCTCTAAGTCAGAAAAAGGAAGGGGAGTCTCAGCTACTTCAGGGGTATTACAGGTGTAGGAGACAACTGTGTCTGTTGGCTGACCACTATTGTCTGTCTGATAAACTGGATCGTATGTATAAGCTGGACAATTATTTATAGCATTAGTTAAGGTCGTCTCTGAACAACCACAATTTGCAAATAACCTTAGCATGACATCTTCAGTACATGAAATAGCGTCTGTCCCATTGCAAGTCGTACTACATACTGGAGAGCTTGTAACAAAATCTAAGTGAAAAGGATCAGAGTCTGAATTAGAATCAAGCTCAATGAGACAATTATAATCTGAAGTTAACTCACTAAGGCGATCGTCGGCGTCTCCAACTGGGTCTTCAGGTTCATCATCATCTGGAGGATCTACCGGAGCTTGTTCCAAGCATATATAGTAGAATTGTGGATAGCGTTTATACCAATTCGAATCATTAAATTTCTCCTGCTCTGCCTCAACAAAACCAGTGGGGTCTGCATTGACGCCAGAAACCTTTATGCTTTTTTCATTTACACATTGTCCCTGAACACAACAGTCAAAACCCTGTCCCTGACAGGATAGATCAGAACAGCTACTTGAGCCAGAACCTGAGTTCCCATTAAAATCTAATCTTGCGATCAACTCTGAGTAATCGACTTGGGCCAGTGAAATTCTTTGTAAGTAATCATCAGAGCTATCACTCTCAGAGTTATTTTCATTATTCTGATATAGGACAACGTCTGAGGAAGCCAGAATATTTAGACAACCACTACAGACATCACTTGGTCTATAGACAATTGCTGTGTCCGCACTATCAACAATACCATCATAGTTTGAGTCACCGGACTGGATGTATACAGTTGATCCATTAAGTTTCTCTTCGCTTGGAAGATCACAAAAATCGTTACCTACAGCACTAGCTAGGTTAACTCTAAAAAATCGAGTGATAAGACCCTGACTGATACTATTTGAAAAAGTAGGAACCGCTTTTGCTCTCAATCTTTTAGGAGTATTACTAGATGTCGCCGTAAAACGAATTTCGACACAATAATCGGCAGAGTAGTTAGATGAATTGGTAAGATAATCATGAACCTGATCTCCAACGAGATAGATTGTTTTTCTATTGTCAAAATCAATTGTCAGGGTTGAGGAAGTTAGTCCTGAATTAAGCCAGAGGATATTTCCTCCAAAATTGAGCGAGCCATTTGAGTCATCAAGTGTAGAATCAGTATCCGTGCTTGTACTAGAATTGGCTTCAGAGTTTCTTGAGGTTACTGTCTGCTCAGGCAGACAGCTTACAAAAAGAAAAATGAATATTAGAAAAATTCCCCACTTCATCAATCTCTTTATCGGAAAATGATTAGAATGATTTTAAAGACTTACCCTATAATTTAAGAGGGGCAAGAATTGACTAGTAACTAAAATAGTCTGCTACTTAAGGTCTTGAAATTAGTTAAGCTCTAAAAGCCAAAGCTCGTGGTTGTGCTACTATTACCTGAGCCTGTTGAAGAACCTCCCGTAGGAGTTATGGCCCCTGGATTAAAGGTGATTCCGCTCCCACCAGTGCTCAAGGGAGGAGCAGCAAATGAAAAGCTTCCGGTTGAACCGCTGGAGTTGCCAAAAAGATTCGTCGTACCTGATTGAAAACTTGTATATGTATAAGCATCATTTCTTGCAGAAAAATCATAACCCCAATTGGAAATGCTTGTCGGGTAGTTATTATAAAACTCACGTCTATCATCAAGTGTATTCATATACCAATCATCGTAGGCCTGAATACCTGCTATCGTACTTCGAGACCAGTCTTTGACTTGCTGTCTTTCTCCCCAAGCATAGATAAGGGGGATGGTTAGAGGTGTTGCCGCTAGAAAACCTTCTCCTAAATTAGACCATGTGCTTGAAGTCCTTCTTGAGCCAGTTCTATTTCGTCCCGTCTCTCGAGTCGTTGTTGTTATTCTCGTTTCTCTTTCAGCTCTTAGGAGCTCTTGTTCTGCTAAAAACTCCTCGCGCTCTCTCATGGCAATACACATACTTCTCTCGTCATCTGGCTGACATGTATCCAGAACCCGCCTTCCTCTTTCAAGCTCTGCCACGACTGTAGGATCGTCACTCAAGCCTTGTCTTACAATTTCGTTATTTAATTCTATAATAACGTTTTCTCCGTCCACCACGAATTCTGTAAATTGTTGCTCAATATTTTGAAGGCCAGCTGCTTCGGCTTGATCACTAGCACTTTGACAAAAACCTCTATTGATAAAAGCCACTGTGCGTGTAGGCTGAGTGCAGGCTGTAGAGTTGAGTGTTTCAAGGGTAAGTGCTTTTCTAACATTCAATTCATTAAAAGGCGCGACAACATCTTGAATCGCAATAAGTTGGTCAAATCCTTCAACTTTATTGCGAGCTTCTTCCAAGTCAGAGGTTGTGACATTGGCAAGGCTAGCATCAGTTGCCATCAAACAAGCGCGTTTATCTTCTGTTGTAGGATGGGCATCAGGATCAAAGCATTCAATGGCAGTATCAGCATTGGTGATAACGCCCTCTTGAATATTTAAGGATCTCAAACCTTCTTGGAAATCTCTTATTCCAATATCGTCGAGTTCAGTTGGACATCTACTGGCCGGGCAAAGCGTTTCTAAACAATCAACGCCAAATTCATTATTGCAAGCCTCTCCAATCGTTTGACCACTTGGTAGAGTTCGGGCCTGATTATCAGTTAAAATACCTCTTATATTAAAGTTAAGACCCATCGAAATTCTTGATTTATCTCTTTTAAAAATCTCTAGTGCTTGCTCAAAATTCTTTTTTACAGGTTCAGTTAAAAGTAGGTCTGGCATATTGAGAGAATTCATGACACTTCCAAAGTTTCTGGAGAGAAAAGAAGGATTGTCTCCTACAGGGGCTGGAACTTGAAAATTGGCCCTAATAGGATCTATTGAGTTTGAAATCTGTAATATTCTTGTGGCGACATCATCTGCTTGTTGATCTTGCCCTTGTAGTAATAATTCTTCATAGCGACTCAGTAGCACTGGTAGCTCTTGTACATTTTGATAAATTTCTGATTGCCTAAATTCAATGGGACTCATGCTTCCTGTGGGCTGAGCGGCTGCAAATATATTTCGACTTGTATCTACCTCTCCTTGAACAGAAAGACTGAGCTCATTTCGATAGTCACTAAATCTTCTCGAGCGTTCGTCGTCTCCATCAGTGACGGACATTTGATTATCAGCATTTAAAAAGCCATTAAGCGTTGTGTATACGTCATTGATGGCTTCGGCAGAGTAGTTTTCTGGATCGGCAACCATGGCATTTAGTCTCTGGCAAATAGGTGCTTGATTATACGGTTCGTTGGGGCAGTTAGAACTCATATACTGACTAAGTGCTTGTGTTGTGTAGCCATTGTACTGAGACCAGACAAAGTCTTGACCTCCGGAGGTTATTGGCTCCATTGCCATATAGATGACTTCAGCCTTTGTAAGGTTTTCATCTAGTTCTCTAGCGTATTGTCGTATCTCTTCAGCTTGAGCCGGACCTAATCTATTGAGGGCATTATGATTGGACTCGATAGAAAGTCCAAGTGCTACGATTCCTTCTTTTATAACAAGCTCGCCAACGGCAGCATTATAATCAATTTCAAGTTGGCGACGATTCTTACAGGTATTAGGCTTAGATTCATTACAACAATAGGGCTCCTCAATTGCTCCTTCGCTACCACAAGCGGGCATTTTGCTATCTAAAAGCAATGCTTCAATCGCCACTAATTCACGACGAGCCTCATCACAGCTAAAGTCCGAAGCCGTACCCGGATTAGTGATGATTAAAAATAAGATTCCCCAAAACACTTTAATGTTCATCAGTTAACTATCGGCTAGTTTTGGAGTTTTATTGAGTTTTTAGGGGCATTTTCAGTGATTTTAAGGTGTTGGTGGGCAAGCTAGCCATGTCCACCATTCATAAAGACTTCATTATAATCGATAAACTTAGCTGAGCTTCCAAGCGAGAGGTAATAGTCTTCGGCAATTTTCATACTGTCTGGTAAGTCGGGGCATTGAAACATTTTTGACCTAAATTTTGCTGCCCCTGGAAAACCAGCTGCAAACCAAACAATTAGTTTTCTCATCTGAATAAGTCTTATTCTTGGATTATCGTAAGTCTGTGCCGTGTAATCCTCTAAACGTTCAATAACTTCATAGTAATCAGGGCCTTCAAATTTAGGGTCCGACTCCTCTGCATAGCTCTCTAAAAATATAAAAGGATTTCGAAGACAGCCTCTTGCAATCATGACTGCCTTACAAGCCGTTTTATTCATTCTCTCTCTAACTTGATGAGGTTGGTGTAGATCTCCATTTCCCACAATGGGAAGAGAAGAGTTTTCGGCTAATTTTTCTAAATAGTCCCAATTGGCGTAGCCTGTATAGGACTGAGCTCTGGTTCTTCCATGTACTGCCACCCATTCGATTCCAAGGTCTGTGGCAATTTTCACTATTTCTTCAGCATTGATACTATCTTCATCCCAACCGGTTCTAATCTTTATTGAGAGGGGAATATTTAGGACTTCTTTGATGGCGGCTAAATAGGGAATGAGTTTTTGAGGTTCTCGCAGAAGAGCTGAGCCTCCACCTTTAGTGACAACTTTTCTTACCGGACAGCCCATATTAATATCAATAAATTTTGGACTAAATTCTTGAGCTACTCTCGCGGCTTGGGCCATGGCCTCAGGCTCTTCTCCGAATAATTGCAATCCGATATTTCGCTCACGAGGATCAATTTTGAGCATCTTCATGGTTCTATCATTTCCATGATTAATACCGTGGCATGAAACCAACTCACTGACAGTTCCACCAGCGCCAAGGTCTTCCATTAAGAGCCTAAAGGGTGGGGTACAAATTCCTGCCATGGGAGCTAGAATCAAGGGAGAGTCAAAATGTACTGAGCCAAGTGTTATAGCTTGACGCTTGGACGCAAGTGTCTCAATCTTCCTTTGTAATTCGGGTGAAAATGGCTTAATATCCATCCCGATTTGTTAGCAATTTCGGTTGAGTTCGGCAACTAGTCATGAAAAAAATAACTCATATCGTCAATGACCATCTACCAGTTTGTAAGGATTGAGAATTATGTTTGATAACCTCAGTGAAAAATTTAGTGATGCTTTTAAGAATCTCTCAGGAAAAGGAAAGATCTCCGAGAGCAATATTGAGGACACGCTAAAACAGGTCAGAACAGCACTTCTAGAAGCCGACGTGAATTTTAAGGTCGTCAAAGAGTTCGTTACGAAAGTTAAAGAACAGGCTTTAGGTGAGAAAGTCATCCGAGGTGTAAATCCTGGTGAGCAATTCGTAAAGATCATGCATGATGAGCTTACAAAGCTTATGGGAGAAGAGCATACTCCCTTTAATTTCGATCGCCCCCTCAATCCAATTCTAATAGTTGGTCTAAACGGTGCAGGAAAGACGACGTTTACGGGAAAACTGGCCCTGCATCTTAAGAAAAAAGAAAAACAGGATGTTTATTTGATCCCAGCTGATAACTTTCGCCCAGCCGCAAAGGATCAGTTGATTAAACATGCTAAGAGTTTAGCGATCGATTACTTTGATTCTGACTTAAGTCTACATCCCAAAGATATTGTTGCCGCTGGTATGGAAGAAGCGAAAAAACTTGGTAAAAAAGTTGTGATCGTCGATACCGCAGGTCGTTTACAAGTTGATGAAGAATTAATGGGGCAATTGGTTGAAGTAAAAGAATCTCTCAAAGATCCGGAGGTTCTACTCGTTGCAGATGCGATGACTGGTCAAGAGGCTGTCAATGTAGCAAAAGTTTTTCACGAGAAAATAGGCTTAACCGGAACGGTTCTCTCAAAAATGGACTCAGATGCGAGAGGGGGAGCGGCGCTTTCAATTAGGTATGTCACTCAAGTTCCTATTCGCTTTTTATCAGTGGGTGAAAAAATGTCTGAGCTGGAGGCATTTCATCCTGATAGACTCGCAAAACGAATTCTCGATATGGGAGATGTCGTAAGTCTTGTTGAGAAAGCACAAGAGACGATTGATGAGAAAGAAGCTGAGCGCATGATGAAGCGCTTAGAAGAAAAGAAATTTACCATCAATGATTTTATAAGCCAGATGGATCAAATAAATAAACTAGGCTCTATGAGTTCAATATTAAAAATGATTCCTGGAATGGGTGGAGCACTCAGACAAATGGGGGATTTATCTCCTGCTGAAGATGAAATGAAGAAAATGAGAGTCATCATCAATTCTATGACTAAAAAAGAGCGAGACAATCATAAGCTTTTAAATGACTCAAGAGTTGAACGCATTGCGAAAGGTTCAGGCACAAAACAGTCTGATGTAAAAGAATTCATAAAGAAATTTGAGCAGATGCAATCCATGATGATCAATATGATGGGAATGATGAAAGGGGGAGGGATGCCAAATATTCCAGGAATGCCTCCAATGCCAGGATATCGACAAGCTCCTGGGCAAAATAAAAAGAAGAAAGGTGGAAAAAAGAAGGGGCCATTTGGCAGCAAATTCTTTTAAATCCTTTGATTTAATTGACTTTAATGATGTATTGAATTAAAAAAGTGTGCTTTAAAGCATTTAAGTTAGGAGAAATATAATGGTTAAAATTAGAATGCAGCGTGGTGGGAGAACTCATAAGCCAATTTATACAATTGTTGCGGCTAACTCTCGTGAGCCTAGAGATGGAAAATTTCTTGAAAAATTAGGTCAATACGACCCTAATGCTGAAACTGTATTAAAAGATGTGAATGTTGATGGAATCAAAGCTTGGGTAGCGAAAGGTGCTCGTCTCTCTGATACAGTAGGATCACTTCTTAAGAAACAAGGCGTAAAGCTTTAGAAAATTGTTTTTGTCATAGCTGATTTCCTGTGTACAATATTTGTAAGGAATCAATATGAGGTAGGTGTTATGAGTGAATTGAGAGACTTGATTGAGTACGTTGGAAAATCTTTGGTTGATATGCCTGAGAAAGTTGAAGTGAGAGAGATCGAAGGTGAACAAACAGTTGTAATCGAACTTATTGTTGATGAATCTGATAGAGGGAAAGTCATCGGTAAGCAAGGACGTACTGCAAGAGCGCTTAGAACAATCCTTAATGCTGCATCTACAAAGTTAAAAAGAAGATCAGTATTAGAAATCATTGAATAAAATATTTTTATAGTAATATGTTATAGGCCAATGGTAATCCATTGGCTTTTTTTTTCTCTTTTTTAGAGGTTTAGATTGGAAAGCAAATTGGTAGAATTAGGAACTTGTCATAAACCTCATGGTATCAAAGGAGAGTTTTCTTTTCATCTTTATAATAAAGATGCCAGCGTGATTAAAAAGGGAAGTGTTTTAATATTGATTCCCTTATCAGAAGTGAGTGCTCTTTCAAAAAATGGCGAGCCTTATAAGGTCGCTCAGATTTCTTTTGGTAATAAAGTCATTTGTAAATTGGAAGAGGTAAAAGATAGAAATAAGGTTGAAGAATTAATTCCCTTTAAAATTATGTTACATCGTTCGGACTTTCCAAGGTTGCGTTCAGGGGAATTTTATCTCTACGACTTTATTGGGTTAAACATTATAGACAGTAAAGGTGAAATAAAGGGGGTTGTTGAAAATTTTTATGAAAATAACTCCCAAGTCATTCTCGTTCTAGATTTAAGTAGAGAGAAAATTGAATTGCCCTTTATTGAAAGTTTCTTCCCGAATGTCGACTGGGAAAAAAGAGAAATAACCTTTATTGAACCGGAAACTTTTTAGGAAGTATTATGCGAGTATGCAAAATTTGGTGTCTCACAATGTTTGAAGATTATTTTGAAAGATTTCTCGACTGTGGGGTGATTGGTCAAGCTTTTAGAGGCGAAAGAGGTGAAGAGCTAAAATTTGAGTTTCACAACGTGTATATTCCTAAATTTTGTAAAAAAGGATTTAAAGGAGTGGATGATTCTCCCTACGGTGGGGGAGTCGGAATGATAATGAGGCCTGATGTCCTAAAAGAAGCTCTTGAATCTGGAGTTGTCAGAGCAGGTGCCTATAAAAGTTTGCAAGATCTTCAAATAATTTGTCCAGCGCCAAGAGGCAGAACCTGGAATCACACATATGCAAAGGAGTTTGCAAAAAATCATCTTTCAATTGATAATTCAAAGGATCTTGTCTTTATTTGCGGAAGATATGAAGGAATCGATGAGCGGTTTCTAGAAAAATACGTCAATGAGTTTATATCTCTTGGAGACTATATTTTAACGGGAGGAGAATTGGCAACAATGGTTATCTTAGACTCTGCCCTTAGATTTAGTCCTGGAATACTCGGAAATAAGGACTCTGCAGTAGAGGAGTCTTTTAATGGTAGTGGACTAGAACATGCGCTTTATACGAGACCTTTTGCGTTTGAAGGAGTCAATGTTCCTGATGAGTTAAAAAGCGGAGATCCTAAACAAATTGCTGAATTTAAAAAACAATCCTCTCATGCGATGACTCAAAAATATCGCCCAGACTTACTAAAAAATGAATAAAGAAAATATAAAGTCTCAACTTGAAAATGCTAAAGTAGAAACCTTATGGCAAGGAGCCCCTACTTCAATCTTTGTAGGTACAGCGGCTGCAATTTTTCTTGCAGCTACGATTTCTTCGCAGATTGATTTCATTCAAATAATACTTTGGCTATCTGCCATTTTTGTTACAGGTGGAATCAGACTTTATTTCGCTCTTAATTTTAAAAAGAATCCAAAAGGAAGAGAGAGTTCTTCTTGGTTAAAAATTTATTTTTATACGACCTCTGCTGTTGCCACGGTTTGGTCCATAATAGACTTTATAGTGATTGGAAATGTTGGCTCGATATATGAGATAATCGTTATTACAATTACTTTAGCCGTGAGTTGCGGCGGTGCGATTTCGAGTATCGCCCACAAAAAAACGGCGCTTTATTACGCCTATAGTGTTACCGCGGCTTTTGCAGTCAATGTTGTAATTGCACACGGGAAAGTAGCGCTTCTTTTATCAGTTTCAATTGCTTTTTTCATGCTCTTTTTATATCGCATGATCTCACAATTCAATAAAATGTATAATGACAGTGTTACCCTTGCCCTAGAGCTTAAAGATAAAATTGATATAGAAAAAGAATTAGTTAAAGAAAAGGAAAGAACGTTTCAATCTAGTAAGCTTGCTAGCTTGGGGGAAATGGCAGCTGGAATAGCTCATGAGATCAATAACCCTCTCACTGTCTCTTTAGGCAAAATACATATGCTAAGAAAATTACTGGGTGATGAGAATGAAGATTCATTGGAGATTATACAGAGTATAGAAAGCTCAAACGTACGTATCTCTGAGATCGTTTTTAGTATGAAGAGTCTTTCTCGCATGAATCAAGAGCCTGAGCTAAGTAAATTTATGCCGGATGAACTGATGCAAATAGTTGTTCCTATTGTTTCAACAAAAATCAAATGGGGTAAAATTGATTTGAATGTAGAAATGGCAGAAGCGGAAATCCTAGGAAATAAAGGAGAGGTTTCTCAAATTTTGATTAACCTTATTCATAATGCGGCAGACGCTTTAAGTCTTGAAAGTGAAAAGTGGATTAAGGTTACTGGAAAATCCGAAGAAACCGAATATGTTTTCAGAGTCATAAACCCCGGAGATGCAATTCCTAGTGCTATAGCTGAAAAACTTTTTGAACCTTTTTTCACCACCAAAGATGTGGGAAAAGGGACCGGTTTAGGACTTTCTTTATCAAAGACTCTTGCCCAAAGAAGTGGAGGAGAGATTAGACTCGTAGAAGGTGAGCCAAATATTATATTTGAGCTAAGATTAAAACTTGCTTAAAAAGAAATTTTCGTTATAAGTAGGCATGAATAAATATTTAGGCTTACTTCATCATCCTATTTTAGGTCGTAAAGATGAGATCATAACGACCTCAGTTACCAATCTAGATATTCACGATATTGCCAGAACTTGTAGAACTTTTGGGTTTAAAAAGTACTTTATAATTACGCCTGTGCAAAAGCAGCATGCTCTGATAAAGACAATTTTAGATCATTGGAATACAGACATGGAAAGTAGTTATAATCCAGATCGGACTTCTGCCCTATCTTATATTGAGATATCGAATAGTTATGAAGATGCCCTTACGAGAATAAAAGAAATTGAAGGTAAGGAGCCAAAAACAGTGGCCACATGCGCAAAGTTTCAAGAAGAAACTCAGTCAGAACAAGAAGTATGCCAAGCATTACAAGTTGACAACACACCGATGTTCTTGATATTTGGTACCGGTTGGGGATTGCATGCCTCTATCACTGATAGAGCCGATTATCGTCTGCATCCAATTTATGGGGATGCTTCAGATGACTATAATCACTTATCAGTGCGCTCAGCGGTGGCGATATACGCCGATCGCATAGCAAGAAGCCTCTGAATCAATATATTAAATCCTTCCCTCTGGAGAGAACTCTAAGGAAGAACCTATGTGTAGGAGAAAACATGAATCTTGTAGACGTTGTTAACAAGAATTACTTAAGTAAAAACATTGAAAAATTCCCTGATTTTAAGGCGGGTGATACGGTTTCAGTATCTGTACGAATTACTGAGGGTAACAAAACTCGTATTCAAAAATTCGAAGGAACGGTAATTGCGATTAAGGGAACTCGCGGAACTATCGACAGTCATTTCAGAATTAGAAAAGTAACTAGTGGTTACGGAGTTGAAAGAGTCTTCCCATTCCATTCACCGAACGTTGAGGGAATTGAAGTGAAAAATGTTGGTAAAGTGAGAAGAGCGAAACACTTCTACTTGAGATCTAGAACTGGTAAAGCAGCTAGAATCGAGACAGATTTCAAAGCAAAGAAAAAATAATAAATGGGCCTGATTTTAATCAGGCCTTTTTTTTATATGTCGTTTGATATTCAATACTTTGAAAATGAAAAAGCCGTCATTGGATGTGATGAAGTAGGGCGAGGTCCATTAGCTGGTCCTGTGGTGGCCTGTGCTGTAATGGTTCAAAAAAAAGAATACCTCAAACATCTTACTTCTCTAGGGATAATGGATTCAAAAAAACTTACGTCCAAAAAGAGACAAGCAATCATTCAAGCATTGAAGATTGAATGGCCAAAGATCAAGCTTAAAAAATCCTATACTTTGTATCCAGGAATTAGTTTTGTCTTAGAAGAAGTCAGTCCAAAAAAGATTGATCAAATCAATATTTTGCAAGCTTCACTATTAGGAATGAAGCTTGCAAGCGAAAAACTTTCTAGTTCAACAAATTTAGGAGTCGCTCATATTTTAGTTGATGGAAATAAAACATTTCATTGCCTCCATCCTATTTCCGGGGTGGTAAAAGGGGATAGTAAAAGCTTGATCATTGGACTTGCTTCAATCATTGCAAAAGAGTTCAGAGATGAAAAAATGAAGTCATATGATGAGCTCTTTCCTGGCTATTTCTTTTCAGAACATGCAGGCTATCCAACAGCGAAACATAGAGAGGCCATTGCAAAAATTGGAATCACACCTATTCATCGAAAATCATTCAAAGGCGTTAAAGAATATCTCTAGAGGAGAGCTTTTTGAACAGCAAGCGAGCCTTTTCTATCACCAAAAAAATCTTCCTGTGCTCATATCGCCTTGGTTGCTTCGATCCTATGGATGCGGGCAAATAGATCTGAGTTACCTCAAATCAAATAGGCTATACTTATGTGAACTTAAATCTGGTCGAAGCGTTTTGACCAGTGAACAACGAAAAAGACTCCATAGATCACAGGAGTTGTTAGCTTCTTTACTTGACTTGGATACTCGCTTGCTTTTTATAAATCAATTGCCAAAAATTTAAATATTACATACCCTAATACTATGAAAAAGCTCATCTTAGTTTTCCTACTTAGTTTATCTTTTATTGCTCCTCAAAAATCGCAAGCAGCATTAATGGATGCAAAAGGTAAAGCTTTTTTAATAATTTGTACTTATGGGACAGTAGGTGGTGCGCTTCTTGGATTTGCTTCACTTGCTTTTGGAGCTAACTCTAGGGCCATCGCTCAAGGGGCATCTTTAGGGCTATATGCTGGTATCGGCTTTGGGAGTTATGTTATTGCTACCCATGGTCAACAAGGTCAAGCGGACGAGTATGTAGACCCTGCTTATCAACAACCTCAAGCGCCGCCTCCAGGTTTTGGACAACCAGGTGGTTTTGGACAACCCGGCGGAGGGTTTAGTGATCCTAATAGCGGATATGGGCCTCCCCCAGGGCAGGATCCAGGCGGCTTTGGAGCCCCACCAGCTCAAGAAGATGATGGAAATAGTGGTGGGTTTTTTGGGCAAAGAGTGCAAGAGATTAACGAAGATCTTTTTTATAATTATCGAATAAAAGACAATAAAAAAGGCAGGGGATTTAACCTGCCTATTTATGTTCCCATAATGAATTATCAATTCTAATTAGAGAAGGTTCTCTTTTTGTTACCAAACCTTGTTGAGAGATCAGCAGTCTCATCGTTATCAAGATCAAATTGCTCCCAGATCAATTGAGCTTCAGCATCGCTATAGAGTCTAAAAATTTTTCTAAACTCTTGGCTGACATTCGATAGTGACATTCTATTATGAGATTGTTTTTCTTGGTTGATCATTTGTACAGTCTCAACAAAATGACAAATTCCTGAAGAGCCAACAAAATCAATTCCACCTAAATCCACGGTGATTTTCGCTTGGGGATTTTCTTGAGAAAGTTCATGGAGCTGATCTCTAAGTGGCATACTATGCTCGTAGTCTAGGTCTCCAGACATTTGTACAGTTATATTACCCATAGCATCTCTTAAAATATTAGCTTTCATGGTCATATCAAATTCTCCTTCAATTTTGCCAAGTCCTGGCGTTGACTCTAGAATATTCTAACATTAACTGCATTCGTTTTTTAACGGGAAATTTTGGTAGCTAAATTTAGTTAGCTTAATGGACTAAAACAGTGCGGTTTTAAGGTTTTTTATGGACTTAGGAATTGCATTTATTGGGACTCCGATTGGGGACCCTGAAGATATTAGCTTAAAGGCTTTAAACTATTTAAGAAGAATTGAACTATATTTTTGCGAGGACACTAGAAGGTCTAAGGATCTCTTAATTCGTCTAGGAATTGAGTTAAGCGGACGAGTCTTTAAGTCTCTGCACGATCATTCAGGACAGGCTAAAGTTGAAGAATTATTGAGTTCCGCTAGGCAGGGACTTGTTGGGTATTTATCTGATGCCGGATCCCCTCTGATTTCAGATCCAGCTTATCCTTTGGTGAGAGCATGTCTTGAAAATGAAATTCCCTTTGACTTTATTTCTGGTATTACGGCTCCAATTTACGCTTTAGAAAAATCAGGACTTGCCCCTCTACCTTTTAGTTTTTTTGGCTTTTTGCCGCGAGAAGACGCTAAGATTAAGGATATTTTTTCTCATTTAGCTAAGGGAACTTCTGTATTCTTTGAGGGTGTTAGTAGGGTAGAAAAGACTTTATCAATTTTAGCAAAAACTCTTCCCGAGGCATCAGTTGTAGTCGCTCGTGAGTGCACTAAGACCTATGAGACCTTTTATCGGTTTAAGGCAAGGGAGTTTTCAAAACAAGAAATTACCTACAAGGGTGAGTTTGTACTATTGGTCTATAATGAAAAGGAACTAAATACCATGGGTGCTAAGACTATCGATCTGGCCCAGGAAATTTTGAGTCAGGGAGCTAAGCCTAAAGTTCTTGCCAAGCTTCTCAGCGAAATCTTAGGGCGTAATTCCAAGGAAATCTATCAAGAACTAGGTCGTAACTAGGCAATATTTCGCATCCTTGAAAATAATTATGCAGAGATAACGATTACCCTTAAAATAATAATATTATGAATTTAAACAGGATCAATTAAGCATGCAAGTAAAAATCATTGGAGGACATGGAGGGGTAACCAAAAATTATCATGCCACTTCTTTTCTCATTGATGAGTCTCTACTTATTGATGCGGGTTCTGTGGCTTCGGGACTTGATATTCATTCACAGCTCAAGATTGATCATATTTTACTTTCTCATACGCATTTAGATCATACGAAAGATCTTGCATTTATCTGTGACAATTGTTTTGGGCTTAAAGGAAAACCTTTTGAGGTTTATTGCCATGAAACAGTTCGTAAGGCGGTAAAGAATCACCTGTTTAATGATATTATTTGGCCAGATTTTTCGGTACTACCAACCAAGGAAAATCCAACAATAAATTTTAATAATATTTCTGCGGAAAAAGAACTGATTCTAGGCCAATACAAAGTGACTCCTGTGCATGTTAATCATCCGGTTGAAGTCCCCAAGCAAGCCCTTGGTTTTATTATAGAAAAAGATAATAAATCAATTATCTTTACCCAAGACACTGCTTCAACGGAGAGGATTTGGGAAGTAGGGAAGAAGCTAGATAATCTTGTGGCGATATTTTGCGAGGTAAGTTTCCCCAATCACCTGCAAGGGGTAGCTGATTTAAGTGATCACCACACCCCACAAACGATCAAAGAAGAGCTTAAAAAAATGCCTAAAGAAGTTCCCGTCTATCTGGCTCACTTAAAACCGAACTACCAAGAGCAATTAATCCAAGAAATAACGGATCTTCAAGAACCAAGACTGCATATTCTTTATGCGGATGACGTTAGATTTAATTTCTAGCGTTGTTGGTGTAGCTGGTTGATATGGAAACCACCTGCAGGTCTAGCAAACTGCCCCTGACTTTGACCTTGGAAGACATCTTGAGTGATAGGAGTTACAGGTACATCAATATTTTCAGTCGCACAAGGTATTCCATCTCTATACGCTACAAGTCTTAATGGAGTTGGAGATCCTTCAGTAGGGACTGCAACCCTTCCTGAGGAACTTAAGATTCTCTGATTTTTAGTTTCTTCTACCGCACCTCTAAGAGCCGCGTCCTCGATTACAAAGGCTGGAGCATCATCATTATCTTCGCTGGCTGGAGAAGGCCCAATAACTCTTCGGTCTGGTGCCGGCTCGTCAGCCTCATCATCTCTTCTTCTAGTTTGACCAGGCCTTAAGTCAAAAATTTTAACTATATACTCTGCTTCATCATCTTCTTGAGCACTAGTTCCTCCAGAGGCAGAAGCATGAAGCGTAAAAGTTGACTGGTATTGACCTTGCACTAAATTTCTTTTATCTATATTAATTTGGCATGCATCTGTTGAAGCCAGTTCAGGCTCAGGAATTTCATCGATTGTCGTGTCTGCATCAGGGGGAAGATTTCCACAAGCTATCTCTGTTGGGCCTACTAAATTTAGCTGAATATCATTCGTTCCGTAGGTAGTTCCCACACCAGATACGTCTACAGTTTCATCTTCAGGAAAAATATATCGAATTGTGGTTGATGTACTTTCGCTTTTGTTAAGGGTGACTCTTTGAGCTTGTCCATCTGTAATGATAGTAAAGTTTACTGCATCTGGAGACTCTAATAGATTTAGCTCTCCTAGGACTTCAAAATTATCACCAAGTTCCAATGTTGCCGTGGCACCTGTATCTGTAAATGCCAAATTACAACTAGGTTCAATTTCGGAAACTTGAATTGATCCTTCAGCCGAGGTTTCTGTGTGAGTAACATCAAAACTCTGTTCACCTAGACCAGCTCTCGGTAGAAAGACTCCGCCTCCATCAAGTCTCTCAAATTGTCCTGAGATTGATGAATCTGCTCCAGAAGAAACAGTTAATTTTGGCAAGTGGTCATCGCCATCAAGAAGATTAACTGGGTCGCCTCCATCTCTGGGAGTCATAGTCGCTTCTCCAACTCTAACTATTAATTGACGGTTTCCAGCTTCCTCTCGTAGAACGGTTGCGATTTGACTAAAGTTTAATGATCCTAGGTCAGTTCCCTCAATATTTTCTGATCCCGCGAAATTTTTTGCTGGATTCTCAGATTGACCTGTAAAACTTATATTTATTTCTTCTGTCGGAGGAGTGTAGGATGCACAGAAAACATTACCAGGTGTTTCTGATTCTTCCTCAGATGGACAAAGCTCTGAAGAGATATCACCATTGATTGCAAAGCCTTTTAAATCGCCACTTGTGTCTGCAACAGGAGGAGTGTAAGTAGTATCATCACCACAATCATCACATTGGTACTCTAGCCTCAATATATTACCATCTAAAACTGAGATATTTATGGGTAGGGCTTCTTCACCGTCGATAACAACATCTGAGCATGCAAAACCGGCGACGGGAAGACATGCTGTAAGAGTTCCTCCTCTTACCGCTAATTCTGACAATCTAATAGTTATTTGTTGATTAGTGACATCAGCCGTACTTGGATCTAGAGAGCCCATACTGGGAGTTGTGATATTAATCCCTGCTAATTGTTCAGCAGTCAAAGGTATCAATCCAAAACTTATTACAATATGAGCTGTAACTGTATTTTGCTCAGGATTATGTTCAAGTCTAAGTCCATATGATTCAGCTGAGATGGGGCAAAGGTTTCGATCTACAGCTTCTTCAAATCTTTGATTGGCAAGTGCTTGGTAATCAGCGGAGTTAATAGTATCTCTTACCGCATCCCTATAGGCTGTATTGGACATATCATCAGGATTTGGAGGCATCAATATTCCTCTGGCAAGTTCATCAGTTGCACCTAACTCTTCACTAATACTTCCATTAATAAGGCGAGAGATCTGTTGCTGTATCGTAAGCCATCTGGCAAAAGCATTATCGGTGGTTCCCACGTCGGAGTCAAAGCAAGTGTCTCCTCCGTCTGTGTATTTGTGTAGGTTATCAATTTGCAGGAGAAGACCGACGCAGGTAGCATTTCCAAACATTAATTCTGCAAAATCTGCATAGGTATTTCCATATTGGCTAGGAGACTCTGGATGTGCAGAAAAAGTCGGTCTTGCAGGGTTTGAAGTAGCATCTCTTCCACAAAGACAGACATCTGCCATCATGTGTAGTGCATTTACTGCACCTGTACCTGCATCTGAAGACATAAGATCTACAACACTATCTAAAAGTGCACAGTGAATATTTTCACTATCACCAATATTAAGATCCTCACTGCCTGGAAGTAGAAAGTCAGAACTATCTCCAGAATTAGAAATCTCTTCAATTTTAGCAACAGCTCTCGCACAAGCTAAACTTGCACTTTCTCCAATATCAGGTGAAACCTCAACGCAAATGGGAGAGCCACCAATTTGGCCAAAAACCTCTGGGTTACAAACAATGTGATCATTAGGAGAACATCCTAAACTATTATTTGAAGCATAGTTACCGTGATAAAAAGTATCATCCCTCAAATTATAAGTAAGATAATTATCGAGTGCTCTAGGTTTCCCTTCTCCATGACGTTTAGGTCTACTACATTTTCGCCCAGACATTGTGGAAAGATTTCCAGCATAGAGGCACACGTTTTCGTCTGCAGCAATAGGAAATGCGTGTGCGCTCGAAATAGAAATAAACTCTAAAAATCTTTTATAGACTTGGTATCTTTTTTGCTTTTTATAACTTTCTTCAAGTTTTAGGTTTTGCACGCGCTCGTATTCAACCACAAATTCTTGAATCATCTCCACTACGATCCGTTGCTTGTCCCTAGGCATGTTGAGAAAATCACCATATGAGATGAACATATCGTTAGCAAAAGCTACGCTAGAGATACTCATGATGAATATAAAGATAAGTCTTAAGATCAAATTTTAGTCCCTCTCCCTTGTGCCTATCGGGTCGTTTGTGTTTTTATTTTAGAGTATTTTTGACGGGCTTTAAGAGAGATTAAAGCTAAGTTTCCTAATATCAGTTACTTAGGTGACAATTACCTTAGACTTAATTTATTTTAAGTGCCAATAATATTAGTCTTTTTTGTCGGGGTCGTCCTCATTGCCTCCAAAAAGATCTAATTGATTGGGGTCAATATAATCCTCTTCGGAGTCTGGCACTTCCTTAGCTTCATTGAGTATGGCCTCAACATCATGCTCTTGAGTGATATCTTCTGATTCTCTTGTTTCCCAACTCGGCTCGTCTGGGGACATTAGCGTTTGAAGTTTACTTTTTGGCTGGTACTCTTCAATTTCTTCTTCGATTTCATCTTCTATAAACTCTTCGATATCTTGCTCTGTCAGCTCTTGGGAAACCTCTTTTTCAGGCACCTCTTGAGCAAAGTGAAAATAAAAGGCTCCAAGACCACAAGCTGACAGAACATGCCAAATTGCATGACCCTGAAAGAAATGATTGGTAGGCTCACAGATGACTCTATTTAAGTCTAGAAGTGAGAATATTTCACCTAATATAATTAACCCACTTCCCAGAATGAGAAATTTATAATCTCTATTGGCAATTTTTTTCACTTGCCACTCAGAGTAGAAAAATATCAATGCTGCAACCACAATCAAAAATTGAATTGGGACTTGTTTGAGATAAGCCAGGTGAGTGACCACGAGAAATAAAGTAGTGAAGCCACCAAAGAAGTAAAATTTGCTACCGTCATGTAGCTTACCGAGCTTTTTAAGATTTATACCTATCGCCCAAAATATTATGGTGTACATGGCCAGAAAATCTAATAATTGAGTGAGATAATTATTTGAAGCGTGGTATATCCCGGAAGCAAAACCTGTGATGAAAAGAAGCTTCATGAAAAATTCGCTATCAAAGTCCCTTTCTTTATTTCTAGATAAATACTCTAACAGACAGGCTATAATTATAAAGGCTAGGTTTGACCAAGTATTGGCGGGCTCACTGACCCAGCTACATAATGATTCCTCACACCATTTTATATTCGGTGCGCCAAACTCCTGAGCATAGGGATACCATGGACATGAGAATTTATGAGGATTTATATAATAAGACATTAAATTTTCTTCCTTATTTTAATAGGATATCAGGACAAGAAAATAAATGGCAAGTTCCAACCAATATGGAATAATAAGGGCCCACAGGGAGGAAAGTATGGGATGGTTTGATTCTGTAAAAAATCCAAAAATTAAAAATGCCAAAAAACAAAACGACAATATACCAGCTGGGCTTTGGAAAAAATGCAAAGGTTGTGGCGAAGTTCTTGAGTCAGATAAATTGGAGAATAACTTAAATGTTTGTCCTTTGTGTGGACACCATTATCGCATGGGTGCTTGGGAGCGTATTCAGTTATTAACTGATGAAAATACTTTTAAAGAAGTCGGGTCGAATCTAAAAACCAAAGATCCTTTGGAATTCGCTGATAAGAGTCCTTATAAAGAAAGATTAGAAAAAGCTCAAAAAAATACAGGCCGAACCGACGGCACAGTTTGTGGCGTTGGGAAAATTGAGGGCAAAGAAGTCGCTATGGCGGTTATGGACTTTACTTTTATGGGTGGGTCCATGGGTGTCGTTACCGGAGAAAAAATTGCTCGCGCTATGGATCTTGGTCTTGAAAAAAATATTCCCGTAATCGTGGTGTCTTGTTCTGGAGGGGCTAGAATGCAAGAAGGGATTTTATCGCTTATGCAGATGGCAAAAACTTCATCATCAAGAAAGAAATTACAGGCCAAAGGAATACCTTATATCTCAATACTCACTGATCCTACTACTGGAGGGTGTGCAGCTAGTTTTTCGATCCAAGGGGATATTAATATTGCTGAGCCAAAAGCATTAATAGGATTTGCAGGGCCGAGAGTTATCGAACAATCGATCAGACAGACACTACCTGAGGGATTCCAGACTTCAGAATTCTTATTAGAACATGGCTTTGTAGATAGAATTGTTCCTAGGACAGAACTTAAAGCTGAGCTCGGTTTCTTTATCCGCATGTTTGCTTAATATGACTCCCGACAAGTGGCTTGAAGAAAATTATCTTGGAGAGATATTTTCAGGCCGTTTTGAACATTTAAAAATATTAGTAGAAGAGCTTGACCTCATGCCTCGCTGTCAAGTTGTGACAATTGGGGGGACGAATGGGAAAGGGGAAACGGCACGCATATTAGAGTCCATTTTAAACTCCCACCAATTTAAAACAGCTCTCAACACCTCTCCTCATCTTGTAGCTGTTAATGAAAGATTTGTCTTTAATGGTGAAGCGATTTCTGACTCTGAGCTCATAGAAAATTTTCAACAAATACAAAGTCTTCTTGATCAAAGGATCAGCTACTTCGAATTTCTATTCTTAGTTTTTTTAAACGTTGTAAAAAAGAAATCTCCGGATATTGTTATCTTAGAAGTGGGACTTGGTGGAAGGCTAGATGCCACCAATGTTTTAAATGCCGATATTGCGGCCATCACATCAATCTCGCGTGATCACCAAGATATTCTGGGGAATTCCTATCGAAAGATTTTCTTTGAAAAGGCAGGCATTTTTAGAAAAAACCAAAAGGTTTTTACTAGTTTCTCTTTAAAATTCTTAAATCAATTAATGCAGCTTACAGCTCAAAATTTGTCTCTCAATTGGTGCCCAGTGGAAGTAGGTGGAGATAATTTCTCCCAAGCGAATAGAAAGCTAGCTCTTGCAATGGCGGCAGAGCTTTTAGATAAAGAAAAGTGCACTATAGTCTCTGAAAATACCAATGATTTCGCAAAGCGAAAGAGCTGGATGCTAAAAAAGAAGCAGTTTGATCTCTACCCAAGTCATAATCCCGATGGGATAAGAAAATTATTTCAATTACTAAATGCATCACAGTATAATCATTATGATACTTTAATTATCTCTTTTAGTGATAGGTCTGAGCGTGATTTAGATGCGATGATCAAGACGCTTAAACAATCTTTTCGCGTCGATCAAATTTTTTATTATAATTTTGATCATGCTAAATCACTAAAGAGAGAAAAACGAAAACAACTTAAGGATAAGTTTGGGCTCCAATCCCTGGATAAAGAGACATTTTCAACAGAACTTTTGGGGCAAAACATTCTGGTTACTGGCTCAAATTATTTTCTGGGCGAATTCATTCGCTACCACTCAGGCTGCTAATACTCTGCAATTAAAATTAGGCGAAACTGTTAGTGTATTCTCAGAGAAAGCCTATCGTCGTGAGGGAGGAACTTTTTTTGAGGCGATTGGAAATGTCGTAGTTACATCTGGGAAAGACACACTCTATGGAGAGAAGGCTAGTTTTAATACAAAAACTGGTCAGGTCTTGATGGAAGGAAGTGTTCGCTTTGTAGGTGAGAACATTACAATTTATGCCTCCAAGATTGAATACAATATGGAAACGGGGGCACTTCAAATGGTAAACTCCCGAATGATCACTTCCGATTTTAGTATTGTTGCCACTGAGATGGTCAGGAAGTCTCAGAAACTCTATTACGCAAAGGAAGCGGAGTTCACAACTTGTCGTGACTGTGCTGAATCTTGGTTGATATCAGGTAGTGAAGTTTTTGTTGAGCTAGATGCCTATGTCCAGCTCTATCATGCCTTAGTAAAAGTCAAGGGAGTCGATGTTCTCTATGTGCCTTATATCGCTCTTCCCGTTAAAAATAAAAGAGAATCTGGAATTTTATTTCCTCAGGTTTCTAGTCGAAATATTGATGGCCTTCATTACGAGCAACCTATCTATTGGGCCGTTAATGATTCTGTTGACTTTACTTTTACTCCGACATTTTTATCCCAACGTGGATACGGTTCTAATCTACAGTATAGACAAGCCTTCTCTGAATATAGCTGGATAGAACTAAATGGAAAGGTGGTTCAAGATCAAATTTATAGGCCTGGAGAGGGGAATACCGATAAATCAGGGACAAGTTTCTTTCGACATTTTTTTGAATTAGAGAATCATCAACAATGGAGTGATGACTTTGGTTACCATTTAAAAATAACAGGCTCAAAAGATAATGATATTTATCGGGACTTTGACTTTTATACCAATGATTATTTGTTTCGAAATGATGTTGGAGGAGAGTTTGCTGGTGATCTACGTTTTGATCGGTTCTCAATTGCACTTGAGTCGGATTATAAACAGAATATTATTACCACCCAGCCGGTTGGATTTGATGATTCCTATGTACAGATACTTCCAAGAGTGAGTTTGTCTACGACTCCTTATCTTTTATGGGAGTTTGAATCTGATTATTTTTATAAGTTCTCAGTCGGCATGGATGGAGATTACACTGTTTTTAAACAAAATAGGTTAAATGAACCTGAGTTTATAAGGAATGCCGGTAGGGCGGATTTGGCTCCTTATGCCGAGTTAAATTTATTAAATAAAGGACCTATAACTTTAAAATCTCGCTATCAATTAGATTACCAAGAATATCATTTTCAAGATGAGGACAAGCAAGGCTTTAGCAAAGTTTCATCTCTAGTTTCCACCGAGATGGCATTTGCTATTGATCGAATCTATGGTCTCGCCTATGAAGAGAAGTATCAATTAGATGAAATAAAAGATGAAGATAGAGAAAAACTAAATGAAAATGGAAGGAAAAAAGTAAATTCACTTTCTAAAGAAATCATTGGCGATCTTCCTAGGTTGAAAGATACCTTAACTCAGGAGAAGATTACTGTTCGTAGAAATAGTTATCGGCATTCTCAAGAATTTAAGTTTATCCACCATCAATTGGTTGGTGCCAGTGAGAACGGCAATAGAGATTTTTTAGAACAAATAGAAAATGAAAACGGATGGTTTGACTATAGAGACGCCATTGCTGCAGATGTTTTTTCAGTCGGATCTAACGAAACCAGAACTCTTATTCCTCCTAATAACACTATAGAATTTCAATGGAACAATGTACTTATTCGAAAAAGTCCAAAAACGTTTAATTTCCTTGAAGACGACAGATATCTTAAAGATAATTTTTCATACACAAAGTTGGGGGAGTTTAATCTTTCTCAGGGTTATATCCTCGACCCTGAGCAGGAGAGTGATCAAAGACTTACAAGACTTTTACTAAACACTTCATATGCAGCAGATACTTGGTCTTTTCATCTCTTAGATTATTACTTTCATCAAGGAGGAGATAATATACTCTTCTTCTCTGGTCAAAAGCGCTTTAATAATATTAGCTTGCTCACTCAATATAACTTGAACTCATTTGAAAATTCTAGTTTAAGAAACCTTAGGACAGGTTTTCAAGTAAGGCCAACAGATGTGGTAGGGTTTTCTCTGCTGAGTGAGACGGATCTTAACCGCAATGAAAATGTTGCGACGGTTTATCAGATGGATATAATGCCGAATAATAATTGCTGGATATTGAGTTTGAAATATATTGATCGCTTTACCATCAAGCAATTCGCCTTTAATTTTGAGTTTAATTTTGGTTCGGAAGAATTCTCAGCTTATAAAAGAAACTTTTTTAATTTTGATCGGATAACAGCTCAATGATAAGTATCCTAGACTTCGAGGACTCTTTTACATTTAATATTGCTTCAGAGTTCAAATTAGCCGCTCCAGGAACGAATATAGAAGTTATTAACCTAGAAAATATTAAAAATTTTTTAGATAATGCTATTAATACTGATGAAAGACGGGTGATCGTTTTAGGTCCTGGTCCAGGAAATCCAGATCAACACCGATCACTTCACCCCTTAATTAAAACTCTATTGCATAAGGAAAATATTTTTATTTTTGGAGTTTGTTTAGGTCATCAAATTTTAGGTCAAATTTTTGGGCACGAAATAAAAAGGTGTAAGTCTCCAATTCATGGAGAGTGTAGAGAATTCCTCATTAAACCTGAAATAAGTCGAATTTTAAAAATTGACCAAAATATTAAGGCTCAATGTTATAACTCGCTAGCAGTTGTTGAGAGTGAAGTGAGTTCTAGAGAAAATAATTTCAGGTATAAATTAGAGCAAAACAATGAGGTATTTCTCTTTTTAGGACCGAGACTTTTGTCTTATCAATTTCATCCAGAATCTATAGGTACAAACTACCGCTCAAGCTTCTTAAGATATCCCTTATCTTTCTTGTTATAATAGGTGGAATGAAATTTGGATTAAAGGGTATTACAGATTTAAAGACCTATAATTTCGCCTGTGAGCTTGGCTTTAGCGAACTTGGCTTTGATTTACGCCCTAAAAGTTTTAATTTTACTCAAGGATATAAAATTAAAGAGATTTTAAAGCAATCTGAAGAGTGGGTAAATCTAGTATTGCAATTTGAAGGAGAAAAAGAATTTCTTATCAAAGAACTTTTAAATGATCTTCAAACTTCCACCTCACAATTTTTAAGTCTCGCCATTGAGAAGCCTATTGAATTAAAAAAAATCGACGAGCTCGCTCATCCGTATTCATTGAAATATGAGCAAGGTCTGAAGCTTAGTGAAATTAAGGCCTGTGACAACTTAACTCGTTTAGTATTTGGTCAAGAGTTTCTAGATGAACTCAACCAAAACGGTGAACTGTATGGTTTTTTTGATATTATAAGATCAGAAACTGATTTGGAGCTTGAAGTACAAACAGATTGGGATAGTGCCATGTTAATGACTCTAATTGATACTTACAATATAGAGGCTCTATCCTGGGAAATTAATAATAAAGTAGAACTTTCTTATCGTTGCTTAGACTTTCAACTTGTGGAGTCTCATATGCAAAAGGTTGGATTAATTATGTCTGAATCAGTTGATAATGACCCCTTAATAAATGAGGAAAAAATATGAAAATATTAGTGAGTAATGATGATGGCTTTCACGCACTTGGAATTAATACTTTATTTGATACGCTGGAGCAGACATATTCCGTAACCATGGTCGCACCAAATCAAGAGAGATCGAGTTGTGGCCACGGCATCACCCTAGGTGAGCCTATTAGAATTATTCAACATCATGAAAAAGTTTTTGCCTGTTCTGGCTACCCTGCAGACTGCGTGCTGATTGGACTTGGGCACTTATTTTCTGATCAAAAACCTGACGTTATCGTTTCCGGAATTAATCATGGTGCCAACCTTGGTCAAGACAGATTCTACTCTGGAACAATGGCGGCAGCTAGAGAGGCAGCTTTTAGAGGAATTCCCTCCATCGCTGTATCTTTAGTCACCAAATCAGGCGACAATGATGAGCATTTTGAGCCTGTCGCTAATTTTGTAAAAAAATGTCTGGATGCAGGCATTGTAGAATATATTCCTGCGATGTGCATGATTAATATTAATGCACCAAATATACCTGAGGAAAATATTTCCGGAATCAAGCTTACGAAAGTAGGTTTCCAGAGGTATTCCGAAAAAGTAGTAGAGAGGGTGGACACTCGAGGAAGAAATTACTACTGGGTTGGTGGCACTTATGAAGGCCATGAAAACATTCCAGGAAGTGATTGCAATGCTGTCTCAGATGGTTTCATCTCGGTAAACTTACAGAGTTTAACTGATGTGGACCAGACTGAAGCACAGATCAATTTGGAAAATTTCTTGAGATCCCTCTAGGGGAACATGAAAAAGCAACGATTGGTATTTTTATTCATCCTGCTAATAGGTTTGGGCTCTTGTGCCCATCAATCTAGTGGACGTTATGTGCTTCATAACGGAAAATGGACGTTTAAAAAATCAAATATAGGCTTCAGCCGATTGGGAAATGATGAGTCCCATCGGATTGATAATAATTCGTACACAGATACTGAGGGCCTATTTGTTTGGCCGGTTCCCGCTTCAAAAAAAGTCTCCTCATACTTTGGGTTACGACGAGGAAAACACCATGATGGTATTGATATACCAGCTGTCACTGGCACGAATATTATAGCGAGTCGAGACGGGGAAGTAAGTTTTTCCGGAAGAATGCGCGGGTACGGAAGGGTAGTCATTATTAAGCACCCGGATAATTACCATACTGTCTATGCTCACAATAATCGAAATTACGTTTCAAAAGGTCAGAAAGTATCGCGAGGAGAGGTCATTGGGAAAGTAGGAAGTAGTGGTCGATCATCCGGGCCCCATCTTCACTTTGAAATCAGAAGAAATAATAGAGTCAGAAACCCCGCTCGCTATCTTGCTCGGTTGCAACGCTATTTGAAAAACTAACCCTCTTTAGAAGGTGAGAACTTTTTTAAAAGCTTGAGATACATCTGTGCCGTATTTACGGCATCCTCAAGGGCCGTATGGGCAACTTCACCCATTTGAAAATACTCCATGATCTTACTTCCTGATTCCATTCCCGATGCTAGGTTTCCAAGGTCCACTTGACTTAATAGAACGCAAGACAAGTCTAAATTTCTATGATGAAAGTATTTGTTCATCCACTCCCAACCTAAATCTCTATTGAGAAAAGGTAAATCAATGGCTGAGATGGATTTACCAAATAGAACTATTCTTTCTTGACCAAAGTAATTTTTAACTTCCGAGGATTCTAAGTATTGTTCCATTTGAGTTTTAAACTCAGCTAGCGTTATCCCTTCAGCATTTGCTTTTATGATCAGCTCTTTATTATTTTCTCTCACCCAAGGATTTAAATGTGGCTCTAATTCCTCAAATGAAGGGCAGTGAATATAAAAATGCTTTGCTAGGTCATTATTTAAGCTCTTGTCTTCTGTACAGAAGGGAACCATCGCGAATTCAATGATTCTCGCATCCTCCTCCAAACCTGTAGCCTCTATGTCAAAACTAAGATATTTCATATTTATATTTTAGCTGGGACAATAGTACACGTCGAGTTTTAATACCTATATTTCAAGCTCGATCGCTAGAGGACAATGGTCACTGACTTCATTAAAACTTACTTGCATACCATCTTCATGGGAAGCTCTACAGTCTAACTGCTTGCAATGCCCATAGATTTTAGGTCTTCGTGAAGATCTAATATTATCTGACGTAACGATATGATCTAGCTGACTTGGATAGAAATAATTGTCATCACGGTTGCCCCACCAATAGGAAGTGCACTGTACTGTCTTAGTCTGGTTCTTCATCTGCGCTTTTGAAAGACGATCTTGAAATCTTTGTTGCATGTAACCACTTCTGCTTAGGAATTCAGTCGTATTGAAATCGCCTAAAATAATAATTTTATCATATCCGTTGTTTTTTAATTCTTCTTTTAAATCTAAGACTCTGGCAATTTGTTTGAATCTTTTAGAGACACTTCTAGAGCTTCCCCCGGCTTTAAGATGGACAGAGATTATGGCAATCTTTTGGTCTGAGGTTCTATGTAATGCCTTTAGAATGGCCACAGGCCTAGAGCCTCTTTGAAAACAATTCTCATTTCTTCTTCCAGCTTTTGAGCTGACATTTACTGTTCTTTCATCCTCCCTGAATTCGATAATCTTAAATTTTGATAGATCTACGATAAAACCTAGGTGCTGGTCGTTAGAGCCTCCACATCGACTGAGAAAGGTTTGAAAGTTTTGAGGAAAGTGTTGAGCAATATAATTTTTAAATTGATTTGTTTTACCTATTTCTTGAACCGCTAGTAGATCAAAGTTAATGGACTTTAAAATCTTTTTTAACTCCATCTTATTAGTAGGGGTTCTTGATCGCTGATCGTAATCGAAATTTCTTATATTATAGGTTGCGACTTTAATCTGTCCGGCGAAGACATCCCCACACAAAAGTAAAAAGAATAGGAGAATGAAAGTAAAATAAAATTGAATTTTTCTTTTGAGACTCATCTGAATCCTTATTTTATAAGATTTTGTGAGAACTACTATAAGTAGAGCTAATATTAAATTTGGTTGAAAATAGCTAAAAAAACTTGCATTGACAAACATTAAGTTTGAAAAAACGACAGCTTGATGCACTGCATTTACTGTAAGAAATATTTAGTAATTTTTTCAAAGACTCAGCTTGACGATGGCTTGAGTCATTGAGTACCTTCCGAGCATGAAAAATCTACATCGGGAGACTGTATGAAAAATTTATTAGCCTTAGCCTTAATCTTAACATCAGTGAGTACCAAAGCTGAAAATGTTTATTCACAACAATTCCAGGCCATCCAAGATATCGAATTGGTGGAAATAACAACTGATGAATCGGGAGAAGAGGTAGAAAAAGTTTTAGAAAGAAAACAACTACCTTCAGAGCTACAAGAATTAATTGAAAGACCAGTTGAAAAGGACGTTAGTGGAGTCATTATGATGACGAGACAACTAATAGCTCTAGGGAAAGAAATTTACGAAATAGTTGAAGCTGGAAAGCCTGTCGTAACAGTTGAATCTGAGCCAGTTCAAATCCTTCCCAGAGATGAGCAGGGAGCTACGATACAAGCGATGGAATTAGCTGGTTGGAGAGCACCCAAAGTAAAAAAATATTCAGTAAGAGCTAGAAATTACCTTGGTATGACTCCAGCTAGTTTCGATTTTATGCTTATATACTCTTACGGCGGAAAATACCGAGGTAAGGGAGCTTATATTACTGGTGCTCAAATCAAGCCAACTTCAGTCAATGTAGCTTGGGGATATAATTTAGATGCAAACTTTAAAGTTCAGTCAATTGTTAACCAAGGAAGTGATGCAAGCCCAGTCGCTGGAGCAGTACTTATGATTGACTACAGAATCAAAACAGTACTGATGGATAGAACTAATAACGCTAGCTATTTCATTAACGGACTAGGTCAAACAACAACTTATTAATATGTTACCTGACTAAACAGGTAAAAAAGGGGGGTATTTACCCCCCTTTTTTTGCGTTCTATAATGAAGTGTATCTACGGAGGGATGCTTGATGAAAAAACTCTTACTATCTACTTTATTATTTTCAACTTCAGTTGTGGCAGCTGACTCTGATTGCTTTCTTGATTACAATAATGTTTGTGGCAAAAATGAGCAGGGTCAATTTTCTGAGTATTTGAATGAATGTCATCTTGAGAAAGCTGGTGCAAAAGAAGTATCTTATGAGAATTGCCAAATTGACCAATCTCGAAATCCAGCTTCTGCCAGTCATTCTGTCTTTACCGATTTAGAGCGTGTTGAATCTGAAATCGATACCATACTGACAAGTGAATCGGAGTCATAGGTAGTCTATCTCGATGTAAAGGGGTGGCTTCTCATGGCTTAGTTCGGCAATTGTAGTCGCACAGCCTAGTTTATTTGTATTAAAGAGACATTTATTGCATTGCTGTCTTCCATTACAACTTGATGCCATTGGAGTTCCACGTTCTCTTAAAAAATCTAGTACGGACTTCTCTAAATCCTTTGCTTCTAAATCAAAAATTTGCGTTTTACCAGATGCTTTTCCTCTTAGTTGGAGTTGCATTCTACGTAACCATCCCTTCTATCATCTAGAAGAAAAGAACTTTGATTTTTACTCTGATAAAAGCCCCAAATTTTACCTAGTTTCTTGGAGTTATAGATTGGGATATTTAACTTTAATAATTCATCAATTTGCTTATTGGAGCTTCTCCTGGACTCAATCACTAGTCTAACAGGATTTTTTAAGAATTGGTGCCTAGAAAACTTTATCATGGTATCAAGTGACTTTATTTCGTCCACATTTTCAATTCCATATTCCATCAGATTAAAAATATGTTGACCAGGATCTCTACTTTGAGATGAGATAAACCACATCTGGGTTTGTTTGTCAGAATTCATAAAGTGACACATAGCTGCTGATCGACTATTGGATTCTCCTTTAAAAAAGGGAAGATTACCGATGGGTTCTATTTTTACATTCGCCTGAGAGGCCGTAGCAAAAAACATGTTTTGACCGCTTTTATATCCAAAAATATGCGATTTCAATAGTTGATCATTAATCAAAAAAATTGAGTTCTCGTAAAGCGACATTTCAAAATTACACTCGGTGGTTAAACTTTTTTTTGTTTGAGATTTGAATAAGAAATTAGTGACTTCATAGTTTTTTTTGGAGGTTTTTTGATAATACCGGTACATCTTTTTCATTGAGATTTTTGGTAGAGTTTCGCCTTCGCGCAAACTCTCATCACCTCTAATATAAAAATCACTAAGGATAGGATTTTTCTTAATGGCCAATTGATGAGTCACTAAGAAATTTTCAAAATCTTTTGTGACAGTTAGCTGATGAGAGAAATATTGATCGTATAAACCAGCTAACTCTACTAGAGAGTATTTAGAATCAAATTTTTTTAATAGTGTTTCCAGCAGGTAGAATTGAGGATACCCCTCCTGAGATTTGGAAAAGGCATTGAAAAAATAATCCTTATTTTGCAATGAGAGGAATATTTGTAATTTTGAAGTCGGCGAGCTTAGATCCGGTCTCGCATTCATTTGTACCATTGACCAAAGAACCACTCTGTCTATAAATTTCAGCGGAATTCTTTTAGATATTGAACCTATAAATTTTTGGTATTGTTTAACCGTATTTTGGTTTTCAGATATTAATATAGTTTTTTGGATAATCTCACAATGAGTCTGCTTGGTAGTCGACTTAGTGTTTATACCTTTTTCTTCAAGTAAATCTTTATCAAATTGATCGATAAAAAATGAACAAGAAAATAGGATTAAGAATAGACTATACTTCATGGATAATGTCTGGATCAATTGGGTGTTGATCGGAACCTTTAGTTCCAGCGAGTTCAGAAAAATCTATATTGATTCTTTCACTAGCTAATTTTTCATCGTTAGTTCCTAGAATGCATACCAGCCAAAGTCCACTTGAAGTTTCACTGGAGTGTGACTGGATTTTAAGATCCAATATCTCAAAGCCTTGGCCTAAAATGTATTGGGTAATAAAATCAAATTCCTTTTCTTGGTAACCAGTCTTTCTAAGGGGAGGCGCTGGAATATAGTAAGTAAATGTCTGTTTGAAACGGAATTTATTGCCTTTAAAAAGAGAGCCTAGCACTCAACTACTCCTGGTAAGTATTTTTTAAATTTTATCATCACTTCCAATTAAAAGTAAAAGTATCAGGAGCTAAAGCTCGATTTTAACAGCTAAAAGCATGCTAACGGCCTTTTGTTATATCAGACAAAATTGATAGAAGAGCCTGAGGTTTTCAACATTAGACAGGAAATATCTACCATATAAAAAAATGTCTTTTTTTCAATCCAATGGTTGGTTATAATAAATATGTGGGCGATAGGATGTTGCCCGAGAAAGGCAAGGATGCCGAAAAAGAGGGGGGTCATGCAGGAGGCCCCCTTTTTTTATTCCCTTTAATCGTATAGCCTGTTTCCATGGATTTTAGCAAAGAAAACTACCTGCAAAATAAACATCATTTTAATCTTGGTATTCTTACGACAGAATCTAGAAATCAAAAGACATTGAAACTATCAAATCTGGTAGAGGATAATCTGGGACAAGCGATAGACCTTCTGAGAAGTGTCGACGATGACATGTTTAAAGTTTTAATTGATCGTTCACCGGAGATATTTAAACTTCAAATGCATTGCCAAAAAGTTCTTAAAAATCAGGGTAAAATATTTATCGTGGGTTGTGGGGCAACAGGAAGACTTGCACTTTCTATCGAAAAATTATTTCGCGAACAGAAGAAAAGTGACCAAGTTATAAGTTTCATGGCTGGTGGTGACTATGCTTTGATTAAGTCTATTGAGAAATTTGAAGATAGCTTTGCTTATGGTAAGCGCCAGTTATTGGAGCTGGGTTATGATTCAAACAGAGATACACTACTGGCCATTACAGAAGGGGGAGAGACAAGTTTTGTGATTGGAGCTTTAGAAGAAGCAGCCAAGTCATCTCAAAATCCTTGCTGGTTTCTTTATTGTAATCCCGATTCTGAACTTTATAACGTGGATCGAAGTGCGCGAGTCTTAAGTAATACCAAAATTGAAAAGCTGAACCTAACTGTGGGAGCAATGGCCTTAACTGGGAGTACTCGAATGCAGGCCACAACGATTCAGATGATCGCTGCTGGTGTTGGCGTTTTATATGATTCGAAAAGCGAAGAAACTTTTGCTGAACAATTAAAAGATCATATAGATTGGCTTAGGAGAGCTGAATTCGACTTTCTAAAAGAGCTTATCAATTTTGAGTATAATTGCTATCAAAGACAGAGTCTCATGACTTATAAAGCAGATCCTGATCTTGCTATTGCAATTTTGACTGATACAACTGAAAGATCACCTACATTTAATATGACTGGATTTGAAAAGCTAGGTGAAGAAAGTCTAAGTTTAGTATTTCTTAGCGTCAATTCGACCCATGAGCAAAAATCCGCTTGGTCTAAATTATTAGGAAGAGCTCCACGCTGTCTTGAGTGGGAGGAATTTGAGGGACAAATTAATACGGATGAGCTTATGCGGTTTGATATCTCTGAAAACTCTCTAAAACGACGTGGGGGGGAGATAATTGAGATATTAAATGATCAAGACTCTATTTCCATAAAATGGGGGAGTAAAATTCAAACTTTTGATTGCAATGGGAGAGATTTGATCTGGAGGCATATGTTACTTAAAATTGCCTTAAATATTCATTCAACTTTATTGATGGGAAAACTTGGACGATTTGAAGGGAATCTTATGACCTATGTAAGGCCTAGTAACTTTAAGCTTGTAAATAGAGCCTACAGATATATTCAATATTTTTTGGAGGAATCAAAGGTAGTGGTTGATGAAGAAAAAATTATTGAACTAATTTTTGAACATCAGCAGGGGAGACATCCAGAATCCCCTGTAGTTATTTCAGTTTTAAATCAATTAGGAGTTTTTCTTTGAATCTTCAATCTTATCTTCGGTCGAGTCTTCATTAAGACCTTTTTTAAAGTTCTTTATTGCTGCCGCCATTGAGCCTCCTAGCTGAGGCAGTTTAGGAGCGCCGAAAAGAAGAAGAATAACTCCACCTACAATTAATAGCTCTGTTGTTCCTAATCCAAACATATTTTTTCCTTTAGTAAATCCTACTTAACTCTAAGGTATATTTTCCCGGAGAGTAATTTGAAAAGCGCAAATCTTTGATCTTTTTAAATCGAGTGCTTCCATTGTCTAAGCTGACATAGGGGTAAATTGTAATACCTCCTCGTGGTGTAAATTCACCTATAACCTCTATATACTTAGGCTTCATTAAATTATACAGGTCATCAGCAATTTTTTGAATACAATCCTCGTGAAAGTCCCCGTGGTTTCTAAAGCTAAATAGATATAATTTCAGAGATTTAGACTCTACCATTTTTTTATCGGCAATATAATTGATATAGATTCTGGCAAAGTCCGGTTGCCCAGTTTTCGGGCACAAAGAAGTAAATTCTGTGCAGACAAAACTAGTCCATGCTTCGCTTTTGGGGTTTTTGTTTGGAAATGACTCAAGGATCTCTGGGGCATAAGTATCAGGGTATTTAGTATTTTGATTTCCAAGTAGACTAACACCTTTAAGTTCACTGTCAGTTCTCGCTGTTGATTTCTTTTTGGGAGAGCTTTTGCGTTGTGCCATATGCAGACCTTTACTTTAGTTTTTAAATCAATTTTAATATAAGAGATTTTCGCTTAAAACTCAATCTTCCCAAAGTGAGGCAAATCCGCTTATGTCACAAAATACAACAAAAGAATCACTTAGTCCTAAAGCTAAGAAAACTATTAAAATCGTCTTTTTAACTTTGTTCTTAGATCTAGTCGGCTTTTCAATTATCTTTCCTATGTTTCCAGCCTTAGCAAAGTATTATCTACTCAATGATGCAGATAATTGGTTTTTAAAAGCTATCTTTGGACAAATTGAAAATCTGACTAACGCTGGCGGAGTCGATATGAATTCCGTGGTTCTTTTTGGTGGGGCACTTGGAGCCTTGTACTCATTATTGCAGTTTTTTGCAGCACCCATTTGGGGAAGTCTCTCTGATCGATATGGAAGAAAACCCATGCTCCTGGTTTCATTAGCAGGGCTTCTCGTTAGCTATATTTTGTGGATATTTTCAGGCTCATTTACCTTGTTAATTCTCTCGAGATTTATTGGAGGCATCATGGGAGGAAACCTCTCAGTTGCAACTGCTACAATTGCTGATGTGACTACGCCAAAAACCAGGTCTCGAGGCATGGCTTTTGTAGGAATTGCTTTTGCGTTAGGCTTTATATTCGGACCAGCAATTGGGGGAGCACTCACTATCGTAGATCCAACTGAGCACTTTCCAAGTTTGGTGAGCCTTGGAGTCAATCCATTTTCATACCCTGCCTTACTTGCTGCCATTTTAACCTTGATTAATATTATTTCTATAATGATCCAATTTGAAGAAACTCTAGATAAAGAAAATACAAGTCAGCGGGTGATGAATCCCTTGGAACTTTTTAGACCACTTGCAATTAGAGAGGTCAATTTAACTAATTATAGCTATTTTCTATTTATCTCCGCTTTTTCGGGGATGGAGTTTACCCTGACATTTCTAGCAGTGGATCGGTTTCAATTCACCTCCATGGATAACGCTTATATGTTTGTGTTTATTGGAGTGCTTATAGCACTTGTTCAAGGAGGTTTTGTAAGAAGAAGAGCTTCTGATATTGGAGAGAAGAAAGTAGCATCATTAGGATTATTATTTTTAATACCTGGACTTAGCTTTATTGCCTTCGCTTCAAATACTTTTCTTCTCTATTTAGGCTTATTTTTCTTGGCCGTAGGTTCTGCTATGGCAGTTCCAACATTGACTTCACTCGTTTCTCTCTACACTCCCTCTAATAGTCAAGGTCAGAGCCTAGGTATTTTTAGATCCTTAGGCTCATTGGGAAGAGTCATAGGCCCGATAGCTGCCTCACTTATTTATTGGAACTTTGGCTCAAAAATTCCTTATATTTTTGGCGCTATTTTTATGCTGTTCCCGGTCTTAGTGTTGGCAAAAATAAAGCAAACTCCGCAGCATAATGAGTCCATCAATTAGAAGATGTAGAGAAGTATTTTTAATACGATTATTATAAAGGACGTAATAGACCACTATCACGGAGCCAAAAAAACTGTATTCTTGAAACTGATGAGCTAGGTAGGCGCAAAAAAGAGTGTAACTGATAGAGATGAAAGGCAGGAAATACTTTTCAGGTAAAAGTCTTGCTATGGTTAGAATATTATCTTTTTCATCCTGATCCTTATCTTTGTAGTCAAAGATTAAAGTTAAAAGAAAAATAAAAACGAAACATTCGATATAATGAACCCAATCAATTTGTGGGAATAAAGCAGTACATAGATTGGCCCAAACAAGACTCACTACAAAAGTTTTTAGAATAGGAATTTTTCTTAGGCCTAAATTTAAGTTTTTGTATTCATACAGTCCTACGATCAAAAAACTTAATATTAAAGGCCAATACCTTTCAGTTCGATAGACCTCTAATCCTGTTAGTGCAAAAGAAACTATCAAGGGGAGGAAGTAGAAGTACTTATATTTTAAGAATAGCTTGGCAGACTTACTAGGTGTAGAGCTTTTGTATGTGGGAGCAATTCGTAAAAAGTTGTAGGCTACAAAACTTCCAAAAAACAGAAAAAATGGCGTGAGAAGTGAAAAGTTTTGTTGCGCCTTAAGCGCGTACATTAGAAAAAGTAGCGGTGTGCAAACTGAAATGAATAAATTGCTATGAACGAAGAGACTAAAGAACCTTGTCATCATCCAATTTACTTTCTTTGGAGTTGCTTACCTTTTCTTGATCCGAATTTTGCTCTAAGGTTTGGCCAATAGCATGGTAGATAGCTGTTCTGAAAGTCTCGTAGAACTTTTCTGTTTTAGTCCAATCAGAATTGGGAAGTTCTAAAGTGTAAGTGGGGATATTTCGTTCATTTCCAGCCCAGTTTCCTAAACTACCAGGAAAGAAGGGATAATTATTTATCCGGTACTTTCCAGCTTTATCACTCATTTGGATCAATAATTGATTGGCTCCAGCATGCTCTGTATGGTCGGGTCCATCATAGTCAATTAGAGTTAGTGGTGCATGAACTGAAATGATTTTTGAAGGTTTATATCTATTGATGAGATTGACTTGAAAATATGTTTCCTGTTCGGACATAGCCTTTTTACCGGGGTACCGTCTTTTGTCGGAAGAATAACGATGTTTCCAAAGTTTGAGAGCTTTTTCATCCCAGTCTTTGGTGGGGAAATTTCTATTGGCGTCAACCCCTCTAGCATTTGTTCTTGTTGGCTGACTTCGAAAAAAGGAGTCAGGTGCAACGATAGGAGCTATAACGACTAAATTATCTCCAGTGATCTCTGGCTTGTTTTTTAGATCATTTAAAAGGTCATAACAAAACTTTATGGGGGTGATTTCGTCACCGTGAACTCCACAAAGAATCATTGTCGTTTTTTCAGGAGCCGTCTTTACCCTTTTCTCGTCACCAAAAACATGCCACACAATGGGGTTACCCCAAAAAGAATTTCTGACATGATTCCATTGAAAGTTTTCACAATGAGATTTACCCCAACTATATTTTTCAAAATATTTATCAACCTTTTTGCAGTAAGCAGCTACAGCTGGGGTATGTTCGATTTTGGGTGGAATTTTTGCAACTACTTCTTTTTTCTCTTCCTTTTTATCAATTTCAATAGGATTAGATTCAACAGGTTTAGGCTCGATATTAGACTGTGAAGACTCAGTTGGGCTTTGAGTATTCTCACTTGAATTGATTGGCTCAATCTCAATCTGAGAGCATGAAATCAAAAGGGCTAGCAAAAAACTAAACTTAAAGAGCTTGGTGTTCATGTGTCTGATTATACGTTGGAACTCAGAAAATGTCATAACAGATTTTGGGAATATCTAGTCTGATGGTTTTGGTCGGGAAAGCCTTTCCGAGGTAGAAAAATTTTGAATTAGAAAGATAATGAAATTATGAGACAAATATTCACACCCGTAATTTTATTAATAGCACTAAGTGTAACCACCCATCTTTGGGCCGAAGAAATGCATTGGGAGCCTAGCACTCAAGCCGAGTGGAATAGTGCAAACCATCCCAGAATTTTCTTCAGCAAATATGAGAGTCTTTTTCATAAAATTCCAAGTTCTCAAACCTTTTCTAAACTACTTTGGTCTGATGATTATTGGCCGAGATTCATGGGGGGAATTTCTTATCGTTGGCAAACCTATCAAGGGCCTAGAGACTATAGACTTTACTCTTCTAGGGACATAAGAAGGCTTTCACCGCAAGAATTAGATGAACTTTCTCCGGCGGAAAAGTTTGATATTCTAAATGGAGACTTCGATTTTCCTTTCACAAGAAGAGTTATCAGGCAAAATCCTTCTCATGCTCCCGGATGGCAGGGCATCTGTCATGGTTGGGCCGAGGCAAATTTACACGAAATGCCGCCAGAGGAAAAAACTTTAACGGCCAAAGGGGGGATCGATATCCCTTTTCGTCGTTCGGATATTGCCGCCCTTTTAAGTTATTATTATGCTAAGGAGCGAAGAGGTCGTGTCACTTTTCTAGGAAGACGATGCAGAGGAAAAACGATCAATAGCACCAGTTGTGAGGATGTTAATCCAGCTTCATTTCATATTGTTCTAGCGGAGAGTTTTAAGCGCTCTAGAGGAATCATTGCAGATATAGACCCAGGTTCTGATGTATGGAATCATCCCATAAAGTCCTACGAGTACCAGGTTATAGGTGAGCGAGAACCACATGCTAATGCAGCTCGTGGTTCGGTCAAAGAGATTCATATTTTTAATAAAGTAAAAATCCTCACAGAAACCTCACCCTCTACAGACCCCAACGGAGAGGTCCTCGATGAAATGTATTTTGACTATTGGTTAGAACTTGATAGCGATAATCGAGTTATTGGGGGTTCCTGGCATGAGAGACCCCAAATAGACTTTCTTTGGTATCGTTCAAAAAAATCATTACCTAGAGACTATGCTCGTCTGATTTCAGATAAATAGAAGCTATATGCCAAGAATCTCAGTCAAAAAAACCTAAAGATATCTGGCCGTGACTCCGATTAGAGGATGAGTCATATTTTTAGGAGTCTATATGCTTACTAGTTTTAAAGAGTTCAAATTTTTTCAATCTTTTAGAATTCCAGTGGAGTCTAGAGATGATGTGCGATGCATGTTCGAGTTTGAAAACGAATTTGGAAAGTTTACCAGTATAATGGATGGAAAGCTTGAAGACGTCTCAATTACAGGTCTAGGCTTTACGACCAAAGAGAAAATAAAAGTTAATTCTAATGTGAGAGTAAGCATACAATATAAAAGACTGAGGGTGGACGTAGAAGGCTCAATAGTCAGGTCTTTTGGATATCAGCCAGATCAGACTAATGAAACTATCATTTATGGAGTGGAGTTAGACGAAGAAGATTATCCACAAATGAAAAGATTTATTCAGCAATATGTTATGGGATTCTCCCCTGATCGAGCTAAAGATTGTATAAGCACAATGGCCACGAGTGAAAGATACAAAAAGGCGACCGAGGGCTTTGAGATATTCTCACTAATGTTATCACTATTTAAGGATATAACTGCTTTTGGATCGCAAGAGACTTTTTTGAACTCTATGCTTGAAGAAATCTCAAGGATCTTAAATGCACAAAGAGCAAGTATTTTTCTTATTAATCCCCAATCGAATGAACTAGAGGCAGTGGCAGCTCTTGGAGTTGATAAGTCGCAGTTGAAGTTTGACTATAGAAGAGGAATAGCTGGTTCCGTTTTTACTACGGGAGTTCCTCTTAATATTGACGCTCAAACCGACAAAGTTCGCTTTTCTGAAGAGATGGACCAAAAAACAGGATTCGAAACTAGATCTATTCTTTGTAATCCGATCTCGAATCGCGAGGACAAAGTTATCGGAGTTATTGAGGTTTTAAACAAAAGAAATCAGGATAGATTTACTGAGGAAGATGAAAAGACAATGAAAGTTTTGGCCTTAATCTTTTCTTCAGTCTTTCATAACTATAATCCTATTTCGGAAAGATCACTTATTAGAAGATTTTCGACCCCATATGATAGAGAATATGCCTATATTGGAAAGTCTCCTGCAACAAATGATATCAGAAAGAGTATTGTAAAACTTAAAGATATCGATTCACCACTTCTTATCCAAGGTGAATTTGGTGTTGGGAAGAAACTTTTAGCAAGAATTGTGCATAACGAAGGCAAAAGAGGTTTAAATAAATTTAGAGTCATTAACTGCAAAGGTGTCGTAGAGCAGGAAATCTCTGATAAAATTTTCGGTGGAGATATTGGGAGTAGTGTCCTTGAAGACTGTATGGGCGGAACTGTTGTCGTAGATGAAGTAGGCCACATGGGTCTTGGGTTGCAGACAAAACTATTAAAAGTCTTAGAAGAAAGAAGAGTTCCAGGAAGCCAATACGTTCTAGATGTCAGAGTTATTTTTACTTCCAGCCAGGACTTAAAGAAAATGGCTCAAGCTGACGGGACATTTAATCTTGATCTTTATAATTTTCTTCAGGAGTCCATTCTCACGGTAGAACCACTGAGAAAACGACCAGAGGATATTGAGTCTTTGACTTCTTACTTTCTAAGAAAAGAATGTCGAAAGCAGGGGTTACTCCTTAAAGAGTTCTCTCATGAAGTGCAGGAACAATTAAAAGAGTATGATTGGCCAGGAAATGTTTCTGAGCTCAATCAAGCGGTACAAAAAGCTGTTCTCTACAATCCAAAAGCTCACGTTATTAATAAGCTTAATAAAAGTGGTGCGACTCCAATTGTTGATCTGTCTCAGTCAAGTATGCACGGTCTTGATAATATTCCTCATGCTAGGGATTATGAACTTCCCCTTAAGGATAGAGTTGCACTAGTAGAAAGGGAAATGATTCTCGCTGAAATCAGACGAAACAAAGGCAATAAATCAAAAGCAGCTAAAGAAATGGGTATCTCCAGGGAAGCCTTGAGAAAGAAACTTCTTCAGAGTGATGAAATTTTAGAAACCTTGAAAACAGAAACTATTGATGAGGGGAAAAAAGCTGCCTAGTTAAGCACTTGATTTCACCTTAATTGCTCATAATACCGATAAATTAGCACAAGGAAAAATTGTGCTTAATCTAATTGGTTTGTTTGAAAATTTTAATCTAAGTGATTCGGTAGATATTATTATCGTATCGGCTATCTTATATCGATTTTTCTCTATCATTCAAGGGACTCGTGCCGTTCAGGTACTTTTAGGAACTGGGACTATTGCGACAATGTACTGGCTTAGTTTGAGTTTTGAACTCTATTCGGTGAATTGGGTTTTGAAGAACTTTATCGAATACTTCTTCATTATAATTATCATCCTTTTCCAAGAGCAAGTTAGATCGGCACTAGCAGAAATCGGGCACACAAAAACCCTAGGAAGAAAAAAACGTGATTATTACGATAGTCAAATTGAAGAGGTTGTAACTGCTTGTTCCGCTTTAAGTCGGGAGCGTACGGGCGCTCTTATTATATTCGAAAGATATCATGGGCTACTCAATTATGCCTCTACCGGGACGAGATTAGATTCAAAAATTCACTCGGATATCCTTTATACAATTTTTCAAAGTTCATCACCACTACACGATGGAGCCGTTATACTTTTTGAAAACCGAGTTCAAGCGGCAGGTTGTTTTCTTCCACTTTCTAAAAACATCGAACTTGACCGCCATTACGGAACTAGACATAGAGCTGCTTTAGGTATTTCAGAGGTTAGTGATGCTTTAGTCGTTATTGTAAGTGAGGAGCGAGGTAAAATGTCGATTTGCTATAATGGCAGATTCAAGGAATGTGACGATGAAAAAGAGTTACGTAAACAACTAAGAGTGCATCTCTACTCAGCAAAAGAAGATATCGTCTTAAAAAGAAGGGCGACGGATAGATGAAAGCCTTATCTAGAAAGAAAAACCAACTTCGTTTTTTTTCCCTTCTGGTAGCCGTCTTGATATGGATGTATGTTGTAAGTTCTGCTGAAATTGAAGTGACTAAAAATATTCCTATTAATATTCAGGTTCCGGATAAGCTAGCTATTTCAAATCGATGGGATCAAGAGGTACAATATCGAATCAAAGGACCTGGTCTATTTGTGAGAAAGTTCTTAGAGAGAAAGCTCGTGATGGAATTTAAAAAAGAGGATTACTATCAAAAAGGCAGACTTAACTATAAGTTAGTTTTTGATCGCTCCAAAGTTAAATTGCCGCTGGGTGTAGAACTAGTCGATATTCAGCCAAGAGTGTTAAATCTTGCTTTGGAAAAATCCCTTACAAAGTCTGTGAAAGTAAAACTTCTAGAAGCAGATGGATTTAGAGAGAAGTTTCAGATTGATAAAATCAATGTTGAGCCGCAAAAAGTGTCAATCTCTGGACCACGTTCTGTCATACAAAAACTAGATTTTATTGAATCACCTATTATTGATGGAAAGAAATTAAACGAAGAAAAGAGTTTTGTTGTGGCGCTCAAGTCTCAAGACCCAAGAGTGACGCTTAAAAATGAGTTAGTAAATATTTCTTATGAGCTACAATCAAAAACCAAAGAATTTACTTTCTCAGACCTTCCCATTATATTTCAAACAGTTAGTTTGATAAGTCAGGTTGACCCTAAAGTGGTTTCTGTCGTTTTGAAAGGTGACTCGGAAGTTTTGGAGGATCTTGAAAAAAATAGGATCAAGGTCATAGCCGATGTTCCCAACGCTGCCAAAGGAAACGCTGAAGTAAAACTAAAAGTAGAGACAGGCGATTTGGATATTGAAGTTGTTAATATTTTTCCCCCAACAGTAAAATTAGTTTTGGAGTAGACATATGAGTGCAAGACAGTATTTTGGAACAGATGGAATTAGAGGTCGGGCCAACACCCATCCCATGACGGGAGAGGTAGCGTTTTCTCTTGGTCGTGCCGTGACGGCATTTTTCCAAAATAAGTCTAGGGTACAAAAACCATTAATTATTATCGGCAAAGATACAAGACTGAGCTGTTATATGTTAGAGCAAGCCTTCTCTGCTGGAGTTTGCTCACAAGGTGGAAGAGCGATACTAACAGGTCCACTACCGACTCCAGGAGTTGCCTTTGTCACTCAATCCATGAGAGCCGATGCGGGCGTTATGATAAGTGCTTCTCATAATCCTTATTATGATAATGGGATCAAAATCTTTGATCGAACCGGACATAAATTGCCTGACTCTGTTGAACTTGAATTGGAAAAGATGCTCAAAAACTCAGAATTGATTCCCAAAAAACTGGATTCAGATTTAGGAAATGCAAAGAGATTAGATGAGGTGGTGGGGCGTTATATAGTTAAGGTTAAACAGGCACTATCAGACGAATACAATTTAGAAGGTTTAAGACTTGTGGTCGATGGAGCGAATGGCGCTGGTTATAAAGTCGCTCCTTTAGCATTTGAAGAGCTTGGTGCGGAGGTTATTTCCATAGGAAATAAACCAAATGGAATGAATATTAATGATAGTGTCGGAGCTCTCCATCCGGAAGCCTGTGCAGAGAAGGTCATTAAATACCGTGCAGACTTAGGAATTTGTCTAGACGGTGATGGAGATCGGCTTGCTATTGTTGATAGTAAAGGTGAAGTTGTTAATGGTGACAAGCTTTTAGGAATATTAGCACGCTTTCTTTTTGAGACTCAAAAACTAGGAGGTTCAAATGAAGTCGTGGGAACGGTCATGAGTAATTTTGGACTTGAGAAATATGTAAAAAGCTTAGGTGCAAATTTTCATAGGACTCAAGTCGGAGATAGGTATATTGTCGAGCGAATGCTGTCTACTCAATCTGTCTTTGGGGGGGAACCCAGTGGTCATATTATTTTTAAAGAATTTTCAACCACTGGAGATGGTATTCTAGCCGCTCTAAAAGTTATCGAATGTCTTAAATATTTTGGAAGATCTCTTAGAGAGCTATCGGAGGAGGTTCATCTCATGCCTCAGGTTCTCGTGAATGTTAATGTAAAAGAAAAAAAGGAATTTTCACAGATGCCAAATCTGTCCAAAATATTAAAAGATACTGAAGAGAAACTTAACGGCACTGGAAGGGTTTTGCTTCGATATTCTGGAACTGAAAATCTGGCAAGGGTGATGCTTGAAGGTGAGGATCAGTCATTGATTGAAAATTCTTGTCAAGAAATTGCCGGAGTCTTAAAGAAAGAAATTGGAGCTTAAAATAATGAAACCAAGGTTAGGTGTTAATATTGATCATGTGGCAACTCTTAGGCAAGCAAGAGGTGAGAAATACCCTTCGCTAGTAGATGCTGCTCATAAAGCTCTCGAGTCAGGGGCTGATCAATTGACGATTCATTTAAGAGAAGATCGTAGGCATATTCAAGATTATGATGTTCCTGCGGTAAAGCTTGTCTGTGAAAGGTACAATCGCCCTCTTAATCTAGAAATGGGGGCGAGCGAGGAAATATTAGATATCGCTGTTGCAACTAAACCAGAATGGATATGCCTGGTTCCTGAAAAAAGAGAGGAGAGGACCACTGAGGGTGGACTTAATCTTAAAGGTGAGGGTTACTCTAGAGTCGAAGCTATAACAGCGAAATTAAGAACTGGTATTCCTGGAGTTAAGATCTCTCTTTTTGTAGAAGCTGATTTAGATATCATGGAATGTTGCGCAAAACTTAATGCAGACGCTGTGGAAATCCATACTGGCGATTTTGCCATACATTACAATCGGGAAGAGGATGTAAGTCGTTTTCTAGAAGACTTTAAAAGATGCCATGAGTATTCAAAGCAAGCAAAGTTTGCCTTTCATGCAGGGCATGGGCTAGATGATAAAAACATCATCCCGCTTCTTGAGTTAGGTGTTTTTGAAGAGTACAATGTGGGTCACTGGATAATCAGCCAAAGTCTTTTTACGGGATTGGAAAAGACAGTGGCAGACTATTGTAAATTAATTAAAAACTATCAGGTATAGGCCATGAGAATTGTCACCACTGACGAAATGAAAGACATTGAAAAGAAAACTTGGGAAGAATACCACTTTAATGAAAGCTTAATCATTGAAAATGCTGGTGTGGGTGGAGCTGATATCATTTCTGAAGTTTTTGATAACGCTGGATTGACTGAAGAGATTCTTTTTTTAATTGGTAAAGGTAACAATGGCTCTGACGGTATTGCGATGGCCAGGCATTTAGTAAATAGAGGCTATAATTGTCGAGCTTTTGTATTTTTCCCCGAAAGCGATTGTAATCCTGAGTTGGTTAAACAACTGGAAATGGCCCATAAATTTGGTGTGAAATTAAATTATATCGAACGCACAGATCAAGTCGCGAGTTATTTTGATCAAATGGGAAGTGGAGTGATTGTAGATGCACTTTTTGGTACTGGAGTTCAGCTACCACTTTCAGACTTTATGTATGAAGTTATTGAAACAATTAATGATAGATCTACCTTAGTGTTTGCAGTGGATATTGCCTCTGGTGTAGCGGGCAATACAGGATTTATTCGAGGTAACGCCATTATTGCAGATGTAACTCTTGCCATTGGCTTTCCTAAACTTGGTTATTATGTTTCAGATGGAGCTAAAAGATCAGGAATTGTAAAAACAATTGATGTTGGTTTACCAAGGGTTATGAGCGAGCAAGGGGATAAGTTTCTTCTTGAGCCTAGTCATATGATGAACCTTATGAGCTTCAGAGATAAATTTGGAGATAAAAAAGTCTTTGGACACTCTCTTGTTCTTGGAGGCTCTCATGGGTTAACTGGAGCGCCAGCACTGGCGGCTTCAGCCAGTTTACGTGTTGGCTCTGGCTTAGTCACCGCCGCAACTTGGGAGCCTCAATATCATGAAATGATGGCACGACTTATCCCTGAGGTGATGACTGGATATGTTCCCTTAGAGATTAATCAATGGCCTAGACTTATTAGAGATCTTAATAAATATTCTTCAATTGTTATTGGCCCAGGGCTGGCAAGATCTACCCGCGCAAGAAGGCTAGTTCTTGAAGTTTTAAATAATTTTGACGGTCCGGTTATCGTAGATGCTGACGCCATTAATGTACTAAATTTCAGAGAAGACAAAGATGCTTTTACAATGAGAAATGCTCCTACTGTCTTAACTCCACATTTTGGTGAATTTTGTAAATTTACAGGGGTAGCCTATGAGAAACTCAATGAAAAACCTGTGGACTATCTCAAAGACCTTTTAGATAGCATCAACTGTACAGTCGTTTTAAAAGGTCCTTGTACATACCTGGGTTGTAGTGATGGAAAAGTATATTTCAATTATTATCCCAATGATGGGATGGCAACTGGTGGTGTTGGTGATGTTCTAGCAGGAATTTTGGGAGGACTGCTTGGTCAAGAACCTTTAACTAAATCAAAACTTTCACTCTCTAAGCGTTATGAGAGAGTAAATGATACAGTCGCACTCGCAGTGTATTTGCATTCACTTTCAGGAAAAATTGCAGCTGAAGACTTCGGTGAAAGAACAATGAGTGCAGCCTCTTTAATAGAGTCTTTTCCCAAAGCTTTTAAAGTTATTGAAGAAAAAATTGATTCTTTATATCGGAATATAGGTTAGCATGCGCAAACGCGAATTGAGATCTTGGAAAAAAGTATTTGAGTCTGATCTGCCTCATATCGCCTTCGAGATGAAAGACTTCCTAGATGCTCCAGCTTTAATGATTCTTGATGGTAAGATGGGCATTGGCAAAACAACATTTGCAAAAGTTTTTCTAGATGACGACACTATGAGCCCTACTTATTCTGTTTTATCAGAGACGCCTCAAGCGCTTCATGCAGATTTCTATCGGATCAAAACACGTGAAGATATTCTTCACCTAGAGCTCGGTCTTTATTTAGAAGACAAGAAATACTTTTTGGTAGAGTGGGGAAAAGATTTTTATCGCGGATTTATATCTGAAGTTCCAGAATCATTTTCACACTATATGATTTCCATCGAAAATTCGGATTCAGATTCTGAAAATTCGCAAAGAAATTTTGTCTTGTATTCGATTTCTGACGACTAATTCAGCGTTTTGAGCAAAATACTCGGAAAAAATTACCCGGTTTTTTCGGTGCAAAAGGCCTGATGGACCGCTCCAAAAAACCAATAATTACAAGCATTTAACTCTATTAGTTGATGTAAGAACTTTTTAAGCTTTCTTTAGTATTAAACAGTTGACGTCAACAACTAAAACAGGTCATACTTTTTATGAAGATATTTCGGCCAACTAAGTGAGTCGGGTATCTTTCAGGGATCAAAGGAAGGAAAATCCCTGCTTAAACAAAATGTTTTTATTAAATTATGGAGGATGACAAATGAGATTAACTTCTAAAGGCCGTTACGCAGTCAGAGCAATGCTCGATCTTACTTTTCACAGCAATGGGAACCCAGTAAGACTTCAAGAAATTTCTTCTAGACAAGCAATTTCACTTCACTATTTAGAGCAACTTTTCAGAAAATTAAGAACTGGAAGAGTTGTCAAGTCTGTAAGAGGACCAGGTGGTGGATATGTTCTTGCAAGATCTATGGATGAAATCTCAGTAAGAGATATTCTTGAGTGTGTTGGTGAGAACATCAACCCAGCAAGAGACATCTCTGGAATGCCAAGTTCAGGAGTTGAAGTAAAGACTACTGAAGGTGAGACAACTAGAATTGACACTACTGAATTTAGACTTACTAGAGGGTTCTTTGAGAATCTTGGTATTCTAATGGAAGAGTATCTAACAACAACGACACTTGGTGATCTTTATAGAAAATCAAGAGAGGCGAATACAGATGCAACGATGAATAATGTTGCAACTGCAGCGGCAGCACCTACTACTGCAACTGATGAAGTTACCTCTGCAATTAGACCTAATATCGGCGAAATTAACCAATAATTTAAGTCTACATAATTTAATGCCATTCTATTTTTAACGAGGTAGAATGGCATTGATGCGTTATTACCTAGACTATAATTCCACCCATCCCGTTTTACCTGAAGTATATAGTAAGCTTGCTACAATCAATGGTATCGACGCAAATTCATCTTCTCAACACTCTCGAGGAAAATCTGCCCTTAAAAAAATTAATCAAACAACTGAGTTTTTAAAGAACTTTTTTCACTGCGATTTTGATGTCATATATCATTCGGGTGCTACCGAGTTTTTAAATACTGTTTTTTCTCCTCAAAACTGTGATCAATTAATTTATTCTCAGTGTGATCATTCTGCTGTCCATAAAATTGCAGAGTTTAGAAGGAGTCTCGCTTTAGACTCTCTTAAATTAGGGCATCTCTCATCACAAAAGGATTGGCTAAAGGAGCTTAACAAATTTAATCAAAGTGGATTTAAAAGCTGGTTTAATTTTCAATGGATGAATAATGAAACTGGTGAGGTCTTATCATATGAATTGATTGATAAGATTAAATCTCAAACAAATTGTCTTGTTCACGTGGATGCCGTTCAAGTCGTTGGTAAAATTAAAAATTTTCAGAACCTACCTCCTAATGCAGATATCATAACATTTTCCGGTCATAAGTTTGGAGCTTTAAAAGGAGTTGGATTTAGCTTTATAAATCCTTCAATAAAATTAAAGCCCCTTATTCATGGGGGTGGTCAACAAAACTCTATGCGCTCGGGTACCATGAATCTGCACGGAATATTGTCGCTTCAGGCCGCCTTAGAGTCCAGAGACTTCAATCAAGACTTTATCGAAGGGGAAAAGTTAAAACGAGAAATTTGTCAGTTGATTCAGAAGAACTCTAAACTGGAATTTATCCAAAGTTCTTCTTCAAATACAATTTGCTTTATGCATGAATCTCTAAACTCAGATGCAATGTTAACCCATTTTGATTTAGCTGGTTTAGATGTGGGAACCGGTAGTGCTTGTACTTCTGGCTCTCTGAGCCCTTCTCAAACATTAGAGGCTATGGGATATCAAAATGGAGCTAAAAGGAATATTAGACTCTCTCTTGGCCCCTCAAATTGGGAACATCAGAGTGAAATTTTGATTAAGCTTGAAAAGGTCTTGGATAAAATTTGAAGGTTGAAACAACGCATATTGGCTCACTTCCTTTTGTGCAGCTCAACCAAGCAATTGAGTTTACCTTTAAGTTTGATATTCCCGTTTTATTTACACTTCCTCATTTAGACCCCAAGCAATTTATGGGGATAGATGTTTTAAGCAGGACCCATAATTTAGCGTCTTTGGATATTGAGCTTCCTTATGAAAAGGAGTTTTTTAAAAGATTAGCTTCCCAAGATTCAAAAATCTTTAAGACCCAATTAATTGGTCCTATCACTTTGCATAAGTATTTTTTAAAAGATCAGACCTTAGAGAGCGTAGCAAGTAAGCTAGGAGTTCTTTATAAGAATCTCATCAATCGGTTTATAGAGAAAGGAGACTTATTTTTAGTCATAGATGAGCCTGCTTTAAAATCCCGATCTGAGATTGAATTTTTAAACGAGTTTTTTTATAAATTGAACATCGTTGATTGTGAGGTAGGGCTACATTGCTGTAGTGATATCAATGAAGAAATCTTTGAGCTTTTAAAAATAAAAAATAAGCAATTGGATTGGTCTTTGAGAAATAAGGATAACTTCAACCGAGACGAAGTCTTTTTAGGTGGTCTTGAGATGAGAGCGCCCGAAACTTGGGGCAATTTTTTATTTTCAAAAAAAAATCTAATTATTTCACCAGCTTGCGGGCTAGCAAATGAGTCTAATCCTGAGATGAGATTTCAAAGACTTACTGAGTTAAAAACTTTCCTTGAGACACTCTAATTAACATTTCAATCAAAAATTAATTACTTATGGAAAACTTAATAAGATTCTCTTAATATTTAGAAATTCAGTTATTTATTTTACTTGACTCGGGGCATCTTAAGTATAATTAAGTTATGTCGAAAGTTCTAATAATAGATGATGAAAAAGACATTTTGGATCTAATTGAATCCTTACTGGAGATGGAGCTGGGAATAGAAGTTATAAAAGCTTCTGATGGTGCTGAAGGGATTCAAAACATACAGCAATTTTCCGATATCGATTTAATTATTTGCGATGTGAATATGCCTGAAAGAGGGGGCCGGGAAGTCTTTTTAGAAAATTTAGCGTCTAAAAATTTACCTTTTATCATCATGACTGGTTCGGATGAATTAGAGGTGAGTTTTACTGAGAAGTTTACCAATGCAAATCCATATAATCGAATTTTACCTAAGCCATGGAAGCCCAAAGAGTTTCTCAGTGTTGTTAAGAATATTGTTGAAGATAAAATATCAGTGGGCTAAGTAAGCTTTTTTTAATAATCAAAATCATCTAGCTTTATGTTTGAAGCGATACTCACGCCTTTAACCGTTTTCTCACTAGGCTCGTCTTTTATAAAGGGGAAGTTAATAGTGTGTAAGTCTTCATAAGTTTCTTCAAAAGCTATGGTGATTGTCTCTGGAACAAGCTCTTTTAAAGATTCAAGATAGTAATTGGGCGGGAGGGTTTTTAAGACAGCGAGGAACTCTTCATCCTCAGAGAAATCATGTCCCACAGGGGATTTCGATGTGTTCTTAACAATAAGTGCCCCTTTGATTTTATCTTTTGGAAGCTCGTTAGTATTTGCCCATGTAGCGAAATTAAAAAAATCTAAGTGAAAACATGAATTGTTGTATCTAAACTTTCTAGGTAACGCCATTTTTTGAAGAAACTTTCTTGAAGTGGCATCTTTCGCTTTCCTAATAAGTTTTTCCACCAAGTATGAATCTTCTACTCTAATGATGTAGTGGCCTGGGTTTTTTTCTGATTTATAGAGAAAATAGTTAAAGGCTAGCGAATACAGAGTATAGAGTTTTTGCTGCGGCAGGTGGATATGTGGTTTTTGTGCTTCGATAAGTGTTTTCACACCTTCGTACATTAAATCCTTAGAGAGATCTTGTGCCATGGTGCATTTATAAACTAAATAGCTAATATATTGCAAGTATAAATTGACGTAGATGGTTTTTTTCCCTAAGATTCTGCCAATATTATTCACTGTATTAAACCGCGTTTGGAGTTAAAATGAAGCACTTACCCAAAACCAGAAATATTGGGATTTCTGCCCATATCGATTCTGGGAAAACTACCTTAACTGAAAGAATCTTGTTTTACTGTGACATGATCCACAAAATCGAAGATGTTCGTGGTGGTGGTGACGGTGCCAAGATGGACCATATGGAGCTAGAGAAAGAAAAGGGTATTACCATTACTTCTGCTGCGACTACTGTTCACTGGCATGGATTTGATAAAGAAGGTATCACTTACGCTGAAGGTGATGGGAAATCTATCAAAATCAATATTATCGATACTCCGGGCCACGTTGACTTCACCGTTGAAGTTGAAAGATCACTTAGAGTACTTGATGGTGCGATCTTGATTCTTTGTTCAGTATCTGGGGTTCAAGCTCAGTCCATTACTGTAGATAGACAAATGAAAAGATATAAAGTTCCAAGATTAGCGTTTCTAAATAAAATGGATCGTATGGGAGCTGGAGCAGAAAAAGGTGCAACTGAGCTTAGAGATAAACTAGGCCATAATGCATGTCTTGTTCAAATCCCAATTGGAGCTGAAGAGAACTTTGCTGGTGTTGTGGATCTTATTACGAAGAAAGCTTATTACTTTGACGGTGACAACGGTGAAAACGTTCGAATCGAAGATTGTCCAGCAGATCTAGTAGATCAAATGGAAGAAAAAAGAGCAGAGATGATTGATAACGTTGCTGCTTTTGATGATGAAGTAATGGAAAAGTATTTAGAAGGTGAAGAGCCAACTGAAGAAGAACTACATAAATGTATTAGAGCTGGGGTTAACTCACTAGAGCTTACTCCAGTTTTTATGGGATCAGCATTCAAGAATAAAGGTGTTCAGCCGCTTCTAAATGCTGTTGCAAGATACCTTCCTTCACCACTTTCTTGTGCTAAGCCAGTGGCTAGAAAAGAGACGAAAGAGGGAGAAGAAAAACTTACGCTTGAGCCTGATTTTGATAAGCCGCTTGTATGTATGGCATTTAAAATTACAGATGAGCAATTTGGACAGCTTACTTATACGCGAATTTATCAAGGTACCTTGAATAAAGGTGATACGATTTACAATACACGTGAAAAGAAAAAGGTTCGTATTGGTCGAATGGTTCGAATGAACTCAAACGATAGAGAGAATATTGATAGTGCATCTGCTGGAGATATCATCGCTATGGTTGGTGTTGACTGTGCATCAGGGGATACTTTTGTTGGGAATGACGATTGGATGGATGTTTCTTGTGAAGGAATGCACGTTCCAATTCCGGTTATCGAGCTTTCAATCAAGGCAAAAGATAAAGACCATCAGGCAAGAATGTCTAAGGGGCTTGCAAGATTTAGAAAAGAAGATCCTACTTTCCATCTTTTTACTGATGAAGAATCAGGTGAAACTCGTATCGCAGGGATGGGTGAACTTCACCTTGAAATCTATGTTGAAAGACTAAAAAGAGAGTATAAAGCTGACGTTGAAGTTGGTGCTCCTCAAGTTAACTATAGAGAAACAATCCGTATGGAAGCTGCTTTTGATTATCTTCATAAAAAGCAAACTGGTGGTTCTGGTCAGTTTGGGCAAGTTATCGGAAATATTAGACCTCTTACTGACGATAAGAAAGAGCGTGAAGATCAAAACTTCAAGTTCAATAATAATATTAAAGGGGGATCGATTCCTTCTGAATTTATTGGAGCTTGTGAAAAAGGTTTTGAAGACGTTATGGATAAGGGACCTCTTGCGGCGTTCCCACTTATTAACGTTGAAGTAGATCTAAATGACGGTAAATATCACGATGTCGATTCATCCGATATGGCTTTCCGTATTGCTTCAAGACAGGCGATGAGACAGGCGATTGCAAAAGCTAGCCCAGTACTTCTTGAGCCGTATATGCAAGTTCAAGTAGAGACTCCGGATGATTATCAAGGTTTCGTTATTGGTGACCTTTCTTCTAGAAGAGGGTTGATCCAAGGATCGGAAGCTGCAGCTGGTGGTGAGACTGTAGTAAACGCTCAGGTTCCACTATCTGAAATGTTTGGTTACTCAACAGATCTTAGGTCTGGTACAGCTGGTAAAGCCACTTACTCAATGGAATTTGCAGAGTACAAAGAATGTCCTGCTAATATCCAAGAAGGGGTTATCAAAGAACGTCAGGATAAGCTCGCGAAGGAAGAATAGAGGTTGACCCTTTAGGGTTTTATTAAGTTTGTACGAGATGGGCGGGTTAACCTCTCATCACTTTTCGAACTTGCCTCTATACAATTTGAAGTCTCATCAGAGACTTCAAATACTTGGAAGAAAATTTCAAAACTTAATCAAAAGGTCCCAATAGGGACCTTTTTTTTGCAGAATTAAAATCCGAATATTCGATCTACCCAATGATAAGTCTCAGGGAAATAATAGCCGATACCAGCAGATATCGTTGAGACAGAGTCATAAAATTCGCCATCGATATCGTAACCTTCATCGGCAAATCTGAAGGTCGTTGCCGCTATATTGATATACCATCTATCACTAACAAAGGAGGTAAAGTCGATTTCAACTTTTGTCACTGGTTTGAAAACAGTATTGTCCTCAGCAGATTGTTTTTCTATAAGCATCCCGCTGTATCCAATACCGAGCCGTAGAGAAGGGGTGAGGATAGGAGTTATTCCTGCAATGACCAAGTCCATTGTGAAAAAACCTGCGGTAATATCAACCCTATCTCGTTCTATAAGATCAAAACCTTCAAATTCTGAAACCTTACTTCTAAAAGCGCTGAACTGACCCGAGGGTGCAAAAAATAAATCGGCATCGTAAGGGGCGTAATAGAGAGGAGAAATGACAGAATCAAAAGATAGATAAGCTAAAGTGCCCTTTGCGGAGTTTGGATGTGGTTCGTTTTGGAGATACTTTCCATTGTACTCTCTCTCCGTGTTTTGAATCCCATTAAAGCTTTGAGAAAAAGAAATAGCATTGGGTATCAAATTAAAAGATCTTTTAGTTATTCGATATAAATCATTATTTTCTATTAGAGTTTTAGGGATCTCTATAGATTTTTGGCGAACGACTTTTTTAGTAAAAGCATCAAACACTTGAATCTTGGCTCTATCTTTCTGAAAACTAATATCGATAAAATGAGTAATATTAAACTTTTGAATCACTCTATTTAAGACGTTTGGATTGGCACTCTTTATTGACCACTCTTTTTCATATCCCAACCCATTAGAGAGGAAAACGGGAAAAGTTTCTTCATAGCTTATGATTTTGAAGCTATCAATACTTTTTGCTTTTGAGACAATCTTCTCTACGATAGTGAGAAATTTTGCTCTTTTTAAATTTCCTCTACTTCTTAATGGAAGAAATGCCACTCTAGCATAGGGGGCACGGACTAAATCAGTTTTTATTTTTTTAGTGATTTGGGATGGACACTTATAAAGAGAGTCAGAGAAATAGTCATATCCAAAGAAGTATATACCTGTAGCTCCATAGAGAGCAGTGATGATTCCATTTGGGACAATTGTTTTGTACCAATCTATATGACACTCAAGCTTAAAATTTTTATCAGCAATTTGTAAGGTATTATTTCGCTGGTCTGGTCTAGGTATTAAAGTCGGAGTAACGCCATGTTTTTTGTTATTCAACCTAACTTGATAGCCACGCGGCTTGCTATCGATTCGAATAAAATCATCTCTTTTAGTGACAGAGCCACAGCTGACTAAGATGAGGAGGACAAAGTAAGTAAAACGCATTTGAATTTCTCTTTATTAACTTAAGTTTTACTAATATTTGTAGACAAAAGAAACCTTATGATTTAGTGTGTCACAAAAGAATTTAGGATAATTATGATAGAAAATTCACAGCTCCAAGTCCTTATGGCCTTAACTACGGCAGATAGTTTATCTCAGGCTGCTGAGCATCTTAATATAACTCAGTCAGCAGTCTCTCAGCATATTAAAAACCTGGAAGCAAAAGTAGGATTTGATATTGTCACTCGCCAAGGTAAGAAACTCGTTCTCACTCCAGGTGGAAGAAAGATCGCGAGGTTAGGAAAAACATATTTTAAGCGCTTTGAAGACTTAATCAGTGAGATTCAACAAGATAATAACCGCATTATGGGTAGTGTAAGCATGGGAACTTTATTCGGCGTTGGGAAGTCTTGGATTGCCCACCGAATGGTTGAATTTTCATCTCACTTTCCAGATCTTGAAGTTATAGTGGGGATGGATTATCCAGATAGACTTTTGACTCAATTTGAAAATAGAGTTTTTGACTGTTTAGTGCTCCCCAGACAATTGGCTCCGCCTCATTGCGAAACATTTCATCTGCACTCAGAAAAGGCTACTTTGGTCGTTCCTGACAAACCTGAGTTTGATATATCAGATAAAAGTACCTTAAAAGAGCTTATTGAATATCCTTTTATATTCTTCGAGGAAAGAGATCCGTTATTTTTTAATTGGTGTAAAAGCAGTTTTGGAAATGTTCCAAGAAACGTAAAACCAAGAATGGTGATAAATTCATTTGGACAAATGCTTCAAGCTGTTTATGAAGGGCTTGGAATAGCCGTTATTCCAACTCATGTGCTTCGACGTTCTTATTTTAAAGACAAAGTAAAGATTTTCTCAGGCAGTTTTGAGTACACTAGTACTGAGTTTGATTTTATTTGTCATACCGAGAACAAAGATTCACTTAAAATCCAAACTCTATATCAATTCTTAGTTAAGGAAGTTGAGAATTTTGAAATCTAATTTCGACCTTGCTCTACCTGTAGAGTTAAAAGATATCTTTGAAAGGCTTGAGGGCCATGATATCGAATGTGCTTTAGTCGGTGGGGTTGTGCGAGATTATTTTTTGGGATGTCCACTCAAACCAGATTTTGATGTTGAAGTAAGGGGGGATTTTTCCGTGCTAAAAACCTTACTTCCCGCAGACGCTATAGAGTTAAAATATAAGGTTTTTAAATTATCTAGAGCCGATTTTGAAGCGGAGTTTAGCCTTCCAAGAATTGAAAAATTTAAGAATTCCTTAGGCTTTTCTCATTCAAATTTTACGGCTGAATTTGATAAAAACTTAAGTTACAAAAAAGCTGCTAAAAGAAGAGATTTTTCAATAAATTCGATCTATGCCGTATATAAAAAAGGAAAGTTTGAAATCGAAGATCCTTTAAGGGGATTGGAAGACTTAAAAAATAGGAGACTAAAGAGTTGTTCGAAAAACTTTGAAAAAGACCCTGTACGTTTTCTTCGGGCCATTCGTTTTTCTATTTTATTAGGTTTTGATCTAGACTTCGAACTTAGATTAAAGGGCAAAATTGTTGAACCTAAATATATTCTTAGTGAGGCAGAGAAGTCTGAAAATTCCCTTTTGTTTTTGCAAAAAACTCTTGAACTTCATCAAGAACCTATCGCTGTCGAAGTTGAGGCAATGTATAGTTATGGCTTTCGACTCAATCATTTAAAAGAGATTAAGAAGTATTGGTTTATGAGTCGTGAGCTTAAGGAAAAAATAACCGAATTGACTGGGATCAAAACGAAGGGGAAAAAATCTTCTTTTGCAATTGAAGTTAAAAGACTTAAACCAACTCTTTTAACTCATGATGTGCTTAATTTTTTAGAACAATTGGCTCAATGCAATGAGTTTGAATATGAATTCTTGAGGTACCAGCAAAGAGTCGATTTAAATTGGGACACGTGGCGTAAACTAAACGAAATATCTGTCGATTATAAGGATATTGAGCCAAGTCAAAGACAAATCTATAAGTGGACTCAAATTCTGAAATCTAAGTTTTGATCTTACCTTGACTAATATGGCCTTGATTTATAAGTTCTTAAAAAAACAAAAGGATAAACCATGGAAAATAATAACCCAGTTAAATTGCGAGGAATCGAGTTTATAGAATTTAGCGCTAAAGATCCGCAAGCTTTGCACAGACTTTTTCAAGCCTTTGGTTTCTCCCGAATTATGCGACATAACGAAAGAAAAATAGATCTCTACCGCCAAGGTCAAATTACCTACTTATTGAATTTCGAACCGGCGAGTTTTGCGACTAATTTTTATGACAAGCATGGACCATGTGTTTCATCTATGGGGTGGAGAGTAGAGGATTCGAACTTCGCTTTAGAAGAGGCATTAAAAAGAGGGGCAAAAGTATCGGAGAATATAGATTACCAGCTTAATGGCGAAGACTTAAAAACAATCGTAGGTATTGGTGATTCTAATATTTATTTTATCGATAAATTTGGTCAGGATGATTTTTATGAGGGATTAGGTTTTCAAAAACTAGATAACCCCGACATGGTAGAAGATTTAGGATTTGAGTACATTGATCATTTAACTAATAATGTTGAACAAGGTCAGCTTTCTGTTTGGTCCGATTTTTATAAAAACATTTTTGGATTTACTGAAGTTCGTTATTTCGATATCAGGGGAGTTAAAACTGGACTCCAGTCTTTTGCTCTTAAAAGCCCCGATGGAAGTTTTTGTATACCAATTAACGAAGGGACAGAAGCGAAGTCACAGATTAATGAATACCTCGAAGAGTACAAGGGGCCTGGTGTTCAGCATATAGCCCTTCATACCAGTGATATTATAAAGAGTATTTCAAAACTTAGTTCAACTCAAGTAGAGACACTTGATATTGACGATCAATATTATCAAGAAGTATTTGATAGAGTTCCCAACGTTTCCGAAGACCATAAAAAGCTTCAAGAGCTACAGATTCTTGTGGATGGTGATGAAGAGGGGTATTTGCTACAAATATTTACTAAAAATATTATCGGACCTATCTTTTTTGAAATTATTCAAAGGAAAAATCATCTCTCTTTTGGAGAGGGGAATTTTGGTGCTTTATTTAGAAGCATTGAAAGAGATCAAGAAAAGCGTGGGTATCTGAAATAGTACCTGCCTTTAGGGTCTACTAAAACCACAAGTTTTGCGGCAGGTTTTTTCGTTCCAAACGTCACGCTGGATTATCAGATGGGATGAAGAAGTAATCATGTCCTTCATCCCCAAACTTTTCATGGATGTTTTTCATTAAGCTCTGAATACCAAATTGTTCGGTAGCATTATGTCCACCAGCAAAGAAATGCACTCCGCCTTCGCTGGCTTCATGCCAATCGTGTTCACTTATCTCGCCAGTGAGATAGGCATCAAGCCCAAGCTTTTGGGCCTGTTTCCAGTCGGAGTTTGCTCCCCCTGTTATAATTCCAAGGGAGGAAATATTCTCACTTGTTCCTTTCGCATGAATGACCTCGTGGTTGAGTGTTTTTTTAAGTAAGGATCTAAGCTCAACGGATGAAATGGGCTTATCAAATTTACCATAGACGCCGGTATGCATCCCTTTGTAATCTCCAAAAGGTTCCAGTTGTTTTAAGTTGATTTTATCAGCAATACTGGCGGCATTTCCTATTTCAATATGCCCATCCAAAGGAAGGTGATATCCCACTAAACTAATATCATTTTTGATAAGGGGTGCGACTCGATGATAAAAAGCATTGGTAATTGTTTTAGGTCCGTGGAATTTCCAAAATAATCCGTGATGAACAAATAAAATATCTGCTTTGAGCTCAATGGCCTTTTTAACGGAATACCTAGTTGCAGAAACAGCGAAGGCCAAGCGCTTAATTTCTGTTTTACCTTCAATTTGCAAGCCATTTGGGCCGTAGTCTTGGTACGCCGAAATATTAAGGTATCTATCGGTGTGATCTAATAATTCATCTCGTTTCATAGTTTCAGTTTAGTCTAATGGTCTTATTTTGTTAAAGGACTTTTTAAAGCCGAGCATACGAGTCAATTAATTGATTCAATGGTCATCTCTAGCTTGATTAAGTAAGATATATTCATGATATGTAAATTTTTATTCCCACTTCTTCTCGTGAGTTCAATTTTAGGCTCATTTTCGTTTGCTCAAACAGAAAATGATATTCAGTCGCCTAAAAATTCAGAAGAAGAATTAATTGAGATCTCAGAAGAACAAGAAAAGATTGAAAGGCTTAAGCGCTTTAGAAGCGAGTTGATTACGCTTAATTCTGAAATTCGAAGAATCGAAAGAGAGCTCGACTCGGATATAAACATGGTGGCCAGAATCCAGCAGGAAACAAGACTTGTCACTCTAAAAAAAGATTTCGAAATTAGGCAATTTCGATTCATCCAGGCAATAGCCGGAGTTAATCTCGCTCAAGATGAGGAGGCACAGGAAAGTTCATTCACCGAAGATATTAAACAAATCCTTGACCCAGTTGTTCAAACATTTAAAAAAGTATCTGAAAAACCAAGAAGAGTTCAAAACCTAGCTGATAAAAAAGAGCGCATAAACACTCGACTGGCTAAAGCAAAGACGGCTCAAGCTGAGTTAGAAAAATTTATGCAAGAGAATAAAGAAAAAAGTCTCAAAGCAAGGTTAAGAGAGTCTCTTAAAGTCGTCAAAAAAATGGTAGCAGAGCTCGAAAAGAAAAGCGATGACGTTGAATTTGAAGAAAATGTTTTAGAAGAAAATGAAGAGTCTATTGTTACAACTTTTTCAGGTTTGATTTTTGACTTTATCACGACGAAAGGAAAAAACCTGGTCCTCTCACTTCTGGTTTTCGCCCTCGTTTATTGGGGTTTTCGTTATGGACAAGAAAAAATCTTGGGTCTTTTACTTTTTAGACTGCAACGCTCAGAGAATAAGGATTTTTACGATTGGGTTATAAGGCCCACCAGGGTGATCTACTCCGTTTTTACATTTTTCGTATCCTTTTTTATGGGGATTTTGACTCTTTATGTTTTAAACGATTGGGTTTTGGTTACGATAATACTAATAACCTTTGCAGCACTAATTTGGAGTTCAAAACAATATATTCCTGTCTTTTTTGAGCAATCGAAAATTGTCCTGAATTTAGGAGCAGTCAGAGAGGACGAAAGACTCATTTATAAAGGACTTCCTTGGAAGATAAAAAACCTTGGTTACTATGGGAGGCTTTACAATCCCGAACTAGAGGGAGGACTACTTAGAATTAGTACAAAAGAAATGCTTAACTTGAACTCAAGAAAATTTTCACCTTCAGAAAGATGGTTTCCAACAACTAAAGGTGATTGGATTGAGCATGGTGAAATTTTTGGAGAAGTGATTATGCAGACTCCAGAGCAAGTCATTGTTCAATTAATAGGAGGCGAAAAAAAATATTATACAGCTAGTGAGTTTTACGAGTCAGGTGTTATAAATCTATCAGAAGGATTTTGCGTTGAATTTATTTTCGGCGTAGATTATGGCCATCAGATGGTATTACTTAGTGAAATTATTCCCACATTTAAAGATTATATTTTTGAAAGATTGCAACAAGACTATCCTCAAGCAAAACAATCTCTTAAAAGACACTCGTTAGAATTTCGCCAGGCTGGAAGTAGTTCGCTAGACCTAAGAGTTTTCTTTAAATTTTCCGGTGATGTTGCATCTCTAAAACTTCAAATTGAAAGGTCTCTACAAAGTTATTTATTGGAGGCTTGTAATAGAGAGCAAATCGTCATTCCATTTAATCAACTTACAGTGCATATGCAACAATGAAAGACTTAGAGAAAATTTTAACTCAAAATTTTAATCTTACGAATTCGGAAAACCTCCCTGACAGCGAATCTGAATATCTAAAGATGTTAACAAAGAAACTAGCGCAAAGGATTAAGTTTTATATTAACACCGACCTAGATTTCCTTTTGCAGGCTCTCTATAGAATTGATATTCCTCAACAGCATTCAGATCAAGCCTTTGCCTTGGGTGAGATTGATAAGGTCTCTTTGGATCTTGCCGAGAAAATCATTCAACGTCAGTTGAAGAAAATTGCTTACTCAAAAAGTTTCTATCAAAGGGATGATGAGTGATGTTTAAGTTTTCAAAAGAAGATAAATTTGAAAACCTTCCTGAAAAGATAAGAGATTACCTTCCCACATTTTTTGAAAACCGTTTGGAAGATTTAAGTGATTTAGAATACTCAATTGAGAAAAAAGATTTTCGAGGTGTGAGGGATTATTGTCATAAGCAAGTAGGTGTCGCAACGTGCTACAATTGTTTTAAACTGCATGAAATTGTTTTATATATCCAAGAGCAAGCAAAATTGGAAAATCATGCCAATCTATTAGAAGTACAACCGATCCTCAGAGATTACTTAACCCAGCTCATTAGAAAATCTAAGTAATTTACATATATACAGGTATTTAAGCCTTTGATACTATGGCGCCATGAAAGACTTAGAGCACGTAGTAATTAGATTTTCCGGTGACTCAGGTGACGGAATGCAGTTAACCGGAACTCAATTTTCAAATACATCGGCACAAATGGGTAATGATTTGGCCACATTTCCAGACTTTCCCGCCGAGATTAGAGCACCTCAGGGGACTGTAGCAGGAGTTTCTGGATTTCAAATTCATTTTGGCGCAGTTGAAATTAGCACTCCCGGAGATGAGCCTGATGTTTTAGTCGCAATGAATCCCGCGGCATTAAAGGCGAATATTTCTGATGTTAAAAAAGGTGGGACAATAATTGTTAATGAAGATGCTTTTACGGATCTTGGATTTAAAAAAGCTGGGTATGAATCTGATCCAGTTCCAAGACTAGAAAAAGAATATCAATTAATTAGGGCGAAAATCACCTCTCAAACTAAAGAGGCTTTAAAAGACTTGGATCTCGACTCAAAGTCGAAAGCTCGTTGTAAGAATTTTTATGCCCTTGGAATGACTTATTTTATGTTTTCTAGGGATCCGTCAGCTACCTTGGAATGGATTCAAATTAAATTTGGTCATCATAAAATCCTCGCTGAGGCTAATGCCCTTGCCCTTAAAGCCGGACATAATTTTGCAGACACTCTTGAGGTCAATGGCATAGCTTGTAGGATAAAGCCCGCAAATATAGTTGCTGGAACTTATAGACAAATCTCTGGGAATACTGCTCTTGCATGGGGATTTATGTATGCAGCTGAAAACTCAGGAAGAGATCTTTTCTTGGGCTCATATCCAATTACTCCTGCTTCAGATATTTTACACGAGCTGGCTCGTCACAAAAATTTTGGAGTAAAAACCTTCCAAGCAGAGGATGAGATAGCGGCGATGAGTTCTGCAGTAGGTGCAGCTTATGCGGGAGCTTTAGCACTTACGACTTCCTCAGGGCCCGGAATAGCTCTTAAAAGTGAGGCTCTAAATCTTGCTATGATGTTGGAGCTTCCCTTGGTGGTTGTAGATGTTCAAAGAGGAGGTCCCTCTACTGGTCTTCCAACTAAAACAGAGCAGTCTGATTTAAATATGGCCTTATATGGTCGAAATGGGGAGTCGCCCATTATTGTGATAGCGGCTAAATCACCAAGTGATTGTTTTGAAACGGCGTTTGAGGCTTCTAGACTAGCGATTGAACATATGACACCCGTTATGCTTTTAAGTGACGGATATATAGCTAATGGATCGACTCCTTGGAAGCTTCCAGATTTGGAGAAAGATTTTCCAAAAATAAAAGTTAATATCGCAAAGCCTAAAGACGATTTCCTTCCTTATGCAAGGGATCCGCAAACACTTGTTCGAGATTGGGCGATTCCTGGCACTGAAAAGCTCATGCATCGGGTAGGTGGGTTAGAAAAAGAAGAAAACACAGGAAATGTCTCCTATGATCCTTCAAATCATGAAGCGATGGTTTCTGTAAGAGAAGAGAAAGTCACGAGAGTCTCAAATAATATTCCAGATCAGACGGTTGAAGGTGATCCCCAGGCCAAACATTGTTTAGTCTCTTGGGGTGGTACCTATGGCTCCTTAAGAAAAGCTGTTGAGAGTTTAAATGCGGATGGAATACCTACTGCACATATTCACTTAAGATATTTAAACCCACTCCCTAAAAACCTAGGTGAGCTACTTCGCTCTTTTGAGTCAATTACAGTGTGTGAACTTAACCGGGGACAATTAGCTGGCTATTTGAACTCTAAATTCTCGTTGAATGTTGGGCAATACAATAAAGTTCAAGGAAAGCCTTTCAAAGAAAGAGAAATCTATCAACTTTTGGAGACTAGGATATGACTGAAAATCCTAAATTGACGAAAAAATCATTTATGAGTGATCAGGAGATTAAATGGTGTCCTGGTTGCGGTGATTATGCCATTCTAGCGGCAACCCAGTCTGCTATGGCCAAAATAGGTGTCCCTCCACATGAAGTCTGTGTGGTGTCAGGTATTGGGTGTTCATCCAGGTTTCCGTATTATGTAAGTACCTATGGAATGCACTCAATACACGGAAGAGCACCTGCTGTTGCTTCCGGAGTGAAACTGCAAAACCCTGATCTTTCGGTTTGGATTATTACCGGTGACGGAGATGGATTATCTATTGGAGGGAATCATCTCGCGCATATTCTAAGAAGAAATTTAGATGTTAATATTATTCTTTTTAATAACGAGATCTATGGGTTAACAAAAGGGCAATATAGTCCAACCTCTCAGCCGGGTACAACGACGAAGTCATCTCCTTTTGGATCTTTTGATCGTCCTTTTTCTCCAGCAAAGTTTGCGCTAGGATCTGGGGCCAGTTTTTTCGCTAGAACGATAGATACAGATCCAAAACATATGATGGAAGTATTTATGAAAGCTGCAGCCCATAAAGGAACGAGTTTAATTGAAGTCTTTCAAAACTGTATTATTTTTAATGACGGGGTTCATAACGATTTTACTGACCGCAAGATCCGTGATGAAAATACAGTGAGAGTAACGGAAGGTGAGCCTTTGATTTTTGGAGCTGACAAAGATAAAGGACTTACTTTAAATGGTTTTGATTTTGAGACGGTAGCTCCTGATCATAAGGATTTGATTGTTCATGATCCAAGCAATAAGAATCTTGCCAGCCTACTATGCAATCTTGATGGCTCTAATGGACCGATTCCTCTAGGGGTTATCCAACAAGTTGAAGCTTCAATATATGAAGAAGAATTATTCTCACAGATTAAGGCCCAAAAAGACCAAAAGGGTCCTGGGAAAATGAGTGAGCTCTTGATGTCTGGAAATACCTGGGAAGTTAATTAAAATCGAGCACTCTCAAGTACAATAGGTTTCGTCGGTTCTGAGCACTTAAACACTTGAAATTATAAGCTTTAGAAAAAGCTGACAGCATGTAGATTTTTCAATACGTTGGGTATTTATTGCGCCAAGCATTATTCTGTCATAGAGATACGCAGAACCTAGGAGCTTGGGATACATGCTTGAAATCAAACGCCGACATTTAGTCAGGTTATTAAGTACTTTTGGGTGCTTTCTATGCTTGATGCCTTACTCACATGCCAATTTTGCGAGAATCTCTAGAGCTGGATTTGCTTTGCCAGCGGACGATTTAGTTCATCAAGGCAGCGTGCTCTCACCTGAGCAGGCAAGAAGACTATCACTACAAGGAGTCGATTTATCCGAACTTAGGCCAACAGTACTGAGAAGAGGTATTTGGGAAGATAAATTAGGAGAAAGACTAAGCGAACAAAAAGATGAAATGCCCATTGATACCGGAGCCGTTGTTCGCTTTCAAGCAAGCCTTAGGTCAGCGCCTGGTGAATTTCGTTTTAACGTCCTTACTCAATCAAGAGAAGTTGTCACTCTTTATGCTGATAAAAAATTACATACAACTCTTTTAAGAAAAAATTATCTTAGAAAATTGGGATACGTAGTACCTGCGATTAAACACCTTCAAAATGTAAGGATTACCTTTACTAGTGAAGAGGAAAAAGAGCTATTCATTACAAAGCTTCGAAGAGAAGCTGAAGGTACAACTAAAAGATGGATTATCGAAGAAGAAAACGCAGGCCTTTCTCTCGCTCTTCGAGATGTAGCAGCAGTTGAAGTAACAGATACAAATCTCTACAACCCGGCGTTTGGAGTTCCTGGCGGAGCATTAAATAGTAGAAAACTTAGATCCCTCATCGTTCCTTACGCTCTATTGGATCTAAAAGAAAGTGTGAATAAATTTTCTTGGAATGTGGGAAGAGAGGAAAACTCAGATCGAATTATTCTTCCTCACTTTTTTTCTAATAATAATTTTGCAACGACTACATATGAAGATGCAAGGTGGATTGCAAAAAGAATGAGTCAGCTTGGACGTGATGATATTGAAGAAGTCGTAAGAATGTCTCATTTTCCCGATCCGGTTGCAACATTAGTCATTGAAAAGTTAATTGCAAGAACTAACGCCTTAATGAGCTTATTCGAAATCTCTCACAGGCCTATGAGATATGATTCAGATATATCAGAGATCCCTCACTTAGTCGGTGGGAAAATTATTAAAAGGCAATGGCGCGATTATGGCTTTGCAAGTGAGTTTGCAGCTGGTGATGCCACCAGTCCTTTTAAAGATTTCAATTATTATGTTTATTCCCTTCTCCAAAGTATTGGGATTGATTCACTTGTTGCGAGAGCCAACCAGGAGTTGAGTCTCTTCAATCCAAACGATGCTAGACTCAGACTGGCCGAAGAAGAGTTCAATCGTGGTTTAGAGCATTTTGTTAATACGGGTGAATTTTTACAGTTTCCCGTTAGTACTTGGGTCTCCCCACTAGCTAGTGGAAATTTAGTCCTGTCTAGGGATGTGGTAGTTGGAAATTATCTTGGAACTGAAAACTTGGTACAGCTAGCTGATACCTTTGGTTATGCTTTCTCCCTTGGAGCAATCATGGGGATTGAAAATGTTGATGTTCTAGATGCGGTTACCTTGAGTGCATCTGCGACTTATCTAAAAACATTTACTCACTTAAAGCCACTTACCAGTCTTCGCGATGTTTTTAAAGAAGACTATAGAAACTTAGCAGTAAGCCTTTTAAAAAATGATTTAAGACGTCATTTACACGAAGCAGCTGAGGCAAATGCGAATCTTCCTAGTAGAGAAGCATCTCCAGAGTACGACGAATTTCTAGCTTCAGTGGTTGATAATATTAATAATTCTCTAGGGGTGGGTGAGAGTTTAATCATTCAAGAGAAAATTCTTCCAAGTTTTAGTGCTGGCGCGAAAATTCCCATCACGACCTCAGGTTTTGTCGTAGGTATTAGTGCTGGGGCAGAATATATTGGAGTGAAAAGACTTCAAATACTTAGAAAAGATGAGTCTACGATTCAGATTTATGATGATAATGGATATGGAGTTGGTGGTGATTTTACCATTAGTCTAGAAAATAGAATACCGATTATTCGGTTTGAATATAGGGTTCTTAGCGGTGAGTACAGTGTAAAGTCTCATACTGTTAATATCGATGCAGACTCCGAAGATAATCCTAACTTCATGGAAGGGATTGAAGGTTTACATAGTCTTTTGACAACGAACTCTTCAGAAGTCTTAGAAGAGCTATCCGAGGAAGGTATTACGCCTCCTTCGGCCAAGGTAGATGCTAGTTTTCGAGATCGCTACTCACGGTTTGCCTTTCTTTTTTGGAGAAGACAAAGCAATAAAGGATTTACCCATTATGATGTTGAGTCAACTGCGGGTCTTCAAGGGGAATATATCACCCATCATGACTATGGAAGATCAGGAGTCAATTGGGAGTCCTTTACAAAAGACTTAGTTAAATATGGTCTTAATCAAATCGACGGTGCTGAAAATATCCTCTGGAGAAATGATGTCTGGGCAAGGCCTAACGAGACTTTCCAAGGTCATGCAAGTGTTCTTGAGGCTGATTACGAAGGACAACTTATTGATGGCGAATTAGAAAAAGAGTATATGGCGTTTGCAAAACGTTACGAAGGATGGAGCCGAGATCAGGGCGATCTCAGAGATAAAGTTCTAAGTCTAAATGAAGATTTTGAAAAGCCACTTTTTAGTCCTCAAGAGGTAGAAGATATCTCCAGATTGTTTCTATATGATATACACGCCAAAGTTAATATCTATGAAAGAGGTGTGAAGAGGCTAAAAAGTATCAGTCAGAACACTATGATCGCTATTGCAACAAATGTTGATGCTGATCGAAGATGCCATCGAGAAAGAGTTGAGTATTATCGATGGACAGATAGAGACGGGCGAAGTGTGGATGTTTCAACTTGCGGAAGTTTAAGAACGGCCATAAGCAAGGCAAATAGTTGTCCAAGAAAAGAAGATATTAAAGATCAAACAGAATGCTATTTAAAGATGGCAAAAAATATGTTTGAAGACATGCCATTCAGCTATTTTGTCGAAATTGTAGGTGAGGACAACTACTATCTTGAAGGAGCAGTAAACGGTTTTAGGGCAAACTCTGAGATTCTTAATGATCCGATGAGGTCGAGTGGCTTTGGGAGAAGGCATCCCGTCTATCCTTATGGGATGATTCGAAAAGTTCAACAAAGAGTAGGAATTCAAAATGGTGAATTCACAGGCCAATGGCTAAGGGAGAGACCATAATGAAGTTTTCTTTATTAAGTTTGAGTTTATTGGTTTCATTTTCAGCCTTTGCTAATCCTTTAGAGGGGAGGCAATGGCACCTAGATAATCAAGGTCAAAGCATTTTTATTAGAGAAGCAGATCTAAGTTTTCCAGAACAACCCGGAGTTATTGGGTTAGACTTAAATCTTCCAACAACGCAAGAAGTTTCCGCACTTACTCCCTCAAATGAAGTAATCGTTGCAGTTATTGATAGAGGAGTGGATTATGAACACGAAGATCTTCAGGGAAGGCTTTGGAAAGATCCTGACTGCGAAGTCACTGAGCATAATCCTTGTTATGGTAAGAATTTTCTAAATCCTAATGCTTCAGTCTTAGATGATGGAGGCCATGGAACTCACGTTACGGGACTCATTGTTGCCAATGATAATGCGATTGGAATCAAAGGAGTAACTCCTAGTCAGGTAAAGGTAATGCCTTTAAAAGTTCTTAGTGAGCAGACAGATAGTTTTACCTACAATAGAAGGCTTGTTAGTGATTATTTTGCTGAAGCCGTGGAGTATGCGGTAGATAAAGGTGCTGATGTTATCAATATGTCAGTTGGATTTCCTCAGTTGGTTCTCACTGAGAGATTTAGATCCGCCATTGAAAAAGCTAATAATGCGCAGGTCCCTGTTATTGTTGCCGCTGGTAATAATAGAAAAGATATACCTGTTTTTCCTTGTAGTCTTGAAGGAGTGATATGTGTTGGATCAGTTGATAATAGAGGAGATTATTCTGAGTTTTCTAACTTTGGGCAAGCGGTTGACCTTGTTGCGCCTGGAGAGAGTATTATAAGTACCTATCCGGCGAGTCAAGAATCAAGAAACCTTAGAATTATGGGATATGAAAAACTGAAAGGAACTTCTCAAGCAGCTCCTTTAGTTACCGCAGTGGCAGCCTTGATAAAATTATATCATCCACAAGAGAACTTATTAGACCTCAAGGCTAGGCTTCTTTGTACGACAAGAAGAGTTGATCAAAGAAACGAAAAATTTACTCTTGCAGGCCTAGTCGATGCGAAAGCTGCTCTTCTTAGCTCAGTGCCACCTTGTTTAACACCAAACTTTAAGGAAAATAGTCAAATTGTCATAAACTCTGACGATCTAAGTTTTAGCTATAAATTAAAAGTCGATATTCTCTCTGGGCAAGGACTGCCAGTCTCGGTAAGAGCATCTACTGATAGTCGAATTACTCTGTCCCAATCTAGTGGAATAAGCCAAAATACTCAATCTGGGCAAACTGTAGAATTTACTATCTCTGGAAAGTTTAATTCTATACAAGCTAACAGTATAGTGCCTTTTCACTTTACTATCGGACAAGGTAATAGAGAGTTTCATTACAAAGCCAACTTAAGTTTCTCTCTAGATGAAAATGCTTTTACTGCGAAAACGTTTCAACTGGATAGAGTAAGAACTTCAGATATCTTCCAGGCTCGTGGAGGAAGACGTTTCTCGCTTTTACGTTACGTATTCTCAGCAACAAATAATAAACTATTACCGGAATACTTCTTTAGGATACGTGGAAGACTACCTACTTTTGGAATCATTCAGGTAACAGAGGCTGAGGCCATCACAAAAACTATCACGCTTGGGGCGGAGGAAAACCTCGTTAACGTTATTAAAGGCGACTACAATGATGACGGTAGAGATGACTATCTTCTTCTTGTTCAAGAGCTTGGTGATAATAATATTTTTTATTTGGATTATAGAGATTCGAACCTAGCGCCTTTATTCAATCACCATCGGATGAAGTTTGTAGACTCTGGACGAATCATGAACCTACGTTCACCTCTAAACCCTGAAGGAAATCTCCTGAATTTTCAAAAACGAATGATTAATTTTGAATGGCTTAGTTACAATCTTTCAGGTGAAAAAATATTAGTGCCAATTATAAGACAGGAAGGAGTCCTTCCTCAAGAAGATAATACTAATGAATTTGTAAATTTTGTGGCACCTGAATTATCGGTAAGGAGATATGCTTTAGTTCCCAGCCTTGATGGAGAAATCTATGAAATAACACCGAGAACTCTTATGAGTTATCAAAGAGAAGAGTCTCTTAGAGAAAAGCTTTATGATCTTGGTGACCCTATTCAGCCTTGGGAAAATATTAGAATAGAAAATCCTCTTAAATTGCCACAACAAAATATGGGCTCAATGGAGTACTTGCTTTCAGTGGGTGAATTTTATCAGCGACGTTACTTCAGCTATCAACTACTAGGAGATGGTAGTTATCGATTACATCCGATAGCAGCACTTAATAACTCTGAGTCAGGACTCATTCTTAGTGGAAATGCAACATTTCCCCAGGTGATTCCACAAACGGCAGATGAGAACTCACTAGTATCTTTTAAGTTAAACAATAGACTCAGTGGAAGACTTGCTTTTACTGATAAAGAAACGGGGAACACTTATGTACAAAGAATCGAATCAGATGGCTACTCAGACCCAATCTTTGGCTTTATTGGAGGCTATAAGATGGGAGGAATTTATCATTCATTCTTTGAGTCACGCTATTGGATTCACTATTTTGGTAATGATAATCAACATTATCGTTATCCGGTAAACAGAGAGAGTTCTTTTCCTGGTGTACAGTTTAGTGAAACAATGGAAGCGGTTGTTGTTAATGATAATGGTGATATTAAACCAGGAATTTTTGTAAACTCTACATTGCTATATGGGAATCAAGTGCATGCCTTAGTTCCGTCCACTGAGGGGATTATCAGACCTTTGAAATTTACAATAGAAATACCAGATAATTGCGCATACGTTTTACCAGCGAACTTAGGAAGTGAGTTTGTAGACAGTTTAGTCTTAAACTGTGTGGAACAAGGAAGATCCGTCTTAAAGTTTATTAAGTTGGATTGATATCAAAGTGGCACCAAAATTAGAGACGTTTTGACACCACTATATCAATCTTACAAAAGGGCATTGACGAATACGATTTGAACTTAGATAACACTTACGTTTTGAATAATGAATATTCGGAATAACTAAATATCAAAGAGGATTATCACTGGAGAAAAAAGTATGAAAAAACCTAGCATGAAAAATCTAACAAGCAGTCTTCTTCTTTCAGGAATGTTAACTCTAGCCAGTTGTTCTGGCGGCGGCGGTGGTGGAGGAACCATCGGTGGCGGTGGTGGTGGATCCACCTATGGAGCTTATCAATCTCCTTTAGCGACTGTAGACGCTTTTGTTGACTCATTAAACTATGTTGATGGAGCAAATTCATTTGTTGAACTTTACACTGATGAAACAATTAGATCTTCTTACGTTGGAGAGGAAGATTGGTTTGTTATTTGGGATGATGCATTTGGAGAAAACAAAGCTGTTTCTCTTCAGTACATCAGATCAATTGTTTATTATGATTATATGTCAAACACAGACGCATTAGCTTCTGAGTTTAGAGCTATTGAGTCTGACGATATCGCTAACGGTGATCTATATGGTGACTATTACGGTGATGATTATGAAGTTGTTGACTATGATCCTATTACAGGGATTTATTATGGTGTTAACACTGGATACGAGTATGAAGATGGTGAAGAGACAACTGACGTTTCTCTTATGGCAGCTGAAAGTGAAGAAATTAAATTCTTCAAAAAAGCATCAGCTATCTCTTATGAATTCCAAGTTTCTATTTCTGCAGCTATGGGTCTAGTTACTCTTTCTGACAAACTGACTGGTATGGCAGCTGATAGAGATCTTTCTGCTGAAGATATGGCGGCTATTGAAGGTGATATCCAAAAGCTAACGAATCTTTCTGCAACAGATCTTATGCTTGCAGCAGTAGATGAAGAAGCAAGAGCTGAAGCAATGGATACAGCAGCTGAGTCTTTAGGGACAACAGCAGCGAACGTTGAGCAAAGACTTCTTCCTGCTCTAGGAATTGAGCTTCAATAAGCTTAAATTGAATTAATCTCATATAAAAAGGGCTCCGCGAATGTGGAGCCTTTTTTTTAATTATTAGTGATGGGCTTCTACGTAATCAGAATTATTATAAAATTTAACTTCAGGGTTTTTCTCTTGGCATAGTTTAAGATCCCAAGGGCTCTTTACTCCGTAGCAAATTCTTTCCTTCCCATCCAAAAGAATATTCGAACTATAGTCAGCTCTAAATTTATCTTCTTGTTTTTTATCTTTAAATTTTAACCAACGGACTCCAGAAAACGGAGTTCCCTCATAGTCAGCATTAACATTGTACTCATCTTCTAGACGAAATTTTACCACTTCAAATTGAAGGGCCCCTACCGCACCAAGCATCTTTTCACCGGTTGCGGTTCTTAAAAATAATTGTGTGGCACCTTCTTCACTTAATTGACGAAGTCCTTTGTCTAAATGCTTTGCCTTTAAGGGGTCTTTCAGGGCGACCTTTTTAAAAAGTTCAGGAGCAAAAGAAGGGATACCCGTGTATTGTATCTTTTGTCCTTCTGTAAAAGTATCACCAATTTGAAGCTTACCTGAATCATGTAGGCCAATTATATCTCCCGGGTAAGCCTCCTCAGCGAGTTCTCTATCTCTCGCTTGGAATATTACGGGGGAGGTAATTTTGATTTCTTTTTCTGACCTCACATGAAATAGTTTTTGATTACGAGTAAATTTCCCACTACAGACTCTTAAAAACGCCATGCGGTCCCTATGCTTTTTGTCCATATTGGCCTGGATTTTAAAAACAAAACCTGAAAATGTTTTTTGCTCTGTTGGGGATATAACAATCTGTTCAGATGTTGCGTCAAAAGGAGGAAGTTTGGCTTTTCTGGGTCTAGGCCCTGGAGCATTAGTGGTAATCATATCAAGAACTTCTTTGACTCCAAAATTATAAAGGGCCGAGCCAAAAAATACTGGAGTCATTATTCCTGCGAGATATTCTTCCATAGAAAAGTCTGGGATAAGCTCGTTAATCATCTCAAGGTCTTCAGCGAGCTTTTCTTGAAGTGGTTCTCCGATATATTTAACAAGCTCTGGATTATTGATATCACTAGCATCGATTTCACGAACTGAGAGTGGGTCTTTTTTATCGTCAAAGACGCGAACCATCTTTGTCGCTAGATCATAGACACCTTTGAAATCAACACCCATTCCTATAGGCCAGGTCATGGGGATGCATTGAATACTAAGTTCTTTTTCTACGTTATCAAGCAGCTCAAACGCATCTAGAGACTCGCGATCATATTTATTCATAAATGTGACAATAGGAGTATCTCTTAGCCTACAGACTTCCATAAGCTTTTGGGTTTGTTCTTCGACTCCTTTGGCGGAATCAATCATCATGAGAACAGACTCAACTGCAGTGAGTGTGCGATATGTATCTTCTGAGAAGTCTTTGTGTCCAGGAGTATCAAGGAGGTGTACGTAGCGATTATTATATTCATAGCTCATAACGGAGGAAGTAATTGAGATCCCTCTTTCTTGTTCCATTTCCATCCAATCAGATTTGGCAAAATCACCTGATTTAGACTTCACCATCCCAGCTTGGCGCACAAGGCCTCCGAACCATAGGAGCTTTTCTGTAACTGTGGTTTTACCCGCATCTGGGTGAGAAATAATCGCAAATGTGCATCTTTTTAAATCATTATTCATAGGAATCCTAGTTATTTGGCTAATTTACTTTCAATAATAATGTTTGTAAATCCAATATCTTAGCTTGGTATTTCAAATCTCTAAGTATGTGAAGATATTTAAACATTCGCTATAAGTATTTAATCAGACTTAATGAGCTCATCTTTTTAGGCTTAGGTAAAAGGAGAGTTTATGAAATTAATGATTTTATTATTAGTATCTATTTTTGGTTTCGCTCAAGCGAATGTTGAGTATCATGTTGTTCCTACCGAGAGGGTTTATACCCCAAAAGGATTCGACTCAAATGATAATGCAGAGGTTATTGTTTCAGGGTTTCTTCCCAATTTATGTTATCAAAATCCTAGACATAAAATCACCCGTAGTGGCAAAAACATCTTTATCACTATTAATGCTAGTCGTATTAAAGATGAGTATTGCCCTGAGGTCGTAGTGCCATTTCTTGAGGTCGTGGATATTGGTATGCTTGATCCAAAAAAATACAAGATCTATGTTAACAATCAGACACAGACCCCTCTAGAAGAATCGATTGAAATAGTACAAAGAACCAATGGGAGGATAGATGAAGCCATTTACCCCATTGTTTTTAATGTTAAGTATGAAAGATCCAATAACTCAATTTTAATCGAGGCTTATAAGCCTAGTGATTGTTATGAGTTTGATAAAGTGGAGTTCTTTTCAGATAAAAAGAATCTCATAACAGTCTTACCGAAGATGAGAAAAATAAGAGACTTTTGTCCGATGAAGCTTACACCTATAACCATTAGGGAGAAGCTTCCAAATTTGGTTAATAGTTTAAAAACATTGATTCATGTTCGAAGCTTGAATCAAGAGTCTAAGAATATCGAAATTGTTCAGTAGCCAGCTTTTTTGATGTTGGGTCGGTCTGTTAGGCCGGCCTAAACAAAACTAAGCCTTTGAAAATACAAGGTAGCCAACTTTTTCGCTCAGGTAAAGCAAAGATTCAACCGATAATGGGTCTATGAAAAAATTTATCTCAAAACTATTATGTCTTTTATCCCTATTTTCAACTTCAGCTTGGGCCGAACTAACGGATGCAAGTATGCAAAATACTTTTTGTCCAATTGCTGCCACAGTAGAGGAGCAGATGATAAGAGAAAGTTTTGGTGGAGAATCAATAAATAGTGCTAGAAATGCCTTACTTCAGATTATGCCAGAATCTGAAAGAATTGAGCGAGCTGGTGACTCAGGAAGAATTTCTATTACAGATACAAACGCTCATAATTATCTTGATGAGAAAATGCGAGAATCTAATAATGAAATTGATGGAAGGAGGTATTCAAGGGTAGAAATCGAACCTCCATTTGAAGTAGAGAGTCCAGTTAGAGATTCTGGTGGAAATTTAGTCACCGATGACCAAGGCAATGTCGTAAATGAAATTCTGTCTTACCCTGGCGTAATGAAATATATAACTATTGATGGAAAACAGCCAGAGCTTACTATCGAGCCATGGAATACCACATTATATAACCCAGGAGGAAGTGTACGGGCAACAGCACTAGATGTGCGTGTAAGTTCTAGTCTTGATGGAGAAAATTTAAATTCTCTTTTAGATAGGTCTTCTTCTTTATCAAATTTTCAAAGAGAAATCTTAGAAAGAAGACCTGAAAATGAAAATGAGTCAAGTTTAGCTAGTATTTCAATTGAGCAAAGGTTAAGTGGATTAGGTACAGGAGAAAACCAATTTAACTTAAAATTCAGGCTGGCAAATGGCGTAGCGACTACAAGCATGCTTGAAGGAACTTTTGAAAGGTATGACTCAAATTGCGGAAGCAAATTTAATGATTCAAGGCCTTCAGTTTCAGAGTATATTGGAGATCGAGAAAGTGGTAGAACAGGTGTTGAAACAGGTGGAGGCTCAGCGGAAGCTCCAGTTACGAACTCTTCAGCGTCTGGACAATAAACTATTTGTGTCTTTTTGATTTTCTTCTTTAATATTTATATTTTTGAATGAATTCTTTATGTAGCCAAAGCGGAGTAAAAATACTGGCAGCCTCTGTTTGGGTTGCGGAACTCCCTCTAATCACACCGATTAATTTTTCACTCTCAAGAAGGGCGCCCCCAGAATCTCCTGGTGCGGTTACCGGATCTGAAAAATCCTCTCCTCTCACCATGAAAATCTTGTTGGGAAGAATTTCAAGTTCACCCAATCTAAACCTAGCAGTCTCTACGGGGGTGATGAAATATTTGAATATGACCCTGGTTAGGCCTGCTGCTACAATTTTAATTTGTTTACCAGCATGAGGAGGCTCAAATGATAGCTCAATCGGCTTATAATTTAACGGTAAGGATTCACTTAAATTAATAATGGCAATATCATAAAGAGCCGTCTTTCTGTGAGCTCTAAGTTTTTCGTTAAAGTCTTGAGCAAGATAGTATTCCTGAATTGCTGGATAGTATTTAAGAGGGACAAAGATCGAGTCCACAGAGAATTGGTAATCATTGTGCAAGAGATTTATTTGGGACCTCAGATCAATTTTTTCAACGCAGTGAGCAGCCGTTAAAACAGATTTATTACCTATCACGGTCGCGCTGCATGGCATATCAGGCTTTTCTTTCCATTTAAGCCTTATTTTTATAATTGAACTCTCTAGTTCTTGTGGTACCGGCTCTCCTCTAGGAAGGGCATGAGCCTCATGAATCCAGTAGCTTAGAAAAATAAATAGGGTTAAAAAAATATTTATAAACCTCACATTAGTACCTTAAAAAAACTTAAATAAAACGGCAAATACATATTAAGAATGTGGCCTTGAATTACGCTTTATGAAACACTATTTAGATAAGGTAAATCTTTTGATAGGAGACATCATTTTGCGTTCATTTTATCTAAATCTATTCGTGTTACTAACAATGATTAGTTCTTTCAATATTCAAGCGGCAGAGTACTTTGCCAATGTAGAGAAATTTAAGGGAAATGTTGAAGTTAATAATAAAGCTATTAGTAAGAAAACCAAAGTCATGGATGGAGATATTGTTATTGTTAAAGATAATTCTTATTTAAAATTGAAGGCCAGTGATGGGACAACAATTATCGTAGGACCTAAATCAGGACTAAAAATTAGTTTTAATAAAAATAGAACTCCTGTGAGTTTAGAGGTGGGAAGTCTTCGTTGGATCAGCCCTAAAAAAGATAAAAAATTCTTAGGAGTCAGGACTCCTAATGCGATTCTAGGAGTAAGAGGAACAGATTTTTTTGTTGAGAGAGAAAGAGTTTTTAATGAAACACAAATGGTTTGTTTTGATGGCAATGTAAATCTTGCAAGTGTTAAAAATAAAGAGGATTCCAAAATTGTGGGTCCAGGTCAATGGGGCGGTATAGGGGGAAGGTACTCCCAGAAGATTGGAGAAATTATTCCCCTTAAAGCTTCAATTTTAAAGAGTTTCAAAGAGCGTTTGACTGAGTAAATTTTGTCTAAATACGCGTTGTGACAAGTTCTCTTTTTGGTGGTGTAAAGATAGAACCAAGGAGAATTTATGAGGCTATTAATACTTTGTCTTTTTATTTGTTCACAGGCTTTTTCAGCAAACTTATCACAGGTTTTGGAGAGTAGAGGAAATTTTAAAATATTTCTTCAGTTGATTGAGGCAGCAGAGCTTAATGACATTATTCAGCACACCCCTAGACTAACGATTTTTGCTCCAACCGATGAAGCTTTTGCGGATTTAGACCAAAGTAGGGTAGAGATTTTAGGTTCTGATAAAGAGCTACTCAGACAAACGCTACTATTTCATATGGCGAATCCTGTTTTAACTAAAAAGATATTAAAAGTATTAAATGGAGTTAAAACACTTTCAGGTAAATATATAACAAAATTTCAAAAAGACTCGGAATATACTTTGGAATCTGCAAGTATTCTAGAGTTTGATATATATGCAAGTAACGGAGTTGCTCATGCCCTGGATGAAGTTTTATTTTTCCCGGAGGTGCAAGCAGCTAATGAAATTAGACCAGTTGATTATGTGGACCTAGATAGGTACCAGGGTCTTTGGTACGAAATCTATCGCTACCCGAATAGTTTTGAGCGAGGTTGTGGGAGTGTCACTGCAGAGTATAATTTAAAAACAAATGGTTCGCTAAAGGTTGTAAATACTTGTGTGAGCGAAAATGGTTCTGTAAAAAAAGCAAATGGAACGGCTTTTGTAGTGGATCAAGAGTCTAATGCTAGTTTGAAGGTAAGTTTTGTTCCTTTTTTCCAGAGGTTTGGATTATTTGCGGGTGATTACAATGTTCTCTACCTAGATTCAGAGTATGAATTCGTCATGGTGGGATCAAAGGACAGGAACTACTTATGGTTTCTGGCGAGAAAGCCCTATCTTTCTGAGGAAGACGCGACACTTCTCAGAATGCAAGCGATATCGCAAGGTTATGACCCGAGTAAGCTTATTAAAACTCCTAAATACTAAGTATCTTCTATAATATGGGAGTGTCTAAACTTTAGACACCCCCATTTCCTTCTTACAAACACTTTAGAATCTTTCAAACGAGCAAGATAGAATAGCAGCAAACCAATTAATGGAGAAATTCATGAAATATTTTGCGCTTTTTTTAACCTTGATGATGTCCTTTTCTTGTTCCAAGAATAAGAGTAGCAAAAATGAGGCTTTTAATATTGATCCTGAACAGATAAGGCAAGAGCAAGAAAGAATCGTAAAAGAGCAAATCGAAGAGTCCTTAAGTGAAGCTGAAATTGAGACTTGTGAAGTAAACGAAACGAGACCTGACTTTTTAAGTAGAGTGGCAAATGGATTTGTAGGTATTTTTAAAAGAGATGGTTTTGATATCGTTTTTCCAAGAGAACTTTCTGATAAAATTATTCAAGAGATTTTAAATAGTGTTTATGCTAATTTGTCCTTTAATCCACAAGATTTTTGGACATTATTGACACCTGATACTGCCGATGAATTAAACAGAGTTTTACTTAACGCTAATTTGACTGCCACTGAGGAAGAGTTTTCTAAAATCAGAAGCATGGCCGCTTTTCTTTATTTATTCTATTTTCAACTTGAAGAAAAAGAAAAAGGTTATGAATTATATCTGGAAGAGCAGGAATTAGGCTTATCAAGGCTAAAAGTCGCTTTCGATCAAACGGCCATATTTGATGAAAGGGTGAAACTTTCTTTTTGTGAAAAAATCTCATTAATTGGCTCTGAGTTTAAAGAGCTTGGCGATGAATATCTTACTCCGGGGGATATCTCTGGTCAGGTAATATGTGAAAGAAGAGGTGATAGGGTTTTAATCGAGCAGTATACCAATAAGCCGGAGACTTATTTTTCTATTACAACAGCTAGTGGTCTTTCGGATGTCATTACAGTCGATATGCCACGAGATACGGAAATCGAAGAAGACTATTCGGAGATAACAATGAATTTCCCGCAGAGAAATTTGGAATTAGTGATCGAGCGACAACAATCTGCGAGAAGACTAAGAGGTTCAGTACTTCGAGGGTATAGACCTAATAGTTTCAGAAGACTGGATATTGAAGGTTTGGTTGCTGGTGAGAGAGTCCGTATCAGAAACTTAAGTTGTCGAGAAGTTAAAGACGTTATCTATCAAGCAAGATAAAAAAGAAAATTTCATGAGTATGAAATATCTTGTTTTTATACTATTTCTCGTGACGCCTTTTCAAGTCAAAGCTGAATGCCAAGAGTTACGTAAAAATGGTTTAGAGCTTTCAATGCTGACACGAGCCACTCCAAAAAACTTGATAGAGATTCAAAAGACGATTGACGGTCTTATTGCCTACAAAGATCCAGACTCATTAGACTCAATTCTTGGTTCAAAAATCGCATCTGACTACTTGAGGTTAAATAACTACTGTCTTTTCTTAGGAAGTATTGAGAGATTATTAAAACTCTTTATAAGATCTTATGAGGTGGTTGATCTCGACCAAGACCAAAAAAATAAAATTAAAGAGAAATCACTTATGCTTGTTCGAAAGATTTTGAATAAAAAGTCTACTTCTCAGGCCGTACTTCTAGGTTATGAAGTCATATTCGAACTTGCAGATATGGGGCATTTTAGGTCAAAAAATTCTGAGCTTAAGCAGCTAAAATTTAACTATGAAGAATTTAAGATTGAGAGTCAAAAAAGACGCAAAAATATATTAGAATCCTTGAAAGAGGAGAAGTCTCGGGCAAAAATACGCCAGGAGTTTTATCAAAAAGATATAAAACGAGGAAGAGAAGAGCTTTTGCTTATAAGTCCTTTTCTTCCCAAGGGCTAGTTCTTTCTACAGTGTCAATTTTTATTTTAATTACATCCACAGCAGAGATATCGGTATGCTTAGGATCTCCAAATGTTTTGCGGGTAAAGTTCAAAATATGAGCTAGGTCTTTTGCCGGTATAGCCCCGAAAGCAGGCATGGCACCTTGGTAGAGCTTATTCTGTCTTTTAATTTTACCTTGAAGACCTTTTGTCACTACTTTGATGAGCTTTTTAGGATTTTTCTCTAAAGCAATTTCTGAAGCATAGAGTGGAGGGTAAATTGAGTTACCTCTTCCCTGCTCTCCATGGCATTTCATACATAGATCTTGATAAAGGGCCTTTCCTCGCTTTTTGTCATAGGTGTATTCCTGGTCCTTTATTTCTTTATACTTTTGAGTGAGCTCAAATCTTAGCTTTGAAGTATCCTGTTGGAAATGAAATGTCATTATAAGCGACACAACTAATGAAGTAGCCAGCATAAAGGCTACAAAAATGAGAACATAGGATTTATTTTTGTTCACAGGACCTCCCAAAATTTAAGCTTCTCCAAATCTATACCCAATTCCTCGTATTGTCTCTATGACATCATTACCAATTTTTTGTCGGATTTGAAGAACATGGGTATCTACAGTACGAGTCGTAGGGTAGTTTTCATACCCCCATACCTTATCTAATAATTTTTCTCTAGAAAATATTTGCTTGGGTGAGCTTAACAAAAGGAAAAGAAGATCAAATTCCATTTTAGTGAGGATAACTTCCTCTTCTTTGAAATAAGCTTTTCTCTCACTTCTATTAAGAAGGAGGTTCCCTTTTTCAATTTTATCTTCTTGAAATTCTTGTTTGTCTAATTTCGAACGCATATGGGCCCTAATCCTTGCGATCAACTCCCTAGGCTCAAAAGGTTTAGTCACATAGTCTATAGCACCTGATTCAAGTCCTAGAACTTTATCGACGAGATCTGTTCTCGCTGTCAGTAAAATTACGGGAAGGCCTTTTGGAACATCTCTTAAAAGGTCGATTCCTTGACCATCAGGCAACATCCAGTCGAGTAAAATTAAATCCATTTCGTTAAAATTTGTCGTTTTAGTTTCAGCTAGACTTGTTTTTAAAGTGACCTGAAAGCCTTCTTTAGATAGGTTTTCAGATAAAGCTGGACCTAAGCTTTGGTCATCTTCAACTAAGAGAATTTTTGCCATATTGACTCCTTGGAATATGCATTGAAAATCTCGTAGGAGAGGTCTCTAGTATGAGTTTCCCTCCCATTTGTTTTATTGTTTTGTTTACGATCCCTAATCCCAGGCCAAGACCTACTGAGTTTTGGTGCTTCGCCTTCAGTGCCTCTTTGAGATTTATATATGGAATAGAGCCTTGATCTTGGACCGTTATAGCAATATTGTTCTTATCTCCATTAAGCTTTACTTGTATGGGATCTTTACCATAGCGAATAGCATTTTCGATCAAATTTTTTAGACATATTTTTAACCAATAGGGATCAATTTCAGCTTTTTCATCGAAGAGAACTTCAAGCTCGATGTTTTTTGTTGGGAAATCATTTAAAGATTCATAGATGATTTCTTTTATAGAATCTATTTTTTCAATTTGAAAAACTTGAGATTTTTTCTGATCAGTTTGAAGATAACTTCGACTTCTATCAGCCAGAAATTTTAGCCTATAGACTTCCCCCTCAATTTGGGCGAGTTTTTCTCTTAGCCCTGTCGGCATGTCATCATCTTCAAGATTATTGAGTTGTAACATAAGAGCTGCAATAGGTGTTCTAAGCTCATGAGTGAGAACTCTAAGGGCATGCTTTTTACGTTCTTCTTCGAGTTTTTGTTTTCGAATCCTACCCGAAAGGTTGGCTGCGATGAATACTAAAAACACCAAAGTAAAAATAAATAGGACTGATGAGGACTGAGAGAGAAAACTCGTTAAATTATGCGGTTGTTTTTTCCAGCAAACATCGAGAATATTTAAATCACAGCCAGGGTAGCTTTCTGTTATCTGGTACCTTGCTAATCTAAAGAATGTTTCAGCCTGATTCCTACCCACAATATAGTATTGAAGATGACCAGTTCTTATGAAGTAGAGTTCCTCATTCATAAAAACATTACTTTCAGCAACAATCTTATTGATATCTTTAGTATCGAGTTTTAGTAAAAAGCTTAGAGCTTCATCGTCCCCTTTATAATTTAGTTTTTTTAATTCAGCGATATGCATGTACTGAGCATGTTCCTCTAGAAAACGATCGGCGACTCGCTGATTTTTCATCATTCGATAGCGCATATATGAATAGCTCAAACCATTAGAATGAAGATATGGAGGGGATTTGAAAAAGCTAATTGGCAAACTGGTAATTTGATGACAAAGAAAACTTAACCAAAGGTTTTCTTTATTTATAAAGCTGGAACTAATTTGTTCAATCTTAGCGCGCAGGCACTCCGAAGAGTTTAACGTAATCGTTTTACTAGAAAATTCTTTGGTGGTCTCAAGGAGCTTCAATTTTTCGGGGTCATTATAGAATAGGTTGAGATCTAGTCGTTTTTTTGGGGGAACACTTTCTCTGAGTTCGTTATGAAGAAGTCTAATGCTTTCTAAATCGTTAAATCCGATCTGATTTTCATCTTGAATAGAGAACATAATCTTACCAGATAGAAAGGCTAGTGCTAGGGCAAGAATGAGTAGAATCCCGTCTTTTCTCATACTTAAACATACCAAACCGGTAAGCAAATTTGTCAATTTTTTGTCATTTCATTGAAAAGATCGATACAATAAAGAGTGACTAGATTTCAGAGTTTTTTAATGTTTTGTTGTGATTGGGCATTTAGCTTTGTAAGCTTTCCTAAACATTCGCAACGCGACGAAGCAAAAATCATTGCCCACCGAGGATGGCATAATGGGCAGGATGTTTTAGAAAACACACTTGAAGCTTTTAGGCTGGCAGTCAAAAATGAGATTTGGGGTATCGAGTTTGATATTAGGTGGACGAAAGATTTGATCCCGGTTGTTCATCATGATGAATCGTTAGAGCGGATTTGGAAAAGGCCCATAAAAATATCAGAAACAAGTTTTAATGATCTTCGCCAGGAAGTTCCAGAAATCCCCACATTAGAAGAGGTTGTCGAGGAGTTCGGTGGCAAGATCCATTTTTTTATTGAGTTAAAGTGGGAATATTACCCATCCGCACAAGAGCAGAATTCTATCCTATTATTCATTTTAAAAAATTTAAGTCCAGGTGTGGATTTTCATTTTTTAAGCTTGAACCCAAAGGTATTCGAAGTCTTTGCTACACTTCCTAATAAATATAAATATCTTGTGGCCATGACAAATACCAAAGAAATGAGTGAGATTGCTTTAGCTCAGGATTTTGCCGGCATAATGGGCCATTACTTATTACTTGGTCCTTCAGTTGTTTCTGAGCACTTAAGAGCTTCTCAAAAATTAGGGACTGGATATCCTCGAACCAAGAACCTAGTAGATAGAGAACTCAATAGGGGAATCGAGTACATTTTTACCAATCACCCTTGGGAGCTCAAATAGTCTACTGGAGTCTGTGCACAAGTCCTGAAACATAGTCCTTAATATACTCTTTTTCTTCTTTAGGGACAGATGTAAACTCGACACCATAACCGTTGTATTCTTCGTGCGCAGTTGGCTGCATTCTACGTATTTTTGCCTCAACGCTCATTTCTTTTCCTCTGACTTGGAATTGAATCAGCATTTTATCACCAATTTTATAGTCCTGCTTACTTGTGAAATAGGCTCCTGTTTTTGATAAATTGGTTATGGTTGTCTCGTAGCTTTGAGAGCTATCTTTTATTTCTGATCTTATATTTGTTGCATAACGAGATGAGTCTCGCCAAACTCTTTGTGTCTTATTCCAAAACGGTCTTCGATTCTCTGGAGTCATAAAATACATGACAATAAGCATATTAAAGAAGAGTAAAATCCCCGAGGAAAGGTGAGGAGTTTCAGCGACATATGGCCAGGTAAATTGCTCGTAGGTAGCAAAGCTATAAACACTATACATTTGAAGACAGATAAAAAACGGAAAACTCCAGCTTTTAATAGACCATAAAGCGTATCCCGCCAGCGGAAATAAAAACCAAAACTCAAAATTTGGCCAGACACCTTGGATACTAAAAAGAGTTCTAAATAAAGTATCCCATCCAAAACCAGTTGTAGCTTTTAAGTAGAAAATTTTAACCAGAGGTTCCAAACATAAAATAAAGGCTAGAAAATACAAAGATCTAGGTTTTCTTGTGAGGGAAAAGTCCTTAATTCTTTTAGATAGTTTTTTTTGTGGAGTGCATTTTTCAAGAAGGAGCATGAGAGTTTCATTAAACATAGTTTTGATGATTGTCTTAGGGATGAACGAGACGAATGCATCATCTAGTTCATGTGTAAGTTCATGCAATTGTGAGTGGTCGTTACTTGTAATGACACAGGGGATTTGTTTGACGTTCAAAAGTTGATACAACCTTTTGAATTGAGAACGACTTATGCTATCCAAGTCTAAAACAACAAATTCGACATTGTCTTCATTTTGCATACTGGTCAGAGAGTGAAGAAGTTTCTCAAAGTCATGCTTGATATAGACTTGGTGAGAAAAGGTCATCTCTATTCGATCAACAATAGATTTTGCTAAAGAAATGTCATCGCAGTAGACAAAGGCATGGCCTTTAACGGTTTTACTCTCAATCATTTTTGAACTCCCTCTAATACAAAGGGTTTATCGGTAGGTGTGTTTGATTAGTTTAGTCGGAATCCCAAAAAAAAGCCACCCAAATGAGTGGCTTTTTCTATAATTTTAATTATTTAGAGGATTTTGCTAATTTAGCTTCATGAGCCTTTAAAATCTCTGCTATGATCTGGTCTCGCTCTAGATTCCGAAGCTTAGCAGCTGGAATTCTATCTTCTAGGATAGGATCTAAACTGAAATCAGCTTCCGCGAATATGGGAGTTTTGTTTGCACTGACCTCTTCAACTCTATCAATAGGTGTGAAGTGTGGTACCGTTTGAAGAGTTTGCGGGTACTCATTAACTATATGATGGATAGTTTTAACTACCTCAACAAATCCATCTAGCTCCTCTTTCGAGAAAGACTCTGTAGGCTCTAGCATAAGGCCGTATTGTTCAGGAAATGCTACCGTTGGGGCATGAAAACCAAGGTCTAAAAATAACTTTCCAATTCTGGCAATCGCTTGAGCTTTTGGAGTTCCAGCCTGTGCCACCCGCTCGAAACTATTTTCACTCAATGTTAAAATAAACTCATGCATTCTTGGCGCATCTTCAGCTCCCATAGGAAGTGTAGGGTAGACTTCACGCAATTGTTTATAGAGGTAGCGGGCGCTTAAAACAGCAATAGCACTCATTCTTTTTATACCATCAGATCCAAGGTAGCGAAGATATGTATAGGCCCTCACTTTATGTGCGAAATTTCCATGGTGCCTATGAAATGAACCAATTGATTTAAGCGGTCTAGAGGTTTTGTAAGTGTCACCCTCTTTTTCATACTGAAGGCCTGGTAGGTAATCTGCTAAACGTTCACTAACTGCTACAATAGCATCTCCTGGACCTCCACCACCGTGGGGAATAGACCAGGTCTTATGAAGGTTGTTATGAACAGCGTCGACACCCATCTTAGCAAGATCCACCCATCCAGCGATGGCATTCATATTGGCACCATCCATATAAACGAGCGCTCCTACTTCATGTAATTTATCTGCGATTGTTTTAAACTGAGTTTCAAATATTCCCGCAGTGTTTGGGTTCGTAATCATGATTCCAGCAATTCTTTCGCCATAATTTTTAAGGATACTTTCGAATTGTGGGAAATCAATTTCTCCTTGATCGTTTGTTCCCAATGTTACAATTCCAACTTGAACTCCATCAATCTTTTTAGTTTCATAACCGGCCATCGTTGCTGTTGCCGGGTTGGTGCCATGTGCTGACCTTGGGATTAAGATGACATCTCTCGTTTGTCCAGGATGTTGATCTTTATGGTAGGCTTGAAACATTTTGATCCCAACCAATTCTCCTTGGGCGCCAGCCACCGGCTGAGTTGTCACTGCAGGAAGACCCGTAACAGCTTTGAATATTTCTTGGATTTCATACATCAACTGTAAATTTCCCTGGCAATCGGATTCAGGAGCCTGAGGATGAGTCTGAGTAAATCCCGAAAGAGAGGCAGCCCATTCATTTAGCTCGGGGTTGTATTTCATTGTACAACTTCCAAGGGGGTATAATCCTTCGTCGGGACTTAAGTTTTGGAGGCCTAGTTTTTGGTAATACTCACTAATTTCCAGGGCAGAGTATTGTGGAATTTCGGTCGGAGTTTTTCGCATCTGCTGAGGCGAAATAGATTTTAAAGAATTTGAAATGGACCCTTGTTTAAAAAATTTCTTAAAAAACTTAACTAATTTATGGGTATCATGAGCTGTATGGCGATTACTAGTAGTGATGAGTAAAAGTTGTTCATCAATACCTGCTCTACCTGAAATATTCATACCTAGATGAAGGTCGGCTTGAGAAGCTTCTTTAATAAGTTCTTCCACATTGCAATTGAGCCTTAAACAAAGCTTATTAAAAACAGGTCCAATGAATTTTAGGTCCACCCCCTCTAAAGTCGTGAGTTCATTGGCTAACTGGCGGGCCACTTGATTAGCTTTAGTAAAGTCTTCAGAGAGTCCTTTAGAGCCCTTTTCTAAGAGGGCGGCTCCACATAAAGATGCGACAAAAGATTGGTTAGAACAAATATTGGAGGTCGCTTTTTCGCGTCTTATATGTTGCTCACGAGTAGAAAGAATAATGGCTTTACAATCTCTTCCATTGATATCTTTTGCTTTGCCAATATACCTCCCTGCAGTAGAGCGGATATAAGTTTTGTTGGAGTCATTATAGCGAACGCCAAAAATTCCAAGTCCTGGTCCTCCATAATTGGGTGCTAAACACAAAGACTGTCCCTCAGCAACTAAAAGGTCTGCTCCTTTTTGACCCCATTTTGCAGGTTCAGTAAAACCGTTATCTGAGAGAGCGTGTAGATCTACAATAGAAATAGCGAGCCAATTATTTGCGTGGGCAAAATCGGTTAGGGAGTTAAAATCGTCCACCACTCCTAAGCTGTTTATTTGAGGAAAAGCAAACCCAGCAATTTCCTTGTGCTCTGCTGCTAAGCTTTGCAACTTAGTTTGATCCGTTTGACCAGAAGACTGATCGATAGGTACGTAGATAATTTCAAGATGAGTATCTTTTGCTAGGGTTTCAATAACTTCCTTATCACCCGGATAAATGGCTTCTGAAACAAGAACTTTATGCTTATTTCGAGCTATTCTCGTGGCACAATTTAGTGCCTCAAAAAGACAAGTAGAGCGTTCATATAGTGAAGCGTTTATCGCTTCAAAGCCGGTCAATTTAGAGATAAGGTTTTGGTAAATCCATAAGCTTTGCAAGGTCCCTTGGCTTCTCTCTGGTTGGTAGGGAGTATAAGCAGTGGTCAAGCCCCTAATTTTTGAGACGGCATAAGTGGATTCTGGAATATCAAAATCATCCAGACCATCACCAATAAAGCTGGTTCTTATTTGGTTTTTTGCCGCTATTTCTTTAATATGTTTTTTAAGTGTTTCTCGCTCCATTCCTGGGTCGAGCTTTATTTCATCCAGCTTAATATCAGCAGGAATGTGCCGGTAGAGATCCTCTAAGCTTTGTAGCCCGATCGCTTCCAGCATTTTTTGTTGGTCATGCTTGTCAACGCCTATATAGTGGGGGAATTGCTCTCTTTTATGGGTCATTATCAGGTCCTTTTTTATGATTTATATTTAACATATTTTCTTATAATTGTGACCTGTATTTCTTTTGAATTATGTAAATTTAGGTTAGGTTACCCAGATGAAGTATTTCTTAGATTCAGCTCCTGTTAGTTTTGAACAATTTCAGCAGAAATTCCCCGAAGAATCCAAAATTTTGGCGCTTTGGCATTCAAACGATTTGGAAGTTTGGGCCACAGAAGGAAGCTTAAGCTATAGATTAGGCCACCTAACTAAAATTGGTATAGATTGGAGTAAAACTCTTGAAAGACATATGAGAACTTTCTACAAGCGCTCTCCTTATCAAGAGAATCTAGCTAGAGCATTAGGAATCAAAAAAGACCAAGATCGGGATCTCAAGGTCTTGGATGCCACGGCTGGATTAATGTCTGATAGCTTGATGATGCTAGCTCTAGGGCTCAGAAATCTGACACTCTGTGAAAGACATCCCTTATTGCAAGTATTGGTAATTAATACGCTTAAGCAAAGTGACAAACTCAGCCGATTGAAATTTTTTCCACAAGATGCATTGGAATTAAATCAGCAGTTTGATGTGATCTTCTTTGATCCAATGTATCAGGAAACTAATAAACGCTCGGCGAGCAAAAAACAAATGGTATTTATGAGAGAAGTTGTGGGTACTGATGAGGATGCAGACAAAATCGCACTGAATTTAAGAGGTATATGTCGCCGATTGGTGATTAAGCGCAGTCAAAAAGCTAGTCCACTTTTAGGGACTCCAAATCATCAAGTAAAAGGTAAGTCTACAGATTACGATATTTATTTTAATAATGATTAGATTTTTGTTATAAACAGTTGGTTTCAATAAAAGGAAGAATTATGAAATATGACGTTTACGGCATTGGTAATGCATTAGTAGATATGGAATTCTTGGTAACAGATGATTTTTTGAAAGAAAACCAGATTGAAAAAGGTCTTATGACCTTAGTTGAGTCGGACCGACAATCAGAAATATTGAGTCATCTGGCCCAAGCTCAGGAGGGAGAGATTAAAAGACAATGTGGAGGGAGTGCCGCTAATACGGTTATTGCTGTCTCTCAATTTGGAGGAAAATCTTTTTATTCTTTTAAAATAGCTAACGATGAGACTGGAAAATTCTATCTTTCAGACATGCAAGAAAATGGTGTCGATACAAAAAATACGGAGTCGAATCTTCCAGTAGGTGAGACAGGAAAGTGTTTGGTCATGGTAACCAAAGATGCTGAGCGAACCATGAATACTTTTTTAGGAATTACCGCCAGTTTAGATGAAAGCCAAATTGACGAAGAGGCGCTCAAAAACTCTCAATGGTTATATATTGAGGGGTATCTGGTAGCTTCAGAGACTGGGCAAAAAGCAGCGATCAAGGCTGTGGAATTAGCTAAGGCAAACGGTGTAAAGACTTCTCTTACGATGAGTGACCCAAATATGGTGAAGTTTTTTCGAGACAATATGCTTCAAATTATTGGTGATGGATTAGATCTTATTTTTTGCAATGAAGCTGAAGCTATGGACTTTACTCAGACTAGTGATTTAGATCAAGCAAGAGAAAAACTTAAAAGCTTTGCCAAAAAATTTGTTATTACCCAAGGTAAGAACGGCGCGATGATTTGGGATGGAGAAATGTTTATTGATATTGAACCTCATGTAGTCGAAGCGATTGACTCTAATGGCGCAGGAGATATGTATGCCGGTGCCTTTCTTTACGGGATAACAAATGGACAGTCATATGCAGGAGCTGGTGCACTGGCATCATTAGCGAGCTCAAAAATTGTAGAGCAATATGGTCCAAGGCTTAAATGGACCCAAGCAAAAGAAGTCCTTAATAAATTTAAGAATCACTAGTGGAGAAAAGATGAAAAGAAGTCGAATCAAATCTTTATATGCAGATAAGCCGGTAGGTAATGAAGTTATTGTAAAAGGTTGGGTGAGAAGTTTGCGTCAATCTAAAGCCTTTAGCTTTGTTGTTCTAAACGACGGCTCTTCTCAGCAGGACTTACAGATTGTTATAGATGCAAGCCTTGAAAATTATGACGAGGTGATAAAATGTTTAACCGGATCTTCTCTCGCCATCAAGGGAAAATTAGTTGAGTCTCAAGGAAAGCAGCCAGTAGAAGTGCAAGCAAGCTCAGTTGAGATATTAGGACAGTCTCCTCAAAATTATCCTCTTCAAAAGAAGGGGACATCTATGGAGTTTTTAAGAGAGATAGCTCACCTAAGGCCCAGAACTAATACATTTGGAGCAGTATTTAGAGTTCGCCATGAATTAGCTCAGGCTACTCATAAATTTTTCTCTGAGAGAGGGTTTTACTATATTCATACACCTATCATAACTGCTATGGATGCTGAAGGAGCGGGTGAGCTTTTTAGAGTCTCAACTTTGGATGCTATAAAACCACCACTAGATAAACAAGGTAAAGTCATTTGGGAAAAAGACTATTTTGGCAAAGAAGCTTTTCTTTGTGTTACAGGACAACTTGAAGCTGAGGCCTATGCATGTAGCATGGGTAGTGTTTATACCTTTGGGCCCACGTTTAGATCTGAAAACTCTAATACCACTAGACATCTTGCAGAGTTTTGGATGATCGAGCCTGAGGTTGCTTTTGCTGATCTAGATGAAGTTGCAGATTTAGGAGCTGATTATATTCAGTATATGATTGAGCATGCACTCAAATACTGTCCTGAAGAGATTGAATTTTTTAATCGATTTATTGAAAAAGGACTAAAGGATAGATTAGAAAAGGTCGTCCAGTCTAAGTTTACTAAAATTACCTATACCGAAGCTGTAGATATACTTAAAACTTGTGGTAAAAAATTTGATCACCCCGTAGAGTGGGGTCTTGATCTTCAAACCGAGCATGAACGTTTTTTAACGGATGAAAAATTTCAAGGGCCTGTGATAGTAACGGACTACCCTAAAGAGATAAAAGCTTTTTATATGAAACAGAACTCTGATGGTAAAACCGTACGAGCTATGGATATTTTAGTGCCTGGTGTAGGTGAAATTATTGGAGGGTCTCAAAGAGAAGAAGACCTAGATAAATTAGAAGCGAGAATGACAGAGCTGGGCCTTGATCCATCACTTTATAGTTGGTATTTAGATTTAAGAAGATATGGGACTGTTCCTCATTCTGGATTTGGATTAGGATTTGAGAGAGCCGTTATGTATATAACTGGAATGCAAAATATACGAGATGTGATTCCATTCTCGCGAACGCCAAAGTCAATAGAGTTTTAAAGAGGACAATTTTTAGTTTGAGTCTTCGAATCTAGGTGCTATTTCATCAGCTGTTAGATTTAAAAAGAGCTGAATATTATTCGAGCAATCAGGGCAAATGACTTTTCCGTCTATGATATGGGGCTCTTCCGTAGATAGACAGCTTAGGCATTGAATTTTTTCACCGCGAGACTCCATAACTAAAGTTTAGCGCTCAATTATTTAGTGTCAGCTTAAATCAACTTACATTTCACAAATTGATCTCAGTCATTGATAATATCAATATGTTGAAAATTTTAGTCCTTATTTGTTTGATACCCGTAAGCGCATTTACCCAAATCGACAAAAAATTAGATAAAGAAGTTGATAAGGCCTTAGAGACCTTGGAAGTTCAAAAATTTGTTGCTTCCGTTCAAAAAATTAAATCATACAAAGACCCTAGTGAAATCAATGAAATGGAATACGAAATGAAAATGTTCTTTGATAAGATCAAGTTCTGGTATTACTTTGACCCACTAGACTACAAGGCTAGTTTAAAGAGAAATCTTCGTATTTCATTTAGCATCGATGAGATGAAATCTATTCGCGCCTCAATAAAAAACCCTTTTATAGTGAAAGTGATAAAGTCCTTAAGCTTGTATCGAGATGTTTTTGGAGAGTACCATAATTTAATACTCACCAAGATGACTCCAAAGCCTATTGTGGACTCAAGATTTGTGCTTATTAATAATCTATTTAATGTTTTGGGTATGTCAGTTCAACAAGAACTTGCAGATAAAAGAATTAGCCAATTAGTTAATTCAGGACTTGTCTCAGTCCCTATGTTGGGGGCAAAGGACGATGTGGCCATTATTGATACGACAGGTCTGGAACAGAGGCAGAAAAAGCTTAAACGTTATTTGGTTATGGTATTGGCCAATCACTTAAAGTCATATCGCCATTATGAAATTAGAGAATTTTTGAGATTACTGGGTGAAGATCCAGTTTTAAAGAAATTCACCCAATTATTAGTCAATTTTCATTTCCTCTATCTATATAATTATATGAATAAAGTAGAGCAAGATAAGCTCAGACAGCTAAAGGCATTAAAGCCAAGTTTGTAAAAATTTTTCATATAATGACCTGGATAACGCTTTGCAATAGATTTTTATGCTATACATACCTCGGTTATGAAATTTAGGTGGTTTAGCATGTATAAGTACTTGATTTTACTTGTAGTTTCTTTTTCAGCATTTGCTGATCTCTCTGTCGTCGGTGAGATCAGGTGTTTTTCAAAGCAGAGTCTAGCTCAGTCAGATCAAGAAGTTTCAAATCTAGAAAGAGAGCAAATAGAGGCCGTCACCGGAGAGTTTTGTACCTATACGATTCAAAATTTAGCTAATGTAAATGAACTGGCAAGAAAAACAGTTCAGGCCTTATTTGATGGAAGGCCATTGATCTACCCTGAAGGAATTTTAGAAGCCTTCGGAAATAATGACCAAACTTTGATTTTTAGTCACTCTGATCCTGCAAAAATGAATCAAATGAAAAATCTCATTCCTTCTCTAGACACTCGAGAGAGCTTTGCTCCTAGTGAGGTTGTGAGAATTAAAGCAGATATCTATGAAGTAACCGAAACAGGCTTAAATAATATAGGGGCCGGGATTTCAAACTTGAGACTTGGAACTGGAATTAATGATGGACTTGATGATTCATTTGTTGCGAGTGGAACTGCAACAGGACTTGGAGTTGATCTAAGAGCGGGAGCTGTTGAATTATCAGCTTTTATTAATAGGGAAAAGGCAAATGGTCATCTAAGAAGAGTCACTCAAGTAAGGGGTGATTCTTATAATTTAAATAATTTTAGCTTTTCGGATATCACCACAGTATATCAAGCGCCTGGAGCGGGGACTTCTATTTCCCAAGAAGAAGAAGGAATAAAAATAAATGCTAAGGTTTCAGTCAATGCTGAAAATCAAAATACAGTCGTTCTGAGAGATTTTAATTTCTATTATGGGGAAGGCTTCGATCGTGTATCGCCATCAGGAACTGTTTCAAGGGCAGTAAATAAGATTACTATCCCTGCACAAAGACTTATTTTGCAAGAAGGGATTATGATCCCTATTATTAGTGAAAATATTCAATTTGAAAGTTCTCTTCGCTCAAGAGGATTTTTAAGTTTTGGAAATGAGTCGGAGCGAGTTTCAACAAGATTGCTCATATTTATATCGGCAGATGTATTAAGTTGGGAAGAGTATATTTCTGAACTTAATTCAATTAATATTCAATCAAGATCTAGTTTTACTCCTGCTCAAAGAGCTTTGCTGCCTTCTACTTGTCCGAGTGAGTCGGAAGTTCTACAAGCTCTCAACCTTCATGCGGTTAGAGGAGAGGATGGGGCTCCAGTATTGTCTTTTAGTTTAGATGATTCAGTCGCATGTAAAACAAATTTAAATAAAAGGATTTATATTGATGTTGAAGGTGGAGGGATACCGGGGCAAGCTAATGAATCTGTAAGAACTGTTGAGCAGCTCATCCATTCTCCTATTCGAATACAAGGAATTCCTGATAGTAGCTTTAGTCGATCTTACGTGCATTTTAGTTTAATGCTTCAATATTTTAATCGAAGAAGAACGGCAACCTATCATAGGCTTTATTATAGCCCTTCTACATTTTCAGATATTTCACAAAACTTTTGGATCGAGTAGTGAAATGCTAAGACTTGTCTTTCTTTTGACTCTGGTGGCAACAATAAATTTAAAAGCTGAGATTCCTCAAGGGCTTCTCTCTGTTGATAGAATCCTTGAAGAAATTCAATTGCCTATAAATAATAAGATCCTTCAAATGCAACAAAATTTCGTTGAAACAAGAAGTAGTAGTGTCCAGACGTTTACTTCTCAAGATGTTGTTTCCTGCCAATCAGGTCTAAGCGTTCAGCCAGGTTCTCCTATTTTGAGAGTGGTCACTGAAAACCAGATTCTCCCTTTAAAGCGTGAGGTAAAAACCTATTATGGATGTAATCAGAGTCAAAGTTTTCGAGAGATAAAAATTGATACTCTAGAGGAGTTTCGCTATCAATTACTAGGTCCTGATAATCTTGCGATATTTACTTTGTTGAAGTTAAAATCGCCAACCGAGATCAGATCTGAGATTTATCTCACAAACCAAAGGGTTTATCTTATTCAAGAGCGAAGTCAAGGGGGGACTGAAGAATTCTTCTACTTTCGCTTTCCTTTTCAAGTCAATTATAATCAAGCAGGATTTAGAATAAATATTAACGACACCAATGAAGTGAGTGGTCATTACTTAGTTCGCCAATACTCTCAAGGCTTTTTAGAGATTTTTTCACCTCAGGGTGAGCGGATTTCAAAAGCGGAGTTCATTAGGAATAATGGATTTAGGGGCGTGAATTTTTTTATTGATTCTGTACTGCAAGATCTCCCTGAAACGAAATTTATAAGTAGTGGCAACCAAAACCAAAATCTTATCAATGAACTTAGAAACGCTCAGACATTTCTTCTTTCAAATACAAATTTAAATTATGTAAGAAATTTAATTAATGAGTATATAAAATTGGCGGAAGACGGAGAACTTCAGGATAATAGATGAAAATTTTCTTTCTCATTTTATCTTTTTTCATGTTTTCAAAAGCATATGCTTTGGAGTGGCCTTCAGGGCTTTTTAAGGCTGATACTTTACAGCAACAATTTTTTACACCCTTCAAAAATTATTTTGTTCAGGTCATAGAGTCTCATGCAATTCAGCCTAAAAATGGGGGGCTAATCATATTTGATGAGGGAGAGGTTGAACTTGAAATTGATTGGGTTCAAAATGCAGGTATTTTGTCCCTTTTTTATCGCAGTAAAAATAGTGAACTGGTAATTTTCGTTGAATCAGAAGGCGAACTTAATGTCTCTGAAATTGCTCTTTTAAATTTTGATTCTCTTTTTTCAAGTCCGAGTTATAGGTTAGATATCCCCAAATTAAATTATAGCCTCTCAAAAAAGACTCGAGGGAACTCTGTGAATTTAACTTTTTCACCTGCCTGGGGGAATATTTTTTTTGAACAAAAAATCACCAGAACAGAACTTGAGAGCCGAATGTGGTATAACTGTTCAGAATGCTCAGGTGAACCAATCCTATTTAGGCAAATTGAAGCTGGAGTACCAACATTTTTTGTGGGTGAATTAGTTCAATCCGTTTCACCTCAGCGTTATTTAAGCATAGCAAATCGATTCTATTTGTCAGGTATAAGTTCTCAATCAAGCACTCTTTTGAGCCAGTTAAAATCATCTTATTCATTTCCAAGTATAGGAGATTAACTTTAGTTCTTAAACACTCCATATTATAATGAGAAAATGATTGAGAGGAATATAATCTTCATCCACCCTTTGTCACAAAGGCTTAAAGAGCTTAAAGATGAAATTGAAAAAGATGAAGAAATTTTAATCTATGAAATTGATTCTCTTAATGAATATGGTCAAGTGGTTGGTGTTCTTGAGCATTCAATCAGTTTTTCTTCTGATCTCAAAAAAACAAGATCATATTTAGAAGACTATTCTCAACTGGTTAAAAATAGAGAATCACGAAATATTTTGATCCAAGAAAATGCTATAGCTCCGCATATTTTTTCTAAACTTCAAGCTTTAGGGCTCAATGAGGTACTAAAAGAAAAGATAGAGTTAAAAAGTTTAGTGCATAAAGTTGATTTGTTTTTTAAGAGTTTTGAAAATAGCGAAGAGAGCTCAATGATGCAGTCTATGGCAATATCTGCAAATAAGAGTGGACTGGATGAAAGCTTCAAAGTCAAAAGTCATGATCCTGGTCGTAAATCTGAAGGGCTTTTTAATTTTGATAATAAAAAGAAAAAAAAGATACCTTCCTTTGACCACTCACAGTTTTCAAATTTTACTTTAAAGCGTAACAAAACAGATCTTTCATTTCTCGATAATCCATTTAGTCATTATCAAAGGAAGGCAGTGGGACAATTTAATCCGGAACTCCCTGATAGAAATTTGAAAAGAGCAAAGTTCACTCCTGTAGAAAATGAAATGAAAAAAAATCCGTACACATCTAGTCTAGAGGTGACTCCATCAAGAGCTAGGAGAAAACTTAATTTAGACTTGCCACAAAATGAGTTCAAGAGAAAACCTGGAAAATTAAATCTTCCCTTTCTAGATTTAAGCAAAAAAAAAGGTCTTAGGTTTGAGCCAGTTCAAAGAGAGTCAAAGAATAGAGGTAAGTTTAATGAAGTTGAAGGAAAGAAAAAACCTAAACTAAATGCTCTGGATGGGCCATTAGACTTTGCCCCTTCAAAACGTAAAAAGTTTGACGAAGTCGAGAGAGAAAGTAAAAAAAGAGATTCCTTGGAGGAAGCAGGACGGGAGAGTAAAAAGAGAGAACGCTTCAATGAGGTGGAGCGCGAGCTTAAGCCTCGAGAAAAGATTGAAAAAGAGGAAAAAGATTTATCCAAATTAAAAGGTAAATTTGAAGAAGTCATAGCAGAGGTCGACAAGAAAAAAGGAATGACTCTTAGTGAGCCAAAAAAAGGAGGCCGGTCTAGAAACTTTGAAGAAGAGTCAACGGGAAATTTGGTCGGCTCTATCACTCAATCAGATGAAAAAGAAAAGATAGGAAACACCACAGAGGCTATCTTAGATGAAGTCAATGATGAAAATGAGATTCTATTAAAGTATCATAAAGATATAAACCTAGGTCCTGAAACTGTATTAGACTATAAAAAACTGAAGGCTGAGTTTAAGTCAGGAAAATTAAAAGCCTCTAAGGACTTAGAAGAGAAGATAATAAAGCGAAGTTGTGATGAAATAGCACTAATCGAAGACTCTCCTTTATTTGATTATAGCAGTCACGGTTTAGAATATTTTGTGACATATAATGACTTGATATGGTCAGCTTCATCAGAGCCTCAAAAACTTTTAAAATTTGTTCATTTTTCTGTCCTTAAGGAGTTTGAAGGAGAAATAATTTTTTATAAAAAGAATGGTCAGGATTATGAAAATATATATTCTGGACTAAACAAGTTAGCTGAAGAGTTTGAAATATTTGAACAGGAAAACAAATCCCGTTGGGATTCCTGTCTTCTTCCTACCTGGCAAGATGAGACATTTCAATCAAATCCACTTGAATTTACCTTTCCTTATTTTGAGGAAGGAGAATCACTTGGGTACTGCGTAGCTCGTTTTCCAGGGACTGTTAAAAGTCATAAAGATGCTCAAAAAATTGAGTTGTTAGTCATGATGGCAAAAGGGGTTTTTCTTGAAGATCGCCTTTTATAATTACCCTGTAGAAGTTTTAAAGGTGGATTCAATTTATAGTTTTGCGATCTATATTTATCAACCGAATCGAAGTAGTCGAGTTGTCTATCAATATCCAAACATATCAATTTCAAAAGAAGCGCTTCTAGAGTTAGAAGAGTATCAAAAAAAAGGAGCTAAGCTACAAGTATTCATAGAAGATATGGACTCCTTTTATAAAGAGACCGATTGTGACCAACAAAGACTAGATGAGTATAATCTAGCGAGAGTCAAGATGATGAATCTCTTCAATAAAAGAAAGGATCGTTTTAATGCTAAAAAAGATGAATCGTTTAATTTAAAAGAAAACTTTAAAAATGCAGCTCTCAATAGAGATTATTCCTTTTTGAGGCAAAGGCTTTCTTATGAATTGTTGGATTTTCCAATCGATCAAGATCCAAGTATAAATTTTATGCTTGCTTTGACGGATAAAGTTTTAATGAGAGACTTAGGGCCCGTTAAATGTGCTGTGTTGGCGTATTTTATGGCCCAAGAGCTAGGAATCAAAGATCACCAAAGTCTAAGCGATATTATTCTGGGCGCACTATTTAAGGACATGAGTTTTTGTATGATTAAGCCAAGTAGCTTTGATAGTTGGAGCTCACTTGGTGTAGATCCTACCTATAAAAAGCATCCTTTTCTTTCTCTTTATTACCTGTCTAAATTGGAGATACCTTTTAGCAAGGATCTAAAAAGATTTATAATGGAGCACCATGAAGACTCTAAGGGTAATGGCTTTCCAAGAGGAAAAACAGAAGATTATATTGCCCTAGGATCATTTATACTAAATTTATCTGAACAATTGGTTTATATTTCAGAAGGAAAGATGGGACAAGAGATTGGAATGGAGAGTATATTGAAAAATATTGTGAACCAAAATAGGTTAGGTGAAATCAATCCTAATCTGGCAAATCCACTTATTAAGACAGTCGAAGGGTGGATAAATTTTTAAAGACCTAGACTTGCAAGGAGGTCATCAATAGATTTTTGATCGGCTTTTCCATCTGATTCAAGAGTTGAAGTTTCAAAGGCCACAGAACTTCTTTCGATATTCTGAAATTTTTCTGATAACCAACGAAGACGTGTTCCAAATCTATCTAAGTTAAGATCTTCTATTTCCTCGGTTTTGCTTTTTATTATCTTTTGATTGATCTTTTGAAGTATTTCGACAGTATCAAATAAAACCGCAACGACAATATTAAGTAACTCTTGATCCATCGATTGAGAGGCTTTATATGATATCGTTTTACCAAGCTCACAAAAGCTACCAGTTCTGTGAGCTTCAATACTCTTTGCTGCTCCCATCACTCGATCGATGACCTGCCCAAATTCTTCTAATTTTTTTTGTCTTGGTTCATCTTCATAACTTTCAAGAATCTCAGATAAGTCCTCATATAATGCATCAGCTTCTTCTGTAAAACCAAGGACTATTTCTTCCATCTCAGGATCATTAAGCATACTCATGGAAAAACTTTATCTATCTTTTCTTTCAGTGTTACTATTGAAAAAGGCTTGACGATAAAATTACTTACACCTGCTTTTACAGCAATAATCACGTTTGACTGCTCAGCTTCTGCAGTGATCATGAGAAAGGGGAGAGTTTTAAAACGTTCATCTTCTCGAATTTTTTTTAGGAGATCTAGTCCTGTTAAACCTGGCATATTCCAATCTGAGACAATAAATTCAAACGGGGAACCTGCAGTATGCGCTTCTTCTATCATTTTCCAAGCTGGTAGTCCGTCCTCAGCTTCATGTAACTGGTCACAGCCCATTTTAGTGAGCATATTTTTTATGATTTTTCTCATCGTACTCATGTCATCGACAATCAGTATTTTTTGTTTCGGGTTAAACGCCATGGTAGACTCCTCATTTTTTCTCTTTCAATTGTATCTAATATAGAATTTTTTGCACGATGTATTTGCTTAGCTTCTTGTCAATCAGGTTTGTTAAATTTTATTTAATTTGTCAGGAAATGAGGTGTCGATTAAAAGAGGCTATTTAATTTTCTTAACTTCAGTTAAAATAAGGAATGGACAAAAATGAATATTTACCTGTAAGAATTTCCACCCTAAAAGAGGGGATTCTTCTCGGTTTTGATTTATATATTGAACTTCCTCACAGACTCCTAATGTTTGTGAGGGGAGACTTCGATATTGAAACTGAGCGTTTAAGTTCACTTAAGAGTAAAAAAGTAAGAAAACTTTATATTAAAGAGGATGATGAAGAAAAATATCAACAATATATAGATCGCTGTTTAGAAGTTGTCGCAAATGATCCAGACGTTTCTTTGGGAGAAAAAACGAAGGTTGTCATGGGTGCATCGGAAGCTACCGCTGAGAGGCTATATGATAACCCTGAAAAAAAGGCCAGTTATCAGGCAGCTACTAATACATCTATCAATCTCGCAAAAGTATTGAGATCTAATGGGGACCTTCTAAAGAGTATCTTTGATCACGGGGATACTTCCGAATTTAAAGATAAAGACTCACTCATGCATAGGCATAGTGTGAATACAGCAACTTTATGTATTAGTTTTGGAGAGTTCTTAGGGTTGTCACCTGAAGAAATCGAAGCGCTAGGGATAGCAGGGCTATACCATGATGTTGCCTATGGAAAATCAGCGCCAGATATTCAAAAGCTATATTTTAAGTCTGTAAATGAGATGAGTCTGGATGAGCAAAAGGTTTATAAGCAACATCCAGAAATTGGACGCAGTTTTCTCAATGAAAAAAATTTTGTAAATCCTTTAGTTTTGGAATTAATATTTTCTCATGAGGAAAAAAATCAAGGAAATGGTTTTCCAAGTGGTTTAAAGAGCCTCAGTACCCTCCAGGAAATTATTTCTATATCGGCTTATTACGATAGAAGTCTCACATGTTTAGGAAAAACTAGGGCACAAGTGTTTGAAGAATTCAGCACAGAACAGCTTGGCAACTACCAATTAGAAAGCATCAAAAAGTTTAAAAGTTTTATCAAAAAATCTGGACTTTAGGCTTCTTGATAACAAATCTCTAAACAGAAGTCGCCTATATCAGTTCCAATTGTTATTTCAATGACCGTAGTATTTGGTGGATATTTGATTTCGTGACCAGCTCCCCTGATGCTAGTTGGGGAGGCCATACCTATTTTATAACCGATATTAGCAAGATGTCCTTTAGCATTTCCCATAACTATATTGGCAATTTCTGCACCAGAATCTGAGATCTCATCATTATATTCTTCATACTCTTCAAACAACATTCTTCCTGCTAAGGTGACATACACCGGTTCAGGCCAGGAGAGGGCAAGAAGACCTTTGAAGTCTTTTATCTGTCCGTCTTTTTCTACAGTTCCATTCATTCCAATAATGGCGGTAATATCACCTCTAGCTACCGAAGTTGTTTTGATCTTAGGGTTGTGAGGTTTGATTTCTGTGTGTACCATTTTTTCAAAGGTGTCTATAAGAGCATCAATAAAAGGTTTAGAAAATTCAACAAAGTTTGACTGGGCCATATTTCTCCTCATTCATTCAGGATAATTATACTTCATATGGTACAAAGGACAACTAGTTCATGATGAATTCGATATCTGATAGGCCACTTTCACTTTTGATTAAATTGATATTAACAGGAATGCGACGAGTTAACTTTTTCACATGAGATATAAGACCAATTTGCTTTCCTGTGTTTTGCATATCAATGAGAAGCTCTAATACATCTTCAATCGCATCTTGATCAAGAGTCCCAAAACCTTCATCTATAAATAGGGAGTCGATTTGAGTTTTTCCTCTCGTCATTTCGGCTAGGGCAAGGGCCAGAGCTAAAGAAACCATAAAAGTCTCTCCGCCTGAGAGAGTAGAAATTTTTCTTTTTTGTGCACCATAAAAATGATCAATGACTAAGAATTCTGTCAGAAGACGATTTGTTTTATGAGTCTGGGTAAGCCTATATCTACCCTGACAGAGCTGATCAAGCTCTTTGTTCGTTTGTTGTAGTAAGAGGTTTTCTATTCTAGCTAAGACAAAATTTCTAAACTCGTCTTTTCCGATTAGTAAATTTAAAGCTTCATATTGATTTTCAGTTTCTTTAAGTTTTTCAATTTTGGATTCTATATTAGATATTTTTTTTTCATTTTCTTTTTTCTGTTTGAGAAGAATCTGAGAGCGCGTAAACTCTTGACTTAAATTTTCCAAACTTTCAGAAAATTGACTTAATTTTTCTACGTAAATGGCTCTCGACTGATGAAAGACTTGACTATTGTTTTGAGATTGTAAGTCAGCTTGTTTAAATTTTTTTAAGATTTCGAAAAATTCTTCAAGTTGAGAATTGTTGTCATTGAGCATTCCACCTACAAATTCTTGTAGTTCCACTTGAGTTTCGTTGGTTGTATTAATGAGTGCTTTTAAACTATCCTGTAAAGTTTCGTATCTACTTTTTGTTTCAGCATATTTTACTTGAATCTTTTTCAGATGCTCATTTATTTTGAGAAAATTTTCTTGAAATTTCTCAGAGCTCTCTTCAAGCTCCCTGAGTCGAATTGAGGGATCATAGTTAATCTCCTCTTCTCTAAAGTAGTTTTGCAGTGAATTTAGCTCATCACGGTAGAGATTGAAATCTTGCTTTTTGGAGGAAGCTTGTTTTAAAAGGTTTTGGAGAGTCTCTGTACTGGCCTTAATCTCGATTGCAAGTCTTTCGATTTCCTTCGTCACGTTTTGAAGTGACTGCGCTTTTTTCGTAAGAGAGCTCACGTACTTCAAGAATTCGCTATCCTCATGCTCTTTTTCAAGACTCTTTTTTATTTTGGACTTTTTTAGTTCAAGTTCTGAAATCCTGTCCTGGAGTTTATCCTCTTCTAAGATAAAAGACTTAAGTCTTTTTGCAATTTCGGAAAGCTGAAAGTCTATATTATTTAATTTCTGTTCATCTCTATTGAATTGGATGATTTTCTGTTCAAGCTGGGTACGTTTGGATTCAATCTTATCTATTTTATTGTCCAGAATCACTTTATGTTCTTGATTGATCGAACCTTGAAGCAGGGGGAGGTCAGTTATTTGGTTCCATTTCTGTCTCAGTCTTGCGGTTTCATCTTGTTGAACTTCTGCCAGGCTTTGCTTTTCTTTTTGAAAAGTAAGAAGTTTTAATTTCAGCTCATTTAATGATTCTCTAAGAGAAACAAGTTTAAGATTTTTTTGCTCTAACTGGACAGTCCACTGATTGATATCAATTTCTCCCGCAGTAGATAGATTTAATTCAGAAATATCTTGGCCGCAGATGACACAAGTCCCTTTTTCCTTTGATTCTTGAGTGAACTCGTTGACATGACATTGTCTCTTTGCTGCTTGGAGATTTTTTTCAAGGGCAATCGTATCGATTTCAAGCTCTCTTTCGGTAGCTTTTTTCTCTTTAATGAGATGTTCAATTTTGCTTATTTTTTCTCTTGTTAGCTTAATATTTTTTTCCCGAAGATTGCTCTCTGTAATACCTTGCTCAACAATATTCTTCAATGATTGTAAATGATCACGATCCTTGGCTAGGTTTTTTTGAGTCTGCTGTTGCGAATTTAGGTTGAAACGGTCCCAAAGTTTCTTGAGCTCCTTTTTGGTCTTTTCAAAGCTTGCTTGGTCTTTTTTGAGTGAGCTAATTTCTTCAAAGTGCTTCTTTATCTGGTCTAGGGTGCTAATTTTGTTGTTATAGAGAGTTTCAAATTGGTGCTCAAGATCAGCCAGCTCAAAACTTGTGAATTTATCGAGAAGGGGGCTTTCTTTTAACAAGGAGTCTCGATTAAAAACTTGGGTACTATGTTGCTTTTTGAGTTGATCAATTGTTGTCTCTTTTAGTTTGACATCAGTATTCAGGGTTTCTAATTGAGATTCTAAAGATAATTTCTGCTTTTCTATATGATTTTTCCGATCAAATTTTTTAATAGCAGTATTAAGCTTTTCTTTGTTGTTTTGATAGTTCTGTTTTGCCGTGTCTGCATTTTCTTTAGCTTTCTTTGATTTCTCTGTCGCTTGGTTAAGTTCTTCATGGCAACGGGTAATTTCAGCTTTCAGACTTTCTTGAGACTCTGATAGGTTATAAACGGATTGATACTGATCATGATAATCTTTAATTAGTTTGGAGAGTTCATCTAGTTTTTCTTTGAGATGTTTCTTTACTTGGTATCGGTTTTCAAGCTCTTTAAGCTTCTCTTCATTAATATCATTTTCATTCATAGCTTGGTTAATACCCAAAACCTGATTTTTATACATTTCTTTTTCGGTACTTAGCTTTGAAATTCGATCCTTTAATATGACATTAAGGTTGGATATATCATCTCCTTCGTAGAACTTTTCTAAAATGTCTTTTCTCTCTACAAATGAACTCTTAAGAAATTTTGCAAATTCTCCTTGGTTTAAAATACTCGTTTTACAAAACTGACTAAAATTAAGTCCTATGATATCCTCAGGAGACTTGTCTATAGCTTCTTTGTCATTTTCAGTAATTTTAAATAGGGTTCTAGTAAGCTGTGGTTTTTTGTAGTGATCTCCATTTTTTTTACGAATTTTTAATTTCCAATGACAGATATATCTTTTCCCAGAATGAGAAAATTTTAGATCTATTTCACCAAAAGACTCACCCATTGTGACAAAGTCTGCAGAGCTTGAACCTTTTTTGTATACCTCGCCATAAAGGGCAAGTGAAATACAGTTTAAAAGAGTCGATTTCCCAGAACCTGTGGGGCCAGTTATGGCAAAGAGATTTGAAGTTTTGGCAACTTGGTCAAAATCAATATGATGACTGCCCTTTAGAGAGGCAATATTAACAACAGTCATTTCATGAATTTTCATTCAAGACCTCTAGACTCTTCAACAAGATCTTTGAATCCTTGCATGATTTCGTCCGGGATTTCATCCGCTTCTGGAAATCTTAAAAAATAGTATTGTTTAAAAAGGTCAAACATATTTAAATTATCTAGTGTCGAAATATCTTCATCATTTTGTGCCTCATCGAAACTCATTATAGGCCTGAAAGCAATAAGTTCTATATTTTTTGTTTGGATGAATTGTCGAATATTATCTGCCATTCCCGATACTGGTTCGTTTAATGTAATTTCGACTTCTAGAAAAGCTGTTAAGTCGTCCTCGCTGATATTCTCGAGTTCTTGGGAGAGCTTATTAATATAATTAGATTGGTCACTTTTAACCCTGATAAGTTTTCGAAAACTTGGAATTTCAATGTATTTTTGAAATTTTTCAGTTTTACCAAGCTTTAAAAGAGAGACATACTTTTGGTTGGACTCACTAAATCTTAGCGGTATCGGTGAACCTGGGTAGATAATGGGAGGATTTTCATTTAGAGTCTGCTTTTTATGGATATGTCCAAGAGCGCAATAATCGAAATGGGGAGTCAGCCACTCAAGTGGAAAATAGTCTAAGCCGGATAAGTAAATAGCATGCTCACTTCCGGCACTAGAGTATTTTCCAAAGCCATGGTGGGCGATCAGAATTTTGTGGTGCAACTCCTCTTGAAATGACCATCGAGAGAAACGATTTTTAAAAAATGAATCTGCTTGTTCATTCTCTTTAAGCATATTGATCAATTCATAATTTCTAAAATAGGGGAGAGTTTGAAAACCAACGCTCATATCTCCTTTGGTAACAATAAATTCGTTTTCTTCGGGGTCCTCTTTTAGGTAGGGAAAAAGATAACAGCGAGACTTTTCAAAAAAATATTTTGGGATATCTAACAAACTAGCCGAATCATGGTTTCCCGCAATAACTAAAGTGGTGAGCCCTTCAATAGCTTCCAGCTTTGAGATAAAGTCAAAAAACATTTTTTGGGCATAATTTGGAGGGGTAGGGCTGTCAAAAATATCACCAGCGATGATTAAAACATCAACGTTTTCTTTTTTTATCGTTTGTATGAGCCAATCGATAAACAATTCATGTTCTGCTTTTCTGTCTTGTTTATAGAGTTTTTTGCCAAGGTGCCAATCAGAGGTATGCAGAATATTCATGGCTTATTAAGATTGACCTTTTTTATGGTGACGATTATTTCGTCTACGAGGCTTGTGTTTGTCATCTCTGCGGTTTCTGCCTCTATTGTCACTACGGTTATGAGAACTGTCTTGGGGGGCAGACTTGTTGATAATTCTTTTTTCAAAAACCTGCTCTGGAGCCACTTCAACTTTTGTCATATCTGATCGCTCTCTTTCTGGTAAGTAGTCAGATACTTCTGAAATTTTATCGATAGCAAAATTGTGTGCCATTTGATCCAATCTTTCGAATTCAGCTCTTCTTCTTTCTTTTAATTGAGACTCATAATTCTCTATCCCTATGACTTCAGAAGTTTGGTGGGAGATATTGTCGAATTTACGCGGAAATTTATAAGTTCCTTCCTCATACTCATATTCAAATTCATCTGCAACATAGGACTTTATGACACCTTTATCTGTCAGCATATCAAATTGCTCGGACAGAATATTTAGCTTTTTAACTTGTCCAGAGTCTCCGTTTTTCGTCTTTATATAGGAACCTTCTCGAGGCAAATTCTTTCTTTTAAAACTATAAACATCGTCTTCATACTTTAAACAGCATTTTAACTGACCACAGACACCGTTAAGTTTTGAATAGTTTAAAGTTAAATTTTGGTTCTTAGCCATTTTTATACTGACATTACCGTATTTACCTAAAAAGGAAGAGCAGCATAGTTCTCTTCCGCAAGGTCCTACTGCTCCCTGGGAGGCAGCTCGATCTCTTACTGAAATTTGGCGAAGTTCAATTCTTAATCGAAGTTCACCAACAAGGTCTTTTACCAACCCTCGAAAATCGACTCTTGAAGGAGCAACGAAATAGAAAACAACTTTTTTACCAAATTGAGTAAACTCAACATGGGTAAGGTTCATATCCAGATTGTGCTTTTCAATAAGTTTCTGGCAGATGGTTTCAGTTTCTTTTTGTTTTTTATAATTTTCTTTTTCGTCTGCGATATCTTCTTCTGTGGCAATTTTTTTTATACTTCTCAAAGGAAGCAATTCCTGTTTAAAAGGAAGATTATAAACAAATGAATTGATATAACCCACGGCCATACCCCGATCACTCATCGCAATAACTTTTTGCCCATACATTATGGTCCTATCACCCACAAGAAACGAATAGCTTCTGGCATGACCTGGGAATCTGACTTTTACAAAACGAAGAACTTCACCTTCGGTAAATTTGCAGTTTTCTGAGGTTATTTCTTCTTTGGGACTAAATTTTCCCTTTCTTGTATGCTCTGAGTCGTATTCGTTAGTATCTGATTGATTATTTGATTCTGTCATATAAATTCCAGCTTAGATGATAGGGTGAAAATAATGATCAAGCTAGTCAAGTGTTGTCATTTAAAGAGTTTTTTGTAGAAAAGTGTAAATTCGAAACTGTGAATGTTGCAAGGGGTTATTATACTCTCGGTCAATAGAGATGGCGCTCATCAAATTCTTGAATTCTTCTAGCTCTCTAAAGTCTCCAGCCTCTTCTAAATATTTTGAAATACGCTCCAAAAAAGCTTTCATACTTTCAAAATCGAAGAGGTGATCACTACAAAGTTTCTTGTATTCAAGCTGGCGCTCATCTAAAGAGAGGGGGGTTACAGGTTTAGCTCGTAAAGGCAGCCTGAGTAGAATTGATCTTGACCTGAGAGTAGGTAAAACTTCTGCCTTTTCAGGGTTTGTGACAAATATAGTTAAATCTATGGCAGGCTCTTCAAATTCCTTTAGAAGCTTATTGATCCATACTTCACTTATTTTAAGAACATTTTCTATAATGAGGAATTTTCTGTTGAGTGTATGGGCTGGATGTTTAAAAAACAGGTAAAGAGGCTCCATCTCATCTTTTACGAAATGTTTTTTTTCAGTGGGCTCTAGCCAAAAGATGTCTTCGTGTCTTTTGGGATCTTTCGCACCCAAACTAGTTAAAAAATCTGTCAAAAAATGTGCTATTTGTTGCTCACTATCCTGGAATTGGGGCTCGATTAAGTAGAGATGGGAGAGGGAATGAGCCTTATAATTGTCTTTTAGAATTTGAAGTATTTTTTGCCCTTTCATAATCAAGGAGTAAGATTCCTATTTGAGAGTGTCTTTTTTATTTGTTTTGATACATCCTCTCGAGTTTGATTCCCATCAATTTTGACAATTCTTTGATTAAAAACCTCAGAACATTTTTCAAAACCTTCGAAAAGCTTTTGAGTGAACTGGAATTTTTCAGACTCAAAATAATCTCTTTCTTGTCCTCTTGCTTCCTGGCGTTTCAATGAATCCTCAGGGGAAATTGCCAAGTAGAATGTAGTATGTGGAAATAAGCACAAAGGGTAGGTGTGATGAATTCTTAAGATCTCATTGATCCCAAGTCCTCTAGCGACTCCTTGATATGCAAAAGAGGAATCAATATAGCGGTCCAATAAAATGACATTTTTAGGGTCTTTAAGCTTAGGAATAATTTTTTCGTGTAAAAGCTGTGCACGAGCTGATGCAAAAAGATGGGCTTCTGCCAAAGCAGAAAGACTCTCTTTAGAACTCAAAATGGCGTCTCTGAGTTTTTCACCAAATATCGTCCCTCCAGGCTCTCTTAGGACGCTTGTCTGGTATCCTTGCTCATTCAAGTATTGAGAGAGAATTTGAATTTGCGTGGATTTGCCGGAACCCTCAATACCTTCAAAAGAAATAAATAAGCCTTGCCCTTGTTGGGGTGCTTGAAATTGAGGGTAATTTTCTTTGAAGTCTTGAGCGTTCACTCAAGATAACTTACCGTAAAGTTTATCAAGGGTAAAAATAAAAAAGCTTAGTTGTATTCTGCGTCATAGCCATAATCATCTTCAGGAGGTGGCTCGTCGTAGTAGCTATCATCTTGAAGCACTTCTGGCTCAGAATCCCGATATTCGTCCTGGTAATCATCAATAGGCATTGAATCATTAGCTTCCGGATCGTCATCATAACCCTGATCTATTTCTTCTGGGTAGAGACCTTGATCGTCTAGATCGCCAGCGAGGGATCGTGTAAGTTCTTCTTGAACATCTGGGTCATTAACATCTAGCGGCTCTTCAGGCTCGTTATAGACTTCTACTCTTTGCTCAACTCGCCTTGGCTTAGGTATATATCTTTTTGGTTGAATTCTTTGTGGTCTTCTTCTTTCAGTCTTAGACTTCGAAGCAGGTTTACGCTTTATCGTTCTGGTCGTTGAGTTCTTTTTAGAAATTGAGCGGTCCGAATTATTGATTCCCTGAGAACTTGTTTTTGCTTCTTGGGCTGGATTTGAGTTCTGGGAAGGCCAGAAAAAATTTGCTCCAAAACCTAAGCCGATCATTAAAACGAGACTTGCTAAAATAATTCCAAGATTAGATTTTCCTTCATGAACATCGGCTGGTTGCTTTATATCTATTTTAATTTTTTCACCGACGATTGTTTTTTCGTCGCTCTTATTGAACTGAGGATTTTGCATAATCTGAGTTTTGGTCAGAATTCCTGTTCTACCAGCTTGGGTTTGAGTTTTTTCGTCTAGAGCTTTGGCTTGATTTTGAGAATTTATATAAGCAAGGTGGAAGATAGGGTCACTTTCGTCGGCTCTCGTATCGTATTGCTTAACTTGCTTGAAGAGAACCTCTTTGTTTGGAATAAATGGTAAATCACCATTTTTTTTCTTATTCCTTCTGTCAAAAGCATGATGTTCATAAAGTTTAATCCAAGACTCACCACCATCTAGGGAGATTTGAGTGTTTGGGTTTATGTGACCCGTAGCGAGTAAATCATGCATTTTTTCTAAGGTAAAAGGGCCTTTCTTTTGGCCATTAGAGAGTATAAAAAAATTATTATCTGAGATCAGATTTTGGGCTGAAACCAGCTGAGGCTTTCTTCTTTGGAAATGCTTAACTTCAAAGAAGCGATACCATTTTTCAGTCTCTAAATTGTAAACGAGTACATTATCAAAGAGGTATTTGTACTTACCAGAATATTCTCTTAGCTCATCTGTTGGGTAGGGACCATAAACTTCATTGTTCTCATCCTTTGCCATCCATAAATCAGAGAGAGCATATTTTCGCTCTGCAATGGTTTCATCGCTCAAAGGGGCCAAGTCAATATTGTTTTTAAATTCATTCATGGAAATTTTCCCACTCCTTACAAGTTCTTTTCGAGGGTTTGCCTCGAAAACTTTAAATAATTTGCATTGTGAAAATCTTGCCGCATATGCTATTGTGAAATGAAAAAGGATAGATATTTCATGGACTTACCTACTAGGGCCAATATACTAATAGATGAATTTGGTCAGTTTAATGACTGGGAAGATCGCTATCGTCATTTGATTCAAAAAGGAAAAAATCTATCGGACATCTCAGAAGAACTTCAAACTGAGAAATTTAAAATTAATGGATGTCAGTCTCAAGTATGGCTAGTCCCTTCGCTTAAAGATGGGAAAATTCAATTTGAAGCTTCAAGTGATGCAATGATAGTAAAAGGTATTATAAGTCTTTTAGTTGAGGTCTACTCAAACGCCACCCCAGAGGAAATTCTAAGCTTTGAGCCAGACTACTTAAAGAAAATTGGGATTACAGATCATTTATCAATGAATAGAACCAATGGTCTTGCAAGTATGATAAAGCAAATCAAAATGTATGGGGTTGCTTACCAAGCATTGGTTGCTAAGGGAGTTCAAAATGCAGATCACCCATAGACCAAGAAGAAATAGAAGCTCACATTCAGTTCGCGACCTCATTGCTCAGACACGATTAGGGGTGGAGGATTTAATAATGCCTTTGTTTTTCTGTGAGGGCACACAAGTTAAACAACCCATAACCTCGATGCCTGGTCAGTTTAGGTATTCAATCGATAATTTAGTCGATAAATGTCGAGAGCTTGAAGACCTAGGTGTTAAGGCAGTCTCGCTTTTCCCTGTTATAGAGGAGAAGAAAAAAACTTCGCGTGCTTTAGAGGCTATTAATTCAGAGGGGTTAAATCCCAGAGGTATTGCAGCCGTCAAAGAAGCTTGTCCTGATCTACTGGTGATGGCGGATGTTGCACTTGACCCTTATTCAAGCGATGGACACGATGGATTTGTGGATGCTCAAACGGGCGAAATCCTAAATGATGAAACGCTAGAAATTCTTGCACAAATGGCACTTGTTGAAGCACAGGCGGGAGCTGATATTATAGGACCTTCCGATATGATGGACGGACGAGTTTCTGTTATTCGAAAAACTCTAGACTCGCACGGTAGTCATAATACCCTTATTATGTCTTATACTGCCAAATATGCTTCATCATTTTATGGACCATTTAGAGAAGCACTAGATTCAGCTCCTAAAGCAGGGGATAAAAAAACCTATCAAATGGACTTTAGAAACTCACAGGAGGCGATACGAGAACTCAAATTAGATGAAAGGGAAGGAGCAGATATCGTTATGGTGAAACCTGGATTAAGTTATTTAGATATTATTCAAAGGTTTTCAGAAAATACGGAACTCCCTATTGCTGCTTATAATGTGAGTGGAGAGTATGCCATGGTAAAGGCTGCGGCTGAAAAAGGCTGGATCGATGGTCAAGAAGTCATGCTGGAGATGCTGACAAGCTTTAAGCGAGCTGGAGCTGACATCATACTAAGTTATTTTACAGAAGAGTTCGCAAGACTTGAGCTCTAAACCACGAATCCTCATTATTAGGTTTTCAAGTTTAGGTGATATTGTCATTCAAACTTCTTTCGTCAGATGGCTTAAACATATTAAGCCTGATTACCATATAAGTTTTTTGGTAGCTAAAGAGTTTGCACCTTTAGTAAATAATCTCTCAGAGGTAGACCAAGTTTGGACCTATGAGAGAACTTCAGGTTTAAAAGATGTAAAGCAGCTCTTATCAACCGCCAAAAAGATTTCCCATAATTCAATTGATCTTGTATTCGACTTACATGGCAATACAAGAACAGCCATTTTATCATTCATAAGTAGGGCTCCTTTTATTAAAGTAGACAAGCGCTCAATTCGAAGAAAAGTCCTTGTTAAGTTTAAAAAGAATTATTTAAAGAACCTTTCCTCTCAGCACAGAAGAACCATTGAAGATTTCCAATTTTTATCTAACTCATGTTTCGACTTTAAAGATTTAGAAAGAAAAAAAGGGACTTTAAGTCCGGATACTTTGACAAAAATTAACGAGCTACCCATTAAAAACGAAAAAATAATCATCATATCTCCTGTAGCTTCTTTTGAGTCTAAGAGATGGCCTATTGAATTATATCAAAATCTCATTGATCTCATTTTAGAAGATCAAGAGCTCTCAGATTTTAAAATTGTGATATTAGCGGGACCTAGTGATCACTATTGCCAAGCTCTCTCAGGAGACTCTGGTAGAGTTAAGAACTTGCAAGGTAAGCTTAATCTAGTTGAAACATTTGAGTACTTTAGTAAGGCGAGTCTTTGCGTTACAAATGATACGGGAAGTTTGCATATGGCAGAGAGCTATGGAATTCCTTGTCTTGCCATTTTTGGTTCAACTTCACCTGATTTTGGTTTTAGACCGCACCTAGAAAAATCGAGGCTTTTTTACTCTGAGGCTAGTTGCTCCCCATGTTCAACTACGGGAAAGCGACCCTGTCATCGAGAACAGCATCAGTGTATGCTTGATATTAAACCAGCAAGCGTTTACAGTATTCTAAAAGAGAAATTATTAGGTGATTTACTATCTATATAATATATTTAGGGTGGTTATATATCCCATCGTCAGGCATCTGCTTCCCTTGGTCTCAAAGAAGGCTAAAGCACGGGTAGAATTTGAACACAATAATCTTCTTAGACGGCCACTTTTGGAGAGGGCCGACTTTGCTTTTGAGGTCTCTTCGGAAGGTGAGTTAGAACAGGTTTACCCGTTAATTCAAAGTCTAATTAACCGTCATAAAACGATTGAACTCGTCTATGCGTCAGAGAGTGTGGATGAGAAAATTAAAGCTTTGGTAAAAAAGTATCCTCAGCAGGTAAGAAGCTTTATTCTACCTATTCTTGGCTATCAACCTTGGTCTAAGTTTCACAATGTCAGACTTTGGTTAACGGCAGAGCATTTGTTTCTTTGTCGATATGATTTTTTCCCAGAGCTTATTGATTACGGAATTAGAAAATCTAAAACTTTCAATCTTATATCCGCTTCTTTGAAAGGACAGGAATCAAAAAATTTTTTAGCTAAAGCTTATTATAAATGGTGTATCAAAAGCTTTGATAAAATAGTTGCAGTTTCCCAAGTTGAGAAAAATAAATTGATCAATGATTTGAGTGTATCAGCTAAAAGTATTGAGGTTTTTGATTTTAGAATTCTTCAAATTTCTAATAGGCTTCAATCATGTGAAGAAACTTTAGATCATAGTTGGCCTTTATGGCACAAATTTAGAGATATCTTAAATAACCGCTCCCATGAAGAAAAAAAGAAAAAACTTATTTTGGGAAGTTACTGGTCTGAAGAATTTGAACTCATTAAAGGCTTAAGTGCGAACACAATATTAACTATAGTTCCTCACCAATTAAAAAAAGAAAAAATAGAAAATCTTAAAGCTAAAATGGAGCAGGAAAATATTCCTTTTTTTGAACTGACTAAGGAAACAGATTGTATCGACCCTGAGTTTAAAGGTGTTTATTTAATTAATTTAAAGGGAATCCTGTGTGAGCTTTATAGCCTTTTTGATATTGCGTATGTGGGAGGTGGTTTTGGCTCTTCTGTGCATAGCGTGCTTGAGCCATATATGGCCAACTGCAAAGTCTTTACAGGTCCAAAAATACACCGCTCAAGCGAATTTGACATCATTAGAGATTATGATTCTGACTCTATTAAGAGCTATAATGATTTAAATGCAGTTGTTGAGGACATTAAGAATATGGAAACGAGTGATACTGCTTCTAAGCATTTTATGAGACATTTTGAGGGGCATATAGATGCCATAGAGTTGTGGCTTGGAATATCTCAGGAGAATAAATAATGCTTAAAGCTTCATATGATCACAATATAGTAGGACAAAATTATATCTCCTTGATCCAAGGTATCTTAAGTCTACGGCAAAATAAAAAGACGTTACTGATTAACGACAAAAATTATCGTTTTGCGAACCAGTGGTATAAAAATATTGGGTACGCAGAAAGAGCTGTTTTAAATAAGCTTGGAGAGCAATTAGAAATAGATTGTCTTGGTGAAATCGACAGTAATTTGCAACCTCAAAATACATTATTATCTCTCAACCAAAAACTATTAGAGATGGGTGATTCGCCTTTTACAAATATCAAAGAAATAGCAAGAAAAATCCCAGAGTGTTTCAGCTCAGAGTCTCGGAGAAAAATGTTAGAAGTTGAAACCTCCACGTTTGATGCTAAATTCTTTGAGATGTTGGATCTACTTGCTGATCGAACACTTTCATCCAAGACAATTAAACTGAAAGATTTCTTCTCTGAAATCGCTTTTGAAGAATTTAGAGTTTTTTTACAAGAGTTTATGTCTTTTGTTCACTCTGATATCCTAATTGCTAAGCAACTGCACTTTGTAAATCAGGTTTTATTTCAAACAATATTTTCTTCAGGTTTTTCTCAGTTAGAGTCAACTTATCTCTTTATTAGTTTAATCTCCCCTAGATACAAGGTTGATGAAGATAGCCTCAATCAAGAACTATTATACGAGTACAGACTATTGGGTGGAGATACAAAGACCGCGGGAATTGTCGACTGGGGGATTCGAGGCAATCAGCTCGAGTTTGTTCAGCTAGACTCTGTCGATGGAAATGTTCATGTTGAGCAAACCTATTTTTTTGGCCAAGACAATTTTAGACTCCCGTTTGAAACGCTGCTAAATCCCGTTGTTTTTAAATCGATCAATATCGAGTGTCTTATTGAGCACGAGTTTATAGATTTTTTTAGAGGAAAAAGAATTGTTTTTGCACCCCAAAACAGGATGGGTAGTGATTTCCCTTTTTGGGAGCTTGAGGTAGATGAGGCAGGTAAACTGCAAGGACTTTATTCATATTCTGATTTTCAAGGTACAAAACCTAGTTTTTATTATCCCTCGGCAATTGATGATGTTTATCAATCACTTAAAACGATTCTTCCAGGTTTGAAACGCTCTGATTGGGTTAGCCGAGCAAAGCTTTCAGAGGGCTCTGATATTTGGTTTAAGTATAAGCCGCAAATAAAACTAAAACTTTCACCGGATTCAAAAACTTATCAAGAAGAGCTTGTTACTATGAGGTTAAAGGATAAGTCTAAGGTGCAGCTTCTGGGGCTGAATCATTGTGGTCCGAGTCGCGCTCGTTCCTTGGGTCTTTTTTCTTATTTATTAGATATTTTTGCTCGATAGAATAAAGACTTCTTCCGAGATATAATATGACCCATATATGAGACTTAAGCTGCAATGCCCTTTTAAACTTAAACAATCAGGTCAAACTATGGTTGAATACGTCCTTTTACTTGCAGTCGTAGTCTCTATTGCCTTCACTGTTTTTAGAAGAATAGATGAATATTTGGTCTCAAATCCTGACAGTTTTCAGAATAAATATCTTAGAGGATTTGCCAGTGTCCTTGGAAATAGCGCCGATACTAATATCCGAGGCCGCTATAAGCGATTTAGAATACCTCGCTAACTTACTGTAAATAGGTTTCATTTACCTCCCAATTGCAAAAATACCTGTAAATATTACACCATTTAGAGTAAATGCTGTATAGCGTCATGTATCCTCGATAAACTATGCTCGTATAGTTTTATTCGAGGAGAAACGTATGAAAACGAAATCAAAGCCAATGGGGATGCTGATTGCTTTATTTATAAGCTCAGCTGCTATGGCACAAAATGCTGAACAACAGTATTTGAGTAGTGACCCCATCAACATTAACGGTTACGTGCAAGAGGAATTACCTCCAACAGATGCCGAACTAGAAAGTATTAAAGGTGAGTTGACCAAACAGAAAAACCAAATCATCGTCACCAAAGAGAAAAAGAAAAGGTACGATCAGCTCTCTGACTCTACTGAAAAACTTTCTGAGGAAATGGAAGATCTTATTTCAGAGCGAAAAGATGCTCAAGAGAAGATTGACAAGTATAATAAAAAAATCGACTGCCTTATGGCAACTGGATACAAACCTGGTTGTGATGAGTTTGTAGAAAAACCAGCTCCTAAGCCTAAAAAAATTGCTGAAGATGAAGTGAAAATGGTCGCAGCTGCACCAGCGGTGAAAGCGAAAGTTAAAGAGTCTGAAGGTTTTGGATCTGATATAAAAGTTCTACCTTACACAGGTATGACGACCTACATGTCCGACAATAACAATCTTGAGTCCAATATTGGTGCGGGACTAAGGGTAGAGTCAAATGTCGATTCTCGTTTCAGTGTGGGAATTGGATTTGCTTATACGACAATGCAAACACAAGATTTTGGAACGGGTTATTTCGATTCAGGCTATATGAACTATTACAATAGTTTTTATAACGGAAGAACAATCGATTATTCAAATATGAACTTTGGTTTATATGGGAAGTTTTTCTTCCTAAAGAACGAAAGATTTCGTCCTTATGCAGGTGCTGGTCTTGGGTATAATAGAACAACACTTGAGTATGCAAACAACAACGCTGCAAGTTCTAGTTACGGTGGCTATGGTTATGGCTTTAATAACTCAGGATATTACGGATATAACCTTGGGAATGAGGAAGTTGTTACAAGCTCAATTAATGCAGAACTTATGCTAGGTTCAGAGATTATCCTTACCGAAATGGTCGGAGTAAACCTAGAGCTTAATTATCAAAGAGGGCTTGGAAGTAACCTTTCTACAGAGAATGGAATCAATGCTTTTAATGCGCCTGATCAGCAGAGACTACAAGATCTTTCTGATGAATTAGCCAGTGCCAATATCATTAGTATCTTTGCGGGAATGTTAATTCAGTTTTAATTTTAACGCAAAACCTCGAATAGAAAGGCTTGTCTTTGACAAGCCTTTTTTCGTTTTAAAGTATTGGTTCTTTAAGGCTTAATCCCTTAAAATAAAAGAGTTATAATTAAGGGAGTTTTAAGCATGAAACCGGTCTATCTCGTGGAGGGAAAACGTACCCCCCAAGCCAAATCAGGAACAGTTCTCAAAGATGTTCCCGCACCTTATCTAGGTCATTATCTTATAAAAAGTATTATGGATAATTTAAATTTGCCTAGTGATCAAGTAGATGAAGTCATTATTGGTAATACTGGGACACCTGCGAAATATCCAAATATAGGACGAGTGATTGCGCTTGAAGCTGGACTCGATAAAAAGACTTCTGGTTACTCGGTACATAGAAATTGTGCTTCAGGAATGGAAGCACTTTCTCAGGGTTATTTAAAAATTGCTTCCGGTAGAGCAGATATTATTTTTGCCGGCGGAGTTGAAAGTATGTCATCTATGCCACTACTTTTTAAAGAGGAGATGGCTGAACTCTTTATGGAGCTTATGAAGGCAAAAACTCCTCAAGCAAAAATTAAAGTTGCTTCCACCTTTAAGCTTGGTCATTTAAGTCCCGTGATTGCCATTGAACAGGGACTCACAGATCCGTTTTGTGGTCTTAATATGGGGCAGACTGCAGAAAAGCTTGCCAGGGAGTTTGGTATCACACGTGAAGAGCAAGATGAGTTTGCTAATGAGTCTCACAGAAGAGCTAATATGGCCCAAGCAGAGGGGAAGTTTACTTCAGAAATTCTTCCCACAATTGCTGGTAAAAAACTGGATCAACTCATAACAGAAGATAATGGACCAAGAAAAGACTCTTCCATGGAGAAACTCGCTAAGCTTAAGCCATTTTTTGAAAAGAGAACGGGGACAGTTACTGTTGGAAATGCTTGCCCCATTACCGATGGAGGATCTGTGTGGCTTCTTTGCTCTGAAGAAGCAGTTAATAAATATAATTTAGATCCCATGGCCAGAATGATTGACTATCATTTTCACGGACTAGAGCCTGAGCGAATGGGGCTTGGTCCGGTTTTGGCGATGAATGGAGTTTTAAAAAGAACTGGACACAAATTGGATGATTTTGATTTAGTTGAAATTAATGAAGCTTTTGCAGCACAGGTACTTTCCTGCCTGAAAGTCATGAGTGATTCAAAACTTGCATCCAAATGGAGTGTGGATGTCTTAGGTGAGCTAGATCGAAGTAAACTTAATGTTAATGGGGGAGCCATAGCCCTTGGCCATCCTGTTGGTTCCACTGGTTCAAGACTTGTCGTTACATTAGCTCACGAACTTGCCAAGCAAAAGAAAAAGCTAGGCCTTGCTTCACTTTGTATTGGAGGCGGTCAAGGTGGGGCCGTTGTAATTGAGAACTTAAAAGTTTAAGGAAGGAATAAAATGGAATTATCAACTGTCACGAGCGAAATAAGAGATGGTATATATTATATTGGCTTTGGAAAGTTTGAGGAAAAATCACTGACAGTAATCAGTGAAGATACTTTGAGAGAATTAGACCATTTATTTACCGAGATCAGTTCAGATAAAAATGCTAAAGGTGTGGTTCTTTTTTCTCATAAAAAAGACTGCTTTTTAGCAGGAATGGATGTGTCTGTTATTCAGTCGTTAAGCTCGGTAGCCGAAGCCAGCTCTGGTTGTGAACAAGGTCAGGCTGTTTTTAATAAATTGGAAGATCTATCTATCCCTACTATGGCGCTAGTTGATGGCATATGTTTAGGTGGTGGATTAGAAATGATCTTGGCTTGCGATAAAATTATTTGCTCTGATAATAAAAAAACCGCTCTAGGCCTTCCAGAAGTCATGTTAGGGGTACTCCCGGGCTTTGGAGGAACCTATAGACTTCCAAGGAAAATAGGACTTGCAACCTCATTAGATTATCTTCTAACAGGTAAACAGATTAGAGCAAAGAAGGCAGTAAAACTTGGTTTAGCTGATGCCGTTATGCCTAAAGAGCGCATGATAGAGCTTGCTTCGGAGTACTTATTTAAAAAGACTGAGCATGAAAAATCTATCCAGGATTCTTTGACAGAAAAGGCGGCAGAGAACTTCCTAGCGAGAGGAATTATTTTTAGAAAAGCCCGCCAAACTGTTCTGGATAAAACCAAAGGTTTTTATCCAGCACCTCTAAAAATTTTAGATCATTTAGAAAATAGTTTTGGAAAAAGAAGGAGCACATATCTTGCCAATGAGGCAAGAGCTTTTGGAGAGTTGTCTCAAACCTCTCAATCAAAAGCTCTCACTCATGTTTTCTTTTTACAAGACAATGCTAAAAAAATGGAAAATAAAGACCAAATTTCCTCCGTGAATCAAGGAGCTGTTCTTGGTGGGGGAACGATGGGGGGCGGGATCGCTTGGCTCATGGCAAACTCTGGTCAGTCTCCACTTCTTAAGGATATAAATCTCCAAGGGATAGAGCTAGGGCTCAAGCAATCAGGAGAGATCTTTTCTAAAGCGTTAAAAAGAAAAAGGCTTACTCAAGATGATTTTGAGCGAAAGCAGCGCTCGATTCAACCCACTTTAACTTATCAAGGTTTTAAGAAGGTTGATTTATTAATAGAAGCGGTAGTTGAAAATATTGATATCAAGAAAAAAGTTTTCGCAGAGGTAGAAGAATATGTCTCAGAGGACTGCTTGCTAACTTCAAATACTTCGTCTCTTTCAGTTAACGAGATGGCTAAGGCATTAAAGAAAAAAGATCGTTTTGCTGGTCTTCATTTTTTTAATCCAGTCAATAAAATGCCTTTGGTTGAAATTATTCGCCACAAAGATGTAAGTCAAGAGACTATCGATAAACTCTATAAGTGGGCACTCGACGTAAAGAAAACTCCTGTGGTGGTAAATGATTGTCCGGGATTTTTAGTCAATCGAATTTTGGCTCCATTTCTTAATGAATCAGCTTATCTTTTAGAGGAAGGAGTTAGTGTTGAAGCTATTGATAGGGCTCTATTAAATTTCGGAATGCCGATGGGACCTTGCAGACTGATGGATGAAATTGGCTTAGATGTTTGTGCCCATGTTGGTGAAGTTATGGAAGAAGGCCTAGGTGCTAGAGCGAAAGCAAACCATCTTTCTCATAGAGCTGTAGAAAAGAAGCTTTTAGGAAAAAAATCCTCTCGTGGATTTTATCTCTACGACGAAAATGGCAAACAACAGGAAGTGAACCCCGATGTACTAGAGATACTTCCTGAAGACTCCATCTCAATGGATGAGACGACGATTCAAATGCGAGTTGTTCTTCCTATGATTAATGAGGCCGCTAATATTCTAGATGAAAAAGTCGTAGAAGATGCTCAGACCGTAGATCTAGGTCTTATTTTTGGTATAGGCTTTCCTCCCTTTAGAGGAGGTCTTCTACGGTATGCAGATATTGAAGGATTGGATCGAATTAAAACTGCTATTGAAAAATTTGCACAAGAAGTTGATTCTGATCGCTATCAGGTGAGTAAATATCTCGAGCGATTGGTGATAGATAAAAAGAAGTTTTACGAAGCATGAAATTAGCTTTTTTTAGCTATTTTTTTCGCTATGTATTTACCGGCCCTAATCGGCAGCGATTGATTTTTTTAACAATCACTGGTTTGTTAATTTCTTCATTTTCACTAACGGTATTACAAGGAATCATGGGTGGTCTTCAAAATGGACTGGTCAAAAGATCTCAAAAAGTTTCCGGCACAGGTTATTTTAATGTAGAACGATTTTCGCCAGAGCAATTAGATACCTTAGTTCGGGATTTAAAATACAAAGACATTGAGTTCTCAAAGGAATTAGAGCTTGAACTAATGCTTCAAAACGGTAATTACCTTTCGCCCTTAATTCTACATGGAGTTGATTTTGATCACGAAATTCCAGATTTTCTGAAAGGACGCGATTTGTCAGGTCTTATTCTAGGCGGGCAATTGGCACGAGAGGTTAGTGCCTTTTATGATACTACGGTTACCATAACTTCGCCCGCTCATACTAGTGTTTTACTGCGTGAAATCCCCAGACAGTCTACTAGCCTGGTGAGTGATTTTTATAGCAGTGAGCTACCGGAAATAGATGGGGTTCATGGTTGGGTTAGAATTCAATTTGTTCAAAACTTGATTAGGAAAAGAAAACTGAATCGAATAAGAGTTTATTCCTCCAAGGAAAAGTTAAGTGAATTATTCGATTCAAGGCCTAAGGCTTATTCAAAAAATGACTTTGTTTCTTGGGAAAAAATGAATGCTACTTTAGTTTGGGCGTTAGGACTAGAGACAAAAGTAATGCTCTTTCTTTTTATCAGTATGAGTGTTCTAATTGGTATTTGTATCGTTTCAGGCTTTCTGATTTTTTACAATAAAGTTAAAGTAGATCTGGCTTCCTTTTGGATATTAGGCCTTACCAAAGAAAAAGCGATGAAGCTGATATCAACTTTTGGCCATTTGCTAACAGGACTTTTTTGTTTTCTAGGCGTGGGGCTTGGGCTTTTAGTTTTAGAGCTTTTGGACTCAAACCAGCTGGTTATAATGCCTGAACATTTTGTGGAAAGGAATATCCCCGTTAGAATTGAGTTAGAGCATATTTTAACTGCCTTTTTGGTACCTTATTTGATTTCTTATATTTTCACTAAAATTACATTTAATATTTTTAAAAAAGAGGATACGTCGTTTATTTCTCTGATTAAAAAAGTCGGGTAGGGTGTTTCTTTAAAGAAAGCTTTAAAGAAATAGGAAAAAATTGCCGTAAAACTTTTCACGAGGATTTTATGGTTAGAAATGATTCATGGTTATCAAAGTTTTTAGAAAAAGAAGTTTACTCTCAGAGTTTTAGTCTAGACCCCAAGGCAAATTTTAATTTTAGGATCGCAGACAATACAAACTTAGTCAGCGCAATGAGAACTATCCAGAATAGAAATCCAGATTTAAAAAAGAATATGGATCTATACTTAACAATTGATGAGCAAATGGCGAAAACGCCCATTTGGCTCAAAATGGAAAATGAAAGTATTCTTAGTCTTACTCTAAGTGACGTCTATCATTTCTTCATGAAATACCTAAAGAACACAGCTAGTGAGGACTATTTTTTTAATTCATTTGAAGTTTCTTTTCTTGGGCCTTTAGGTCCTTACCAATATATCTCTTTAGTGGAATGTATTAACGAAGATTTATTGGGAAAATTTCTTTTGAAGCAACTTTTAAAAAATAAGATCCCAACCAGAGCTCTACGAGTTAGAACTAATCAAGTTGTAGGAGTTACCTTTGGAAAGGAACAAAAATTAAGATCTGAAGTTTCAATCAAACAAATTACTGACTCTGGAATTCTTTTTCAAACTCAAGATGATTTTTTTATCAATAACATGAACTCAGGTGAATTTTTAAAGTTTTATGTTGAAACGAAACACTTTAATCAAATGAGATCTTCCAATTTCAAAGACGCAGTTAAATTTACGGACCAATTGCTCTATACAAGAGATGAGGTAAAATATTTCTCGATCGAAGAAACAAAAGTTATAAAATCTCTAGGCTATAGGTCTTCAGTAGATAATACCTACAACCTTTTTTGTCGCTACAATCATGTCCTTGAAGGGCAAGTCGTGGAGCCATTTAAGGAATTCACTGAACAAGTTAGAGAAATTTTTCAAAAAGCAGTTTAGTCGTCGTAGTTAACTTTGTAAGCAGCAGAATTATCAAGATTCTCTCGTCTCTTATCATAGCGCTCAGTTGTGGTTATATTTGAATGACCAGCAAAAATGGCTACGTCTCTTATTGGTGTTTTTTGGGTGTCGAGTAAGTGCGAGATGGCGGTTGCTCGACAGCTATGGGCACCAACTTTTTTATTGATACCACACTTTTTCGCGTACCTCTCAATAATTCTATAAACGGTTGAACCGTCCATAGGTCTGGTATTTTTGCCCTTGAGACTACTTTGAATGAGGAAGTCCTCTTTTTCAAATTGTACTCCGTGCGCTGCCATGGCATCTGTATATATTTTGACAGCCTGGAGAACTTCCGTTTGCAAAGGAAGATGCCTATCTTTATTTCCTTTTCCACGTATCTTTAGAACGTAATGACCTCTATCCTGATAGAAGTCTCCCACTCTAATATTAACGAGTTCACTTCGCCTAAGACCTAGTGAGAAAAGAAGAAAGATAACAAGTTTATGCATCTGCCCTTTCTTAGTTTCAAGATCAGGAGCATTGAGCATTTCGAGGACTTCAACATCATCGAAAGCGATTGTAGGTGATTCAGTTTGAACTTTGGGGAGTTTCACAATATCCAGCGGGTTAAACTCAATGAGCTTGCAGGCCATTGACCATTTCATAAAAGAACGAATAGCGACCAATTTTCTATTTATAGTTGAACTTGAATATCCCTTTTCTAGAAGTTCGTCTCGATAGATTTGGAAGTGATGACCTTTAATTTGAGACGGATGCATGACTCTGACTCCACCTCTTTTTAGAAAGTCAAAAAAGACTTTGAGATCACCTATATAAGCTTTTTTGGTTTGTTCTGAAACGAACTGTTCTAAGAAGTCCTCGATAAAAGAGTTGATATTACCCGTTCTATTTTCTGCTTCTTCAAATTTCTTGACGAGGCTGATATCCACCTGAGTGGTCAAATCTTTGCTCATACATTTATTATATCAAAATAAAAAAATTTTGCACCAGATGCCTGACTGACCTACTTGACTTTAAAGTTGGCTAAAGCTGCAAAGGCATTATTTCTTATTTCTTGCTGCTTTCCTTTCGGCTTTCTTGAGTTTTGAGTTCTCGTTGGCTTTCCTTTAGAAGTGCTTTGAAATCGCCCGTTCGCCGCATCTTCTTTTTTGCAACTTAGGCTTATTCTTTTTCTCTCTAAGTCGACTTCAGTTACTCGGACTTTTAAGTTCTGACCAACAGTGAGCTTATCTAGAGGGTTTTCAACAAAAGTTTCAGAAATTTGTGACACATGTAAGAGCCCACTTTCTTTGAGTCCTATATCTACGAAGGCTCCGAAATTGGTGATATTATTTACGACACCGTTATACCACTCATTTACAACGAGATCCTTCATTTCCCTTACGTCTTTCCTGAATTCAGTTGGGGTAAACTCTGAACGAGGATCTTGCTTCGGAGCTTTCAGAGATTGGATAATATCGTTAAAAGTGTGAGGACCTAGTTGCGATTCAAGATTTTTATCTCTTTCTAGTTGCGAAATTGTATCCGTGTCAGACACCAACTTTTCTAGAGTCGTATTATTTTCTTTTGCCCAATTCTCCAAAACACCATAGCGTTCTGGGTGAATAAATGTTCCATCTAGAGGGTTTTTCCCGTTGTAAATTCGTAAAAATCCTGCGGATTGTTCGTAAATTTTCTGGCTGAATCTCGTTACTTTTTCTAGCTCAGATCTTGATTTAAAGAGACCATTTTTGTCTCTATGTTTTACAATATTCCCCGCCACACTTGGACCAATGCCTGAGATAAAGCTTAATAGAGGAGCTGAGGCTGTATTAATGTCAACACCCACATAATTCACACAGCTTTCAACAACGGCATCCAATGATTTTTTTAGTTTAGCCTGATTGACGTCATGTTGGTATTGACCGACTCCAATAGACTTAGGATCAATTTTAACGAGTTCTGCAAGGGGATCTTGGAATCTTCTAGCAATTGAGATGGCCCCTCGTACCGTAACGTCTTTGTCAGGGAATTCAGCTCGAGCGATATCAGAAGCTGAATATATAGAAGCTCCGGACTCGTTTACTAAAGTAGCTTTAATTTTGTCATCTTTTACAGCTTGGACATGGTCTTGAACAAACTCTAAGGTTTCTCTTCCATTGGTTCCATTTCCGATAGCAATATATTCAACTTCAAAAGCTTCGACTAGCTTCTCTAAAACCAGTTTAGAGCCTTGAACATCATTTCTAGGCTCAAAAGGGTAGATAACATGATCTCCAATATATTTTCCGGTCTTATCAATGACAACGACTTTACAACCAGTTCTTATACCTGGGTCAATTCCAAGTACTGCTTTTGATCCAAGGTAGGGCTGCAGGAGTAAGTTTTTTAAATTTATACCAAAAACATCAATGGCTGCCTCATCCGAAACCTTTTTAAGTTCAGTCTTCATTTCAAGGTCTAATGATGTGGAGATGTAGGAGTCAAAAGCTTTTTTAGCCAATTCTTTTAAGAGATCATATTCTCCCAAATGGCTCCCTTTAGGAAAGTGATTTTTTTCAATCAGTTGATAGGGGAAGTCTCCCTCAAGCTTTACTTCAAGCTTTAAGACTTTTTGATTCATCCCTCGGCGCATGGCCATAAATCTGTGGGTATTTTTAGGATTCTTTAAATCTGCTAGAGGGGAGCTAAACTCAAAGAAATCCCGATACTTTTCAAAGTCTTTAACCTTTTCAGCATCTTTTTTCTTAGAAGATGTAAAAATGGCCTGTCGCCAATAAACCTCTCTTAGTTCTTCTTTTGTTTCAGGGTGGTGAACAAATTGCTCGACGATGATATCGCAAGCACCATCCATGGCCTCTTTAACATTCTTAATTTTCCCCTCAGTCTTTGCGACAAACTCAGTTATTTTCTCAGGTGAAATAGGCTCTTTAGCACTAAGAATTAAGTCTGCTAAGGGAGCTAGCCCGTTTTCTTTAGCGATCATAGCTTTCGTTTTCTTTTTCGCTTTATAGGGAGCATAAAGGTCCTCGAGGATATTAAGTTTATCTGTAGCAAGAATCTTTTTCTCCAGTTCAGGAGTGAGCTGATCGAGCTTTTTTATAGCTTCTAAAATATAGCTCTTTCTTTTTTCGAGCTCTAGGTATTCCTCATAGCTCTCTTTTATATCTCTAATCTGGACCTCATCTAAATTACCAGTCACTTCTTTTCTGTACCGTGCAATAAAAGGAATCGTACATTCCTCACCAAATAGAAGTTGGGCGGTAGCTGTGACATTTCTCTGGTTAAGTCCAGTCGTTGCAATTGCGTGGCTTAAGGCCTGAGTGTTGAGTTCCATTTCAATCCTTTCAATTTTTTTGATTATAAGTTATATAACGGTGAGTTAGTTGAGGCAACAAGGGAAAGCGAATACAATGAAATCTGTTTTGACAATAGGAGACGGGATTAGTGCTTGGTGTCTTAATTTTTACCTGACAAAAATTCCAGATATTTCAGTAACCCAATTTTCTCAAAATCATTTTATTTCCCCCTGTAGTTTGAACTCCACTGCCATTAACTGCTTAAGAGGCACCCAAAAGGGTCTGACTCCCTTGGGAGATCTTATGGTGGATTCATTGAGTGAATTTATCGATTTTAATCAAACCTATCAACCAGACGGCGTCTTTGAAGGTGAAGAGATTCATTTATTTAATCCTAATCACCAATATAATAATAGATATCAAAAACCAATAGAGCTTAATGGGCAATATCCTTTCAAGGGAGTTAAATCATTCTATAGAGAAAAAGCCTACCTCATTTCTCCTGAAAGATTAAAAGGATGGTTTCTTAAAAACAGTTCTGGTTTAGAGACTTTCACAAAATTTATCATCGCAATTGAACCTTTAAAGGAAGGTTATAAGGTCCTGACTCAGGATGGAGACTATTATTTTGATGAGGTCTATGTAGCTTCTAGTTATATCTCAAAAACACTTCTGGCAGGCATTGACGTTAATCTGGATCAGTATATGAAATATGCAAAGCCGGTAAGCGGAACCTATTTAGAGTTTGAAATGGACAGGCAACAGATTTTTAAAAGATATCATATTGATTCTGATATCTGTTTTGATATGGAGGGGAGTCATCTTATTTTTAGAACTTCAGAGGACAAAATAATATTTGGCTCAACTTCAGATCAATCAAGTATTGAATACACAAACCCTTTGATCTTTGAGAGTTTAGAGCAGATTAGGACTTATTTCGAGTATGAGCTTCCCGAGCCGAGTGCTTGGAAACAAAGGACAGGTATTAGATTTAAAGGCAGAAAGCGCACGCCCTATTGGGGAGAGATTAGTTCGGGTTTATTTGTTGTCACAGGCCTTTATAAAAATGGCTATTCATTTGCTTTCAAAGCAGCTCGAGATTTAATTATTTCCCAACGTACTCCATTTTAACATCACCAGTGCAATAGAGTTGGCAAGCGAGCCTGCAGTCTTCTTTGCCTTTAAAAGTACTTAAGATATCAATTTCCTCATCTGATTTGGGAGGAAGATTTTCTTCTCCTTCATGTACCCTGCATATACAAGTGGCACAAACTCCAGAGCGACAGCCAAAAGTTATGGGTGTATCAAAAATATCGTCGCAATCAATAAGAAGTTCTTTGTTTGGGACATCAATAGACGTTCCATCTGTGAAGCTTAATTTATGAGACATTTTTATTCCTTTTTAAAAAGACATAGTCTTTAGTTGATCACTTATAACAAGAGGTGCTTCTGTCTTACTCACGACCTCCTCTGCCGTTACTTCCGGTGCTAGTTCCATTAAGTGGAAGGCTCCATCTTTTAATTCTAAGACGGCAAGGTCAGTCACAACTTTTTTTACACACTGGACACCAGTTAAGGGAAGACTGCATTTATTGAGTATCTTGGAGACTCCGTGTTTATTTGCATGTGTCATTGCGACTATAATATTCTCTGCACCTGCCACTAGGTCCATAGCCCCACCCATTCCTTTAATCAATTTTCCAGGGATCATCCAAGAGGCTAGGTTGCCTTTTACATCAACTTCAAAAGCGCCTAGAACTGTGAGATCCACATGACCTCCTCGGATCATTGCAAAACTTTCAGCTGAATCAAAAAATGCTGCACCTTTAGAAGCAGTAACCGTTTGTTTTCCCGCATTGATAAGGTCAGGGTCTACTTGATCATCACTCGGGAATTCACCCATACCTAAAAGACCATTTTCACTTTGAAGCATTATCTCTATATTCTTTGGAACATAATTTGCTACCAAAGTGGGGATGCCGATTCCTAAGTTAACATAGTATCCATCCTTGAGTTCTTGGGCAATTCTTTGCGCAATTTGTTCTTTAGATAAACTCATGACTTCACCGTCCTTTGTTCAATTCGTTTTTCGAATTTTCCTTTAATCACTCGATGTACATAAATTCCTGGTACATGAATTAAGTCAGGATCTAGCTCTCCCGCTTCAACAATTTCTTCAACCTCTACAACTGTACACTTTCCAGCGGTAGCAATCATTGAATTAAAATTCCTAGCGGTTTTTCGAAAAACCAAATTTCCGTATCGATCTGCTTTCCAGGCTTTAACTAATGCAAAATCTGCTTTGGGATAAGCTTCTTCCAGCACATACATTCGTCCGTCGAATTCTTTTGTCTCTTTGCCTTCTGCTATTTTAGTTCCATAACCTGTTGCCGTATAAAACCCTGGTATCCCTGCACCGGTGGCACGAATTTTTTCTGCGAGGGTTCCTTGCGGAGTGAGGATGACCTCCATCTCTCCTGATAGGAATAATTCTTCAAACAACTTATTCTCTCCTACATAGGATCCAATCATCGTTTTGATTTGACGCTTTTCTAATAATTTACCCAGCCCGAAACCATCGACACCGGCATTATTCGAAATGCATGTTAATCCCTTTACTCCTGTAGCCGCTACCTTGTCTATAAGTCCTTCGGGGATGCCACAAAGGCCAAAGCCACCTACCATCAAAAGCATATTATCTGTAAGACCATTTAAAGCTTCGTCATAACTGGTGACGACTTTATCTAAACCGCTCATGCTGTTCTCCTTAATTTTATGCACCAGACTATAAAAAAATTAGAGAGGGGAAAAGTTGCATTGCAATGTAGTCTATCGATTGTTAGAGTTTTGTATGCTTAAAAAGTCTACCGATTTCTTTAACTCGCTTGCTGAGAAGTATCTGCCTGATGCATTTATTTTTGCCCTTATTTTGACATTTATTGTTTTTGCGCTGGGTATGGCAACAACACCTGCTAGCACTTTTGACTTGATTGGTTATTGGGGAAATGGGCTAGACGATTTATTTCAGTTTGCCATGGAGATGACTTTGATTTTGGTAACGGGTTTTACGTTAGCAAAAAGTAGGTTTTTTAGTTGGCTATTGGATAAGTTTGCCCTTTTGGCGAGAAACTCTTCTCAGGCGATAATTTTAGCAACTTTCATTAGCTGTCTTGCCTGTTGGCTTAATTGGGGTTTTGGTCTTATTATCGCGGGTCTATTTTCCGTTGAACTTGCCAAGCGTGTTCGAGGTGTTAATTTTGGACTTTTAGTCGCCTCAAGCTATAGCGGTTTTTTGGTGTGGCATGGTGGTCTTTCAGGAAGCATTCCTTTGAAATTAACGGCTCCTTCTCAAAATATTGCTCAAATTATCATGAAATCAAATATTGGGCTTGAACAAACAATCTTTAGTTCCTTTAATTTAAGTTTAGTAGTATTGCATATCATCGTTTTATTAACTCTCAATTTCCTACTTGAAAGACAGGATGCTAGCGCTAAAACATACAATTTTCATTTTAAAGAAGATAAGCCATTTAAAGCTGAAGTAAAAACACCGGCACAAAAAGTTGAAAATGCCAGGTGGCCTTCGCTTCTCATTTCATTTATGGGTTTTTTCTATCTTGGTTTAAAACTATCTCAGGGCTCGGGTATCAATTTAAATTTTTTGATCTTATTTTTTCTCTTTTCAGGAGTACTTTTACACCCAACTCCAAGGCATTATCTCCATTATTTTTCTGATTCAGTTAAGGATAGTTCAGGCATCATATTACAGTTTCCTTTGTATGCCGGGATAATGGGAATGATGCGAGACTCTGGTATGGCTGCTCAGCTTTCGGAGTTTTTTATTACTGTATCAACCAAGGAAACATTTCTTATTTTTACCTATTGGTCTGCTGGTATAGTAAATTTCTTTGTTCCCAGTGGAGGTGGCCAGTGGGCACTTCAAGCTCCTTTTATACTTCCTGCTGCTAAAGAATTAGGAGTTTCTATACCTAGGGCAGCTATGGCAATAGCCTGGGGTGATGCTTGGACTAATATGGTTCAACCTTTCTGGGCTTTACCCCTTTTAAGTGTTGCAAGGCTGCCTCTTAAGGCCATTATGGGCTATTGTGTGGCCATTTTTATTATTACTGGGTTTGCTACAAGTTTGTTTTTCTACCTTGTAAGTTAGCTATATTTTGGTCCTATAGGCAATCTATCTCTGTGGAAAATTTACTTTTATGAGTCTAAATACTTATTTTTACGTGTCAAAATAATAACACTTTCTTACTTTTGCGGCTTATTCTAGCATTAAACTTTAAAGACATTTTATAAGAAGGCCAAGGAGGACCGACTATGAAAGGTATACTTCTGCTTATAAGTTTATCTCTCATTGGTTGCGACCAATTGAATAATAAAAGAGATAATAAAGACGATAATAGGGATGGGAGCACTGTTGAAGCTCCTCAAAACCCTGATAATGAAACTCCTAATTTGCCTACACCTGCGCCGATTCCTGAGCCTATACCTGAACCGACGCCTGAGCCGGTAAAGCCTAGTTGTGAAGTTTTATGTACAAATCCTTTAAAGCAATTACCAGAAAGTAATGGCTTTGATTATTTAAGTTTTCCAAACTTTGGTTATCGAGGTATCGGTCGTTGCAGAGGGCACGCACTTGTTATGCAAAGATTTTCACTCTTGGCAAAATTTGATAACTCCGTAAGTGCTTGTGATACATCTAATGAGTTTTGCTGGTTAAAAATTAAATCTAAAATTGACCGGATACTTAGTTATCAAGCTGCTACGATAAATGGTTATAGTGATCTTTTTGAATTTTCTTCTGATAAAAGAGTGAGAGCATATTTATGGTCAATAGTAGCGGGGACCTCTCATCGCTATAGAGCAGTAGATGCTAAGATAAGCGTTAGAAGATTTGAAAATCCTCATATGAATATTTTCTTTGAACTGAAAAAACGTGTCGAGTTAGGACAACTTCCTTATGTAGGGGTTGTAGGAGCTCAGACTGGTTCACACGCTTTAATTGTTTATTCGGTTGAAAATAGTAGGTTAAGGCCCTACCTATGTGCAAGAGATCCCAATATAGTTCTAGGAGTGGCCGAGAATTGTGATCATAAGATTTATTTTGAAGATAATCGGATTTACTATCAAAGATACGATAGATCACCTGATGCTCTTAGTTTTTTTAGGATAACTAGCGATGAGGATCAAAGAGTGCTTCGATATAAAACAGCACTTAAAGCGAGGTGTATGCAAACTTCTAGGGAGCAGCGACTCTGTAAGTAGTTAATTTAAAAGGTTTTATTTAATTCTGATTAAAGCTGTATGATATATTCCCGAAAAGAAGGTATGCCTAGACATATAAAAGGGCTCTCAGAGACCGCCAGACTTAATGAACAACTTGAAACTCTACACGAACGACTTCATATTAATAACCTTAGAATGAAGCGAAATACGAAGGAGTTGGAGAAAATCAACCGAGAGGTTCAGCTAAATAGAAGTGATAAAATCACCGAACTAGAACAAGAGATTAGTAAGATCGAAAATGAAGTGCGCTGGGTAGAGCAAAGTGAACCAGCCGTACAGGTAGAGCCTGAGCATATGCTTAAAAAATTAAATATCTTGTAGAATTTTAATAACCCAATTCGGATCATCCAAAGTTAGATCATGTCCCGCCGTTTCGTGTAAAAAAAGAGGAGCATTGTATCTTCTTGCAATATTTTGTGAGCAACTATAATCCACAAATCTATCAGCCTTTGAGGCCAATACGGTATAGGGAATTTGTAGTTTTTTAGGAAGTTTAAATTTTGAAGCGGCGTAAAGTTGTTTGATTAAATTCAATCTTGTGAGTTTCATGCTTTGAGCGATATCGACCCATTCGTCTAAAAGATCTTCATTAATATTTGCAAGATTTGTTGTGATCTCTAAAACTCTTTTTTCTCGTTGACGCAAATCCTTAGAGATGATGGCCTTACCCACAGTGGAGAGTGCAGCTGGTGTGATCCTCTCGAAAAGTGAGGAAGTTGTTTTACTAGATGTATTCATAGTCACAAGGTGATTAAAATCATTGGGGTGGCGATAGCACCAATCAATAGCGAGCATTCCCCCTAGAGAGATGGCCAGAAGATTCCAGTTCTCTTTTTCTGAAGCTTCCTCCATCCAACTTTCTCTCACCTCATCTACCATATCATGAATATTGGTTGGGACGGCGGACTCACCTCTAACTCCTGGCAAGTCGACTGCTAGAATTTTTGAGTTGGGAAAAGCATTACGCATTAATTTAGGAAAATCTCCCCAGTGTCTTTTGTCTCTTCCAAGCCCTCTAAGTAGTACCCAATTTGTCATAACCAACCTTTATAGCTTTCTGTCGCCTTTATAAAGAAATCAATCATTAAAAAATGTCGCCTCATGGTTCTTGAAAATCGATGGTCTTTCATAGGATTGAACAGTCCATGGGGTGATAATATTTGGATAGGATTCTTTTTAAACCAAATCCATGACCCCATCTCTAATGTCCACGGAAGAAAAATATTAGCGTTCGAATCTCTACTTTTTCTTTGCTCTTCATACATATAGTCCCAAAGGTCTCCATGGGTAGTGTACTGAACACATTGAGGCTCAATGATATAAACATGGTGAGGAATGGTTTTATTAAAGAGTGCTGAGACTTTATTAACTGTGGATAGATCTGGAAATTGTTTGGTGGAACTTGCATAAGGATACCAAAGCCGATCTTTGATCCCAAAGCCAGAATGAAAATCTATCGCCTGAGAAAAACTCGCTTGATACATTCTCTCTTTAACAAAATTTATAAGAGTTTCTGATTCCAGTTCAAGTTTATTTTCTCGGCCTCGATACCAGGGAATTTTATTACTTAGTCTGTGTCCACCAATCATAAAGGCGACTTTTTCATCACTTTCCATCGGTGCATTTCGCATGAGATCCACGCCATTGCCGTTAGAGCGAAAATTATGATAAACACCAACAGGATTGACCATGGGAATTGAAACCAAGCGGACGTTTTCAAAAAGATAGTTGAGTGATTTATTCCAGCTAAGTTGTTCAAATAAATAGTTTAGATAAGAAAGAACCACATGACTTCCGATTTTCTCCAATCCATGGACTCCACCAAAAAGACCAATGACAGGTACAGTAGGATCATCAGGACCAATTTCAAAAGCGTGAATGGGGTATTTCCTATTTTTATAGTCAACTTCTGAGAGAACCCAATGTTGAAAATTATCTGGTGCTCTTTTTAAAAGAGAATCTATATAGGCGTATTCGTCTTGATTGGGCTTCATATAGTAACATTATAAACTTTTACTCAACTTTTTTCATAAATTTTTATTTTGCCTATCTCTTTGTAAAGAGTTTCAATAAGATATGAAAAATTTCGTTATTTTTACTTTGATCGTTTTCAGCTCTCATGTCTTTGCTTTCCCTGATGTTTGTCAATTTCAAACTTATATCTCAAATCGAACTCAAATTCAGACGGGACAATTTAATGATGGAGTTTGTTTTGTGAGTTTATCAGATCGAAAGGCCCAAGACTTAGTTTATCGATCTCATCTTTTTACGGATGAAGGCATGCAAATGGTTTTTAATTCATACGGGTACGGACCTTCCAGTTCTCATACTGGAGCTAGAGTCTTTTTTCATCCGGGGATGCAAAAGGCGCTCGATCTTAATTTACAGAGAGATACAGTTGAATTGCAACTAGGTAACGGCAGTAGACTCTACTTTGATACTAATGAATACAAATTTTTGCCTGAATCAGATATTAAATATCTGCAAGATATCTCAGTGAATAGAAACAACCAAGGTGGATTGATTATTTCTCGCTCTCCAACTTCTTATCTCGATTTCGGCTACAGACTAGGAGGTTCACCCATGATGAATCTTAATAATTATTTTATGTATATTAGACCAGGAAAACCATATTGCCGTTTGGCCAATAGAAGCATCTTAAGATCAATTCCCGGAGATATTCAGTTTAAATATTCTCCCTATGGTGAACTGGAAAATAAAATTATAAAGGAGTGTGAAGGTGAGTGAATCAAAAGAGACAACTAAAAGACGTTGGGCAAATTATTCAATCTATCCTAGGTTCCAACTTTCAATTGTTGCCTTTAATTTATTTACTCTTTTCGCGGCTATGGCGGTGGTTTATTATCAAATTCATAAATCATTTTGGGTTCTAGAGACCTATGCTAAATCTCTAGATACAACTTTGTTTAACCAATACAAACAAATGATTGATGTGCATATAGAATTGGTTCAAGATGCCATGATAACATCAATTATATTTTCGACTCTTTTTATCGTTATTTATAATATCGTATTCACTCACAAATCGGCTGGAGCGATTTATCATTTAAAAAATTATTGTCAGGAAATCATCAATAATGGTTACACTAGAAAATTAACCTTTCGCCAGGGTGATATGCATCCCGAGCTTCCGGAATTGATTAATGGTGCTATCGAGCGGATCCAAACTGACTCCGATAAGTCCTCAAAGTAGGGACAAATCGCTACTGTCAATCTTTTTTACGGCCCAATGATTTCATCTCTTTATAAGAAAGCTTGATGGCTTTATTCTTGTAGCTCATCCTCATATCTAGGAGGAATTGAATGCAAACAGTACAGCTTAAACTTTGGTATCGAGGTCAATCTGCTTATGCAGTTGTTCATAATTGTGATGAGAAAACGGTCAATTTCTTAAAAAAGGTCTATCATGATCCCACCATGTTTAGACAGTTCAAAGTTCAGTTTTACGGGCTCTTAAGTTCCGACTTAGGTACGATTTATTATGCAAAAGGGCGACTACCTATAGACTTAACTTCAATATTTAATCATAACAGTGAGACTGGACTCTCTGAGGTTGCTTAAAAGCTTTGTCGAGGTAATTTATGGCCTTGTCACTGGATAGCTACAATTGAAGGCCATATAGTGAAATATGCTAAAAATATTATCTTTGTCGCTCTATATCGCTTCTTTTATATCTTTTGGTGCAGGGATTATTCTCGTCCAAGATGTAAAAAATGCAGTCTCTGATCCTGATTCTTACCAATTTGGATCTATTAAAATGCTGGCCCAACTTGGGGAGGCCTATAGGTCTCTAGAAAGTTACGTTGAAGCCACTCTCACGACAGCATCGTTATTCTTTTTTTGCAGTCTTCTTTTAGCCTGTTTTGGATCCATCATGTTATTTACGGGCTGGAATCTAAAGGATAAAGAAAGTCTAAAGTTAGACTAAATCGTAATTATGGGTGGCTTTTCGATTCCATTAAAATCATTTCGCCAAGCAAAGGAGTAGGAGCTTATATTTTCGAGCAGAATCAGATCACCTCTATTAGTAGCGAAATCTTGATTTTCAAGTATTCCAATGATGTCATCCTCAGAACATGTGGGTCCATAAATAGAAATCTTTTTAAATTTGTTTTCATTTTTTTTGACAGAAGAGAGCTTAATTTTCTGAGACCATTTTAGATGTGCTAATTTAGAAATCGAAACGACTAGCCTCGTTTCATCTTCAAGCTTTGTGGACTCCAGAACAGTTCCTATCATCCCGACGCTCCCCTGAGATAGCCAATTCCCAGGCTCAAAAAAGACTTTATAGTCCTTTAGAATTTCAGAAACGATCATTAAACAGTCTAAAAGTGACTCAAGACTTTCAAACTCAAAACCACCGCCTAGGTTTATACGTTCTACTGGAGCCGATTGTGCCTCAATGATTTTTTTTATTTCTTTTGCCATATTTTCGTAATCATTAGCGCAGTTATTTTGAAATCCTAGATGCACATGAATATTTGATCTTAAAGTTATTGAGTTAATATCAAGACCAAACCGGCTTTTTTCATTTCTAGAGTTGTTAAAATTGATTCTTTGACTTTCCTTCCCGTCTTGGATGATAGCCTTACAACTCTCTAAGTCTGTCTCATAGGGAGAAGAATTCCAGATTAACTTTGATGAATTAAGGTAGGGGAGGATTAGATCTAATTCATTTTGGTTTGAAATATCAAATCCGTCTAAATGCTTAGCTGCAATTTCTAAAGCATCGGGATAAGGAAAAGATTTTACTGGAAATAGAAAAAAAACATTGGATGGCCTAGCCTGCTTAATGTCTCGAAGTTTAGTCTCAAAAGACTCTTTATCAAAAAAATAGGCAGATCTTTTATCAAGTAAAAAAATTTTTTTTAAAAGCCTATTTTTTTTATTATTAGTGAGCACGATGCATTTTATTTTGAGAACTTAGCCTTTACAGCACTCATTGCCGCATCATCACATTTCTTAAATACTTTTTTCCCTTGAGAAGTCTTAAGAAAGTCATTTTGAAACTTGATAAAATCTCCAGAAGATAATTTAGTTACTTCTCTAGTAAGTTTACCAGCAGACTTAACAGCATTAGTCTCGCAAATACAATAGGATTTACAGAAAAGATCCAAAATCTTTTTTTGTCTTTCTGTTAGTTTTTGAAGATCAAACCCAAATGATTTAGCAATTTTTGAATTCGCTGATTGAGATTTAAAGCATTTAAGCGCATATGCTTTTGGTACACTAACTTCTTTGGACTTAGTCTCAGCGAGTAATGTGGATGTGAAAACAATATTAAAAATGAGGATTAAGGTGATTTTTTTCATATAACTATGCTAGCGTCGCTCTATTTCATTGTAAAGCTTAAAGAGTAACTTAAGTTTTGTAAGTTATTGAAAAGATTGATAAAAAAAGATTATTCGAGATATAATCACTGTGTTATAATAATATCTTATTATGAGGGTGTTGCATAATGTCAGATGACTTAAAATCCGAAGTTTTATATGACTTCGATGAATTTGGCCTAATTGAACATACGTCAATTGACGATGTAGATTTTAGTGATGATAGTGTACAAGTGTCTTATGCTAAAGTTACCAGATCATAAAGTTACCAGATCAATCGTGTAGTAATTATGAGGAAAGAGGCTTTTTATAATGTCTGACGATTTGAAAAAAGAACTTATTTTTGATTTCGAAGAATTCGGAACCATTGAACATACCACCATTGATGATGTGGACTTTAGTGATGATAGCGTTCAAATCTCTTATGCAAAGACTGCCAGAACGCTTATTAATTAATTAAAATAAATATTATCTTAACAAACTTCTCCAAAGATTTTCGAGCACAAGCCATTTCTGTTTGGTACTCGCATAAGCGATTAACCAAAAATAAAAAAATCCAATTAAAAATAAATTAAATGGTCCTATTTTTTGATAAAGTGCGAGTCCAAATGAAGACAAGACTAGGGTGCCAAGAACACTCCCTCCGAAATATATGGTTAAACTATTTCTGCCAGCATTACATAGAAGCGTTTTTATATAACTAGCTTGAAAAAACTTGTAGATAGTCTTAACAAAGACTAGCCCTAAAAAGAGATTAAATACTCCTCTTATGGGAATGAGAACTTGATAAATAGTCTGAAAATTATATTTTAAAATTTGGCCAGATATAAATATCGTCAAAATTACCAGCATAACCTTAGAGGTGATTTTTAAGTTTTTAATAAAAGAAGTTCTAGCGGCCCAAATACCAAGCGTACTATATATAAAGATATTTAAAACAAATAGATAGTTTGAAACAGAAAATTTAATACTAGAGAAATCAAAAAGTCTTCGTAGGTTAAATTCCCAAGAATGTGATGCTCTAAGTTTTACAAGTTCCCAGAAAGGAAGAGTTCCAAACCCTAGATGTGAGTCGATCGATAAGTCAGGAATAAAGACTTCTTGGTGAAAAAACTTGATATATATATAGGTGATATAAAAAATCACGAATATGAAAGCGAGCATAAATTCTATTTTTCTAATATTCATTTTCGTTAGATTAAAAAGGAAAAGGGAGCAGAATCCATAATAGAACAAGATATCACCCCAGTAAAAAAATATCATATGGACAAGTCCCAGGATGATGAAAAAGAAGCAGCGTTTACAATGAGCAGCAAAGTTTCGATATTTTAGGACAAAAAAAACAGCATTATGGCCTAAGATAAAAATAAACATATTGCTTAGTTCAGGTATTCCAAGCATATAAATAATATCTGCGAAAACGGAATCAATATCTGAAAGACTTCCCATAGGTATTCTGGGGACATCCCAAAATGGTCCATTCATCTGAGTCAAGTTCGTAATCACCACTAATGCGATGAAAATTCCCTTGAGAAAATCAATATATTCTATTCTCTCTACTGTCATTTATATCTATATTGAGTACAATAAGATTATATATTTTAAGGGGGAGAAAGTCTTGAGGTATTCTTTAGAAGAAAATGTTGTCTTTGCTGAAGTAAAAGACAAGGTTCGCGTCATTTTTTTTGATTCAGATGATCTATATACTCTGTCAGGTTTTGTCGGTAAAATCGTCACTTTGTCCCCTAAGAACCTTACCGCCGAAGAAATTTTATCTAAAATTGAAGAGAAATATAATGAAGAGCAAATTCCAAAGAGAGAAAAATTCAATGAAATCATCGATGCTCTTGTTAAACTAAAGATACTAAATACTCAGAAGTAAAACTTTGGTATCAAGCCCAGAAAATTTAAAGTATTTGGGAATTAAGACGGGTATCAGTCACTCTAACGCATGCCTCATTGATGTATCAAAAAAGAAGTCCTTAGTCAGAATTGAAGAGAGGCTATCTCGCAGAAAGTATCAGGGAGGTTTTCCTGCTCTCAGTTTAAAGTCGCTATTCGATAATGATAAAACCATCATCAATATACCCGAAAAAAATATCGCGACAAATTCGTGTACATCACATCCGCTAAACTTTGAAGAAAAGATACCTTCTTTTGGAAAGCTTATCCCCCAAGTTTCATGTCTTGAAAACCAGAAAATGTTATACCCTTCTCATCACTATTGCCATATGTTGTCTGGTTTATGCACTTCAGGTTGGAAAGAAGGTTATGTCTTAGTTAGTGATGGAGTCGGAAGCCAATTTAATGATTTAAGCGACAGCAAACAATTTGGAAATAATGGTGAAAATGAAACGCTGAGTTTATATCGATTTCAAGGCGAAAAAATAGAGCTAGTCTATCGAGAATGCTCTGTCCACAAAGTGATTTTAAAACACAATAAAGAGTATCCATTGAATAATGGAATTGGAAGTCTTTATATGAATGCTGCAAATGCGATTTTTGGTCAGTGGCAGGCTTCAGGAAAAGTCATGGGGCTTTCAGCTTACGGAAAGGTGAGTTCCGAATTTGGGCATTTGAATAACTTGGAACTTAATCACTATCTAATGGGTGATCAATTTGCAAATAATATCTCTCTTAATCTTGTCACTTCAAAAGAGTTTAAAAGATATGCAAACCTAGCTTTTGAGATCCAAAAAAGATTTGAAGAATATCTCTTTAATATTTTAAAAAAATGGGTTCCTAGAGGTTCGAACTTAGTCTTCGTGGGAGGGAGTGCTCTTAATTGCACCCTAAACGGTAAAATTAAAGATTACGCTTTATATACTCCGTCTAATTCCTGTGATTTTGGGATAGGAATGGGAGCTGCCATCTATAGTGCGATGAAAAATCATTCTATTGATGAAATTCGAAGATGTTTTAGTGATTACCCGTTTCTAGGTGGCTCATCTCAGAAAAATAAATTACAACAATCTAGCTTAGGTACTGTCCAAAAATTGGATATTAAAAATCTAATTGAAAAGCTCTGCGAAGGCGAGATTTTAGCGCTGCTAGAGGGCCGAAGCGAAATAGGCGCTAGGGCCTTAGGGCATAGGAGTCTTCTTGCAGCTCCCCATCTAGGTTATATAAAAGACAAGCTTAATTTAAAGATAAAAAAGAGAGAAGATTTCAGGCCATATGGGGTCTGTATTTTGGAAGATCGGGTGCAGGATTATTTTGAATGCTCAGAGAATTACCAAGCTCCCTATATGGATAGAGCTTTAAAAATTAAACCCAGCTATAAACATATTTTAAAAGATATCGTACACAGAGACGGCACAACGAGAATCCAAACTTTAAAAAGAGATGACTCAACATTAAGTCGACTATTACAGGGCATGGAACAGAAATCAGGTTTTCCTATCATGATAAATACTAGTCTAAATAAAATGGGAGATCCTATTTGTGAGACTTCAGCAGATGCAAAAGAGTTGCTAGAATCTGATTGTTTAAATTATGCGATAATAGACGGCAAACTTCATATTAAGGATCCGGGAAAAGTCTTTCATAGAATGAATTTAGATTATGAATTGGAGTTGTTTTCCGAAGAGATCAATCAAAAGATCTCTGAGTCCTTTGGGTTAGAATACCTTTACTTTTTTTATCCACATAAAGCCAATGAATTTCTAGTCCCTAAATTAGAATACAGTGAAGAGTATCGTAACCGAATCTCGGACTTAGGTATCAATATGAAGACAGCTCAGAATAAAGAATCAACTAATTGGTTTGGTGATTTGGAAGATCTCTATGAAGAAAAAGAATTTAATTCTAAAATTTGGATGCTAAAATTTTTAAAAGAAATTGGTTTGGAGAGAGTTGACTCTTATATAGCCAATGGAATTGATGAGTATCACTCAATCAAACAAAAAATATCAGCCTCGGTTTTTACCAAGTCTCCCTACCTAATGTCTGGTACTTCTTGTCAGATTGATGAAATACCTCGAGATGAAGATTTTCCACTGATCGTTGAGGCCTTTCATAAAAGAGCTATAGATTTTAGTAGTTTTGTACATGTTTCTAGTGGTAAGCAATATTTTTATGAGAATCTTGTCGATGAAAATGGCGGATACCTAGGTGGAAGAATGTATGAAAATCAAAATGATTTTTTTCAATATTTTAGTGATATTTATCCCATGGAAGAACTTGAGAGTGCCCATTATAAACTGGCCTTTGAGTTAAAAAGACGGGGAGCTAAACGAAATTACAGTATAGATAGCTACTTCATTAAAACAGGAGAATTTATACCTTGTTGCGATATTAACTATCGACACAGTATGGGAGAGTTTCTCTATCATTGTAGAAGATTTTTACCAAAAGATGGGATCGGAGAGTTCATTATTTCAAATGAAATAGAGGGAAAATTCTCTTATTCAAAAACAAGTAAACAAGGAATTATCAATCTAGCTCCTGAGGGCTCCAAATCAAAATCAGTTTTAATTTGTGCAGAGACTAGAGACCAATTAAATAAAATAAAGAAGCTTTTATGAAAATTATTCTGGTTTCACCGAAAAAACATTTTTGGAAGTCACTAGAGTTGATTATAAACAATATAAAAAATTCTCTTAATGACTGGAAGGTGGTTGATGACATCCAAGTAATTAATGAGGATGACACTGTGTTGCTGCTAAACGATTGCGATATTTGGGAAGATGTAATTAAGCATATTCCCAAAAAGACTAAGCTTCTCATACCCATTTTTGGGAATCTAACTATTGAAGTTAAAAGATGGCAGATTTTAAAAGATATTTTAGTAGATCGCGATATTAAATTTATTTGTGGTTCAAAGAGACAAGCCAATCAAGTTTCTTTTCTTTTAAATACTTCAGAGGTCTTTGAATGTGTTTTTCCCCTTCCTCCATTGGAAGTTAAGCCTATACATTCTCAGAAAGTCGAGATGATCTATGCCGGAAGAATTACTGAGCAAAAAAACGTACTTGAGCTGATGCAAAGTTTTCATAAAGTTTGTCGGCTTTTTGATCTTGATTTTATGCTGAATATTGCCGGAGATTTTCACGAGAGGGGACATCATCTACACGGCTTTAAAACAGAAAACTACCATAATGCGTGTAAAAAAATTATGGAGCAGAGTCAGTTTATAAAATTTCATGGAAATTTATCTCAAGCTAACCTTCACAAGCTCTATCACGCGTCTAATATTAGTGTCTCTCTTAGTACTTATCATGATGAAGATTTCGGACTAAGTATTGCCCAGGCATTACAGTATGGTCATAAACTAGTTTTGTCAGACTGGGGAGGACATGGAAATTATATAGAGCATTTTAACTCAATAGCAGTGCCCGTGAGTATCAGAGAGCGTGTGGCCACTCCTGATATGAATTCTTTTGAAAAAATGCTTGTGAATTTGGTTGCGCCAACAATTGTTGATTTAGAAGAGCAAATATTATTAGCTAAGAGCTATTTTAGTTTTGAGAGTTTTCAGGAAAATCTTAATTCTCTTATTGAAAGTCCATGGAATAAATTTATGGGGATATCAGAATTTTATAATAAATACCTTAAGATTTCGGAAAATTATTATCCTTTTCATAGAGACCAAGAGGAAAACCTTTATGATCCTATCTATCAGTTTTATCTAGGATAGACTTTGGAAGAGCGTCTTTTCTCCAGATGATTGCGTCAATCAAATAGTGACTAGTGGTTGGCAAAAATGCAATGGCACAAAAAACAACAAGTAAAATTTCCGAGGTATTAGGATCAACTCCATAATCAAAATGTTTAAATAAATAACCCTCGAGTCTTATTCCGAAATATATAGTAACGCAGAGGAAAACAATAAATCCTATTACCTTATAGGACTTGAATAAGCCTGCCATAAAAGATTTATACTTATCAAACGCACTTATGGGGTAAGAATAGACCAGCGCTAAATAGGGAAGATCATGAAAAAGCGGGAAGAGAGCAATAAGAGGAAAGCCTGTAAAACCAATCGTCCCCCAGGCAATTGTTGTGGAGCTAAAAATAATAAATTTACTTTTAGAAAAATGACTGTAAACACGCCATTGATACAAAATTGATATGGAGTAGATAACAACTGCTAGGCAAAATAAAACCAGACTAGGAGTTGAGAAAAAATCAGGAATCTTAATTAAGTCATATTGCCTCATCCACATGCTACCATTGGCCATCCTTGAAATTAATGAGGTGATAGTAATTACGTAGAGTGCCGCTATTTCTATTTGTTGAAAGCAGGGCTTGGGAGGTTTGTTAATATTGCTCGAATATTTATAAAATCCGTATTGCTGCCTTACAAAATGGATGGCCGCGAGAAATGCATGCGCTCTATATATTCCAAGTTTTCCGTAGTAGAAACCAATAAAAACATAAAGAGAAAATATAAAAAATGGTATGCTTCTTAAAAGCCATTTATATTTTTTAAGTGAAAAGGCTACGATAAACGAAGGCCAAATATGTCCCGAATCAATCATTTGAAGACCGATATAAATAAACGGAATTCCCATAATCCACTGTTCAGTTTTTAATGGAAGTAAAAATAAGATGATAGTTAGTAGTACGGGTAGACCAAAAAAGAAGATCTCTTTATGTAAACTTTGAAAAATGTATCTATCTGTTTTTATTGATTGTTCTCGCTTTTCTGATCTCTCCAATTATAGTAAATTGCAAATATATGGCAAATCTCGAAATAAAACTGCAAGAGCTCAATCTGTTGAATAGGTATGCTGATATAAAGTTGCCAAGATTTAACTCATACTTGGATGCACAAGACTATAAGCTTAGATTGGCTCGAGAAATTAAGAAAAAATGGGTCAGTTTTACGCCCACTGTCACTAATTCGAGTAATAAGGATCTCGTATTATCTAATTTAAACGTACACTATAAGTATCAACGAGAGGGTATTTATTCCTCCCTTGGTATTGATTATTATTTTGGATTTAAACCCGATTCTCAAAATGAATTTACGTTTACCTCAAGTGGACAATCGGCAAATAGCTCTTTGCTTTTTGCCCTTAATCGTTGTTTTAAGCTTGAAATTACTTCTGCTTCAACCATTTGGTATTATGAATCAAAGCTGGTTCTTGAAGCGTTCTCTGAAGACAAAAATAAAACCTCAAAGAAAATATTATTTCTGGACTCCTCAAAGTCATTAGATTTTACGAGTTTAGAAGAAGAGACTGAATATGATTTTGCGATCATCGATACAACCTGCTTAGCTATTGGAAGTGAGGAGTTAGGCGAGTTGTTTCAACTTGCAGACTCCCTTAAAAAACCAATTTTCTTCACGAGAAGCCATCTGAAACTTGATACACTGGGAACAGACTATGGAAATTTAGGGTCAATTTGCGTCTTTAGATCAAAATTAATCACCGACTCAAATGAAGAGCTTATCGTAAAACGTTATTTAGATTACGATCCCTTTTTTAATCTTCTCGTGGAAACGGGTGCGATCTTAGGAGTAGGTCTTAGTATTGATCAGTTCTATCCTTTTTTGGGAGACTCTCAGGTAAATGATCTAAATTTGGCGCGCGTAAATAGAATGAAAAATAATTATGATGTTTTTATAAATGGGATGGATGTGTCTTCTAATGAATGTTTCATTCAGGAAACTCCTCATAAACTATTTTTCTTTGTGAAGTATAAATATCCAGTCAAAATGAATGCTGAGCTTTTCTTAAAACTAAATCAAGCCTTCCAGTTAAATGGGAAGTACTGTGATAGCTTTGGTTTTGATTATATGACCCACGGGAATATTATTAAATATGAGAACGGAGATGATTATACAGTGGTAAGAATTACATGTCCGGATTATTCAACTGAAGATGTCGAAAAATCAATTTCTTTGTTAAATAAATATTTTAAGACTTTGTTCTCTTTGAATTAGCTGATATTGAAAGCAATTGAAATTCTGTCTTCGACTTTGGATTGGTTAGGGTAGACGAAATGAACTTGCCAAGCTGGAAATATGACAACTTCTAGTTCTGAGGGCTGATATTCTTTTATCCCATTAAACTTGAAAGAGCTTGGATCATGCTGATCAAAGCTAAAATATATTTTGCCATCCTTTTTAGCAGGATTGACTGAATTAGGATCTAATCTTAAATAAAGCACACCAGAATACCTGCAATCCACGTGAAAATGTGGGGGATTAAAATTAGAATGAGAGGCCATATTCACCCAGGCTGATTCAATTTCTCTTGAGTTCGCCTTTGAGTGATTAATTTCTTTAAAATAGCGTTCCAGACAAGGCTGCATTACTTCTTTAAATATCTCTAATCCATGTCTGTCCAAAAAAAATTGTGAGCCATATTCAAATCCACCAACAAGTTCTTCAGTGGCTTCAAAAGATAAATTGAGCTTTTTAGATTTTAAGCCTTTGACTCTTTCAAGAAGTCGCTCTCCATCTCCTTTAGAAATACGGTCTAGAAAGATAAAATGTTCATGTTTAATCCAATTTAATTTCATAATTTCTCAATCTCTAATTCGAAACTTAATTGCAAAATTTGTAGATCTTCCTTGAGGGGAGGTACAAACAATTGACTGCCTTTTGCCAGAAAAAAACATTTACCGGCATGAGACTCGCTAGAATTTTGCTTTGAGTGAACTTCTTTAAAAATCTCAATTCCTGGGAGGATGTTTATATCGTGTTTGAGAAGATGATTCTCTAGAGGTTTAGGTTTATTTTTTAAGATATACACTGAGACCTGACCAAATTGAGCAGGATAAAGTTCCATTGTCTTTAATTGATGATGGATTTCCTTTTTTTCAATTATCTTGCAAGCTTTTAAACGAAATTTTTTATTTGAGGCTTTTTCCACGAAAGAACTCAATGGCATGCTAAAGTATTCTGCCAGGAAATCTAGATCCAGCTGATCTATACCTGTTAAAATACTTTCTTCGAGGGCCCCAGTGGCGGAATATTGAGTATAGTCCACGGCAATCAACTTAAAAATTCTCCTTGTTATTCATTTTACCGGAATAGTGAGAGAGTATCATATTGCGCTATGTTGCTACCGTTTGCCAACTTTATGAGTCACTTTTAAAGGTAGATAATACGTTTTTCATTATAAGACATTAAAATTGTTTGTTTATCTAATGTTAGGGGGAGTTTTGATCGATAATAGTTACATCTAGGGAGTCTCAAATGAATAGAGTTTTAATTTTATTGGTAAGCTTTTCGAGTATAGCACTTGCTGAAGAGGTAAGCGGTGAGTGTATTCAAATTACAAGAGAGATGAGGATTGGGACTCAATGTTCTGAGTACAAGAATTCAGAAAGCTGTAGCGCTAATAGGTGTGTTTGGACTCAACCTCAGACTAGCTCTGAAACTACGAATAGCTCTAATCCAGAAAAAGCAGAGGGCGAACAAAGTTGCTCAGCAACACTTTCAATAGATGCTTCTGGAGATTTTAATATGTTCAGTCTAGACTATCCTATCCAATCGAGGGGTCATAACGAAGTATTGGGGAACGACGATGATGGTTTTATCGGATTCATGGCATTTAGTGCGCAAGTAGAAAATGTACCTTATTTAATAACTGTTAATGATAGAAGGATTTTGGAAGGGGCATCTAACAGGGCAAAAGCTTACTGGGGCGAAGTTACAGGTCTTGAATTAACAGGTAAATCTGGTCAAGAAGTTTTAGATTATATTTCTCAAAATAGAGAGAGAGCAGAAAGTGCATTGGATGAGCTTCCTTACGCGAGTGCTGAGCAAGTAGAAGGCATGATAGACTACTTTGAAGTTGTTAGAGAGATTGAAGAGATTACATCACAAGAGCGACTAACTGCAGAGGATATAAATAGAATGCGGACTTCATTGGCAAGTGAAGGGGATATGCACATGTATCAATTTGAAGGCAGGGGAGAATATCAAGCTCTTTGCGGTGAACCTACTGTTAGATGTTGTAATTATGCAAGAGATAATGTTTTGTCACAGACTTTATGCGGTAGTGTTGTAAACCCCGAAAGTAATATTCATACTAGTAGATGGACCCTTTTTGATGACTATAAGTGTAAGTTAGAAATCGTTGAGGAAGGTGAAGAATTAAGACCTGCTAAAGGATTATCAAATGTTGAAGCGAATTAAATATATTCCGACTTTTGTGTTATTTTCTTTTATCTCTCTTTCGCATGGCGCGAGTTCGCAGCTATATGAAGGTAAAATGATTTCATATAATGATAAAGAATTTAAAGTGAGCTTAATAAAAAAGAATGGGACAGATATCAAAAAACAAGAAAAATACTTTCCTAAAAAATATCTCTCTGAAGGACAACTTGAAAATATCTCTAAACTGGTTGGGAAAAGAATTAGCTTTAAAGTACCACTTTTAAAAAAATAGTTAGGATCTTAGTCTGTAGGCTATTCTATAAGTATTTTGTTTTCATTACTTCTTTGAAGCTGTGCTATCTGTCGAAAAGGTTGGGATAGTTTAATGGTAGCGATGGGCAGAGTTGAACTGCCGACCTTCGGGATATGAATCCGACGCTCTAACCAACTGAGCTACATCGCTATATTCAAGGCTTCCGATATTATTGAGAGGGGAGTTATATGTCAATAATTCTATACATTTAAAATGAAAGAAAATAGACTTCAGCCATGAATAAAACGAAGCTTCAAGATCCATATAGCTATCGATTTTTAAATCATCTTAAAAACTTTATTGAAGAATACTCACTATTTGAGAAAACTGATGATTTACTACTTGCTGTTTCAGGTGGACTAGACTCTATGGTACTATTGAAGGCAATTTCTGAGTTAAATAACTACGGATATTCCAACAAGATTAGAGTCATTACTATTAACCATGGGACACGTAAGTCTCAAAAAGATGAAGTTCGGCTTGTAAAAAATTATGCCTTCAAACTAGGTTTTAAAACGATAGTTAAAAATATAGAGAAATCATTGAGCGAAGAAAATTTTGAGGCGCAAGCTCGAATTGAGAGGTATCGAATCTTCCATAAAGTTTTATGGCCTGGTGAAAAATTACTTTTAGCTCACCATATCGATGACAGTTTTGAATGGACTTTACTCCAGCAGTTAAGGTCGAGCTCTTTAAAAGGTTCTCTGGGTATTCCTTTGAAAAATAAAAATATAGTAAGGCCATTTCTGTGCTTAACACGATCCCAGATTGAGACCTATGGGAAATTAAACCTCATCGATTTTGTGGAGGATCCTACCAACAAAGAAAATAGGTTTGAACGAAACTTTTTAAGAAATGAAGTTATTCCTCAATTTCAAAATCGACATGTAAAATATTTAAAGCATTATGTTTTTAGGCAGAACGAATTAGCAAGGGTTCTTGGGGTTCATCTCCTAGATCGAAAAAAATCTTCTTTAAAAATTATAAACTCCGATCATAGTTTACTCGGCTACAGTTATAAAAATGACGAAGACTTTTCAGGAATTGAGTCTATTTTATCGAAGGGTCTTAAAAAAATAAATCCAAAGTCCAGAGGTGTCACAGCAGAGCAGTTTAAAAGAATAAAAGCAGCTCTAAAAAATCATAAAAGAGGGCCTTTAACATTATCCGGGGGCGTAAGCGTATTTCTTGATTATAATATGTTTTTGATGACCACTAAAAAAGCCCCCAAGCTGAATGAGGTTGAGCTTGGGAATATAAAGCTTGAAGAGTTTGAAACTGTTTTAGACAGGTATATGTCAGACTCAAGTTTTGTGCTTAGTTTTCCTTTTTTCGTCCAGGTTCAAAGCCCTGGTCTTGACACTAGGCAATTCAATACCAGCTTTAATATTGAAGCTGTGAAGACTCTAAAAAAGAGTTCTAATAGCTACTACCCAGCCTTGAGGTTATTGCGTGAGTGGTCAAAAAAACGCAATAGATTCAAAAGCTTGTCTATAAAATTAATGCTGGTCAAATACTGATCAGACTTGCTTTAGGTCTAGGTAAATTCTAAAATATATGTACGAAGGATGTGTATATGAAGCGACAACAAAAAACTTTGGCCATGTGGATTTTGATTATTTTATCGATGGCTTTTCTCATGCGAGCGTTAGAACCTCAAAAACGCAATGTATCAAAGATCACTTATTCTGATTTCATTACTGAAGTGGAGTCCGGGAATATAGCTGAAGTTACTTTTCAAGGTGAGACAACTATACAAGGGAAGTTCGTAGACAATTACAAAGAAGGGAATACCTTTGAACTTGTTGGAAATACTGGAGAACAAACTTTTAAAATTCTTAAAGAGCAAGGAATTATTCCTAACTATAAAGAAACTGAAAAAAACAGCGTTTTCATGAAGCTCTTTTTAAATTGGTTTCCAATCCTTCTTTTGGTTGGAATTTTCATTTTCTTCATCCGTCAACTTCAATCAGGTGGTGGTAAAGCTATGAGTTTTGGTAAGTCAAAAGCCAAAATGCTAAATGAGTCCGATAAAAAAGTTACTTTTACCGATGTCTCAGGAGTAGAAGAAGCAAAGGAAGAGCTTGTCGAAATAGTAGATTTTCTAAAAGATCCAAAAAAATACACTAGATTAGGTGGAAAAATTCCAAAAGGTGTTCTTCTGGTAGGTCCTCCTGGTACTGGTAAGACTTTATTAGCAAGAGCGGTTGCAGGAGAAGCTGGAGTTCCTTTTTTCTCAATATCAGGGTCTGATTTTGTAGAAATGTTTGTAGGTGTTGGTGCTTCCAGAGTGAGAGACCTATTTGAACAAGGTAAAAAGAACGCACCTTGTATTATCTTTATAGATGAAATTGATGCCGTTGGACGTCACCGTGGACATGGAATGGGTGGAGGTCATGATGAGAGAGAGCAAACTTTAAACCAAATGCTTGTTGAGATGGATGGTTTTGAGTCTAATGAAGGAGTCATAATTATGGCTGCCACTAACCGAGTTGACGTTCTTGACCCAGCTTTATTAAGACCAGGAAGATTTGATCGTCGAGTTACCGTAGGCAGGCCCGACGTTAGAGGAAGACTAGGTATTCTTAAAGTTCATACGAAGAAAACCCCTCTTGATAATGATGTCGATCTTGAAACAATTGCAAAAGGAACACCTGGCTTTACCGGCGCGGACCTTGCAAATTTAGTTAATGAAGCAGCCTTAATTGCGGCAAGAGGTAATAAAGATAAACTTGAAAACTATGATTTTGAAGCGGCAAAAGATAAAGTTTTAATGGGCGTTGAGCGAAAATCAATGATGATTTCTGACGATGAAAAAAGAAATACGGCCTTTCATGAAGCTGGTCATACTATTGTTGGATTATCTTTACCTGGGAACGATCCCGTTCATAAAGTAAGTATCATTCCAAGGGGGGGAGCACTTGGTGTTACGGTCACTCTTCCAAACGAAGACAAGCTTTCTATGTCAAAAGAAAAAGCTAACAATGTAATCGCTATGCTGCTTGGTGGAAGAATAGCAGAAGAGATTATTTTTACCGACTTTACCTCTGGTGCCTCAAACGATATTGAACGAGCAACTGCTTTCGCAAGGCATATGGTTTGCGATTGGGGAATGAGCTCTGCTCTTGGTACCGTTAACTATTCAAAAAATCCAAATCAACCATTTGGATATGGAGCAGGCGCAGACAACTCGTCCTTCTCTGAAGAAACAGCTAGAAAAATTGATGAAGAAGTTGCAAAAATTATAAAGCGTAACTACGAGACCGCTAAGAAAATTCTTATGGATAAAAAAGATGTATTGGTAAGAATGTCTGAAGCGTTAATCCTATGGGAAACACTGGATGCAGCACAAATTAAAAAAATTATGAGTGGTGATGATATAGGTAAGCCTGTTATGAAAAAAGAAGGCCTTAAAGGTGAGCTTAAAAAAGAAAGCACTTCAGATGATCCAGATACGGGCAGTGAGGAACTAGATATGCCTGGAGATCCTAAGCTCTCACCAGCTTAATTTATGATAGTACGAAAAATGGGAGTGATTAATATCACTCCTGATTCTTTCTCAGACGGCAGCCAGTTTAACGAAAAGTCTGATTTCGAAAAGAGATTCAACTCGCTCAGGGAATGGGCGGATATTATCGATATTGGAGCTGAGTCAACAGCGCCTTTGAACGAGGCTGTGAACTTAAGTGAAGAGCTGGCTCGGTATCAAAATGTTTTATTTCCCTTATTGGAGAATGAAACTGATCCTAAAGTGACTCTTTCCATTGATACTTATAAGGTTGAAATTTTCAAAGAAATTTACTCTAAAATTCGTCAACACTGGCCTTCAACTAAAGTGATATTTAACGATGTTTCTGGCAAGCTAAGTGAGGAGTTACTCGATTTTTTAGGGGAGAATCCAGAGGTCAGTTATGTTTTTTGTCATAACCTTTGCCCTAGTCGCGATAAAACCAGTCAACACATGGACTATGCCGTAAAATGTAGTAAGTCGGAGTTTCTTGTAGGTATAGTTGACTATTTTGTAAAAGGGATAAGTAAGCTATCGAAGCATAATAATGAAATATGGATAGACCCTTGTTTTGGATTTTCAAAAACGAGAGAGCAAAATCACTACTTGATAAGGCATTTTAAAAGTTTTCTCTTGCAAATACCCTATGAGATTCCTTGTGTCGTTGGGCTAAGTAAAAAATCTTTTTTAAGATTTCCTAGTTCCTTGGATATCAAGACGAAACAAGGATTAATTAATGTTGAGCAAGTGCATAGTAATATTCTTTTTTATTTATTTCGATCACCTTTAAAACGTGAGCTGGTAGTAAGAACCCATGACCTTGCACCAATTGAAAACGCTCAAAACTCATTAAAACTCTTTGAGCTTTGATAAAAATTTAATACCATAAGGTTATGTTAAAGTTTGGAGAGATTGTCCTTAGAAGCAAAAAGCCAAGAGAACTTGCTGATTTTCTCTCCTTTATTTTTGATTCTCAAATAAGCTCCGATGTTGATGAAAATGATAATGACCTATTTAGATTAGATGTTTTAGGAAAAGAATTTGTTGTCAAAGAAGGTAAGCCAGGGGCAAACCCTGTGGCTTCATTTAGTTTATTATCCACGGAGCCCTCAGACATTGATGAATTAAAACAAAAAGTTGAGTTCTTTTATTACAAAAATAGCTCAAAGCACAAGGCCCCTCTTTTAGAAGAGGATTATTTATTTTTCTTTGATCCAGACAATAGATTGTGGCGGGTAAAGAGCCCGAGCGTTTCAGTAACGCATTTAGTTGATAAAATACATCAAGATGTAAGACACTTTTAGTTGTCAAGAAAGGTCGGTAAAATTAACATTTCCGCACTGACTTACAAGCCAGGGACTAGAAAACTTTAGGAAAAGGAACTTCCATGAAATTACTTTTTGTTTTTGCACTCGTTGCATCATTACCTTTATCTGCCTCAACTAAAGGCGTTAAGGTCATTTACGGAGAAGATAACAGAGTAGATGTTGTTGACTCTACAAACGCTATGTATGTTGAACTTTCGAAATCAACTGCCGGTATGGTTTCTAAAAGCGATATTGTTCCAGAAGGAAATGGAATGGTTAAGCTTAGAGGGGGATCATTATCTTCAAGAGGTATTTGCTCTTCTGAAAGATTCGCAACTCAACCAAGTGTAGCCAACTGCTCAGGTTTCTTAGTAGGGGAAGACCTATTAGTAACTGCAGGGCATTGTGTTCGTTCAGCTTCAGACTGTAGAAGATGGAAATGGGTATTTGATTATAAGGTCGAAAGCGAAGATCAAACTTCTGTAAGTGTAGAAGAGTCTTCTGTTTATGGATGTAAAGAGGTTGTAAACTCTGTACTTTCAAGAAGCAGCCAGGATGATTTTGCTCTTATTAAACTTGATAGAAAAGTCACTGACAGAAGAATCCTTGATTATAGAAGAAAAGGACAAATTTCTGTAGGTGAAAAACTTGTTGTTATTGGTCACCCATCTGGGCTTCCAACTAAGATTGCTGACGGATCAACTGTAAGAAGTCTTAAAACTAAATACTTCCAAGCCGATCTTGACACATATGGTGGAAATTCTGGTTCAGCTGTATTTAATGCTGCTACTGGTGTTGTAGAAGGAATCTTGGTTAGAGGAGAGACTGACTACGTAAGAGACAGTAGACAAGGATGTATGGTAAGTAATGTTGTTTCTCAAAACGCAGGGCGTGGCGAAGATGTGACTTATATTACGAATATTCCTGAACTTCAGTAAAAACAAAAACCCTATAAAAACTACCCAGCAAATGCGCTGGGTAGTTCTTTTCCATAACATCATCTTACATTAATTGACAGATTTTTGACTCACAGAGATCATTAAGTATTCGAGAATTGGAGAGTACTTATGAAGTTTATAATGAGTTTATTGTTGGTAATTAGCCTTAACTCAAATGCAGCGACGATTGCTGTTATTGATAGCGGTGTCGATACTCAACATAAAGATTTGGTAAATAATCTTTGGAAAAACCTAGTTGAGGTTGAAAATAACGGTAGAGATGAGGACAGAAACGGATATCCTGATGATATCTATGGATGGAATTTCGCCGAAGGAAACAATTTAGTTATCGATCGAAGGTATTTAGGGACATTTTCGGCAGATCCCTATCTCTTTTTTGAGATCCAAGGAAAAATGATGCTGGGAACAGCTTCTGAGGCTGAAATCCAGTGGTTGAGAGATAAAACTAAGGATCCTGCTTTTTTACAAGAAATGCAAAAGTTTGGAAATTTTGTTCATGGTACTCACGTAGCTGGGATTACGGTCCAAGATAACCAAGAAGGAAAAATTCTTTCGGTAAAGCTTATTCCTACAGAAGTGAATCCATTTTTTGAAGGACTGAAGCAGTACTCTCAAAAAAATGGCGATGAATTATCTCAGGAAGAAAAAAACTGGAGAATGCGAATCTTAAAAGCAGGACTTACAACTCTTGCTGGAGAGCAGATGAAGTTATTAGAAGAGATCGCAGCTTATGTCGGTGGGCATAATGCAGATGTGGCCAATGGATCTTTTGGGACAGGTTTTAACCAGGCTAAAATGATCACTGATAACGCATTTAGAGTTATATTTCAAAAAGATCCAACTGAAGAAGAAAGTGACGAGCTCGCAACATTCTTTTTAGATCAGTTAATTCTTTCAGGGAGACAAATGGTAGGTGCAGCTCAAGATACTTTATTTGTTTTTGCTGCTGGAAATGATGGATCAGATAATGATAAATACCCAACATCACCTACCAATATTGATGCTGACAATGTGATTTCAGTAGCTGCGACGTATAAATATGATTTTATTGCACCATTTTCTAATTATGGTGAAAAAACAGTAGATGTCGCTGCTCCAGGGATGCTTATTAACTCTCAGATACCAGGTAATGAGTACCTTAAAGTTTCAGGTACTTCTCAAGCTGCCCCGTTTGTAGCCAATATTGCGGCTCAGATTAAAGACACGAACAAAAATCTTTCTCCTAAAGATATAAAGAAAATTATTATGGGGACGGTTGATTTGAAAGGGTTTTTAAATGCAAAAGTAAAAGCTAAAGGAATAGTTAATATTGAACGTGCTCTTCAAGCTGCTCGGTTGAGTTTGGCGACAGATATTGATTCTGCTATTGGTGAAGCAAGAGTGAATGTTCAAGATGTTCAAACTGATAACACCAAAACTAATTTTGTGGATCTTTTGAACGTACAACCAATTCCACTTCAGTCAGTATTTAGATAATTTTTTAAAAATATATCATCTATGAGGGGGCCAGCTTTGGCCCCTTTTTTTGTATGCCTTGCATAAAATTAGACTTAACATATTAATTTGTTAACCTATACGGCGACACAAATTAGAAAGGAGACATTATCAATGGAAGACATTAGCTTTAGTCAGCAGCTCGAAGCGCTGACAGCGGAATTTGTTGGAACAGTATGGGGGCTACCATTAGTAGGTTTATTGGTAGGAGCTGGTTTCATCTTTACTCTTTATTTTGGTTTCCCACAACTATCACTTTTCAAGCACGCTATTGATATTGTGAGAGGGAAGTATGATAACCCGGATGATGAAGGTGAGATTTCACATTTTCAAGCTTTAACGACAGCTTTATCTGCAACGGTTGGTTTAGGGAATATAGCTGGGGTTGCGGTTGCTGTAGCAGTCGGTGGACCTGGAGCAGTATTTTGGCTTTGGATTGCTGGTTTTCTTGGAATGACAACGAAATTCACTGAAGTAACACTGGCTCTCAAATATAGATATAAGTCTGCTGAGACGGGAAGCGTTCACGGAGGCCCAATGTTCGTTCTAAGGACGGCCCTTAGAGAGAAATACTTAAGTTCAGGGAATATTCCTCTAGGAAAACTCTTTGGAGCGCTAGCATGGTTGTATGCTTTTTTTGTTATCCTTTCTTCATTTGGTGCCGGGAATATGTTCCAAAGTAATCAAATGGCTTCCATTATCAATCTTTCAACTGGGATTCCAGAATGGGTTTCAGGGTTAGTATTTGCTGTTCTTGCTTTTATTGTTCTGATCGGTGGGATTAAAAGAATTGCACAGGTTACTGAAAAATTAGTTCCAGCAATGGTTGTCTTGTATGTTGGTGGGGCCCTAACAGTTGTTATTGCGAACTTCGCTGAGATCCCAAATATGTTTAATATGATTTTTTCAAGTGCATTCGCTGGAACAGCCGCAACAGGTGGTTTTGCTGGGGTCGTTGTGAAAGAAGTCATTGTTCAAGGTATTAGAAGAGCATCCTTTTCAAGTGAAGCAGGAATGGGGTCCGCTGCAATGGCTCACTCTGCTGCGAAGTCCGATCCTATTCAAGAGGGGATTGTAGCTCTTTTAGAGCCATTTATTGATACGATTTTAGTTTGTACGATTACTGCTTTGGCCCTTTTATCCAGTGGTGTTTGGTCCGATGGTGATGTTCAAGGTGTGGATCTCACAGCTAGAGCTTTTGCTACAGTTATGGGTCCAGCTGGAAAGTATCTAGTTGCTTTAACAGTAACAATGTTCGCCTTTTCGACCTTGATTTCTTGGTCATACTATGGAGAGCAGGGAGTGACATACGTTTTTGGTGAAAAAGGAATTAAACCATATAGATATCTATTTGTGATATTCGTGTTTTTAGGTGCTATCGCAAAATTAAGTGTGGTTCTGAATATTTCGGATGGGGTCTATGGTCTTTTGGCCATTCCTAATATGATTGCCTGTTTCCTATTAATGCCTGTGGTGAAGAAAACTCTTAAAGAGTATAAGCATAAGCTTTCCACCGGTGTTATTAAGCGTATAGACTAATTTCAAGTAGTTAAAAATACATAGTTAATTGCCTCTCCGTTCTGGAGAGGCTATAAATCCCGCATGAATACTGATTTTTTGACCAAATATGGTTATGACTTATCTGATGAGGCTAAAACGCGTAATGGCTCCATTAGGGTCGTCGTGGGCATGAGTGGCGGTGTTGATTCATCAGTCTGTGCAGCCGTTTTGAAGGCTCAAGGTTATGAGACTATCGGCATCTTTATGCGAAATTGGGAAGAGTTAGATGAGCATGGAAGGTGTAGTGCAGAGGAGGACTACGCAGACGTTATTTCGGTTTGTGAGAGGCTTGATATTCCTTATTATTCTCTGAATTTTTCTGAGGACTATAAGAACCAAGTTTTCAAAGATTTTCTTAGTGAATATGAACAGGGGTATACTCCAAACCCTGATATTTTGTGCAATAAGGAGATAAAGTTTAAAGTCTTTTATGAGCATGCAAAGTCTTTAGGTGCAGACTTTTTAGCAACCGGCCATTATTGTCAAATTGAGTTTAGTAAAACAGATGGAAAACCTTTATTGGTAAAGGGTAAAGACAATAATAAAGACCAAAGCTACTTTCTGTATGCCATAGAAGGAGACGTTTTAAGTGACGTTATTTTCCCTATCGGCCATCTTGAAAAGCCTCAGGTAAGAGAGATAGCGCAAAAGTTAATCTTTCAACTCGAAATAAAAAAGATTCAACCGGTATTTGCTTTATAGGTGAAAGAGATTTCAAAGGTTTTCTTACCCAATACATAAAAGAAGCTCGTGGAAACTTTGTAAACTATGATACGCAAAATATTATGGGCCCACATGATGGTCATTGTTTTTATACAATAGGTCAGCGCAAAGGTTTGGGGCTCGGTGGCCCGGGTGGACCTTGGTTTGTTGTAGATAAAGATAGTGTGAATAATATTGTTTATGTAGGTGAGGGGGAAGATCATCCCGCACTTTATTCTTTTACGCTAAAAGCGACCCAACTTAATTGGCTTAAAAAGCCTAGTTTCCCGATGAAGTGCAAAGCCAAAATTCGCTATCGTCAAAAAGATCAAGCTTGTCAGGTCGATATTGATAAAGATGGCTCAGTTACCGTTGTCTTTGATAAAGCGCAAAGAGCGATTACATTAAGGCAGTCAGTGGTATTTTATGATGATGAGATTTGCTTGGGGGGAGGAGTAATTAGCTCTCGAGGACCTAGCCAGGCAGAACGTTTACAAGGCTTACCATAGACTTGGATCATTAAGATCTTTAGTTTTCTTTTTATTGTCTTTTGGTTGAAATCCAATACATTCATTGCCACCGTTGGCTTGTTTTACTACGAGGCTTGGAAGCTGTTTTGACTTTATTTGGTAGGCTTTGCAGCCCATAGGCATTGCTGGATTATGTGTGACGAAAAAGTGTTTGCATTTTCTGCATTCAGGCTTCATTTCACTATTCTCTCGTATATTCCTTCCGAAATAAACAGGTATTATTTACCGTTAAATACTTAAGATCTACTTAAGCCTTGATCTTGATTATGTCAAAGTGTATATTGGACAAATGTTAATGAATCAAGTCAAAGAGTTAGAACCTATTAAGGTCGGTCTTATCGCTGACCATCCAAACATAGTTTTTGAAGATGTTCAGAAATCTCTTAAGGGTAAATTTAAACTAGAGCGAATTGAAGCGGGCAGTGAAGATTATCCTGACTGCGATATTTTCCTGTTTGCTTCTAACAAACCTGAAAAATTACTCATCCATGGAATTAGTCGAAAATTATCTCGCAAAAGAGATTTAGTGGTTATTTCACCTCACCATGAAGATCTTGAAGTAGATAGGCAAACGAGGGTTTTCTACTACCCTTACAAGTATGACATTATCATTAATCTTCCACTTATAGTAAAAACAGTTTTTAGTGCTGCTCAGGTAAATGCTTAAGCAGCTTCTTTAGAGTTGGCAGTTTCACTTCCTCTATCACCTGAGCGCTTTCTGTAGATCATTCTGAATCTTTCACCAAGATCTGGATATTTTGAAATGACTTCGAGAAAGTCATCTTTTTTAAATGTATAGAGATCGCAATAAGCTTTACTTTTAACGTCCGCATTTCGAATCGTATCTTCTAGTAGTGCTATCTCTCCAAAGAATTGACCCGCTTTAAGTTCGGCCACTACCTTTTCTCCTATATTAACTTGAACTTCACCATGTCCAATAATGAACATCTCATTTCCGATATCACCTTTTTGTATGAGATATTCATTAGGAGAGTGAAATGTTTGCTCAAGCCTTTCTGCAATCATTTTAAGACAAGGCGTTGAGCATTGTTTAAAGATATGGACCTCTCTAATGAGTTTGATCTTAGTATAAATATTAAGTTCATTTTGAAGGGCCTGTGGGAGATCTTTGATCATATTAAAGTCTTGGTCTGAGATATTTTTTTTAATGAGGTGGTTGTAAAAAGAAAATACCTGACGTTGGAGACTGGCAGGAATATTGTAATACTTCATATAGGAATGGAGATTTGCCATTTTTTCTTTTCTTTCTTCAGTGTATTTATCTGCGAGCATCATTAGTCTTGAAACTTGTCCAATGATGACCCCGTAAACACCGACACCTACCAACATTACTCCCATGGTAAAGAGTCTCTGGAGATTAGTATTCGGAGTAATGTCCCCGTATCCGACAGTAGTCAAAGTTGTAACGGTCCAATAGAGTGAAAGAATATAAAAATCTGTATCTCCTGCTACAGTTCTAGGGTGAATCATCATCCAGCCACATGCAATCCAGTGAATTAGCAGAGCGACTGAAACAGCAATTAATCCTAGTTTCATCGGTTTAGGGATAAAATCTAAGAGGTCAAAGACAACCCTTAACCTAACTATTCTGACTACTCTCGCTAATCTTAGAGTTGCAACTATATTCACACTGAGTTCAAAGCCAATAGTTTGACTAAGTAAAGCTGCAATGATGGCAAAAGGCATTGAGGTTAAAAGATCAAAATAAAACCATGAAGATTTAAAGTAGGGTTTTGGCCTATCTTCATCTCGTTCCGGAAAAGAGAGCTTATTTTTTACTTTCAAATAGACATCTGTGAGAAAAATTAAGCTAAAGAGTCCATCCCACCATAGATGATGTTCCTGCAGACCTCTGTCTAGCACAAAAGTAAGAGGGGCCTCTAGCGCCTCCCAAAGGATCACAGCACCTATTAAGCCTAACCAGAGTAGGCTACTTCTGTTTTCCCTATCAAATGGATTGTAATCGTAAACCATGCTTAACTCATCCCTATGGTCCTTTCGGCTGATTTTAAGGGGAACTTGAGTGTAAACTGTCCAAAAATTAGTCTAAGTGGTTAATATTTAGGCATATAAATATTTCAGCTGATCTATCATGAAATAGCATTGTCAGTTTAGAATATCTAAAGGTTAGGGAGCCAAACTAATTGAAGGAGCACAAATTAGCATGAGCAGCCATGAAAATGTGATTGAAGTAAGCTTTAAGCATCAAAACGAAATATCTGAAGATATTGAGTTTTTGGTGGATCTGGATGATCCCCTAGAGGAGCTTTTAAATGAGTTCAATGAGTACGATGACGAGTCAAAAAGTGATCCCTTCATTGAAATGAATAAAGCAGAAAACTATCGAATAAATTTCTCAGATACCCCGCTACATATGACTGATACTCTGGTTAAACAAATGTCACAAATTAAAGAAGATATTGATCGACTTTCCTACTACTTAGACGAAATGAATATCGATAACTAATCGATAATCCACAAATTTTAATATTCATACTCAATACCTGATAGAGATTGTCCGAAAAGAAAGTATGAAAATTTTTGGATCTACGTTTGTCATTATTTTTTTTATATTAGCCTTTGCCTTTGAATCTGGAACTCAACGGCATCCTGCCTCCCAAAATTCAAGTCTAGCTGATCACAATTATCGAAGAAGTTTTATTTCACTTGATACAAACCTCCCATACCGAGGCCTGACTCACTCACCAGGAAAAGATTCTCTCTATGTTCGAGCAATGACTGGAACTTTACTTCAAAAAGCGCATGAATTGGCGCTAGATTGGAAAGAGACCGATCCCAAGATATACCATACCTTTCTCTTGGCGTCCTTAACTGTTCCTATGCATGAGAGTACACTGATGCATTTTACAAAAAGATCTCCCGTTGAGTATTGCTATTTTTCTAACGACTTTATAGTTCAATACGATGAAAACCTAGAAAAACTGCATGATCTTCCAGCAAGTAGAAATGCCCGAGTTCAAATAAGAAATGCTGAGTATTTAAGTTCAAATATTCCGCGATTCTTTGAAGCTCTAGCGATGGGGGAAGATATTTTTAAGAGTTGCGAGGATCTTCAGCATAGGGATACGGTTCAACAGATTCTCTTTTCAAATGATTATGCTGACGTCGGGATTATGATGTTAAATTCAACCTCTCACGGTGACTTCTTTGCAAGTGGAAGAATATTTAACACTGATGAAGTTTTGGATTATGGATTAAACTATTTATATGATGGATTTGAGAAAATCTCAGTAAATTATGGTCAATATGAATGTCTCAACCCGGAGGAAGGTGATCTTAATTTTCATAAAAGTTTGATCCGAGGAGCCTGGGCCGGCAAGTATAATTCAGGAAATACATCACGCACTTGTCGATTTACCGATTCAAATCATCGATTTAGTCGAAATGATAGAGGATTTGAAAGAAACCTGGAAAAAATATTCAACGCTGAAAGTATCTATCACGACTACCTACCTATAGATTCAATTGAAAGAAATTTCTTCAATGATCTGGTAGCAAATTTCTATCAACCTGAAAGGTTAACTACAGTCTTAGATCAAATTTTACAAACAGACTATCAGTCACTTCAAGAGGTCATAGTAAATAACTCTCCAGATGAACAATCAGAAGAGCTTATTATAGAAGAAATTGTGTTTGAAGACGATCTTGAAAATACTGAAACTGATGTCGATTCAACAGAGACTGAAACGACTGAAATCCAAACGACAGAAGTTGAGTCTGAGCTGACGGAAGAAATTATTGAAGTCGGACTCGAGGAGATAGCTACTGATCAGGAAATAGCTACTGAAGAAGAGACTGCTTTAGAGGCAGAAGTAAATGAACAGGTGCTTGAAGAGATTGCCTTGGAAGAACAAAGAGAAGAACCGCTTCCGGTGCCACCAGAACCATTACCAGTTTCAGAAAATATATCCACCTATGTTTTATGGATTGGGAATCTGTCGGGAATTGGTGTTAATATTCGAAAATCACCAGAAATTATTGAAGGTAATATATGTATCAACTCCAGCGCAATAAGTTTTGAATTAATAGACTTTGTGGTTAATGGCATTTCTGGTGATTTTTATGAAATTCAAAATCCTCTCGAGATAGCTGATTGTGACCAGTCGAGTCTTTATATCCACAAAGACTATGTCACCGTAAATTATGTTTCAACTCAGCGAGAAGAAGTCCAACAAGAGATCAAGAGAGTGAGGCTTTCAACTTGGGTAACAAAAAGAGATCAACATGGACTGGCGCAATCAACAGTATTAGGAGTCTTGGGCCCTCAAGAGCTTGTCATAACTAATGAGTATGTCTATTTGAACAGATATATGTGGTATTCTACTATCGATACTGAGGGAGACGAGGTTTGGTTCTACGCTGGAGAGTTGGGAAGCCTTATAACTGAGGAGATTGAATGAAAAATTTATTTTTCATATGTTGCGCTATTGTCTTGGGTGGCTTAATTGCTCATCAAGTTTCAGGATCTAAGAGCAAGTCTTTAATAGGGGAATTAAGTGACTTGGTACCGAAGGAAGAAAAAAGAGCCATAAACAAAATTAAAATAGTTAATATACCGAAAGTTTCTATTAAGAGTAATGAAAGAGAAATAAAAAAGATAACCAAATGTCTAAAAGATGAAAAATGTCTAAAAAAAGATAAGAGATTTCATGACCCCGCTCTTAGTCCTGACTTAACTAAGGTCTCTTCTAGACTCCAAGCGCTAGAGGTTAAATTAAATAGTCAGCAAAAGGATATTAGTGAAATTGACCAAAAACTTCTTAGAGAAGTTTTGGAGTTTAAACATAAAAGCTCGTTTTCTCTAGCGTCCACACTTCTTATGCGTGCTGATCCCAATAATATTGAAAATATTGGTCAGATAAAATTTGAAGGGAAAGAGGTCGGATTATTTTTTGACTTGTTTGAAGGGCGTAATAATTTGACGTCAAGAGAGTTAGACGTTCTAAATAATAAAGTGGAAGAATTTATTGGGCAAGATGATTATACGTTTTTAAAGACATTAGAGGAGCTCAATAATTTAGCGCTAACGAGACAGCAATGGGATAGAATACGAGACCTTTCGTGTGGAAGATTACAGAGAGTTAATCGTTATAAAAACTTGTATAATAAAAAAATAGAACGAGTGGGAAGAAAATTATCTTCTGTTTCTTCAGGCTGCTCGCGTTAATAGTGCCAGGGGAAAGAGGAGAAGTCTTTTTCTCTTTTCTCTACAAAAGCATCTCTACCTTCTTTAGCCTCTTCTGTGCCGTAGGCTAGTCGAGTTGCTTCGCCTGCAAAGAGCTGCTGACCGACCAGACCATCATCTAAAAGGTTAAAGCCAAACTTAAGCATTCTCATTGCTGTAGGAGACTTGGAGTTTATTTCTTTCGCCCAAATCAATGCCTCTTTTTCAAGTTGTTCATGGGGAACAACTTTATTTATCATGCCCATATCGAAGGCTTCTTGAGCAGAATAATTGAAACCACAAAAGAAAATTTCGCGAGCTCTCTTTTGACCACATTGTCTTGCAAGGTATGCGGAACCATATCCTGAATCAAAGCTTGCAACGTCGGGGTCAGTTTGTTTGAAAACGGCATGTTCTTTGGAGGCAAGAGTCATATCACAAACCACATGTAAGGAGTGTCCTCCACCAACTGCCCAGCCTGGAACAACTGCTATGACAACTTTTGGCATAAATCTGATGAGACGTTGAACCTCTAGAATATGAAGACGACCTAATTTAGCAGGATCAATATTTTTTTCGGTATCTGTATATTTATATCCATCTTTTCCTCGGATTCTTTGATCGCCTCCGGATGAGAAAGCCCAGCCACCATCTTTTGAAGATGGGCCATTACCAGTAATAAGTACACAGCCAACGTCAGACCATTGCCTAGCATGCTCTAAGGCTTGATATAATTCATCTACAGTTTGAGGCCTAAAAGCGTTTCTACACTCAGGACGGTTAAAGGCAATTCTGACACATCCTTGATGCTTAGATCTGTGATAAGTTATATCGGTGAAGTTAAATTCTGAAACGTCTTCCCACTCACTGGGATCAAATATATCTGATACTTTTTTCATGGGGCATTATTAGCATATTTTGAATGAAATCAGAAATAAAAATAGGGTAGACTTTGATAGGTCTACCCCTCATATATTTACATATTTGGTAAGATTTTTGGATCAATAAATTTAAATTCTCTAATCTCTGGAACTATTAATGCACTTAGGTCTTGGCAAGAAGTGTAGCTTGAATCAATTTTTACTTCGTATCGTGCACCATTTCTACCCACAAGAAATTGAAATGTATCAATTTGAGTGATTCTGATTCCACATACTGCGGGGTGGATCATTCGAGGTTTAGAGATAAGACATCGTGATTCCATTGGAAGAAGCTCCTCTCGGATCAAATTCTTAATACCTCCAAATCTTGTGTGTGCTGTTTCAAGAGTTTTAATATCCTGAGAACTGCATGATTCAAACCTAGGATTTTCATATGCAAATACTAAGTTTGAGGCTAGAGCGATAATTATTAAGCTAAATGTTTTCATTTTTTCTCCTATTTTCTTTAAATGCTGTTTACTCTAAAGTATCTAAGGCTAGTACTCGAATGATCTCTTTTAAATTCAGTGCTTGTTGTTTTGCCCACTGCTCTTTAGGTTGGACCTTTCTACTGACCCAGCACCCTTGAGGTCCTGAGACGAGTTCTAAGCTTCCTAAAAAATCCTGTGCATCCCAGCTCCAATCTCTTAATACAGAGAGATGGTCATTTGAAGCTGTAGGACCTGGCATCATGGCACATACTATTTGGTGTTCTGAAATTTCGATAGCTGTATTCGCCAGGTTTTTGACTTTGTAGAAAATGGCATCAAAGCTAAATTGATTTAATTCTTTTTTTACAGTCATCTCTTCTCTTATCTCAGTGGGAAAGAAGATTGGTCCTTGTTCGCTAGATTCGTAAATTTTGCTTTTTACAATAAGTTCTTTTTGGTCATCAACACTGACTTCCATCAAGATAAGCTCTTGGTTCGTGTTATCTCTAACAGCAAATCGATAATGAGCGATCTCTTTGGCGTGAATAATAGTTGAACTGAATAATAATAAAGTTGTTAGTAGTTTCATAAATCCTCCAAACTAAAGTTGAGTGATTTATATGGTCTTTATTTTGACGCGTGTAGATTAAATTAATAAAATATGTTATAATTAATTAAGTAAAATATTAATTAAAATGTGTAGGGTATTGAAATAACGTGGTAACTGTCTTCGATTTTCTAGATTACAAAAAATATCTTTTAAAAAAAATTTCGTCATTACCTTCTAAAGGCAGAGGTGTTCGATTAGCGTTAAGTGATTTTCTAGGCTGCCAAACAGCCTATACTTCACAAGTCCTCAATCAGCAGGTGCATTTTTCTTTAGAGCAAGCAGTAAAGATAAATAGATTTTTTAATCACACTAAAGATGAGTCTAAGTTTTTTCTTCTCTTAGTCCAATTGGGAAGAGCAGGGAGCTTTGAGTTAGAGGAGTTTTTAAGATTAGAAATTCAGGAGATATTATCTAAAAGAGAAGATATTCAGAATCGAATTAACGTCAAAGAGAACTTAGATGAAATGAATCAACATATCTATTATAGCTCTTGGCATTACGCAGCTATCCACGTGGTTTTGTCTATTCCTACATATGATAATGCAAAAAGTATTTCCCAATATTTCGCAATAGAACAAAGCCAAGTACAAGAGATTCTCGACTTTCTAACCTCTACAGGTTTAGTAAATGAAAAAGATGGTAAATATCAAATCGGAGAAACAAGAATACATTTAAGTAAGAAAAGCATTCAAATTCGAAGACATCATACTAATTGGAGAAATCGCGCGATTCACTCAATTGATGAAAATTCACCGCTAGATTTTCATTACTCAAGTGTTTTGACAATCTCTCAAAAGGACATAAAACGAGTGAAAAAAATTTTAAATAATGCGCTAGACGAATGTAAAGAAATTATTCGCGAGTCTCCAGAGGAGGTAGTGCAGGTATTTAATGTAGATTTTTTTCAATTGGGTTCTAAAAACTAGATTGTCTCATTTTTACAGATCACTTCAATGGATTGGGTAATAGTAAGCTTTTTATCCATTGAGATTGATTGAGTCTTCAATTTTAGATTAAAAATTTCCCCATCTAACTCAGCAATTTTTTCGGTACAGATATTTAGAGTCCCCTTAGCGCTATTCATTCCAAGTCTGCAAAGTTCAAAACTTGCTTGATGAGATGCGAGCGTTGCATCCAGATCAGGCTTTGCCATCTTAATGAAGTACCCTGAAGTATTCAGATTTGAAGGTAAGCTTGGTAGGGGATACATTTCATCAGAGCTTTGAGTATCTCTTAGAAAATGGTTTTTAAATGTTATAAAATGACTAGGGATGGAATTTGTCAGCTTGAAATTTTTTTCTGAAACAATTTGATATTTTTTTTGTCCATCTGAAACAAGAGTGGCCTGACAAGTTAAACTAAACGGGGTTTGAAAAACAGGTTCTACCCTTTGAGTTGATGCAGAAGGAGTTGTTCTTCCACCTCCAGAACTATCGGCCCCTAATGCCTCTTCATTCTCCCTCTCGAAAATGAGTTCTGTATCCTCAAAGTCAATTTCAAGTTCTGGAATATCAAAATCCTCTGAGAGGACTATTTCCTGCTTACAGGGGATATTACGGAGAGTAAGGATAACCTGGGGATCTTTACATCCAAGCTCTATTTGAGCAAAGACTGAACAAGAAATTGTAGTGAGTATTAGGATTAAAATTTTCACGCAGTCTAGCTATCTAATCTCTAGCTTCTAGGCAACTAAAGTCTTTTAATATGTAATACTTATACAAACTTGTCGTTGGTAACTATCTGATATATCGTATATGTATGAAGGTTATATTATTTGGTGGATCTGGCCTGGTAGGTACTTCCATTTTAAGAAACTTACTCGACAAAACAGAAATCACCAAAGTTCAAGTGGTCCTGAGGCGCTCATTAGGGCTTAACCATGAAAAATTAGATGAATTAATTCAAACGGACTTGAGTCCTCAATTTATAAAAAACTTAGACATAGAGGCCAATATCGTGGTGTGCGCTTTAGGAACGACTATCGCTCAAGCAGGTTCAAAACAAAATTTTAAGGCTGTGGACTTTGATCTTTCTTATGCTACGGCTGAGCTTTCCAAGAAACTCCAAGCGAAATTCATCTTGGTGAGTGCAGCCGGAGCTGATTCCAATTCATTCATCTTTTACAATAGAATCAAAGGTCAACTAGAAGAGGCGGTAATGCGTTTAAAGCTTAATTCATTAGTTATCTATAGGCCCTCACTTCTTATTGGTGAGCGTTCTGAAAAAAGAACCGCAGAGAGGCTTGGTGTTGCTGCTTATAAAGTCCTAAAGCCTATTTTACCTAAGTCATTAAGGTCTTATTTAGGTACTGAGGTTGAGGTTTTGGCAAAACATGTCGTTGAAAATATCATTCAAGGTGAGACTGAAGAGAAGATTTTAAATCCGTCACTGATTAGGCTTTGATTAAGATGTCTTCAAAAAAAGCGCCTCGATTTAATTTCTGATCAGCTATGAGAATTTCTAGAACCCAAAGATTATCAACCGGAGCTTCATTAATTTCTGCTAAATCACCACGATAAAAGAGGTGGTGGGGAAAATCACCAAGACGATGACCGCCCATATTCATATTGAGTTTAACACCTAAAGTTTCTGAGTACTTTTCTGCTGATTTATAAAGGTCAGTCCCGGATAAATTATTTTCCACCCATTGGTCTTTGGTGTATTTAAAGACTTGTTGAGCCTTAGAAGCAAGCTCAGAAAATTCAGACTTAGCCTGATTGAAGATAAATGTTTGTCCGTAATCACCTTCATAGTTTTCCCATACAGGTCCGATATCTATGAAAAAAATTTCACCATCTTTAAGCGGTGGGAGATCGGTAGACTTTTCTGAGAACGATTTAAGCGTATCACTTCCAATTCTAAATTTAGTAGGATGCCATTTTTTCTCAACTCCAAAGTCTTTCATAAGTTTCTCAAGTAAGGCTATGCAGTCTGGCTCTTTCATACCTTCTTCTAGTTTAGAGACAGTTAAATCTATAAGCTTAACAGTTTTGTCTCTGGCCTTAAGAAAGTCGCCAAGTTTAAAAAAATCTCTGGTTTGATGCGGGTTATTTTTCATAAAGATCTATTTGTACGACTTGTTTTGAAAAATGGTGCACAGAGAGGGACTTGAACCCTCACAGGCTTACGCCCACTACGCCCTCAACGTAGCGTGTCTACCATTCCACCACCTGTGCTCGAGGTAGATAAAATAGCAAAACTTTGATTTATCGTCCACGAGAATTTAAGCTATCGCTGCGAGGAGAGAAAATATGAAAATTCTTATCATAATGATGCTTTTTTTTACTAATGCTTACGCAGAGATAAATGAAAGAAGTATTCCTTTAAAGAGACTTCCCATTTGTGAGACCTGGATCCCAGAAGGCGGTAGCTGGGGCTGTGTGAATTTGCGTAGAAGAGATATGGCGGATAGAAGCACCATCGAAGCCTTGATAGCTGAAATACGTGAATTAAAAGCAAGAGTTGAGCTTTTAGAAGACGAAATTTCAGCACGTTAGGGACTGTATCTAGGGCGAAATATTCCTGAATTTAGCTTTTATAAAAAGTTGGGGTACAATTATAGCTAGAGGAGATCTATATGAGGCAAACCCTCTTATTAGATTCAAGCTATTATCCCCTCCAGATGATCGACTGGAAAAAAGCTTTGACACTTTTTTTTACTGAACGGGCCGAAGTCGTGGAACATCATCAAGATATTGAGATTAGTTCACCTTCTAAGTCATTTAAACTTCCAAAAGTTATGCGGTTATTCACTAAAATTGGTGATATTAACGTGGTGAAATTCAATCGGCAAAATATATTTTACAGAGATGATTTTACCTGTCAGTACTGCGCTCAGAAGTTTAAAGCGATTGATCTTACTCTTGATCATGTTGTTCCTAGAAGTCGTGGAGGGAAAACCTCTTGGCTAAATATAGTTTCTGCCTGTGAAAAATGTAATAATAAAAAAGCAGATAAACTCCCCCATGAATGTCGAATGCAGCCATTGAAAAAGCCGATAGAACCGCAATGGATCTCTATGCTAATGATGAAGTTAACTCATAATGAGAAAGACGTGTGGAAAGACTGGTTTCATTTTAAATAAAACTCTAAAAGTTCAGTATCAAGCACAGGATATACATTAATATTTTTTGTAATAATTTTAGGTTGAGTGGCACTAATAGGGTGAAGTTTACGAAAGGATAATTTTATGAAGTATATTTACTTTTTCACTCTTGTGTTTAGCGCCTCTGTTTACGGCTTTGACCATTCACACTCCAAGTGGAATCAGATTCTAGGTAAATATACCGAAAAAGCGAATGGCCAAGTATTATTCAACTATAAGTCGTTAAAAAATAATGATGTTAAACTCAAAGCATATTTAGCAGAACTTGAAAATATCACTTCAGACGAATTTTCCGAATTTAGTGAATATGAAAAATTAGCTTTTTGGATTAATGCTTACAATGCTTTTACAGTTCAATTAATCATTAAGAATTATCCGGTTGAGTCCATTAAGGACACGGGATCATTATTTTCAAGTCCTTGGAGTAAAGAATTTATAAAGCTTCTTGGAAAGAAAATGAATCTTGACGATATTGAACACGGTACTATTAGAGAAAACTTTAAAGAAGCTCGCATTCATTTTGCCGTTAACTGCGCGAGTATGGGCTGTCCTTCTTTATTTCAACAGGCCTTTGTTGCCACAAAGTTAGATGAGCAATTAGAAGAATCAACAAAATATTTCCTCTCAAATAGGAAGAAAAATTTTATCCGAAAAAATACCTACCATTTATCCAAAATATTTGATTGGTATGGGGACGATTTCAAAAAGTATCATGGGAGCGTAAAAAAATTCGTCGAGAAATACCTAGGCAAGGCTGAGGATATAGAGTTTCTAGATTATGATTGGTCGCTTAATGAAGTGAAATAGACTAGTCTATTTTCTCTTAAAATAATCAAAAAGGATAGGATGCCCCATCAACTTTCCTAATTTATCAGGCGGAAAGTCATTTAGACCAAAGACTCGGTTGGTGTCACCGCTGTAGGTTTTGAATAATTTATCCCACCAGCTAAAGATATTTCCGAAATTTTTATTGGTTAAAGCCTTTTCAGGGGAATGGTGAGGATAATGCATTTCTGGCGTCACGATAACTCTTCTTAAAAGGTTATCTATGTTTCTTGAAATATAAATATTTGAGTGATTGAAAAGAGCAAATGAAGACAAAAGTATCTCATAGCTTAAATAGCCCTCAAGGCTTGGACCGATTAGGGTAATGAGTAATAGTTTGTAGATTCCAGAAAAAAAGATTTCACCGGGATGAAACCTCGCTGCTGAAGTAAAATCAAGTGTAGCGTCACTATGGTGAATAGCGTGAAATTGCCAAAACCATCTCCATTTGTGTGAAAGCCTATGCTGCCAATACATGGCGAGGTCAAATAATACAATTGTAATAGGTATTTCAACTGAAAAAGGAAGCTGATTTAGATGCCAAAGAAGGCGAGGAGTTTTTAGGGTAAGGGCCGCTAGCCCTGCGGGGAAGGCTAATTTTAATATGAAGATTCCTAAGAGTAAAAATACATAATTGTGCCAAAAACGATGACCGTAGAACCGTTTATAAACCGGTTTAAAAAACTCCCAAATGATGAGAGCAAAACTTAGTCCAACGAATATATACGGTCTAGCTTCCTGGATGTTCATATTTACTGTTTAATTTTAAATTTTTCTCGTAACTTTTATTCATTTTTTGATGAGAAAACCCAAGGTAATATTGCATTTTGAGTCTTTGATTGAGTATAGCTTGTTTTATAAACCCATTAGATTTAAATCGAATGGCCGAAGTTGTAGATGGAAAAGGCAGAAGCTTAGGGGTGGAAACCCTCCTCAATATTTTACAAATTTCAGTATCTTCAAAAATATCTACGTTAGGTAATTTTAAGACCTCCGCTTTAAGATTCGCTTCAAAATAAAGGCAATGGTCTAGATAAAAAATTCCTCTAAAGCCTCGAATATAATTGGACCAAAAAGATGTGAAAGCCAATAGAGGATGATTATCATCAAATTGATGTTTAAAGGCACCCCAGCCTTCACCATTTAATTTTAGGTACTCAAGTCCATCGTTACTTAAAAGAGATCTAGGATGGTGGAGCACTATAATTTCTCCCGTAGCATTTTCAATTCCTACTTTAAGTCTTATTGCACGAGAATTCGTCTCAATTTGAATCAGTCGAAATCCATATTTTTTGACCAGCTCAATTGTTCCATCTTTACTAAAGCTATCAACAACAATGACTTCGATATTTTTAATTTCGCTCAAGAGAGGTAAAATCTTTTGAATATATCCATTTTTAATTTCATTAAATGTGGGAATAATAATAGTAATCTTCATCTTTTCTTACTATATCATGAATTAAAACTGGACAGGAAACCATAAGGCCAGATAAAATGACAAGTAATGCAATCATTTAAATTTATTGATCTTTTTTGTGGATGTGGGGGATTTTCCTACGGTTTAGAGCAAGCCGGTCATCAGTGTTTGTTAGGCGTAGATTTTAATGCCGAAGCCATTGCTACCTTTCAGAAAAATCATAAAAGCGCTATTGGACTTAATTTGGATATTGGTAAGCTTTCCAAATCTATGTTGAAAAAATATATCGATATCAATGAAGTCGACATGGTTGTGGGAGGACCTCCTTGCCAAGGTTTCTCAACAGTGGGGAAAGGGGATGCCTCTGATGCTCGAAACAGTTTATTTAAGCAATTTGTAAGAGTCGTTAAGCTTACCGAGCCAAAAGTTATTATGTTTGAGAACGTGACAGGTATATTGGCTAAAAAAAATGAGAAAACTCTAAAAAATATTTTCGCTTCTTTTGAGAGACTAGGATACCACATAGAAGCTCAGGTGCTTTCTGCAGATGACTATAGAGTTCCCTCTCGACGAAGGCGAGCAATAATTATTGGTGTCAGAGGTGGTAAACCAGTTTTTCCCAAGAAAAGTTCGAGAAGAATTTCAGTCAAAGAGGCATTTAAGAATTTAAATGGGAAACTCTATAACCATAATATAGAATTGGCAGAAATAAAAAATAAATTGGATAAAGAAAGGCTTTCTTTTATCCCTCAAGGCAGAGGGATTCGTTACGAGAAAGATGAGAAGCAATTTCTCCCAAAAAGATTGCGATATAATGTAGATTGGGCCGAGTTAGCAGAGAATAGGTTTAGACAAACAAGACTTCAAAGAATACCTCTAGATGAGCCTGCTCCTACGATACTAACTTCTCGGTCTATGTACTATCATCCTATAGAGGATCGCTACCTTACACCCAGGGAGGCAGCTAAGCTTCAAAGCTTTCCTAATAAATTTGTGTTCGAAGGCTCCGTAACGGCCCAGTTTAGGCAAATCGGAAATGCAGTTCCCCCCGGTCTAGGAAAGGCACTTGGTAAAGCCATTTCAAGTATTAGATTTAGTCAATTAAAGGACTCTAAAACAAAGCTTGATGCGAGGCTTGTGGCCTCAAATGCATTTACTTACAAAAATCACAAAAAAGCTTCTTAATAGCAATTGAGAAGACTGCTGATATTTCTTCTGTCGATTGTTTGAGCAGAGGTTAGTCTTCTCGTTCTTATTCTTTGGGCGCAGGCACTCGTGGTAATCTCTTCCAAGTTAGCATTGGAAGCTCCACTGGTTACTTTTGTAGTCATATTGATATAGATCTTTTGAACGATCATATAGTTATTAGATCTCACAGCATAATGAAGGGCAGTCTCATTATAGTCATCAAGAATAAATGGATCTGCATATAAAAGCAGTAACTCAACCGTTCTTAATTGCTCCTCTTCTGTGGCAGCAATGAGTGCCGGAACTCCCTCAATATTATCAGGATTTGCTCCTCCATCTAAGAGCGCATTTACCATACTTATACGTGTTGATTCATCCTCGATATTAATTGCCACTATGATAACATTTCTTTCAACGATACTCATTCTGTAGAATTCAAAATTTATCAATAGATAATTAACATAATCAACATTGCCTGAACGAATGGCCCGGATCAACTCTGAATCTCTTGGTTGATCGTGGTTTTCAATCAGAGGAATTAGTAAACTGACTCGTCTTAAGTTGAAGTCCGTGGCAAGCTCTCTTATTGATTTTGCTCCTTGGTCTCGGAGTTCAGCGCCATTTTTTAAGAGGTTAATTGCGATGACTTCATTGGCTCGATAAAGAGCATGATAAAGAGGGGAAACCCCATTGCTATCTAAAAGCTCTAGGTCTGCACCTTTACGGATTAGTAGATCGAGTACAAGAATATTATTTCTTTTGATGGCTTTTATTAGAGGTGTTTCACCTGAGCTCTCTCTAATGTCAAAATTTTTAGCTTTATTAATAATCATAAAGACGATTTCTGATCTATTTTCAGCAATTGCATAGGTTAATGGAGATTCACCATTTTCAAAAAGATAATCAATATGAGCTTGTTCTTGGAGAGCAATGCGAACAATATTACTGTCGTCTGATTGAAGGGCCAGATAAAGCTTTTGTTTATTGGCGGCGGTTACTTCTTCATTGGATACTAGAGCATCACCGTTGGAGCTTGAGTTTGAACTATCACCTGGTGCAGTATCTTTTATATCGCTACCGCAGCTAACCAGGAGAAGACTCCATAATAATGAGACTAAAATCGATTTATTTATCATCTCTATAATTCTAGCTTCATCCGAAATTTAGGGGGATAGTTTTGAAAAACTTACAAGGGTCACCAGAAGATATACACCTAGTGAACCCTTGTAATTTCAGTACATTAGAATACTGCTGACTTATATCTTTTAGAGAGTTTGATTAATTTTTGAGCATCTGGATTATCTCTTATCTCATCTAGTGTTAAGAGCGCTACAACTCCCGAGCCTTCGTCTTGCTCGTCAGCATGAATAAGGGAAACAATACCATAGCTTTGCCCATTGATCCTGATTCTATAAGAGACATCGATATTAAAGTCGGAAGGTATCTTTATGGGAAGAAAGAACCCAAATACTTTTTCTGAGACGTAAAATGTCGCATTCTTAGCTTTAGGGATATTGAATGCAAGTGCAGGTAAGGTCCCATTAATCATAAACGGAAATGGTCTTCCGTCGGGTAATGTTTGGGCTGGTACAACTCTAAAGTCATCACTTTCAACGTCTTTTAAGTCAAAAGCAACACGAATCATAGTTCCCCCAAGAGTTCCATCATCTCCGAGAGCTGGACCTACTGTAATTGAAGAGTTTGGTAGTTTGGGAACTGGTAGAGTTACACCTGCGCCGAGCTCAATACGCTCAAGCTCAATACTCAATAAAATTTTTCCATCTTGTACGTTTAAATAGGGGCCATTAACACCAGGGATGTATTGTCCATCATCTTGATTGGTACAAGATGCCGAGACAAACAAAGCTAGCACTAATAGTGCATGAATCATCATTTTCATAAGAAATCCTTTTCTTTTCTATATTTGGGTGACAGAAATTCATCGGACTCCTTGGCGGAAAAATTTACCCCTAAAAAGAAAATATTAATCTAGGTAGTTTGATATTTGTCATAGTTTATGCATCGTTTAACTGAGATAATGCTTTGTTGATAGCCACGTATTCTAATGGTATAACCTTTGTATATTAAGGATTTAGAGGAGAATTTATGAAATTATTAACCTTAGCACTTCTAGTATTTAGCTTTAATACCTTAGCGTTTGACGCCGGTAAAAACTTTCAAGCGGTCTGTGTCTCATGTCATACAATTGGCGGTGGTGACAAAATTGGTCCAGATTTGGCTGGTCTAGATAAGCGAAGAAAAGCTGAATGGGTTCACAAATTTGTGAACTATCCCGATGGAATGATCAATGGTGATGAGGAAGAGGAAGGTTATGAAAAACCAGATCCGATCGCTCAAAAAGTTTACGCTCTTTACAAGCCTCAGATGATGGCCGAACAAGCTATGACAATGGACCAAGTTAAAGCGACTTTAAAGTGGATTGCTGATCAGAAAAAAGAGCCTAAAGGAAAAATTACAACGCTTAAATAATGATGAAAAAAAATACCCCGGTTAAATGGTGGCTCGTATCAGTGGCCACCATGGTTTTTTTAATGGTTTTTATTGGGGGTGTAACAAGGCTTACAGACTCTGGACTCTCAATGGTCGATTGGAGACCCATCATGGGAGTCATTCCTCCTTTAAATGAAGCTTCTTGGCAGAAAACTTTTGAAGCCTATCAGAAATATCCTGAATATAAATTGATTAACTCCACAATGACCCTAGAGGGTTTTAAAAAAATCTTTTTTTGGGAGTGGTTTCATAGGCTGTTTGGAAGATTAATAGGACTCGCATATTTTCTTCCGTTTGTTTACTTTCTTGTGACAAAAAGACTTTCTAAGGATCAGACTAGAAAATATTCGATAGCTTTCATTTTAGGCGGCAGTCAAGGACTTCTTGGCTGGTATATGGTCAAGAGTGGCCTGGTTACGAATCCAGATGTTTCCCATTTCAGATTAGCTGCACATTTATCGCTTGCTTTCTTGATTATTGCTTATATCTACTGGTTAATTTTGGAATTAGATTTTAACCGTAAAGATGAATTGGAAAGAAATAATACAAAGACCACTATTCCCTTGGCTTTTCTATTTTTCCTTGTCCTTCAGATAATCTATGGGGCGTTTGTAGCAGGCCTTGATGCAGGGCTAACTCATAATACGTTTCCAAAGATGGGAAGAAGTTGGATTCCGCAAGGTTTATTTGAATTTAGTCCTTACTACATAAATTTTTTAGAGAATCCAGTTTCCATTCAATTTGTGCATCGCTACTTGGGCTATTTTGTTTTTGTTTTGGGAGTCTTTACCGCGGTAAAACTTTTCAAGACATCCTCTGTACAACTAAGTCGAAGCGCTATTGCATTAGTAATAGCTCTCGTCCTACAAGTTGTCTTGGGTGTTCTCACACTTGTTTGGTATGTTCCTATTTGGACAGCGTCCATGCATCAATTGGGCGCGTGTCTATTGCTTTTAATTACGACTCGGACATTATTTTTTAGTCACAGAACTGCCCTAGATATTAGCTAAGTCGTCTTAATTATTACTTGCCTAGTCGACTATTTGCGCTGATAATGTGGTGAATACAAATACACGATATCGCAGTTTTATTATGTTAGAGATCAAACGAATAATATTCATGGGCGTCTTGTCTGTTCTGGCTTGCTCAGCATTTGCCATAGGCAATAACAATCCTAAGGATTTAAATAGCCAAGCCGCAAGCTATCACCAAGAAATGGTGGTCAATAAGATTGGTATTGATCAAAATCTTGGCGATAAAATTGATCTCAATAATACATTTACGGATGAACTTGGAAACCAAGTAGCGCTCAAAAAGTATTTCAACGAAAAACCCGTCATGATGGCTTTGGTTTATTATGAGTGCCCGACTTTATGTAGTCTTCACTTGAATGGGATGATTGATACTTTTAAGCGATTCGAATGGGATATCGGAGATAAATTTGAATTTGTGGTGGTTTCCATTGATCCTCAAGAATCATCAAAGCTAGCAGAAAAGAAACTTGCTTCCTATTTGGAAGAATATGGGCGTCCACAGACGAGAGATGGATGGCATTTTCTTACGGGGTCGGAAGAGAATATTAAAAAATTAGCTAATGAAGTAGGCTTTCGTTACACATGGAATGCCCGAGAGAAACAGTGGGCTCACGGGGCTGCTTCCTACATATTGACCCCTGATGGAGAACTTTCTTATTACCATATGGGAATTCAAATTCAGCCGAGAGTTCTTCGGTTATCTTTGGTAGAGGCTGCTGATAATAAAATTGGCTCTCTAGTAGATCAAGCATTATTAATGTGTCTTCAATACGACCCAGATAAGAAAACTTACGCATTTTACGCCCTAAACCTAGTAAGGTTTGGTGGGGGGGTCATGCTCCTGGTGCTAGGCTTTTTTCTTTTTAGATTTTGGAGAAAAGAGTCTAAGAATAATACGACGAAACAAACGACTTAAATAAAGGATTAAGAAAATGTCTGACTTTTTACAAGGTTTAGCGGATTTATTTTTTGGAATCAGTTTGCCGACGAAAGCCGCAGAGAATGCTCACTTAGTGGACAATCTTTTTAACGCGGTTTTGGTGATCTCGATAATCGGTTTTATCGGTCTTATGGGTGTTATGACTTTTTTCATTGTGAAGTATCACAGAACTCAGAATGAAAAATCAGAATATATCCCTCATAATGCTACGGCTGAAACCATTTGGACGGTCATCCCAATGATCATCTTTGTTGCGATATCAGTCTTTGGGCTTTTTGAGTATTTTAAGATGAATGAAGTTCCTAAAAATGCCTACAAAATTAATGTAACAGGTTTTCAATGGGGTTGGACTTTTACTTACTCTAAAAAAGAAGATGGAAAAATTGTAAGCTTTGATAAAAATGAGTTGATGTATCTGCCGGTAGACACACCGATAGTTTTAGAGATGACTTCTACAGATGTTCTTCACTCTTTCTATGTGCCAAGCTTTCGAGTGAAAAGAGATACGGTTCCAGGAATGAATTCCTATTTAACTTTTACTCCCACAAAGCTAGGAGATTTTAATATTTTCTGTACTGAGTTTTGTGGAACTTCACACTCAAGAATGAGAGGAATCGTCAGAGTCGTATCTAAAGAGCGTTTTCAAAAATGGGCTGATCGCGAATATAAAGAAGCAAATATCACAGATCCAGTTGAATTAGGTTACAGACTTTATAATAAGAATTGTGCCTCATGCCACTCTGCAGGAGCGAACAAAATTATCGGTCCTGGGTTTCAAGGGCTCTATGGAAAGACCAGGGAGTTTGCTGATGGACAATCGGAAGTGGCTAATGACGAGTATATTAAAAACTCTATCTATTATCCTGGTCGACAAATTGTAAAAGGATACGAAAATAAAATGAATCCTTGGGTGGGCCAGCTCAATGACAAAGATGTTGAACATTTAATTGCTTTTATAAAGACTTTAAAATAAGGGAGTAACAATCATGGGTGCACATGGTGGAAATTATATTAATTGTGAAAAGGGGCTTTGGTCTTGGCTAACAACTATAGATCATAAAAGAATCGCTCTGATGTATTTTATTGCAATCATGTTCTTCTTCTTAGTAGGGGGACTTTTTGCTATTTTACTAAGGTTGGAATTATTTACTCCTGAACCATTATTTATGGATGGAGATATGTATAACAGGGCCATGACTCTTCACGGATCAATCATGGTTTTTATGGTTATCATCCCTGGAGTTCCGGCACTTCTAGGAAACTTTGCGCTCCCTTTAATGATTGGTGCAAAAGATGTGGCTTTTCCAAAAATAAATCTAGCTTCATGGTATTGTTTGATGATCGGTGCCATCATCGCTTTTCTCTCCCTGTTTTGGGGTGGGGTTGATACGGGTTGGACCTTTTATACTCCTTATTCCTCAAAGTCAGCTGATGCCGTTGCTATGGTTGTGTTTGGGGCTTTTGTCATGGGGTTTAGCTCCATTCTTACGGGTCTGAATTTTATTGTTACAATTCATAAACTACGAGCCCCTGGGATGACTATGATGAGACTTCCACTTTTTGTTTGGTCTCTCTATGCCACAGCTATAATTCAGGTTATTGCCACACCAGTTCTTGGTATTACTTTATTACTTCTCACTGTAGAAAGAGTATTTGGAGTGGGGATTTTTGATCCTGCCATGGGTGGGGATCCTGTTTTATTTCAGCACTTCTTTTGGTTTTACTCGCATCCTGCAGTTTATATTATGATTATCCCGGCTATGGGAATTATTTCTGAGATCATTGCGACGTTTTCGCAAAAGACTATCTTTGGTTATAAAGCGATTGCATTTTCTTCTCTGGGGATCGCAGCGGTTTCCTTTATTGTTTGGGGACACCATATGTTTGTTTCGGGTCAGTCGGTTCTAGCTGGTTCGATATTTTCAGTTTTAACCATGCTCGTTGGGGTTCCAACAGCGATTAAGCTTTTTAACTGGGTTGCTACGATGTACAAAGGGAGAGTAAAGCTTGATACACCAATGCTTTATGCTATTAATTTCCTTTCGCTTTTTACTATCGGTGGATTGACCGGACTTTTTCTAGCTGCTTTTAATATTGATGTTCACTTACACGATACTTATTTTGTTGTTGCCCACTTTCATTACGTTATGCTTGGTGGAGCTTTAATGGGATTTTTTGGAGGTTTATTTTACTGGTTCCCAAAAATGACTGGGAAAATGTATAACGAAATGCTCGGAAGAGTAACGGCACTTATGACCTTTGTTGGTTTTAACGTTACATTCATCCCTCAATTCATTATGGGGTCTCAGGGTATGCCAAGAAGATATCACACCTATGATGGAGTTTTTACGCCTTACCACGTAACTTCAACCATTGGTTCTTGGATTCTTGCCGGCGGATTTATCTTGGCCATTTATCTTCTTACTCGTGCTTTCTTTAAGGGAGAGGCATGTACTGAGAAAAACCCTTGGGGGGGAACCACTTTAGAATGGACTGTTGACTCACCTCCAATTCATGAAAACTTTACAGAAATACCTACGGTTACAGGGAGGCCATATGAGTACCGCTAGTTACGATAAAAAAGAGCAGGCTGCTCACCATTTTAAAGACTTAAATCAGCAACATGATGCTGGTAAGGAAGGTGTTTGGCTTTTCATGGCAACTGAGATCATGATGTTCGGTGGTCTTTTTGTTGGATACTTTATTTATAGATTCATGTTCCCTGATACTTATATGGCCGGGGGAGATTCACTGAACTGGTACCTTGGTGCATTCAATACTTTGGTTCTTCTTTTGTCTTCCTTTACTATGGCGCAAGCTGTGACTGAAACGATGAAGGGTAATAACCAAAAAGCTTACAAGCTCATTGTTGTGACAACTTTGTGTGCTTTTGCCTTTATGGTGGTGAAGTACTTTGAATACACGGCTAAAATTGATCACGGCTTGTTTCCTGGTTTTGATATGTGGAATGCCCAAAGTGCAATCGAGTATGCAAATAATCATCTACGTTCTGATGCAGGCTTTACTTTGGCCCTACCTGCGGCTGGAGAAACTCTTGGAGCTGGGCAAGTCGACGGTAGCAGTCTTAAACTATTTTTTGTTCTTTATTTTTGTATGACTGGTCTTCATGGTCTTCACATTACAATCGGGATAGGACTAATGTTCTGGCTTATGAAGCGTTTAAAGAATAACGAGTTTGGACCTAAATATTATACTGCAGTAGAAGGAGTAGGACTTTACTGGCACATCGTAGATGTGATCTGGATTTTCCTTTTTCCTTTAATGTACTTAATCTAACGGAGTAGAGAATGGCACATCATATTGTTCCACTAAATACAAATTTAAAGACCCTTGGTGCACTGGTATTTTTAACAGTGCTTACGGTAGGAACCGCAAAATATATACACCTAGGTGGTGCGGGTAACTTAATTCTGGCGATGGCGATAGCATGTACTAAAGCTGGTATTGTTCTTTCATGGTTTATGCACTTAAAGTACGATGGCTTGATGAATAGAGTCATTGCACTATGTGGTCTTGCATTTTTGGCGTTATTTATTGGCTTTTCTTATATCGATCTGTTCTTTAGAACCACTCCGATATAATCTCCACATATGTGGAAAGAGTTAAAGACTTTTTTTAAGTTCGGCATTGTCGTATTTGTTCTTATAAGTGCGGCTGCTGGCTACGGTCTAGGCTTGACTGTAGAACAAGATTTTCTCTTTTCCCATTTTCTCTTTTTTCTGGTGGGAACTTTTTGTATTTCCGCAGGAAGTTTAAGCTTGAATCAAGTTCAAGAATTAGAAAACGATCAGCTGATGGAGCGGACACAATCACGTCCTCTGGTTAAGGGGGTCTTTAGTCGAGATACTGGTGTATTAATTTCGATAGGACTTATGTTAGTGGGATTGGCCATCCTGTTTTTAGTAAACCCATTATCTTTTCTAATAGGGCTCTCGATAATTATTATGTATAACGGCTTTTATACTCTTTTTTGGAAAAAGAAGTGGGCTTTTGCTGCTGTGCCCGGAGCTATCCCAGGAGCTCTGCCTGGTGTTCTTGGTTATTCAGCCGTTAATAGAGATATCCTAGGTTCAGAGAGTGTTTATTTGTTTTTAGTCATGTTTTTATGGCAAATGCCTCATTTTTGGTCTTTGGCGATTCGATACTCTGATGACTATGCGCGTGGAAACTTTCCTGTTCTTCCTTCTATCGTTGGAGCTGGGCGTACCAAATATCATATTTCTTTTTATGTATGGGCCTATGCGCTCTTGGGATTAATGGCGCCTTTTTTTGTTGAGTACTCTTACGCTTATTTTTTATTGGTTTTACCTTTTTCAGTGCTAATTGTTTGGAAATTCATTGCTTATTTTTATTCTGAGAACCCTAAAGCTTGGCTTCCTTTTTTTCTCATTACTAATTTTTCTATGTTGGCCTTCTTATTTGCACCAGTTATTGATAAGTGGAGTCCCATTCTCTTTGAAATCAATTAACTTCTTGCTAAGATAGCTCTCTAGGAGTTTTGCATGGCACAGAAGATTTTATTGAAAGATTACAGCGAACCAGATTTTTGGGTAGAAGAGGTCAACCTTAATGTACAGATATATGATGACCACACCATCGTTGAAAATAGATCTCTTTATGTAAAAAATGAAAATACTAATGGATTTGACCTCACTTTATTTGGTGAGGAGATGGAGCTGTTGGCCTGCGAAATTAATGGGAATAAAGTTGAACCTGAAAACATGTCAGACACTCAAATAGAATTCTTCCAACTCGATTCACGTTTTGAATTAACTACTAAAGTAAAAATTCTCCCTGAGGCAAATCACTCTGGAGAAGGTTTCTATCGCTCAGGAGAAATTCTGTGTACACAATGTGAAGCGGAAGGTTTTAGAAGAATTACTTATCACCAGGATAGGCCTGATGTTATGTCTCGCTATACGACAAGGCTTGAAGCGGATAAGAAAAGATATCCATTTTTACTGTCAAATGGGGACAAAGTTGATGAAGGAGAGCTAAGTGAAGGGCGACATTTTGCTGAGTGGAGAGATCCACATCATAAACCGAGTTATCTCTTTGCTATGGTTGCGGGAAATCTAGAGCGAGTTACTGGAGAATTTGTCACGAAATCTGGACGTAAAGTTAGTTTAGAGTTTTTTGTAGATCATGGTAATGGATCTAAAGCATCTTATGCCCTAGAGTCCCTACAAAAATCAATGAAATGGGATGAAGATAGATTTGGCCTTGAATACGATCTAGACACCTATATGGTAGTGGCAGTAGATACATTTAATATGGGTGCGATGGAGAATAAAGGGCTTAATATTTTTAACTCTGCCTATGTCCTAGCGAACCCCAAGACTGCAACCGACTCTGATTTTCAAGGTATTGAAGGAGTTATTGGTCATGAGTATTTCCATAATTGGACTGGAAACCGAGTGACCTGTCGAGATTGGTTTCAACTAACGCTTAAAGAGGGACTGACTGTTTTTAGAGATCAAGAATTCTCCGCAGATATGAACTCTAGGCCTGTTAAAAGAGTGGATGACGTAAAAGTTTTAAAGGGACACCAATTCCCGGAGGATGCTGGACCACTAAGTCATCCCATCAAGCCTAAGGAATATATCGAAATAAATAATTTCTATACAGCAACAGTTTATGAGAAAGGAGCTGAAGTCATTAGAATGATTCATACTCTTATCGGTGAAGATAAATTTAGGGCCGGAATGGATCTTTATTTTGAGCGTTTTGATGGAAAAGCAGTTACCACAGAAGATTTTGTCCAATCTATGGCCGAAGCATCAGGGTTTGACTTAGATCGGTTTAAAAACTGGTATGACCAAAATGGTACACCTCTTTTAAATATCTCTACTAATTTCTCACAGGGGAAATATCATGTGCTCTTTACCCATGAGACAGAGTTTAACAATCATGATTCCTCTTTGTGTTTTCCCTTTCATTTTTCACTTTATAACCAACAAGGTGAGCTTCTCTATAAAGATCATGAATATGTGATAAATCAAAACCCACAAAGTCTTACGATTGAGCTAGATGAAGAGCCTATAGCCAGCTGGAATGAAGGTTTTTGTGCTCCTGTAAAATTTGAAGTTAATTATAGTTTTGATCAGCTGGCGACATTAATTGCAAATTGCCAAGACGACTTTAATCGTTATGAGTTTACTCAGCTTGCTATACTTAAACAAATTGACGAGCTTGTTCTTCAGCTCAGACGTGGAGAAGATCCAAGTTGTGACTCTCGATTTTTAGGTGCCTTTCAATCGCTCCTTGAAGATGAAAGCCTTGATTTGGCCTTGAAAGCTTACGCCATCACAATCCCTAGTCTTAAAGAATTCAATAATGGAAAAGAGAAATTTAACTTTGATCATGCAGGGCAGGCGATCCAATTTTTAAAACACACGCTTGCAATAAGATTTAAAGACCAACTTCACTCTATTGTCGAGACTTACCATGAGACTGGAGAGTTTTCATTATCAGGTGAATCAATGGCCAAGCGTGCCCTCAAACTACAGGCTTTAGGTTTTCTCGTAAGATTAGAGGATGAGACATTAAGAGATTTAATCCATGACATCTACGTTAACGCTAATAACATGACGGATGAGATTGGCGCTTTGGCATTATTGGTAGATATTCCTGGATCACATACGGAAGAGGCTCTTAAAAAGTTTTATGATAAATGGAAACATGAAACATTAGTTATCCAAAAGTGGTTGATGATCCAAGCACGCGCAAAGTCTACAGGTATAGCTAAAATTCAGGAGCTTGAAAAACTTCCTGAATACGATGCAAAAGTTCCCAATTTGATGCGTTCATTAATTGGAGTGTTTTTAGCGTATAATTTTGAAAATTTGCATAGCGAAGATGGCTCTGGATATAAATTTGCCTGTGAGAAGATTTTAGAGGTAGATAAGTTTAATCCTCAAATGGCCGCAAGACTTGCGAAAAGTTTATCATTCTTAAATAAACTTGGACCTGCTAGGGCAGAGTTACTTCGCTCTGAGCTCAGCCAATTGGTCGCAGAAGCGAATCTGTCTAAGCATGCTTTGGAAGTTGTAGAACAAAATTTAAAAGATTAACGGTTTCGGCGGTAACGACTTTTAACTTTTACTCTGACTTTTTTTGTCTGTTTTTGCTTTACTGCTAGAGCAACGTAAGCCGTAGCTGCTAGTACAATAAATCCTACTAAAATGTTCATATCGACCTCCTTAAAGGCTTATCGGTCGTTATCACCTATTATTATAGCATAGTTTTCGAGCTAAATTCGACTAGGCATTTACTCCATCTGGACAATTGCCTATACTATTACCATATTTCAGTAACTTAAGATGGAAAATAAAAATGAACACAGCTAAGACGGCCAATCAAAAAGCACTTCAACTCAACCTAGATGAAACGATTTACGGAACTTTTGCAGAAATTGGTGCCGGCCAGGATGTTGCAGGAATATTTTTCAAAGCGGGTGCAGCAAGTGGTACTGTTGCTAAATCTATTTCAGCTTATGACATGACCTTTTCCGATGAAATCTATGGAAAAGAAACCTCTGGTAGATATGTCTGTCAAAGTCGGGTAGAGAAGATGCTCGATTATGAGTATGACCTGCTTCAACAAAGGCTGCGGGAAAAATTTCCTGAGAGAAAATTTTTCGTCTATGCGAATACAGTTTCGGCGAGAAATTATCATGGGACCAACGATCCGAATGGTTGGATAGGGGTAAAATTTCAAAGATCTCCAGCCGAGTCTGCCAGTATGGTAGTTATGCATGTAAGAATGCATGATAACACTAATCTTTTGCAACAAAAGGCGATAGGTGTGCTTGGTGTGAACCTCGTTCATGCTTGTTATCAAGGTCATAATGAGAGTTTGAACTTTCTTGATAGGTTAATGGATAACCTCTCTCGAGAAAGAGTCGAAATTGATATGATTAAAGTTTCAGGCCCGGCTTTTGAAACAATGGATAATAGAGTTTTAAATCTTCAACTTATCGTTCGTTCCTACACAGATGCAATTATGTTTAATGAATCGGGGGCAGTCTGCCTGGCTAAGGATGAGCTTTATAAAAAGAATATTGTGCTCACTCGGGGAAGTTATAGACCTCCTACAAAAGTAAATATGGATATTCTTAAGACGGGGCAATTAAATTTTTCTCAAGATGTTGGTGGTGAGCAAGTCGTGTCTTTAGCCGAGATTACCATTAATCACCTTAAAGAAGATGGAGAACTAACTCAGGAAGATTTTCTTGCGAGAGTCGACCTATTAAATACGATTGGCCAAAAAGTTTTGATTACCAATCTTCCTCAGTTTTTTAGGCTTTCAAATTACCTATCTAACTTCAAACCAAAAAATGTTGGACTGGTCATGGGGGTCTATAATTTCATGCAGATCTTCAATGGCGATTACCAGCATGTTAATGGAGGCATTTTAGAGGCCTTGGGAAGGGTTTTTAGACCTTACACAACAATTTATCTATATCCTTATCGGGAAGCCTCACAAGATGATCAACTTATCAATTTAAGCACAGTTAATGTAGAAAAAGAGCATAAAACTTTATTGGATCATCTGGTTTTGACTAAGAAGGTAAAAGACTTAGTTGGTTATGATGATAAATTGCTACATATCTATTCGAGAAAAGTCTTAACCATGATTAGAAATAACGAGACAGGGTGGGAGGAATTAGTCCCTAAAGAAATAGCCAAAACTATCAATGATAAATGCTTATTTGGTCACCCTTGTGAGCATATTATTAAATAACTTCAAGATTAGAAACTTTCTTATTGAGCTGACTATTAATAGCATCTCTTAAGAAGAGATATTCTTGTCCATTCATCTTATGCTTTTTGTGGTAGTTGTTGAGTACCTGGAACGTGTCCTTTTCAATGGCATGGGTCATACACCTTTTGAAAAAATGCTTTGAATTATTCTTACAAAAAGAGTGTTGTTGATTCACTGTCTTATTAATTTGAGGTTCTAGTTGCTCTAAGATCCGATCAATTTTAGCTTGGGTTTCACTTTTGACCATTGACCACTCAAGTTCATCTAATAGTGAATTGAGATCTGTTCTATCAAGCTTCCCAAATTTTTCTTCATACTTTGAAACTGATTCTTTCAATTGTTTCGAATAACATGTGTCTGCGGCTTTAGAATTGAGAGAGCAGTAAATATAAATTTGTGCTGGATCTTGATAGCTTAAAAATCTTTGAGCTCCAGAGATGGGACGTTGTTCTTTTTCTACCACGGATGCTATCGAGCGAGACCTTTCTAATTTATGAGTTTTCGACATATGACCATGACTTGGATAGAGCTTTTTTTGACAACCGGCAAGCACTGAAGCGAATCCTAAGAGGATAGAGGCATTGATAAGTGTAAAAGATATAATTCGGTTCGTTTTCATAAAGCTCCTGACATAAAATCTATCGGCGATTTTAGAAAATACTTTAGTAAATACATCCACCAATAGTTGATTTGCTTGGTTTTCTTTTGTAAGTTACGGTTATTTATGAGTTTTAAGCTTAAATTATTTATTTCCCCCTGGCGTGATCCCTTTCGCAATCTGGCTTTCGAAGATCAGCTGCTAAAGACTATTAGGCCCTCAGAAAAATACCTTCTTGTTTATCAAAATGATCCTTGCGTTGTTATGGGGCGATTCCAAAATCCGTGGCGGGAAGTTAATTTAGAATTTTTGGAAAATAATCAGTCACACTTAAAACTTGTTAGAAGGCAAAGTGGTGGTGGTTGTGTGTATCATGATCTTGGCAATATGTGTTTTAGTTTTATCCATCCCTCAAGAGATCACCACAAAGACGATAATAATAAAATAATTTTGAATGCGCTTGAGGACTTAGGTATAAAAGCTAAGGCTTCTAATCGATCTGATTTGATCCTAGAGGATGAAAGAAAGTTCTCAGGGTCTGCCTTCAAGCAGAAAAAAGATAGGTCTTTCCATCACGGTACACTTTTGATGAACTCAGATTTGAGTCTTTTAAATGACATTCTTAATTCTCCATTAAAATCTTTGGAAGGAAAAGGGACTTTGTCTAATCCCTCCAAAGTGGTCAATTTGGCTGAGCTTAATCCAAGTTTACAATTCCAAAAGTTAGGAGGCTTTTTAACTTCTAGTTTTGAGAATTTTTATGGGAAAAAAGTTGAGCTTGGGAAAAATGATTTTAACAACAAAGAGTATGAAGACAGCCTAAGAGAAGAGGAGTGGATTTTTGGAGAGACTCCAGAATTCCAAGTAAGCACCCCTGATTTCAATCTTAAAATTAAAAAAGCTAGGCTTGTTGAAGTCGAATTTCCACAATTAAGTGGAGGAGTGGTCGAGCTCTTAAAAACGAAGCTAGTAGGTCAAATTGTTAAAAAGGATGCTTTAGAAAAGACGATGGAGAGTGCTTATAAAGTCTTTTCTCATCCCTACCTATTTCAATTAGAACAAAATTTAAGAACTTATTTCTATTAATGTGCCTGACAAGTGGAGCACCCACCTTCGTTTTCTTTAAACCTTAAGTCTTTAAAGTCCCAAATTCCCCCGTAGGTTGAATTGATACTTTGACAGGCTTCCATGAGATTAGAGTGGGTTTGTTGGAATATTTCGTTATGCTCTTCGTCCAATACTGTGACGCAGTACATTAAGCATCCTGATTGATTTTTCTCATCTGAAGGTTCGGCAAGAAGACTAATAAAAGCAAAATGGTCTCGAAACTGGTAGCGACAAGAATTCCAATTATCTGGGGTGAAGAAGTTCTCCATTTTTAAACCTTATTTCAAAGTTATACTGGACAAAGTTATCACACAGAGTGTAACTTACCAATCCAATTTGAGTAATTTTGGAGGATAACATGGCAAAAGGGCCAAGAGTTCAAATAACATTAGAGTGTACTGAAGCAAGAAAAGAGGGGAAATCTCCTAGCCGTTATACAACGACTAAGAATAAGAAGACTCACCCTGAGCGTCTAGAAACTAAGAAATATAATCCTTTCTTAAGAAGACATACTGTTCATAAGGAAATTAAGTAGCCCCCACTTTTGCGGGTTATTTAAGTTTAGCTTTTACTTCTTAGTGGGGGCTACCATCTATAAAAAGCTCGCTACGCGAGCTTTTTTATTGGCTTGATAAAAGCACACCCCGCATAGCCTATCTTTTCCATATCTATTAAAAGGGGTGAGCTTTAGTGAGCCTTTTTAGTTTGTACTTATTTCGCTGATAGCACTCGCCATCTTTCTTAGCGGTCCGCGAATTTGGTCAAAGGCGAGAGCTATGGTCTTAAGTCACTATAACGAATGACGAAATCTTCTAAGTAGTTTTTGTTAATTATATAGGGATATTTTCTATTGCTAGCAGACATAATAAAAAATTGGCGTTTTTCTAATTTAAGCTCGGGTACAGCTTTTATAAGAGGGCTCACTTTATAGTGAATCTTCTTTCCATCTGTTGTCGTTACTTCCACTCGATAAAGAGGGTTTTCCAGGTAATTGTCGAGCAGAGTCGCTACTTCGGGCTCCACTTGGTCAATAATCATATGGGTTTTGATTTCAAAAATTTTGGATAGCTTTTCTTTCAATTTATCTTCTGAAATGACTTTGTATTTTTTTGTCTGCCAAAGACCTCCTTTTAAGGATATTTCGTTATAAGGAGAGGAGTTTTTACCATGATAAAGTTTAAACTCAGAAATTTCTGAAATATTTTTTGAGAAAACTTGAGACTCGATAAAGTCGGAGAGTTCTAGTTTTTCTAAACGTCCTTCAAATAGATTCGTTTGAAAGATTCTATTATGCCCGGATACAGTCATATAAGATGTATTGTTAATTGGATTCAAAAGCCCGATCTTAACATCATATTTTTCATTAAGTTTTGTATAAAGTTCTATTTCGATAATTGGTTTATCGAGGGAAAAACTCTGAAAATTGATAGGTTCAAATTGGTGTACTGTATGAATTTTAATTTTTGATAAGGCATTAAAAATACGCTCTACTGTTTCTTCTTTAGCGGGGATTACACGAGGCTCTTGCATGAGCCAGCCTTCTTTTTCTTTGGCAATTTGATACTCACCAATTCTGTTTTTAAAGCGAAATGAAGTGGTTGAGCGTAGAATTCTGTCACTAACGGGATTTTCTAATAGTCTAGTGGCCGAAACTTGGTCCTTAGCATCTTGAAAGTACTCTATATAGGCAGCGTAAACTAAGAGTAAAACTAAAAAAATAACGCTAAAAACTGTGGAAACATAATTTCTTATTTGATGAGAATATCCGCCTTGCATACTAAAAACCTAAATCATCAAAGTCATCATCATCGTCTTCAGTTTCTGGACGTTTCATTTTTTTAGGAGGTACTGGAATTGTAGGTTCTATTGATTTTAGAAAACTTCTCAATGCAGCTCTTTCACCGGGGAATTTGTATTCAAAGGTGCAGTAAACCCGGTGTGAAGGTTTACCATGGCTGATGATTTTTGAATTGCGAGATATATCGCGACATTTGATAACCGTTGCCAAGAGTTTAAAAGAGCTAGGGATATCAAATTGAATCACAATATTTTGGCCTTGAATAAATGGACCCTTTGTAAAGAGTAGGCAGTTTTCCATTGTGATGTCCGATAGCATTAAAAATGCTTCCGTATGCTGATGAGGGATAGGTCTGACGAAATCCTTCTGCACACTTTCGTTGGAACTTGTATCATCACCAGCCCCTTGATCTGCAAGCATTTGAGCAGCTAAAGCTGCGGCTTCATCGTCTTCAACCTCTTCAGCGGAATCACTTGAAGTTGCCTGATCTCCAAGCATTTCAGCGGCGAGGGCCGCGGCAGCTGCATCTTCTTCGGAGGGTTCATTAGACTCTTCCTCAGTTGATGTTTGTTCGGCTGAGGTTTCTTCTTCATCTTCGTCACTGTCATCATCTGCGCCACTGTCATCATCTGCGCCACCATTCAAAGCTGCTAGCATCTCGGCGGCATCGTCATCCATAGGATTGCCGGAACTATCAAGATTATCATCCAGTCTATCATCATCTTCATCTGACTCACTCTCGGTAGTAGGTTGAGAATTTAAGATGTTGGTGTAGTAAGCTTTGATATCTTCGATATCAGGCTCTGTTAAAGAGCTTGAACCGTCTTCTAGTGAGGAAAGTTTCTGCGCGATAGCCGCTTCAATTTCAGAGCGTAAACTCCAAATTGAGAGGGCGATTTTTTTTATTTCAACAGGGTGATTTGATTTGTTAATCACATTTGACATACCAATATAGTCGCAAAATACCTATGAAATTACTAGAGGTTAGAATCTTCCTCTTTTGATTACCGCGCCGCGTGGTTTATTTTTGCCCTCTGTATCATTTTTTGCAAAATCTCTTAAACTTTAAATACACACACCAGTCTTAGAAAGAGACAAAGGAGAATTCATGAAGAATATCTTGTGGGCAGGAATTCTTGCCACATCGACTGTTTGGGCAGGCGCAGAGTACGTGCCTGGAGAAATCATTGTAAAATTAAAAGATCAATCAAGCTTAAAGTCTGTGGGACTTAGAGGTCAGAAACTCAATGTTGATATAGGGAATTTTGCTATCTTAAAAGTTGATCAAAAAAGTTCGGTTGAAGCTACAATTGAGAAATTAAATAATCTTCCAGATATTGAGTATGCTGAGCCTAATTATATTTATCATGCAATTGGTACAAAAGAATTGGCGCAAACGACTGATCCAGACTTTTCTAAACTTTGGGGATTAGTGAATACAGGTAATAACGAACCCAGTGGATCTCGTGGAAATTCTTCTCCAAGAGGTATTGCTGGTGCTGATATTAATGCTAGCCAGGCATGGACGCTTACCAAAGGTGATAGAAATATTAAAATTGCGGTCATCGATACAGGTGTTGATTATAATCACCGCGATTTAAGTGCTAATATTTGGACCAACCAAGCAGAGGCCAACGGAACTCCAGGTGTGGACGATGATGGAAATGGATATATTGATGATATTCATGGATATGACTTTGCAAATGATGATGGTGATCCAATGGATGGCAATGGACATGGAACTCATTGTGCCGGAACTATAGCAGCTGAGCATGATAATAATTACCAAATAGCTGGTGTGATGGCCGAAGCCTCAATCGTGGGTATTAAGTTTCTGACAGACAGTGGTTCGGGTTCAACTGCCAATGCAATCAGAGCGATAGATTATGCAACTAAAATTGGTGTCGATATTATGAGTAATTCTTGGGGAGGAGGTGGATATTCTCAGGCCCTTAAAGATGCTATTGTTAGGGCCGAGCAAGCAGGAATTGTCTTTACAGCTGCTGCAGGTAACTCTGCCTCAGATAATAATTCTATTCCACATTATCCCTCCAATTATGATGTTAGTAATGTTATCAGTGTTGCTGCTCATAATTATAACGATGAACTCGCGAGTTTTTCTTGTTATGGTTCAAGAACTGTTCACGTAGCAGCCCCTGGGAGAAATATTCTTTCTACAACTCCAGGAAATAGTACCGATGTTTATTCAGGAACTTCAATGGCCACTCCTCATGTCACTGGTGTGATTGGACTATATTTAGCCTACCATGGGAAATCAAACCCAAAAGATATTCGTGACGCTCTTATGAGTTCATCCGTTTACGCTCCTGCTTATGGCCGTAAAACAATAAGTGGAGGGAGAGTTGATGCTTATAATTTTCTCACAGGAGTTGTCACTGAAAGGCCCGAAAGACCTGATCCAAATGCATGGCGTGCCACCAGCGTTGCCGTCTTTGAAACAGCACATCCATATCCAAATGGTATGAGAATCTCTCAGACATACAACGTTCCAGGTGCGAAATTTGTGAGGGTGGTTGTTGATGAGTACGATATTGAGGTCAACTATGACTTTATCCGAATCATAGATGCTCAAGGAAGTGTCATCCAATCTATTGACGGGAAAGGACAAAATTTAAAAACCGATTATGTTGATGGAGATACTGTTACAGTTGAGTTTAGATCTGATAATTCTATCAATCTATGGGGCTTTAAAATAACAGAAGTTGAATATATTCAATAGACTAATATTTCAAGAGCTTAGGTAGGGGTGTTAGGTATGTAACACCCCTATTTTTTTTACTTAAATTGAGGTCGAAAGAGTCTGAATTTGAGATAATTAAGCGATGGATCTGAACCTTAAAGTAAAAGAGCTCTCGAAACTGAGTCCTAGATACACTGCAATGGCAATCATTATAGATTGGGCCACCATAATCTTTACGATTTACTATTCAGAAATCATAAATCACATTTTGGTATATATTCTGGCGGTAATTATTATCGGCTCACGTATGCATGCTCTAGGAATCTTATCCCATGACTTTGTTCACTACCGCTTTATCAATAATCGGAAACTCTCTGATTATATAGGGAATATTTTTTTATGCTGGCCTTTGTTTTTCACACTGGAGGGCTATCGAGCTCAACATTTAAGGCACCATAGTAAACTCAATACCGATGAGGACCCTGATTATATAAGACGAATTGGTCTTGAAGAATGGAGCTTTCCTAAGACTAAATTTAATGTCTATTGGATGTTCTTTAAAGATATAAGTGGGCTAAATGTTCTCCAGTATCCCGCTAAGATTTTCACCGTAAAAAAGAATAATAAAAAAATAGATATTAAAGAAAATTATTTAACTTCTAGCTATATTTTTATGATGTTGAGTTTTTATTTAGTATTGACCATTATTATAAGCACCAATGGATTATGGACAGTTTTTGCACTTTATTGGATCGTTCCCATTGCGACTTCACTTAAACTTATTAAAAGAATAAGAGCTATTGCTGAGCATTTCGCTGTCCCTGTAAAGGACTACGATGAAGTGACACGAACCACTCTTAGTTCGGGGATTGAGCGCTATTTAATCGGTGCACATAATGTAGGATACCATACTGAACATCACCGATATTCAAGTGTTCCTTGGTATAATTTAGAAGAACTTCACCAGTACGCCAAGGCCACAGGAGAATTAAGAACTTGGGGGCATATTAGCCATGGCTATATGAATGGACTCGTCCAGGAAATGCAAGGACAAACAAGATCAAGTCTTGTATATTAGCCCTATGAAAGAGTTGGTATTAGGTATTGATATAGGTGGTACAAATACGAAATATGGTTTCGTAAATCAAAAAGGAGAGGTTCTTTTTGAGTCTAAAACTCCCACTAATTCTAAAATTCCATTTCATGAGTATACGCAAACACTTTGGGATAAAATCCTAAAAGATTTTAAAAATTATTCAAATGATTTTAAATTAACTGCGGTAGGGGTGGGTGCGCCGAATGCGAATTCTTTAAATGGTAAAATTGAAAACCCTCCTAATCTGGAATGGGATGAAGCTTCTCTTGTTTCAGACTTCTCTAAGGTCATGCAGCTTCCTATAAAGCTTGAAAATGATGCTAATATAGCAGCCGTAGGTGAAAGAAAATTTGGTAAAGGTAAAAATTTCGATCATTTTATAGTGATCACTCTGGGCACTGGTATTGGTTCGGGAACATATATCAATGGTGAACTCTTTACAGGTTCACATGCCCTAGGATCTGAAGCAGGTCACTTAACTATTTTTCCTGGTGGAAGGAAATGTGGCTGTGGAGGTCTTGGGCATTTAGAGTGCTATGGATCAGTAAGAGGTATAAAACAGACATGCCAAGAAATCCTAGGGGTAGATTTGAAGTTTGCGGAAATTTCTGAACGGTTTCACGCTGGCGATAAGACAATTGATGAAGTGATTAAGCAAACGGCAAAGTACCTGGCGATTGGACTAAGTTCAATGAATACTCTTTTATCTCCTGAGGCTTTTATATTAGCTGGAGGGGTCAGTACCTTAGGTGAAAGATTTAGGCAGGCGATCATTACGGAATACAAAAAAGTTGTCTACGCACCTTTTAGAGATAATTCTCAAATACTTCTATCAGATATTGGTTCTGAGTATGGAGCAATCCTGGGAGCTGCTTCGCTTCAATTATAGTTTTTTACGATTTTGGTAAGTTCGCTTTCTATCCACCATACCTAAACCTAAACCATAGGACTCTATATTCCCAAGTTTAGAGTAAAGGTCTTCAGTCTCGATTTTACCGGCCAATAAATCATAGTAGAGAGATATTTTTTGCATCAATTCATGACCCGACTCATGTAGGCATTCAAACCTAAAACTCTGAACACCCATTGACTTCCAAGTGTTCAAAAATTTCACGGTACTATTAGCTTCGGCTTTATACATTGTGTTTCGACATTCTTGATCGGCTTTTATCTCATGTCGATTTCCATACATGTCCTTTAGATAGACGTCATGTTTTTCACAAGGCTTACCACAGTCTCTAAAGCTATTTCCCTTACTTAAGAATGCAGCAAAAACACAATGTTCCATATGAAACTCTGGCATATATTGGTGAATAGTAATTTCTATTTTAGAAGGGTCAGAAAAACTGAGGAGGGTGTTAAGCTCATCAATATTTAGATCATACGAGGCACATATTGATTTTAGTCCGTGTGAGAGTAAATAGTCAGCGGTATAGGAATTGGCACAGTTGAGAGAAAAATCACCCCATAATTCAAAAGAAGAATTTTTAAAATAGTTAAGTGCGCCTAGATTTCTGATGAGAATTCCATCCGGCGCACAACGTTCAATAAGTCTGAAGTTATGATACTCTCCAGGCTTTAAAATTCTCGTGGTGGCGATTCCAATTTTAATACCCTTTTCTTTGGCCAGCTTAACCGATTCGAAATAATCCTTTCCAAATTCGAAATCAAGAATGATTTTCTCTATGAAATCAAACTCAGTTAAATTTAAGAGAAGATGGTTTAATTGCTCAGCTTTTCTTAGCAGTAGCGTCAGTTTGGGTTTATTTACCTCAATATGAGTTTTATCTTTTTCTTTTAAGGCAAAATCATTATTGAATTTAGGTAAGCGCTTTTTCGTACGCAGCTCGTTCATCGCTTTGATCATGTGGTTTTTAAGACTTTTTAACTCTTTTTGATTAAGAAATAGGTTGTTTTCGACTTCTCCATCTAAGCTCTCAAGGATATAAATAGAGCGACCAAGTTTAGAAAAAATTTCTATAAGCGATTTTAAATTTAAAGGTCGATTTTGAGCAGATTCAAGAGGGTTTTCAGACTCTAGACTTAGGGTATTTGTCCCGTCATTTACCTCTATTTTAAGTGGGGATTTGAGTTTTGCCTTAACTCTTATCCTGAGAGGGATTTTGATGAGACTCGATTGATCTTGCATTGATCTTTTTACCTCAGTTTTTATTTGGTCCGAGCTATTAAGATAAACTTCCATTTTTGGCTTAATTATATGAGGATTAGTAGATTTTAATAGCTCGATAGTTTGCGTGCCTGCGATTTTCATCTGCTCAGCTTGGAAAACTTTTGCGCCAAAGCTTTGATTTTGAGCAACGAATAAGAGCCCATCACCACTAGTTATTGGATATTGAGTATCAAGAGTAATTTTATTTTTTGAAACACTTCGTACTTTACCAAGCTTTAAACCTCGATGATTTTGATAGTCTCCTCTTACCAGCTCTTGATGGGCCACTCCTTTAAGCCAACCTGGGTAAAAACCTCGAGAATAGCTGATTTGCATTTTTTGTTTAGAAAGATCTGTCTCTTTTTTGGAGTTTTTAATTTTATGAGAATATTCATGAGCAGTGGTAGCTACAAACTCTGGAGATTTAAGTCTTCCTTCCACTTTAAATGACTCTATACCGATTTCTTGCAGTTCGGGAATATGATCGATTCCACAAAGATCTTGAGGGGATACAAGGTATTCAATATTTTTTAAGTCTTTTCTTTTGTTATCTACAAAAAGCTCATAAGAGAAACGACAACTTTGAGCACATTGTCCTCTATTAGCGGATCTTCCTCCTAATGCTTCTGAGGTAAAACATTGTCCAGAGTAGGCTACACAAAGGGCCCCATGAACAAAAACTTCAAGCTCACGTTTAGTGCTTTTGCGAATTTTCTTTATTTCCTCAATACTATTTTCCCTACCTAAGACAAATCTTTGTATGTCGAGGTCTTCTAAAAGTTCTATGGCATCAGGATTCGTTACCGTCATTTGTGTTGAGGCGTGGATAGTCATCTCGGGGTATCTTCGCTTAATGAGTGCAACCAAGCCAATGTCTTGCACGATAAAAGCATCAGGTGCATATTTCATTGCTTGATCAAGAGTTTGAATTGCTTTTTCAATTTCACTTTGAAAAATCAAAATATTAAAGGCAAGGTGGACCTGGACATTATAGAGGTGACAATAATCGATAATCTCCTCAAGCTCATCCCATTCATGATCATGAGATCTTCCTCTAGCATTGAAGCCTGGCATTCCAATATAGATGGCGTTCGCTCCATTCTGAACAGCGGCTACGGCCATATCTTTGTTACCTACAGGCAGGAGGAGTTCAGAACTTTTTGACATTGGGCAGTAATAGACTAAAAGAAAGGTAGGGTCAAGCCAGCATTACAATTAAACAACAAAAGCCCGCTTACGCGAGCTTTTCTTTATTTGCATGACAGCTTAGACTGCCAAATTTGAATAAAATTAAAAAATAGAACTAAAGCCTAAGCTGTAGGTCCGTATTTTCTTAAGAACTTCGAAAGAGATCCAACTTTATCTAAAGTTCTGATCGCCTTTGCTGAAAGTCTAAGCTTTACAGTTTTTCCAGTTTCAGGATCGAAAACTCTTTTCGTTTGTAAGTTTACTTGCTTAAGAGTTTTAGTTTTAATATTTGAGTGAGAGACCTTGTGTGCAACTTGTCTTCTCTTTCCTGTTAAATCACATGTACGTGCCATGACATCTTCCTTTTTTCATTTTTAGCCAACACAAATTACTCTTCTCAGACCGATAATGCAAGTCTGAAATATTGCTAACTCTGACTATTTACGCTTTAATATGGGAAACTTAACCCCATATCCGCAAGGAAAGCAAGGACGATGCTCATGAAACCTTTAAACACCATGCAATCTCTATTTAACGCACCAAGTAGTAAGCCTCATTATTCAATTTCCGTCACGGCTAGTGATGACTCCGAGGTACTATGTGGTGATCCTAATTATACAAGGGCCTTGGTGGCCTTAATGGATTTAAGTGCTGTCAATGGGGGAGCGGCATCTCACTGGGGTGGACCTGCAGCTATGGCAGAATGTATGAGTGCGCTTCATGCTTATATGTTTCAAAAGTCTGATTGGTACAACCATTATAATTTCATCAATGACATTGGGCATGCTGAAAATGGGATTTATGCATTAAGGGCCAACCTAGGATATGGAGATTTAGATTTAACAGCGCTTAAAGGATTTCGCTCAATTGAGTCAAAACTTACGGGCCATGGAGAGTCTCATCTTTATCCTGAGGGAGTCCTGCTAAGTAATGGCCCCTTAAGTTCGGCCCTACCGCAGGCGCAGGGGCTCGCTCATGGTGATAAGCTCGCTGGCAATGATAGGGTGACCATCGTTTCTATGAGTGATGGTGCTTGTATGGAAGGGGAAGCCAAAGAGTCTTTTAGCGCTATACCTGGTCTTGTGGCCAAAAATAAATTGAATCCATTTGTATTAATTGTATCGGATAATGACACCAAATTATCAGGAAGAATTACTGATGATGCTTTTTCTATGCAGCCAAGCCTTGAAGCCATGGGTGCCCTTGGATGGAGTATTGTAAAAGTTGAAAATGGCCATGATATACATGCTTGCTATTCGGCCATCGAATCAGCCATTGATTTAGCTCGGCAGAATAAACCTGTTTTTATGTGGGTTAAAACAATTAAAGGCTATGGGGTTAAATCAACTATGGAGTCAGCTTCTGGTGGACATGGTTTTCCGGTTAAAGCTTATTCTGAAGATATTCATGCTTTTATTTCAGAAATTATGCAAGGAGAAGTCCCTAGTGAACTGAAGTCTTGGGCAGATGATTTAACGAATAAACCTGAAAGTAAACCTTCAGCTGATTCAATGCCTAAAGAAAAAGCACAAGCTGGTCTTGCTCGTGGTGCAATTAAGGCCAGAAAAGAAGGCCTACCGGTAGTATCAGTTTCCTCAGATCTTGCAGGAAGCACTGGGATGGCAGCTTTTCAAAAAGAATTTCCAAGTGACTCTTTAGATGTGGGAATTGCTGAAGCAAATATGGTTTCTCATGGAGCAGGATTAGCGAAGGCTGGCTTTATTCCTATTGTGGATACTTTCTCAGCTTTTGGTGTGACAAAAGGAAACCTTCCGTTGATTATGGCCTCATTATCCTCTTGTCCCTTAATCGCTGTTTTTTCTCATACGGGTTTTCAAGATGCAGCAGATGGAGCTTCTCATCAGTCGCTCACTTATCTAAGTGCTGTTTCTTCTATTCCAAACCTTAAAGCGGTCATTATCAGCTGCTCTGAAGAAGCTGAAGCCTATATGTATGAAGCTATCAAAGACATAGCTTCAAAAAGGGAAAAAGGAGAGAAGGCTTCTAGTTATATCTTCTTTGTTGGAAGGGAAAATTTTCCTAAGTCTTTGGGTGTTGAAAATTACTCTATGAAAAAAGCTCAGGTCTTAAAAGAGGGAAGTGATGGAGTGATTGTCAGCTCCGGCCCAACTCTTTATAAAGCGCTTAAGGCATCAGAAATGCTTAAAGAGAAAGGAAAAGACATTGCCGTAATAAATTCAAGTCTAGTCAATTATCCGGATACTGAAACAATCAAAAAATATTTAAATGGTAAACTTGTAACAGTGGAAGATCATCAGATTATAGGTGGTCTTGGCTCTCAGCTTATAATGGCTCTTAAACAACAGGGGATGGAGTTTAATTATCGTGGGCTAGGTGTATGCGGTCACTTTGGGCAATCAGCATATATTGCAGATGAGTTATATACGAAAGCTGGCCTTGATGAAAATGCCATTGTCGATGCTTATCTACAATTGTAGCTTTGACAAAACAATCTGTTTAAATTTCTTTTGCAGGTCAGGATCCCAGAATGGGTAATGGGATCCACCTTCAAGTAGGATATGAGAGGCATTTGGTATCCTCTTTTCAAGGAAGTTTTTATTATATTCTGTATCAACCACCTGATCTGAGCCTCCGTAGATAATTGTTATATTGGATTGAGGAGCTGTCATTTCATTTTTTTCAAGCTCATTATTCCATTCTATTAGATTTCCAACCCAGCTTACCGGAGTTTCTGAAATCCAAAAAGGATCCTTGCGGTGAAGTTCGTTTAATTTTTCACTTTTATAATCTGCAGACTTAGGATCTCTTGTTACTCCATCAATAAAATATCTCCCAAGGTAATAGATAATTTTTGTGAATTGATATTTACGAATTCTCACTAGAGGTGTTGTGAGAATAATATGCTTATAAGGAAGCTTCTTTTTCGAAAATAAAGAATCAAAAACCCCTACCGCGCCGGTTGAGTGTGTGATAAGAAATTTTGAATCTGGTGCTGCTTTAGGTAATTGACTAATAAATTCTTGGTAGGTTTTAAAGCTTGCTATCTTAGCTCTCTCTCCCTCCGATTGTCCCAATCCGGCCATTTCAATGCAAGTGACTTTATACCCTGACTCTAGCAAAAATCGATGAATAGGCGCAAGATAGGCGCAATTAACTAGATAGCCATGCACAGTTGTAACGGAAGCTTTTTCGGCATTTAGTGGGAGGTATGTATAGGAGGCAATCTGATATTTTCTTCCTGTTAAAATGAACTCTGTTGAATTTTTTTTCATAGGAAAATCATCAATTTGGTACCATTGTTCAGGATTAATCTCGGTGCTAAAAGTAGAGGTAGAAATCAAAATATTGATCAAGATCAATATAATATAATGAGACATGAGTTATAATCCTTGTATTAAAGTTCAGTTTGAGTTTTAAAATAACACAGTAAAAATAGTTTGAGAGAAAAAAATTAAAGGGTGGTTTATGGTCATTGCATTAGTTGGAGGAGTTATTATAGGTCTTTCAGCAACGCTTCTTTTGCTTTTGAATGGAAGAATTTTTGGAGTCACTGGAATTGTGGCCGGTCTTTTTAATAGACCAGGCCCTGACCTTATTTGGAGATCAGCAATCGTTTTAGGCTTGGTTTTGGGCTCATGGCTTCTCTCTTATGTTGCTCCAGAGCTTTTTATTTATGAATTTAAAACCCCTCTACCAGTTATGGCGCTTGCAGGCTTTTTGGTAGGCTTTGGAACGAGACTTGGTTCGGGTTGTACTTCGGGTCATGGAGTGTGTGGTCTGCCAAGATTGTCATTACGTTCAATGGCCGCCACAGGAGTTTTCATGGGCTTTGGTATTTTGACGGTATATCTAGCTAGGATGTTTTCATGAACTTTTTAAGCTCTTTTTTCTTAGGTCTTCTTTTTTCAATTGGCTTGTCTGTGTCAGGAATGGTTAATCCAAATAAAGTTATTGGATTTTTAGATTTATGGGGTACTTGGGATCCAGATCTTATTTTTGTGATGGGTGGGGCAGCTGGTTTAAATTTTGTGACTTTTCGATTTGTCTTAAAAAGAAAAAATCCCCTTTTAGGGGAAAACTTTCATATGCCTACCGCAAATGAAATTGATTTGAAGCTCCTAGTTGGCTCAGCACTTTTTGGTATCGGTTGGGGGCTTGGAGGGATTTGCCCAGGTCCTGGGATTGCTAATCTTTTTTCTTTAAAAGCTGAACCCATAGTCTTTATTATCTTCATGCTCCTTGGTATGCTTAGTTTTAAATGGTTTGATAAGCTTTCAAAGAAAGGATAGTGATATGACAACAAGAGTAACTGATGTGCCTGATCTAGTTCAACTATGGCTTTATAAAAACCTCTTTCTTGGAGGTCAGCCTGGGGATAGGGCCTGGGATAGCATTAAGGCAAAAAATATCGTCGCTGTCATTAATTTACGTGCTCCTAGTGAAGCTGACTTTGAAAAAGATAAACAAAGAGCAGAGGGTATAGGAATTCAATATCACCAAATACCTCTTTTATTAGATGGAAAAATATCGAAAGAGGCTGCCAAGGAGATCTCAGATATTGTTTCAGGTCATGGGAGCGAAGAAAAAATTCTTATTCATTGTGGGTCTGCAAATCGTGTAGCTGGATGGCTTATTGTTCACCTAGCAAAATCGGGTATGGATTTTAACGAGGCAGTTGAAATAGCAAAGTTAAGTGGTCTTTCAAATCCAGCTTTTATCGAGCAGGCTGAGACGATTATTAAGGGTTAGCTACACCAGCCAGCTATTATGAGTCGACTGCCTTGGGTAACACGATTAATTTTGTGTTCGTAGCCATTTGATCCTGTGGCAAAAACTATCATATTTCCGTAAGGTGGAGTCCAGATTTTAGTAGATTGAGTGTCTCCTTTTTTTCTTAACTCTAATATGCCACCCTTTGGTGGCTCAATAGTTAAAGAAAGAGAGAAAGCAAGCTTCCTGGAGCCATCGTCGTGCCATATTCCATCTTCTTCCCATTCATTGTCCGACTCACGAAGAGAAATAATAAATTCAATTGAGTTAAAGCTCTCGAACTCCGAGAGTGCTTTAAAAATCATGCCGTCCGTTGCTGTCATCAGTTTAAATTTTTGATCTAATTCAAAGAACTGTCTTGTTTTAACTAGTTTTTTAATATCATCCGGTAGAGACAAATTGATCTCGAAAAAACCTTGTAATTTAAGGTCATCTTGGCACTTGGTAAAAAATTTATTGTTAATATTTAACATATTCGAGGGGTTATCCATGGGGTCACACTGTCTCTAGCGCGAAATCTGGTTAGGCCCTATTCTATGCCAGTCTTGAAGTGGTGGCAAGCCACCTTAAAAAGGAGTTTTATGGAAGTTTTATCATCACCCTTATTACAAAATGAGAATCAACTTAATTGGGATAGTTTCCTATCTACGGTCATTGTTGAGGTAAAAAGAGGTGGAAAGGTTTTTACCTCAACCGGTGTTCTCATCGACAATAGGGCACTTCTTACTGCGGCACATAGTATTGACTGTGCTGAGAGTGTTCAAATCATTTTGACACATGATTATAATTTTATCACCGATACTTATGAAGTAGAGAGGTGTTATATTCATCCAGAATATAATCCATCTCAATCTCTTTATGAAAATGATATTGCCCTTTTGTTTTTAAAAGAGCCTGTAACAAGAAATGTTTTATTTGATGAGATTCCAGATACTATTGAATTAGAAAAAGACTCTGTTTTAGAAAGAATTGGTTTTGGAAGTCGGGCAAGCGGAAATTGTAGAACATGGACTAATCCCCAATATCTTGAGATGAATTTTAGTAAAACAGCTCTTAAACTAGTCGATAGATATAGTTTTGTAGGTGACTCTGGGGGGCCAATTTATCAAAATATTGATGGAGAAAGAAGGCTTATCGGTTTGCATTCCACTAAAGAAGCCGGTGAGTACACTTATGTGATTAACCTAGCCAGTTATAAGTCTTGGATTGATTCATTGATAGCAGCGGTTGGTTAATCTTCCATGCATTCATAAATCTTATCATTTTGGTAATAAGGGAGAAGTTTCTCCCTTATTTTATTTAAGATCCATTTCCGCATAGGCCTATTATAGCGAACCTTTCCATCCTCACTTTTCGAAAAGAGAGTATGACTAATTTCAGAGTCAGGGTAGTTTCGAATTGTTTGATGGTAAACATCTCCTGTAAACCTCACAACGCCTATTGATATATAAGCGAGGCTCGAATCGGGGAGCACTTGGCTAAGATTAGTTATGATATCTTCATAGTCTTTTTCGAAATTATTAACATAAATTATGGGATCGAAATGAATTCCAATTCTATAACCAGCTTGAACGAGCTTTTCAATGGCATTGATACGATGTTTAGTTGGAGGAGTCTTCAAATCAAATTTTTTGGCGGAATATTCCGAAGAAAGTGAAAAACTGACAAAGATATTTGGAAGAGGCTTTAGTTTTAAAAGCTCTTTTATATTGACCGATTTTGTTCTGATTTCTAGTTTCTCATCGGGGTTATTCTTAAAAAAATCAAAATACTCTGGGAGCTCCCCAGTTATATGAGAAAGTGCCAATGAATCTGAAAATTCTCCAGCATGAAACCAACACCCAGGATTATTGAGGGCGACTTCTTTCATCTCTTCTATGATTTCATGATGGTTGACAAAAAAGACCAAATCAGGCGTATTGAAATGGCCTTGTAAGTAGCAATATTCACATTCATAGATACAATTATAGGCGTGAATAAAATAAAAGTGTTTTTGAGTTCCTGCCCCATAGGCTGGGGGAGCCTCTTTAACTAATTGGCCTTTTTTTGCTCCAATAAATAGATTAAGATTCGTTCTCTTTTGAAGATAAGGTTTTTTGACTCTTCCCCATACATCTCCAATGTCATTGATCGGTATTTTGTCTTGGTATTTTATTTTTTCTAAAATCCGAAAAACTCTAGGATGTTCTAGGTAGTTACTTTCAATAAAAACTTTATTAAACATCGCCATTCCATAGGTTTTCAAATTCACTGAAATGAGTCCGAGAAAGAAGAGAGTTTAAATTATCTATGTTTTTTTGATCATTGATTTCCATCTGGATACGAAACTTCTTTTTTTCAAGTTTTGGATCAAAAATAATTTTCGCCCCAATTTCATCAAAGGGTTTTTGTAGAGAGTTTATTTTCTCTTGAATTTGTACCTGAATAGGATTTAGTTTTTGGTTAAGATCGTCAATATATTGGTTGATTTCAGATTTTAATTTTGGAAGTGGATTTTTCAAGAGAACCTCATCAATTGAGCAATCCTCTTTAAAACTTAAGGCTTTTAGTATTTTTGAAAGCCTCTTTTTTTGGGTAAAGCTCCCAGGAAGATTTAGTTCTATTTGGGTCTCCCCTTTCATTTTGTGAGTTTTTAGCTCTTGATAATAGGAAAAAAGCTCTTCTGAGTACTCAAGAGCTTTTTCTTTAATATCAAAACAATTGGTATTTTCTCCAGCATAATCAGAGATAAGTTTATAGCTCTCAAAAGGAATGCTTGCATCGGCGCAAATTTTGGCGAAAAGCCAAGCTTCACGATCGACGATATCTGCAAATTGATAGAGTTCATAAGCTTTCTCACTTGAAAGAACTCGCTCAAAACTTGTTATGCAATCATAAGTTTGCTCAGGTTTTGGTGTGTAAGATTTAAATTCAGGTGCCTCACCTAGATGAAGATAGTGGGTTCTAATGGGATGAATAGTTCCTAAAACAATTTTTTTATTCAATGCCCCAGCGATCCCAAAATTAAGGACACGCTCAAATGAACCCAAATGACTGCCAAGTTTTGAAGCTTCAAAAACACCTTCTCCACAGATTAAGACTGAAAACTCTTCACCTTGATAATAGTGAGAAGTGACTGCTTTAAGTCCTTTGGTAAATGCTTGAGCTTCGCCGCGATGGGCAATAACACATAAGTCCATACAATTATTTAAAGCCGTGAGTAGACTCTGTAAAGTTTTTCACTTAGATTGAAGCCATGTTGGCATTTGGAGGGGCCTCTCTTAGTGGAAAAGGAGGCGGATATGGATTTGGTGAAGTTGATAATAGGCAAGAGCTTTTAGAGTTTGCACTCGATTTCGGCATTAAGTTATATGATTCGGCACCTATTTACGGTTTTGGGGAGTCGGAGAGATTTCTTGGGCAGTTTTTTGAGAAAATCCGCGATAAAGTTCAAATCGTCTCTAAAGCAGGAGTCTCATGGCATCCTAGCAAGAGAGTCAATATGTCCAATGACCCACAACTCATACAAAAGATGCTGGACCAGTCACTTCGGGATCTTCGGTCCGATTATATTGATATCTATATGATCCATTGGCCGGATCCTAATGTTGATATACGCTATTCAGTTGAGGTGCTAGCTAAAGCACAATCCCTGGGAAAGATTAAACATATTGGACTTTGTAATACGAATAATGAAGAGATAGCGCTTGCTAGCGAAGTGGCTAGGATTGAATATCTTCAATCGGAATGTAATCTTTTTCACAATGCATTTGAGACTGTAAATGATGATGGCGCTAAGACTATGGCCTGGGGAGTTTTTGATAAAGGAATTCTCGCGGGAAGTGTAAACCTCGATCGAAAGTTTGATGATTCAGACTGTCGTAGTTGGGCTCCCTGGTGGAAAAAAAGTGGATGGCAAAAGAAAGTTGAATATCGTGATAGGTTTGAATTTAGCGAAGAGCTTCAAGAGCTTTCTCTTCATTTTGCCTTAAACGTAGTCGATTTCGTCTTAATCGGAGCTAAGTCAATTCAGCAATTAGAAGAAGTGATCAAGCTAAAAAACAGGAAAATAGATACTGAGAGAATCCAAGAAGCTAGAGATTACTTTTCAAGATATTCTTTAGAGAAAAATAAATGATTTCCGTTATCATTCCTGTCTTTAACCGTGCAGTCGAATTAGAGCGAGCTCTATCTTCAGTTTTTAATCAGACTTATAAAGATTTTGAAGTCATCGTAGTAGATGATGGGAGTTCTGACGAAAGCGCTCATGTCGCTTCTAAATTTGATGTGCAGCTAGTCCAGCAGGAAAACCTTGGAGTTTCAGCCGCTAGAAATAGAGGTATTGAAATATCAAATGGGGAGTATATCGCTTTTCTTGATTCTGACGATGAATGGCTTCCCACAAAACTGGAAGCTCAGAATAAATATAATTCTGCATGTATCCATACAGAAGAGATTTGGATTCGAAATGGTAAACGAGTCAATCAAATGAAAAAGCATCAAAAAGGTGGAGGAGATCAATTTATCCCTAGCCTTGATTTATGTCTTATCTCTCCTTCAAGTGTCATGATAAGGCGAGATGTCTTTGAGAGAATAGGACTCTTTCGAGAAGATTATCCTGTATGTGAAGATTATGATTTATGGCTCAAACTCACAAGCCTTTATGAAGTTGATTTCATTGAAGAGCCTCAAATTTTAAAATACGGAGGACATAAGGATCAACTTTCACGCAAATTTAAGGCAATGGATTATTGGCGAGTGAAATCTTTGATATGGGTTTTAGAAAATAGAGAGCTTTCCTCAAAAAGAAGGGAAGCCGTATTGGCAGTACTTAAAACGAAAACTGAAATCCTCATAAAAGGATATAGAAAACATGGGCATGAAAATAAGACCCTAGAAATGGAGACGATAAAAAGGTTTTATTTCTCGTGAGCTAATTTTAGTTTCATAGGTCTATAGTATTTTCTCGGAGAGTAGTCGATAAAATCACTTACCTTAGTCATATAGATACAAGCATAGCGCTCTACCTGGGAGGCAAAAATACTAGGCTCAACTCCGGCTCGCATGACTTCTCCCCAGTGGCCATTAAAGCTTGCTTCATAAGATTTAATGAGTGTTCCAATTTTTTTGTCAATTTTTTCTATTTCATCGAATTTTGCATAGACTTGGTCTTTTTCTACAGACTTTCCAAATTCAAATTCCTGGGCATAGAGATCATCAATTTGATTTTCAAACTCGACTTTATCTGCCATTAGCTCATCAATTTCTACACTAATAGCCTTGGTTGATTTGTAGGCGTCTACTTCAAAGTCAAGCTCTTCAATGACCAAGGCTGTCCGCCAGCCACAGGCCTTCTTAAGCTTTACGATATCCCCATAGATATGGTCTCCAAGATAGAGAATTTGGTCACCTGCTAGGTTGAAATTGTCTTGAAGTTTTGTAGCATAGCCTCCTTGGTAAATTCCAGGAACGACTTTTTTGTCAAAATTCTCCATTAACCCTGAATCAGGATCAATTTTAAGCATGATGTTTTTTTCTGTGAAAAATCGAGGCTTAAAAGCGAGTGTTACGGTAATTTCGAATAGCTCGCTCCAATGTTTATGATCTTTCAAAAAAGGATTTATAGTATAATCCAGCAAGGCTTTTGTGTAGGTATAGTCAGAGTTAGTGATCACCCATAGTTTTTTGTCATACTTCACAAAACGCTCAAGGGCCTCAACCATTTTTTCATCTTTGACGACATATTTATCTAGGTCTGCTTTTACAATTGATTTCAAAGAATCATCTCGATGGATGATATCGACTGCATAAGTGACATCATCTGCCATATTGGCATATTCAGGTAGTGCAAGCTCTGGCTTAGCGTCTTTAAGATCAACCAATTGAGAAAATAAAAGAGTATGGGCGATGGAAAAGAATGTATCAAGACTCATATAAATCGGGTCAGACAAATCTACAGAAGATCCTTGATAAAGTTTTCTTTGTTCTTTGAAGGGAAGTGGCTTTGTTCCATGGTAACTTGTTTTAATTTTATTGTACTGAGATACTTTTAAGATATTTCCGTTGACCTTATCAACGATTAAACCTCTGATCGCCTTGTGAAAATCAAACTCAAAGTTTTTTATCTCTTCAGGATACTCTTTGTCAGAGATGAGTCTATCTATGGCCAGATTGAAAGTAAGTTCTTCAAATTTGTCACTGTGGTAGCGCACTAAGGTGTGATCCATATCAAAACCTATCACCTTTATATGCTTCATATTTAAAACTCTATTTACGTAAATCGCCATTTAACCTCACCTGTTATCAATGGTTTACCTGATTGTAAGTGATACCGTCAATGAATTTGCATGGAAAATCTTACAATTGGGCTATCGCATGGCCGAAAGTCAGCCTATTTAGCTAGAAAGGGGACAAATTATGAAGAAATTAAGTTTTTTGCTAGTGCTATTATCAACTCAGGTTTTTGCCGAATCTAGAAGTGAGAGAATTATTTACGGTGTTGATAATAGAGTGGAGCCTCATCAAGCAAGTGAGCTACAGCAAAAACTTTCCCTATCGACGGCAGGTATGATCAATCGAATCAAAGTGGTAGAGCATGGGGATCATGCTTTTCTTCCACCAGCAACAATTGTTAATGACATGGGTCTTTGTCCTGATGAAAAATTTTCTGAGCAACCTAGCTCGGTTGTTTGTTCCGGCTTTCTCGTGGCACCAGATTTATTGGTAACCGCCGGACATTGTATTCCCAATCAAGCAAGATGCGATGAAGTCTCATGGGTTTTCGATTACAAAATTAAAAAGGATGATAATAGAGCTGACATGATGGTTCCTAAATCAAAAATTTATAAATGTGCAGAAGTCATTGAAGCAAAACTTGAAGCGTCTCCAACAGGTTTAGTTGATTATGCTTTAGTTAAGCTCGATAGAGTTGTAGACGATAGGGAACCTCTTAAGTACAGAACTGAAGGCAAAATAGCTGATGGACAAGAAATATTTGTCATTGGTCATCCTTCTGGCCTACCTACTAAAGTAGCTGGCGACGCTAAAGTCACTTCTAATTCAGAAGCCAATTATTTTGAAGCAAATTTAGATACATTTGGTGGAAACTCAGGCTCGGCAGTATTTAATGCAACAACCGGCATTGTAGAAGGAATTCTTGTTCGAGGTGCTAAAGACTATGTTGGTGATGAAGTTCTCGGTTGTGCACGTGTCTTTGAAGCACCACAAGAAATAGAAGGTATCTCAAGCCTTGGTGAATCAGTCTCAAGAATTACCGATATAAAAGCGCTTGCCGAGAATCCTTAATTTAAGTATACTGGCTGTTCATTTTAGTGGGCCTGTAGCTCAGTTGGGAGAGCGTCTCGCTGGCAGCGAGAAGGTCGCAAGTTCGATCCTTGTCAGGTCCACCACTTTCATTTGAAACCCCGGCTCCATTCCTTTGTTACACTCGATTCTCTCGCTGCGGAGTACTTAATGTACGCCTCGCTCTTTCACTCGCTTCACAAAGAAAGCAAGCCTGGGGTTTGAAATGAAAGTATGTGTTGAAGACAAGTATCGAAGGGGAGCGAGGGCGCGCGCTAGCGATTAGCGAGCTGGATGCGAGCGGCAGCCCGAGTGAGGGAAGCCCACGTTAGCGAACAGGAGTGAGCGGTTAGTGGGCGATCCTTGTCAGGTCCACCACTTTTAATCTTCTGTTAATTTTAAAATTCTACACAATTGATCTTTTGATCGAACTTGCTCGCAAGTCCGCCTCAATCGATTTGACGTGCCACTGGCACCTCAAATCTCAATCGATGTCAGGTCACTGTTTCAACGAAAAAAAAGCCTCGATACTTTCTTCCGATATAAAAAGTAAATCTCTTAATTTTTCTTATGTTATAATCATGTTTTAGCGGAGAAAAATATGATTCTGAGAAATGAAGCTGGTTTAACCTTAGTTGGATCTATGATTGCTGCAGCAGTTGTAGCAGGCCTTGCCCTTGCAGGGGCCCAAATTGCCGGAAATTTAAATGATGTCACCACTAGAAGTAGTGCTGCTCAAGATGAGGCAAGCATGCTAGCGGCAATCAATAATATACTTTCTAATGCCAGACATTGTCGCGCGAGTTTTATTAGTGATCTTTCAACTAAAACGGCAACTGCTTATAGTAGTGATATAAAAAGAACAAATCTAGATGATAATACTGATGATAGTGAAGGTCTTGAAATGGGACTTTGGTACGGTGATAGCGATGGTCTTAGATTAAAAGATAGTGCTGATTTTTTTCTGGCTCGGATTATGGAAATATCACGATAAAATCTCTAAAAGTTTATTTTCCTTACGGAGGTGCAGGTGAATGGGATGCCTCTTTAGACAACGAAATTAGACTAGGTCAATTGGTCATTAACTACGATAAAAAAGTAAGTGTCAGAAATAGGCAAAATAAAATATTTAAAGCTGATATGAATTTTTTTGTTAGTACTAAAGCGGATAGATCACTGGAAAGGCTTACTTGTGTAGGCTCCAATTCTGAGGCGAGAAAGCTAAGTCTAGCAGATGCCTGTTCTAGTGCCGGTGGATTCTCCACGATGAATATGTGTGTTTTTGCTCAATACCTAGCTGGAGGCTATACGTTGACTATTCCAGCTGAAGCAGCAGGTGTGGCCAGTGTCACAGTTATAGGTGGCGGAGGAGGAATGGGGATGAAAGATCACTCTCATTGGAATGGCTATGGGGGTGGAGGCGGTGGTGCCGCTAATAAAAGAATGCTACTGGAAGCCGGCGCAACATATAAAATTGAGGTGGGACCTGGAAGAGTTACGAGTACTTCCGGTTGGTCAAATAGTAGAAATTTAGGCCCTGGTGGAACGAGCCAATTTATTGATAACGATACCGGGACCGTTATTATGAGTGCGACAGGGGGAAGAAGTGGGAGGGAAACCTCTAGTGTGTCTAATGTGGTTGCGATGGGAGGAGTTGGCTCTGGTGGTGACGTTAATTGTACTGGCGGGACAGGACGAAATGGCAAATATTTTGAGGGTCAAGGTGAAAGTGGGCAATGTCTAGGTGGCTCAGGAGGTGCTGGCGGCACTGGCGGAGGCGCGAGTATTTATGGTGGCGAGGGAGGCTCAGGTAAATGTGGCGCTGGTGGAGGTCGTTTCCACGGTCAAAATGGCGCCGACGGATGTATTATTATCGAGTGGTAGAATGAGAATCAATCTCATCTTTCACTTCAGTTAGACTTGGATTCACCTCTTGCTCTAATCTATTTGGTAGATCCTGATACAACTCAAAAAATAGCGGCTCATTTTGAGCCAAGTTAAATTTTATATTCCAAATCTGCCAACAGGGCATAGGGTAGCGATGAGTTCCTCGTATAGGTGGCTCGGAGAATGGACCTAAGTCTAACCTGCAAACCGCTAGAGCTCTTGCGACACGTTGGTCACTTGTCATCGCTGGTGGAGGGCCATGGGGGTCATAGCCCGGGCCATGACTTTGAGTTCTTGGGTCAAGGCCTGCATCATTTAAGGCAATGACTATTTGATCAAGTCTCCATGTGACTTCTAGTGGATCAAAGCCAGAGCGAAGATAGTAATAAGCTCCAACGACGTCAGCTTCAGTCTCCATCCAATTACTAACAGCCTCCTCCCCATGGTGGTCAACTATTATGTTATTTAATTCCTGATTGATCTCTCTAAGTTCTCTTTGAAGTCTTTCAAAAACTTCTCTGGGTCCATCCTTAGGCCAGGCGAGAATTTCTTCATATTTAGCCTGGTGTCTTCTTAAAAGCTCACGGGCATCTTCCCTATCAGCACCCTCTATGGGGATACCATCAAGAGGTGCATGTCTCATCGTAATATGGGCAAGTTCATGCGCCATAGTGAAAGCAAGTTGATCATCGTTTTTCACTCGCATGATAAGACCTGAATCAATTTTTGCTGATCTTTTATCTGCTTCGGCCCAGGCTCGTTGAGATTTTGTTAGTTTGACTCCAAGACAAATATCAGCTGCATTAAGATCTTCTGAGAATATATCTGGATTTGCTGTGGTAATTTTTCTTTTTAGATTTTGAACGTATAGGTCAGTCTTCACAAGATTAGGGTTGGCTTCATCTTGGCAGGAACTTAGAGTGACTACTGTTTGTCTTCTGGTTTCCATGGAAATTGCAATCTGAGTATGAATCATCAGAAAGAGAGTCATATATCCTGTTATTGTTTTCATAATTTAGCCCCCGCACTGATTTAGATCTCTTTTATGTTGGATTTTGTCATTTGTTTTGTGAAATGAAGTATTATCTACACGTTTAGAAGTCTTATTGTTGTATTCGCTTATTCGTATATTTTTGAATTATACTAAAATGCGTATAAAGTTGACTTATACGTAATTTCGTATAAAATATATTTATACGGATAAGAGTATAGGTGAGTTATGGAAAGAGAATTATTAATCGAGCAAGTCAATACGTCTAAAAAATTGGGAGTCGCGCTAAAGCGTCTTAGAAAAGCAAAGGGGCTGACACAAACTGAGCTCGCGAGACAAATTAATGTCCGTCAGGCCACCATAAGTGATTTTGAAAATGGCAGGGGAGGGACAATTGAGACGCTTTTAAAAATGATTCAAGCGCTTAAAGTAAATATGGCCATGTCCAATAAAGCAAAACTAAAAACCAGCTCTAAATCATCAGTGATGGATTTACTTTAAATGGGACGGACCAAAAAAAACAAAATTTTAGATCTCTATCTCAATGGTCTTTTGGTGGGAAAATTAAATAAGCAGCCAAGTGGGCTGATTAGTTTTAGATATGAAAATAACTGGTTGGATGAAGGTATGGCGATTTCACAATCGATGCCTCTTCAAGAAGACGAATATCGTGGAGAAATCGTCGCTAGATATTTTGATAATCTTCTGCCAGATAATGAGGAAATTAAAAAATTGGTGGCAACTAAGTTTGGAGCTGAGAGTACAAAGTCTTTTGATCTCTTGTCGGCAATAGGAATGGATTGCGTGGGCGCACTTTCGTTTCTTCCCGAAGGCCAGGAGCCTGGTGATATTACAAAGACAGATTATTCACAGCTAACCCCTAAAGAGATTGCAAAAACTCTAAGAGGACTCGGACGAGCGACTCCTCTTGGGATGAGTGAGGATGAAGATTTTCGTCTCTCTATTGCAGGTGCACAAGAGAAGACGGCTTTTTTAAGCGTTAATGGCAAATGGTGTAAGCCCCATGGCATGACACCGACAACACATATTTTTAAAACTTCTATTGGAGCACTTGGTGATGATACAAATTTTGATGATAGTGTAGATAATGAATGGACAAGTCTAAAAATCTTAGAAAAATTTGGTCTTCCCGTTTGTGAAGCGAAAATAGGAGAGTTTGAAGATCAAAGAGCACTCATCGTTAAGCGTTTCGATAGACGATGGGAGAAATTGAAAGGAAAAAATTTTCTTTTAAGAGTACCCCAGGAAGATATGTGCCAAGCCCTGGGAATATCGCCCTATAAAAAGTATCAAAGCGATGGAGGCCCTGGAATAAGTGATATAGCGAAACTTCTTCGCTCGTCTTTGAATGAAGTTGATCGTGAAAATTTCTTTAAAGCAATTCTCATTTTTGATCTTTTATACGCTACTGATGGGCATGCGAAAAACTTCAGTCTTTTTATCCAAAAAGATGGGATTCGGCTTACTCCTTTTTATGATGTCATGAGTGCCTATTTTCTACATAGAAGAGAGAAACGTGCTTTACAAAAATTTAAACTCGCTATGAAAGTTGGAGAGTCAGGGCATTACGATTTTAAAAGAATCAATTTAAAACATTATAGAGAGACGGCTTCGCAATGTGGATTTTCCCAGGATAAATTTGACCAGATTTATGAGGATATCAAATCGTCTTATTCTAAACTCTCTTTTAATAAAAAAGAGCTTGGTGCTCAAATTAATCATGAGACTGTTTCGCTGATTTTAGAGGGGATCGAGAAACGGGCCAAAAAACTTTTTTAATTATCTTGAGTAAAAGAGGGCAGCATCTGCGAGGGGTTGATGCTGCCCCTAAAACCATGTCTTTGTAGACTTACGACTACTGGGGCCAGCAAGCTAGTCCCAAGAATAAGTTAACACTATAAAGCAACGGATTCGAGTAACAATGGGTAACATATTAAAGTGCTTGGTATTTTCTATAAGTTACCGATATAATGGAGCTATGAATTTAAAATATCTTATTAGTGTGATTATTGCCTTTGTCTTAGGCGCTGTTTGCAATTTATGGGGCTTACCTGTTCCTGCTCCTCCTATGCTTCTTGGAGCCTTAATGATCATAACTATGACCCTGAGTTATATGGCGACAGATCGATACTTATCCAAAAAGGAAGAGAAATGAACGAGCTTATAGGAATTTCTATGGCGTTAGTTATTGGTGTCGTTTGTCGAGTTTTCAATCTACCTTTGCCTGCGCCTCCAAATTTGCAAGGCTCATTATTGGTCTTGGCAGTTACCTTAGGATTTATGGCCGCAAATTATCTTTCTTAGATATTAAATTATTTCTTTGAGTTCCGATAATTATTTCGGGAGATCTAGGTGATAAATTGCTACCTTTTTTTTAATGATTCAGTTTTAGTCGAAAAGGTGACACCTATTCTAGATAGGTTAGGTGACACTATATCAGGTCACACGATTCTTGATGTTAAGCAATTTAACTCAATAGAGGATTTTAGGCGAGACTTGATCATTGCTGACTATGGATCTTTTCAGCTATTGGAAACAGAAAACGTTGACATTGATTCCTATAAAAAAATTTTCTTGATAGGTGAAGTTGAGACAGAGGAAGATGATAATCTTGTCTATATTAATCAAAAACATCTTCTCACCTCGATAACCCAGTATGTTTCTGATTTTCTTGAAAATGGCTTAGCTAAAGTCGAATATATTAAATTTAAGCTTGAAAAGTTGTTAGTAGATTTACCTCTTCCTTGTAATTTACTGATTCTAAAAAGTCGGGATAAATTTTCAGAATTTAAGCTTGCTGGTGAAAAATTGAGTACAGAAACAATTAAAAAATTGGAAAGCAAAACTATTAATTCTGTTTTTATTAAGAATGAGGATTTTCCTAAAATGATGGAATTCCTAAACAAGAATCGAGAAATTTCAGATATTTTTGATGAAAAAATCTTAATAGATACTGTGGCTGCATTACATGAATTTGTGATTGAAATGGGATTTGATGAAAGGATAGTAAAGCTAATTAAAAATCTCCATAAGAATATCGAAAATCAATATACAGACAAAGACATTAGAAGACTGCTTGCGCGGTTTAAGGGAACGCAGGGGAGTTTTATTTATAATCACAGTTTTCTGACTTCCATGATCGCCTTAAGTGTCGGTGAGAATTTTAGTTGGATGAATTATGAAAATAGAGAAAAAATTTATCTTGCAAGTATTCTTCATGATTTAGGGTTTAGAAAGAAAGAAAATGCTTTTAAAGAATATCTAGGGAAGGAAAAAATAGGACAATTACCACAAGAAGATCAAGATGATATCTTGGCGCACCCCAGTCGTTTTTCAAAAATACTTGAAAACTCTAAAAATATACATCCTGATGTCATTAAGATGATTGAACTACATCATGGACTTGATGGAGAGAACTCATATCCTAAAATGGTTAATGAATCTGAGATAAATCCACTTATTTTACTTTTTGTGATCTCCCATGAGTTCAGCGTAGGGCTTTATAAGCAAAACTTTAACGCTGCTAAGGTTCCTAGTTTGATAAATGGGCTTAAGTTGAGATTTAAAGAGGGCAAATATAAAACACTCTTAGGCAATTTTGAGACCACTATAAATACCATTTTTTTAGCCTAAATACCTGATATCACCCAAGTATTATTTTCAGACCTAGCTATTATGCGCTGCGCTGTAGTGGTAAGGTTTGAGCCTATGTTTATAAAAGTAAGAGGTTTTGCTTTTTCCCTATTTTTATCAATCTGCGCATTTGCGCAGGCCCAGAATCATGCGCCCTTAAATGAAGCACATGTTTTCACAGCGGAAGAATTTATAGAAAATAGGCTAAAGAAAGACGGTTTATATGATCCGCTAAAAATTCAAATTTGATAAAATCCGAGCGAGATTATTTTGTTTCAAATCTTTATGAGACAACTTTAATGGAGCAAATTGAGTTACAAATGGGAAAACCCTCTAATGCCCTAGATGAGGCACAAGAGGAATTGGATGACAAAAAAAATGATTATGCAGTCGCTTTTAACGAGTACCTAATCCCTAGATTAGAAGAGCTTTCTGAACTTATTAATCGAAACAGATGTGAAAATAGATGTGATGAATTAGTTGATGAGTTTCTCATTGTTTATTCGAGCTTTTACTCACCAAATAGATATAGAAATTTGATTCGCTTAGATGCAAATATTTCACGGGTTTTAGAAAATCGATATGGTTATTTTTTCGATATAGAAGAAGAAAAGGTCGAGGCAAATAATCTCATCCCGGGAACCGAATATCTTAGATACATCCAAGACTGCCTTGGGTTTGAAATTTCTAGCGAACAGTTTCTAACCCAAGAGCAATTAGTTCAGTTGAAAGGATGTGGTTTTGATCTATCACTTCTCGATCCAGGTAAGAGCTATTTTTGGAAACCCTCGCAAACACCCATTGAAGAAAGTTTTTTAAATTATCAAGATTATTTTCCAAAAGAGGGAGAAGAACTAGAGTTTAAAGAAGTTAAATTTTCTGGAAAGGGGTCACCTAAAATCAAAGCCAGGTTTAAGCGTAATGGTGAAAAATTTAATGTAAAAGTAAAAATTGGTGGAAGGGAGCCACATACCGAAAATTTCTCAGCAAGGCTTGCCAAAAGACTAGGTCTATTTCAGGACCCTACTGAGTACAGGGAAGAAATTGAAGTCTATTTTAAAGATAATGATGATTTTAATAAATTTCTGCAAAATATGCAGAGAAAATATGCAGACATGGCGGATAACTTTATTAAGAAAATTGAGGACTATAAAGAGGGTAAAAAAATTACGATTCGCTATGCTTCGCTAGAGGTCACTCCAGACGACTTACATAAGCTAGGGGGACCGGATATATTTGGATGGGATCACAAAAATCGTAGAGAGTTTAGAAGTATCATTCTATGGATGGGGTTTCTAAATCTCAATGACATGAAGAATACAAATTGGAGGATGCAACTAAGGAGAACACCTGAGGGGCTTAGGCCAGAGCTTAGTATGCAAGATGTGGGCTTTTCTCTTGGGAAATCCTTTACCTTTGATGACGTTTTAGAAGCGGCAGAGATGCAATTTCAAGATCTCAGAAACGCGAATGGATTTGAACCAGAGTTCGTTTTTAAGCGAGAAGGTAGTATTAATGTAAAATGGAATGATTTTATTTCTTACGACAGAGTCTTTGAAACAACAACCTACTTTGATCTTAAATGGATGGCGAGGAAGATAGCAGCGATAAGCTTGGATGATATCGCATATGCACTAGAGGTTTCAGGATTTGCCGAGGTAGAACAAGAAATCTATTTGAGGAAATTAGCCTCTAGAAGAGATGGGATGGTAGAGGTCTTTGGTTTAGAAGACGAATTCCCACTTTTCAATTTACCCTCCTATGCTGAGTTAGAAGTTCCAGGAGTCGTTGAGTCTGGGGTTATAGTTGAAACGAGCGTTGATTCATTGACTCCGTACACTAATACGCCGGCCATCGTTCACCTTGGTGCTTTTTTGAATCGGGTCATAGAAGTCGGAAATATTAATACTAGACTTCAACTTTCGATTGGCTCAGCTTTTGGGGGAAATCTTGAGTATAATATTCCTTTTAATCTTGTAGAAAATGAGAACTTCTCTGTTTTTCTTGCCAGACCAGGAGTTGAAGTAGGACTTGTAAGAGAGATTAAAAATTCGAGATTTTTGGAATACGACGAGGGCGGAGATCAAAAGATATATGCCATTGATCATTATACAATTGGTTTTACCACCCAATCAGGCATTACCGGTGAGTTAAGTCGATTTCTTCCGGTTGAACTCAATGCAAAAGTCTCTCATTTTAAAATTAAATTTGATCACTACAGGCCCTATTCTAACGTTAATCAAGCTCTTAAAGCGCCGGCTAATCTTGCAGATATTTTACCAAGGATGAAAGATTATATTCTTAATATTAAAAGAAATGAATATTTAACATATAGTTATGAAACAGGGTTAGATCTTTCTTTAAAAGTCGGTCATGGTCAACATTATAGAGTTGAAGCAGGACAAGAAAGAGTGAAATCAACTCCTATAACTTTCTCTCGAAATAGATTTGGCGAGTTTGAAATTTTTCAGGAAAAAATCCAGCAAAGAGAGAACTATGTCAGCTTAAGCTTGGGTATTGATATTCCCCTTTTTTATATTCCAATTTTGGGAGTTGAGTATTCATTCCTTAACTATCAATCACAGTCTAAACTTTATGCTTTTCCTTTTTCATCAAGTCAATTGGATGATGCCATTTCGCAGGATTATCTTGCTACTGATATTAGTTTGATTGAGGATCTTATAGACGGCAATTATAATAATCCGCTCTTAGAATCTAAGGTTAAGTATAATCTCTCAGCTGAGGGATCTCGTTTTGCAAGACGTTCGTTTTTTACTTTTTTACTCACGGGAGAACTAGAGGAGGTTTTTACTAAAACGAATGCTACTTACCAAGGAGACGAAACAAATGTTTTTTATCGCTACTATGTATCAGATGCAGATACTTTCGGAATAAATAATGGGTTTTCAGCACATGCACTTTGGAGTAGAGATAAATCCAGTGTAGAAGTACAGTTTAAAGATGAAGAGCCTGATGATTTTGTTATCATTTTAAATAACTACAATTTTAAACAACAATTAAATGGTGCGGAGATTAGAAACTTTATTAGTGCTCAAAATTATCTCTACTCAGAGAATAGTGATGAGGACTTCTTCATTACAGATATTCTTCCTCCAGCAGATGAAGTCAATGATTATAAGAAAGTCATGTCTCATATAAGAGTTTTCCTTTACGCTGATAAATTTCTAGAAAATTTAGATCGACTCATGGACGGTGAACTAAATTTAATTATAGAACGTCATATGGCAAGAGGAATCAATCCATTTAGAGAAATGAAGGCTAGGAGAGTTTATAATTATCTAAGAACAATAAGAACAATATTAAGGCAAGAGTCATTCAGTAAGCGTAGGTTTGCGAGTCTTCTTGCACATGTCGTTAAGGGATTAAACACTCAAGATTATGGTGTTCAAATTTTATCCGAGCTTTTCGGTAGAGATCATATGTTTGTCATGGGTGAAATCTACGGAATACTTCCAAGCTTTAGTTATACTCAGGATGGGACTTCGGTTGCGAGAAGACGTTTTGCAGGAAGAAGTTGAGGAGAGTACCGTAAAAGACCACCTATTTGGAAATATCTTAGAGACTTTCCTCTGATGGTGAGACCATCAATTCTACCATACCCAATAGATGATACTCTTCTCTATCCTGAACTGCCCAATGGAGAAGTGGAAGTCGCTTTTTAACCTAAATTTACTGTAAAATTTCAGGTATTTATATTAAAATTATACCATGCGGCTTATTGTTTTCATTGGCGAGGAACATCAGGTTTTTGAATTCGAAAAAAACCAAGTCTTGGTTGGATCTGATCCTCGGTGTGATATCGAACTCAATTATGAGGGAGTGGGAAGAACCCACTTGAGATTCGTTGAAAAAGGCGGCGAGTATTTTCTTCAAGATTTAAAGAGTGGATTTAAAACTGAAGTTAACCAAAGGATTATGAAGCCAGGAAGTGCCATAAAAATTAATTTTGTTTTTCCTGTTGAGATAGGTGGTATTCTGCTCAAGCTTGAGGATGAAAACGATGATGCTCCGGTCTTTGATGAAGATAGTCTTTTTGATAACGAGTTAAGTGAAGATGAGGGCGATCAGGATTCCACTGATGAAGCCAGCCATTTCCTCAATGAAATTAATAAATCATTTGAAGAGAAACACACGGGTGAGAGGGAAAAATATAAACCAAATCTTATGAGTGGTATCTCAGACTCAGACACTACAGGCACTTTTAAAATAAATGAGAATCAACTAGGTTCTGGGCCAAAAGAAAGTCTTTCTCAAAAAGTAGGCTCTAAAAAAGTAAATGCGAGAAAAAGTCGTAGAAAACTTAACAAGGTAAATGTTCAAAGCAATACTCAAAGATTTAGTTTGGGAACGGTCTTAGCTGTTGGCTTGCTCTTGTTAGTTGCTTCTTGGATTTTCTATACTAAGCACTTTAATTCTCCTAACACCGAAGTGAAAAAGGCCATAGTAGAAAAAGACTTAATTTTAAAGCCAACAAAGATAGCCAAGGTAACAGAAGACAATCAGTTCTTACAGACTAAGATACAAACCAAGGGCTGCCTAACTGAAAAAGAAATTTGTCTGGCCATTAATCCCGAGGACGATTACCAAAGTGCAGAATCAATTCAAAAACAGGGTAAGTCTATTATTGTTTTTATGCGAACAGATAGCTTATATAAGAGTCGCCAACTTTTGGCACCCGTTCCAGAGGACTCGGCAAGAATTAAAGAGGTTATAATTGACGAATATGTTGATTATTTTGATTACGACTCCTTCGTCAATGCTGGTAACGAAGCCACTGATATAAATCTGCAATATAAAGCACAGGATTTTAAATTTCACCTTCTGATGACCACGAAGTTACTAAAAAAGAGTTTAGTTGATATTTTTAAAAGAGAGGAACTCTTAGATGTGACGGTCTATGGATTAGAAATTGATATAGATGGAAAATTTCAGATCCAGCATTTTTTAAACATTACAAAAGATAGTCTGGTCTTCAATTTACAAAGAAAAGAAAAATTAATACAAGATTTCAGATTAGTTCTTAATCATAGTCTCAGTAAAAATTTAGAACAAAAATTTAGTTATATAGCTTCCACGGAGTTTAATGATTATAACTCAGACAAGGCTGAAGACTTTTTAGTTTCGAAAAAACTTAATCAGTTTCAAGATTTACATGATATGCCTAAATGTAAAGAGGCTTGGGAGGCTGTATTATGTGAACAATTGCTTCCCTATACGAAAAGATCTAGCGATGGAGTTGTTCAGGTTGACGAAGATTTAGTAATTTCCGTAGATACAGGTAGCGTTTTTGAAAATTTTAAAGATCGTTATAGAGAAAACTATACCTCAAGTGAGTTTCGAGGATTGATTTCATATTTTCAAAAAGCAGATACCAACGGTCTAGAAGGCTGGAAAAATTTTAAGGATGCAAATTTCTTTGTCAAAGATCTTAGAAATGGGCAAGTCAATTTGGCCGAAACTTTTATACTTTTAACTGACACCCAAGTTTTAGAGGAACTTAAAAATAGGGAAGAGATAAAAAATTTAATTCTTATCAGTTACAAGGGAGATAACTCTAAATTGCTGGTTACTTTGAAAATTCCAAAAGAAAAAATACCCCAGATGGATACCCTTAAAGAGTGGACGCGTGTATTTTGGAAAAGTAATTTGGATCTTTTCACGCCTTTAGCAAAATCCAATGCGCTCGAGTTTGTTGTACAATAATTAAAGCGTTTGTAGAAAATTAATGAGGTCAATCTTCTCACTTTCGCTAAACTTTTCCCCACCATTTTCATCTAGCATCATAGAAGTGTGCCCTTGATTGGACATACCTGTCTTCCTGGTATCAAAGAGGTGCTCCCTATCAGAACGAAAGGGTTCTCGAATAAGTGCTGGACTGGGGTATCCATTTTTTTCTCTATCAAAGTCTTGGACCTTATCAATTGCTGGAACTGAAACATATCGCTTTGGCCGTTTATAATCAGGTAGTAAAATATCATAGAGGGTAGGTACAGAGTTATTGTGAAAATAAGGATATCGTGCCCAGATTCCAACTAGCGGTGGTGGGACATAACCATTTTGGGGTTTCACTACGGTTCCAATTGATTCGGAGATTTGTAACCTATTGAGGTCTTGGGAAAAATAATTCATTCCTTCATACCTTAAAGGGTCGGTACCAACATCTTTTACAATTGTTCTTGCGTGGTAGCGCACTTTTACTGTTGCTATAGATTCTTCATATGACAGATCATCAAATTGATCCCAAGCTTTTTCATAAATTCCATGGCAGCCAGAACAATTTTTTAAGAAGAGCTTTTGTCCTCGTTTGGCACGGGTAATATTGATTTGTCCTGGAAAATAGTCATTAAACTCAGGTGCTTCAGTAGCGAATACATAAGCAGTCAACTCTTTTACTTTTCTTTGGTTGGTCTCAAACCAGGTTTCAAGTTTTTCAAGATCGGCACCTCTTCCTATTTCATTCCATAAGAAATTGGTGTGCACAGGGTTTCCAGATTGAATAGAAGCATCAGAGAGCCATTTGGTTTTGTATTTAAGATTCCACCAAACGGCAGGTTTTGAGTCTGCAGGTTTGCGATCAAGAGGATTCGCTCGTGGTCTAAATCTTCCCGTAGGAAAGCTTGCATATTCGTCTTTCGATCTAATAGCTAAAGAAAGTCCCACTTGGGCCAGTGAGGTATCAAGGCCAAGGGCAATAGGTTCCTTGACTCGTACATATTTCATTGCCGTTTTGGCTTCATTGAAGATTTTTACATCTTCTTCTGGCGGGTTGACGAGAGTTCTAAAAATAAAGGTAGGAGTTTTAGAGAGGATACTCTTTCCCATAACAAAGGCTTCATTTGCTCGTGGAAATCTATTGGTAAGTCCCATGACTTTGGTTCCAAAAAGGTTTGAGCTATGACAGGCGGCACAGCTAAAAGAGAGTCCTTGATACCCATTATGGTTAAAAACCGAGACGCCCATTGCTTCTCGCGCGGTTCCATTAAATGGAGGAATATAATTGGGCCCATATTCAGCTGTCGTCTCGGGAAATTCATGTAGCCCTAACCATTGGTAGATGGCATCAAAACTTTTAAATTGGGTAAGTCCTCTTGCAATTCTAAAAACAAATCTTCTTAGAGGTGAGGATGAGTCACTTTGAAAAAATTTATCCATCGAAGTTTTTGGAAGTTGTAAGCGGGTGATCTCAACCGGGTAATTAAGAGCATGCTCAGCACCTCTTTTTACGAGTTTTTCCCATTCTTGATCTGACGCTTGCCAAATATTGGCCCTGTTTCCATCCGAAAGGCAGACTTCTTTTCCGTGAACTTCGTGGCACTCAATATTACCTGGAAGCGTGGCAGATGCACTCCAATCGGGGCTCGCGAATGCTTTAAAATTGAGTATTGCGAAGAGGCAGGTAGAGTAAATAAAAAAACTTGTAGAGATATGAGATTTCAGTAGTTTATATTTCATAATACTTGATTAAATGTCTTACTAAGCACTTAGTCAAGAAAGTATGCCTTACATTAAATCACCGATTTTCTTGTCATTTTAAATTCTTTGATTTTTGCCGATTTATTTCTATCTCAATAAGCGGTATAAATGTCCTACAAGGGATTAGTTGCTTTTTTCCTTGTTTCCTCCCAGTAATAAATATTTTCTATTGAGAATATTTATTACTGGTTTTTTTATTCCCAATTTATCTCTTTAACGACTTTATGAAATTCCTTGGCTTCAAAAGGATGAGATAGATAAGCATCTGCTCCATATTTGCTTTCTGCATGGGCCTGAGCTTTTTTGGGAGACAATTTATTAGCTATTATTAAAGTCCTAGCTTTGCTAAATTTACGCCGAATTTGGGCCGAGAGTTGGTTAATGGCCTTGGGTTCCTGGTTATAATAAAAGGTAATCAAGCACTCAGGATCGCTTGTTAGGGTTTTATTTAGTTCATCAAGCTGGTTTAGTAGTCCTAAACCTTGTTCCATGCCTAAAATTTGAAAATTTTTAGCAAAATAATCATCTTTATAATCAAATAAATAAATATTGAAGTCGTAGGCATGTCCTGTAGACGATTGATTTGGGGACTCATTGTCTCCGATAAGATTATCTATATTAAACTCTAGATCGGGCTCATTTAAGTCCTCTGAGGATTTCAGGTCTTCTTGCATGGCCTTAAAATCTAAAACCACCGTAGCTTCATCTTCATCTTCATTTTGCATAAGTTTATAGTAACTTAAAGTGCTGATATTACAAACCTCAATTCTAACTAGACTAAAATACTCTATAAATATTTTAAGTTTTCCTCGCAACCTACCGAATAGACATAGGGGATTAAGATTTCCCTAAGGCGTAGGTTATTAAATGGCAATAGAAGACTTAGACCTCGAGTTCGAGGATGAGGAAGAAGAGAAAAAGGGTGATGCTCTCGATGTAGACGTCGATCTTACGTTCTCCGCTTCTCCGGAGTCACCTCAAGCAGAGGCAGGTGGGGAAGTACGTAAAAAACCTACTCCAAACCCAACACCTAAAGCGCGACCTACACCAAATTCTAATTCAAACTCAAATTCAAATTCAAAGCCAAACGTGGCAAATATAAATGATGCAAAAAAAGCAAGACCCGTGCCTCAAGCGCGTCCTTCGAGTCAAGTTAAGCCTACGCCAAGTCAAAACTACTCAGAGGATGTTAGTGAGCTCAAAGCACAAGTCCAAGCATTACAAGACAAAATCCGTCTTATCGAGCAACAGGCCGAAGTTAAGGTGGCAATTGCAGAGGCGGAAAAACACTTTTTAGTAGAGTACGTCTCTAATGCTAAAGTTTTGGATCATCAAATCACTCAAATGCTTCAAAGAATCAATGCTAAAGCGCCAGGAGCTAAAGCTGAGGTTCAAATGATCAAGAAGCATTTGAATGAATTTGTAGCAAAGGCTTTGCCGAAAAAACAAGAACCAAAGTAGAGGAGGTTAGGACTAGCGGGAAGAAAATTTTGTTGAAAAATAAATTCCAATGAAGACAAAGCTGAGTCCTATCAGACTCAATGTATTGAGGTATTCATTAAAAAATATAATCCCGGTGAGCCAGGCGTAAAAACTTGTCAGGTAGTTAAAATGAGTAATTTTTGATGCAGGCTCCAGCATATAGGCTTTAGTCATAAACACTTGTGCAACTTGAGTTGCTAAACCAATCAGAATCAATAAACACAGTTCAGAAAAACTGGGACTCTTCCATTGAGGAATGAGCCAGGGTAAACAAAGAGGAATTGTGACCAAAGGAAAATAGAAAATAACCAGCTGAGTAGAAGCTTTGCCTTTTAGCATCCGAATAATATTATAGGCGAGACCTGCAAACATAGCTGCAATAGTCGCCATCAAAACTCCAATGAGAGAAACTCTCTCATCGTAGTTCTTCATTAAAACGATTCCTACAAAACACAAAATAATAAAAGGCCACTGTCTTTTGTCTGGGCTTTCTTTAAGAAGAAATATGGCAAAGATGAGAGTGAAGATAGGGGCCAAATAAAGAATCGTCACCGCAGTAGCTAAAGGCATCATATGAATTGAGTTGAAATAGAGAATAAGTGCAATCCCTCCTGCAACTCCGCGAGCAAGGAGTAGCGGAGTTTCTTTGGGAAAGATCTTCTCTTTGTTCTTTAAGACGAGAGCTCCAGAGAGGATTAAAGTCACCATTGAACGAAAGAAGACAATTTCAATCGCAGGGATGCCCTTTAGGAACTTTACCAGACCATTGATTAAGGCAAAAAATAAACTGGCAATAAGGATATAGGTTATGCCTTTTGACATGAATAGGTTCCATCATTTATAAAGGTGAAATGCAAAAATACACTTATAAATATAATACGTCTTCTCTCGATTACCTGGCCAAAAAAAATGACGCAGATTGCGGCGCCGTGATGATACATGGGTATGGTGCTTCTATGATGGATTTATATGGGTTGCATCAGTTTAGTTCGTCGTTTGATTGGTACTTTCCTCAAGGAGTTTTAAGTCTTATGGGGGAGATGTCTAGGGCGTGGTTTCCGATTGATGAGCAAGCTCTCCAAAGTGCAATGATGACAGGTCATCATCGAGATTTAAGCTTGGTTGAGCCAGAGGGATTGGATGAGGTTATTGATCTTGTGGCCAATTTTATTCATGAGCTTCCTTATAAAAAAATAATGCTAGGAGGATTTTCACAAGGGGCGATGTTGAGCTCCCACCTGATCTCGAGAGTGGAAGCAAAATTAATGGGTGTAACCCTATTTTCCGGAAATCTGATTCATAAAAATAAATTAGAAGTTAGTTTACGATCCTGCCAACAACAAAATAGTATTCCTATCTTTCAATCTCATGGGCACCAGGATCCGATCCTAAGCTTTGATGGCGCTCGAGAATTGGAAAAAGTTTTTAAAGAGCATGGGTTTTCAGTAGAATTCAATGCTTTTCAAGGACAACACGAAATACCTATGGATCTTCTTAATCAATGGGCCAAGTTTATGCAGCTTTGTCAAAAACATCCTCAGTCAAACGATTAATCCCTACCATTTCATCGATGAATTTTTTGGCATGGGTAGGGTGATCAACAAAATGAACAGAGATGCTTCTTTTGCTTTTAAGTTTTATCAATAAAGAGCTGAATTGAGTTTCCTCACTAACAGTAAGGACTTTTGAAATATTCGAATAAGGAATTTTTTTAGCAAAACCGAGTGGTTGAAAGTAGATAAGCATATATTGATCATAAAGAAGTACGTGATGATACTTATCATAGACGAAAAGCCCGCATACGAAAGCTATCAACATAAAGCCCAAAGATAAGGCAAACATTTGTATATTGATCCCTTCAATAAAGTAGTGGGCCATAAGACAGTTAACCCCATATAAAGTAGTTAAAAGTGGCAGTCCATCCAAAAGATTATTGAGGTGATTTTCTTTAGTAAGTTTTGCTAGAGGCTTTTCCATACTGATCTTATCGGGCAATCCCGCCTGAACTTGAGAGATAGAGGAAGAAAAGTCTTCTCATCAAGTTTTTATTTAGTGAGATAGAGAGTTAACCGAAAAATCTAACATGAAAGGCTGGATGGTGATATTGAGTGTTTTAAGTCTAGGGGGAGGAGTTTATTATCTACTTAACCTCGAGCAAGATAAATTTGGATCTTACCAACAAAATGCACAAAGAGAACCTGCAGCAGATAAGTCAGAAGGAGATGAAGGCAAGATTAGCTTGAAGACCATGCCTGAAGCCCCCAAACCGTCACCAATATCCAAGACTTCTTATAGATCAAAAAAGAATATGAATTCAACTACCTCAGAAATTAGACCTCTTGATAGTCGAAAAATTGCGGCTCAGTCCAGGGTAACTGCTAGTTATAAAAACCCCGACTCTGAGGTACCTAAAAAGACTCTCAATATTCAGGGGGAGAGCTATACATATTTGGATGATGTCTATGCAGTTTTAAAAAAGGATTGGGAAGCAAGTGATCCACAAATTATTGGGTCTTTTCTTGGGCATTATCTGATCAGGTCTGAAACCCCCGTGGTGGAATCTAACCCGGTCTTGCTTGATACTCGTTCAAATACTTATGCAATCGTTACAAAAGTCTTAAAAGTAAAACTCGAAGACATCAATGATAGAGATGAAATCTTTAACCAAGCCTATCAGGTTGTTGAAGAGTATTCACATATAAATGTCATTCTATATAAATTTAACGATTTAGAAGAACTTCAGATTGCCTATGAATCTGCTTCTAAACATTCAAAAGTAAGAAGAGCGACTATTGAAATTCTAAAAGGTGCAAGAAGCGAACAATAAGCCGTTATAGAGGCTTAAATTCTTGGCATATACAATTTCTTATAGGCATCAAATGCCCCTTATTTTCAATGTTTAGCGGTAATTTAAGTGCAGGCTTTAAACTGTCGTAAAATAATTGTGATGATCAGATTTTTAACTCCATTTCTTATTTTTATCATATTTATCAGTTGTGGTGGAGAAGAAGGTTCAACTACGAGTCCAAGGGGAAATGAGGGACCTTATAGTCCTGCTGCACCCATTATTTTTGAAGCCGATTTTTCTACCAGTGAAGGAAAAGATTTTAGTTTTGATCCATTAGATAAATTTCCACAGGATGTCAGCACCGGCCATACTTTTTCCTATAGTAATGCACCCTCATTTTTACAAATAAATTCACTCACTGGAGAGTTAACGGGGGAGGCCGAGATAAGTGGCATTTTTGAAAACATCACACTGATTGCTACTAATATATCAGATTCATCAACTGTTGAGACGAAAATCTCTATTGCCATTAATGGTGACCCCTTAAGGCTGCATGCCTGGCATCTCAGAAACAATGGTCAGAAAAACTTTGCTATTGCTGCAGGTAAGGCTGGAGTTGATATAAATGTGCACGAAGTTTTTAAAGAAGGTATTTATGGAGAAGGAGTTAGACTTGTGGTTTCAGACTCTGGTGGAGAAATTAACCATGATGACCTTTATTTAAATATGCTTTCAGGATTTCATCGGGATTACTCTTTAAATAGCCCTTTTATTGGGGATCCTGTACCTACTAATGCCCATGGGACAGCAGTCGCGGGAATTATCAACTCAATGGGGTGGAATAATCGAGGCTCTATCGGTGTGGCACCAAAAGCCAAAACTGCCATATTTCAATTTCTAGACTCTACTCAAAGCACTGCGCTTCTCATTTCCCAAGCCTCTGGAGATTTTGATATTTTTAATTATTCATATGGCGATGTTCTCTATCAAGACACATTGTCTGATCCTGATTACTTGGATCATATCAAACATCAAGTTTTAAACGAGCAAAAGTTTTATATTAAAGCCGCAGGAAATGAATTTATTCTTTCCAGTGGGAATACATGTGCTTCTCATAATGCAAATATGCCCTTTGAAAATGAATCCCCTCATATGATAGTTGTAGGAGCGGTTAATGCTAGTGGTGGAAAGGCCTCATATTCTAATGTAGGATCAAATTTATGGGTAACGGCACCAGGAGGTGAATTTGGAATATCCTATCCAGCTATAATTACCACTGATCTACCAACTTGTTTTCGAGGTTATTCAGCAGCAAGTTCAAACCCTCTCAATGATTTTGAATATCAGCATCCGCTAAATGATCGTTGTCATTATACATCTACTATGAACGGAACAAGTTCAGCCGCTCCGGTTGTCTCCGGCGTTATAGCTTTAATGCTTGAGGCTAATCCGGCCTTAAAGCAAAGAGATATTAAACATATTTTTGCGAATACATCCAAGAAAATTGACCCAGATCATGACGACAATCTTTTCGGTAAAGTGCACCCTTCAAATGTTATTGGTGGTTGTACAAGTTTAAATCTTTCCGGTCACGAGTATGAACTCGGGTGGGTTGAAAATCGCGCCGGGTATTGGTTTAATAACTTTTATGGATTTGGGCTCGTGGACGCAGAAGCAGCAGTTGCCGCGGCTAAAATATATAGTTCAAGTTTAGGCTCACTAGTAGAGACGAACTCAAATTTTAATACCTCAGGCTATAGCGCTCAGCCTAATGCCAATATACCCGATAACTCTTCTGCTGGTGTTACGAATACAATAACCCTCAGTGATAATCTTACTGTTGAATCGGTTCAAATTAAGGTTAATATTTCTCATGATGAACCGGGAGAAATCGGGATCGAACTTACAGGGCCTGAAACTTCTTCTCAAAGAACAAAAAGTATTCTCTTAAATATAAATAATAGTTTATTATTAGATAATGACAAAAATTTAAACTTCGTTTTAGCTTCACACGCATTTTATGGTGAAAATGCCCAAGGGGACTGGACGATTAAGGTAATTGACGGGAGATCTGGAACAACTGGTAAATTAAACAGTTGGTCAATCAATATTCTCGGGCATTGAAATTAAGGAAGATGACAGGCCATAAGTATTTTATCATATTTATTTTGGTACTTATCCAAGTGCTATTTGGGTTGAATTTTTCAGCTAGTAAAGTCATAGTTACTGAAATGGAGCCGATTCTTTGGTCGGATATAAGGTTTCTTCTTGCTGGGGTAGGAATGCTCATAGTGACCCTCATAATGCGACGACCACATCCCCCCTTCAATCTTCAGTTTTTTGCCCCCATTGCAACTCTCTCATTGCTCGGAATGGCCTTAGGACAGGGATTATTTTTAATCGGACTTGGTTATACCACTTCAATTAACTCCGCCATTATCATAACTATGATACCTATTTTGACCCTTTTAGTGGTGGTTTTAAGACGTCAAGAGGAGTTAAGTTTTAATAAACTCATAGGTTTTGTCTTATCCTTTTTTGGTGTTCTTCTCATGAGAAATGTAAATGATTTTCAAATGGCAGGGGACACATTGATTGGGGATGGGCTCGTCTTTTTAGCAGCGACCTGCTTTGCTCTCTATATAAGCTTTGGTAAAAAATATTTTATGAAGTTTGATAATATGTGGACGACCACTTGGATGTTTTTTATCTCTGGCTTGGCGATGTTGCCTTTCAATACAGACAAGATAAAAAGTCTCTTCACTCTAGATTTAAGTTCAGTTTTCGTTGTGGCGGCTTTTTATTCAATAATAGGAGCTACATTGCTCACTTATTTTTTAAACAATTGGGCCCTTAAGAGAGCAGCTTCCGGTCAAGTGGCTATCTTTATCTATCTTCAGCCTGTTGTGGCAGGCTTGATTGGTTATTTCTTTTTAGGTGAGGCTGTTACTTTTAGAATGCTGATTTGTAGCTTCTTAATAATGTCAGGACTGATATTCTCATTAATGAAGGCATGAACACATTTATAAAAAACCTTTGAAAGGAAAGCCTATTGAGACACCGTAAGTTGTGGCCTTAAATTCCTCTTTGCCCCAAGAAATATAGTTTAACTCCCAAAAATAATTTTTTCCCCAACGAACCCAAGCATTTGTGTAATCAATTGACTCTGTAGGACTCAAAAAAACTCCTCCAGAAACAATATAATTTGGGTCATCAAAAGCGTGTCGATACATGAACTCAATTCCCTGAGGGAATATAGGCTCGCTAATAACCTCGCTATCCTTATCAAATTGAAAGTATAGGTGTTGGACACCTATTAAGGTAGAAAAATAAAGTCTATTATCAAGTGCAAAGCCAAAGTCTGAGCCAAGATATATGCCAGCATTATTAAAAACAGAGTCCTTAAAGACAGCTGCTTCGAAGCCTCGGATCGATTGAGTCTCAGAGATCTTGTAGTTGATATAAAACATGAGGGCCGGGACAGTGGGTTCGGTTTTTGACTCTCGACTGATCTCATTGCCATCATCGTCCATTTCAATTAACTCAGTCTCAAAAGCATAGGGGCCAAAACCATAAGCCGTAAAGAGCCTATGCAGTCGCTTTGGAATTTTAGCTTTTATCGTAATAACTTTTGATTTTCCTGTTTGCCTATTTTCAACCTCAGCTTGAACAGGCCTTTGACTAAGAAAAGCTGCATGGTAGGGGAGATATTTTGAGTTTTTTATTCTAAGATCAGGCGAAAGCCAAATAACCTCAAGCATGGGCTTTTCTTTTCCAAATTTGCCAATTCTTTTGGTTCGACAACCGATACTAAAATACTCGTTTTCAAGACCCTCTATTTGAATACCATTTCTCGAGCAAGAATAGTCTACAAGAACTTTTGGCTTTTTAGGTGTCCTGAATTGTACATCAATTATTGAAAGGACTTTATCAAATAATTTAATTTCAATCGGTTGGTTTTCAAATAGAGAAATATTGAGTTCGGCATAGGAGTATTTTTCAGAATGTTGAAAATTCAACGTCCTTTCTTTATAGGTAATAAATGCTGCTGGTGGAACTCTCTTGGTTCTAATTTTTATTCTTGCCATCGGTATAAGTAATATGTCTTCAAAGCGAAACCAATTTATGGAACTTGGGTCTATCATCGCTCTTACGTCGCATTGTTCATCGGCTTTTATATCGATGAAAAAGTCTTTGCTTTTTAAGGGAATTCTATTTTGAGCATTAGGTAGTTGGCTGGTATTTAGATATTCATGAGCATACACATGTGTGCAAAGAATAAGGGCAAATAATTTAAATAGCTTTAACACAAATCTGAATCCAAAAATCACCTAGGTCTGATTCAAATGGTACCAGCAAGATGGGAATTTTACTATCCTTGTACACTTTATGCCCCTTGCCTCTAATGACGGAAGGTATAGCTCGATCTAATGAATATCCTCGAGTATTTAAGACTGCTTTGGTTTGTCCAAAAATAATATTGATAATTTCAGCAGCACCATCTTCATTATCTGGATCCAATTCTGCCACATTTTCTTCTAACATTTTCCCAACAATAGTTTTGTAAACATTCTCTTCAAAAGAAATGGCTATATTTCCCCTAAAATAAGGGGAGGTGATGGCCAGGGTCCCGCTTATATCAATATCTATATTTTCTTCTTTTAAAAGATAGGGTTTCTTCGCGGTAATATTAGTCACGCCACAAAGACCGTTAAGAGTTTTCATTGAGGAATCAATAAAAGGATTGATAAAGTCTACATCTAGTTTAAATCGTTTTTTATTGGGGTCGATTTTACTTAGTTCATTAATTTTTTTTGAGATTAACTCATAGGATTGAGGCTTGCTGAGATACTCTATATGCTTTGAACCCCTGGTCTCATTTTTGGCTTGTTCAAGATTGTCTGTATAAAAAATAATAGGGGTGTGAGCATTGTGATTAGTCTCTCTTAGTGCTGCAATTAATTGCGCCCCACTGATCTTAGGCAGGTCAAAATCGGTAAGAACAACTTTAAATTTTTGGTTTCTCGTTTTTTGATAAGCTTGAACACCATCCGCAGCTTGGATAATAACCATAGAGACAAGGTCTGATAGTTCACTTACCAATTGTTGTCTTAAATCTTCGTCTTTATCTACAATTAAAAGATAGTCTCTTTCCATGGCATATATTATAGCAAATTATATAATATCTATGGAGAGAATTATTTTTTGACCTGGATATATTCTTTTGCTTCCACCATTTAAATCCATTATATTTTGGAGAGATGTGTTATTTTCTCTCGCAATTTTTCCTAAAAAATCGCCCTTTTTCACCACATAAACATTCATTCTATGTGCAGGAACCTTAAGTCTTTCTCCAACTAAAATTTTTGAATGTCTCTTACTGTTTAATTTTTTCAATCTTCTACTATTTGTTTTAAATAGCTTGGCGATTTGAAAGAGATTATCACCTCTTTTTACGATATAGGAGGATAAAATCCGACTTTTTGAATTCGTTTTTACTTTTAAGTTTTGGCCCGGATAAATAGTAGAGCGACGAAGTGAGTTTAAGCTTTTTAGAGTTTTTACGTCAGTGCCATAACGCTTAGCAATTGAATATAAAGATTCATTCTTTCTTACTTTGTGAGTTTCAATTGATTTAACGGCACTCCTAGATCGTGTCGCTTTTCTTTCAGGTAAGCTTTTTAAGTAGCTCTTAAAGCTCGCCATTGCCGTTTGTGTGTCTTTTGGAAGGAAAACTTCAAACGACTTTCTACCTGGGTGAGGTATCACTGAGCTTTTTATGTCTTGATTCAGTTGTTTTACTAAATGGCTGGAGATCTTAAACTGTCTTGCCAATTTAGTAACACTAATACTTCTATCTATTTCTACGCTTGCTACATTATTAAATGGATTATCTTCCCAAACTTTTTTCTTAATCCCATAGTCCTGGTAATTCTTCAAAACATGCATGACGGCGATCACTTTAGGGACGTAATGTTGTGTTTCTTTGGGAATGACACCTTTTCGTCCAAGCTCATAATAGTCTCTCGTGTTGGCGCCTCTGATTCTGCGAATGATTCCGTTTTCGCCTTTGTTATAAGCTGCAAGTGCGAGCTCCCATGATCCAAAGATATTGTACAGGTCCTGAAAATAGAGTGCAGCAGCCTCCGTAGATTTGAAAATATTTTGCCTTTCATCTATTTTTCTGGTGACTCTTAGTCCATAGCGCCTTGCAGTTGCTGGCATAAACTGCCAAGGACCTACGGCCCCTGCATGACTTCGGCTAGCATTGTAGTACCCACTTTCAATGAGACCTACATAATAGAGATCTTTTGGAAGACCATAGCGTTCAAAAGTTTCTTCAATATAGGGTTTGTATTTTTCGCCGTTTGCAATAAACCTTTCTAGGCGTTCTTTATTTTTACCTGAAAAATAGCCAATCCAAAAATCTACTTTTTTAGATTTTCTTTCTTTTAAGAAGTCAGAGTCTGATTTTCTATAGACAGGAGCATTAACTAGAGTTGCTTCAGCTGGAGCTGATTTTAATGCAGATTTGGGAGTTAGGTGTGGATTATAGTCTTGGTTAACTGGTTTGATATGCGCACAAGAACTTAGGTAAAGACCGACAAGAGCTATCAAGAAAAATTTGGACATTCATCCTCCCATACATTTAGACAGTTCTATTTTACACTCAACGTTAAGGGCGTTAAAACAGGCAGTATTTTCATGGCCACCTGTAAAGAATTTTTCTACACTATTGTGAAATTGAGTTTTAGGGGTAGTTCATGAAGGTTTTTCTAGGTTTAGTTATTTTCGTCGTTTGCGCTTGCTCGGGAAATAAGGGTATACGCCAAGCTGATCTGATAAAAAATAAAAAGAAGTCTGAATACACTGCGTTGGGTAGTCAATATATGATCTCAACTCAAGGAGCGGCTACAACCCAAGCTGCAAAATTTGTTTTTGAGCGCGGAGGAAATATTTTTGATGCTGCAGTAGCGGCTTCCTTTGCTATCTCAGTGGAAAGGCCACATTCTACAGGATTGGGTGGTGGCGGATTTATGGTCATTCATAATGCTAAGACTGGTATTAATGAGGCTTATGATTTTAGAGAAATGGCGCCTAAAGCAGCACATTCAAAGATGTACCTGGATAAAGAAGGAAAGCAAGTCACAGAAAGGTCTTTAACTGGGGGGCTTGCCTCTGGAGTACCGGGCCTTGTTGCAGGAGTCTTAGAAGTCCATAATAAATATGGGAAACTTGATTTAAAGACTGTTATGAAGCCGGCAATTGAATTGGCAGAAAAGGGAATGGTTATTTACCCAGCTCTTGAGCGTGCCATGACCGCAAAAGCTGAAAAACTTTGCCGCTTTGAAGCCTCTAAAAAGATTTTCCTTGATGATGGATGTAAACCAAAAACTGCTGGAGATATTCTTTACCAAAAAGACTTAGCAGAAACCTTAAAGTTAATTGCTCATAAAAAACGTGCCGGTTTTTACGAGGGTCCAGTTGCGAAAATGATCGCAGCGTCTCAAAAAAAACACGGAGGTCTTATAACGACCAGAGATATGAGAAATTATCTGGTTAAAAAACGACCTGTGGTTGAAGGGACTTATAAGGGTTATAAAATTGTTTCAATGCCTCCACCAAGCTCAGGCGGAACTCATGTCATTCAAATCCTCAATATCTTAGAAGGCTATGACTTAAAATCTCTTGGGGCACAAAGTGCTGAGGCAGTTCATCTTACATCTAGTGCTATGCAAATAGCTTTTGCCGATAGGGCTGAATACATGGGAGATTCAGATTTTGCGAATGTTCCAGTGGAAACTCTGGTATCAAAAAAATATGCCGCTCAAATGAGAGAGAGAATTAGTTTAGATAAAGCATTGAGCTCAAAGGACTTTCCCGTGCCTTTTAAAGAGCTTGCCAAAGAGAGTGATCATACGACTCATTTTACTATCATGGATGGCAAGGGAAATGTGGTTAGCTCTACTCAAACGATCAATGGTTGGTTTGGCTCTAGTGTGGTTGCGGCTGGAACGGGTGTCGTCATGAATAATGAAATGGACGACTTTGCCAGTCATATAGGTGGAGTTAATCTTTTTGGTGCGATTGGAGGAAAAAATAATTTAGTTGAACCTAGAAAAAGACCATTAAGTTCTATGAGTCCAAGTATTGTTTTTAATAAAGAAGGTGTTCCGGTTCTCGCGCTTGGAACCCCTAGTGGAACAAGAATCTTAACTTGTGTCATGCAAACTATACTAAATGTACTTGAGCACGAAATGCCCCTTTGGGAAGCAGTGGCCGCAACTCGATATCATCATCAATGGTCACCAGAAGAAATAAGAATTGGCCCTCCTTTCTTTTCGACAGAGGTAGAAGAAAAACTCAAATCTATGGGGCATAAGATAAACCACAAAAGTTTAGGGTGCAGTATTCAAGCGATTCAAAGACAGAGTGATGGAAGTATACTTGGAGTCTCTGATCCAAGAGGTGAAGGAATGAGCTACGGAATATAGCAGGTTCAGGAATATTTATTTATAAGGTATTAAACATGGAAAAGATTAAAGAATTTACCCCAGTTTCTCTTCTCTTAGGAATTGTTATTGGAATTATTATGACTGCAGCGAACGTCTATCTTGGTCTCTATGCAGGAATGACGGTCTCCGCTTCAATTCCCGCTGCCGTTATTGCGATGGGGGTTTATAAGGGAATTTTAAATACAGATTCGGTTCATCAATCTAATATCGTTCAAACCATGGCTTCGGCTGGAGAGTCATTGGCAGCAGGGATTATATTTACTCTTCCTGCTCTAGTTTTAGTGGGAGCGTGGAAAGATTTTCAGTTTTGGCCTACAACAATCATTGCTATAGCAGGTGGTCTATTAGGGATTGTCTTCATGATTCCCCTTCGAAAAGCTTTAATACAAAATGAGGAAGAGCTCACTTACCCTGAGGGAGTCGCATGTGCGGCAGTTTTAAACTCTGGTGATGCAAAGTCTGGTAAAGAAGGATTTATAACTATAATTAAAGGTTTACTTATCGGCTCGATTTTTAAATTCATCGGGTCAGGATTAAAACTTTTTACCGGTGAAGTAGCAATAGCCAAAAAATTTGGTGGAAGTACAGCCTTTTTTGGTTTTGATGTATCACCAGCGTTACTTGCGGTTGGGTATATCGTAAATATTCACGTGGCATCGCTTGTCATGATTGGTGGGGCGATCGGTTTTTTCGTGGCAATTCCTATGCTAGGGACTCCGTTGGGGACAGAGGACGCTAGTGCAATCGATCTAGCTTGGACTCTATGGTCTACTCAAGTACGGTATTTGGGTGTAGGTGCTATGATTGTAGGCGGTGTTTGGTCGATTATTTCTGTTAGGTCGGGAATTGTTGCTGGACTGGCAGGCCTAAAAGAAATGGGTGGATCTAGAGGTGAAGTAAAAAGAGTAGAGCAGGACCTTCCTTTGATGGGAATAAGTATAGTCATGTTAACTTGTTTTGCACTAATGCTTGGTCTTTATTTTCAAATGATTAATGACTGGGGAATTACCGTTTTTACCACAATCCTCATGATCGTTTGCGCATTTTTATTTGTAGCAGTCTCTAGTTATATCGTTGGTCTTGTTGGTTCATCGAATAACCCAGTTTCAGGTATGACTATTTCAGCTCTACTTGTTTCAGCAGCATTATTTCTTGCTCTTGGCTATAAAGGTGACTCAGCTATCCTTGCGACCTTAGGAGTGGCCGCTGTAGTTTGTTGTGCAGCATGTACTGCGGGTGATTGTTCTCAGGATTTAAAGACAGGTTATTTAATCGGTGCGACTCCAAAATATCAGCAATTGGCTCAGATTATTGGAGTCATAATACCGGCCTTTGTTATTGCTCCAGTATTGACCTTGCTACATGAAGCTTATGTCATCGGGGAGGGTCTTAAAGCTCCTCAGGCCGTCTTATTTGCTTCCATCACTAAAGGACTTTTCGGTGAAGGAGAGCTTCCGGTAAATATGGTTTTATATGGTGCTATGTTAGGCGTGGCAGTTATATTAATTGATAGTTTATTTTTAAGAGGTAAATCTTTTAGGTTGCACCTTATGCCGCTTGCAGTTGGAATATATCTTCCCGTTACTCTTGCAGTCCCCATTTTTCTTGGAGGAATAATCCGATGGGTTGTAGAGAAGTCGAGGGTCGTTGAAGACGAAAGTAAAGATAAAGGTGTATTATTGGGCTCTGGGTTTATTGCTGGTGAAGCGATAATGGGGGTTGTTATTGCTATCGTCATCTATACAGCTGGTGACGCCTTGGTGATGAAAATTAACCCAATGCTACAAGAAGTATTATCCGTAGCAGCATTTTTGGCAATTGCCTCATATTTGTATCGTATTGCAAAAAAATCTTAGTAATAGAGGGCTTCTCGGTCGAAAAACCTATTTAACTTTTATTAAGTTTATTGTTTAATAGACCAACTTATTTAGAGGGTTTTATGCATAGAAGAATAGTCATTACCGGTGTTGGTTTAACGTCTCCAGTTGGAAACGATATATCCACCATGCGCAAAAGTCTTTTAGAAGGTAAGAGCGGGATCACTGAAAATGAAATTCGTTATATGGGAAAAAGACCTGCTGGGTTTTGTGATTTCGATGAAACAAAACATCAAAAGAAAAAAGCCCGAAGACGTGGAACTAGAGCTGGGTCTATTTCAATTTATTGTGCCAATGAAGCACTCCTGGATGCAAAAGTTAATTGGGCCGATGTAGATAAATCTAGATATGGAGTTTTTCTTGGAATCACTGAACATGGAAATGTCGAGACTGAAGAAGAAGTCTATCAAATGCATCAAAACGATTTGGATTATAATCTTTGGTCAATTCATCATAATCCTAGAACTGTGGCAAATTCTTGTGCCGGTGAAGTGACGCTCAATTTAGGAATTACAGGTCCTCATTATACAGTAGGGTCGGCATGTGCCGGCGGGAATATGGGGCTTATAAATGGAGTCCAACAGATTCTATTGGGTGAAGTTGACTCTGCTTTATGCGGAGGAATTTCCGAGTCATCTCAGACTTTTGGAATTTTTGCAGCTTTTAACGCTCAAGGAGCGCTGGGGTCACATGAAGATGTGTCTCGTGCTTCAAGACCTCTTTGCAAAACGAGAAATGGAATAGCCATTAGTGAGGGAGGGTGCATTTTCCATATTGAGACTTTGGAGAGTGCCGAAAAGAGAAACGCCAAGATTTATGGTGAAGTTATTGCCTATGCTTATAATTCTGATGCGTCAGACTTTGTTTTACCCAACACTGAAAGGCAAATAGAATGCATGAAAAAGACACTTGATCGAGCACAAATGGATGTGACCGAAATCGATATTGTAAACTTACATGCCACGGGAACGGTGATGGGGGATGTTAACGAGGTCGCGGCTGTTAGAGAGGTTTTCGGAAATAGTGGGAAAACTTCTATTAATTTTACCAAGGGACATATAGGTCATTGCATGGGAGCTGCGGGTGCGTTGGAGCTTGCAGGAAATCTTTTAAGTTTTGAAGATGGAATGATTCATGCTGGAATCAATGTAGAAGAGTTGGATCCTGAATGTCATATGGAAAACCTTGTTATTAACAAACCAAAAGAAAACCCTAACGTTCAAACGATATTAAATAACTCGTTTGGAATGCTAGGTATAAACTCTAGTGTCATTATAAAAAAATATTAAGGAAGTAGTAAGGAAGTAAAAGATGAGTGAACAAGACGTTAAACAAATCGTTTTAGACATAATCGCAGATGTAGCACCGGACGAAGATTTAGGCGATCTAGATGGAGGTGTGAGCCTAAGAGATCAACTTGACTTAGATTCAATGGACTTTCTAGATATCGTCATGGAATTGAGAAAAAGGCATAAAGTTGAGGTTCCTTCTGAAGACTATCCTCAATTGGCGACACTTAATAGCTGCGTAGAGTATTTAAGCCCTAAATTCGCCTAATGAAATATGATGCAATCGTCATCGGTGCAGGCATGTCTGGATTGGCAGCTGGAATCCGTTTGGCGATGTTTGATAAAAAAGTTGTCATTTTAGAAAAACATTCAATCTCGGGTGGCTTGAATTCATATTATCAAAGAAGAATACCTTCAACTAAAGAGTTATTTAAATTTGATGTAGGCTTACACGCGCTTACAAATTTTGCAAAAAAAGGTGAGCGGGGCAGGCCTTTTACTAAACTCTTAAAACAACTTCGGATACCCTATGAGGAATTTAATCTCAAAGAGCAAACAACCTCTAAAGTTCAGTTCTCCTCCGCAAGTTTTAGATTCAGCAATGAAGTAGATTATTTCATCTCTCAAATTGAAGAGACCTTCCCAAGTGAGCGCGATTCTTTTCATTCATTTCATCAAATGACAATGGAGTACAATGAAACAGATCTTAGTGCAGGTTACGTGTCTGCTAGAGCAGTCTTGGATCAATATTTTAAAGAAGAATTATTAAAAGAAATGCTGATTGCACCACTTCTTATATATGGCTCAGCTTGGGAGCATGATATGGACTTTTCTCAATTTGTTATTATGTATAAGGCCCTTTACGTGGAAGGCTTTTCAAGACCGGAGGGCGGAGTCCGTACAATTTTAAATCTTCTGGAAAGTCGATATAAAGAACTTGGAGGAGAGATTCGCTATCGAACAGGTGCGTCTTCAATAGAAGTTGATAAAAAAGTATCAGGAGTGACGACAACAAAGGGAGAGTTTATCGCTGCAGATAAAGTTTTCTCATCTATGGGGTTACCTGAGACTATGCAAGCTATTGATGGCGAATTTAGTGCGCCAGTAGGAAAACTATCATTTTGTGAAAGTTTATTTATCACAGAGAATAAGTCGTTTTTGGATAATATTGAAGATACTATTATCTTTTATAATGACTCCGATAAATATCTCTATCGAAAGCCTGAATCTATTTATGATAGTAGTTCTGCTGTTTTTTGTTTGCCAGATAATTATGAGAGGAAGCAAAGAGAAGGGCATGGAACGATTCGGGTGACCTATATGGCAAATTTTGATCATTGGGTTTCAAAAGAAGAAGAAGTCTATAAAAAGCTGAAAAATAAAATGTCAGAGGAGGCATGGGAGCTTTCAAAGAGACTTATGCAGTCAGAGCCAACCATCCTCCTTAAAGATGTATTTACTCCTAGAACTGTTAAAAAATATACCGGGCATATTGAAGGAACGGTCTATGGATCAACCCAAAAAAATAAAGATGGGAGAACATCCGTTGATGGCCTATATGTTATGGGGACTGATCAAGGATTTTTAGGAATAGTTGGTTCGATGTTGAGTGGGATTTCCATGGCGAACTTACATGGTTTAATGGAAGGATAAGATGCAAGAGTTTAATAATATTTATCTCCATTCTATTGCAATTACCGAGCCTGATATGTTTTTAAGTTCCGCAGATATCGAACAAGACTTAAGCTCCATTTATGATCGCCTCAAACTTCCTTTTGGTAGAATTGAGATGCAAACAGGAGTTATTTCTAGAGGATTTTTCCCGGACCAACTTCCAAGCCAGATAGCAATTAGGGCTGGCAAAAACCTATTTAAAGACTCAGACATTAAAGCTTCTGAGATAGATTTATTGATTTATTGCGGAGTCTGTCGAGATTATCTAGAACCATCGACTGCTAGTTCTATTCATCATCATCTAGGTTTACGGGCAGATTGTGAGTCTTTTGACTTAAGCAATGCTTGCCTTGGCGTAGTGAACGGGATGAGTTTAGCCTCGAAGCTAGTAGAAGCTGGTAGGTATAAAAATATAATGTTAGTTACGGGAGAAAACTCTTATCCACTCGTTTCAAAAATGCTTGAATTCCTGAAGAAAGATATGACTTTAACACGAAAATCGATCAAAAAATATTTTGCAAACTTTACAATCGGTAGTGCAGGCGTTGCATTAGTCGTCTCAAGAGAAAAAGGAATAGCAAAAATTTTGAGGGAAAATTCTTTATCTAAAACTTCGACGTACCAACTTTGCCAAGGCGAGGGCGGTCCTGAGGGTCTTAGTATGGAAACTGATAGTGAGACCCTTATGAGGGAAGGTATAAATCTTGCTAAAGATTGTTGGGGGCAGTTTTCTCGTTCAGTATTTGATCATTATATTTGTCATCAAGTAGGCATTCATCATAGAAACTATTTATTTGATCAACTTGGATTAGATCTTTCCAAAGACACAACTACCTTCGATAGATATGGTAACACGGGGTCGGCTGCTTTACCGTTAACTCTCTATAAGGCAATTCCCAAAATCAAAGCTGAGCAGAATCTTGCTCTTTTAGGCATAGGAAGTGGACTTCATTCGACTATTATGGAGCTTCGATGGATTTAGCGCTTTTAGGTTATGATTTTCAATCCAATTATTTTAATATCCAAGGGCACAATCTTCATTATTTGGATGAAGGCTCAGGGGAAGTTATTCTTATGTTACATGGGAATCCTACTTGGTCGTTTTACTTTAGAAATTTAGTTTCTCATTACTCTCGTTCTTATCGAGTTATTGTTCCTGATCATATGGGCTGTGGTTTCTCTGATAAACCCCAGGACTATGATTATTCTCTACAAAGACGGGTATATGATATCGAAGCTCTTTTAAAATTCCTCTCAATTGATAGGGTAAGCTTGGTTGTTCATGATTGGGGGGGGGCCATCGGTCTTGGACTTGCCACTTTGACGGATATCCAAGTAAATAAACTCGTTATAACTAATACAGCTGCATTTACATCAAGTTATATTCCATGGCAGATAAATCTAGTTAAGAAAAGACCTCTAGGGCCTTTAATGGTTAAGTATTTAAATGCATTTTGTTGGCCTGCTACGTTTATGACTACGGTAAAAACTCTACCTACTATGGTTAAAAAAGCCTATTTGATGCCCTATAAAGCGTTGAAGGACAGAGTGGCCATCAATCAATTTGTGCAAGACATACCCATTAATAAAACTCATAAAACTTTTAATACTTTAAAACAGATTGAAGATAGGCTGGAGAAACTCGATTGTGATAAAATTATTCTTTGGGGGATGAAAGATTTTTGTTTTAATAATTATTTTCTCAATAGGTGGAAAGAGATTTATCCTAAAACTCCTGTTGTAGAGTACTCAAATGCGGGACATTATCTCTTCGAGGATAAGGCCAATGAAACTTTAGAAGAAATGGACAGGTTTTTTAACTCATGAAAAATGTTACGGAATATATCACTCGTCATGCTAAGAATATGCCAGAGAAGACTGCCGTTTCCTTTAAAAATAAGCAAATAAATTTTTTAGAATTAAATCAAAGAATAAATAAATTTTGTCACAGCCTAACAGAGCTTGGAGTGAAACCGAAAGATAAAGTCCTCTTTTTTGTCAAACCCAATCTCGATTTTGCTGCTATTACTTTTGCTCTTTTTAGAATGGGAGCCGTTTCAGTTTTCATTGATCCTGGCATGAAAAGAGAATATTTTCTTAAAGCGATAGAAGAGGTTGATCCAGATGTTTTAGTAGGTATACCAAAGGTACATATATTAAAGCTTCTAAAACCTAAGTATTTTAAAAATATTAGGTTGTCTATTCAGACCGGTTTTTTTCCTGGACTAGGCTCTAGATTGTATAGTGCTTTTAAAACGGCTTCTACTGAATTTGAAACCTATAGACCCGATGAATCTGATCTCGCGGCGATTTTGTATACTTCTGGAGGGACGGGCTCACCAAAAGGAGTTGAGTACTCTCATGACATTTTTATAAATCAAACAAAAATGTTGAGAGATGCCTTTCACTTGTCCCCCGAGGATATAGATATTCCTGGGTTTCCATTGTTTTCGTTTTTTTCTTTGGCCATAGGTATGAGAAGTCATGTACCAAGGCTTGATGCAAGTAAGCCTTCTGCAGTTAATCCAGAAGAGCTTTATGAGGATATTCAGTCTTCACAAGCGAGTTTTTTAGCAGGATCACCTGCGATCTGGAGTAAACTTGCTGATTATTGTTTAGAGAAAAAGCTTAAGCTTCCTACAGTGAAGCATGTTGTTATGTTTGGGGCACCTGTAGATATAAAATTGCATCTTAAATTTTCTCAGTTGCTTTCAAAAGGAACAACCTATACTCCTTATGGTGCTACCGAAGCGCTGCCAGTTAGTTGTATCAGCGGTGAAGAAATCTTAAAGCAGCATAAGTCAGCCTTTCTTGAGGGAGAGGGCATTTGTGTTGGGGCTCCGCTGAGAGGTGTTGATTTAAAAATTATGAGAATGAATCCTAATGCAGTTGATAATTTTGATGATTGGGAAGAGCTGAACTCCGGAGAAATTGGCGAGATTGTTGTGAGTTCAAAAAATGTCACAAAAAACTATTATAAAAATGTAGATGCTACGAGTAGAGCTAAGATCTTTGATGGACAGCGTATTTGGCATCGTATGGGGGACGTTGGATATCTCGATTCCCAAGGTAGACTTTGGTTTTGTGGTCGTCAAAAGCATGTTGTATTTGACGGAAAAGATTATTTTTTCCCGGCGCAAATAGAGTCAGTTTTTAATCAGCACCCAAAGGTTTTAAGGTCAGCATTGGTTCAAAACTTAGAGACGAAAAAACCGCTTGTGATAGTCCAAAGAAGAGATAGAAAAGAGGAACTTGATTCAATGTTTCTTATGGATCTTAAAAATCTTGCTCAGACTCATCAGGTTACCAAGAAAATTGGACAGTTTGTGGTTAAAACGGACCTTCCCGTAGATGTAAGACATAATATAAAAATTGATAGAGAGCAGTTATCAAAAGATATTAGCTATGGGTAAGATTGTTATAACAGGCTGTGGTGGCTTTCTTGGACTACATATTGCTAAACTTTTATCACAGAATAATGATCATACTATTGTAAATATTTCGAGAAATCATCATGTAGAATTAGATCAATTAGGCATTCAAACAATTGAGTGTGATATTTCGAAAAAAGAGGAAGTTAATTCCATTGATTTAAAAGACGTTGAAGTCATTTTTCATGTTGCTGCCATCGCAGGTGTATGGGGACGTAAAGATCAATTTTATCAGGTGAACTACCTTGGAACCGTGAATCTAGTCAACCATGCCAAAGAGTCAAACGTGCCAAATTTTATCTACACTTCAACACCTTCAGTTGTCTTCGGAGATAAAGATATTGTTTTAGGAGACGAGAAACTGGATTATCCTAAAAAATATTACACTGACTATGCCTATACGAAATCGTTGGCAGAAAAATATGTCAAAGAACAAAGTAGCTCGAGTTTCAAAGCTGTCTGTTTAAGGCCTCATTTAATTTGGGGACCAGGGGATCCTCATTTAATTCCAAGAATTATCAATAAGGCAAAGCAAGGTAGGCTTAAGATGGTAGGTGAAGGTGAAAACCTTGTTGATATTATCTATGTTAAAAATGCGGCAATGGCACATATTCAGGCCTGGATGGCCTTAAAAGATAATCCGAGCCTTTCTGGGAATTGCTATTTTATAGGGCAAGAAAGGCCAGTTAATTTATGGGATTTTATTAATCAGATTCTTGGATTAAAAAAGGTGAGGCCGGTATCAGGTTATATTTCTTATAATATGGCATATAGAATAGGTTGGGCCATGGAGCTGATATACAAAGCTTTAGGAATCTATAAGCCAGAACCTCCTATGACTAGATTTGTAGCTATGCAATTGGCAAAGTCCCATTATTTTTCTCATAATAAAGCTAGAGAAGATTTTGGTTATGAACCAATAGTTAGTATAGAAAATGGCCTTAAAGAAACTTTTGCTGACTAAAATTTCGCTTTAGTATATGTTCTGACTACGTCTTGATCAAAATAGTTTAAATTCATACCTGCATCTAGCGTAATTGTTTCTCCATTGAGTCCGCTTGAAAGATCTGAAAATAAATATAGTGCAGTCTTGGCCACTTCGTCGGTTTTTAAAGCTTCTTTTCTTAAAGTTAAGGCTTCGGCAAAGAGATAATTTTCTAAATAATCAGGAATACCAGCAGAGGCGGAGGTTTTGAGAGGTCCTGCTGCAATTGTATTGACTCTGATTTGGCTATATTCGCTAAAACTTTTCGCCATATAACCTGCAAGACTATTGAGCATTGCTTTGATAGGACCTAAATAGCCATAACTAGTCGCTTTTGTATTAGAAATAGAAATTGATACTAGAGAAGCATTATTTGAAAGTTTAGGCCTCAATGCATGGGCAAGTTCTACAAATGAAAACGCACTGATTTGGGTTGCTTGAAGGAAGTCTTCTCTCGGGGTCGCAAGAAAATTAGGTGTCGTAAAATTTGCAAAGGCAATAGAGTGAAGGAGTCCATCTATTTTTGGAGCTTTTATTGTTTTGGACAAATTTTCTAGATCCTCCTTAGACTCAACATCTAATTTATATGCTTCCTCATTTGGGAATAGCTTTTTGATTGAACCGAGGTGCTCTTCAGTTTGTCCGGTTAAAACTAAATGGGCACCTTGTTCCTTAAGCGCCTTTGCTACGTAAAAAGCTACACTCTTTTTATTTGCAATCCCAGTAATTAAATAATTCTTTTCTCTAAAATCAAACATAGTTATTCTTCTGTGACGATTGTGCAGGCAAATTCAATGATGAGGACTTTTAGGCCTTCAGAGCTAGTGACAATAGATTTAAAAAAAGCCGCGTTTCCCATTTCTTCAATGAGAGTCGTCTTTGTATGAATTGTTTCATCAACTTTAACCATTTTCTTAAATTTTGCAGATTGGATGCGGCTGACCACGGCGAGGCTTTTAAGCCCTTCTTTTGCTATATACCCCATTAAAGCCGCCGCTGATTGAAAGCAATGTTCAGATAAAATGACACCCGGGACTATCGGGTTTGAAGGGAAATGTCCTTTGAAAAAATCAAGCTCTTTGGAAAAGGTGTAGCTTGTTTTAATTTCGTTTTCAAATACTTCGTATTCATCAGCAACAAAAAGAAACGGGTCTCTTTGTGGAATGAGCTTTTCTATCATGGTTATAGCCCTCCAGAAACTTCTAAGCTTGAACCTGTTATATAACTTGCATTATCTGAAGCAAGAAAAAGGACTGCGGCAGCTACTTCTTTTGTACTCCCAAATCTTTTCATTGGAACCTCAGACTTATACTGTTTAACGAGGTCTTCTGGAAGGTCAGAAATGAGTTCGGTTTCTATAAAACCAGGAAGGACATTATTTATTGTTATATTTCTTTTGGCGACTTCTTTACTCATTGCCTTGGAAATAGCAATTTGTCCTGCTTTGGAGGCAGCGTAATTTGCCTGGCCAGGCAGACCTAGTTTTCCACCAATGGAGGAAATATTTATAATGCGACCATAACGCTTTTTCATCATATGAAGAATCGCTTGCTGAGTCATATTGAAAGTACCTTTTAGATTAATATCAATGACTGAGTCCCATTGTTCCTCGGACATGGAGGCGCCAAGAGCATCTTGCCTAATACCTGCATTATTAACTAGCACATGGATCTGACTATAATTTTCGACTACCTTTTCAAAAAATTGTGCGCATTCATTTGACTTTGAAACATCAAACTTCTCAATAAATAAACGATCTCTAAACTCAGAGGTTTCTCTAAAAGATTCAGCCGCAGTTGTATTGCCAGCAAAGGTGGCTATGACGGTGGCTCCTTCTTTTAAAAAACTTTCCGTTATTCCGCGTCCAATGCCACGAGTTCCACCTGTAACCACAACAGTTTGATCTTTAAAATTCATACTTCTGACCTTTTGTATAAATAACTTTCGACTTCGTTGGCTTGAATAACCCCATAGTTTGCAGCTCCTAACCAGCCTGACATAATTATCCCCACTGAGCCCGCATGAAACATTCCAGGAATTTTTTCATGCAATTTCATACTGACATCTAGACCTTCGAACTTCGTTCCGAATGAAGAACCTTGCTCATGATGAGTAAATTTTTTAATTGTCCTGGGTGTGGCAGCTTCGATGAAATCAATTTTTTCTCTAATTTCAGGGATATATTGTCCAAGACATTCAAGAGTCTCTTCAATCATTTTCTTCTTTTCAAATTCATACTCTTCTTCTGACAAAGAAGCCCAGTCTTCCCATCTCGCATTAGTAGATGAGACTATGGCATACTTATGTTCGCTGTCATAGGGTCTTCCATCTGGATAATAGACGCTAAAGGTTCTTGAAGTGATGTTTTTTGCCATGAGGGCATCTGTATCAAAAGTTGGGTGTGTGGAGGTAAAGATTAAATCTCCGATATAAGGGATACTTTCTCCGGGCTTTATTCCCATATAAACTTGGCAAGATGATGAATTCAGACGCACTTTTTTCGCTGATTCTATATATTCTTTTGGCAGATGTTCTTCGCCAACCATATTTAGGACTGTGTTTTTTAAGTTGGCGTTGGAAAGAACTGCTTTTGACTGAATGAGTTCACCCTTGTAGAGCACACCCTTAACAATTCCATCTTCAATAACTACCTGGTCAATCTTTGCATGTTTTTTAATGTCAACATTATTTGAGAGAAGCTCATCTTGCATCATTTTAATAAGATGATCTGTCCCACCTTTAAAAGTATAAACTCCTTTTTTCATGAAATTTGAAAAAACGATTCCATAAGTGATAGCGGGATCGTCCAAAGTAGAACCGTTGGCATAGACGATAGGTTCCATTAAAAAACGTACAATATCGTTTCGGCCGGGGAAAAATTTTTCAAAAAGTTCGGCATTGGTCATTTGTTGATCATCATAGAAGTTCATGCCTTCTACATAATTATAGAAATTTTCGACACTGGAAACATCTACTTTAAAGTGGTTAACTAGTTTTTTCGTAAAATCTTCTCTGGTAAAAACTGATTCAAGTTCATATTGTGGGTTAAGAAATTTAACTCCCTTGAGCTGTACAATATGATCGGCAATTTCTTTATTCCAATACTTGCGACAAGTTTTTTTCATTCCGAATGGGAAACCGTGTAGGGAAATATCAAATACATGTTTTTTATTTGCTCGATAAAACCAGGTGGCAAAGCCTCCAAGTTTATTATGGGCCTCAAGTAAAAGCACGGATCTGCCCAATTTGGCTAAACGATTTGCCGCCGTCATCCCTGCCAACCCAGAACCTATAACTATCACGTCATAGGATTTGGTGATCTTATCTTTTGCCTTAAATAACATGGGCGCAAGTTTAACAAAAACGAGGGCCCTTGAATAATTATTTTGTCGTCATGGTGGTAATTGTCCAATCGTCACCTTCTTGTGGTGGGTTAGACATCCAGTATTCACAACTCTCTTTTAGTCTTAGAGATGCTTTATCTTCTGGAACTACCGTGAGTACCAACTCAAAAAGCTCTTTTGCTTTGCCAAATTTACCTTCTAGATAGAGCTCATAGGCATTTTTAAAATCACGCAGAGCGTTTTGATGCACCATGAGCGGGTGGTAGGAGTATAGGACTTCATAGACCCCGACAGGTTCAGTTTTACCTTTAACACGGACTTTATCAATACATCTCGAAGTAAATCGATTTTGATCCATTCTCTCAAAAGTAAATTCAGAGACCAGTATTTGCGCCCCATAGTGCTTACAAAGGGACTCAAGTCTTGCTCCAAGGTTCATATTATCTCCAAGAGCAGTGTAGGCGAAAATTGCATCGGATCCCATATTACCAACGGAGCACTCACCAGAATTAAGTCCAAGACCAATTTTAAACTCAGGAAGATTTTTTTCTTCGAATTCTTGGTTGATGGCAGGTAGGGCCTCTAGCATTCTAACTGCGCCGTCCATGGCTTGGTTGACATGATCTCCAATATCAACCGGCGCACCCCAAAATGCGACAATAGCATCACCAATATACTTATCAAGTGTTCCATTAGTTTCAAAAACAATATCAGTCATCTCTCCCATATAGCGATTCAATGCACTTGCCAGCTCTGTTGGAGTTAATTGTTCAGATATCGAAGTAAAATCTCTTACATCGGAAAAAAGACAAGTGATATCTTTTCTTTCCCCACCGACTTTTAGCTTATCTGGATTTTCCAACATATCATCAACAATCGCGGGGGCAACATATCTAGAGAAGGCTCCTTTGATTTGCTTTTTCTCAGCAGAGGCCTTGGAAAAATTTAAAATAGTAATAAATGAGTAACTACTCACATTAGCAATGACCACGAAAAGGAGTTTTAAGTCATAGTTTTGAGGGTGAAAATAAAATCGATCTACCAAGTAGAGTCCGGCCATAATCCCCACCAGTCCTATGATATCCATAATGGCATTATTAAATATCATGATAAAGCTTAGGATCAGTACACTTATTAATAATAAGTAGAGATTGTATTTGATCGTTACGTCCGGGTCCTTATAAAAACTATTTTCCATTAGCATTCTCGTAATGGTCATATGTGCATATACCCCAGGCATTATGGGGTTTATAGGGCTGTTTCTTAGATCATGCCAGCCTGCTGCAGTCGAACCTACAAATACGATACGATCTTTTAAATCTACATACTGATGTGGTTCATTAATTTTAATGAAATTTTCTAATTCATTTTTATTCTCTTCGTAATTAGGATCCGTTTTTTTCAAAACAGCGAGTTTTGCCTTAGCTGATTGAACCTCAGGGTAAATATGGAGGTCCCTCAGTTTTCCCGGTTCAGTTGGGTTTAAAAGCTCACTTAGACTAATGGCAGGAAAATAGCCCCTGTCTTTTTTCCATTTAATTTTGATTCCCCCTTGGGGATTAATAGGGACTTCTGAAGTTAAGTTTCCATTTTCAGATTTCAAAATGGAGGAGCTATCGGAGTTATCTACTTCAAAGAAAAAGTTGACTGATTTTTTAGAAGCTTTGTAGGCACTCAAACCAAGGGAGGGAAGAAACATCGATCCTTCAAGATCTTTAGATAGGACGCGGGAGTAGATTGTATAATGACGATAGACTCCATCGTAATCTTCTTCGTTGTTAATATAAGCGAGATCAACTTCTGCATCTAAAAACATTTGATGAACGAAGTTATTTTTATCCATTTTATAAAAAGGCATATCAGTCATGCCTGGAACAAACTCCATTTTGCCTGTTTCTGGATTAAATTTTTCTCGCAAGTTTTTTACCGTTTGCATGGTGGTAATGAGCTCAAAAGGAGGCTCTATTTCTTTACCAGGGTATTTGTCAACAGTGTAAGCAAGGACAACCTCTTTTTCCGGGCTTATTGCCTTAAAATCTAAAATAGATTGCACAAAGAGTTCATCTTGGCTGTTTTCTCCATCCCCACATGTAAGAGACTTCTCAGGAAAGAGAACATCGAAAGCAACGACTTTAGCATCCTCTTGACCTAGTCGTCCCATCATTTGCGCCCAATACCTTCTAGGTATGGGAAAAGTTCCAATTTCATTTAGTGAACTATCATCTATCGCTAATAGTACTGGACCATCAATTGGTTCTAGGTTTTCTGAGTCAAGATAATGCTTCATTCGCATATCATGAAAACTTTCTTCCCAACTCTCTAAGGTAAAAACAATTTGTCTAAGCCAGTTTTTATGATCTCTATGACTATAGGATTTAGCGATATTATTAGAAAGATAAACTGCCATCGCACAAGTTAGAGTGATGAGGATGACGCCTGTAATCCTCATAAAGGCTGGGATATACTTGGCGAGAAGTGTAAAAAACCGTTCCATGTTTTAAGGTCCTTGCTTGTCTAATTTTTTATTTAATGATACCTCCTATCGGTATAAAATGTTAGAATTAAAAGGATTTTTCCATGCTCGATGACTATAAAATCAGATTTAGCTCCCACGTAAAACACCTACAAAATCAAATTACAGAAAAAATGCAAGACTTAGATATTGAAATCGAGCTGCTAGAAGATCGTTGGAGCCGAACCGATCATCAGGGAAGTCCTGGAGGAGGAGGTATAACGAGAGCCTTTCAAGGCCAGACCTTTGAGAATGCTGGAGTAAATACCTCCGAAGTTTTCGGGGCCATTAATCCTGATTTTGCAAAAAAACTAAATGGCACAGGCGATGATTTATGGGCAACTGGTATTTCACTAATTATTCATCCTCGAAATCCTAAAGTTCCCACCGTTCATGCTAATTTTCGTATGATTCAGCAAGGTGAAAAGTTTTGGTTTGGCGGAGGCGCTGATCTAACTCCTTTTTATCCTCATGAAGAGGATTTTGAATACTTTCATCAGGTTTGGAAGAAGGCATGTAAGCCTTACGAATGCTATGATTGGATGAAAGAAGAATGCGATAAGTATTTTGTTAATCATCACCGAGGTGGTGAAATGCGCGGGATTGGAGGTATATTCTTTGATCATTATAATTCAGGAGATTTAGAAGCTGATTTTAATATGGTAACAGATTTATCCAATCATTTTATTGAATCCTATTTCCCTATCGTAGAAAAAAGAATCAATGAAGCTTTCGACAAAGAAGATGAAGAATTTCAACTGCACAGAAGAGGACGTTATGTGGAGTTTAATCTTTTGCATGATAGAGGAACTTTATTTGGACTACGCACTAATGGCAGGACAGATTCAATTTTAATTTCGCTACCGGCACGGTGTAAATATACCTACAAATTTTCACCTAAAGAAAACTCACCCCATGCTAAAATGATGGAATATTATTTTCCAAAAAATTGGTAAGAGTCTAGTAATAATGTTTGTAGAAAATTCGAACTTGGTTTCTGGACTGACTAAATTTGGCATTTTTAATCGGGATTTCTAGGTTTGAGCTTTTTGCCCTTAAGCCCGCAGCACCATTTTTAAAAGGATATCCGAATTCAAGATGAAGATTATTGGATGCACCAGACACAATTCTATCTTCCTGATCAATCCCTTTAAATGCTTGTTCTTGCAATTGAAATCCTAAGGTGAAAAAGCCAGTTAAATAATACCAGTCACCCAGATACATTCCTCCATAACCAGCATCAACACCTAGGCTTGATGTTTCAAATTCTCGCAGACCTGCGAGTTGATCAAAATTTGATTCAAACTCAGTTGGAATGAGACCAGTATTTGCCTTCAGGGTTTGTCTGTTTCCATACAGTCCAAGAATCCAAGATCCATTGGTTTGCTTTTCAGGCTGACTAGAGCCGAAAGATGCCTTCGGGTTAAATTCATCTTTTAAAAAATACCTTAATTCAAAGCCAAAAGATCTCGCATTGGCAGCTGGTCTTGAACCTACGGGGACTTCCTCTTCTTGAGAGATATAGAGACCTTCATATTTTTGATAATAGAGTTCCCATTCAAATTTCTTAAAAACTCCAAAAAATTGAAGGTCGAATAGCTTAGATTCTTCAAACAGTTCATATTCACTTTCAGGGTTTTGGATTGAAAGAGCGAATCCGGCCCATTTGGTATCAACCGCAATTCCGTAAAAGCTTGAAACAATCGGAGAGTAAGTTAAGGTATCAAGCTCATTTCCGTTTTCATCTTCTGTATACAGTTCATAATCAATTGAAGGAAGTTCTACATAAATACTCTGAGTTTTAAACCAATCAGGTTTGTGGGGACTGATGTCAATTAATAGTGCGAGCGCAAAAACAGCTAAAATCATTATATTTCAGGGGCTATATACACTTCTATTTCAGGATCATATTCATCTCTGAGTATCGCTCTTATGGCCTCAAGTGTGCCTGTTGTAGAGCTTGGGCACGTGCCACATGCCCCTTGGTATTGGACGAGAAGGATATTATTGGCAAAGCTTACGGTTTTAAGGTCTCCACCGTCTCCCTGCAATCCCGGTCTTATTCTATGATCTAGTATCTCTTCTATCTTTAGTAGGTCTGCAGGTAGGTTTTTGCGTCTTTCTACTTCTGGATCATGATCGATAAATTCAGGATCATGGTCATCAATTAAATTTTCTACTGTTGTCATAACCGCCGGCTCTAAATTATCCCAAGGTTCAAAAGTAAATTTAGATACAGTAATGACATTTTCAAAAAAATGAACTTGATCAACGCCTCTGAGGTCAAAGATTGCAGCGGCAAGAGGAACATCTTTTGCTTGCAAAGGATTTTTAAAAGAAGTTTTGCCAGATACTTTTACTTCTTTTTCTAATATAAATTTAAGTGCATTAGGGTTGGGGGTAGGCTGAACTGAAATCATAATTTATCCAAATAACTCCGTAATCTTGATAAGAGTCTCTGTTAATTTATCTATATCTTCTTTTGTATTGTAAAGGCTTATTGAGGCCCTCGCAGTGGCTGGAACTTTAAAAAAATCCATTAGGGGCTGGGTACAATGATGTCCAGTTCTAATAGCAATTTTATATTTATTGGCAAGAGTGGCTATATCATGGGGGTGGATATCTTTTATGACAAAAGACAGAATAGAGGCTTTTGCTTCGGCCGTTCCTATAAATTTTAATCCTGGTACAGTGGTAAGCTTCTCATGTCCGTAGTTTAATAATTCATTTTCGTATTCAAAAATATTATTAAGTCCTATTCTTTGCACATACTCTATCGCCGGACCAAGACCTAAGAAGCCAGCAATATGGGGGGTTCCCGCTTCAAGTTTATGAGGGAGATGATTATAGGTGGTTTTCTTGTAGGTAACCACATCAATCATATCGCCGCCTCCATGAAAAGGTGGCATGGCCTCAAGAAGCTCTTTTTTTCCATAGAGGATTCCGGTTCCAGTGGGTCCAAATATTTTATGCCCAGAAAAAGCGAGAAAGTCGCAATCAAGTTCTTGTACGTCAACTCTCTTATGGGCAACCGCTTGGGCGGCGTCCACCATGAAAAGGGCGGGGGAATTCTTTCGAGCAAGCTTAATCATATCTTTGATCGGATTGATTGTTCCTAGCGAATTTGAGATCGAGACGACGCTGATGATTTTAGTTTTATCGCTTAAAAGCTTTTCATATGAATCGAGAAGAATCTCACCTTTGTCGTTGATAGGAATTATCTTGAGCGTGGCACCAGATTTTTCAGCTAACATCTGCCAGGGAACCAAGTTTGAGTGATGTTCCATGGCAGAGATGAGTATCTCATCTCCCGATTTTATATTGGCCTCACCCCAGGTTCTCGCAACTAAGTTTATCGACTCAGTCGTTCCTTTGGTAAAAATAATCTCTTCACGAGCCTTGGAATTTAGAAAATTATGAATGATATCGCGGGTACTCTCATATCTTGTGGTATTAATTTCAGATAGATCATGAATTCCACGGTGAATATTTGCCGTTTCTTCTCGATAGTATTTCGTGACAGCTTCTATCATGGCTTTGCATTTAAGCGTAGATGCAGCCGAGTCAAGATAAGTGATTTGCGATTGGTGTATCTGGGGAAAGTTCTCTGAAACCGACTCTAGCATAAGCCTCTCAGCCTTTTAATTGTCAATTCACGAATAACTTCGTTGTCTATTTTTAGTAAGACATCCATCGCAAACCCTTCTGCAAGCATGGCGCGTGCGCGTTCCTTTGGTATCCCGCGCGATTGAAAATAGAAAAGTTCGGCTTCAGATAATTGACCAATAGTAGATCCGTGAGCGCACTTCACATCATCGGCGTCAATTTCCATTTGTGGTCTTGAATAAGCTTGTGCTTTTTTATTTAAAAGAAGATTTTTATTCAATTGTTCTGCTTCTATTAAAAGACAGTCTTTATTGACTTTTACTATACCGGCAAAGATACCTTTTGCCTCGTCTCCAATGATTCCTTTATAGACTTGCCTTGAGAAAGTATGAGAAGCGCCATGCTCAATATAGGCGCTATTGTCTACGTGAGATTTTTCCGTAGGCTTGTATAAACCATGAAGGTCAGTCTCGGCATTTTCTCCCGTCAAACTTGCAGAGATATTGTGACGAGAAAATAAAGCGCCATTTTGAACTAAAATTTGTCTGTAATGGGCGTCTCTTGGAATATTATAATGAGATTCAAACAAAAACGAAGAAGTGTGATCCAGTTCTTGGTAAATAACATGCTCGAGGCATTGATTGGGTTTTAAGTTTCCCCATACATGAACATGGTATTGACCTTTGCCTGTAAAACGCAAACTAATGGCTTGTTTGTCCTTAACCACTCCAAGAAGAACAATATTAATTTGTTCTTCTGAAGAATTAGAGAATTGTATTTCTACGGGAGTGTTTTTTCCTACTTGTTCGGTCGTAAGGTAAAGAGTAGGAGAGGCATTAATAAGTTGCGAGAGAAAACCCTTTGAATAAAAATGCTCACGGCTTAAAAACATTTCTATTTCTTGTTCAGTTGATTTCCTGACTTTTATAGATGCTATAGTTTCTTCACTAGAAAAACTTGCACCATTGATCTTAAGTATTTCAAGATCATCTATTTTGCTTCTTTCACTAGGTGATTGAGACGAACTGGGGCTCCAGGGGGTTGAGTAAAGTCTTTCCAGGTTGGTATATTTCCACTGTTCGTTTTTCATATTAGGAATGACAAGTGAGTTTAATTTAGCTTGATCATAACCTGAAAACGATTTGGTTTTTTCAAGAAAACTCATCACTGAATTCCCGCCGTAAGCCAGTCATATCCTTTCTCTTCCAATTCTAAGGCTAAAGTCTTATCTCCTGATTTTATAATCTGTCCTTGGTAGAGGACATGAACAAAGTCAGGTTGGATATAATCAAGCAGTCTTTGATAATGAGTCACCAGGACAATGGCATTGTATTTGGATCGCAGAGTATTTACCCCCTTCGCCACAGTTTTTAGTGCGTCTATATCAAGACCTGAATCAGTCTCATCCAGAAGAGCTAATCTTGGATTAAGGAGAAGCATTTGCAGAATTTCGTTTTTCTTTTTCTCACCACCAGAGAAACCTTCATTAACAGCTCGATCTAGAAAGGCTTCATTCATCTCTAGAATGGGAAGCTTTGATTTTACGTATTCGCGAAAGTCGGACTCATTCATTTTTTCAGCCCCTTGGTGTTCACAAAGAGCATTGAAAGCTTCATGCATAAAAGTTATATTCGTCACTCCTGGAATTTCTACGGGGTATTGGAAACCGAGAAAAATTCCCTCCTTGGCACGATCTGATGCTTCTAGTTCAGAAATATTAGTCATCTTTCCATTGATATCAAATTCAATTGAGCCATCAGTTAGTTCATAATCTGGGTGTCCAGAAATCAGCTTTGAAAATGTGGATTTTCCTGATCCATTTGGGCCCATGATTGCGTGGACTTCTCCTGGTTTGACTTCGAAATTAATTCCCTTAATGATGGGGTTTGTTTCAACTTGTGCATGTAAATTTGTGACTTTAAGCATTTTTTATCCTACTGAGTTTTCTAATTTCATTTCTATTAGTTTGACCGCTTCAACCGAAAATTCGAGAGGAAGTGTTTTAAACACGTCTTTACAAAAGCCATTTACAATAAGCGAGATAGCTTTTTCAGCATCAACGCCTCTCGATTGAAGATAAAAGAGTTGGTCTTCGCTTATCTTAGAGGTGGAGGCTTCGTGTTCCACTGTTGCGGTTGGGTTTTTTACATCAATATAGGGAAAGGTGTCAGCTTTACTCGTCTGGCCAATCAACATGGAGTCACATTGAGAAAAATTTCGAGCATTCTCAGCTCCAGGCATGACTTTAACTTCCCCTCGGTAAACATTTTGGGAAAGATCGGCTGAAATACCCTTGGAGATAATCGTAGACTTGGTGTTTTTCCCAATATGAATCATTTTTGTCCCAGTGTCTGCAAGCATCTTATTATTGGTGAGGGCCACTGAGTAAAAAGCTCCTTGAGAATTATCACCTTGTAAAATACAACTGGGATATTTCCATGTAATAGCGGAGCCTGCTTCGACTTGAGTCCAAGAAATTTTGGAATTCACACCCTTGCAAAGCCCTCGTTTGGTAACAAAATTATAGATTCCACCCTTGCCGTCTTTATCTCCGGCATACCAATTTTGAACGGTTGAATACTTGATCTCGGCATTATCAAGTGTGATAAGCTCGACGATTGCCGCATGAAGTTGATTTTCGTCCCTTTGAGGCGCAGTACAACCTTCCAAGTAGTTCACATAACTACCTTCGTCAGCAATAATTAAAGTTCTTTCAAACTGACCCGTTTCTTTGGCATTTATTCTAAAATAGGTCGAAAGATCCATTGGGCAAGTCACACCTTTTGGGATGTAGACAAAAGAGCCATCGGTAAATACCGCTGAGTTGAGAGCGGCATAAAAATTATCGGTAGTGGGAACAACCGTTCCAAGATATTTCTTTACCAAGTCGGGATATTTTTCAACCGCTTCACTAATGCTACAAAAAACCACTCCCACTTTTTCAAGGTCTTCTTTCCACGTGGTTCCAAGACTTACTGAATCAAAAACAGCATCAACTGCTACTCCGGAAATTCGCTTTTGTTCTTGCAAAGGTATTCCAAGTTTTTCAAAAGTTGCTAAAAGCTCTGGGTCAAGGTCATCTAGACTTTTTGGAGCTTCACTCTTAGTTTTTGGTTTTGCGTAATAGTAGAGATCTTGGAAGTTTATTTCAGGCACATCAAATGCTGCCCACTTAGGAAGTGACATCTCTTTCCACTTAGAAAAAGCTTCAAGTCTATACCTAAGAAGCCAGTCTGGTTCATTTTTTTTCTTGGAAATTAAACGAATAATATCTTCATTTAAACCTTTGGGAAATTCTTCCATTTCAATTTTAGATTCAAATCCCCATTTGTATTCTTCTTTTAGTTTTTGATCTAATTCTTCGCTCATGCTTCGCTCACACTTTTTTGAATAATCTCCATGGGGGAGTCTTCTAATAATTCTTTGATGGTTAATGTTTTAAAAAATGTATTAAGATAGCTATTCAACTTAGAGACAGGTCCGGTTATATTACAGCTTTCGATCAGACTACATCTCAATTCCTGACAACTATGAGAAAAGCTTCGTCCCTCGATTAGTTCTGCCAGGCTTAGGTATGTCAGTTTCGAGAGATCTGTATTGAGTTTATATCCGCCACTAACTCCTTGCTCTGATTTTAATATTCCAGCTGAACTCATGATTTGCATGACTTTTGAAGTGGAGTCAAAAGGAGTATGGTAGGCATCACAAATCTGTCGAGCAGAGGCTATCTCTGCAGGAATTTCCTGATAAAAATGTTTTAAGACCATTAAGGAATACTCAATTTTCTTATTAATTTTAAACATCTTGACCTAATTTCAAATAGTTATTAAATAAGGATATTTTTAACTTATATGATATCATACCTAACATGATGCTATACTCTTAGCAATAGCTATCTAAGTTTAATCAAGCTTTAAACGCGGAAAAGATTATGACAGCAACATACCGAGAACCTGAGAGTAAAAAAGAACTATACTCCTTATTTAATCGCGATAATTGTGAGGGTGCGTTCGTATGGCTCATGCGAGGTGAGAGGCGTGTTACACTACCCATAGAGGCAATGGAGTTAAACCTGCACAGTGAAATGCTTTATCTTGTCTTAGAAGATGAGTTTCAATACGACGGTCAAAATTTTATTTATATTTATCACCCCTTTAGAAAAACTATCTCAAAAGCACGCTATATCGCTCATCATGAAAAACATTTATCAGTCATGATTCCAGAAAATGTTAAAACTCTTGATACAAGGTTGATGCCTCGTTTTAAATTTAAACCTGCCGACGAAAAATTTGTCACAATAAAGTTTGAGTCGGAGTTCATGAAAAACTCGTCCCAGGAATTAAAATGTCCGCTTATTGATCTTTCTCAAAACGGTATGGCCATATGCGTGACTCATAAAAACCGCGAATTTGTTAGAAACTCCGCGTACCTTGAATTAACTCACCTAGGTAAAATACCTTTGCCAAAGCCTATCAGAATAGAAAATGTGTATATGAAACCATTCTCTTTCAAATTGAGAGGGAGAAAAGTTGTGGCAAATAGAGCTGGCTTTAGTTTAAATAGCCAGCTTAAAAAATTTGTTGTGGCAGGATTTGCTGATCAATCCTAAACCATTACATCTTGGTTGGAACTTCTATTCCTAATAAACACATTGCATTTTTTATTGCTTGTGATACAGCGATGCTTAAACCTTTTCTAGCTGCTTTGAGTTCTTGTGTTTCTGCATTTGCTACCGAGCATTCCGCATAAAAAGAGTTGTAAAGCTTTGCTAATTGATAGGTGTATTGGCACAAAACATGAGTTGCGTGTTTTTCCAAAGCGGTTTGGACAACTTGATTGAATTTAGCCAGGTGATTAATAAGTGCCGACTCTTTTGGATCGATGAGCTTTTCAAAACTACCTGGGGAGACTGAGTCCATTTTGTTAAGCATCGAATTTATTCGAGCATAAACATATTGAATATACGGTCCAGATTCTCCATCCAGCTTGAGCCATTCTCCCATATCAAAAATGATTTTTTTATTGGCATCAGTTCGATTCATTCCATATTTGATAGCACCTGCGGCGATGATATGAGCCGTTTGCTCAATTTCATCATCACTCCATTCACTTTTATACTTATTAAGATATTCGAGTTTAATGGTTTCTTGCATGCGATCAATGAGCGCTTGTAGGGCAACGATATTTCCTTTTCTTGAACTCATGGCGCCATCTGTAAGCTCAACCATCTCGTACTGAAGGTGATGGCAGTCTTTTGCCTGTTCGAAGCCAATTTTTTCTAATGTTTTAAAAACTTGTTTAAAATGTAAACTTTGGCGATTATCTACCACATAAAGACTTCTCTGTGCCTTGAAGTCTTCAAATTTACGTCTGGCAAGCTCAACATCTTTAGTGGCATATAGGCCGGTCCCATCACTTTTTAACAGAAGACAAAAACCAAGCTTCTCATCAGTTAAATCAATTCCGATAGCACCGTCATCTTTTATAAAAACACCTTTATCATAGTATTTTTTGACTAGATCAACCGAGGCAGCATCCACATCACTTTCCCAATACCATTTATCAAATTTTACACCGGCCCAATCATATACAGACTCCATAAGCTCCACTGACCAAGTGCGAGTCTCTTTCCAAAGATCAAAGTATTCACCTTTTTCACTTAAAAGTTGATGCAAAATTTCGGTTAATTCTGCTCTGTTTTTTTCTTCTTTATCACTACCTCTTTGCTCTTCTAAAAGATTATTGGCGGCGGTATAAAGTGTTCCAAGCCAAGCACCCTTACGCTCTTTTGGGGGCTTTTCAGTATTATGTTTTTTATAATACCAAAGACATTTTGCTACATGGGTTCCCATATCCCCCGGAAAAGTTGTGGACATAGTATCCACACCGGCGTAACGATAGATTCGAACTAACGCATTCCCATAGCAAAGGTTTCGCATATGCCCTACGTGTAGTTCCTTATGGGTATTTGGTTGTGAGTATTCAATAATAGTTTTAGGTGCGTGAGAGACGAGGGTCTTTTTAAAAACTTCTTCGCTTAAAAATTCATTTATAATGAGTTCATTAACTTTAGAAGGTTCCCAGAAAAAATTTAAATAGGGTCCTGCTGCCTGGGAAGACTTAATTAAAAAGTGAGAAAAATCTTGGGCCAATTCAGTGGCAATTTGCGCAGGAGATTTCTTTAAGTCTTTAGCTAGTTTAAAACAACCAAAGGCCAGATCACCTTGCTTTGGGTTAGGGGGAAGGACCAATAAGTTATAGACATCTCCCAGTTCTAGTTTAACTCCAAATTGATTTTGAATTTTGCCTAATATGGCTTCAGCGAGTGAGGCATAAAGAGTGTTGTGAAAATTAAACTGCATATTCAAGTCCTTGGCTTAATATGTCGATATTACATTATTATGAGGCTTTTATCATCAATTTTTACTCTTTTGATTTTTATGCAAATGAATAGTTCAATGGCGCAGACGCCTTCAAATAGCTCCGATAAGAACGAAGATATCTTACTAAGCGATCCCTACTTATCTGTTCTTTATCAAAGAGGTGCCTATTTAATCTATAATTGTATCGACGGGCATTGGGTTTGTAGTGGAAAGGCAGAGTTTAACTCTTGCAAAGAGACTCGTAATGAGGCGATCAAAGAGAGGAAGGTCAAGCTTCCCTGCGCTCCAGTAAGAACGTTTGTTAGCGAAGATGATTGCGTGGCACATCAGGCAAGCCTAGTAAATGCCGCCACTGAAAATCGATTCTGTTTGCATCCGGATAGAAGAATTTCTGAAATTGTTTATTGAATTGTTTTATGCATGAGAATATGTGGACCCACACCTTCAATCTCGAAGGTATCTGAATTTTTCTCAAAGCCCATTTTTTCATAGAATCCCACAGCAGCTTCTTTGGCATTACACCAGAGGAGGTTCACGTGGTTTCGCTTAATGATAGGAAAAGCCGTTTGAAGAAGAGCTGCACTTAAGCCTTGTTTTTGAAACTCTTCAAGTGTGGCCATTCCTCTGAGTTGAAATTGGTATTGCTCCATAAAATTAGGATGGTTTTTAAAATAAAATGAAGCTACTGAAGCCAATTTGTCATTTATAAAAGCGCCAAGGTGGAATGTGAGCTCATCAGAATCACCTTCAAAATGGCAGGTTTCAATGGGAAGTCCTTGACGCAGCACCGCATGGCGGATGGGGTAGGTATCCTTGGGATCGATTTGTTTTACTTCCATTGGCAGAATATACAGGGTTTTGGAGGAAATAAAAGAAATGTTGCGTAAAGTTCCTAAGCTGGGAGTCGATAAGAAGTTGTGAAAAACTTATTAAATCTGTTGGCTATAGGGTTTATAGGCTCTGCTTATGGCATTGAGGGAGATTTTATCTCGGTGGAGAGTCTGCCTAGTCAAAGTTGCCTTGTGCTTGCCTCGGTTGGAGATCAGCCTTTATCTAAGTGTTCTGGGACAATTGTCGGAGAAAGGCAGGTCTTAACTGCTGCGCATTGTTTGGGACTAGGAATGAGTACCATGACCCATGATGAGTTTAAGCTGGAGGTATTTTGCCCTCAAGAAAAGGGTAAGCGGGTAGAAGATATTTCTATTCATCCAGCCTATGACCCCATAACAATGGAAAATGACCATGCTGTTCTTATTGTAGAAGCTGATTTTACAGAGACCAGCCCAATTTCAATCCCAGAAAATCAATCACAAGTTGAAAGCTTACTTGAGCGCAGAGATTGTATCGTAACAGGGTATGGACAAACCAGATTGGAAAATTGTTTAGAACATCAAGATGTTTGCCAAGAAGTTCAAGGTATGGCCCATCTAGGTGTCAGGTTAGAGGAAGTGGATGCCGAAGATTTGGTTTTTCCAGAATTGATATTTGGTGAGCCTAGAACAGATGAAATAAGAATCGGACCTGATAATACTATTGGTGCCGGTGACTCAGGTGGTGGAGCTTATTGTAGAAGTGAATCTGGAGAGAATATTCGTATTGCTTCCAATACTGCGGGTGTAACCACTGTTGGTTTTTTATCAACGCTTACAATGGAAGATCCGTGGGCGCAATTTGCCATTCAGGGTTTTAGTGAAGAATTGGATACAGTTTCTCTCCTCAGTTCATCATGTCGTGGCTTAAACGGCTGTGCAAACTATCTCAAAGATCTTACTGATTTTATAAATGATGTTGACTCGATAGTGGAAGCTCTAAATACAGTAATGCTAGAGCGAATTAGTGAGGAAGAAGAAAGCACGGCTGCAGAGTTGGCAAATATACGTTTTGAAAATTTTGAAGTTATGAATGAGCTAAATCTTGTGTGTATGAATATTCTTAAGCCTGTTTACGACGGTCTTGAAAAGCCTAATACTCCGTTTGCCGGGTCCTATTGCGCTTACTCTCCAAGCTCTATTTTAAGTTTCAGAGAAAATGGTCAATCATATAGCTATGAAATTGGGGATCGAAATGACGTCATTTTAGAAGTTCTTGAGATGACTGATGACGGAAGGCCTATGGGAAACCTTTATATTCAATGTAGCGATTTTATTCCTGAAGCGAATGAGTACTGTGGAGTAAGAAGGGATGTAGAGATCTCAACTTCTCGTTTCATGTTAAGTGCGATTTTTAGACAGTGCTCAGGGCCTGGCCCAAACTAGCGAGATTGTCGCATTAAAATCTCCCCTCCTATTCGGGCTAGAGTTTCAGAGAAGAGTTCTATAACGAGATTGGGAATTTTAGATTTTTTACCTGTCCAATGTGATTCAACGTAGAGATGGCATCTATTATTGTATTGAGCGATATCAAAATAACCTGTTAGGCCTTTAAAAATACCAGTGGGAAAACGAAACTTATAATGTCCTGGTTTTTTAGGTCTTTCCACCACAATATTTACAATCATGGGAAAAGGAAGAAGAGGGTGATCAGCGTGCATAGTCATTAGTTTGGTTTGGTCGTTGTAGCGAAGTTTTTTTATAAAAGAAATCCACTCGGGATAGAGTTCAAACTGCGAGAGCTTGCGAATCACTTTGCGGCATTTCTTTTGATGCCAAGCTGTAGCTTGCATATCAAAGCTTTGAAGTCCTTGTTGATCTGTGACGTTGGCATCAGTAAGGATTTTCCCTTGGTCGAGATATTTTTCCTCAGTGTAGGAGAGTTTCCAGCGACTCTTTAGGTATTGTTTTAAATCCTTCGGTATGGCGTATAAAGAAGCCGAATAGAATGATAAAACCAGTAGAAAACCAATCAAGCGCATGCTTTTAGTATCCTCGATTTAGAGAATAACGCAATAAGACTTTTCACAATGCTTCACGCAAATTAACCTAAATTACTGAAAACATTAAAGCTAAGGATTTACTCAAATGGCGAAAAGAACAGGCGCTAAGGTAAAAGAGGCTGAGATTGAAGCTAAGGATCAACGCTGGCACTGTCGAAACCGAGTCACTTTGGTTTTCGGCTCCAATGATATTGAAGAGCTAGACACCTATGTTTATACAAAAGATTCTCTAGAATTTAAAACAGTAAAATTTCACCAAGCTAAATCAAAAGCGATTGAAGAAATATTAGATAATTGTATCGATGAGTTCTACCGAGGACATGTTACAGAGGTGAAAACCACTTTGTCTGAAGATGGAACCCGAGTGACGATTTCAGATAATGGGATCGGATTTCCATTAAATAAAGTACCAATGGTCTATACAGAGTTTAGGACGGGCTCGAAATTCAAAGATCAAGAAGTTGACTCCAAAGGTTATTTACATAGAACTCTAGGTCAAAATGGGTTAGGAGCAGCTGCGACTTGTCTTACCAGTGATGAATTCAATGTTACAGTAAAGCATTACAACTCTAAAAAAGAACAAACTTTTAAATTTACAGATGGGGCCTTGAAGACGTCAAAATCTCGACCGAAACCTTTTAAAGGTAACTCTGGAGTTAAGATAGAAGTGGTTTTGGCAAAAGAAGTTTATAAAAATAATAAGATCGATTCAGAGTTGCTTCGAAAGAGAATCATTGATCTTGCTTACAATAATCCGGGTCTAAAATTCGTTTTTAACGGAGAGACCTTTCACTATAAAAAAGGACTCTTTGAATTAGCGCAAAGAATAGATGAGAAAAATGCGCAGCTTCTGGTGGAGGATAAATTCGTCTATGAGGGCGTTAATATTAAAAAGAAAAAATATAAAGCTCTGATTGATATGAGTGTGGCGGTGGTTCTGGATAAAACCTCTGAAGAAAGAGAGAAATTTATTTCTTTTGTGAACTCGACACCTACTTATGATGGAGGATATCACCACGACAGAGTTAAGCGGTATTTTATCAATATTCTTAAAGATAAATTAGAGCGTGAAGCCAAAAAAGCGAAAGTGACCCTGACTGATAATGATATTTTAGGTGGTATGACCTTTGTCATTGGGATCATCATGCCTAACCCTAGATTTGAATCTCAGACAAAAAGAAAATTAGTTCGAGATAATCACCTTGAAAAAGCTATTGAAAAGCATATGACGAAGTATATGACTAAGTTTATGCGTAATAATAAGGATTATTTAGAGCTCATTATTGACCGAGCGAAAAGTCGGCAAAAATTTGCAGCTCTCAAAGATGCTAGTAAAAAAGGGCGAAAACAAAAAAAGCAGAGAGTAGAAAAGCTTCTAGATGCTAACGAGAGAAGAAACCGTGAGAATTGTACTCTATTCATTTGCGAAGGGGATTCTGCAATTGGGGGCCTTCGCTCAGCAAGGGATAAACTATTTCAAGGTGGGATCGCTCTGCGTGGTAAGCCTATGAATGTAACTCAGGCTTCTATAAAAGATGTTCTCAACAATCAGGAATTCTCAGATATTATGGCCTCAGTTGGTCTGGTTATAGGCCAAAAAGTGGAAGACCCAAGTGATCTTCGCTATCCCAGAGTCGTATTTTTAGCTGATTCAGATGTAGATGGTGGTCATATAAATACTTTGCTAACTAATTTCTTTTATACCTTTTGGCCTGAATTATTTGATTATGGAGCCATTCAAATTGCTAAAGCTCCCTTGTTTGAGGTGATCACAGATAAGGACCCTATTTATGCGGAGAGTGAAAGTGAGTTGGAGCAAATTAAGAAAAAGCCGGGAGTTAAAATAAAGGAAATCCAGCGAAACAAAGGTCTAGGGGAGATGAGTCCCGAAGCTTTTAAATATGTTTTGGGGAGAGACTCCTATACAAAAATTGTTATTGAAGATGAAAAAGACGCTAAGCTTACAATGCATACCTGCTTTGGAAAGGATACTCAGCTCAGGAAGGATCTTTTGATCGATCACGAGGATTATACTGGGGATAAGCTTAAAGGCAGTAAAAAGAAGGTTGCTTCGAAAAAAGTTGCTAAGAAGAAAATTGCAAAAAAGAAGGCAGCTAAAAAGAAAGTAACTAAAAAGAAAGTGACTAAAAAAGTGGCGAAAAAGCCTTCAAAAAAGAAGACGTCAAAAGCAGCGAAAAAGAAATAAGAGATAAAATATGGAAGATTTATACCTACACGATCTTGAAGAAATATCCCTCACAGAAATAGTTAAAGATGAGTATCGCAATTACCAAATTTATACTCTAATGGATCGGGCCATTCCTTATCTGCAAGATGGACTTAAGCCATCTCAAAGAAGGATTTTATTTACTCTCTGGAGAAATCAAAACAAAGGGCTTATGAAAGTCACAGGTCTGACAGGTCTGGTGCTCACTTTACATCCCCATGGTCCGGCATCGATTGAAAGTTCTATTGTAAATCTTGCACAAGATTTCACCTTCTCTAATAATTACCCTTTGATTGATAAGAAAGGATATTTTGGAGAGAGAATGGAAACTCAAGCAGCTGCTGGTAGGTATATTGAGTGTAAACTGGGAGAGGTTGCTAAGCTTTTACTCTTTGATGATATGAATCAAGTAGAAATGGTTCCAAACTATGATGAGAAGGTTATGGAGCCATTGGGTCTTCTACCGAAATTACCTATTATGTTATTAAACGGTGCCGAGGGGATAGGGACTGGTTTTTCCTCAGTCATTCCAAGTTTTAGTCATAAAGATATAGTCTCTTCAATGATTCAATGTATTGAAACTGGGAAAGCTAAAAAAATTAAGCCTTGGGTTCGAAACTACTCTGAAAAACCACAGTTCGAGAAGTCAGGTAAAGTTCATTTTCGAATGGGCTTTAAAGAAATAGATGAGAAAATTTATATCGTTGAATTACCAAGAGGATATGACGCTAAAAAGATTTATAAACATTTAAATAAGCACATAGATAATGATTTTATAAAAGACTATATAGACTCCTCTGTTGATAACGAAATAATGATTGAACTTGTCTTTAAACGTGGTCAAAAACCAACCTTAGAAGAAGTGGAAAAAACGATGGGAGTCTCCACTTCTCTTAGTCCTAACTATACTTTGATATCCGAGAGGGGGGTTAAAGTCCTAGATGGGCCAGAAGATATTATCGAGATTTTTACGGCCAAAAGACTAGAGGTTGTGAAAAGAAGATACGAACTCTTGATAGCGGACGCGAAAGAACGCCTGAATAAAAATAATGAGATTATACGTTTTATTAAAGAGCGCCATTATGCACAAGCTGAGAAGAAGGCTAATAGAAAGGCTTTTGTAGAATATCTTGGTTCAAAAAAATTCATTTTTTCTGAATATCTCGCGGACATGGCCATCTATCGCATGACGAAAGAAGAGGTAAATAAGCGACAACTATTGATTACTGAAGATAAAAAGAAAATCAAAGAGTATGAAAAGATCGTTAAAAGCCATGCAATGGTAAAAAAAGAATTGATCAAAGAATTGAATGAGGTTTCAGAGCAAATAGATAAAATAATGAAAGCTAAAGGCGACCATAAAAGACAGGTATATAGAAAGCTCAATAAAACTTCTCGAAAGCGAAGAAAATAATTAAAGCTGTCAGGGAATTAAAACGATATTATTGATATGAAATTAGTTGTTCTGATTATTCTTCTTAATATGATCTTTATCGCCAAATTTGCTGGGGAGCAAGACGAGTCTTTGAGGACTGTTGCTAGTGAGACTGTTGAGATGAACCAAAAATAAAACCTTGAAGCCATTGCAGCTCCAAGGTTTTTAGATCTTTCTTATTGTTCATTCCCCTGATTTGTTCCCTCAGGTTCAAATTGTTTTTTATGAAATTGTGACTTTTGGTGAGGAAGCTTCGGCCCTACAAATTCTTGATGAAATTCACTGGACTGAGGCTCTCTATCGAAGCTAGATTCTAATTGGCGATCCACTTCGTATGGGCGGCTAACATCTCCAGTCAGGGCAAACGCAGAACTACTAACTAAAAGCCCAAGGATTAATGTTTTCATTTAACTCTCCTTATTTCTGATCCGTCTTTATGTAATTCTAATATCATGACAACAGGGGTTTGTTCTTCGCCGTTCATTACGTCTACACTCGCAATGGAGCGGCTGACAATTGATGGGTACTTTATCGCTAGATTATCTTGGTCATGGATATGAGGAGATCGATTGAGTCTATACCGGCTAATTGTCGGATACATAACTGACTCATCGGCAGAGCTATCTTCATGGTAGAGACCTAGAAAATGACCGAGCTCATGCAATACTACGGTTTCTAGATCATAGCCCCAGCTATCATCTGCAGAAAAATCAAAATAATCATAGTTCAATAAAACGTCAGCGTGGTCGATTCGGATTTGCCCGTTAGATGAACGAGTGCCAAAAATTTGTGTGACCGCTAAGGCGGTCTTTGGCATTTCTGCAGGCCAGTTGAATAACTTGTAAATGCCAAGCTCCCCGTCGCGAAATTCATCTAAAGTATTTCGAGCTGAAAACTCACTAAGTCCTGTTTGAAAGTAGGTAATCTGATTATTATTGGTTTGATTCCATGATTCCGTAGCATTTGTGAGAGCTTGCTTTTCAGCTGAATCAAAATCTGATCCAAATTTTATCGTGATAGGAAAAGTGGAATCTGGCCACTTACTTGCCGCTGTATTCGCCTGTGATTTACTTGAAACATCGCCACTTAGAGGCGCTTGTTCAGTTGGCTGGCAGCTGGTAAAAATAATGGTAATTAAGATTAATAATGGCTTCAAATTATCCTCATATTCCCTACAAAACATATCGGGAATATGAGAATTTACTTGAGTAAAAGACTTGGTTTACATGTTATTTCTGGGACTTAGCGTGATCTGCAAGAAATTGCTCTAAACCACTTACTGTAAGCGGGTGGTGAAAGAGCTGTTTTAAGACCTTAAAGGGGATAGTCGCAACATCTGAGCCCATCAGTGCTGAAGCCTTTACATGATCTGTGTGTCTAATGGAGGCGGCAAGAATCTTGGTCTCCATGCCGTAATTATCAAAAACGGTTCTGATTTCTTGAATGAGATAATTACCAGTCTGTCCAATATCATCTAGTCTTCCGATGAAAGGAGAAACATAGGTGGCTCCATTTTTAGCTGCTAAAAGAGCTTGATTAGCGCTAAAAATTAAAGTGACGTTAGTTTTAATTTTATCTGCTGACAAGCGATGGCAGGCTTTCATACCTTCGATTGTCATAGGAAGCTTAATGACAACATTGTCATGGATTTTAGCGAGATCATAAGCTTCTTTTAACATCCCCTCTGAATCAGTAGAGATGACTTCCGCTGAGATAGGTCCGTCTACGATTTCAGCAATATTTTTTATCAGAGTTTTTTGGTCAACACCTGTTTTGGCAACGAGGCTAGGGTTTGTTGTGACACCGTCGATGACTCCCCAGCTATAGCTTTCTTTGATTTCCTCGATATCTCCCGTATCAATAAAAAATTCCATCACTTACCCCTTATATTTTTTAAGATTTTCCCTCATAATAGAAGTAATGAGGTCTTTTGTCTCTACATTCTTATTTTTGATTTTTTGTGCACCTGCTCTAGCCGTGGTTGCTGTTCCTGAGCTTCCTGCTGAAGGAGTCGTGGTTTCTGATAATAATAATTTTATCGATAGAAGGATCGATTATTCAAATTTCATGGGAAGAATTACGGATAGAAACTCAGACGGCGATATCTTTAAAATCCACGTAGAAAACGACAATTCAAAATTTTTTAAAGCAGGAGATATTGTTTATTTTAAAATAAACAATCAAGATACAGGTCGATATTGTCGGGCTTCAATCAGGACAGTAGAAGATAATTATTTTAGTGTGCATATAAAAGACTTCAATCCTTGTTGGGAAGGTAGGGCCTATATTCCAAGGGGGTTGCAATTAAATTTCTTTTCTAGGAAGCTAGCTGATCGAGTTTTTGAAGCTAGTAAGTACCGGGAAATTCTTATCCTTAGAAAAGAGGGTTTTTTAAAACAACTTTCGGGTATCAATCGGTTCTTATGGACATTCGATCAGCAAAGATTAAAAGTCGCAGCAGATTACGATAGAAGAGTAAATGAGTTACTTCGCGAGAAACAATTGGCCATTGATAATCTGATACAGAAAAAACAAGAAAATCTTCTATTACAAACTGAGCTCAAAGCAAAATTAAAGTCTTTAGATGAATCTCTTGACCATTATAAAATTGAAAGACAAGAATATCTCGAGGATCGCTGGGCGATGGATCAGGACCTTGATTTACCGGTGGGAAGACGACCCATGGAAGAAAAAAGCTATTAATGAAACTTATAGCGAGCCTTTTGGTTTATCTCTCGGTGGCTTCTGTTTTTGCAATTGAGTTAAAAATGGAACATGTACGAATTATTGCTCCTAAAAGAAACAAAGTTCAAAATACTATAGTTCGAAAATCCTTTCATGGAAAAGTATTAAAATCTGAACAAAATGAACTTATAAGTACTAAACCTGTGGATGGCAATGAAGCCTTGCAAGCTTATACAAAATTGATCATTGATAAGCTCAATAGTGAAATCATGTCCACTATACCAGAGATTAGTCAGAATTTGATATTTCGTTTTCAAATTCAAAAATCAGGTCATTTTGATATTCTCAATATTCGATCTTCTGACCAAAAGCTTGTGCTAAAAATGGAAAATTACCTAAGTCAAATAGATAAGTTTCCTGCCATTCCGCAAAGTACCGGACAAAAAGAATTACAATTAGAGTTCAATATTCCCGCAGTTATAAAATAATTCATTTCATTTTCTTACATTACTTTGGGCAAATCGGGTTGGGCCTTAAAATAGAATTAACCAAATTGAAAAGGAGTTTCAGATGGTAAGATGGCTGATTGTAGCAGGGATGCTGCTGAGCTTTTCGTGTTTTGCTCAGCTTAATGGTTTTAAAAAGCACTTTAAATTAGATAAGAATAGCAGTGGGGATGTGACTTATATTCAAATGAATATGGTTTCAAGCTTCTCGCTGAGACCTTACTTAGAGCAAGTAAAACAAGATTTAAAATCCGAGATTAGAAGAATGCAACAAAAGGGCTACGACGCCGAAATTGAAGCATTTATCGAAGAATTGGAAGAGAGTTCTGATAAGTCTCAAGAGAGTCAAGAAAGTATCTGGGCGGTAAGAGACTCATTAAAAAACTTAAAAAATATCAAAGTAGACGAGGTTTTCACACAAGTTGAGAGCCGGGGCGTTCTAGGAAAGTTTGAAGAGGAATTAAAGAAAGCGCTCAAAGTTCTCGACTTGAGGGTTATTGCATCTACAGAAGACCCACGTTACTTCTTCAAGAGAAATGTGACCTACGAAGTAGTTACTAGGGCCTTAAATTTTGCAAAAGAGCGCTTTGACAATATTCCTGTTTTAAACTTGGTTTCAACAATTATTGTTCAAGTGCATGAGCAAGTTTTAGAGCAAAGATTATTTTATCAAAATATGCTTCTCCATTATCTTGATCAGGTTCCAGAGGCAGAGCTTGGGCTGACAAAAGCACAAGCGGATCATATTTTCTCTTCTATTTATGAGTCTCGTATTGGGCTTAATATTTTGGAGAGTAATCGAATTGCAGAGAACTGGGATTCTTATGGTTGGAGCACTTTCTATGGAGCTGTAAGACAAGGGAATAATCGTTTGAGAAGATCTTCAGGAGATTTTGAAGAAGTGGGTCAAAGACTTAGTTATAGCTTTTTTAAGGCAGTTGAAGATGGAGAAAAAGTCATCAAGAATCTAATGATTAATAAGCATAGTTTCTCTTCACAGATGGCAACTGCTTATTATTATGAAAAGCCAGATAAAGTGCGTCGTTTTAGATCACTTCTCAATTTAGGTCAGCTAGGTCTTGGATTTCTTCCCATCCCAGGATGGCTTAAAAACCAAGTCGATAACTTTATTGAGTCATATTATGTTGAACAAAGAAGATCGGAAGGGGCCTTGATGGCGTATTTTGATATGACAGGTGATCAAAATATGAGACGAGAAATTAAAAGACAGTTAATTAATCCTTATATACTGATTGAGTAAAGGTAAGGCCTCCCTCAGGGGAGGCTTTTTTTATTCTAATAAAGTTTTTAGCTCTTCTTGATGGGCGCCAGCGGCAGCCTTGCAATACTCAAATTTTGAAGGTTTTACTTTTTCAAAAGCATGGGTTTGTGTTCCAAAGAGACATCCTTTGATAAAACTTGTGGCCCCAAGATTTAATACAGCTCCCAGGGAAATATTTTCTTCTAAAAGATCTGAGCGCAGCTTTTCCTCAGGGGTGCTGGCACAACTGAAAAGAAAGAGAAAAAGCAATGGGTATAAAATTTTCATCATGGAGTTGCGACCTTTTTAAAGGTTTTTTTCGAACCACAAATAAGAATGATGATAGTTTGCACGAGAAAAAAGCTTCCAAGAAAAATGGCCCCACCCTCCGAAAATCCATATGAATGAAGACCTGAGGCGAGTATATAGTTCACTCCAAACCACGCCATCATTACACTCATGAATCCAGCAGCGGAGAGAACAATAAACCTATGAGTATCAATCCAACTCGAGTAACGTCCATGCACAATAACCATATAAAATAAAAGCACGATTAATGACCAAGTCTCTTTTGGGTCCCATCCCCAGAAACGTCCCCAAGAATAATCGGCCCAGACACCTCCAAGAATGATTCCCGCCGCTAATAAGACGATACCGATTTTAATACAAGTATAGGTTAGATCTTGATAGTACCTATAATCAGCTTTTGATAATGTTCCAAAGCGCATTCGAATGAGAGTAATATTCGCCACCATCCAACTGAGGGCAAGAGCGGCATAGCTTAATATTATTGTTGTGACATGGGTGGAGAGCCAAAAATTATCTCTTAAAACTGGTACGAGAGGAGAAATTGAGCTATCTAGCATATTGTTCGCAAACATCATCATAAAAAGACAAAGAATATTATATCCAAGTCCAGCCAATAAAAACATTTTGTCTTTTTTAAAGAAGAGAACCAGTAAACTAATAACGAGCGCTCCAAACCCTGAAAAGAGTACAGTTTCATACATATTAGTTATGGGGGCCCTGCCGGAAATAAGAACTCTCATCGTAAGCCCAGCAATTTCAATCCCAACAGTAATAAGGGCGAGAGCAATTCCCCAAATCATATTTTTGGATAAAACAGTCAAAAAAATACCTATTAAGGCTGTAAACATAGCATAGGAAAAAATATGTGATTTCGTAAAACTAAGTTCTAATTGATGGTCATCATCGTATCGACTTAAATAGTTTTTTTCGGCATTTTTGAGAGTTTCATCTATGCTTTCGGTAGGAATTTCAGAATAGGTAATCCACTCAGAGGAGTCGATAATATCTTTCTCGCCAGGAGGAAGAGTCGCAGTCAAACTCGCTGGACCATTATAGATTTTAAAGGCAGTCCCCGCTACGATTTTTTCATACATATCAATTCTGGCCCAGATTTTATTTAGATCTTTTTTATAGGAATTATTTTCTTTTTGTTTAAAGATTTCAGATCTTACAAGGTCTTTTTTGGTGACTAACTCTCTCACAGGGGCAGAATTTTGCGCTTCTACGACACCTAACAACTTTTTGCTTTCAATATGCTCTACAAGAAGTGGCAAACTTAAGGTGGTGCCGGTTTGTGATTGTTGTAAAAGTCGACAAAAGGTTTTGTTTGGGGACTCGTCCTGAAATTTAGATTTTCCTGTGAGAAATTTTATACTTTCTTTTGCAAGGACATAAAAAGGCTTTACACGACCTCCAGCTAGAACAGGATAATCTTCTTTTAATAAGCTGCAATCGTTGGCGAAAACCGTCAGGCTTGAAAAAATGAGTAAAATAAAAGAGAGAGTTTTCATGCTGGAACCTTTTTCGTTTTTTTTCTATTTATAATAAAATGCCAGATACTACCTAGGACGATTAAAAGTGATCCTAGATATTTAAAGAATCTACCGGGATCATAATTTACACTTAAAGCAGATCCAAATTGTTCCTGCCCCTGGGCATCTTTGCCAACAGGAAAGTAAGAAGCTTGATAAAAAGTGAAGTCATCATATTTAAGTGGATTATTCATAAAAACATGGTGTTTTTCTACTCCCGTACTCTCTCTTCCATCAAGAAGCTGAACAAAACTCTCGTAAGAAGCAGGATCTGAAGTCCCCGGATTTGTGTTCATTTTGAAACGTTCTAAAGTGATTTGATAGGGAAGTCTTATCTGTTTGGAGGTGATTTGCAATTTTACGTTCAAAGTTGAGTTTGAAAGTTCTAAAGGGCCATCAGATCTTACAAAATAGCTTTTGCCACCAACCTCTACTTCTACAGCTTTAATATTTCCCTTTATAATATTGCCATTATCTTGAATAGGAACAACTGGCATGGGAATTTGAATAGGGTATTGGTGAGCACTGTGTTTTAATAATCTTACCTTAAAATTCATCCAGGGAAGCTTGATGATCTGGTCGTTTCCAAACTTCTTTACAACCCAAGACTTTCTTACGCTTTTGTAAAAAGCTACAGACTCTCCAAAGAGAAATAGATGAGGTTTGCCAACAAATAAACTGGTGGAGAGAACTCTAAAAGGAGAGTTTTCATTCTTTGTAAGGTCATCATTTACTGCTACCGGAGAAAAGTCAGGAAAGAATTTTAAGAGGTTTTTCCCATGAGTAAAGGACACAAATCTAGCGCCTTTGTCTGTTTTTGTAATGGGGTAGTTTTTAGATTCAGGTGTAAAACATTCACTCGTCACAAGATTCCAGACCAAAAAACCGCTTTCACCTTGATTGGCGAAACATTTTTGTAAAAACTGTGGCATATAATGGACACTGAGAGGACCTAGGCGTTCGGAGGATTTGTAATCGGATCTAGGGCTTAGGGAGAGGGTTAACTCTTGAGAGACCGTTTCGTTAAAGAGTAGGTATTGACTAGAATGCTGTTGATCGAAATGTTTTGGATCAGAAACCCATTTTATTTGTCTTTCAGCAAATGGGATAAATGATTTCACTTTGACAACTTTTTCTATCGTGGTGTCTAACTTTGTTTTGCCTGGTTTGTAGGGAAGAGGCATTTGAAAAGATTTTTGAAGATTTTGAAAATCGACTTTAAGGATATCTTCACTTAGGGAAACCGAGGAGGCAGGTGTATTGGGTAAAAGCTGAAGGATTCCATCTACTCCGTTAATATAGGTAAAAAATGAACCCATAAATAAAATTAAAAGTCCCGCATGTATCACATAGAACCCATGGAGCCGTTTTTTCATAGGAAGTCTAACTACGGTGGCCATAAAAATACTGAGAAACATCCCGAGTTGAATCAGCATAAACCACCATGCTTTGTAGACTAAACGGTTAGCGTAGTCCGTGCCATGATAACTCTCCATAAAAGTTCCATAAATAAGGGCAATAGTGAAAAGTGATATGATAACAACTGCGAATTTAACATTTGCGAGGGTTGCCTCTACTTGTTTGTAAATTTTTAGGATTTTTTCCATTAAGCGATTCCCATCTTTAAAGCTCAGATAATAACTTAATACAAGGAGTTAGGCTATGAACTATATGAGAAGTTCGACACAGCTAAAACTGCGGATATTCCATTGCGAAATATTAAATTTAGAAAAATTCCAAGTAATTATTTGATTTCACTTAAACTTCTGAGTAAAATTGTCGTAGCAAAAAGGTAGTTTAATGTCCAAAGACCTCAAGTTCGTTCCAAGTCAAACAAAAGATGAAATTAAAGACGTTTATAATTTTAATACTGAAGCTTTCACAGAGCTCAAAGAGTGGTCACAACAAAGTATAGAAGGTCAAATTAAAGCTGGTTGGCAATTGGTCTCCGTAAAAAGTGGAGAGGAGATTATTTGCGCCCTTTTTATTAAAAAGAATGGACCCTCACTTTTAACCAAGAATACTCCGATAAAAATCAATCACCAAGGCAATGGCTACTCTCATGCGATTAAGGATTTCTATGAGACTTATGCAAAGGAAAATGGCTTGAGTGAAGTTTATAACTATACTCCTCGGGATAACTTTCGTATGATTTCACTAAATGAAGGTCACGATTACTCCAAGACTGGGAATTCTTTGGATGATGGTGCTTTGATTGAATGGATAAAAAAAATATAAATAATTGCTAGATATTTAAACACACTGGGAGGAATAAATGGCAAAGAAAAAAGCAACAAAAAAGAAAGCAACTAAGAAGGTAGCTAAGAAGAAGGCAACTAAAAAAGTAGCTAAGAAGAAGGCAACGAAAAAAGTAGCTAAGAAAAAAGCAACTAAGAAAAAAGTTGCTAAAAAGAAGGCAACTAAAAAAGTAGCTAAGAAAAAAGCAACTAAGAAAAAGGCTGCAAAGAAGAAGGCGACAAAGAAAAAAGTTGCTAAGAAGAAGGCAACGAAAAAAGTAGCTAAGAAAAAAGTTGCTAAAAAGAAGGCAACGAAAAAAGTAGCTAAGAAAGCGACTAAGAAAAAAACGAAAAGAAAGCCTAATGCAGCTTTTATGAAGCCTTTAACTCCTTCTGCAGAGTTGGCTGAAGTAGTTGGATCAAAGCCACTACCGAGAACACAAGTTGTTAAGAAGCTTTGGGAATATATTAAGAAAAATAATCTTCAAGACCCTAAAAACAAAAGAAATATCAATGCTGATGCTAAACTTAAGCCAGTTTTTGGTGGAAAGAAAACAGTATCAATGTTTGAAATGACCAAACTAGTTTCAAAACATTTAAGCTAATTCATTGATTAAATACAAATGATGAAGGGGCCTTTTTAAAAGGCCCTTTTTTATTGCATGAATTTCGTATATTTCTTGTATCTTTGTCTGGAATTAAGGGGGAGCAGATTAAGCTTTTCGTTTAAGCTGAAAAGGTCATGACAATTAGGTGTTGGATTTCCTCTAGGAAAAGTCTTATTGCCAGACAGGTAATCCAAACAAGTTTCGCTATACAGTTTCAAATACTCAGGGAAATACCGCTCTACAATTCTTACGTAGGATTGTGCTTTTGAGTCTCTCGTCTTTTTAAAAATATCATCTGGCAGGTAGGGAGACTTCTTTAATTGTTTAACAAGATTATTTCTCTGTTCTATTTGAAGGGACAAGTTTTTTAAATGATTGAGGTCTTTTAGGTGACCTTGGAGGAATTGGACTGTCTTTTCATATTGATCAAGCTCTTTTTCTTGGAAGCCAAACTTAACAATTAGTTTGTATAGACCTTTAGAGTGAGAAGGGTCTGAAGATAGATAACCTTCAATAATGGCAGGCTTAAGTGATTTTAAGCAATCGGGGTGAACCTTAGTATCCTGCACGGTTAATAAGCGACTAATTATAATGTCATTTAAGGGTGAGTGGTGACAATAAAACTCACCATACTTTGACATTGCAATCGGCTTGGTAAACTCCCATGCAAGTTTAAGGTTAATAATTTCAGGGTATAGAGTTTTAACAAAGTCCGCTTTGAACTTAATAGCATGTTCATAATCAAGGTAGAGTCTTTTAGCTTTCTCGAGGCAATTGTGAGTTTCGGAACTCTCGCATTGAGAGAGTTGTCTAATAAAATAGGCATCTCTTTTTTCGCGAAAAAACTCGTCATTTTTAAAAATAGGCCAGCTAGATATTTTCTTTACGAGATTATAATCTTCCTCGGTAAGCTTAGGCTTTTGCAGTAGGTTTTCAAGCCAGTTCAAACCCATTTGCTCGGTCATTTTTTGCCATTCATCATTTCGCAAAGAGGGTTTAATATCATGGGCATGTTCAAAAAACTCTTGATAGCTTTCTTGTCCACGTAGTACGCGAAGATCTTCTATCGAATAAATAATTTTTTGAGCAAAAACAGTGAAGTTAATGCTAAGCAAGGTGAGAGTAACGAGCAGCGTTTTAAACATGCTTAGATTTTATCTAGCCGCCCGAATACCGTCAAATTATCCTTTATTTAACGTGTAGTTTTAGATAGATATGGCACATGACTCTATATAAGATTGAAACTAAAACATTAAACGGATGGGAATTTAAAGCTTATCCAGAAACCTTAAAGCACCTTGAATTTGGAGTAGAAGATCTTAAAGATTTCTTTACCTATCTAGATTCTAGAAAATCAAATCATCCGTTCAAGTGGGTTATTGAAGTAAAAAGCCTTCAATTTATCGTGGGTGTATTCCCAGATGAAAAACTTATAAGAGTTGGTTCTAAGCAATTGAACTATGAGCTAAATATGCTCTCTTTTGAAGGTGAATATGAAGAAGAGACAGTGAGTCATATTGCCAAGATTGCCGAACTTCCTCTAGATGAGTCACCAATGGTAATCGAATATATTTCTGCTACTAGGGGATTGCCCCTTTTTGACGAGCCTGAATTTCAAAAAGTCCATGAAAGAGAAAAGGAGTTGGCAAAAGAACTGGTCACTAAACTTCGAACCTACAAGCAATCATTATTTGAAAAATTCTCCGACTTTGGGCTAGATCTTACGGCAAATTATATGCTCATCCGTATACACCTCTTAAAGTTTTTAGCGATTTTACCCAACTTAGATCACGACAAAACCGGTGACGAGGTTAAAAGAATTTTTATAGAGACACTTAGAAGACTTATTCATGACTCAAATTTAGCTGAACAAAAAGGCCTAAAAGGCCAAAAAAGAGCTCTGCCAAATCACTATATTTTAGCCATGGCAGCAATGAAGAAGATCGCGATATGGACACCTCCTAAGATCTTGGCAAAAAGTTTAAGATTCTTCGTTTCTAAAATGGCAAAAAGATTTATCGCTGGGGAGAATATTCAAAAAGCTTCTAAATCTTTGGGATCTCTGCGAAGTTCTGGAAGAGATGCTACTATAGACCAACTTGGAGAACTTGTAGTCTCTTCAGCTGAAGCTGACCTTTATATGGAGCGAGTCCTTGAAGTTATCAATGGTGTGAACCGCAATAATATAAAAGGTGAGAAGAATGCGGCAGGCCTACTACGTTCTCATGTTTCTATTAAAGTATCTGCATTGGCACACGATTTTAAGCCTCAGGACTTTTCTTATACCTATGATCAAGTCGCTCCAAGATTAATAAAAATTCTTTCAACGGCTAAAAAAGAACAAGTCTTCATTAATATCGATGCTGAACACTATCATTTTAGGGATATCGTTTTCGAAGTTTATAAAAAGGTTCTTCTTGAAACAGAAGAGTTTTTTGACTACGAGCAAACTGGTATCGTCGTGCAAGCTTACTTAAGAGATGGTATCGATCATCTTTATGACGTAATAGAGCTTGGAAGAAAGCGCGGAATTAGAATGCCAATAATACTGGTAAAAGGTGCTTATTGGGATGCCGAAACGATTGAAGCTGATGCACATAATTTTAACGCTCCTCAATTTCTCAACAAGGAGGAGACCGATCTACATTTTAGACAACTTATTTTTAAATCCTTAGAGGCATCTGACGCTATCATCTTGGCGATTGCTTCTCATAATATTCAAGATCATTGTTTTTCAGAAGCCATGAGAGAGAAAATGTTTCCTGAAGCTCCAGTTATAGAGCATCAATGTCTCCATATGACTTACGAGGCTTTAAGTATTGGACTTAGTAAAATGAATTGGCCTTCTCGAAACTATATTCCCGTAGGTGATTTACTTGTGGGGATGGCGTATTTGGTAAGAAGAATCATGGAAAACTCTTCACAAGTGGGTGTTCTAACGATTATGCGCTCACATAAAAAGGGGAGCCTTTTTCGTATTCCTATTGAACTTTTAGAGGATAAAAAGAAAGACAATTCCTATGTCAATGATCAGGCTTTGAATAATTTAACTAAAGATTTCCGAAATATTTATCCTGTACGTTCGTATTTAATGCCTCAATTCAATTTGGTGAAAGATCAATTAAACTCTGACTTAGCGGATCTCAAATCTGGGAAGCTCTTTTTTGACGAGGGAGATATAGAGGTAAGATCCAGTTCGCACCCTGATCTTATTGTAGGTAAAATCAGCTATGACAATGAAGAGAAAGTAGATCAAAAGATAGAAAAGCTTTTTAAGGGTTTCAATGAAAATCAATGGTCCACTAACTCTGTTATGCGATTTGGCTGCTTACACAAATTAGCAGATCTTATGCTTCATCATAGAATTGAGTTAACTAGTCTTATTATGATTGAAGCCGGAAAAACGATAGACGAGGCTACAGCAGATGTGGATGAAGCGATTGATTTTGTAAATTTCTATATAAGAGAGCAGGCGAAAATCGAACAAATAGGTGAATACTCCCCTCGAGGAGTTGTAGGGGTTATAGCCCCGTGGAATTTTCCTTTGGCGATCCCCTGCGGAATGACGGTAGCTGCCTTAGTTTCCGGGAATTGTGCGCTTCTAAAGCCAGCAGAGCAGACAATGTTAATCGCTAAAAGATTGGTAGAGCTTTGCCATGAGGCGGGCATTCCTGAAGAAGTAGTTCAAATCAGTCTGGGTGAAGGAAAAGTGGGAGCAAGCATCGTAGATCACGATTTAACTGTGGGTATCGTTTTCACAGGCTCAAGACAAGTTGGAGAAATGATTTATCGAAAGATTAGTTCTCAGCGCACGAGCAAGAGATACTCATTTGAGCCTGTAAATAAATTTGCTATCACGGAGATGGGAGGAAAGAACGCTATAATCGTCACGAATAATTGTGAATTAGACGAAACGGTGAGTGGAATAATTTATTCGGCATTCGCACACGCTGGCCAAAAATGTTCTGCAGCTTCTCGAATCATAGTAGATAATCAGATAAAAGATGCCTTCTTAGCTAGGTTTGTTAAAGCGATAGAGGATATTAAAGTCGGACCTTCCACTGAGTTTTCAACGACGGTAAATCCTTTAATCTCAAAAGAAGACGCACTTAGAGTAAAGGCGATGGCCCGAAAATCTGCAGAAGAGTGTCGAAAGTATAACGGTGTGATTCATATTGATCGCTCGCACGAAGAATACGACTCTTATTGTGTGGCACCTGCATTATTTGAGGTTCCAGCTGAAGTCAGCTTAAAAGAGAAAACAGTGGCCACGGAAGAAGTGTTTGGACCGGTGATACATATAATCGGCTACGACGATCTAGATCAAGCGCTTGAGATATTTAACTCAACGGAGTATGCCTTAACGGGAGGGGTCTTTTGTCAGTCGCAAGACGATATTGACTATCTAACTCCCCGAATGGAGTCAGGGAATATATATATAAACCGCCCTAACACTGGTGCAAGAGTGGCAATAGAGCCATTTGGTGGTTTTAAAATGAGTGGTACTGGTCCAAAAGCTGGAGGAGTTGAATATCTTTATCAATTCAATAAACTTAATGAAGTAGATGCTAATCAAGAGATTCGTTTCGACGATAGTGTAGACACAGAAATTGAGAATATTGCCTATCCAAATAAATTACCACTGGAAAGAAGGCTTGAGAATATTAAGCTTTTGATTCATTCACTTATCAATCAATTTGAAGTTTATTTTGGAATAATCGCTGATCAAGAGAAACAAAAACTAGTCGATCTTTTAGAATCTATTGATAACGGCGAATTTAATTTGCATGAAAGGGAATTCCCCAATAGGTATATACCTGGGCAAATTAGTTATAATAAAAAAGACATGGCAATAGGTCAGGGATTTCTGATTGATGATAAAGACAACCTAGAGATTCAGGCAGTGCTAGATATCCTTATAAACCTCATCGTAGGTAACGGACTTACCGTTTTAGCTACTAATGAGGAAGCCTATGCCAAATGGCAAGAGTTTGCTAGGATTAGTTATTTAAAAGGAATCTCTCAGTTTAACTTTTCTCTTGGAAAGGTTAGCGAGAAAGGTCTCAAGGTTCTACTCACTAAACAACGTTATCACTTTGTTATTTTCACTGGTAAATTTGTAAATCCTGATCTTAAAGAGCTTATCTATCAAAAAGGTGGAGACAACGGTCTGGTTAAAATACTTACCACAGGTTTTAGGGCCACTTGGGATCACGGAATCGATACATTTACACACACGCGCTCATTTGCCATTAATACAATGAGGCATGGTGCACCTTTGGAGTTAACATTATGAAAAATTTTGGAGTTATTGGTAGTGGAAATATGGCACAAGCCTTAGTGCGGGGAATTCATACTAAATTTCCTGACCTTGAGTTTGTTATCTTTGATCCAACAAAGGAAAAATCGCAAGAACTGGCGCAAGCAGTTAATGGCAGAGCGGTAGATTCTGTTGATGATCTTTTGGATTGTGATATTAGTATGCTAGGTATGAAGCCTCAGCATTTGGATGGTTTTGTAAAAGATCATGGCGATAAGTTTCAGGGCAGAAATTTAATATCACTTTTAACGGCAGTTTCTAGAGAGCGGCTGGTTGGTTCACTTAAGACGGAAAATATAGTTAGGCTTATGCCTAATACACCAAGTAAAATTGGTGAGGGGGTTCTCTTGATGAACTTTCCCACTGGTTTTGATTTGCAAGCAAGAGTTGTTGAAGTCTTCGAAGCCTGTGGATTGGTAGAAGTGGTAACAGAAGAGCAACTAGATGGTCTCACAATCTTTTCAGGCTCCGGTCCAGCCTATGTTTTTCAATTTGCACAATATCTTCATGAATTAATGCTCCAAAGAGGAATTGAAGAAGATCAATCAAGGCGAATTGTTAATCAACTTTTTGTGGGAAGCTCAACCCTTATGCGTGAAAGCGATGAGGATCTTGCTGAAATGATAAGCAAAGTTACCAGTAAAGGCGGAGTTACTATTGAGGCCATTCGTGTATTTCGAGATGAGAGCTTTCAGTCGTTTTTTGAAAAAGCAATGGTAGCAGCTGATAAAAGAAATCAGGAACTAGCAGCGGAAATAAATTCCCTTAAATAAAATTCACTTGAGATAAATTGTGAGCGTCCGTAACCTATACTAGGAGGGCGATATGGAAGATTTACGAATGATTTTATCTTCTCATCACTCAAAACTTGATGAGAAAGATTCTAAGGTAAAAGCTTCTAATAGTGACTCTATCGCATCCTTGGCAGAGATACCTGATCTTTTTTTCGATGAGATATTAGTTCGTTATAAACTTAATAGGGTTGATACTCTAGTTTTAATGTATCTCTATCGTGCAACTTGGTGTCGTGCAAATCTCCATAAAAAGCATGGAATCACACCAATGATCTCTCATACTGAATTTGCTGAGGCCTTAGAAATAACTATAGATGTTCTTCATCAAACACTTAATAGGTTAGAAGGTTTTAGCTTTATCGAAACAATTCGTTCAGGGCAATACTTTGTTCGGAAATTTTTCACAGAAGAAAATGATAGGAAGTTTAATCAAAGTTATGATAATTTTCTCTAAGTGTTATCAAAGAGAATAAAAAAACTATCAGACTTAGTTTCTCCTGACCGCCTAAGAGTTTTTGATCTTTGTTGTGATCATGGAAAAATCGGATTGGCCTGTGCCGATAGGATTGCTGAAGTCTTTTTAATAGATCAGGTACCAACGATAATAGAAAAGCTTAAAGCTACGGATATTCCCTGCAACGTGCATTCATTGTGCGCAGATGCCTCAAATTATCAATTTGAATCAAAACCCCGAGATTGTTTTATTATTGCTGGTATAGGTGGGCACTTGGCCACAAAGATTTTAGCGAATATTCTAGCTACTGGGTTAGAAGGGATAGAAATTATTTTATCGCCTCATTCTCATCACGAAGTCGTTTGGGAGTATTTAGAAAGGAAAAGCGTAAAGGGTATAAGCTTTGATAGGTTCTTCGACCAGGGCAAAAACTATGAAGTTATTAAACTTACAGTTGATTACACTAAGAACTTTGATAGTTTAAAATTTCTTAAAAAGTGGGAACCACTACAGACAGAAGATGATTTTCTATATAAACAAATCGACTACTTTACTTTAAAGTCTAAATATGAACCCGACCAATATAAATGGTTATCCTTTTACCAAGCAAGACTTTCTTACTTAAAAAGTTTTTAATCTCTTTTTCTTTGTTTACAATAAGTTATACTAAAGTAGTAAGGAGTTTATGGCCATATGACGGAAGGCGCTAGTTCATCTAAAAAAAAAGAGGGTGAAAACTCAGAGAGTATTGTTCCTAAGATACTTTATATAGGTGAAGATAAAACTTTTTTTGGAAACTTAGAGCAAAAATATCGGGAAATTGTAACCTCCACCGAATGTGTTTTTGAGCAAGTTTTCGCGCAAGAGGAAGCTGAGATTCAATCTTTTGTTTTAAAAGTGCGAGAAGAAAAACCTAAGCATATCTTAATTGATTTCTCAAAAAATGATAAAGCGTTTCTTCACTTGGCAAGAGTTATAGCACGGCAGAATAAATTAAGACCTATCAAGATCATTGGCTTATGTGAATATAGGCAGGCGAAAACTCATATTTTCAGAGGGATCATGACAACTGTTGATTGTATGCATGTGAAGTCCTCCGAATTTGAATCACTTATTTATGATATTAATATACTTTCTTTTCCTGAAAAAGTAGCCGAGCACGGATTTGCGACAGCTCAGATGAACGACCACGTAAAGGCATATTATCCAGCTAAAGTTTCTATGATTAATTCAAACTTTATTCGAATTGAATCGAATTACCAGATGTCTCCAAAGCAGATGTTACGGATTAATAATTTTTGGAGCAGAAGTGAGATTGTTAAATCAACGCTTACCATGTGTGCGGATCAGACTCAGGAAAATGTTTACTATAATTATAAGTATACTCAAGCTATGCAATTAGCTCATGCTGATCCAGTTGAACAAACAGACAATATGACTAAAGCTGATTTTGATAAGGCTCAAGCAGAAAGGGCCGAAACTTTAGAAAATTCAAAAAGACTTTTAGGTAAGTGGTTAAAAGATAACTCTGATAACTCACGACCTAAATTTCTGAAAGCCTATATTGTAGATAAAGAGGGGAGCTTCTTCGATAACCAGGCTCAAACCGATTCTTTTTCATTTGTCTATCGCTGTCAGCCGTTTATGGAGAACTGTAAAAAAGAAATAACCAATATTAAGCCTCAATTGATTGTTTATAATATGGAAGTCATTAGTAAAGAAGATATGGAAATGAACAGTGACATTGCCCATACTTTTAATGATTCCCGTATGTTTCAGCATCTTATCAAGACAGTAAATGAAGTTCTAACTGATTTTAAACCAATAATTATCGTTTTTAATACTGGTGAGTATGACTCAGCTCATATGCAGAAAATCTATAATTATCAAAATATAATGGCCGTACAAGATGGTATTAATGTTGACCTTGTGATGAAAATGGCTGAGATGTTTAAACAAAAAATAACACCCAATCTTCCTCAACCGAACGAGGGAGATGTCTATATAGATAAAGCCGCAGATATTAGTTACGCGGAAATTGAAAGTGAAATCGTTATGTTGGCCTGTTCTGAACAAGACATATATTTCAATTGTGATGAAGAAATAGCGATAGGTACTGTTTTGAGATTAAGTTTAACAGTACCAGTGTTTATAACAGTAGCTCCCGTTCCTGAGTCCGCCAAAGCTCAAAGCGAATACTATGGAATTATTCATGGTGTTGGCGAGGAAGAAAGACAGGAACTAAGAAGATTTGTTAATGAAATCTTCTTTAGAGATTTAGAAGCTCAAAGAAAAGCTGATGCGGATGAGGTTCTAGCTCAAAAGGAAGCCTACGTTCAAAAAAAGAAACAAGAGGAAGAAGAGGCTGCAAGGCTTGCCGCTGAAGCTGCAGAGGCAGAAGCCAAGGCTAAAGAAGAGGCTGAAAAGGGCAATGATACAGAAGTTGAAAAAGATGAATCCGAACCAGAGGATAAAGAATGATCTATAAGGTCCTGTTTGTTGTAGGCTTAGTATGGCTCTTTAGAATTTTATTTAGAAATATTTCGAAGTTTAATAAAGTCGATCATCAAAGTCGATCTCAGACTCACGATGATGCTGTTGAAGCAGAATATAAAGTTGTGGACGAAGATAAATAAGTCAACTGAAATGAACGTACAAAAGACACCCCTAAACTTAAATCACTACGAAAGCTATGGTATAAATCAAGCTTATAAAGCCTTTTTAGTCACAATTAATGATATTGAAATGCAACAGGTAGAGGATTTAGAATACGATTATATTCAGCAGAGGTATAAAATTTTTAATTCCGAACTTATAAGGCAATCTAATGGGTTGTTTACTTTGAAGATTGTCATTGCTCAAGCTACCAGTGCCATGTAAAAAATTCAAAAAAATTGAATGAGGGAATAACAGCAAGTATGAAGTCGAGATAAGAGGAATTATGAGAATAGCTTTATTCTTGGCGGTGATATTTTTAAACACCTCCCATGCGAGTATTAATAATTGTCAAAATCTGTCAAAACAGCAGGCGCTTAAAGCATTCAACCTAATTAAAACAACAGATATTTACGAATACACTATTCTTGACCTTTATTGCGAGGCCTGTCTTGATTCTTACCCAAAGCCATTACTTGTTGAGTCCTATAAAGTTATGAAAACTAAAAATGGATATTCTGTCTTTTTAGATGGTATGGCCTATAATTTAGCTTATTTATACAGTGGTGGTGAGAATCTAGCTCAAAAAGTCGGGTGTGAAACATTCGCTGTCTCAAAGTATCTAAACTAATTTGAAAGTAATTTCTTAAAAGAGTATTGAAGAAGACTGGCAAGAATAAAGAGTAATCTTTTGCTGTTTAGCTTAACCCTTGTGCGATAATTTAATCCATTATCGATAGATGTATATTCAATCTTCTTATTGGTGGCTAGGTAATTTAACAAAAGAGAATAAAAGTAGTTAGAGTGGGGGGGGATATTAAAAATTTCATTTGAATTTTCTTCAGGCATGATACGCACAAAATTCATACCGTCACCTTTAGTTTCATAGACTGTGCGCCTTCCAATAAATCCCGTTAAAAGGTTACTTATTTTATCGATATGGCCACCGAGATTCTTTCTTTGAGAGGTTCTTCTACCTATCAATAAGTCTGTGGTGCAAAAAGTCTTATTTCTTACAATTTCGCTAAATTCATTTATACAATCCTCCCAACCCTCTTCGATGGTGAGCATATAGTCAAAATGATTCTCTCTTGCGTAATCAAGAGCTATTTTAAACGAAAAACCTCTGCCTTTGTCTTGGTCTAACGAAAGAAGCTTATGTTCAGTTTTTAATTGAGGGAGTTCAAGGTTAAGGACAGGTTTAGTTCTATCTTGACTCGACTCATTTATAAAAAATATAAGCTCACAATGAGAGAGTATTTCTTTTTCAAGTTCTCTCATGAGAGGTTGAATTCTAGCTTCCTGATCTTTTAAGGGCACAAATATCATAAAGCGGCTATCAAGAATATGTGAAAGCTCTGGGAAAACTTCTTTGAAAGACTCTCCTCTAAGCTTGTCTAACTCCAAAGTTGTCTTTTTGAAGGTTGATAGCTCCTGGCTTAGATCAGCTTGATTCATCAGATTAATAACGCCGTTAATGGAGCTCTGTAAGAATTCCCAATTAAAACCGGGATACTTTTCATTTAATGATTGAGAGTATTTAGTCAGTTTTTTTTCTACCTTTTTCTTATCAGAGGAAGGCAAAAGTTGTGTCCGATAATAAATCGGATCTTGCAAAGGATTTAGTGTAAAACCATTTTCCCCAATGATTCCCATCTTCATCATTTCTTGATGAATTTCAGGGATTCGATGTATGTTGAATATGCTAATTGTACATGTAACTTGAAAAGTAACATGGGGAAGTTCGTCTTTAATTTTTTTAATACTTTTTTTAAATTTCTCCCAATCAAGTCCGTGTCTGAAATATTCACCTCGTTGCTCGATATCATCGAGAGAAATATTAAGGTCTATATAAGAGAAGTTTTTCCATAATTCTAATAGGTCATACTTCTTAAATTTTAGAACGGAGAGATTTGAATTGTAGTGGAGAGGAATATCTTTTTTTAATTCAATAAGCTTTTGAAGACAGTAATAATGCTCATCCATCATGAGGGGTTCCCCTCCTGCAAAATAAGCAATTTCGAGAGTTTCTAGGAATTGATTTAATTCGGTAAGGTTTTTATCTTTGATCATCTTCAGACTTACAAGTTTTTTTGAGTTGATATTTTCACCCCAAAGACTTTGATAGTCGTCAAACCACTGGCTAGAGCAAAATGGAGAACAACCACGACATTTAAAATTACATAGATTTGAGAACCTTATATCGAGATAGCGCATCTTAATCTCTGAAAAGCTTCCGTCGGCTTTGGTTTTATCGAGGTCTGAGATATGATGAGAAAAGAGTCGATTCATACGGCGTCTCATCGAATACATATCTCCTGCTTCAAGTTGATAGCAGTTTTTACAGCTTTTAACTGGCTTATCTTCCAGCATTTTTAAGCGCATATTATTGAATTTTTGATCGTTCCAGATCTCAGTCATGGATTTTTCATTTAAATATCCATATGGTTCAGAAAAGTCTGATACACAACAGGGTAGAACTGTTGAGTCTGGCAGAATATGAGAATGTATCCAGGGAAGTATGCAGAAGTGCTTTGACTCCTCCATGTCTTTTGAGGCGTTTATCTTTCTATTCACTCTACTATTATAGTGAAATGGAGGTTGCTAGAAAAGAGTAGGTTTTATTAAATATTAAATATTTAGGATCTTAGTTTGAGTAGGATTTACAATTTTTGACTGAACCTATTGAAAGTAAAAATGGAAAATGATACATCGCAGCACGATGCGTTTAGGATTTATTTTTACACTACTTTATTCAAGCTACTCACTTGCTGGCTGGCAGGTTGAAGATCCGTTTCAAAGACCTGTGGATCCAAGTTCTTTCACTCATGAGCTAAAGTTGCGGATGATTGATTATGGTTTTCATAAACCACAGAAACTCAATAGAATGCTTCAAACTGCCGAGGTGATCTTCTCACAATGTCCTCAGCTGAATCTAAAAATTACAGTTGATGAGACACTGAAAAGACCTGCGACTCAAACGCACGAGGATATGACCATTATACGTGAGATTCCCTTTCACTTAACGCAAAATTACTATGATTTCTTTTATCCTTTTATGCAAAGTCATAAACCAGGAAGAATCGACATTCATCTTTTTGATTATATTTCAAAAAATGACCGTACAAGAGCTGAGGGGCGTGCTCCATTTAATTTTGGTAAGGCCTATATTGGACATATTCAAGATTGGCTTTTTAGAGCGATAGACTACTCTCCATCCCATATTGAGCCTTCAAAACTTTCAAGAAATTCTCTGTTTATGGCGATGAAAGCCGTCTCTGATGAGCAAAAAAATAGAAGAGAAATGGCAAGAAGAGCAATAAATCCTCTGATAACTTTTAGGTCTCACGATGCCTTACTAGCTCATGAGTTGGGCCATATTCTACTCGAAACTCAAAAGCCTGATATGGACGATATTTATATCGATCATTATTGTCCAGACTATGGAGACAGTTGTGAATCTGAGTTTCTTATGGCACCAGGAGGTGCCAATGATACAGTTCAATACCAAAGAGATGAGAGCGGAAATTTAAATCCAACTCTTTATCATTCACTCCCAAAAATTGAGCCTACTCAATGTGAAGCGCTACTTGAGCATCCAAGCATTTCTAGAATCGAACATTTAAACAAGTGATTAGTTTTTTCTCATATAATAGACGGCGTTTGCAGTACACAGTCCATAACCTTCATACGAGGCATCTCTCACCCATATATCGCCTAGATAATCTCGACAAAGAGCGTCCGTTAACTCGTCCTCTTCGTAGCCATCACCTGGATCAATATATTGTTCAATCTCAACCTCAACTGCAAGGTTATATCTTCCACTTCTCTTTTTATTAAAAGTCATTGTCGTGTAAGTATTGTCACAACCTGGGTTATCGCAGTCATCTTGGGCAAGCCCCATAATGATAGTACCGTCTTGTTTTATATTAATTCGAGGAGACCCCGTGGATAAATAGACTCTATCGTTTGCTCTGTAATCATCTAACTCAATAGAAACTTCGTATTTCGTTGGTTCAAAAAGATCTATTTGTCCTGAAGGTTTCTCTATATCGACGATGATATCGAAGCCTTTAATATTGGAATAGGTCCCTTTTAAATTATTAATTTCAGTCTCAGATAATTGTTCTGAGGTGATAACGCCTCTTTGTGCAAATACGGACGTACTTAGAACTAAGCTCATGATCAGAAGTTTTTTCATATTTTCCCCTTTAATCGTTTTTCCAAGTTAGGCAAAGCTTGAGTTAACTAGCAATATAAAAACTAAATGGCCCTGTGTGTGAAGAAATTATAGGGACACCTAAAAACTTTAAGTAATTGATTTTACAGTAGTTTGTCTATAGTTTTTACATGTAGAAAATTCTCTAATCCCTTGGATCCAAAGAAATCACCTCAGTTAAATGTTATTTTTTTTAGGCAGTAAAATTTCAAAAAAGACCTATTCGAGGAGGGCCTATGAAGAGAATCATTTTTCTATTTTGTTTAATATCGTTATCTGCTTATGCTACCGAAGGTGCACAAACTTTGACTTCAGTAGACTGTATTAAATCTCAATTAGATCAATCTAAAACATTAGAAGAAGCCTACCAAGCCTGTTCAGTTAATAAATAATACGGAGATATATATGAAAAAATTATTTGCAATTACAATGATATTTGGAAGTATGCTATCAGCCTACGCCGATATCGATCTAAAAGATGGTTTTAACGGTCAACCTGCAAGAACTTTTATTAGAACTCTTGACTCAAATGAAAGGATAGAAGTTAACTTCTTAAGACCTCAATATGTAGAAGACCTGATGATCTTTGCTGAAGGTAGACAAAGAAGATTCTCTTTCGCTGATGTTTATGCAGATGGAGAGTTAATTTCTACTTTAGGTGTTCCTGGTTTTGATCCCGACTATCCAGTCGTTGTGAGAGGTAATGTTCAAAAAATTGAAATCGTGGCACGAGCTAATTCCAGAGTGGCTATACGAGATTTTCAAATTTTTACAACTCCAAAGGTTTACAATTCTTATGTAAGATTACCACGATCTGCTAGGTCAGATTATAGCCTAGACGATTGGGGCAAACACGTTATTGATAGTGTATATGAGCTCTATTATTTAATGAGAGATAAAGGTCTTATAACAGAAGACGAATATATTACCTATATTCAACCAATGAGAAGACTTGCTATCAGAACCCAAGCTTCAGATGACGCTAGAGATGCTGAATCTATTCGTACATATAGAAAAGCTAGAGAACTTGCTGAGTCTATCAAAGCTGCTGAGCCACTATTTGAAAGAACTCTAATGGTAATGGATCAACACCTGGATATGGTGTCTATTGACCTTCTTACCATTATGGAAGACATCAGTGAAAAATACGACTTTGATATCGAGTAGAATTTAATTAATTGGAGAATATAAAAATGAAAAAGATAATGACAACAATGATTTTAGGACTGGTAGCTCTAGCACCGACAGTAAAAGCAGAAGTTATTCAAGGTGACACCGGAAGATTCTGTCCCCGCAATCAAGTGGTGAAAAATGTAGAAGGTAAATATATTGAACGAATTTTTATTGCAGCTGAAGGAATAAGAAACTCAGGATGGATTCATGTCTGGGCCGACGGTGTAAAGGTTCAAAGAATTGGAGTTCCAGGTTATGATCCAGATTATACTTTTAGGGTAAGAAGACATGTTCAGGAAATTAGATTAACTTTTGAAAGCACATGTTCAAGAATTTTTGATTTTAAAATTTTCTCTCCCATTGAAGAGTCTGCGCCTAGAACACGCTATAATAGGCAAAGAGCTCTAGATACTTCTTGGGGAGCAGAGGTAATGACCTTGATAGATGATATTGATCAGTCGCTAGTAAGTGATTCACTAAATATCGACCCACTATACGGATCAGTTCTAAGACCACTTAAGCGAATAGCTATGAGTGAGCGAGCTTCAGAGAATGAAAGAAATATTAGAAGTTTGATTAAGTCCCTAAAAGCTTTAGAGATGGCAAAAATCATTAGAGATAATGAAGACTATATGTTTCATCGCCTTGATCTAACTCAGTACGAGTATATTATTTCAGATCTACTCTCTATCAAAGAAGATATTCTTGAGCATACTGATGTTAGAGAGCGAGACCTTGATGAGACAATTGAATTTTTAAAAGAAGAGTTGGAGTAAAAAATGAAGAGTTTATTTAAAAATTTAGCTATCGGTTTATTTGCGGTAGGTGTATTCAGCCAATCAGCCTTTGCGAATTCTCAATATGAAACCGAATTTGAAGATAGATTAAGAATAAATATTGCATCTTACTGTCAAGCAAACAGAAGTGGAAGATCTTGTATTTATCAAGGTAGTTTCACTGTTGAAATCACTTGTAGTGGGAGTAGTATTAGAACAGATGCCAATATGATCGCCTGCGATGGGTATGAAGATATGACAATAAAAACTTCAGCTCCCATGTTGGGAATTGATAATGGAGCAATACTTACTCACAGACGTGGTACAACATACGCTGCAACTTCAGCATCACAAGGTTATTTAGGATTGCCTGAGAATACTCATGAAATAACGATTGATGGTAATAGTGAAGATAACCCAGAGCTTATTAGCGTTGATATAAATACAGGGATTCCTACTTATATCGTTGATAATTTAAGTGCCGCTTCAAATTCACTAAGATTTGCCTACTCAGGAGTATTAAGAAACTTAAACGACTTTGAATCACAAATTGCAAGGTCACATAGAGGGCATTTAGTTCGTTTTAAAAGTGTTTTGACAGATGGCATAGATATTCTTTCCGAGCTCGACGATGATGATCAGCCAGTTTATGGAATCGTCCATTGGAAGGTTCAAGAAAACTCTCGAATGATTGTGGCTTTTGGCTCAATCCTTGATGAGTTATTAACCGACTATGATGATATCGAACGACTTCAATATTCAATCCGAGCTATGAGGACGTTAGTTGCTCAATTAAAAGAGTCTTATGGCTGGGGCAGAAGTCTTAGTGGTCAAGTCTCTAGAGCTTCCTCAACTCTTTTAGAAGTTGTTAGGTTAGAGCTGCAAGAACTTGGTGGAATTAAAATGTCTATTGGGGCAGATGTTTCAGTTTACTCTCAACTTTTGACTATTAGTGCTCAATTGAAAGCTAAGGTAGATTCTTCAAGATCTGGAGATATGCGTGCTCAAAGAGAGATCTTTGACTTCTTAGATGCTTGGAACAGTTCTGCATGGCAAGCTGAACTTGATACCTTGGTAAATGCAGGTCCTGATGTGAGAAATCTTGTAACACCTAAAGTCGTTATGCTTCTTCAGGCAATGGAATCTTTAGAAGATCTCACTGATGCAGGTTTCGAATTACCTATGGAGTAAATAAAAAATTATATTAAGTGAATATTAAACCCCCGATTTTCGGGGGTTTTTTTGTTATCACAATCATAAAGTCGAGCCTATATACTGCCCAGTAAGTAATAAATACATTGCATGATGCATTGAGTCCAATTTGTCGCTATGATACCGCCAAACCAAGACGATATCCTGGAGGATTTATGAAAAAGCTTATTTTTGCTTCTTTGCTCTGTTTGGCTTGCGGCCAAGTCTTCGCTGACCTTACAGCACCAAGAACTGTTGAACTTTCTCGTGCACAAGGGCAATGCCATATTCTTAGTGCTCAAATTACAGAGGGTGGATCATTAGTTGTTGATTACGCCGTAGGTTCAGCGCCAGCTAGTATGTTAATTATGAGAAGCGATAGAGGTCTTATAACAGATAATGATACTATCGAGTATGAATTAGGACTTCTTAATGGAAATACCTTTGTAGTGGAACTTGATGGAAGAGTTGATACCGCTATTGCAGGAGATATTAATACAGATGCTATCCTTGGAGTCACTAAAACTGCTGGATATAGCACAGTAAGCTGTAAATAAATCTCAAATTATAAAGGGGAGGCTATGTTAGATAGTCTCCCTCAATCAGAGTACAAAAAAATAAATTTCTCAATACTTTCAATCACTTAGATTGTTTAGTTGATAATTTAAGTAAACTTTTTATCCAAGTCGTCCGATAAAAATTAAATGAAATGGGAATTCGCATGCACGATTTTATTCGTGATTCTTTTTATTGATAAATCTAGTGCCCAAAACTGTATAGGGGACTCTAGGTGTCAAAGTCAGCTATTACAAGTGACCCTCTCTCCAAATGTGCTAGGAGGAAATAGCTCTTCATTACTCCTTCCTCTTATGCAGGAGCTGGCAAGTTCTCCAGAGCTTAAGAATAATATTATTGGAAGTTTCCCAATACCAAACCTAGGATTTCCACCTTTATTAACTGCATGTTTAAGAGAGCAAGAAGAGGGAGATCCTGATTTTGCAGGTATTGATTGTAGAGAGCCAAATTTATGTAGCCAACCACAGCTTCCTGATAGAGTAAAAAATCGAATTTGTTTTAACTTTCCATGTACTATATTGGAAGGCCCTCTTTTGGCGGGTGCTTGTAATGATGTAAAAGCTATTTTCCCAACGAATTTAAAACCTGATGATGTCGTGGTTGAAAGAGCAGAATTTAACCCAACTAGTTTAAATGTTTCAGAAACTGATTTAGAGATGTGTTTTACTGTGACAGATTTAGCGGTAAGTACAAGTCTTGAAATTACCTTAGATACTGAAGGCACTGATCTTCCTGGAAATATATTTAATCTTTCAAAAATCGCTGCAGAATTAGACGAACCTAGAAATATCTGTGTTCGTGCCGATTATAACATAGCAAGTCCAACTCCGATTTCAAACCTTCAAATTATCTCAGAAGTTGAGCATTTTATTTCTATACCCATGCTACAAAATGGTGCGCGTAATGTGGAGCTTAGTGGACTAGAAGGTTATCCTGAAGGGTCATTTGAAAGAGTACGTTCAGCACTTCCTAGACTGGTAAGGCCGGTTCAATTATCAGTTGAGGGTTCGATAAAAGATGCCCTAGCGAGTGTTTTTGAAGAGGAAATTACCAAGAAAGTTCAAACGCTAGCTCCTCCAATTGGTCAATCCTATTTCGTTCATAGAAACGAAGTTCTCTCAGATATCGCAGGTGCTAATCTTGATATGAGAAGAGAGATGGATATGTTGGAGTGTGCACTAATAATGGAAGGTGAGGGTGTCGTTCCCGATCATCATCCTTGTATGCGAAGACATCCAGACGAAGGCTGGCGAACAGAAGGGTTCGATGCTGAACAGAGAAGAAATTACATAAAAAGATGGGAGCGGATGGTTTTTGTTATGCCTGATATCGCTAGAGCAGTGAGGGAGCAAAATCTAACTTCACCTTATTTAGAAAGAAGATTAGAGGGACTTAAAGATCTTATCCGAGCGAGAACAGTAAATGGGACTAATGACCCCGAAACGATGGAGCGAATGTCTGATGCTGTTAGAAATAGTTTGCCCGAAGGACTGCAGCGAAGAAATGCTCGAGATATTGCAGATATCGATGAGGTCATTGCTAATTTAAATATGAACCAAGCAGCAACAACTGTTGAGGATTTTGTTGAAATCCAAAGAGTTCTGAGTGGTGATGGGCTAAGTGTTGGCGCTGCTATGGCGGGAGGTTGTGACACATTAAATCCCTCTTCTTTTACTGGAAGAAGTATGGAGGGCTGTCCCATTCAAATTTACTCAGATTTGGGAGAAATGAATAATCTCCTAGATCATATGTGGCAGACGGGTGAGCTTTGTACTAGAGGAGCGGGGAGATTTATTCCTGAGCTTAGAGATAATAGATGGGTTGTTAGAGATCGTGAAAATGGAAATAGACCTGTCGGTAATGATGGTTGCTATTTGTATTTAGAAAATAGATTAGGTTGTTACTTAGAGTCTGCTCCTCGGATTGAGTTTGACTCGAGGGCAGGTAATTATAAAGTTAGTGTTGATATGGAACATTGTCATAGGCCAAACGAAAGTTTCCTCGGTTTAGAAGCTCCAGGAACATGGTTTGGTATGGATTTTGATGTGGTCGCTACAGGTAATCCCACTATTTGTCATGGTGGAGACTTCTGTCTTGAGGATGTTGATGTAGACTATACTATCGTGGAAGGTACAGAAGCGGGAGGACTTAGATCTTCAGGCCTTTTAGGACTTCTTTTTGATGTAGATGTGCCAGGTGAAATCCGAGGCCAACTTGAAGAATCAATCGCAAATGCAGTGAACTCAAGTATTAGAGTCCCTATGTCTTCAACCATCCCAACCTTAAGAGGTTTTACCATAAGGCCTACCGGACAAATAGATAAAGGCCCAGAGTATTTTGGCGTATGCATGGAATTAACGAGGGGAGTAGAAGAGTGAAAGTCGTTTTAATTCTTTTTCTTTATTCTATTTTCAATAGTGTATTTGCTCAGCAAGTAGACTGTATTCCTGGTGTTAATTGTCAGTCTCGTCTCCTAAGGGTCGAAGCTTCTACAACTAGTCTAAATGAAACTTTTGATTCACCTGATTTTTTAAACAATACTATTGCTCCTGCAGTTGATGGATTACTACGCTCACCTAGTTTTATGAGTAATTTTTTAAGAGATTACCCTATCGAAGAGCCTATTGGATTTCCTCATAACTTAGCCTTATGTGAAGCTGAAAAAGAACAAGGTGATCCAAAATTTGCTAATGTTGATTGTCATAATCCTAAATTTTGTTCTGATCCTGAGATCTCTGCTGATGTAAAAGCGGAAGTCTGTACGAGATTTCCTTGTACTTTTTTAGTGGCAGATATCGCAGACTGTAGACCTAGTGATGCTATGGGGATGCCAACCTTAATGCATTATGAACCCGTAGCGGTTAAAGATATTGATCTTTCGATTGTCGAGGGAACTCAATCATTATCAGGCAATGTTTTAAGAACTTGCTTAAACGTTAATCGCATGAGAGTTGAAACCGGAGTCCAAATTGAGTTTGAACCAATTGAATCTGTCGATTTCGACAATATTGGTCTGACGAATTTAGTTGTAGAACTAAATTCTCCTAGACAAATTTGTGTATCAGCAACTATCGATTTAAATTCGCCTGAACTCATAACTGATTTTACTGTTGAAAGAAGAAACGGAGAGGAATTTGTTTCAAATGCAATGATCAATCAAACTTCCGAAGGCGCCGAGGTCATAGGCTTAGAAGGTTATCCAGATGATGTGATTGCTACTTTGCAGACTATGGTTTTACCTACATTATTGAGACATTTTAGACCGACTATAGAAGCTGCAATTGAAGATGTTTTAGGTACAACGACTGAGTCTTGGATTCAGCTTGGGCTTGAGCCTTTTAGGCCGGCATCTGGAAGTTCAGTCGATATTGATACGGCTTCAAATTCATTCATCTCAGAACTTGGTATTTCTAATATGATGGTAGGGAAGTATGTTGATCTACTTGACTGTGCCATTATGAAAGAGCAAGAAGTAAGAATTCCTGGTGATAGTCCTTGTTTCAAAGAAGATGTATATCCTTTCGGGGGTGATTCACTAAGCTATCGCGAGATTCCTAGTATCCGAAGGGCGATAGAAAGACTTTCAGAACAATTTGAATTATATGAAAATATAACGTCTGAATCTCTAAGAGAAAGACTTGAGGGTTTTAGAGAGAGAATGCAAGAAGCAGGAGAGTCAAGGCGTTATAATTCTCAAATTGCCCCTTTAATCTCTCAAATTTCAAATAATCAAACACGCATGGGACTTCAAAGTGGGATTCAATTACTTGGTAATCTAGGAGCAGATAATCTCACACCTTCTTTGAGTGTGGCTGCGCCTGATATATGTGACGAATTAAATCCTTCACCTCATTCTAATCGATCGATGAATAATTGTCCGATTCAGGCTTATATAGACTTGGATGAGGTTAATAGACTTTTTGATAATATGTTTGAAAGTGGAAGACTTTGTCATAGCGGAAGAGGGGAGTTCCAATTAGGTAATCCTCCCTTGAGACGTGGGCGTCCAAATGCAACTGGTTGTCTTATGAGAATGGAAGAAAAAGAAGATGGAATGAGCTGTTATCTCGATGGTGCTCCACAATTGGAATATAATTCTCAAACGGGTGGTTATAATATCATTTTAAATACCCGAGGTTGCTATAGAGGGGCTCAAATTTTAGGACTCGGCCGAATTGGTGGTGACTTAAATTTCTCAATCTCTTACACGCCAGATGTTTGTTCAAATAATCAGCTTTGTTTGACGGACGGTGAAAACGATTGGACAGTTACTCCGGGGACAGAGCGTTTCGCCTTAAGGGACCGGAGTATACTAAGCGGAATGGTTCGTAGAACTATAAATAAACAATTAAGCGAAATGCTTCCTAGTGAAAGAGAATTGCCTGGTCTTCCTAATATGTCACCGATTGAGTTTGAAGGAAGATTAGATATGGGACCTGGTTATTTCGGGGCTTGTTTACAACCTCGTAGTTAGCTTAAATCGTAGCCCATTAAGCCTGTTAGAATTATAACACCCCTTAAAAACTTTACGTATCAACGTTGAACACAACTCCTAAGAGTCTTATGATAACCGTATAAAACCTATTTAAGTTATCATAATTGTGTAAGGAGAAATTTGTGAAGATATTTACTATTGTTCTTTTAATAAACTTTGCAACCAATGTACATGCAGTTTGGGATGGAGTAACACATAATTACGAACTGAATGGTCGCGCGCATTATTCCCTTGAAAGAATGCCAGGTGGCATTGAGAATGGCACTCGTAGAATATCTGAACTTATTGAACGAGTAACAGGCTGTGCAGACCTAGAATTTTATCATGAAATCCAAGATGGAATCATAAGTAATTCATATAAAATTAACCTAAGCTCATTATGCCTGGGGAAAAATGGAGTAAAGGGAGTTAACTTAGATTATTTTAACTTTTATGCAAGATACCCTGATAGTCGCTCGACTGATGAGGTAGAGCTTGGAATTACACTTGAGTATGATTCATATCGAGTGAGAATTGAAAATGGAGCTGAGTAAAATAGATTTATAGACAATTTTCGCTATATAATGCACTGCACGATAAGAAACATTATCGTGAATTATTGCACAAATCAGTCAGCCACAAAGCCGCAAGATGACATCATTACTGCCGATGTACATGAAGGTGGAAAATTGGCAAAACTCGAATATGTTCTACAAGCTGATTGAACTTGCAAACAAGCCTGCTCACTATTGGCTCTGAATGTGTACCCCGTTTGTATCCCGCCCTGTGCTGAGCCGGTACATGTTCGCGTGTCTCCGGCACCTGAATAGCATTGAAAACTACAGGTACAATCTCCGGCTCCTGAACCAGCTGCAGTTGAGCACATAGTGATAGTGACATCACCTGGCCTGGAAGGTCCTTTATTGATGCTTTCCTCGTTAGTTGTTTTTAGCGGAACAAATTGGGAAGCATCCTCGCCACTGCTGTCTCTAGTAACTGTATAGCAATTGCCATCATCACTAATAAAGTCAGTGGTACTGCCTTTTTCTACTAAATTTGCCCTGGGTCCTACAGTAATATTTGAATCATAGGCAAATGCCGCAAAATTCAAAGACAAAGTCATCAAAGTGATTAGCCAAAATATAAGTCTTTTCATATGACTATTATAATACAAAACTAAGATTTTTTTCTTAATAAACCTAAAATAATTCTATAGAAATTTCAGATACTTACATTGCTGGTAGCAAATAGGTAACTAGTTAATACAAGAAATAGAAACTTTATTGTTGGTGTGAATAAGTGTCGGCTCAAAAGCTGGTGCAGTTGTTGTGACTTCGATAGCTCTTTTATTCATATCTTGAACGGAAACAGTGAATTCACTGGGTGAAGCAATACTTGTTTGAATAGTATATTCGTGGCCTTCAATATTGGAAATAATTATGCTTTTAACTCCTGATTCGTTATAGAAGTGCTGATTTAAATTGATCTCTATAGTCTCTTTAACACCTATACCATATTGGTTAACCTGACAGCTTAACTGGGATGCAAAACTACTAAAAGAAATAAAAACAAGAGCGATAATTAATGATTTTTTCATAGCTAAACCTAATAACTTCCTAAGCCTTCTCATTTGAAGGTGATATAAATATTTGGTTTATCCTTGGCGAGTGCTTTGTAGCATGCTGAGAAAAAATAGGGGAAATTTTGAAATATTTACTGATCAATTATCTAAAAAATTGAACCACTCCCCTTCAAATGTCTGTCCCATGACCGGCTTATTATCTTCATCAAAGAGGATTTGGTAGAAGCTATCGATATCTAAGTAAGTGTCCGCAGCTTCTAGTGCAGATCCCCCTATTGCACTTCCCAACAGGATTGCCCCTGTAGCCCTTGAGCCAGCCGCTGTGACAATTTGTCTTTCGAGTCTTTGTCGTCTCAAAGCTGCTTCAAGATTTCGGTGAGCTTGAGTTAAGGCTTCTGCTTGAGCAGAAGTTCTAGATGCCTCTGGAATCTGTTCTAGAGCTGTAATCTGATGGCGATACGCATAGGCACTTGTGCGAGATCCTTGGTTGGGAAGGTATCTTCTAAGTCCTAAAGCCGCTAATTCTACTTCAACTGATAAGGTTTCATTTATTCCCCTAACTGGCATACCTTGATCCATTAGTTCTTGAATTCTGTTTAACCGCTCGACTCCCACCCTTTGTACCCAGTCAGGCCTTGCTGCTTCTGCTAGGTTTGTACCACTAGCTCTTACAGCTTTCATTCTGTCAAAAAAGGGCATGACTAAATTATCAAACTCAGCATGTTGAAATTCATGTAAAAAAGTTCGCCAAGTCGAATGAGGTGGAAGTGAAAGTATTTTAACATTATCACTTCGCCTCCAGAAGTATGCACCCATTCCCGCAGCTTGTGTCGTTGAATCTATGACAAGTTCAACACCCATTTCTCTAAGTCTTTCAACATAAACTGCCAGATCTGGATGTTCATAGGCATTAATATTGGGTCCTCGTCTATTACCGGAGGCAGGAAGGCCTGTGACTCTATAAACTCTACCTGCTCTTTCGCCATTGTTGGTAACAGACTGGGTGCCATTGGCCACGTTATGAGACAAAACTCCAGGAAGACTTGTTGGCTCGTATTCGATACCTTTAACTCGCATGAGGATTATATTATCCATTACATCATTAACGACTTGTGTTTCAGAAATATCAGATCTTACTGGGTTAGGATTGGTGTTGACTGGTGTTCTTTTTCCACTAGCGGCTAGTGGCGTCGTCTCTGCTATAGTTCGCTCAACAGGTACAGGCTCGACTTTTACGGGAAAGTCCTCTTGGATTTGATTATTTCCTCTTCGCATTCTTGAAACAGCTGTTAGATTACTGACCCCAAAAAAAGCAACATTGATTAAACAATTTGATAGTTCAGCTTCATGCATGGCCAGCGCCATCTCAGATTGTGGCGAGCACTCTTTGCCCTGGAGCCCTACCATAAAGTCATCTGTAAAACAGGCGTTGGCTGCACTGTTCGCAAGAAGTGCCATATCAGCAGACTGAATTCCTAGCATCCCCAGTCGTGAACTCATATTAAGAGCTCTTGCTCCACGAGCACTAAGCCCTGATACGCCCGCTCTTGTAGCTAGACGAGCTAATCCATAGCCAAAAAAATAGGTAGGTATGAGTGCAAGTTCAGTTATTATCTCTCCTGCATACCCATATCTTCTTCCCATCCGACAACTAAAATTACTTCCGTACTCACCAATATCTAATCTTTGAAGCGTAACTTCGATTTGACCTGAACGGTAAAGTTGTCTTTTTAGATGTGAATCAACACAATAGTGTTCGGAATCAGGTCCGGACTGAACATGAATAGCATCCATTGTTTCCACTGTAGAATTAGCTTCTTCACGAAGTTGTCGCATTTGATGATTAAAAACGGCTTCAAACTCAGCTTGAGAGGCGTTAGGCTTCACTCTATAAAGAGACAAGAGCGCTTCTTTCATACTCTTTCTATTTCCCATCGGTATACTTGATATTAGCAGATTTAAATTCTCATCCGATTCTGTTAAGCGAGCCTCCACATTTTCTTCTTCAGAGATCGCTTCAAAAGACTCTTCGCTATATCTTCCGGCACAGCTATCATTGGTACAGCTTGAAAATCTTTGTCTTTCAGACCTTGAAACTTCATCGGATGCTCTAGAGCTTATTTCATTTCTGACATTTTGTTTTATTCTTTGAAATCTTTCGTAAGCGGTTTCAAGCATATTTTGTTTTTGCTCGGAATCAGGAGAAAAATAATCATCAAAAAGACCTTTTTGACATTTACCTAGTTTATGAACATTTTGAGCTGCTTGCATAAAGACAAGCTCCTCAGTAGTTTGATCGAGATATTCTGTTGAATATTGATTAAGCCTCTCTAAACTATTAAAGGCTTGGTTTGAATAACCATTTCCTCTAAGCCCTGAGCAATTAATTTCAAATAATTCTCTGGCATTTGTCACAGGAACACTGGCTTCATCTTTACAGCTACCCCAGTAAAGTGAACCAGCTGTGTCTTGAATAGTTTCAAGAGGATTGCCGAAATCCTCGACAAATCCCTGGCTTTGAGTTTGTGTCGTGATAATTCTTCCAGTGGGAGTTACTGATCGCGAAGGTAAATTGAAGACACATTGACCAGGACTGGACAAAGTGTCAAAACTTAACTGTAACGTAAGTATTAAGAATAACGCATATTTCACATGATATTTATCGGCTATATAGCAGTAAATTCAAGGCACATACATGTTTTGAGGATATCGAAGATATATGTGACCCCATATAATGTAATTTAGACCCTAACCTATTGAATCTAGGAACAAATCTAGATACACTTACCGGGCAGGTAGGAACTTAATTTATGCAACGAGAATTGGCCCAAAGACTTGATATTAGCCTTAAAGACGATGCTAAAACTTTTAAGCGCTTGAAGTTCAATTTCAAAAAAAATAAACACCAAGATCATACTGAATTATTAGATCAGGCGGGAAGTGATTTTAAATACTCAGACTGTAAAGATGAGTTCTGGAATCCAGAGAAATTTTCATTACTTTACGGGACACCCTTGTGGGATCAAGCAAGTAAATCAGAGAGGGTGCTTCTTAACCAACTTTATTGGGTTGGGTACTATTCACAAATCATCTCTGCTGAAATTGCGACAATTTATTTTAATCAAACTGCCGCTGCCGGACTCTATGGAATAGAGGACTTTAGACTGGTTTGTGAAACATTAGATTTTGAATCTATGCAAGAAAGAGCTCATATTGAAGCCTTTAAAATCGTATCTGAAGAAGTCGAAAAAGAAGTTTTTGGAAAACGTATTTTTACTTATCCCATGAGACCATATTTTTCAGAAACTATGATTTTTCAAAATACAAATTTCTTTAAAAGACTTTGGAAACGCTTTCAATTGCAAAGCTATGGACTCTTAAGTTCAAGCAATGCTTTCATTGCCTGCCAATACTTATCTGTAAGAGGATTGAGAACGCTTAATGGGAAAATAGTTCAACATCAATTAAGTGAGTTTTATGAGCAGGCTGATGATAAAGAAAATGCTCCTATACCTAGCAAAATAAGTTATTATCATTTTATGGATGAGTCTTACCATTTTAATAGCTCAAATATTATTGGAACTGACCTTTTAAAAATGCTAAAAAAACCTACTGCTTTTGAAAAAAGAATTGCTACGATGGGTATTGAGGGGACTTTAAAAGATCATTCTCATTTTACGAGTACGGTAAATGGTATTTTTTGGTATGAGCCCGCAACTTTCAATGCGATTTATAAAGTCCTTCGCTCAAGAATATTCAAATTAAATCACCAAGATGCAATTCATATGATGGAATTATGTTTTTGCCAGGAAAACCAAGGTATGAATGAGAGTTTTAAAACTCATCAAATAGCACTGGAGAGCTATAAGAACTATTTGCAAGAGATTGATTATTTAAATGATGCGGCTAAAGACGGAGGTAAAATGCGATCTACTTCTATTGAATCTCATCTGAAGTCTAATAAAAAAGCTCTTAATTCTTTTAAAAGAAAAATTTATGCCTAAGACCTTCCAATTAGAGACTAAAGATAATGAAACCATCGAATTAGAAATGGGCATCAATTTAAGTAAACAACTGGATGCCACTCACTCCCCTATTCTTTTTGGATGCAGAACTGGCATATGTGGGACCTGTTTAGTTAATATCCTAAGAGGACATGAACATTTAACTCCTGCCTCAGATGATGAATTAGAACTTTTAGAAATTATGGCGGACGACCAATCTCATCCCAGGCTTGCCTGCCAGCTAAAATGCTCCGGTGATATTTCAATCGAATACATAGGTAAATGAAATGAGTGAGCTGGGATTTAAAAATTTTTGGTATATTGCTTGTGAGTCTCGCGAGTTAAAGCCAAATGAAACCATGGCCAGAAAGATACTTGGAGAGTGGATTGTCTTATTTAGAGATGAAAATAATCAACCAAGGGCTTTTGAAGATCGATGTATTCATAGAAACTCTCAGCTTTCTAAGGGATGGGTTAAAGACGGTAAACTTCAGTGCTCTTACCATGGCTGGATTTTTCAAGGGGATGGAAAATTAGTTGGTATTCCATCAGAGGGACCACAATCTAATAAAAAGCTTGGTAGTCGCTGTGCTAAAGCTTTTAAAACTCTCGAGCAGGATGATTTTATTTATGTCCAGCTTGAACAATCAGAGTTGGCCCCGTTAAAGCCTTTTTCGATGCCCCATTACAAGTCTACTGGATATGAGACAGTAAGACTCTTTAATAAATTTGAAAATACCGTTATAAATTGCGCTGAAAATTATATAGATGTTCCTCATACAGTATTTGTTCATGATAAAATTTTTAGGGATTCACTTGATGAAGAAATTAAAACAAAAGTCACTCGTGAAGATGGCAGAGTCATAATTGAATATTTGGGTGAAACTTCAAACTTAGGTTGGTTTTCATGGTTTTTAAATCCAAATAAAGTGCCTATCATTCATATTGATACCTACCATATGCCAAATACGACTTGTGTTAAATATATCATTGATAAAAAAGAATTCTGGATCACGAGTCAATCTATTCCTGTTTCAGAATTTGAGACTTGGGTATGGACAGATTTGACTTATAAGTTTGGGGCAAAATTATTAAATAAAATTTCAAGACCCATTGTACGCTTTCAAGGACAATCCGTAATTGATCAAGATATCGTTGTCTTAAACAATCAAGGAAAAGTCATTCAAAAATATGGTGAGAAATTCTCCAATGCTAGCGCTGATGTTATTCATGTACTCATTGAGTCCGTCTACAATGAATTAAAGCTCGGAAAGGACCCTCGAAATCTTCCCAAAAAAGAGCTGGAGGTTAAATTTTGGATTTAAAATTTAGCCTTGAATTCTTAATCTTTACTATACTAGTAGTCTTAACCATATTAATCGAAGGTTTTCGAATATTTAAAGATAAAGGTTCAGAAAATTGGTTTATAGATCTATTTTCTCTTTTCATGCAAGGAACAGCAGTACCTATCATCCAAAGTTATTTTGTATTATTATTCTTTTTGAAACCTTATGAAGGCACTCTGGAACTCCCAGGTTGGTTAGCATTTTTAATTAATTTTGTATTTCTGGACTTCATTTACTTTCATATTCATCGTGGTCTTCACAAGAAAGGGTTTTGGGGTTTTCATCTCTTGCATCACTCAGCCCAAAAGATGGATGTTATCACAACTTCTAGAAATTCATTTTGGACAACCTTCTTAATGCCTTATATATGGGTCAATGGGCTTATGCTGGTTCTATTAAATGACAAGTCTTGGTATATATTTGCTATCAGCTTAACTGCGATGCTTGATTTATGGAGACACTCCCCCATTTATCCCGATCCCTCAACCAAAGCCTATAAACTGTTAAGTCTTATTTTGATAACGCCACTAGATCACGCCTGGCACCATAGTTCAGGTAAAAATAATATTAATTTTGGCGCTAATCTTAATATTTGGGATAGGTTGTATAAATCCTATTATGCCCCTTTAATAAAACCATCAAGGCTAGGGTTTCAGATAAAAAGTAGTCTGATGACTAAATTGTTTTTTCCTCTTAAACTTGAAAGGGAAAATTCATGACAATTTTTAGTCGCCTCTTTAGCCTTTTCCCGCTGATACATATATCAATAATTATGCTTTCAAGTATTGTTTGGATTAAATCTGGAAACCTCTTAGGTCTTGTGGGCCTTCTAAGTTCAATCTACTTTTTCCCCCTAGGCTGTTTTAGAATTCTTTGTTTTATCACTCCCATTCAAGAGGGAAAATCTAATATATTAGAAAAAAAATTTTCTCCTTGGTGGGCAGGACATCAAATTCAATCTCTCTTTATCGCCGTGCCAATGTTTGAAAGTACTCTTAGGATTATCCCAGGGCTTTATAGTTTATGGCTAAGAGCATGGGGGTCTCAAATTGGGAAAAATGTCTATTGGACTCCAGGCTCAATACATTATGATAGAAATTTACTAGAAGTGGGTGACAATGTGGTTTTTGGAGAAAGGTCTCTTTCTGTTTGTCATGTCATTACTCCTAAAGAAAAATCAGGTGAACTTACCATTGCTAAAATTAGAATAGGAAATAATGCCTTTATAGGTGCTGCAGTAGTCCTATCTCCAGGTGTGACGATGGACCCAAATACTTTTATTAAAGCAGGTACCAGAGTCTATCCTTTTGAGCATATTAAGGCCGATTCAAGTGCTTAATCATATATTCCTCTTATTTTATAAAACCTATGCCAGTTTCTATTTTAAGAAATTTAAATCAAACTTAAAAACCCCCCATATTATTCAAGAGAAACTTAAACGTGATTTACAAATAGACAATCAGATACCTCAAACTTTTGAAGAGTTTAAGAAGTCTGGTTTTAATATTCCCAAAAACGAAACCATAATTGCTTACGAGCTAACTTCAGGTTCGGGCGGAGCTACAAAGAAGATTCCCTACACAAAAAGCCTAATGAAGAGCTTTCAAATCATGTTTATTATTTGGAGCTATGATGTCTTAAAAAATATTTCCTTTCGTTCTCTAAAGATGTTTTTTACAGTCTCGCCTCAGTTTATTGAAAACCCACAAGGCTTAAAAGATGATAGTGAATACTTAAGTGGCGTGACTGGTTGGTTAGTGAAAAGATTTCTTGTTCAAGTCCCAGGGGTGAGTTCCTTAAAAGATTCAAATTCCTATAAAAAAGCTATATGTCAGTCCTTTATAGAGACTCCTGATCTTGAGATCATCTCAGTATGGTCTCCCACCTATTTATTGGAGATGGTTGATTATCTTGAAAATAATATGGGGATTAGTAGGCAGAGCGCTTTTCCAAAATTGAAATTTATCTCAGCTTGGGGTCATGCCAATGCTGAAGCGGATTTTCATAAACTACAAAAATTATTTCCCAACGTAATTTTTCAAAAAAAAGGTCTCCTTGCAACTGAAGCTCCTCTAAGCATTCCCCTTATCAATTCTGATCTCCAAGTACCTCTTATTAATGAAGTTTATTTTGAATTTCTAGACGATCAAAACAATCTTTTAAAGCTGAATGAAGTCAAGCAAGGCTCGATATATGAAATGATAATTTCCCAAAAAGGTGGGCTTGTAAGGTATAAGATCAAAGATTTGGTTAAAATTACGGGAAAGATTTCAAACACGCCGTGCTTTGAGTTTGTTGCAAGAGCTGATAAGCTTACCGACCTGGTTGGGGAAAAACTTCACGAACTTGATACTTATCAAGCAATAGAAGGATCGAAAGTTAAATTTGTGGTCCCTGATAAAGAAAATAAAAGATATATTTTCCTTTCCGAGTCTCATCTAAGTGAAGCTGAAATAGATAAGGTCGAAAAGGGACTTCGAAAAAATATCCATTATCATAACGCCAGGGAGCTTGGGCAGCTTAAAACACCTGTTCATTGCACTATTGAGAATTTAAACTCTCGGATATCGCAGGTCTACGAGCATATATTTAAAATTAAAAAAGGCGATATTAAATTAGGGCCACTTATCTATCGTAATCCAGATCAAGTTATCAGTCTTTTGAATAAATCAGAGTCCTGACCTTGTAATATTTCTGCCAATTGATAACAAGCTTTGGCCGCTTCATGGCCATCACCAGTTTGATGATCCCAAGAAATACCTAACTCAAGCTTATTGTTTACCCTATCAATGGAGCTCACACATAAACTAAAGGCTCCAGGGCCTTTGGCGGTTGTAACCAAGTTAACCTCTGGTTTTGAAAACTTTAAAAGCGAAGAAACTGAAGTGGTACCTACCTCGTATTTCTCTTGAATTTGAGGGAAATTATTAACTATAAAATGTACTAATTTTAAACGTGAACGATTAAAAAAATTATTTTTCTTCCCTAGCATTTTACTACCTATAAAAAGCTCTTTGGGATTAGACTTTGAATATTGCGAAAACTCATTTTGAATTTCTAGAAGTGATTTATCTTTAGCGTTCTTTATTGTCATAACGGACATATAAGGGGTGCCTTCATGATCTAGCAATATTGGAACATTCACATTGCCCGTATGATTTTCATATAGTCTTAAGCCAAATATTGTATTAAAGACTTGTTTTTTTGTAATGGGAGAACCCTCCTGCCATAAGCTCGCAGCTTTTACCAAAACAGTGGTGTAAGGCACATTTTCCTTAAAATGACATTCCAAAGCTGAGGTATCTACTTTTAATATAAATGGCAGGTGAGCATGATTATTTTCAATTTTTTGAAGTTGGTATATGAGAAACCACTCTTGCAAGCTTAATTTACGAATCATCGCGACGACCCCAAGATGAGATTTGTGATTTATTTATTAATTGAATAAATCTTGCCAGAGACTTATCTGCCTCTATCAGTCTATTCGTGTTAAAGCGCATATTTGGGAAAGCTTCAATATCTTCATCTCTGAGCATCATTAAAAGTAGCATGGTAAAGCCGTAGAGAAAAAAGTTTTTTACATTCCCAGTAAGTCCTTTTCGTTTTTTGGTCACAAAAAAGATTCGAACTTTACTAACTCCACTTTCTTGAGGCAAACACCCCCACAAGACATTTAAGGCCGGGAAAGGTTTTCCTAGAAATTTTGCATTCTTGCCATAGCTTATTGCAATTAACGATGCACCCGCAAACTTCACTTCGTATTCAAATGTATCTCCCAAAAAAAAACGAGCCAATTTTCCTTTTAAATTTGTATCGGGGATCTTGCCTTTTAAGTTCCATACAAAAGTATCATCGTCGTTTTCAGAGACATTATAATCAAATTTAATATCTAGTGCATGAACTGTGGCAAAATGCTGAAGATCGACTCCATTTGCCATCATAACGTGATGGTGTGCAAACAAGGTTATTTCTTTTAAGTACCAAGCACTCACTTTCTCATTTAAAAGTGCTGGCGGATTGATGACATCGTGAGTGGCACTCTCTCCGGCAAAGACCCAAATATGTCCATACTTCTCTTGCACGGGATAGTGATGAGTTTTAAGCTTACTTAAACTTGGATCCAATTTTTCTAAACAGGGTATTTTTTCAAGCTGTCCAGATCCATTGAATTCCCATTGGTGGAAATAACATTGAACATTTTCACCTTTGACTCTTCCGTTTCCTAAATCAGCACCTAAGTGGGGACAAAAAGCATCAAGTGCGTAAACCTCACCAGATTCGCCTCTATATACAACAATCCTTTGCCTAAATATTTTAAATGAGCTCACAGAATTAGTTTTAAGCTCGCTTGATGCACATACGGGATACCAACCCTTAGTTAAAATCTCGTGATTGTTAAAAATCTTTTGTTTATGATGGGGTTGCGTATTTAGGTTTTCAAATCTTGATAAACCATCTTTAGGCCTATGCTTAGCTTTCAACTCTACTCCATGGAGAGGATTTTAATCGATTCACAAAGCCAATATACTTTGTAATTGGTTTATCTATAGTAAGAAGATTACCTGAATTGAACCTAATATTATCGTAAACGGCACCATCTTCATCCTGTAATACTTTAAACGCAAGCTTAGATAGTTGAAGCCATAGTAATGAAAAAAGAAAGCCATGGATGCCCCTTCTCTTTTTTGTTATAAAAATAGGCACAACCTTAGTTCGTCCAGGTTCTATTGTTTGATAGGAAAAGATCATATTCATAACTGGAATAATATCAAACTTACCAAAAAGCTTGGTCTGTTTTAGTGTTGTAAGCGCGGCTAAAGTAGTAAATTGATATCTCATGGAATATCCGTAGTTACTACCTATAAAAATTCTCGATAGTTTTTCTATAAATCTTTCGTTAGGAATAGTTCCGCTCAATTCGATATCTATTGTCGCCTCATTTACCATTTCTATATTAAGGTCCATATCCATTTGAATATTATGAACCGTTTTTAAGTGTTGTGGGTCAATCCCATTAATCATTGTTATATGATGGTGACAAGTGCGCTCATAAGGCTCTCCTAGACTTACAAGTACCTCCCTATCTTTAAGTTCTGGAACCTCAAGCACTTTCTGAGTAGCTTCACTTGCTGGATAGATCCAAATAACTCCATACTCCTCCTGGATTGCATAGGTATTTAAACAGGATTTTTTTGGGATTTCTTTTTGAGCAGGAATGTGTACACAGTTTCCCGACTTATCGTATTTCCAATGATGGAAATAGCATTGGATTTTATCATCAACTACAGACCCAATTCCAAGATCGACTCCCATATGTGCACAATAGCCATCCATCGCGGCAAGCTCTCCCTTACTATTTCTAAAAACAGCAATATGTTGACCGCAAATCTTAAAGGATTTAACACTATTACGAGTTAATTCTTTTGAACCACAAACATAATACCAACCCTCTGTGATAACATCCCAATTATTAAAAACACTATGACTTGGTATTTTTTGTGTTTGCTGATTTCGAAGTTCTGTAAGCATAAATGGGATTATAGCTCAAAGACTGGCCGTTTTTAAAGGCTAATAGTAATATGACACAACATGATATTAATTCCTAAAAACTCTCGTTTTTTTCCTACAGATGAGCAGAGACAGCAATCAGCAGCAAGAGTGTTAGATTACCCTCCGGAAAAGTTTGAATCCTACAACGATTGGTTTTTTTATATCCATATCGATCCCGTACAAAGAATGATTCATGCCTTTGGTATGTATGTGGGCCTGTTCTTTTTTGTCATGATATTTATTGAATGGAGCTATCTTAGTATCTTTTATTATCTTCTCGGCGTATTTTTCTTTTATGGGCTGGGAGTGATCTCACACCTTATTTATGATCTAGGCAAGGCTAAATCAGCACCTCGCTATTTCTTAAGCACCTTAGTAGTCGTTATTCAATTTAATCTTGCTACGACTTTTGGTTACTATGATAAGCGCCTTCGAAAGTTTATTAAAAAGTATCCTTTTGTAATTGAAGCTTATGAATTACAAGAAATAAAAAGAAGTCATTTTTTTAAATTTCTTTCGAAAAACTAAATGACAAGATCAGGTTTAAACAGAGGTTCTAATCCTTGAGTCATTTTCTTAGCACCAGCTTTTTGCATCAAATTTTTTAAATAATTAAGCTTCCTTTGCGTCTCTTGCTGCGCATTTGAAACTTCACAAAACTCGCTTGCGCTTATCTTAGTATGTTTTTTAAAAGTTTCGAAAAGATTTACAGGACCTACTCTGGCCATCTTTATGAATTCTCCCATCATTTCCATTGTGTAGTTTAGTTCCGATTCACTTAGGTCAGACTCTTTAAAAAGAGAAACTCCGCTCCCATGATGAGAGGCTTCGTCTTTTAAGATCAGTTTGAGGTGTTGTTTTACTTCAGCTTCTTTGCAAGTTCTTTCCATGATTCCATAATGGTCTATCCCCCAGCCTTCTAGGACAACTTGAATAATAAATATTAAAGGACGTCTCTCCCCAGATGCAATGACTTCGTTTAAAAACTTGATAAAAAGATCTTGGCCTTCACGTTTATCTACCTTAGTTAAAAGAGACTCTATGAGACTAAAATGAGCTGCCTCCTCAGCGGCAAAATGAGAAAACAACTTCTGTTCTTCTATGCTCTCACTCAAAAGACTCATTTTAGCAGCGAATGTCATCCCTGCTTTTTCTATATAATATGCCTCTAGAAACCTCTTTTTTGCTAATTCTGTCTGAATTACTTTTTTCGTATTTGTTTCAACACGGCTCGTTTCTTTTAATCCGTAATCACCCCATTCCCAGAGTTGCCCAAAGTCTATATCATCACTAGCAATAATTTTATTTTTTTGTTTTAAAATAGCGTTAACTTCTTTAGTGCTAGAGTTTTGGCTTTTTGAAAGTGACTTTAGAAAAAACTCTTTCAAGCTAGGCCCCAAAAATCTTTTTATTACTCACAAACATAAGTTTTCTATAAAGTGCTTTTGGCATCAAGCTTTGAAGGAAGGCCACAAATTTAGCGTCATTCCCTACCACTATATTTCGAGGTAAATTACGAGCATTAGCCAATTTGAAAGCTACCTGAGCAACGGATTCACTTTTTGGTGCTTTCTTTCTTGAATTGAGTTTTTTCATCATTCGGATAAACCCATCAGTTTGAGTTTTATAAGGTGAGTTTTCAGAAAGACTATTAGCCCCCCAAATAATTGAACTTGTAAAATTAGTTCGATGACCACCAGGCTGGATAGTTACAACATCAACGCCATGGGATTTTAACTCATACATTAATCCTTCACTAAGACCTTCTAAGGCATATTTAGAAGCCGAATAAACGCTAGACAAAGGACAAGCATAGCGTCCCATAAGTGAGGAAATATTAATAACCTTGCCTTGATTGGCCCTAAGCTTTGGCAAAAGTCCCTGAATAAGAAGGGCCGGTGCAAAGAAATTTACTTCCATCTGGTAACGAAGCTGCTCCTCTGAAATGTCTTCTAAAGCGCCATATGTTCCAAACCCTGCATTATTTATCAAAACGTCTACTGTCGCTACATTCTTTATGAACGAATCCAACTCATTTTTCTGTGAGACATCCAATTCAAAAAGTTTTAAATGAGGATCATCTAAATTGAGTTCTTTAGACAATTGATCTCTTCTTTGTTCCAGCTTTCTGAGCGTTGCTATGACATTCCAACCATCTTTTAAAAACAATTTAACCATATCTAGCCCAAATCCAGAGGAAGCGCCTGTGACGATAACGGTTTTCATAAGCTTTCAGCTCTTCTTAACTTTGAAGGAAGTTTGCGCTTAAATTTAAAAAACTGTTTTTTTAGAATTTTATATTGGTAGTAAAAAGGCATACTTAAAGTCATTTTAGCAAGGCAGGCAAGCTCATCACCCTTCTCCCACTGTGGATTATTATGAGCGAAAAACTCTATTCGTTTATTTTTGATCTTCATATCTTCAGTAATGGGAGTAACATGCGACTTAAGGCAGTCTTTTAGTTTCGTTTCATGTTGACTGTATGTAATAACACCCTTTTTTGAATCATAATGCTCACCGTATAGTTGCATGGCAAAAGTGTCTATTAAACCTTGCATAACTTTTGGTGTTTTTTGCTCGAAACGAGGATAGTGGGTTTTAAAATTATTCGCCATCAAAAGATAGGTTTTATATCCCTTAGAAATTAAAAACCAATAAAGCGGCGTAAAAGGTCTTTTAAGTTTTTGTATAAACAGAAAACCTAAAAATGCGACTCCTAAAGTCCCTTGTCCCCAATACTCTCTATCTATAACTGTATCACCACTAAAGAATCCACGGACAGATTTTTGATTGACCTGCGAGCTTAATTCTACAATGGTTGAAAACCCCTTGATCTCTAGACTGGATTTATCTCTCAAAACAAAGACGTAATCCTTTTGCATAAGGTCTTCTTTAAACTGAGAAAAGTTAGCATTGTGATAATACTTAGAAAACAAGAGATGCATGGCTTCTATGTCACAAGCGGCAAGCTCCGTAACTTTTTTATTAGTGCATTTGAGTTTCTTCATGAGATTCCCTAGCTAGTGATTCAACTGTTTTTTCTAGTAGTTTTTCTCCAAAGCCCCAATCGGCAGTTGGCTGTTTCTCTAGATGTTGAATAAATTTAATAATAGATTCATCTTCTTTAATTGGTCTATTAAATCTAAATTTAATTGTTTTAAAAACTTCAGTATCACCTTTTGCAAAATAATTTCCCACACATTTGGTCGCAAAAAGTATAATAGGATTAAATATGCTAAAAATTCCTTTATGTTTTGGAGTGACTAAAATGGTAAGTCCTTCGGTTTTTCCCTCTGCTGTCGGTCTCAATGCAAAGATGATATGACAATGAAGAAAATCAGGTCCCACTGTTACCGAGCCAGTAGACCCTGCTGAATAAACCATGGAATAAGTTAAATTATGAGCGTAAAAGCGACTAAAAAACTTCAAGTACCATTTTGTTTTAGGAATTTTAGTTACATTATTAAATTGAATTCTGGTTTGATTGATAGCCTTGGTTTCAAATTTGACGTCTACAGGCAATTTATGAACTGAGGTAAAATGATGAGCATCTATCGCGTTTATCATGACTACATTAGGATGACACTCTTTGATAAAAGAATTACCAAATGAAGAAGCAAGCTCCACTCCTGCCAATTCTGGAATTTCATGAACATCATGGCGAGCTTTTTCACCAGTGTAAATCCATACGGTTCCATATTTTTCTTGTACCGGATAGGACTTAATTTTTTCTGAAATTCCAGGAGTCTTACGGCAAGGGATGTCTACTAAAGAGCCATGCTCATCAAATTTCCAAGCATGGAAAAAGCAGCGAATACCATTACCATCTACCTTTCCTTCTGCTAAATGTGCCCCCATATGAGGACAAAAAGCTTCAACAGCTCGAACGACTCCATCCATACCACGATATACTGCAAGGTCTTTTCCAAGAAATTTTAAAGGTTTAACTATTCCTGGCTTTAGATCTTTTGACTTAAAAGCCCAATACCAAGATTCGACAACCCTATTGGTTTGATTGAAAATTTTAGGCTCGGCCAATGATGACATAAGGCACTCCTCGCTGGCTGAGATTACCATAAATTCAAATCAAATGAAAAAGCCTGCCTAAAATTACACGTTGCGAAATACGGTCGGCATTATTGCCCTATTCAATCGTATAACGTTATGTTCTACTATTTTAAGGTCAGTTATTGATAGAAGAGAGAGGATTCATGAAGTATTGGAAATTTGGTGTTTTAGCAGTGGTTTTAGTCGCAGGATTTATATTTTTCAGTCAATCTGGGAACTACCATGTGGACTCTAAAAACGGAAAAATTCATCAAAAATTCAATCCCTCCAAGGCAAATAGATCCACCGCCTCAGATAATGACCTTATCCAAAGTATTAATGATCGAATCATTGCTATAAAAAACAGAGCTGAAATTAAGCCCCTAATTGAAGAAATTATCAGACTATCTGAGCAAGATTCCCACCGAGACAACCAGACCCTAAAACTTTACCGGGCCATAATTGAGCCAATGAAGCATATGGAAAGTTTGATTTGGAGACTTAGAGAAGTTGTCGAAAAATCTGGTTTGATGCATATGCAGGCCCTAAGTATGATCAGGAAAGCCTACTACAAGGATTATATGTATGGTCCTCATATACTTGCCATTCTCGACTACTTAACGATGCCCAGTGATACTCTTTTACAATTCAACCGACCAGAGGATATCCAAGAGTTTGCCAATGGAGAACTCAAATCTTCTCTTGAGAATTCCCTTAACCTAGTACAAGAAGTTATCGCAAACACAGATTCAGATTGGAGCTTTTCTTTTGATGCCTATCTCGCTTCTGGTTACGACCCCGAGAATAACAAGGTCTTTATCTCAGAGGCAAAAAGATTTGAGAAAAGAGTTAATCATCAATATCTCTATTTCATAGAATCCAATCTTCATAGAGTCATTGGCGCTATAGAATTTGCCGTTAACTATGATATTAACGACTATCCAAGATTCGTTAATCAAATGGTCTCAAAAACTGCTGTTAATACCCTAAAGAAAAGACTCTTTTTAAGAAGTCTTCCCAAGCCAATTACACCACTTGAAATGATAGAAGCCGCAAATGATTATCGAAATTTTCTCACCTTAAGAAAATCAAAAGAAGAGGCGCAGGCCAATCTCTCTAGTTCTATGGAGCATTTCTATCAAGCTAGAGTTAAAGAGCTAGTCGGTTTTCAAAAATCAATTGATGAAACAGATCACAATAACACTGATCAATATTTCCTCAATCCCAATATTCTAAAAATAGGAAGAGAGGACAAAGAGAATAATCTCAAAGATAAAATATCTCTTTTTGAGGCAGCCAAAGCTGGTAGCGCTAAAACAATCACCAGTGAAATTACTGGTCAGCAAATTCAAATCGACATGCGAGCACTTTTCACACCTCACGAAAATTTAAGATCGTTTTTCCCTACTCCTTCAGGCATTAATCAAGCTGGAGGTAAAGGTGGAAATCTAGAGGATGAAAATGGTGATCGAATCCGTCATAAAATAACAGGGCAGACTCTTTTTGGTTGGAACTATAGATATGGAAAGCCACTTAGCTTTCCAGACCCAACTTTTGGAGGTTTTTTACCAGGAGCCAGCAATGAAAATATTTATGATATTGCTAGAACCATGGAATTAACCGGTTCTCTAGACCATCTAAAAGAATTAATCCCTCTGCCTTAAATCAAATGGAATTAGTAGAAGATCTAAACCATAGCACTCAGCCCCTTTCTCAAATGAGAAAGTTTAATAACTGGGACTTTGTTGCCAGGGGTTGGTATGTAGCATGCAAGTCAAATGAGCTTAAAACTTCAAAGCCACTTTCCAAAAAGGTTTGCGGACACCAACTTGTTTTGTTTAGAACTCAATCTGGAAAGGCTCGTGCTCTCGATGCCTTCTGCCCGCATATGGGTATGAATTTAGCAAAAGAAGGAAAGGTCATCGACGAAACATTACGTTGTTTCTTTCATCACTGGCGCTTTGACGGCGAAGGTAATTGTGTGGATATACCTTGTGCTCATGGACGAGATTTTTCGACTATCCAAACCAAAAGAAAAGCGCAAGCCTATCCCGTTCAAGAGAAGTACGGTTTAGTCTGGGTCTTCAATGACGTTAAGGCGACTCATGATGTTTTTGAAATACCAGAATTAGAGGGCAAGGAAGTCATGTTTACTCACTTAAAGCCTTTTAACCGCGCCTCACATCCGCATATAACTATGATGAATTCAATAGATGAACAACATATGCGAACTGTTCATAAGCTTGCTCTAAGTCTTAATAGCTCGATTGAAACCAAAGGCACGCGCTTTAAACTGGTTTTTGAAGGACCTGTTTTAACTGACTCGATCGTGGGGAAATTACATAAATTCTTTTTTGGGGATCGATATAGTAGTTCTGTTTTATTTGAAGATGGAAACTTAGGACTTCTTACGACAGGCATAAAAATGAAGTTATTGGGCCGCTGGCAACTTCCCAAAGGTTATTTCATCTTTTCCCACACCTTTATTGAGCGAGGTCGCAATCAAGTCATTCCTATCATAGTAACCCCTAAGCGCAAAGGCCCTCACGGATTTCTATTCTCCTGGCTATATTTGCAATTTAATCGTCTCTGTATGAAATATCTTGCCCACCAAGATGGTAGAATTATATATGGGAATTTAAGATTTGATCCTAAAGGGTTAATCCCCGAAGCTGATGCCCCAACCGCACAATGGATTAATTTTGTAAATAAAGTCATTGAACCTGGTCTCTGGTCAACTTATAGAGAGAGCAAAAAGGAAAGGGGCGAGACTCATAACTCAAAGACAAATTTAAATGAGCCTCAACCTACAATCTAGCGAAAAGTTTAAAAAAACTATTTTTCTCATTTTAAGTTCGATATTTATTTTAGGAGGGCTTAGACTTGGCTCTAAGACTTTGCCTTTCAAAATTAATGAATTACTTCACTCCGAAAATAAAATAAGAATTCAATTTGAAAATTACGATGCAGAATTCAACAACGAGTCCGATTTTTTCATTCTTTATAAACCAAAAAACTCCGGAGTATGGAGGAATGAACTTAAAAAACTACAGGATATATTTTCTGATCACCCTGCAGTTTTAAGGCTAAATTCCCTTGTCAACGCTGAGTTCCTTACAGTGCAAGGCGACTATATCAGGCTCAAAAAATTCTCTTCATATGAGTCCGAGTCAACTCCAAAAATAAATCATCCCTTTTTTGAAAATCTCTATAGATCTCATGACAAAGACACTTTTCTTATCCACGGTGTTTTCAAAAATTTTCGAAACATTAAAGAAGAACGAACCCAAATAGGAGAACTTCTCAAAATCATTGATGCTCAAAACAATCAAAGAAGCATAGAATTACATGCTATAGGAACCAAGATTGCACAATATTACTACTACCTTGAAACGATTAAAACTCAAATGCTTCTTACTCCTCTTTTGTTCTTATTGATCGGGCTATTGGTCTTTTTTCTCTTTAGATCATTCAAAGTCGTGCTATTTTTTTATTCCATTATTCTATTATCCTATACCTCTGTCGTTTATTTAATAGTTTTTATAGAAGGAGGTATCAGCTCCTACAGTGGATTTGCTATCTTTTTTATACTCATTGTCGCAACTTCTGATCTTGTTCATTTTTTTCATAAATTCCTGGAGACTAAAACTCATTCACTTGAAAACAAATTGAAGCAAACAAAGTCTGCTGTCTTAAAGCCCTGCTTATACACAAGCCTTACCACTGCATTTTGTTTTATTTCTCTTATTCCTAATAGCTTAAGACCAGTTTCCTTAATTGGAATATACGCATCATTTGGCTCTCTTATATGTTTTCTTTTAACCTTTTATGGACTGCCTTTTATCATTAGGCTTTTTGAATATACTCCCATCAGCTCTAATAAGATGATGACTCTCAATTTACAATGGCTCTTTAAGCATTCACTTAAAAGTCCCTATGCTATTATTTCTCTATTTACTTTATTGGCCGTTATTTTTTGTTTTCAATTGCCAAAATTAAAGATTGATGATGATTTTTATCATAAATTCAAAGATACTCACCCTCTTACTATTGCCGTAAATAGCTTTCAAAATGATTTCCAGACCCTTGGAAGTATTGACCTCACCTACAAATACCTCACACCTAGTGCCTATAAACAAATTGTAAAATTTGAAAAAGAAATTGAAAGCGAAATTCCTCAAGTTTCATATACTAAATCTTATTTTCAAATGTTAAATTATGTAAAAGACGCTTTTCACGAAATCCCCGAGTCGACTCTAAAAGAAAAGAGAATTGAAAGCTTAATAGAACTTATTCGCTCCCGGAAAATTTTCTCACAGTTCTATTCAGAAAATTTTGAAAGAACCATTGTATACGTCAAATCCACTTCTACAAATGATACAAAGTTGACGCTTAAACAAATTGAGAATCTCGCTAAAAAATATTCACAAGACTTCACTTTAACACCTCAAGGTTTCATCACTCTAAGAACTTATGTGCTACATTCACTAATAGAGCATTTTTTACTTTCTTTTATGGCCAGTCTTGTTTTAGTTTTTGCAGCTTTCTACTGGCTTTTTAAGAAATTTTCATGGGCGTTTTTGGCCATCATTCCAAATATATTTCCTTTAATCTTTATTGGAGGAATACTTTCTTTTGCTGGTCTTACAGTGGATAGCAATTTGGTGCTCATGATCTGTATTAGTCTGGGTATTGCAGTAGACGATACCATTCATTTTCTTTATTCATTAAAATCCAATCTTGCCCATCACAACATGAGAACTTCACTTGAGAGTGCATTTAAATCAACTAGTAAGGCTTTACTTGGCACAACTTTAATTTTTGCTCTTAGTTTTCCTTGTTTCTTCTTGGCCGATCTAAAAATCTTTTATTTATCAGGCGGTTTTATCATTCTATCCTTAATTTTTGCTTTAGCTGCTGATTTACTCTTATTACCGGCCATTTTGAGTCTTAAGTCTCGAAGCTAGCTTTATTTTCTGTTAATATCCTTACATGGATCAAGAGACGTTTAAAATAGAGTATAGAAATATCCAACCCAAAGACTTAGATAAAATTGTGCGCTTTAGCGATCGTTGGATTGGAAAAGGATATTTTCGAAAAGCCCAACTAAGAGATGCGCTTCTAAAAGGAATAAGAGAAGATATTAATCTAAATTTTGTTTCTGTTATCGGAGAGAAAATAATAGGGATTCGACTTTGCTATGCTCCAGGTGAATGGATTGAGCTTGATGACCTCGATAGACTCTCTCCAGGCTCTTGGGGGGTTGAGATTCCTGAGGTTGCCTATTTTAAAAGCCTTTTTGTGCATGAAAAATATCAAGGCAAAGGGATTGGATCTAAGCTTTCAAAACTTGCCATCGATCAAATGAAAATATTAGAAACTAAGGCCATACTTGCCCATGCATGGCAAGAGTCACCAGGTAATTCCTCCAGAAATTACCTAAAACGAATGGGTTTTGAAGAAGTAGCTGAACATAAAAAGTTCTGGAATCTGGTTGACTACGAATGTACCCGCTGTGGCCCCAATCAGCGTTGTATTTGCACCGCTAGTGAAATGATATTAAAGTTATAGAAGTTTACCTAAAAAGGAATTTATGACCGTTTCTATATGGCAAGATAAAAAAATTTCTGAAAATTGCCCTGAAAGAGAATTCGATATTATTATCATCGGAGGAGGCATAGCTGGACTATCATGCGCCTACTGGCTTTTAAAAGAAGACCAGGACCTACAAATTGCACTTGTTGAAAAAAATGAAATTGGTGATGGAGCCACTGGTAGAAATGCAGGTTTTATCACTTGCGGATCTGTCGAACATTTCAACCGCCTAATTGCAAAGCATGGAGAAAGTGAAGCCTTAGAAATTTGGAATTTTTCCGAAACGAACCTAGCACTTTTAAAAGAAGAGATTATTCGAGATAAAGTAGCTGAGTTAGATTTTGAACACAAGGGAAGCTTTTCTCTTGCTTCCGGCCATGAAGAATTTAAAGAACTAAAAAAGTCGTTTGAGCTTATGCAAAAACTAGGAATCCATGTTGAAATCCTCGAACAATCAGATATCAAAAATCGCTTAGGTGCAGAACATTTTGTGGGAGGAATAAAATACTGCAATGATGCCTCCATTCACCCTATGAAGCTTTTAAATGAAATTAAGCGCAGATGCTTATTAGACCCTCGCTTTCATCTCCTCGAAAACCATGAGGTCTATGCGCTAGAACCTTCAGGTGATCAAAAAAGAGTCAGAACAAAAAAAGGCGAGTTAAAGGCTCCCATAGTCGTTATGGCCACGAATGGTTACTCTCCGCTAATTCACCCCTACTTTAAAGATAAAATTTTTCCTACGAGAGGACAAATTTTGGCCACCAGTCCAGTTGAACCTTTTATGGAAGGCCCTTGTTATGCCAATTTTGTCTTGGATTATTTTAGACAATTACCTAGCGGTGAGATGGTCATTGGAGGATTCAGACAACTTCAAAAAGATGCAGAAATAGGTTATTCTGATGAAACTTCTGATACAATCCAAGAAGCCTTAGAGGACTTTTTGAGACGTCACATTCCAAATGTTTCCCAGGCAAAAATAACACATCGATGGACAGGTATTATGGGCTTTAGTGTAGATGGACAACCTATGGTTGGGGCCATACCAGGAGATGAACAAATCTTCTTTGTCGGAGGTTTTACAGCTCACGGTCTAGGCCTTGCCTTTCATAGTGGAAAATGTCTAGCAGATGCAATGTTTGATAGGAGTATTCCAAGATTCATCAGTGCCAGACGGTTCTAAAACTATTGAGATTCTTCTTCTTTAGTTTTTTCAATTCCTACGATGGCATCAATGGCCTGCAAATAATTAATACTATTTTGACCACCACTTGAACTCTCAGAGTCCTCCTCTGAACCTGAAAAATACTGAGCAAGAGCTGAGCTTGAATCCATATTAGATAGTTCAACTTGCCTTCCTGTTGAAGATTGGCCAACCACTTCACCTTCATTATTTGTAATTGTTAGGTATGAAGACACTAGATTGGAATACTCAAAAAGCTCTTTAACTCTTTGTTTATGAGTATTGATATCTCCAAGCGCTTCTTCAGCAACGAGTCTTTCCAAATTGTCATTTTGCCCATCTTCATCATCGGTCTTAATTTCAGTTTGGTTATAAAAGCGTTGTTTAATCCCGGCAAGGGTCGCTTTTTCCCTCGCTTCTATCTCGCCTCTTACGGCATCAATAATACGAGAGAGATCTTGGTCCTGTGCCATTTCAGCAAAACGTCCTGAGTAAGTGCCATCGTCATTTTTGACCAAATACTCAGTCATATTATTTTTTTCTAAAAACTCTAATAATCCATCAATATCTGCACCGGTACGCAATTCTTCAAGTCTTCCTTTTTGGATCTCCGATACTGAAATTTCCTTTTGGCTAATGGTCTCAAAACTATCAGCGTTTAAACTTGCTACTAATGTTTCACATCTTTGATTATCTTCTGCCCCTGCCGCAAGTCCTCCGGCTGGGTTATTCGGGTCATCAAAACATTCCTCCAAAAGTTCTTGTGCCTGTTCTTCAGAGCCTGTAATTGATTCAACCCTGTCAACCAAGTCACCTGACTTTATTGAAGTAAGTTCGTCCACTGTATCTTCATTGCCTTGCCCATACTGACCTTTGTAAACCTCATTTACTGCGTAACCAACCGCTCCACCTCTTTGGCGGTTATCTTCAATTAGCTTGTTGGTTGCAGCTAATACTTTTCTATAGTCAGCTAGTCTTTGCACAACGTTACAGGCAAGTTGGCCGTCTGTCTTTGCTGAATTAGGCACCACTGTGGAAGGGCTACCTCTTAACGCTGGATTTGGTGTAAACCCTGACTTAACAATATGCCATCTCTCTGCACATTTTTGGCGAAAATCATCTCCTGCTTCATCATAGGTTGTATTACATTTGTAGAGATCGCACATATTCTTTATCACGTGAACAGCGCAAAACTCATAATTATTACCTAGCATTTCTGAAGGATCACCATTTCCTAATTTTTTTGCTAAAGCAAATTCCAATTCTTTTCTTTTTTTCACCAAATTAATATTGAAAAATTGGTTTTCTGCATTGGCCTGTGTTGCACCTTTTGATTTTGCAAGCTCCCTACATCTCTCTTGGCTTGTGAGAGTACAAATTTCCACCTCATTTAAATCAGGATTCTGCGCATCAGTTTTAAACTTATTTCTTAAAAAATTTATAGCAGGAATGCCTCCATCACTTGTTTCTTGATCAATAATTTGATCTGAGGGCATATTATATTCAAACAACGCTGTTGCTCCATCATTAGGGTTAGCGATAGATAAACTAGCAGAAGAAGTTTTTACCATTATGGCTTTAATTGTCTCTCCCTGTCTTTGGACATCAGCTTTTTGAGAGATAATAACTTTAGTCTTATCACCATAATGTATATTTTCTAAGCAATATTGAGAAACTTGAAGCAGGGTATTCTTACCAATCTGCTCAGCATAGAGTTGATAGTATGTATTATGATCAATAAAGTTTCTTTCTGAATTTTTAATATTATCTATTTCTTCATCAGGAGATAAGCCATACAAGGCCTTTCTTAGTCGTAGAGTTAAATATTCTCGAATTGAAGTGGCTGACTGAGCAGCTTTCTTGTTAAATGATGAAAGATTTAAATTTCTTGCCAACTCTTCCAGATCCTCATCAGCTATCCCTCCCACTCCATTTTGACCTTGCATACATTGTTCAAAAGCTGAAATCTTAGCAGCATTATCAGGACCTGCGGCATTTCCTTGTTCTTGGCAACTTTGAAAGGTAGCGGAATCTCTAAGCTGTTCCTCAATTTCTAAATCGTTAATGGCCTCTAAGAAAGTCTCACGCTCTTCTTCGGAGACTTCATTTTGATCAGATCCAGCCGGAGCTTGTGAGTAAACATTGAATAGACAAAATGTGCATAAAAAAAGCACCAAAACTTTCATAAGAATATTATAAATCTTAATCAGTTATGGCGCTAGTTATATGCGTATTCAATAAGTTAGATCAATGAAAGCGGCAAAAAAAAGCCGCTTTTTAACCAAATTATTGCTTCATTTTGGCGAGTTCTTCATTTCTAAGATCTTTTCTTAAAATTTTTCCCACATTTGTTTTGGGAAGCTCCTCTCTAAACTCAACAATCTTTGGAACTTTATATCCAGTTAGTACAGACCTACAATGTTCAATAACTAAATCCTCGGTAAGACTTTTGTCTTTTTTAACTACAAAAAGTTTCACTATTTCTCCTGATTTGTCGTTAGGCACACCAATAGCTGCTGCCTCTAAAATTCCAGGATGAGTGACAACTGCATCTTCAACTTCATTGGGATAAACATTAAACCCAGAGACTAAAATCATATCTTTTTTACGATCTACTATTTTAAAAAATCCCTTTTCAGTCATGACAGCAATATCACCTGTTTTAAAGAAGCCATCGGAAGTCATCACATTTGCAGTCTCCTCAGGTCTATTCCAATAACCTCTCATAACCTGAGGTCCTTTTATCGCCAACTCTCCAGGCTCACCTTGAGCGACTTCCTTACCTTCATCATCTAATATTTTAACTATGGTTGAAGAAATAGGAACCCCAATCGTTCCGTTATATTCCGGGATATCTAAAGGGTTTATACATGCAGCAGGCGATGTCTCCGTTAAACCATAAGCTTCAACTAAAGTGGATTTTGTAACTTTTTTCCACTCATCTGCAACGGCCTTTTGAACCGCCATCCCTCCACCAAGGGCAAGTTTTAATGAGGTCAAATCAAGATTTCTAAAGTCTTCATTATTTAAAAGCGCATTGTATAAAGTATTCACCCCAGTAAAAGCGGTAAACTTCCATTTAGAAAGCTCTTTAACGAATCCTGGAATATCTCTTGGATTTGTGATTAAAACATTAAGCGCTCCAATAGAGCTAAAAACGAAACAATTCGCAGTCAAGCTGAAGATATGATAGAGCGGAAGAGGTGTAATGATTATCTCCTCACCCTCTTTGATTTGAGTACCAATCCATGTTCTTGCTTGCACCATATTCGCTACAATATTTCCGTGAGTCAGTTCAGCACCTTTTGCAACCCCTGTCGTTCCACCAGTGTATTGCAAAAAAGCCGTATCACTTAATGTCATTTCCGCACGCTTAAACTTTGAAGCATCTCCAGCAGCTAGTGCATCTCTAAAATTTACTGAACCCGGAAGACTCCAGGCTGGAACCATTTTTTTAACATGCTTGATAACAAAGTTTACGATCAAAGATTTTGGAAAACCAAGAAGATCACCAATGCCTGTTGTAATAACATGCTTCACATTTGTATTTTTAATCACCTTTTGCAAAATATGAGCTGAATTTTCAAAGATGATAATCGCTTCAACGCCAGCATCTTTCATCTGATGCTCAAGTTCTCTTTCGGTATAGAGAGGATTGACATTGACCGCTACCATTCCGGCACGAAGCGCACCAAAAAGAGCTATAGGGTATTGAAGAATATTAGGCATCATTAAAGCAACACGGGAACCTTTTTTAAGGCCTAAATCATTTTGCAGATATGATGCAAATTTCTTTGAAAGTTCATCAATTTCTGCATAGGTAAACGTTTTCCCCATACAATGGAAAGCTGGCTTAGCGGCGTATTTCTCATAGGACTGGTCAATCAGGTCTACGATGCTATTGTATTGTTTTTCATCAATTTCGTGGGGAACACCTTCTGGGTAACTAGAATACCAAGGATAAGTCATGATTGGTCCTTTTAAAATTTTTAATATCTAAATTAGTTCTATTCTAACTGGAAACTCTGATCTTTCTCAAGCAAAACTAATTCGATTTTTAGCTATTTTAACCGGGAGCTAAGTCTGACTGTTTTTGGCAGAAACTGAGGTGGATAAGTCGGATAATCCTCAAAAACCTGGAAACTTAGTTCATGATGGTAATAGAAATAATTAAGTTTAAGTCCCGAAGCTGCAACCTCTTCCTCTACCTTAATGCTTGGAAGTATGCATCGAGATGCTATCCACTCCTCTTCTATTTCTTGATAGAGAATATTTTGCTCATCAAATTCATATCCTACTGGTACTTGCAGCCTGTCTTGCATGACCATGGCTTCCATCAAAAACCAACCGTCAGGCTTTAAATGTTTTTTGACTGTATTCAAGTACTTCTCTCGTTGCTCTTTAAAAGGTAAACAATGAAAAAGATGAGAATCTATAACAAAATCAAATTTCTGACCCAGCTCCAAAGACAAAGCATCATGGTTTAAAAACTTAAGGTCCTCAGATTCATTGATTGCACCTATTGACTGGGCAATACTAATGGCCAAATCTGAGACATCCACCGCGGTGACATTTTTATAGTGCTCTTTTAGCCAAAATGACAATGAGCCTATGCCACATCCAAGCTCTAAAACTGTTTTGTCAGATGTGGGGTAATCAAATTGTTCTTTATGACTCGCTATAAAGCTCACTAAACTCTCACGATTACCTGCGAGATATTTTTCAAGCTGAATAGGATTTGATAAAAAATCCGGTGTAAACTTTTGGTATGCTTTATTGTAGAGTTCTTTTAGCATACTTTATTTTAGAGAATTATTTGAAATTGAAAAACTATAAGCCCATATTAACCGACGATGGAAGTCAAACGCTTTTTTCAGAGCGCTACCAAGAAGCTTGTCACTCAACTCATGGTGCCTCAGAAGAAACAAGACTCCACTATATTCAAGGTTGTTCAGTTCCAGACTTCATACGATCACATCAAGCTATCAATATCCTAGAGGTAGGCTTTGGAACAGGTATCGGTCTAAAAGAAACACTTCACGCGACCGAAGGCTTGGGCCAAGTTTTTTATCTAAGTTTTGAAATTGACCCTGAACTTGTTGAGTACAGTTTAAAAGGTTTTGACTGGAAGCATACAAATCTTTTCAATAACTCTTCTGATTACCTAATAGAAATCCCAAATGCACAAATAATAATTCTCATAGGTGATGCAAGAAGCCGGATAACGGATCTCAAAGAAAATCTCACTCAAAAATTTGATGTGATCTATCAAGATGCATTTAGCCCCAGACGAAACGCTGATTTATGGACTAAACAATGGTTTGAGCAATTAGCCTTGGTAAGTCAACCTCACGTTAAGATGAGTACCTATTCAGCCTCATCCTCAATTAGAAAAGCTATGCTTGCCGCCGGATGGTCCCTTAAGGCTGGCGAAAAATTTGGCCCTAAAAGGACTTCAACCAGAGCCGATCTCTCAGGTCATTCTGATGATGAAATTATCGATCGCCTCAAGAGAAGTCCAGCAATCACTCTAGATGACAATAACTACCAGGAATATATGAATGAAAAAAACTCGTATAAATAAGCTCTACCAAATTGAATATCCCATCCTACAAGCAGGTATGGTCTGGGTTTCTGGTGGAAGACTGGCAGCTGCAGCAGCCAATGCAGGTTGCCTTGGAATCATAGGCGCAGGCTCCATGAAGCCAGATCTTCTTAGAGAGCATATAAGAAAGGCCAAATCATTAACTCAAAAACCTCTCGGTGTAAATCTTCCTCTCCTTTATAAGGATATTGAGGCACAAATTAATATTTCCCTGGAAGAGGGAATCAAACATTTCATCACAAGTGCAGGCTCTCCCAAAAAATTCACTCAATTTTTAAAAGATAATAACGCCACTGTGACTCATGTCACCAGCAGTGCTACCTTAGCTAAAAAATGCGAAGATGCCGGTGTAGATGCAGTCATCGTTGAAGGCTTCGAAGCTGGAGGGCATAATGGTCGTGATGAAATTACTTCTCTTGTCCTAATCCCTCAATGTGCAAAGGCGCTTAAAATTCCTGTTATCGCGGCTGGAGGTTTTGCCTGCGGAAAATCAGCGCTAGCAGGTTTTGCACTTGGAGCTGAGGGAATTCAAATGGGAACTCGATTTATGATGAGCCAAGAAAGTTCCGCCCATGAAAATTACAAAAATTTACTCCTAAACTCTCCTGAAAATGCCACAGAGCTTAGAATGAAAAACTTGGTCCCCGTTAGACTTTTAAAAAATAAATTTTATGAAGAAATCAAGGAACTAGAAGAAAATTGTTCTTCCCCAGAAAAACTAAAAGAGCACTTAGGCAAAGGACGAGCCAGACTAGGCATGCTGGAAGGTGATTTAGAACAAGGTGAGCTTGAGGCAGGACAGGTTTGTGGTAATATCCAAGATTTGCCCACTGTTTCAGAGCTTGTTAAGGCGATCTTAATAGAATACAATTTAGCTTTAGAAAACCTTAATAAATGAGTTTCAATGAAAGTTCTTCTCGTGGACGATGAGAAAGAGATCCTGGAGGTCTTAAAAGACCTCATTTTTATAAGTTTTGATAATACAGAAATTGATACGGCCTTAGATGGAGTGGATGCTTCGATACTTTGCTCTGAAAAGGCCTATGATATAGTTATTACTGACTTTAGGATGAGTAAAATGGATGGAGAGGAATTTATCCAAAATATGCGAAAAATGGACTCCTCCAAAAATAAGTTAACACCGGCAATAGTATTAAGTGGGTTTATTTCAGACGCCGAAGAACGGCTCTCTCAATTTGAAGCTCTTACATTTATGACAAAACCCTATAACTCAGAAAACCTTCTTGAGACAATCGGACAAATCACAGGGAATAAAATTTCTTAAAGGCTTTGAGGTATTCTCTATCTAGATTGAGCTCGTTTAGAGCATGGTTTATGATTTTCTTTTCTTGCGGGTCAAGTGGTTTAAATGCTCTTTCAAAATTCCAGCCCCAACTCCATTTACGTTCATTTTTTACAGGAGAAAAATGACCGGCCCTCACTCCGTAGTACATAAGGTTCCCGTAAAAACTTCCAGCTTTTTGAGTCACACAATTTCTAAGTTTATTATCTGCCATAAGCATATCTGCGCTACTACCTCCAAACCAATACCTTAAATCGTGATCAAAACAGCATGATTTCCAAAGATCTGGTTTTTCTAAAGTTCCCTCGGGAAAGTAGGTACAATAATCAGATTCAAAATTTTTTAAAGATGTATCAGAAGCTTTTGCAGGTTGGATGGCAAAAAAAAGAAAAAGGCCTGCAATAACAGGCCATAATTTTTTAATTTTAACTCGCATAAGTTTGAAGTCTCGCAATTCGATTTTCCAAACTTGGATGGGTCGAAAATAACGCCCTTAATCCAACGGGCTTAGATGATATTTTTAATGCCGCTATAGAATCGTTGGACTCTTTTTCAAACCTATTAGCTGAATATTCATTTTGCAATCTTTGAAGTGCTGCAATCATAGGGCCTCTACCTGCAAGTTTTGCTGCTCCTGCATCGGCGCGGTACTCACGAATCCTTGAAAACCAAGCAACTACTATGGAGCCAAGTATCCCAAAAAGGATATCAAATACAATTACAGTAAAAAAATAACTTAAACCACCTACTCCACCTCTGTCATCATCGGATCTCATAGCGTTTTGAATCGCAAAGGCAGCTACTCGAGCTAAAAACATGGTAAAGGCGTTTACTACACCCTGAACTAAGGCCATTGTCACCATGTCACCATTAGCTATATGAGAGACTTCGTGTGCTAGGACTCCTTCTACCTCTTCGCTATTCATACGTTGTAGTAACCCTGTAGAAACAGCAACCAATGAATTTGATTTGGAAGGTCCTGTAGCAAATGCATTCACCTCTGGAGACTGATATATCCCCACTTCTGGCATTTTTGGTAAGTTTGCAGCCTTAGCTAATCTATGAACCAAATTTACTAAGTCAGAATATTGACCATTTTGTTCAACAATCTGAACACCCATAGCTCGCTTGGCCATCCATTTAGACATTTGAAGAGATATAAATGACGCCACAGAACCCCAAAGAAGGCAGAAAATGGCCAAGGCTTGGTAATTCAAACCATTTGCTTGCAAGTATGGCTCTACACCTAATACTCTCATGACAACCTGAATCATCACAATCATGGCTATATTTACGAGGGCAAAGAAAAAGAATCTTTTAAACATAGACATATAAACTCCTTGAAAATGTAATATGCCAGTACTCTTAAAAGATAATATCTCATTCCTCGCAGTCAAGGTCACCCCAAAACAATTGTCGAAATAAAAATAAAGTCTTAGAATGCTCCCAACACAGGTGGTCACATGAAATACTTCACATTCCTTGCATTAATTTCTATTCTTGCGCCCTTGAATGCGCAGGCGAAATTCTCGATTCTTCACTACAATATTAAAGAGCTCGACAGCCATAAGATTGAAATGGGTGATCATAAGCAAGTCTTGGCGGTAAAAAAAGTGGTCAATGGACTTGCGCCGGACTTTATCTCTCTTAACGAAATTCAATATGATATGCCTGGTGTCCCAACTTCCGAGCAAACTACGAAGGGAACCAATATTAAAAACCTCGCCAAACAAATTGGCTGGACTTCCTACCCTTTTGAAACTTTCAATCCAGCAAATACAGGTATGAACGCGCGAAAAAAACCTGATGGTTCATATTATTCTGAAGCTTCCACCTCCAGAGCGCGAGAGCATGCTGACCAAGTTAATTTTGGCGTATTTCCAGGTCAATATAGTACCGGTGCAATAAGTAAATTTGAAATTATAGATGAAAAGGTCATCACTGATTTAAAATGGAAGGATTTTAATCCTAATCTTGATCTCTCCCCCTACAAATTGGCTGATGGGAGTGCCCTCCCAGGTGATATGGAGCTTTTTGACAAAAACTTTACCGATCTCACCGTAAAAATTGAAGACAAAATTGTTCATATCATTTTACTTCATACAGTTCCCTCATTTGGATTTGGAAATCCTCATTCGGTTAATGATTATAGAAATGCAGAACAACTAAGATTTCTCCAATGGTATTTGACAGGCAAAACAGATTATAAAGTAGCATTAAATGGGATCAACTCGCTGCCAGAAGATAGTTATTATTTGGCCATGGGAGATCTCAATGTCTCTATTTATGATGATGAATCTGAGGGCCAAAAGGTTCTTTTAAATACAATGAAAATTGCAAGACCGTGGTTTAAGACAGAAGCCTCTAGTTTTACCAATGAATCAAGTCATTACGGTAAAAATCCTTTGAGACTTTTATTGGATTATATTCTTGTTTCCCCAAATATTCAGATCGAACAAGCGCAAATTATGCTTCCAAATGATATGTCCAGAGAAGAGCTTGGTTGTGATCAGAAAAAGCCACAAGGTTCACATAGCTATCGTGATGGGAATAAAACCTGCTACGTAAAAGTCTCTGAAGAGTACGAAACCTTTAAAACGGCAAGTGACCATTATCCACTTTATGGAGAGTTTAGTTTTAGATGAAAGTTCTAGAGTTTTTTTTATCCCTTTCAGTTTTCTTGGCATTATCCGGTTGCTCAATTGCTCCATTTAGTTCAACGACTTCAGGCCGAACCGCTGGAGCAGGTAACTTCCAATTTGACATAGGTAACGTAAATAATAATTTTAACCTCAGAATGGGCACAGGGCTCTCCCCTAATTTTGACATGGGATTTGTTATGGAGTTTGGATCCCTTGCTACAACGGCGCTATTTGCAAAATATGCTATCACTCAAGACGCTAAAGGACCTAGTTTGGCAATGGAAATAGGTTATGGAGCCTCAGATACTACATCTTTTTCTTATGCTGCTTTAGTAGGATCCTTAGCGTTTTCAAAAAACTTTGAGTTATTTGCCGCTCCCCGCATAAACTCTATACAAACTGATTCGGCTGATGTTGATCTTGGAAAGAACTACGGAAATTTTTCTCTAACAGAGTATGACGCTGTCTATCTACAATTAGCGTATGGATTTAATATCTTCTTTAATAAGAACTCTGGTTTATCAATTTACTCAACTTATTTTAATGGGGAAAATATAGAAACTACCTCGGATTCTACATTTGGGGCAAACTTCCTTTTTAATATTTAATGATCAAGTCTTTGAATTTCCAAGAAATGATATACAATCTTTATTATGTCTACTCATAATATAAATCTTATCGTCGAAAAATCTGAAGATATTCTCAAAGGTAAAAAAGACAAAATCAAACTCGTTATCTGCAATATGGTAGCAAGAGGTCATACTCTGCTTGAAGACGCACCAGGTGTAGGTAAAACAACTTTGGTTAAATTTTTAGGTAAATCCTTTGGGCTCAATGTTTCAAGAATCCAGTTCACCAATGATCTTCTTCCAGCTGATATCATAGGCTCTCCTGTTTTTAATCGAGACTCTCAAAGTTTTGATTTTCATCAAGGCCCCATTTTTGGAGAACTCATACTTGCTGATGAACTCAATCGAGCCCCCCCAAAAACCCAAAGTGCGCTTTTACAGGTCATGGAAGAGCGGATGATAACGGTAGATGGAAATAATTATCAACTTCCAGATTATTTTACTGTGGTCGCAACCCAGAACCCTCATATGCAAGTGGGAACCTTTGATCTTCCTGAATCCCAACTGGATCGTTTTTCAATGAAACTTGAAATGGGATACCCCGATAAACAATCCACCCTTGAACTTTTAAAACTTCAGGATAGAGATCTTGCTTTAGATGAAATAAAGACCATCATCTCACCATCTGAGCTGGTTGAGCATCAAAAAAAGGCTTCAACCCTTAAAGTTGACGATTCATTATTTGAACTTGTTTATAGCTTATTGGATTGGACCAGAACCAATCAAGAGCTCATTCCTTTAAGTAATAGATGTGGTATTGATATTATTAATGTAGCAAAAGCGTGGGCCTATCTCGAGGGCAGAGATTATCTTATCCCGGATGATATTCATTATATCTTTCCTTTTGTTGCAGGACATAGGTTGGTGCATCCTGAAAACTCAGATGTGAATTTCGAACATAAACTCTCATATGATATTCTCCAACAAGTTTGAAAGCTTCATTCAAAAAATGGATCAAATCAGCCCTAGGAGAACTAAGGTTTATATAGTCCCGACAGCACTTGGTTTTAAATTCATAGGTTGTAATTTTCTCATATTTCTCATGGCCTTATCCTATTCAAATAATATGGGACTTCTCATAGCTTTTATTATGGTTGCCTACCTTGTTATTACCATGCTTGAAACTCATAAATATATTCAAGACACCACCGTTGATTCAATTAATATGGGTAATTTCTTTCTTTCTCACCCCTTAAATTTAAATCTTAAACTAAGCCAAACACCTGAAAATCGATGTGCTGAAGTATTGCAAATTGAGCTTATAAGTGAAGAACTCAAACTTCGCTCTGAAATTGGGCTTAGTGGGGCAGAACAAAATCGCCAAGTAGCTCTTCAAATCTTTCAAAGAGGATATTACCGATTCAATAATCTTAAACTGTTTACCTATGGGCATAATAAACTTTTTTATGTTTGGAGATACTTCCCCCTACAAGCATCCTTCTATGTCTATCCTGCTAAACGCTTCATCTCGCAAAGGCGACTTGTGGAATCGAATGTAAAAAAAGATCATAAGGTAGAGTCTGAATTTCAATTTCATATCCCTTATCAAACGGGAATGACGGCTAAGCGCATCGACTGGAAAGTTTTTGCAAGAACAGATAGTCTGTATTGGAAAAAACATACAGATGATCAGTCTGAGTCTATTGAGATAAACTACCAAGCACTTGAGGGTGAGCATGAAACTCGTCTAGAATACATGAGCTTTTTGGTTGATAAAAATTTTAAAGAAGGAAATAATTGGAAACTCGTACTCCCCCAAAAAATTCTCAATTTTAACAAAGGTCACTACCACTACCAAAAGAGCTTGGAGCAATTGAGTGTCATTTAACCTACGAGAAGATATTAAAATTCTCATTCTAATCCCCGCTCTTTTTCTCAGCTATGATTACTTGCAACCATGGATGGTAAGCTACTTCAGTGCCTTGTTATTGCTGACGGCTTTATTTAAACCCTGGACAATAGTTGCTTATGCAAACTTTGCAGCTTCCTATTTTATTTTTAAAACCGTAGGTTTTTATATTATCCCTGAAACAACTGTCCCTAATTTAGCGGTTTATCTCATATCTCAACTCATCTTAAATAAGCGATCAAGGAGAAATGAGTTTTATTTGGTTTTTCTTTGGCTAGGAGCATTTGCCCTGTTTTCATCAAGCCTATATTATATCATTTATGCGTTCGTCTCGCTTCTAATAGTGTTCATCATTGATGAAACTCAATCTTCTCTTTCTCTTGTCAATATTATTAAGAGTCTCTGGAAGTACAAGGGGCAATTCTTTTTCATTACCTTAATTACTGTCATTCTCTTTATCTTTTTCCCACGTTTTTATCAATTTCTCCCTACAGCAAATTTAGTCCCACAAGGGAAGATAGGCTACAGTAAAGAAATAAACAATTCTGAAACTACCAACCTCCAACTTTCATCTCAAGTCGCATTCTATGCTGAACTTCAATCAAACCTTCCATCTGAATATCTCTATTGGCGAGGAAGGGTTTTAAATTATACCGATGGGTATAACTGGAAAAAATCAGGTCAAATTGTTCAAAAGATAGATTATGACACTCCTGAAAAGATGATGAAACACACCGTAAAATATGAACAGGATTTCGAAGGTGATCTTGTTCTTCTTAACACCCCTGTAGAAGTGGTAGATTCAAACTTGGGTCTTTATAGCAATAAGCTCAATTCAACTTTTAAAGGCTACACGAAAAAGAAAAAAGCCGTTATTACCGCTTACTCACATATAAAAGGCTTAAAAGGAATAAAACTCACCTCAAAAGTTAAGGATTACTATCTACAACTACCAAATTTTTCACCAAAAGCAGTGCAAGATTTTTTTCAGCAAATTAACCACCCTGACTTAAATACTTTTTTAAAAAACTTCAAACAGAAAATTATAAATGACAAATATACTTATACCCTTTCCCCAGGACAACTCACGACCATAAGTGATTTTCTAAGAACAAAAAAAGGATACTGCACTCATTTTGCCTCTCTTATGGGTATTACATTGAGAATGAAAGGGATCCCAACCAGGTTAGTAAGCGGATTTCAAGGTGGACAGTATAATAATGTTGGCAATTTCTATTTAATTAAAAGTAATGATGCCCATGTCTGGGTTGAATATTTCCACGAAGGTCGCTGGGTTAGCATAGACCCAACCGGTTTTATTGCACCTGATAGGATCAACCTAGGAGGGAGTCAATTTTTAACGACAGGTATCTCTATAGAACAGGAAAAGAAAAACAATTGGATTCGTTCAAACTATTATGAAATAAAAAATATCTTTGAGACTCTTAATTATCGAGTCAGTTTATTTCTTGATAACTATGATCGAAATAAACAAAAAGATCTTTCAAATTCATTGAAGCTATCTCGAAAAGCTTTTTATATTTTGGGATTTATAATTTTGGTTCTCGTTTCATTAGGTATTTATTTTTTTAATAGAAACAAAGTATCAAAAAACCTCCATCCCCTTGATCGCCTCCTATATAAATGGGGGAAAAAGTTTAAGCTCGATTTTTCACAAACAAAAACTCTAAGTGAATTAAGAAAATTTTCTAATTGCTTTGATAGCCCAAAAGACTTTGAAACCTTTGTTCAAAAATTTCAAGAATGTCGCTATGCTCAAAGAGGTAACCCTAAAGAACTAAACCTGATCTTAAAACGTTTAAGACGTGTTGACAGACAAGTTGAGCAAGAGCTTAAATGAAACCATGCTCAATTTAAAAAGCTTAGGTCCTGGCCTTTTATATGCCGCAGCTGCCATTGGAGTCAGCCATTTAGTACAGTCCACGAGGGCCGGTGCAGACTTTGGGTTGCAACTCATTTTTGCTGTTATCATTGCAAATCTTGTTAAATACCCCATTTTTAAAGTTGGTCCAGCTTATACTGCAGTAACGGGTAAGAGTCTTCTTGAGGGTTATCAAAAATCAGGGAAGGTGGTTTTACCAATCTTCTATTTGATGACTCTCCTAACCATGTTTTCAGTGCAAGCCGCTGTCACCGTGGTAACGGCAGGACTTGCCTTAAATATTTTTGGGCTTGATCTGTCTGCCGCTCAAATGACATTGGTATTACTCATAATAAGCTCTGTCATACTATTGATTGGAAAATATAATATTCTCGATAACTTTATAAAACTTATCGTGATAATTCTCACTATAACAACCGTTGCTTCAGTCATCTCTGCTTGGTTTGGAACCTTCCCAAAACCATTACCGCCAATTTCTTTTGATATTTCAAACTCAACTCACCTCTTTTTTTTAGTCGCGCTTGTCGGCTGGATGCCTGCTCCTATGGATGTCCCCATTTGGCATAGCATGTGGACTCTTGAAAAGGGAAAACTCGAAAAACTAACACCTAAAGAGACGATTAGAGATTTCCAAATTGGCTTTATCGGAACAGCTATTTTAGCCTGCTGTTTTTTGGCCTTAGGTCATCTCGTTATGTATCGCTCCGGCATAAGCTTCGCCCCTCAAGCCGCTCGGTTTGCAGGGCAATTGATAGAATTGTACTCAAGGGCCTTAGGCGACTGGTCCAAGCCACTTATTTCAATAGCAGCTTTTACAACCATGTTTAGCACGACATTAACCTGCCTAGATGCCTTCCCAAGAATCTTAGCTGAAGCAGATAGAATAACATTCAAAAAATCGAAAACTTATATCTTATGGCTCATCACACTCACTTTAGGAGCTTATCTATTAGTTGAGCTTTTCTTACAAAGCATGCGAGCATTCGTAGATTTTGCAACCACCTTATCTTTTGTGGTTGGACCTATTTATGCCTACTTTAATTATAAGATCCTAACTAGCTCCGAGATACCTAAACAATTTAGAGGTGCAAAATGGGAATTATACCTTTTTAAAGTGGGTCTTATTTTCTTGAGCTTTTTCGCCCTATACTATCTACTTTTAAAGTTTTTCCTATAGCGCTGAAGAACAACTTGATCCTCCTAAAACACAAAATTTAGCGCAGAACTCATGGTTTAAATAGACTCTAGTATCTGCTAAATCCAATTCATGACCAAGTTCAAACTGCTTATCATAAGCAAGTAATGTACAAGGCAATACCACAGATTTGTCACTGTTTTTTCGCCTTACGATCATCCTTTCGCTCGCACACATCTGCGCATCAGGCCGTTTTCCTAATATATCCCAACAAGCAGTGGTGATTTCAGGAACATCTTCACCTGAAATCATTTCAGGAAAAACCACAAGTTTGCTTTTTAAATCAATTGAAATTTTATTTTGCAAAAGTAGATCTGCATAACCTTTTCTCACGTGGTCTAAATCTTCAGAAGACAATGCTCTTCCAGCGATGGAGATATTATAGCCATTATCATATAGGTCTTTAACTGTACCAAGAGTCTTATCAAAAGTTCCTTCACCACGTTCCTTTTCATGCAAGGTTTTTGTATAGTGATCAAGCGATATTCTCAAATGAAGTTTTTCTCCATACTCATCTTTAAGTTGGTCTAGCTTTTTTAAATGTCTAGATATAACTCTATAAGCATTTGTGAGTACCAAAACATCACGCCCGGTTTCCAATGAAGCTTTTAGAAGCTCAATAATATTGGGGTTTAAAAAAGGTTCGCCACCTGTAAATCCTATTAACTCGACTGAGTTGAACATATTAGAGTTTAAATGAGTTTCTAAATCCTCTAGCGATAAATAAACCAACCTATCATTGGTAGGTGATGACTCAATATAACAATTATCACATGCGAGATTGCATTGTGTGCCCGAATTAAACCAAAGAGTTTTAAGTTCACCTAAGTCAACCCATGCCCTAGTTTCACCTTTTGCTGTTGTAGTTTTGTGAGAAAATTTTTTCGCTGGAAATTCATTCATTAAAAAATAACCTTTTAGCAAATAATTCAATATTTTTTAAATTCTGTTTATACTCATGATCAGAGTCTGTTCTTACTAAAATATGAAACATAGCTGCGTTTACATATTGTTGTAAAATGACAGCGGTAACTCTTAAGTTTCCTTTAAAATCAGTTTCTTTCAAAAAGTCTTCAACAATATCTCGTCCATTATTAATAACTTCTGTGGCCTTTTCTTTTAAAGTTGGGTCAGTTTTAGAGAAATTGAATAACATTAAGAGAACATGAGCCTGTGATTGATTGTAAAAACACCAACTGAGATTAGACTGACAAAATTGGACAAGGCCTTCGACCGGATTAATATCTTCGGATTTTCTTGAATAATAATACTCTCGATTGTGCTTTATAACTTCATCGATCAATGCAAAAAGAAGCTTTTGCTTTGACTTAAAATGATAAAGAACTGTCGTTTGAGCAATCCCACACTCATTGGCAATCTGTTGAATCGAAGTCTGAGGATATCCTTGATCTGCAAATAAGCTTAACGCAGACTTTAAAATCTTGTTTTTAGTTTCCAATTAGCGCCTTGTGATTTTGATTATTTAGCCTTCCCAACTAGCACAATATTATGACAATTTTTGCTTATTGAACACTTAAAGAGGCTTCAAAGAATTGTCTAAATGACTGTTTTTACGAGATTTATTAAGCCTAACACCAGAGTTTTGTACCGATTCTCCTGATTTATCGGTAAAATAGAAATTGGATGCATCAATTACTTTTTCCCCTCATTTTATTTTTACTCATCTCATGCGCGGGCCCAACGACACCTTTTGGTGGAGATATTTTTATTAGCGACGAATTTTCGGTCAATCGATCAGGAGGACTGGAATCACATGACGTAGAAATAAATATGACTCCAGATAGACAATATTATAACTCTCCTTATGACTTAAGTATTAAAATTAAAGACCCCAAGGCCATGCTTAAAACTTTTAAATATGAGATCGTCTATAACAATAAAAAACTCAATCGTTGGCTAAAGTCTGAAGAAATCATCATGCCAAAAAAGCCTGATGATCCCATAACAATTCATTTTAAAAACCTCTCTTTGCTCCCTGGTAATATCAATAAAATAGCCTTTCTCTATTATCCTGTCGGTAGCGAGTTACCAGTCATCCACACATTAGAAGTTCCTGAGTGCCTTAAAAAAATGAAGGTAGCGGACATAACGATTACACCCTTTAAAATTTCTCCATCACTTAAAAACAATATACTTAATATCGCCGATAAATATCAATACAATCCTTCCTTGATTGCAGCCCTTATTGCTCAAGAGTCTTCGTTTAATCCTTATGCACTCTCCGTAGCGAAAGCATTGGGCTTAACCCAAGTCACCCCCGTTGCCCACCGAGAAATTGCACGAGTCAAAGAAGATTGGGAGATTTATCCTGGTTTTGGGGAGCTATCTTTTGTCAATTTACGTTACAAGTTAAAAAGTAAACTTATTACCTCTCAAAATGACTGGCGATTAAACCAAGAGAAGTCTATCGAAGGCGGAATCCTTTACTTAAATTATCTCTCACGTTATTGGGCCAGTCAGGAAAAAAAGAAACTATTAACCAAAGTCTTTCTTAATGATGTTCCTATGACAGATATACTCCTTGCGAGTTATAATTCAGGTGCATTTCGAGTCAAAAAAGCCATTGAAAGAAATCAGCGCGATTGGCTTTTCGACGAGAATTTAAATGAAGCTAGAAAATATGTTATGAATATTAAAAGTTATTGTTACTCATTTCACCGAGGTGGAAACCATGAAGAATAAACCCTACTACCTAATACTGTTCCCCTATCTTGCTTTTGCCATAGCATTGAGCTTTCCTTTACAGATTGTTTTAATCTATGACATTCCATTTACTGATACTTTTAAAATATTCAGTATGCTCACTCCTCTCAACCTGCTGACAATGACCGCAATGATTCTAACAGGCTGTTTGACCATATTCATGAATAAACATGTATATAAAGCTATTCCCCTCCTCCTATTTGTAACTCTCCTCAATAATGCAATTGTAGGTTTTTATGGATCTGACTACACCTTTTTCCAAGTGGCCATGAGCTTTGTCTTATTTGGCATTTCCTTAAAACCCTTTTATTCTCAAGAAATTAAAGCTGTCATTAATGAGCCTAAGCTTCGTTGGTGGTTGACTCCTACTCGATACGAGATGGCAAAACCGATTAAAATTAACACAGCTGAACTTCAATTAACGTCTGAAACCCTTAATCTTTCAAAAACTGGTGTGTTCGCAAGGATTTCAGATCAATACCAATTGGATGAATTTAGCTTAAATGACGTCCTAGATTTACAAATCCTCACAGAATCACCTATAACTTTAAAGGCAAGAGTGGTGAGAAAAAGTGATGGCCATTCTAATCAACCCAAAGGAATTGGACTAGAAATTGTGAAAGATCAATTTCATCGTCAAGAGTATCTGCCATGGCTAAAACAAGCAGTAACCTAAAAAGCTTTTATTTTAAACAAATCTTTCAGGTGTTTATTGGACTTTTCGTGTTTATTGTCCTCCCCTTCATAGCTCTTAGAGTCTGGATGCCGGATATCCCTCATATGCTATATTATTTTCTAGGAATACTTTTTGTCCTAAAAATCATGATTTTCCAAGATAACGTTTATATGAAGTCTATTGAAAAAAAAGCTCCAAAACTCATTGGAAGCAATTCAAAAAATGAGATTTTCCGTATGGGGAAATTTTTAGTAAACTCTCGTAATGCCCTTTTAGTTATAGCGGGTTTAAGTCTATTTATTATTAATATTGTATCGGTTTAGTATGAGTGAAATCTCTATTCAATTATTTCCCCTTGAAGAAAAAGTAAATGTTGCAACTCATGTACCTGGTGTATTATTAGGCCTCATAGGACTTCCCATACTACTTCTTAAGCCTGAAATTAGTTTTGAACATGTTCTAGCTTATATAGTATATGGACTCTCACTTACTATCTTGTTTAGTGCCTCCTGTCTTTACCACTTCATGCCAGCGGAAAAAAATAAGCAGCTCTATAAGAAAATTGATCATGCTGCCATCTATCTATTTATGGGTGGATGTTACACACCGTTTGTTTTACTCAATATGCAGGGCCAGCTCAAATACCCTTTTCTTTTTGTCGTCTGGTTGGTCGTTGCAAGTGGTATTTTGTATAAATTTAAATCTAAATATAAAACCAGAGGCCTTTCAGTCGTCTTTTATCTCATATTTGGACTCATGTGTTTTATGGTCAAAGATCAACTTCTTAATAATATTCCAGGGCCGAGCTTCTTTGCCTTAGCACTTGGAGGAGTTTTTTATATTATTGGAATTCTATTTTATATTGTAAGAAGAATTCCCTATCATCATGGAATCTGGCATCTTTTTGTACTGCTTGGCGCAATGTTACATTTTTATGCTGTCTACCACACTTAAATTTCCTTATAATAAGCTCATGAAATTTCTATTACTTTTTTTCCTATTTGCTTGTAGCATCGGTAGATTCTTTATTGGGAGCCTAGATACATATGTTACTTCCAAAACTGCTGATAGACTTCAACTTTATACGAAACAGGAAACCGCATTAGGTCTTGATATTGAGAAGTTATTTAATCAAGTAAAACCTCAAATTAAGATCATTGAACAAAATTTAAAAACACTTCGTGCTAAAAGTTCATTACAGCTTGAAAAAGAACTCGTTGATTCAAGTATATCCGAGTTCGTTATAGCTTATAACCTCGGAGTGGAGCTAGTAAATAAATACAATCAGCAAATGACTGAAAAGCAATACGGGCTTTTCATGAAAGACTACAAAAAGAAATTAGAAAAAAAACAAAAAAAACATAATCTTAAACGTTATAAAAAAATTGTTCCCAAGAAATTTGAAGATATATTTGGTGAACTCCGGAAAGATCAGACAGAATTTCTCAAGAACAATGCCCAAGTTTTTTTAAACTGGAGCAAGAGAAGATTTCTTCAAGAAGATGTACACTACAAAAGCCTTGTTGTGGCCCAAAGTAAAGCTGATCTCAAAGAGCGCAATGAGTTGGTGGATAAAGCCTATAAAACTCTTCAGAATTCTGTAGACGAAGATTTTAAAAACCATCTCAATGCAGTGATAAAGGTCATAAATCAGTTTTTGCAAACTTTAAATGATTCACAGCGAAGCGAGTTAAATGAAAAAGTAGATTTGGCCCTAGGCATAATGGAAGCTTTTATAAATCATCGATACTAACGAAAAGGAAAATTATGAAATTTGCTAGTTTAATCTTTGCCTTCCTATTCATAGGTTGCGCGGGACAACCCACGTCAAAATTAAAGTCGGGAATCGTCGCCGAAGAAGTTAATTACTCTACGGAGACCACCAATTTAAAAGGCTATATGGCCTATAAAAAGGGCAAAAAGAACTTACCAGGAGTTATCATTATCCATGAATGGTGGGGTCATAACGAGTACGTCAGAAAGAGGGCCGAACAACTTGCGGAGCTTGGGTATTTTGCTTTTGCCATCGACATGTATGGAGAAGGAAAAAATGTCGAGCACCCAAAAGAGGCTAACGAATTCATGATGCAAACCATGAAGAATATGCCAGAAGCAAAAGCTAGAATAATGGCGGCGGTAAACACTATCAAAGAACAAAACCAAGTAGACTCTGAAAATCTTGCGGCCATAGGTTATTGTTTTGGTGGTGGAGTTGTCTTACAGGCAGTACAAATGGGAGTTAACTTAAAAGCAGCTGTGACTTTCCATGGAGGATTGTCAGGAGTAAAGAGTTTTCCTAAAAACTCAGAAACGAAGCTTCTCGTTTTAAACGGAGAAGACGATCCTATGGTGACTAGTGAGCAAATCGCAAATTTAAAAAAGCAGGCTAATAATTCTGGTGTTGATTTAACTTTTATAAACTATCCTGACGCCAAACATGCTTTTACAAACCCAGGAGCAACTGAAAAAGGCGAAAAGTTTAAACTTCCTCTAGCCTATAATGCTCAGGCGGATAAAGAATCCTGGGAGGAGATGAAAAAACTATTTAATGAAACACTATAGATTTTTTAATAATCTAGTGAGAGGCCGCTTTGTTGGCCTCTTTCTTTTTCTTTCTCAGCATAAGATAGAGTCCTAAACCTGCCATGAACAAGCTCAATAATTGCCCCATGTTGATAGGCATCGCATTTTCAAAAGAAACTTGATTCTCTTTAAAAAACTCAGTCAAAAATCTCCAGCTCATTCCCCCCACTAAGATAAAACCAACGAATCTACCCTTGGCCCAATCTTGGTGAAACCTTTTATAAAGATAGGCTCCTATCATAGAAATCGTAAAATAGCCGATGGCTTCATACAATTGACTAGGATGCCTGGGAATTGGGAATGCCTCTGCCTTGTGAAAAATAAATGCCCAAGGAAGATCTGTAGGTTTACCTAAAATCTCTGAATTCATTAAATTACCTATACGAATAAATGAGCCAGTTAATAATGCTGGTGCTGCAACGAGGTCAAGAAGCCACATATAATTGATCTTTTTTACGTTTCTATTAAAAAGCCAAGCTGCGATCATCACACCGATGAAACCACCATGACTTGCTAAGCCTCCTTCCCATACTAAAGGTATTTTAAGAGGGTTTGAAAGATAATAAGCAGGCTCATAAAAGAGGCAATGACCAAGTCTTGCCCCTATGATCGTCCCCAATAGTACGTGCGTAAATAAAGAAGAGACATCTTTTTTAGTAAATCCTGCCTTCACCATATAAATAGAAACATATCTCTCACCTAGAAAAAAACCCAGGACAAAAGATAGGCCATACCACCTTGGGGCGAGATTAAATCCGGCGATCTTTAGACTAAAAATTTCAGGAGCAATATTCCAATCAACCATTACTTAAAGCTCACTATCGAATAAGATTTCAAAATAATGGGATAAGTTCGACCGACCCTATAAGACCAATTAGCGATAACACTACAAGGGACTTGATACTGATTATCCCAATGATTAACTATCATTTCACAGCTGTCTTGATCTTGTCCACTAAGGGTGTCTATTATAGTAACCCAATGCAAATAACTGCCTCCCGGGTTTTGCACAAGTACTCCCACTGGGTTTCGAAAAACTGTTTCACCTGATCTATTTATCGAAATCATATTAGGATGAGAAAACTTTGGTTGGTTAAGAGTTTTAATTCGGGAGATAAAGTTTTTGTCAGACTTAGCTGTCTGATAACTCCAAAGTCCCAAATCTGTAGGGCAATCATGACCTAGAGAATCAAAAATCTTTTGCATTCCACGTCTTAAAATTCCAGGACGAACACCAGGTGTTATATCCCTAAATACCGATTGAAAATATTGAGCAGGATCGACCTTTTTTTGGCACAGAGAATACAGTGTGTTTGCACCAAAAGTTTGCCCACACTTTCCCTCCCAGCCACCAACGCCTCTGGCGGGTGGTTGCACGAATGATATAGATCCATCACGACAACGACGAAAACCAATTTCACGTGCTTTCATCTCTTGCTCATCATAAATATTGGCCATAAGACAATCATCGACTTTATACATTTTCCAAGAAGATTTATCACTTTGTGAATAATGTAAATCTGGCAACTCTGTAAAACCTACACCGCTTTCCATGGTTGAAGCCAGAATTACAGTTAAAGGACTCATTATCGAGAAACTAAAAAGACTAAATAATAAAATTTTCATGCTTAAATTTTAGGAATTCAGTAAGAAAATGTACAAGAATTTATTTTTTGCCATAAATCCTTTGCACTTAATCTTTTGTTTTTGAGATATAACCCTTTGATTTCATTAGTTTTATAAGTCTTTCTTACATTCAGAATTTGATAAAAGCTAAAATTTTGAAGACAGCCTGAAGGAGGTTTGGAATGCAGAGAATCAAATGGGTATTTTTAAGTTTTATAATTTTTAATTTGAGCATTGCCACTGCTACGACTCCCGAAGAAGGTGTCTTATCCTGCCTCTCTCAAATAACAAATCTTCAACCGGCACCTGTAGAGGGGTCACGTCCAGAATTTAGAAACTATATGGATTTCCCAGAGTATGCCCTCGTTAGTGGTATGAATATTAATGAAAACTACCTCTCCTTTGAAGGTAGAAAGGGTGAAGAAGAAGGAATATATAGAGTCGATGCTGGAGGAAACATAACTTTTATTCCTTTGTCTGATGAAGGGTCAGTTACCCTTACTGAGAGAATAAGTTCTCCCTATGCGTCACCTCTGGGATATTCCTTCAGGCCTAGTTCAAGTCAAAGCGTAAAAATTCATGAAATAAACGTTAGTGATCCAAACTATGAAGGTGCCCAACAAAATTTAAGGGTACAAAGACCTACAGAGGAAAACGAATGGCCATACCTCCATCGACCGTCACTAGAGACAGAAGGTAATAACGCGACGTTAAGCCAAAGCTATGAAACTGTAAAAAAACCAGGCTGGATGTCTATGCGAGAAAATCTAGAGGGTATTGCAAGTGGTAGCCAAAGAGTTTCTGTATCGGCTCAAAGAATTAATGCCGAAAATTCAAATTTCATGAACTCCCTCAATACAAGAATTAATGAAATGCTTCCCATCTACATAGCGGATTGTACGTCGCGTACCAATTTTCTTCTGACTGGAGATGCCTCAAGTTGTTATGCCCCTATTCAACACTGTACAACAGTTCTTCATGACGACACCTTGAAAGAAACATTAGCAGGTTTTATACCAGAACCCACCGAAGAAAATAATGAATGCCAGCTCAACCCAGGGAATTGTTATAATTTGGCCATGGTAGCAAATTCAGAACAAGATCCTTCAAATGGACCTGAAGACGTTGATAGTAAAACGAACTACATGATGAGTAACACTCAAGCACAGTAGAAAACTTTATGAAGCTTAAGACATATGCCATAATGATATTATGCCAAAGTCGAATAAATTTTGTCCACTTCCATGGATACATAGCTATGTAGGAAATGCCGGCTTTTACCAAGCGTGTTGTATAAACGACGAATACAATATTTATAATCGTTCTGATCAGACAGGAAAAGATATTCATATAAGTGATGGGCTTTCTCACCAAGAAATCATGAATACCAAATATATGAAAGAGCTACGTCTTAGCCTCCTTGCGGGAGAATTCCCAGAAGAGTGTAGTCGATGCAAAATAACAGAATCACTTGGCGGTACTTCCAGGAGAATGACGGAAATTGATCAGTACCAAGATAAAATTGAAAACTTAATTGATAATACGGCTCCTGACGGAACGATAGATCAACCCATCATCCATGCAGACTATCGCTTAGGGAATACTTGCAATCTACAATGTCGAATGTGTGGACCTAATGCTAGTTCCAAATGGATTAAAGACTATGAAAAACTACCCGATCACCTCTATAATTATTCCTCTCGTAAAAGAATGGATGAATTCAAAAAGATCAATTGGCAACAAAGCTCAGTCTTACTCCAGGAATTCGAGGAAAAAGCTGGAGCGCTCGAAAGGCTTCATTTTGCTGGTGGAGAAGCTTTCTTCACTCCAGGCATGGAAATTATTTTACAAAAATGTATTGAGTCTGGAGAAGCAAAAAATATTACACTCTCCTATAATACCAATCTTACCGTTTTGCCCAACTCCCTATTAGAAAAGTGGAAGCAATTCAAAGAAGTAAAACTTCTAGTTTCAATTGATGGAGTCGAGGAATTAAATGACTATATTAGATATCCATCTAAATGGATCGACATCGATAAAAACTTGAACTTTTTAGATAACCATCATCTTGATTACAATATTACAGAGATTCTCATTAGCACCACGGTACAAATGAATAATATTCTTCATTTAAGTAAGCTTTATCATTACCTTGAGAAATTTAAATTTATCATTCCTATCCCCAACCTAATCGTTCTAAACATGCCCAGCTATTTAAGCTTATTAGCTTTACCAAAAAAATTAAGAATGATTGCCAGTGTCCAATTAGAGGACTTAAGAAAGAGTACATTAGAAAAAATTCCTAAAAACTATGAGTACCTTCTAGGCAATTTAGATGGAGTAAAAAAGAGATTGATATTAGAATTTGATGAACAAGAGCAGAAAAAATTGTTTAAAAAATTCGTTGAATTCAACCAAATATACGACCAAAAAAGAGGTATTGAACTCTTAAATGTTAATCCTGAACTTGCTTATTTCATCAGCTAAAAATGCTTTTTACTAGGGTCTCTAAAAAAAATACAAATAGCCTTTTTTTTAATGAAAATATTTTGTGACGTGTTATAAGACCTCAAAATTCAGATCTACATAGGGGAACATGTATGAAGATTTTACTATGGTCAATGGCCATATTGAGTGCGCACGCGTTCGGAAACGCAGGTCCAATACCAGAAAGAAATATTGTCTCAGTCCAGGATGCCTATCCTAATATGAGTGTTTATCCTAGAAACCCAATGGAGAGATATACACCTTCAAGTGTCTCCGAAAGCCGTCTGTACAGTATCTGGAACAGTATGAATGCTGAAATGGACGGAAAGGACTGTTACCGAAGAGCTCACGTCTGGGCCTATGATATGTACGAGTATTTTGGTGTGAGAAGCATGAAAATATTTATCCACTATACCAATAAGTTTAATCGCGAGCTTGACGGTATGGCGGATATGAAAAAAAGAGACCTTAGAAATTTAATTGATTACAGAACATATCGTATGCTTGGCTACAATAAAACTTGGGATTATCACGTAGCTCCTCTAGTGCAACTAGATAATGGTGAATACCGTGTCTTAGATAAAGAACTTATTCTAGCTTACGACGCAGGATTCCCTTATAGCCAGGATGCTGCTTGGAATTTGCAAAAAAGACCTGCAAAAATCGAAGAATGGCTCGATGGCCTAACCATTAGAGGCGAACTTTTATGGCAAGCTAGAAAACAAAGAATCCGCTTGGATATGAATAAAGCAAGATCTAGAGGCAGAACTGCTCAGTACAATACTCTCTTAGCAAAATACAGAGAACTTGGTATGGATCGCTATGATCAAATCGATATCAAATGTAAAAAAGCTGATTCAATTGCAGACGTCGACTTAAATCATAGTAATGCTTACTGCTTTTACACCATAGCTCCAATGTACTACTACAATGAAATAGATCTAAGAGCACAAGCTTTTGGTTCGTCCAATATGAATTATGCTATTCCTGTCAATAACTCTGTCTATACTGAGCAAAACTTTATTGACGGTAGAAATCGGTACACAACGACTGACTGGATTTATGCTGAATTAAGAGATGCAGCTCGTGAGATAAAACGAGGATCCAGAGATTTTAGAAGAAGAATTGAAAGAGAAAGATAATGCTTAACTTCAGGAGAGTCCCTACGACTCTCCTGTACTTTTATAAAATATTTTAGAGTTACTTGCCACGGATTCAACCAACCAAACATTTCCACCTATAACAGAGCCAGCGCCAACAATTGTTTTTCCGCCCAATATTGTTGCATTCGAATATATTACCACATCATCCTCTATCGTAGGATGACGCTTCTTATCTACTAACGTCTTTGCCACTGTACTTGCACCTAGAGTAACACCCTGATAAAGCTTAACCCTTTTCCCAATTTTGGCCGTTTCACCTATAACGACCCCTGTTCCATGATCTATATAAAATGGACAACCAATCTCAGCTCCAGGATGTATATCAATACCCGTCCGTCTGTGAGCGTATTCAGTAAGTATTCTCGGAAATAAAGGAAGCCCTTCCTTAAAAAAGAAGTGTGCTAACCGGTATATGCTCGTAGCATAGAACCCAGGATAACAAATAATGACTTCATTTAAACTTCTCGCAGCTGGATCTTCGTTTAAAATATATTCGGCATCTAATGTCATTTCTCTTTCAAACTGATTTAAATTTCCAAAGAACTTCTTAGAAATTTCGTCTAGATCCAACTGACAAGTTAATTGTTTATTTAAACAACTCAAGATTTCACGTAAATCATTATCTAGATGATTAATATTTTGCTCAAACTCCTCAAATGAATTCGCAGATTGATCACACATGGCGGGAAATAATAATTTTAATAGCGAGTCAGCAAAGCACTCCATGAGTCCGCGACAAAGACTGATGTTCTCACCCCGGTATTTTAGCTCGTAAAGTTTTTGCAATTGATCTCGATTCATCCTGTAGTATCCTATAATAGAAAAAGGATTTGAGAAATATGAAAATTGCTAAGAATCAAGCTGAACTAATTGGAAATACCCCCATTTTAAAAATTCCTAGTTTATCCAAAATCACAGGATGTGAGATTCTAGTTAAATGTGAGTCATTTAATCCAGGAGGCTCTATTAAAGATCGAGCGGCCCTAAAGATGGTACAAAATGCCATTGATAGAGGGGATTTAAAAGAAGGTATGACCATCGTTGAAGGGACAGCCGGAAACACCGGGATAGGTCTAGCATTAGTGGCAAAAAGTTTTGGTTTAGAAATGTTGGCGGTTATGCCAAAAGGTCAAACTCTTGAAAAACAGAGTATGATTGAAGCTTTTGGGGCAAAACTTAAACTCGTAGATCCAGTTCCCTTTGCTAATGAAAATCATTTCTACCATACAGCGCAGAGACTCGGATCTGAAAATCCAAATTATTGGTGGGCCAATCAATTTGAAAATAATGATAACTTTCTTGCCCACTATGAGCATACTGCACCTGAAATTTATCAACAACTTCAAGGGGAATTAGATTTCTTTGTTTGTGCTGCTGGGACGGGGGGAACGATAGGAGGTAATTCAAAATTTCTAAAAGAAAAAATCCCCACGATAAAAACATTTCTTGTAGATCCCCAGGGATCAGGACTCCACTCCTTTATAAAAGACGGTGAGTTTAAAGCTCAAGGAAGCTCTATTACCGAAGGAATTGGTATTATGCGAAAGACGGCCAATTTCTCAAAAGCTTTGTTGGATGGAAGTTTTAGTATAGATGACTCTACTCATATTTCACTATCCAGACATATCAAAGACCAAGACGGTATAATTCTCGGCACTAGTTCTTCGCTTAACGTCTGCGCTGCCTTTAAGCTAGGGCTTAAAAATCAAAATTCAGGCAAGAGAATTTTAACCTTTCTTTGCGATCTTGGTGAAAGATCTGCTTCTAAAATGCAAAACGAAGAGTTTTTAAATGAAAAACAAATTAATTTCAAACTAAGTCTAGAAGAAATTAAAAATAAACTAAAATAGAATATATAAAGTCAAAAAAGTGACTACTTTCATACTTTTTCATTTATTTTTTCTTGATTTACTTTTTCTTTTTCTTTCATGGAGCATAATGACTTCTAACAAGGAGTCTTATGAAACTAAAATATACTTTTCTTTTTCTGATCTGTTCATTCATACAAAGTGCACAACCTCAATCAGGCCTCTCTAAGCTAGCGCCTATTGTTTTAAACCAACTCAATGCCTTCACCCAACCAGGCAATTCTCAATACTATTCTTCAAGTTTGATACTAGAAAAGAGTTTTATTTCCAAAAATTTTTTAAAAGGTTTAAAAATAGATGTTAAAGCACAGATTCCTTTAGAGCGAGATAGGAGTAGCTCTAACCACTCTTCGACAATCTTTTTAGACCCAAGCTTGCATAGCATAACCTTAGATATGTATATGCTCACAGTCTTTAATGCTGAAGATGATCTTTTTAGAGATGATATTTATATCTACTCTATTACGAGTGATGGCCCTATTCCCAGGGCAAAGACGACTAGTATATATAAAAATCTTGCCTCAGGTGATAGTACATTACTTAGTCCTGAAGACCGAAGGCTCTTTCCTTTGGTAGATATTCATCTCATCCCTCAAAACAATCTTATTGTAGACTACACTCTTATTGAATCAGATGGGGACGATACTGAAGAATTGAAAAAACTTATTGATGTGTTATTTCCCCTAGTCTTAGCAGCTTATCAGAGTTTAAAAACGACAAATCCAAATATAATTCTATCTCTACACCAAGAACTCAAAGCTATAGCCAAATACTTGCTGGAACTTAATAATGACGATAGGCATTTCACGAAAACTCTCTACATCTCCAACTCAGATCTTTTGCAGCTAGTGGATATTAGGCACAAAGTTTATATCCATAGAAAACACGGGCACCATTGGGGATCAAAATGGGATTACCAGCTTAAGTTCAGGGCCTCAATCCATTCACGATAGTTTCTTTGGGACTCGAGTTTATTTTGGACTTCAAGAGGAAGATTTGAAAAAAAGTCTATACCGGTTAACTGTTCAATCTCATTTACTGATACAGCGAACTCTTCTAGTGGTGTTCTTGAATATTCGTTGTTCAATAAAAACCCAATCATTCGTCCACTTTGAGGATGATAAACGATTTTATAAAATTGATCAGGTATCGATATTCCTTTAATCTGGTCAAGCCCTGATCGCAAAACTGGTCCGGTCAAAACAATTAACTCTGTATTTTTAACCCATGACCGTATCTCTTCTTCTAAGACTCTCCAAATACCTCGATTAAATCCAGGCTTTTGCGGAGACATATTACTCATGAAAAAGCTCTCACTCATAGAAGTATAGTTTTCTTTCATATCTCCGGCCGGAACTAAATGACCTCTGTCATAACCTGAACCTCGGTAATCTCTTGATCCGGCTGAGCCAGAGGTAATTTTTGGATCTTCTCGAAAATTATTAGTTCTTGTTTGGAGGCCCGATATAAGTGACTTATTTAGCTTATGCTCGGTCCATTGTGACTGCTCATGTTTTTCGTTATAACAAAGGCTGTAATAACTATGATCAATAACTTCTTTATTTAAACAGCTGTGTTGGTAATGACCAGCGAGAACTGACCATGGCAATATGGCTATTATTACAACAAGCTTCAAATCTCCTCCTTGAGATCTTTTACTTATTATAGGCTATTTTCTCATTTTTTTAAAAATGACAGAATAAAATAGATTTTAGCGCCTTCTTAATTGACTAGGATGCTGTCTCATATGACCTGCTACAGTTTCATATTGTACCGCCAGCATTCCATCTAGATACACTCCTGTCACAGTTCCTCGGACACGATTAGTACTCATAATCGCTTGGCCGACATAAAAGCCACCAACGGAACCATATCTAACTGCTAGGTCTCTAGTGTTTTGAATAAGTGAATTTCGCTCTGTCGTATATTTTACGTATACCTGATGCTCGTTGGCCCTACCAGTCACCTGACCATCTACTCCATTTGAACTTATAATCCATTCCCCAACACTTAAAGCTCTTCGCTCAGGTTGTGGTCTCGGTCTAGGCTCAGGTCTTGGGCGTGGTTGTGGTCTTGGTCTAGGCTCTGGTCTAGTGGTCGGAACGTCAGGCCTTGTACTAGGTCTAGTGCGAGGTGCTGGTCTAGGCTGCATACCTAACCTTGGAATACTACCATTCCATCTCGTTAGAGCGTCTCTATAAGTGATCCTTAAATCCGACTCATTATATCTGTTTTGTATTTGATTTCTATTTTCTAGCCTCTCTAAGTGCTGTGGTTGCCAGTAAAATTGAGAGGAATAAATGAGGTAGCAGTATTGTGATCTTTGGTTATCCTCATAATCGCTATATCTTTCTACAACTGGGCAATTTGCCTGATTTTTCATAAAAAGGTTTTTCCAATTCGTTACATTATAAGGAACCATTGTGAAACCACGGTCAAGTACATAGCGCTCATTTCCATCATTAACTTCCGCGTAAGGAGAAACATGAAACCACCACTTATATCTGTATTCACGAATATATCTTCGTGTAAAAAAGATCCATAGCTTACCTAAGTTCTCGCCATGAACCACTGCCGCCTCATAGGTCCACATATGTGCGCGGTTATAGCACTGAGAATCATCATCAGTTGACCCATTGAAAGTGTCCATCAAAGACTGAGCTTGATCATAAGTAGAAAATTGACTCAAATTTGCTGAGTATAAAGGGTCTTGTATTCTTCTATCTTTTTGCGTGTTAGCTGCTTGCGGATATCTTGGAATTAATTTGATAGAAGAAACTAAATCGGGAGTTTCCAAATTATGAGAAATTTTTGAAATTTCGATACCATATTGATTTGTATGAGCCTCGCGAGCAAGGTCAATGAGTTCCGTATTTGTGTTTTCAATTTCAACGATCTCACCATTATTGAGAAAAAGCATTGTCTCTGTCTGCGTTTCTTCTAGTTTGATAACTTGAAGATTAGCAAATGCTTGAACTGATAGTAGACAAACCCCTAAAATAAGATACTTCATAAATCTTTATTCCTTTTTCAAATTTCAGATGATTTATCAAAACCTTCACACTTTGAAATTATTTATGAATAAATTACATAGATTTACCTAATCATTTTGACAGTACTCAATTATTTAGACAGCTAAGAGTACATTAAGCACTTGATATTACGTATTTTTAGCGGCACCAAAAATGCACCCTATATTAAAGAACAATTAGGGTAAAAAACTATATGAACTTTAAATCAAGACTTCGGGGCGCAAGATTCATGCCCATACTATTGATTATATTTGGATTATTAACTGGATCCTACCAGGCTATGGCCTTCAGTTTTGAAGACCTAGAAAATACATTTATCGAGGACTCTACTTATAGGGCCCTTTCCATCCAAGAGTTAGAAGCGATTGAAGCCGGGTTGTTTGAACTAGGGCTACAAGAAAAATGGAATCACCTAGAGGAAAACCTAGGTCTAACTGAAAAATTAGCGATTTCTCAATATATCAGAACCTGCGAGTTAGAATTAGATGTTCAAGGGACCTATCAAAGAGGACAAACCAGAACATATCAACAAGGCTTAGTTTATGGACTTGATTTATCAAGGCCTGAACTTATTTTTGATAGACCTGATATTCTCGAACAAATGGAAAATTCCTATCAGTGGTATGCCGAAAATAATGAAGTTTATATTTCACTTGTGATTCAAGAGTGGCCTATATTATGTATTCGACCGGGCATGAAATTTGGGAGAGTCCTAAGTGTTTTTGTGCATGAGCTAGAACATTACCTTGGTGATAATAATAAGGTATACACCCTAGATGATTTAAGTGATCCCTCTGACTTTGCTGATTTAGAACTAAGAAGATCCGGGGGCGAGTATAATGCTTTCATTGAAGGATCTAAAATTCTTATCCAATTGGAAAACCAATACAACTGGAATAGCTATGATCCTATCCTAAACTTTTTCTCTTCCAGTGGTGAACTCGTCGATGAGGAAGGTTTTGTTCTGCATATCCTCTTTGACTTGAGCTATATGGATCGTTTTAGAAATAACTATCAAACAAAACTTAACGATTATCAAAACGATCTTTCACATGATCGAAACTTTCTTCAAAACCTAGTTAATACATACACCCAAAATCGAGATATCAGTCAGTATAATATAACTGTCTCAGAGGACAATATTAGAATCCTCGAGAGAAATAAAAGTATTTTTCGAAGAAACAATCAAATAGCACAACTTAGAGCTGCTGAAACAAGTCTGGAACACAATAGACGTCAATTGGTTATCAACCGAGAATCCTTAGAATTTTATTCAAATCTACTCATTCAACTAGAACAAATGCTCAATGAAAGGTCACAGAATTTTCCAGAACTTCATCAAGACTAAGAATATAGGCAAGACCAAGTTTGGCAAATAAGACTGAATGATTTGCTGAATACCCCATATTTTCTAAAGTGTCCTGAGAGGTATGGATATAAGGGTTTTCTTCTGCAATTAAGGCCTCGGCGGGAAAAGAAGCTTTAAAACCATAATAAGTCCAAGGGTAATGATCAGAGCAAGCATAATCGCAAGAATCATACCCCCAATCGACTTTGATATAATCATCAATTATTTTTGCTAAAAATGTGTTTTGCTCGCTACTAGTACTATCGCTAATTAAGACAATTTTTTTGCTGCTTCCATTGTAATTTGTACCATCCAGATTGAGCACACCCCTCACAAATTTATTTTCATCTTGATAGGATTTTGCGATTTCATAAGAGCCTCGAAGTCCCACCTCTTCAGCGGCGTAAGCGTAGAAGGTTAATTGATTTTTTGACTTATAGCCGGACTCTGCCAGGATTTTAATAATTTCAGTGATGACTGAAATTCCAGATGCATTATCATCTGCTCCAGGAGCGCTACTCTCAACGCCCTCATTATCGGTATTAATTGAATCAATATGGCCACCAATAACAATCTCTTGATCTATATCTCCAATAAAAGTCAGCTTTAAAGATGGCTGTGGCCATTCGTGATCAATAAGCTCAATTTTGATATCATTTCTTCCCTGGGAGAGTTGTTCCCATTTCTCTTTGAGATCTAGAACAACTTGAACACCCTCAGGGGCCAAATAATAGCGTGTTTTAAAAGAGCTTAGCCATTTGATATCATTTAAAATCCTGTTTTCACTAACAAGTGCTAAATAATTTTGAATTTCCCCATTTGGAAGTGAAGGTATTGGACTTGGATTAGAGGGGGTCCTTGCAGGAATTTTGTTAGAATTTCGGCCATTATTTTCGCCACAGGAAAATAAACCCAAAAAGATTCCAAAATACAAAATGAACATATACTTCTGCATTAAAGGACACTACCCTCCCTCTCCTTTTTTGGATACAAATGATGAATTAATTACGCAAACTAAATACTATTATCTACACCAATATTGTCTAGATAACCTCTTGTAATAGTTTGAGTATCTTTGAGGGTACGAGTACTCTCACCGAAAAGATCGAAAAAATCATTCCAAATACTTAAACCATCCTCAGAGCCTCCCCAGAAAGTAAAGAATTCCTGATGATTATCAAACTGACTTGCCCTAAAGGCGTCGTCTAAAACATAATCAAGTTGATATAGATGTGGGTAAGGTCCATGTGCTTGTAACTCATTTAAAAAGGCGTCATCTAGAAGTGGACCTCGACTAAGCTTTGCTCTAAAGGCATCAAAACTTAGGACTCCACCAGCATCTTTCGGTATGACGGAAATCTCAAGTCCCCTTGCCGCAAATCTATCCTTGAAAACATCCAATAGCGTTGATCTCGCCATAACTCCACTCTCAAGAGAAGCCAATATTTTAGGGTCTGAGCTTTGTGCCATTCTTTCAAAAACTTCTTGCGTGATGTCCTTCATATATGCGTTCCACTTGGCACTGTCTGCAAGAAGATCGTTAATGGCCAGCATTGGTGCGCGCATTTGTGGGTGATCTCCAAAAATTTCCTCGGCCTGTCTAGCACCATTATGGGTATAATTATTTCTTCTATTTATAGATGTTACTTCCAATGGTCTATTGGCGGTAATTTCATCGATTTGGGCAATCTTATTTCTAGCAGCCTCTGGCAATTCTTCTAGTGCACCAAAGACCCCACGTCTCATAAGACCTCTTGAAATACTTCTTGCTCTCGCTCCTGTGATATTTTGCTCAGCTAAAACTTCTCGAATTGTGCGAGCTTTGACTCTGATATCTATTATATTGTAATGTCCAAAGCCTCGTCCCTGTTGGTGCGCTCGAATCAGTCTTGCCGCCTGTTGCTGGGTTAAAGCGACATCCGCCATTTGTTCAAAGATAAATATTCTCTCTTCATCGGTAAGACGACTAGCTGTTCTAGCATATAATTGATCATTTTGAATTATTCTTTGAAGCTTTTGACTTCCAGAAAGCTCATCTGACCTTGCAGCGCTAAGATAAAAATTATTTGCTCTAGCCCTACTAGAAGAAACAATAATAGGTCTTGCGACTCTATAAGCTCCCACTGCAGCGATCGGTCCAAAACCTAAGGCTGCCATAGTAGCACATTGAGCAATACTGGACTCTTGATAAACCCCTGCTATTTCACTTTCAAAATTACAGCTTCCCCGCTGAATTGCTGCCGTATATTCATCGGGCCAGCATACCTGTCTTACCTCATCGGCGATTCGTGCATAAGCATACATTTCAATCCCAAGCATTGCAGCTTTAGCACCCCATCTGGTTGCACTAGCCCCTGCTCTAGCAAGTCTCGTCGTCGCACTAATAGTGCGAGCACCAAGTGCAACTGCAGCACGTCCTAAACCATAAACTCCAGCAAAATAAAGAGGAATCTCTGCCGCCAATAATGCCTCTGGCCCTCTATGGTATCTAGCCTTGGCCCTACACATAAACTTATTTTGAAGTTCATCTTCAAGCCCCATGCCTTCGATCACGTTTTTAATGACACCTGTTTTAGTTAATGATTTTTTTAAATCTTCATCAACCCAGTGAGCGTAATTTGATTCGCTTACTTTTATCCCATCAAAAAATTCTTTACTCTTTCTTGCTTGAATTTTTAATTTTGATACTCCTTGGCGGTAATGATTTAAAAAATTCCTTTGAGTTATATGACCTGATCCAATGAGATCCCTAATCTCGTCTTGCATTTCTTTGCGGTTACCCAGAGGAATTCGAGACATGGCCAATGCAATTTTTGCTCTTATTTCACTTAAGGCTCTTCTTCTTCTATTTCTTTGGTCTTCGAAGTGCCTCATCGTTGCGGGTGAATATCTATCCTCTCTATAACTTGAGACTCGGTTAACAAGGTTAAGTCCGTCTTGCTCTATTCCTTCTTGCTCTAAAAGCTCAGAGATCTTCTCGTTTACTAAAGAAAACTGTGCCCAAGCATTCTCTTCCATAGCGAGGACTTCATTAATATTGGAATCAAGCCCTTCGAATAGCTGGCTTTGACATTCTATTTGTTGGGAAACTTTTAAGGCCGCATCTGAGAAGACAAGCTCTTCAGTCCAATCATCAAAACCTTTGGTGGTTGAGATATTTTCAGAGTTTAAAATATTAGCGAATGTATTTTCTTCTACTAAATCAAATTCAGCTCGACTTGCATCCTCACAAGTTCCACCAAAGCCTAAAAACTCTTCGGCATGATCTAGTATATCTGCATTACCAAGTAGCCCACCTGTGCCGAAATCTTCGACATAGTTTCCAGCATAAACATAGGAAAACATAAATAGAGACAGAAAAAAACTGGCCAGACGATTGATAGGATTCATACCTACTCCTTAAGCTCCTCGCATATAAAAATACGTGGGCATAATAGGCGAATCTAGAATAAATTCAATGACCTGAGCATTTATTACACTGCGCGTTAAGAATAGATGTAATTCTGCCTATTTAGTTAGCCTCCAAGAAGTACTTAATAGAGATGAAACCCACTTAAAGACCCTGAAATGGGTATAAAAAGAGTCAGAATTTCTTCTAATTGCTTGTCCTCTAACTCTTCTAGTTCTGGCGCTTGATAGGTCAGGTCTACAATATTGAAATCAACAACCAAAACAGGCTCAACATTCTCACCTCTATTGATCTCATAATACAAAAGTTGATCTTCATCATAGTGGACTTCGACAACTCCCACATAAGTTGCAGTAGGTTTTTTACCGGTGATTTTCTCAAAAGCAAGTTTTCCTTTTTCAAGTCTTGTCACCCCAACAGAATGCCTTATCTCTCCTTCTGCATATCTTGAATAGGAGTCTTTAGTAATACACTCTATTGCATCCTTATAATTTTTGACATTGCAGGTACCTGCAAAAGCGCTTGATGCGAGCAATAAGCTTAAGCCTAATAGTTTTTTCATAATTATTCTCCTAGCTAGTTTCGTATTTTAATCGTGTAAACTTTGTCAGAATATTTTGGCTCGATTGTAAAAAAGAAAGGAATATAAGTGCAACGTAGTCATGTTTAGGCATCTGTACTACTTCTTGTATATTGGAGTATCTAGAATCTGGTCAAAAAGAGAGAAAATGCCCGAACTACCCGAAGTCAAAACCATTCAAGATCAACTCAATAAGGTCATGCCCTTTGAGATCAAGAGTTTTAAAACTTCTAATGTAGTTAATTCAATACTGCATACAAAACTAGATAAAATTAAAGGAAAAACAATCCTAACAGTAAGCCGAAAAGGTAAAATGCTGGATTTTATTTTAAATGATAATCGTCATCTTCTCTCTCACTTAGGGATGACAGGAACCTGGCTTATTTCTAAAGAGCAAATACTAGAAAAGCATACCCACTTACAATTTAAATCCGATCAATTTTTTCTAGCCTATGTTGACCCAAGGCGTTTTGGACATATGTATCTTTATAACCAAGAAAAAGCACAACTAAAGCTTGGCGAATTAGGTGTTGATTTATTGGACCCTAATTTTAGTGAGGATTATTTTATTCACTCTTTAAAAAAATATCCTGAAAGGCAAATTAAGGTTTCTCTTCTGGATCAAAGTCTTTTCGCTGGCACGGGAAATTATATTGCCAATGAAATTTGTGCCCATGCTAGAGTTAGACCCCAAAGAAGAGTAAAAACTTTGACCCTTAAAGAACTCGCCGCTCTCTATCAAGGAGTTTTTAAAGTTCTCAATCCCACAATTAATTCCGGCGGAACAACTTTCGCAGGGGGATATCGCGATACTACGGGGGACAAAGGATCTGGAGTCAATCATTTGGTTGTGTTTTATCAAAAGACTTGCCAGCTTTGTAAGTCAGAGAAAGTAAAAAAGATCATCCTTGCGCAAAGGGGGACTTATTATTGTCCTAGCTGTCAAAAATAAATTTAAGAAACGGCTGAATCAATATGAGTCGTATGGGTCTTAATACCATTTTTTTGAAAGAGTTTTGCAAGTTCTAATCGCATTTCATGACGAAGCTCCCAGGCATCTCCTGGATTACTTGCCCAAGCTGCAATCCAGCAGCGAATACTTTTTTCTTGCAAATCCATCACCCAAAATGAGGGATCTTCAATTTTACTATTATAATCACTCTGACTTGCTACTTTTTTTGCCAGCTTTTCCACAACCTCAAGATCCGAGTCAGGAGCAACATAAAACTCTGCATTGGCCCAGATATGATGATCATTCATAGTTAAATTTTGAATTTCAATATTTAAAAGTTTGCTATTAGGTACGACAATTCGAACCCAGTCCCATCTTTTTAAGACCGAATAAGTCAAACCGATTTCTTCAATGAGTCCATAATGCCCATCTATTCTAACCGTATCTCCAATTCGAATTGATTTAAAAAATGAAATGATAATCCCCGAAAATAAATTCTCTAAAAATGGCCTGAGTGCAAAACCCGCCACAACAGAGATAATGGCAACTATGATGGAAATATAAACACTCGGAATATCTTCCAGGTAAGGAATGATTATAATAAAACCCCAGAGAAGAATCATTACTATAGGAAGAGCTTTATTGAAAAAAGAAAACTTATCTTCTAACTGATCAATTCCTTTTTCTTTCATTAACTCAGTTTCATCTTCAATAGGAGAATCAGTTTCAACTGCGTTAGTGATATCTCTTTTTTGAATGGATTTAAGCTTCTGCCTTCTGGTCCTAGAAATTTTGAATTTGAATACGACAAAAACAATGAAAAATAATGCCGTAACTGATAATGGGTAGATTAAATCAAGTATCATACATACTAAGTCTAACTATTTCCCCTTTGTTTAACAAGATTTTGATAGCTTAATATTTCCGAGTTAATTACTTTGTTAAAAAAAGTATTACAAATCCTCCAACTCGTTTTATCTTTTAGAAATGAGACTCTTTTTCTTTTTTATATTCCTTAGTCATTGCGCCCTTGCATCCCATTGCAACTACACTAATCAAGGGCAAACTCTTAAATGTTCGCATAAATCTCTCACTCTTGATGGGCTTTATGCTAAAAGAGAAGTCCTCTTTGCTCTGCCGGAGTCTCCCCCGCCACCTAAAGGCTATCCCGTGGCACTCTTTTTTCAAGGCTCATTTTTTCCGATGAAATTTGAGCGCAATAAGTCAGATCCTTTTGGAGGCTTTAACGAAATTTTAACAATACAAGCACTCCTTGAAGCTGGCTTTATGGTGATAGCCCCGAAAGCTGGAGCCAACCTTTTTTGGCAAAGTAATTTGATTGGAATTATCTACGATCTAAGTTCTGATAAATATCTCATCAATAAAATACTAACTGAGATCAAAGCACAGACTTTTGGCCATGCCGATACCGAGAATATTTTTGCGCTAGGAATTTCTAGCGGGGGATATATGACCGATCGAATGGCGCACTCGCATAAACATCAACGATTTAATGCCCTTGCAATCGCTTCAGCTTCTTACGCCAAATGCGGAGGACCTTATTGTCCTCTGCCTGATGAAATTGATCCAAATCATCCACCAACCCTCTTTATGCACGGAAGAATCGATCCGGTAGTGCCAATTATTACCATGCGCCTCTATGATAAAAAGCTCCGAGAAAACGGGGTTAAGACGAAGAAGATTGTCCAAAACACTGCCACTCATCAATGGCTTAAAAAGGCTCCTAAAGCCGTGGTTTCCTGGTTTAAGGCCCATTTAAGATAATATGTCTAAGTTTTTGACGCCCCTGAAATCTTAACTATAACTCTCCTAAAGACCGCATGAATTTTGCATAATAGAATGCAGGAGAACATCTATGAAAAGAAATCTTGCCCTTTGCACGAGCTTATTAGCTTATTCCTTAACCACATCAGTATTTGCTTTTGATTATATAAAAGGCTCACTGATAAAGACGACCTCAGGATTTGCGATCGAGCACGCAGCTGGTGTGACTCCAATCAATGCCTCTGAAAGGGTTTTAAACTCACTACCAAGTCTTGAGTCACCAAGTTTTGTCACTCAAAGTAACGGTAAAAAATATAGCTTTGAATTTAAAGGCGAATTTAATGGCCAACAATTTAACTTATCCGAAGTACCTACTAATATTGCTGGACCTGAGAATATCACAGGTATACTCGAATACAATTTAATCGAAAACTCATATTCAATCTCAGGTAGGCCTGTAAAGTATGGATACACAAAAGTTTTAAATGGTTATTCATTTGACGAGATTTCTAAGCGTCACTTGATTGGAACAGAGATAGAAGCTGAAGGCCATACAGATGAAAATGGTATTTTCGTGATAAATGCCATAATGCCTAAAGGTTTATTTTCAGCAGAAATTTCAAGAGACCTCCCCCCCTCAGTTCAATCAAAGCTGGAAGAAGAAGATGCTTGGAGCTTTTATCTCAATACCCTATTTAAAAATGAATTCTCCCAAGCACCAACAGCTTTCAGACATACTGTCATAGATTCCCCTCAAGACCCTGTAAAACCGGGAGATAGTTTTATTGTGTTTACCCTAGGTGGAAGACAGGGTGATACCTTTGGTTCAGTCAACGGACATTTTGCTGCAGGACTTGGAAGAGTAAACCCAGATATGAGTCTTAGAGGAGAAATCTCTAATGGGTATGTAACTAATGGTAAGGACATCCTTTCGGGTAATACTAATTTTATGAATTATTTCTCGCATTTAGTACAAGGTCAAAATGTTTATAGACCTACCTATACCATAATTGCTTATGGCGTAGACTCGAATAAGCTAAAAGACTTTAGAGATAGTCTCGAGGAGTCGCATATCTTATTTAGAACTCAAGAGCTAGAAATCACACCTGAGTTTAATTGTACCACTGAAGCGATAAAGGCCCTACGTGCAGTAGGTATTAAAGGAAACTATAAACGACTGGATAATATTTTCAAAGGAATTATCTCAAGCCCACTCTATCTCATAGGCGGTCAAGCGAGAACGTTGAATTATTCTCTTCGAAATGATGCAGCAAAATTTCAACCAAGACCTGCTTACAAAAGTTTTCTTGGAGTAGTACTGCGTGATGATTTAAGAGAAAAACTAGGAGCAAAAAGAGTTGATATCGTTTTCTACCCTCAAATTCCCTCCCAAAGACCAGTCGGCGGAGCTGCCTTAGATAATCTTTTCGGTGCTCTCCACTATCTAGATTTATATAAAGAGCATGAAGTTGAAAATCAGCTTAGCCCTGAAGATTTAAGACCATTATTGGCGCCAGAACTTGATAAAATAGAATAAAAAAAGGGCGCCGATAAAGCGCCCTCTATGAAATTGAGAAACTTAAAGATTTGGTCTTACCACATACAAAGTACCATTGATACCTGCAACGGCAACGCTTCCTGAATTATAGTAAGGAAAAATTGACCAAACACCTTCAAACTCAGCTGAGTCGTCGTTTGGCATAATATCAAGACTTGCCACCTCTGAGAGCTTTCCGTTTGCAACGTCCTTTAGATCAAGAATTCTAAGTCCAGCAGTGTATGATCTGCCCCCATTCTTACTCACAGGTTAATGTATCTTTTCTAGCACATAATTCTTCTCATAACTAGGCAACACAGCTAAAGGTGCTGGAGGCTTAT
>PAMZ01000005.1 GCA_002707495.1 Halobacteriovoraceae bacterium | reverse complement strand
GGATAGATATGGAGATGACCCACTAAGTGGTAAAGCTTCGACAGATACCATGGGCAATTCTCTTGAGGGTAAAGCCTCACCAGCGGATAGATATGGAGATGACCCACTAAGTGGTAAAGCTTCGACAGATACCATGGGCAATTCTCTTGAGGGTAAAGCCTCACCAGCGGATAGACATGGAGATGATCCACTAAGTGGTAAAGCTTCGACAGACTCCATGGGTAATCCAATTGATGGAAAAGGTTCTGCAGCAGATAGATACGGAGATGATCCACTAAGTGGTAAAGCTTCGACGGATGCCATGGGCAACCCAATAGATGGGAAAGGTTCAGCAGCAGATAGATACGGAGATGATCCACTAAGTGGTAAAGCTTCGACAGATGCCATGGGCAATCCAGTTGATGGAAAAGGTTCAGCAGCAGATAGATATGGAGATAAACCATTAAGTGGAAAAATCAAAACTGATCCAGTTCCAGGGCCACTTGATCCTAAATCAGTTCCTATTGATCCGGTGAAAAAAGCATTGGCACTAGAAAAAAGACCTGAGTTAGATCCGTCTCTAAAAGATAAAATAGAGAAAGCGGAGTCAATGTCTGATTTGCTTCCAAATATCGAAGATCTTAGTCCTGATGAGATCAAAGAAGAGTTAGAGTCTCAAGGGCTCACAGAAGATCTCCTAGAAGATCTAGATTTAGGGCAGCCATTACTTGAGATGGAGAAAGCTAAAGAAGCTTTAGATCAGTTATCACCAGAATTACAAGATTTGATAAAAAAGGCAAAAACACTTGAGGATATAATTCCTGACTTGGATGAATTGTCTTCTGAAGAGCTTGAAGAAAGAAAAAAGAAACTCGGATTGGACGATGATATTTTAGATGATTTAAATCTTGGGGCTCCTCTATTAAAGGAACAAGAAAAGAAAAAAGCATTGGAACAACTCCCCCCTGAACTTCAGAGCGCTGCAAAGTCTGCCAACTCCATTAATGACTTAATTCCAGATGCTGATCAACTAACAGCTGAGGAATTTGCAGAACGTAAAAGAAAACTTGGTATAGATGACGATATTCTTGATGCTCTTAATTTGGGTGCACCTGTTTTGCCCGCTTCTCTAGAGGATGCAAAGAATTACACCATTGATAATAAAAAACAGGATGAACTTGAAGTTGGATCCACTGCGGAGTTGAACGATTATTTCAACTCAAAGAAAAAAGAGCAAGAAAGGCTACAAGAGATAGCTAAAAGAGAAGGCACCTCAGACTATTTGGAGAAAGAAAAAGCTAAAAAACTAGCGAGAGCAGCCCAGGCAAACGAGTCCGCTGAGGAAATTGGGGATTATTATAACGAGAAAAAAAGAAAAGCCGAAGAACTAAGAAAAAGAGAAGAAAAACTTGAAAAGCAATATGAGGCTAGAGATGCGTCTAAGAAAGATGCTCTAAATAAACATCAAGTTGATCATGGCGCGACTCAGTCAATTTCGGGTGAAGCCAGTGCTAAGCAATCAGCCCAGGAAAAAGAGCAGGAACTATTTGATGCACTAGGCGGAGGATTGACAGAAGGAGCCACTGGCAACTTTGATAAAATGATAGGCGAGGCTCTTGAAGTAAAACCTGAAGAGAAGATTGAAGGAGAGATTACTGGCAATAAAGCTTCTGACGAAGTTAATACAGAATCAGGTGACATTTCAGTCGTCATAAGCCAAAGCACAGGATCAAATAATGAGATCAATCTTATTTGTGAGTTTGAAGACTTTTATGAAGATGAGTTAGTGGTTAAAGTTCCGAAGGGATCTTTTGCTTTTGGAGTTGATACAGAAGTGAAAGCAGCTGTTGTTTTAAATTATAATGGTAAAAAGATCAATGTGAATGGAGAAGGTGTCGTCATCGAGATTGAATCTTTAAATAAGCAACAAGAAACTCTAATCATTAGCTTGAAAAATATTGAAAAAGAGAAATACGAGACTTTTATGACTCTTTATGAGGAAAGACAGGAATCGATTTTAGATTTTATGAAATTGGCAAAGGGATACTAGGGCTTGAGTAAAGACAAGAAAGAGCAACTATTCAAAGATTTTTTAGCGACGGGCGATATTTTGATCGTCGATAAAAGTTCTGCGTCTAGGCGTCGATTGACAAAAACAATTGTCGATATGGGCGGAAAGAGAAATCAGGTACACTCGGTGGCCCATTTCTCTGAGGCGATAGAAATAATTGACTCTAAAAAGCCTAAGCTTATTCTCTCTGATTATGAAGTTAATGGTGGGTCTGGATTTGATCTGTTTAAACATTATCGAGAAAAATATCCTGAAGAAAAAAAATCTGTTCTGATATTGGTTACTTCTAATATTTCTCAATCAGCCGTTGCTAAAGCTGCAGAAGAAGATGTGGATTCTTTCATCATTAAGCCCTATACCGTATCAAGTTTAGAGAAGTCTCTTATTGGTACTGTGGTTAGTAAGCTTCATCCAAGTGAGTACGTAAAAACAATTGAGAAAGGAAAAGAAGCACTTTTCGAAGGCAATTACGAAGCTGCATTACAATTTTTTGATGAAGCTAAGAAGCTGAATAAAAAGCCTTCTTTAGCACTCTTCTATCATGGACAGACAGAATATATGATGGACTCGATGAATGAGGCAGAGACGGACTATAAAGAAGGTTTAGAAATTAATAATATTCACTTCAAATGTCAGGTGGGTCTCTATGAATTATTTAAAAAAGATGAGAAGTATGATGAGGCTTATTCCGTCGTTAGGAATATAGCTAAGTATTTTCCAGCCAATCCGGATAGGCTCAAGGAAGTCGTTCACCTTGCAGTTAGGACGAAAAATTTTGAAGATATGGAATTGTACTACGAGCTTTTCACTCAACTGGAAGAAAGAACTGAAGATGTTATTAATTATATCTGCTCTGGAATGTATGTGACGGGCAAATACTATATGAAAGAGGGACAGGCAGAAAAAGCAAGGGAACTTTTTTCGAAAGTAGGTATTTCATGTGCTGGCAAGAGCAAATTTCTAAAAGCAATGATAACGAGCCTCGTGCAAAATCAATTTTTCGATGACTCACTGGCACTTCTTAAAAGAATGAATAGTGATGATGAAGAGGCTTATGAAATTTCAAGCTTTCTCGCCAATAGTGATTCAATGGATCTGGCTCAAAAAATTTCGAACGGGCTAGATATTTGGAACAAAGGATTTAAAGATCCTTATGCAATGAAAGTTCTCATACAGGCATTGAAAGAAGATGGCTCAGATAAAAAAGCTCAAGAATACTTGGAAGAAGCACATCATATTTGGCCGGATGAGTTTTCCGCTCCTGAAAGCACTAGTTCAACTGAAGAGCAAGCTGCTTAACAACCGACTTAGTCAGTCAAAAACCCAATATTATCATTTTTGTTTTTACTGTTTGTTCTTTTTTTGATGTCCTATTAGATATTTATCCTAAGGAAGGGAGTTCTATTTATGAGGATTATTTTAAGTCTAGTTCTATTCGCTTTATCACTTCAAGTCTTTGCTCACAGCTCTCCAAACTTTTTACCAAAGGCTTGGAAGATAATGGGTTCATTGAGGCCAAATAATATGGCCCTCATGATGAAGAATTTAAGCGATTTAGATATTGATGTGGCAGGGGTAGATGTAAGAGATAATATTATCGATGTCCTTCTTACTGATAATGACTACAAGAAATTATCAACTCTAGGATACTCGATTGAAATTTTAGAAGTTAAGGGTGTAACGAAATCTCCGGATGAGGAGTATAAAAATCCAGAGGAGATCGAGCAGATCGTCTTAGATTATTATCAGAGGTATCCTCAACTCACAGAGAGAGTCTCTATTGGAAAATCACTCGAAGGGCGCGATATTTGGGCCTTAAAAATTTCGGACAATCCAAATTTAGACGAAACTCAAGAGCCAACGATACTTTTCAATTCCATGCATCACGCTCGTGAAGTTATGACTCCAGAAGTTGCGATAGATATTATTGACTATCTTCTCTCTCATTACGGCCAGGATGCACAAGTGACAGATTGGGTAGATAAAAATCAAATTTGGGTTATTCCTATGCTTAATGTTGATGGAAATAATAAGATGTGGACTTCTGATCGCTGGTGGAGAAAAAATACTCGCGGGGGATACGGTGTTGATATCAATAGAAACTATCCATTAAATTGGAAAAAATGTGGTGGATCCAGTGGAAGTCGATGGTCACAGACTTATCGAGGTGAGTCAGCAGGATCAGAACCTGAAACACAGGCCATGATGAAATTTGTAGGTCAAATCAAGCCAGTATTTAATATCTCTTATCATGCCTATTCAGAGATAGTTATTTACCCCTATGGATGTAATGGGGAGCGAGTGGCAAGAAAAGAGATTGTTGAAAGTATTGGTAAAGATATTGGAACTGTTTTGAATTATGAAGCGGGTACCGCTTGGGAGCTTCTTTACTCTGTTGATGGTGGGGATATTGATTGGATGTATGATGCCTATGAAGTTATTCCCTATGTGATCGAAGTTAATAGTCGAAAACAAGGGTTTCAACCAGACTATAATCAATGGAGAGATATTACGGTTAAAAGGAATAGACCAGGATGGATGCTTTTATTAGATCGACTGAATGCGAGTGGAGTTCGTGGAAAGATTAATAGTAACTTTAAAGAGGCTCGCATTGATATACTATCGAATGGAAGAAAAGTTCACAGTTATAGAGTTCACTCGGACGGAACCTATCATATTGTACTAAAGCCTGGAAGTTATGACTTGAATCTCGTTTTGGATAATTCTATAACTTCAATCAAAAGTATAACAGTTTCAGACTCATTGGAGAGAATCGAGCTATAGAGATGAAAGTACTTTTAGTTGATGATGACGCCGATGTCAGAGAAATAATTGCTTTTACCATTGAGAGTCAACTTAGTTGTGAGATCAATGAAATTGACTGCGGAAATGCGGCGATTGAAGAGATAAAATTGAATCCGAACTATGATTTGATTGTCTGTGATTACAATATGCCAGATGGAAATGGGGGAGAGGTTTATAACTATCTGATAGATAATAATATAGATATACCTTATGTTTTTTGTTCTTCAGATTTCTCTCAGGATCACCCAGAATTTAATGATAAATCTAGAATGCTTTGCGAGATAACGAAGCCTCGAATATTTGAGGGGATTGAAACGATGGTTGAAGCGCTTAAGGTTTACAACCTTAGAAATAATCAAGAATCGACACCTGTAAATGAGGAAGATTATTGTACGGCGAGCTTGGATCTGGTGGCTCATTGTAAACAACTTCCTTGCGATATTTATCTTTTAGTGAGTGGGAAATACCTAAAAACATTTAAGGCCGGAGATGAATTCTCGAGTGAGGACAAGGAAAAATTTGAATCAAAGAATGTCGAAAACTTTTTAGTGAAACGTGAGGATAGTAAGAAATTTGTCCAATATGTAGTAGAAAAAGTTATTTCAATCTTAGAAGATACCAGTTTAAAAGTAGGGGAGAAGGTCCTTTCAGTTCATGATGTCATAATGGATACGATCAGAGAACTCGGTATGAGTGAGTCCGTGGCCCGCGCAGCAAAATCTAGCGTAGACTTTACCTTGAAATACTTCGATCAAAATGATGAAACAAAAAACTTAAGACATATGATATTTGGTGATCCCGAAAGAAGCTACTTGACCAGACATAGTGTTGGTATCTCTTATATTTCAGTAGGAATTTTAAAGCAAACCTCTTGGGATTCGCCAGAGAATAGAAATAAGTTAGTGATGTCAGCGTTTATGCATGATATTTCAGTGAAAAAACGTAAATTTACAGAGTCAAAATTTTCTGAAAAAAACGATTTAGAAGAAATAAAAGATCATCCAAAAATAGCTATCGACGTGTTGAAATCTATGAAAGAGATTCCCGAGGATGTTTTTAAAATTATCTCGGATCATCATGAAAGGCCTGATGGCTCTGGATTCCCTCGGGCCATATCAGGAGACCAAATTTCACCTTTAGCCTCAATTTTCATCTTTAGTCACGATATTGTCGATGCAATGTATGAGCTGATAAAAATGGATGAAGTTATAAGTTTGGAATCTGTTAAAAAAATCATAAGTAAGTTTGAATATTCACAAGGAAAATTTCCTAGGATTTTTAAAGCATTCGAGAAAGCAGAGTTATTTCAAGGAGTTTAGATGGTTATATTTTATGACGAGGACTGTATACTATGTAAGAGATTTAAACAGGCTCTGCAATTGATTGACTCGAAAAAACAGATTAATTTTCGCTCAATATATGATGAAAATGTATATTTAGAGTACCCGCAGCTAACCTTTGAGCAATGTGAACAAGAAATTCATATGCTTTCAGAGGGAAAGGTTTTTAAAGGTGGAGAAGTCATTCAAGAGCTATTAAAGGTAATTCCAGGTGTAAAGAAATTTGCCTGGCTGATTGAAAAAGACTCGAGCAAAAGTGCTTTAGATGCTTTTTATGGTCAGATCAATGATATGCGCGGGATGCAAAAGAAAAAATGTTTTCGATGCGGATCAAAAAGAAAAAGACATTACCATGAGGGTGAACTATGAAAAATTTTATTTTATTTACGTTTTTAATTCCAACACTATGTATGGCAAAGTTTCCAGAGATAGATGTCCAAGATCTAAATGGTACCTATCTGGATGAAAAGGGCAGTGCTCATGCTATGCAGGCTCGCTATGTACTTCCAAAGGTGGAAATCAAGCACCAAGATATTGATGTTATATTCGATAAGGTTGAAAAAAAATTAAGAATTAGCGATCCTTCAACCTCAGTAGTTTTAGATTTTGATTTTAGCTTCTTGAATATCTTTAAATCGTTTGATTTTTCTGGAGTTGAAATTAAATCTACTGATAAGATTTTTACCATACAGAGTAGTATGCTTAACCTCTTTATCAATCAGACGAGTTATGATCTAGAAGATGTTTATGTTGAAACAGATGTGAGAAATATTCCTACTCAAGATGATGAGGATATTACGGTTATAGACGGCTTGATTCTGAATGCTATTCTTAGAATGAAGTCATTAAGATTCACAGATGCTTCAAAAAGTGAATTTTTCGATGATCTTCGATTTGAAAATCCAGAGCATATTGCTGAAATCAACCAGCTCGAAAAACAAAAAGACAGCTCAAAGATGATTCCACTTGTTGTTAGAAATATCAGTTATGTTGTTCAAGAGGGTGTATTCAACGGAAAAGCTTTGATGGACTCCTGGATCAATTTATGGCTTCGAGTTAACGGAGAGATGGCCACCAATAAAAATAATACTGAAATTACGATAAGACTTGATAGAGCTAAACTTGGAATTTTTTCTATTAGAGGTACACTTCTTAAAAGAGTTCGAAGGCTTAACCTTGAAGGAGTCACCGTTAATAAAAACACCATTACGATTAATCTGGATACGGTTATTTTAAATCAGAGAGAAAGTATTTAGTTTTTAAAAAGCTCCATATTTTAAAGCAAAGATATCCTAATAATATACCCAGTATTGCTCCGGCGATTATATCGCCGGGAAAATGCTTGGCTAAATAAATTCTCGAATAAGAGACTAAGCCTGCGTGAATAAATAAGAGTCCGTACCAGTTTCCACCTAATAAGAAGAAGAAAAAACTCGCCAGTGCGAATGAATTTGAAGCGTGTGAGCTGACAAAGCCATACTTTCCACCCCAACAATTTTTTCCGGCTAAATGAACTTTATCTTTTAGAGCTTCCTGATGACAGGGTCTGAGTCTTTCAAAGCCAGGTTTTAGAATTCGACTTGAAATACTATCGCTCAGTCCAAAAGCTATAATCGCTAGAATAATAGCGGCAAGGGAATATTTTCTAAATTTCAAAATTGTTTGGGTGAAGAGAAATAGTACAAGGATTCCCATGAGGACTTTGTTATAGGAAAGAAAAAGCATGATTTTATCAAAAATAGGGTTATGAAAACTATTAAGAAATAAAAATAACTGAGTATCGAGAGAGTTTAAACTTTCTAAAATCATTAATGAAGTGTTCCAAATATACGTCGAATTCTTAACATTATCACAGCAAAGATAGCCTCTCTTACAATTCCGCCGGACATTTTCGATTGTCCATCTCTACGCTCAGTAAAAATAATGGGAACTTCTTTGACTCTTAATCCTTTAGACCAAATTTTGTAATTGAGCTCCACCTGAAAAGAGTAGCCGTTAGAAAAGACTCGATCAAGATTTAAGCTTTCTAATGCAGATCGATTGAAACACTTAAAGCCCCCAGTGACATCAAGTATTTTTATTCCAGTTATTATCCTTGTATACAAACTAGCACAATAGGATAAAAGTAATCTTCTAAAAGGCCAGTTTATAATTCGAATTCCATTTATATAACGAGAGCCTATGATGAGATCATTTGATTGAGCGGCTTCTAATAAGATAGGTATATCTTTTGGGTCATGAGAGAAATCACAATCCATTTCAAAGACAAACTCAAAATCTCTATCCAAGGCCCACTTAAAACCGGTGATATAAGCAGTGCCTAGACCTAGTTTCCCTGTTCTTTGAATAAGATGAAGTCTTTGGTTTGTCTCTTGATGCTTTTTGACAATATCAGCAGTTCCATCTGGAGATCCATCATCGATGATAAGAATATTTAACTCCTGATAAAGAGACTCAAGAGTCGAAAGCATCTTTTCGATATTATCAATTTCATTATATGTGGGAATGATCAAAAGAGATTTAGAATAGGGAAGTTTCAAAAGATCTCCCTTGCTATTTTTTGAATATTATCCGACTTCCCCATAGAGTAAAAATGCATGCAAGGAACTCCAGCTGCTTTTAATTCTTTACACTGTGCAATCGCCCACTCAACCCCAATCTCTCTAACAGCTTGATTGTCTTTGGCACTTTCTATTTCATTCATAAGATCCACTGGAAGGTCTATATGAAAAATACTGGGAAGAACGGTTGTTTGCCTCATGGTTGAGACAGGTTTTAGTCCCGGGATGATGGGAACATTTATTTCTGCTTCTCGGCACTTTTCTACGAAATTAAAAAATTTTTTATTATCAAAAAACATTTGAGTGACGATATATTCAGCACCTAACTCCACTTTTTTCTTTAGATACTTTAGATCCGTTTCAAAATTAGGAGCTTCAAAATGCTTTTCTGGATATCCTGATACCCCGATACAAAATTGAGTGGGAAAAGCATTTTCCACTTCAGAGTTAAGATACTTTCCCGAATTCATCGTTTGAATCTGCTCGATGAGATCACTTGCGTATTCATGACCTCCTGGGGTTGGAACAAAGCGAGCTTCTGATTTAATAGCATCTCCGCGAAGGGCAAGAACATTATCTATTCCAAGAAAGTCGAGATCTATAAGTGCATTTTCTGTTTCTTCCTTAGTAAATCCTCCACAAATAATATGAGGTACTGTATCAACATGAAACTTATTCATAAGAGCGGCACAAATACCGACGGTTCCAGGTCTTTTTCGCGTGGAGACTTTTTCTAAGAGTCCATGCTCCCTCTTTTTATATATGTACTCTTCTCTATGATAGGTAACATTAATAAATTTAGGTTTAAATTCCATTAAGGGTTCAACCTGATTGAATAGACCCGAGATACCCTGGCCTTTCATGGGAGGAAGAATTTCAAAAGAAAATAAGGTCTCACCTTTACTTGAATTAATATGGTCAATTACTTTCATATATTACCTAATTTGATTATTCATAATCTAGAATGGAGCGAAGCCATTTTTCAGTTTCAGATAATGATAATCCTTTTCTTTTAGAATAAGACATAACTTGGTCTTTTGTCACATTTCCTACATTGAAATATCTGGCCTCTGGATGGGCAAAATACCATCCACTTACACTTGAGACTGGGGTCATAGCGCAGGATTCCGTAAGACTTACGGGAAATTGATCGTCAGCCTTTAAAAGCTTAAACAGCTTTTTCTTCTCAGAATGATCCGGGCAGGCTGAATATCCGGGAGCAGGTCTGATTCCTTTATATTTTTCCTGAATTAATTCCTCATTGCTTAAATCTTCAGCTGGTGAATAACCCCAAATCTCAGTACGAATCTTTTGATGCATAAACTCAGCACTGGCTTCAGCCAGTCTATCTGCTAGAACTTTGAGCATGATTTCTGCATAATCATCGTCCGGGTATAATTTGAGAACTTTATCAAGATTTTCCCCTGAGGTGACAATAAAGGCACCAATAAAATCTTCCCCAGCATTTGGAGAGATGAAATCGGCCAAACTTCGATTAGGATTTTCCTCCATTTTTCTTTGGTTTCGAAGCATGCATAGAGTTTCTATCGATTCATTGGTTTGAGGGTGATACACTTCAATATCTTCCCCTAAACTTCTAGCAGGAAAGATTCCAATTCTAGCTCTAATGGCAAGCCCTTCTTTTTTCATTTGTTCTAAATACTCTTGCGCTTCATGAAAGAGCTTCGTCGCCTCTTCTCCGAATTTTTCATCTTTTAGAATCTTTGGATAAGCTCCTTTGAGTCTCCAGGCACTAAAAAAGGGAGTCCAGTCGATATAGGGTATTAAGTCACCAACTGTAATACTGTCGAAGTCTTTTATACCAAGCGAGCTTGGTTTTTTAATCTGAGAAAAATCCAATATTGCTTTATTTTCTATGGCACTGTTAAAGCTTACTAAAGGATTTTGCCTTCTATTTTGATGGTTTTCTCTAAGCCTTTGGTATTGAGCTTTAATTTCACTCTCAATAGTTTCTCTTTTTGTCAGTAACATTTGGGCCACAGGAACCGATTTTGATGCGTCCGCCACGTGAACAACAGGACTTTCCGTTTGTGGAGAAATTTTGACCGCGGTGTGAATTCTACTCGTAGTTGCTCCACCAATAAGAAGAGGTTTATTGATATTTAATCTTTCCATTTCTTTAGCCACATTGACCATTTCATCTAGACTTGGGGTGATCAGACCTGAAAGTCCTATGATATCGACTTCTTCCTCTTGGGCCCTCTTTAGTATATCTTCACAGGGAATCATAACTCCCATATCGATGACCTCAAAATTATTACAACGAAGAACAACGGAAACAATATTTTTACCAATATCGTGAACATCGCCTTTAACAGTTGCCATGAGGATCTTCCCATTATGTCCAAGTCCAGATTCTTTTTCAGCCTCTAGAAATGGCTGTAGATAACCGACAGCTTTTTTCATAACTCTGGCTGATTTTACGACCTGAGGAAGAAACATCTTTCCTTCTCCAAAAAGCTCTCCGACGACATTCATTCCAGCCATGAGTGGACCCTCGATGACCTCCAAAGGTTTAGATAGCTTTTGACGAGCTTCCTCTACATCTTCTTCAATGAAGTCAGTAATTCCTTTTATGAGCGCATGAGAAAGTCTTTTTTCTACATCTACCTCTCGCCAGCTAAGATCAACGGTTTTAACTTTTTTTGTCCCCTCAACGGTTTGAGCAAACTCCAAAAGTTCGTCTGTAGCGCCATCGTTTTTATTCAAGACAACGGCTTCAACTCTTTCTCGAAGATCCAAAGGGATCTCATCGTAAACTTCTAAAAGTCCAGGATTGACAATTCCCATGTCCATTCCTGCTTTGATGGCATGGTAGAGAAAAACTGAGTGGATGGCCTCTCTGACCGGATTATTTCCTCGAAAGGAAAAAGATAAATTGGAAACACCTCCACTGACCTTAGCATAAGGGAGGTTTTCTTTAATCCATTTTGTGGCATTGATAAAATCAACACCATAATTATTATGCTCTTCAATTCCCGTTGCAATGGCCAAGATATTAGGATCAAAAATAATATCTTCAGGAGGGAAATGAATCTTCTCAGTTAAGAGCTTGTAGGCCCTCTCACATATCGCAATTCGCCTTTCATATGTGTCGGCTTGTCCGACTTCATCAAAGGCCATGACAACGACAGAAGCTCCATATTTTCTAATAAGCTCAGCTTGTCTTAAAAATTCCTCTTCTCCTTCTTTTAGAGAGATAGAGTTGACGACTGCCTTTCCTTGGACGCATTTAAGACCAGCTTCAATAATTTCCCACTTGGAAGAATCAATCATAATAGGGATTCGTGCTATATCAGGTTCCGCTGCGATAAGATTTAAAAATCTCACCATGGCGGCTTTTCCGTCAATCATCCCATCATCCATATTAACATCAATAATTTGTGCGCCGTTTTCTACTTGGTCCTTGGCGACATCAAGAGCTGCTTCATAATTCTCTTCTTGAATAAGGCGTTTGAATTTAAGTGAGCCCGCAATATTTGTCCGCTCACCTACGTTAATGAAATTGCTTCCCTCAAAAATCGTAAGTGGTTCCAACCCAGAGTAGTGAGGCATATGATCCTTTTCAGGAGTCTTTCTTGCCTGGTATTTATCAACTCGCTTGGCTATTTCGGCAATATGTTTATCGGTGGTTCCACAACAGCCACCCACAATATTTATATGACCTTCTTTTAGGTATTCCTCCAAAATATCAGCCATCTCCTTTGGTGTTTGATCATATTCACCAAATTCATTGGGAAGTCCCGCATTGGGATAAAGAGAAACTTTAAAAGGAGCTTTTTCAGAGAGAACCTTTAAGTAGGGTCTCATCATGTCTGCACCTAATGCACAATTGACTCCGATACTCATTAACGGGTAGTGAGAAACGGAGTAGAGAAAAGCTTCAATGGTTTGGCCGGATAAAGTTCTTCCTGAGGCATCGGTAATCGTGCCAGACATCATAACCGGTAAGGGTTCTTTTTTTACACTTTCAAAATAGCTACTTATGGCAAAAAGTGCAGCTTTCGCATTTAAAGTATCAAAGACAGTTTCAACTAAAAGAAAATCCACGCCACCTTCTACGAGGGCCTTAACTTGTTCGATATAAGCCTCGACTAATTCATCAAAGCTAATGGCCCTAAAACCTGGATCGTTAACATCGGGAGAGATACTTGCTGTTTTATTGGTTGGCCCAATGGAGCCGGCAACAAAGCGCGGTTTTTCAGGTGTACTGAATTCATCGCAGGCAGCTCTTGCAAGTTTGGCGGCTTCAAAGTTAAGCTCGTAGACAAGCTCTTCCATATTATAATCTGCCATCGCAACTGAAGTACAAGAGAACGTATTCGTTTCTAATATATCCGCACCGGCTTCAAGATATTTGCGATGAATTTCTAAAATCACTTCGGGCTTTGTAAGAGTGAGAAGATCGTTATTTCCTTGAAGGGAAGAAGGATAATCTTTAAATCTCTCTCCCCTATAATCTTCTTCAGTTAATTTATATTGTTGAATCATAGTACCCATGGCACCATCGAGAACTAAAACTTTAGACATAGTTACTCCTAAGGGAGTTAGTGTATTATTTATTTAGTTTTTTAGCAATGAATCTTTACTTTGATCTGGCTTTTGCTAAGATTTTTAAATGCCTAAAATTTGTAAATTAAAACCATTTATAAATGAAAAAATTTGGGGTGGTGATAAGCTTAAGTCACTTCGAAATATATCAGCTAAAAATCCGATCGGGGAAACCTGGGAGGTAAGCTCACTTGCCGAGGGTAAAAGCCTTAATGCTGATACGAATAAGCCTATAAATTTAAATCTGAGTTATATAGTTAAGTACATCGACACCGCCAGTAATTTATCTATTCAAGTTCACCCGGATGACGCTTATGCAAAAGAGTTTGAAAATAGTTTAGGCAAAACTGAATGTTGGCTTATTTTGGATCATGAGCCAGAAGCTGGAATTTATCTAGGTTTTAAAAAAGGTGTTACTAAAAAAGAGTTTTTAAACGCAGCTAAGTCTGGACTTTCGTGTGATCAATTTTTAAATTTTATCCCTGTAAGTAGAGGAGATTTTTTTAAACTTCCCCCAGGAACCGTTCATGCTATTGGGAAGGGTGTGACACTTTGTGAGGTTCAACAAAATAGTAGTGTAACTTATAGAGTATGGGATTGGAATCGATTGGGCTTTGACGGAAAACCTCGTGAGCTTCATTTAGAAAAAGCGATGGATGTTTTGGTTTTTGATCCTATTAAGAATGACCAGTTACTTCATTCTCAAAAGAGAGATTTATTCGATATTGCAGGTATAGTCTCATTAATCAATCACCGAGACTTTAGAGCAGAGTTATTCAATAACTTTACTAAAACTGAATTAGAGATAAATCTAAATGCTGGGGATTCGATAGTTCTCTTAGAAGGAGAAATGGAAGATCTAAACCCCTTGGATTGTGCCTTAGCGGTAGAGAGTGGAACTTATCTGCTTGAAGTGAAAAAGTCTTCCAGCTTTTTAATTGTCACCGGTAAATAATTTTTCAAACTCTGATTTTTTAAGCGGGTAGGGATTATTTCCAAGTCTTTCGGAATTAACGGCATCGAAAAAAGCTTGTGTATCATCGACAATATCTAGAGGATTTTCATAAATCTCTATGTCTTTTAATAATTTAAACCATGCTAGTTTTAACTCATTATCGGTTTTTACTTGGAAAACTTCATGAATTGGTGTTAGGTCTCTAGCTGTTCCATTTATCTCAATAAAGTAGCCAAGATTTATAGCAACGGCTTGTCCGTGGGGAATACCGTGTTCAGTGGTTAAATAATAACTAAAGGCATGGGGGGCCGTTGTCATAGCAGTATCTATCGCTTTTCCAGCTAAATACGCCCCAAACATTATTTTTTCTCTAAGTTCTGCAGTCGGATTATGAACAACTTCTTTTATATTTGGGACAAGGATATTGAGAGCTTTTAGTGAAATTTTTTGAGAATCGATTGTCGATCCATTGGCCCAGAAAGATTCAAGTGCGTGTGTGATAGCATCGATAGCGGTATAAGCAGTTACCCTTTTAGGAAGAAACTCCACAAACTTAGAGTCTAAGACAATATTTTTCGGATAAATGGCACTAGATACAAGTGAATACTTTTCTGCTTCGTCATAGATAACAGAGAACCTATTCCCCTCGCTACCACTTCCACTCGTTGTAGGAATTAGGTAAAGAGGAAGATTTGATTCAAATTGTTTGGGAGATTTAAGGTGTTTAAGAAAATCATTATATTCAGAAATTTCAAAATGAGAAAAATAAGTGACAGCCTTAGAAAAGTCCATGGGACTTCCTCCACCGATACCTATAATGGCATCAAAGTCATTTATGTTAATTTTTTTGAAACACTCAATGACATCTGAAAGTTTAGGGTTGAGTTGAAAGTCTTTGTAATAGGTAATCGAAGCATTAAATTCTGACTCAAAATAGTTTTTATACAATGAGAAGGAGTTTTTATTCGTAAAAACTAAGACTTTTTTTTGATTGAGAATTTGTTTTAATTCATTTAATTTTATCATTTAAAAATAGCTTTTTTAGATCAATAGGATTTTCTTCTGGTCTTGGTAAACTGTCCATGACTTCCTGGCCACAAATAGCTTCCCAAACTGAAAAACTCTTAGACTGAATAAGTTTATCCAAAGCGTCAACAGGCTCAGCCCCAAAACTTTTGAGGGCTCTCGATATTTCACCCGGCTTCCAAAGACTTTCATTTAGTCCCACTGACTGATGGGAGCTATTATTGAAAACGATATATTTTAAGTTTTTTGGCGCTTTTTGGCTCATCTCCTGCAGGTTTCCTAAGTGCATAATCGCGCTTCCATCTCCATCTAGGCAATAAGTATTTTTTCCTGAGTTCAGTGCAAACTCCAGGGCCAATTGACTGATATGTCCCATGGCCCCCGTGCCTAAAAAAATATGCTCGAGTTTTTGCATTTTCTTGGCTAGCGCATACAATTCTCTTCCAGTATAGCCAGCAGTGGCAAAAATTTTATCTCCCGGCTTAAGATTTGAAATCAGCTCTTTGATCACACTAGATCTTTGATGTGTACCTTGAATATTTGATATTTGCTGTGTGGATTTAAAGGTATTTTTTCGAACCAAAAAAGCATAAGGAGACTGTTGATTGTGCATTCGATTATAAGCATTCACTATTTGAGACTTTGACTTATTTTCTTCAATTGAGAGTACCTCATGTTCTATTCCGATAGCTTCAAGCATTTTTGCACTGGCTTTTCCCATGACTTCATGTTGAGGCTCATCTTTATCTTCACCTCTCCATCCGATAAAAAGAAGAACAGGAATTTTATAAACTAAGGCCATTGTCGCTAGAGGATTGATGGCATTTCCTAAGCCTGAGTTTTGCATGTAGACGGTTGCGATATTTTTTGTCGCTAAATGATAACCTATAGCAGCTGCAATAGCAGAACCTTCATTGGCCTTAAGGTGAGTCTCTGGAAGTTCGTTAATAAAATTTTTTAAGATAGAGTCTGGTACTCCTGTAAAATATTCCAGTCCCTGTGTTTTGAGGTAAGTAACAAAATCTTTAGGATCAATCATTTTAAGCCTTAAGATTAAGAATATCTTTTACAGAAGCTAATTTTGATTGAATTGATTTTGCATGTCCCTCGGATAAAATTTCTTGGGCACATCCAGACATTGCTTGATAGGCAGAGCGCAGAAGTTGATTCGCATAGATCACCATTTGAACTCCATCTTCTTTTGCCATTTCTTCGGTATAGTTGAAATAGGTAGAGGGAACAATCATTAAAGGTTTACTTTCTTTGTATTGAGTTGCAAATTCTCTAACCTGTGTGAATTCAGATTCTTTGGAGTGAATCATTATGATGTCGGCTCCAGCTTTAGCATACATTTTTGCTCTTAAAAGTGCGTCTTCAAGTTTTCCACCTAATGGAAATGTTTCTATGCGAGCTATAACGAGAAAGTCAGAAGTAGATTTCGCTTTTTGAGCAATTTTTATTTTTTCACTAAACTCATGGGGGTCTAGTTGCTTTTGAAGGTCATCTTTTTCTGTCAAAGAATTCACCTTAAAACCTTGTTTATCTTCGATGACAATGGCGGAAACTCCTAGACGCTCAAGATCGATCACTGTTCGAGTTAGATGTTCAGCATAGGAGCCAGAATCAGCATCATAGATCAGCGGAAGGCTAGTATTACCCATGACTTCATTTATAGTTTGAAATCGACTGGGAAGATTTAAATATTCATTATCGCAAAACCCGCGACTTACTGACTCTGTCAGAGAGCTTATCCAGATAGCATTAAAATGGGAGTCTTGATTTTTTAAACTTTCAATGATGCCGGCACTTAAACCATTGTGCGCCTCAATAGCACGGATAAAGTCCCCTCGTTGAAGGGCCTGCTTCAACAAAGGTCTACGGTTCTCTGGCAGTTGCATAATCTTATGATATCATGGGTCTATGAACTATCAAGAAATAGCAAAAAATGTCCTTCAAATTGAAATTGGCGGACTTAAAGAAGTATCAGATAAAATAACTCCTTCATTTAATGAAGTTATCCAATGTATTTTGAATGCCTCAGGTCGCTGTGTTGTAACTGGAATGGGAAAATCGGGCCTTATTGGTAAAAAAATAAGTGCAACTCTTGCCTCGACAGGTACACGCTCATTTTTCTTGCATCCTGGCGAAGCTTATCATGGTGATCTTGGAATGATTCACTCGGGCGACACTGTCCTAGCTATTTCAAATTCAGGTGAGACAGAGGAGATTATAAAACTACTTCCTTTTTTGAAGGATAACGGAAATAAGATCATTGCGATGGTGGGAAAAGAAAATTCTACACTTGCAAAACATAGTGATTTTTTTATTGATGCAGGAATTAGTAAAGAAGCTTGTCCGCTTGAGCTAGCGCCTACAACTTCAACCACTGCGACCTTGGCTTTGGGTGATGCATTGGCGGTGGCACTCATGAAGGCAAGAGACTTTAAAGCAGAAAATTTTGCTCGTTTTCATCCAGGTGGAAGCTTGGGACGAAAGCTTTTGACCAAAGTGTCTGACGTGATGAAAAAAGAGTCTCTTCCCATACTTAGTTCCGATATGCCGTTTGATGAGATCATCTCGGTGATCTCAAATGGAAGACTTGGTCTTGGAGTTGTCATTGAAAATGAAAAGATTAAGTCAGTCATTACTGATGGTGATATTAGAAGATTATTAAAAACTGAAAAAGAAAAAGCCTTGCAATTTAGGGCTTCACAGTTTGGATCTAAGTCGCCACTTACGATTGGGTCCAGTGAAATGTTGGTTAAAGCTGAAGCAATGATGCAAGAGAAAAAGGTGACGGCAATTTTGGTCGTCGAAAATGACCAGTTAGTGGGTATTATCCACCGTTATGATATCTAAGTTTTTTTTAGTTCATTGAACACGCAAAAGCTTGTCTGGTTTCATAGACAGGCTTGCAATAGTAAATCCAAGTCCCTTCTACGACTTCAGCATATCCATAAAACCATCTAATATGATCTTGAGTCTCTGGATCTAAAATATATTCAGAAGCAACTAAGTTTGGCTGGACTCCATTGACCTCATAGCACCAACCATAGACTCTCATGTGGTTATAGTTTACGAATTCATAAGCGTCATATCCCACTGGAGTATCTAATATCGAGCTGATTCCGTTTTCATTAATAGTGTGTGGAATCGCCAAGTTTTTTAAATGGTATTTTGAAAATTCTAGGACATTAGTCAAAGTGAGAACTGGTATCTCTGCACTCACAAGGGGTTTGTCTTCACAAATCTCTGTGACTTCAAAGGTCAGTGCAAAGGAAGAAAAAGAAACTAAAAGGATCGATAAAAATAAGGTTGTTTTCATGGGCAAGAGCCTAGCCGATGAAGCCTTGTAAGTAAATAACTCAGGTAAGTTCTGCAACGCAGCTTTATTAGCTCGTTAGGAATCGCTAGACTGCCGCTATGTCTATTGATCAATTAAAACAATACTTTGAAGCCGAAGCTGATGAGGTAAATAGAATTTATTTCGAAGCTCTGCTTAAGCAATTTCAAAGGCAATCAGAGGCGCAATCCGAGATTTCAATTTTCCACCCCAAGAATAATCCAAACTCCAAAGTTTTTCCTTATGCCATCTTAGCTGAAAAAGAACTTATGCCAGTTAAGCAATGTGCAGATTTGTCTGAAGAAAAGGAACTCAGTTCTGAACTTGTTTTAATTAAGATGCATGCAGGAATTGGTAGTAGTGTTGAACGAGCGGAGCATCTTGAAAAACATACTGGCAGAAAAAAATTAGGAGCTAAAGGTACAGACCTTTTTGTTAAAGGAAAATCATTGGCCGAGCTTCAGATAGAGCAAGTCAAAATACTCAATCAAAACCCAAAGCTCAAAAAAGTCACTCTTCAAAATTTGGTGAATAGGCAAACTAAAGAGGTAGTTGAAAAGCTTAACTTAGGACTAGATTTTATTCGCCCTTCAATAATTCAGTATAAAATGCCAACGATAGATGAGACAGGAAAAACAAGTTTTGAACGGCTTGCACCAGGAGGTCATGGGTTCCTCGGTTTTCAAATACTCATGAAGCTTTTCCAAGAGCCTATTATTGAGCCAGAGATTATCGCTATTGGAAACGGAGAAGATTTAAACTCCACTCCTGATTTAAAGATGCTTAGCTGGATGGAAGAGACTAAAACTCCTATTTGTATGATAACGACTAACAAAACGGCCATGGATAAAAAAGGTGGACAACTTGCAGTGGTGAAGGACGCAACACCTTATTTAACTATTATTGAAAAAGCCCAGGCAGAACGGGCAGGACAGTTGGATTATTTTGCGGAAATAGGGCTTCGAGATGAAGATGATTTTAGTCTTTTTAATACTAATATCGTTCTTCTTAATACCAAAGTATTGAGTGATTTAATTTCACGTCTAGACTGTTCACTGGAAGAGTTTGGGATGATTATTGCCCCAGATTTGATAAAAAATGAAAAGATTCAAGATGGTAAAAAATTTATTCAATTAGAAGGGGCCATTGCTTCAGTCATGTTGAATTTAGATAAGTATTTTCGCGAGAAATTGAATCAACCTTTGATAAGACTATTGAATTTGGATTCTAAGGAGCGGGAGAGTTTTTTTATACCCATCAAAAAGATGGAAGACTTTGAATATATTCTAGAGCGCTATACCTATTCAAAAGTCACGGGGAGATTTGAGTTATGAGTAAAATCCTTTTAACTGGTGTGGCCGGTTTCATTGCGAATCGAACTTGCGAGATGTTATTGGATCAAGGGCATGAAGTCGTTGGGATCGATAATATTAATGATTATTATGACGTCAATCTAAAAAATTTTCGTCTCAAAAACCTTGAAGATCGATCTGGCTTTCATTTTTATAAAATGGACATCGAAAATAAAGAAGACTTAGAGACGGTTTTTAAAGCACATTCTTTTGATGTCATTTTAAATCTGGCTGCGAGAGCTGGAGTCCGTTATAGTCAAGAACACCCCGAGGTGTATGTTACGACTAACTCACTTGGAAATTTAAATCTCTTAAACCTTGCAAGAGATTATAAAGTATCAAAATTTCTATTGGCATCTACGAGTTCTCTTTATGCAGGAAAGCCGATGCCCTTTACGGAAGATTTAGATGTGAGTGAGCCTATCTCTCCCTATGCTTCAACAAAAAAATCGGCTGAAACTATGTGCTACACTTATCATCACCTCTATGGAATTGATGTGAGTATTGTGCGTTACTTTACAGTGTATGGACCGACTTCAAGACCTGACATGGCGCAACTTAGGTTTATGAAGTGGATTGATGAAGGTTCTGTCATTCAACTTAACGGTGATGGCACTCAGGCGAGAGATTTTACCCATGTGGATGATATCGCCAGAGGAACAATAGCCGCAATGAAGCCTCTTGGTTATGAAATTATAAATCTAGGTGGAGGAAACAATCCTATCCCTATTAACCAAATGATTGAACTTTTAAGCTCTGGCTTTGGAAAGAAAGCCAAGGTCAAAAACCATCCGATGAGTCTTGCCGATATGAAAGAGACTTGGGCAAATATTGAAAAAGCTAAAAGGCTACTTGCTTGGCAGCCTCAAATAAACTTCGAGCACGGAATTGACACTTGTCTTAAGCATTACCAAGACAATTTAGACTTTTATAAAGGAATTCAACTCTAGGTTATGAGAGAGCTAATAACTACAGTAAGAAAAGCCGGCGTTGAGATCTTGAAGATCTATGCTAAAGAGGATTTTGGAGTAGAGCTCAAGGCCGATCAAAGTCCCATCACTTTAGCTGATAAAGCTGCCAACAAAGTTATTATTGAAGAGTTAAAAATCCTTTATTCTGAAATTCCGATTCTTTCAGAGGAGTCAAAAATTCTGCCTTATGATGAGAGGAAAAAATGGGATCAGTGTTTTATCGTCGACCCCATTGATGGAACTAAAGAATTTATCAAACGCAATGGAGAGTTTACGGTCAATATAGGTTTATGGAAGGCTGGAAGAATGGTTGAGGGGATTATCTATGCTCCCGCCAAAGATCTTTTGTATTTCACAGATAAAGGGTCCTCTTTTAGAGTAAAAGAGGGAGTTGAAACTAAGCTTCCTTGTGAAGAAACTGAAACCTTTACGATGGTTGCCAGTAACTCACATTTAAATGAGGCTACCCTTGATCACCTGGAGTCGTTAAAATCAAAATATGGGACAGTGGAGATTAAGCGCGTTGGAAGCTCTCTTAAGATGTGCATGATTGCTGACGGTTCAGCTGATTACTACCCAAGACTTGGACCTACTTCTGAGTGGGATACTGCCGCCGCGCAGGCAATCTTGGAAGCTAGCGGCGCTAAGATATTAAAGTGGGGAACTAAAGAGGCTTTAGAATATAATAAAGAAAATGTTTTAAATCCTCATTTCTTTGCCTCGAGATAAATAAGATTCGAAAAATTGAAACTGATAAAGCTTTGAAAAATTTGAGGTTTTAAATTAACTGTCATAAAGTTTTCATATGAAAAGAACCCGTATGTCCCAAAAAGAGATTGAGACTGTCTACTTTGAATTTAAATAGGAATAAATTGAAATGTGTGGAATATCACTAATAGTTAGTAATGATAAAAACTCCTTGGATAAGATTGGGCAAATGAATGCTAAAGTCATCCACCGGGGACCAGACGCACAGGGGGTTTTTCAGAATGATATTTTAGCTCTAGGGCATACTAGACTTTCTATAATTGACTTGGATGAGCGATCAAACCAACCTTTTGTACTTGATGAATATGTCATGTCTTATAATGGTGAGATATATAATTATAGGGAGCTGAGGAAAGAGCTTGAGGACTGTGGTTATACTTTTAAAACAAGCTCTGATACAGAAGTCGTTCTTCGTGCCTATCAGCATTGGAAGAGCGAATGTTTTTCTAAGTTTAATGGAATGTGGGCTCTAGTTATTTTTAATAAGGAATCACATGAGGTTTTACTCTCTAGAGATCGCTATGGAATCAAACCGTTGTTCTTTTATCAAGATGAAGATTTATTCTTAGCTGGATCGGAATTAAAACAATTTGAAATATTTTCCCAAACTCAAGATGTAAATTATGATAAAGTTTACAATTTCATCGTAAACAGTCTTGTCGATTACGACTCAGAAACCTTCTACAAAAATATTAATAGCTTATCACCAGGAAGCTTTCTTATCCTAGATGCTGAAAAGAAAGACTTTACGTCTAAGTATTATTATAAACTGATGAGTGAAAGGAGTTCTACAAAAAGCGTTGAAGAGTTATTACAAAAATCAATTACTCTCAGGTTGCGCTCTGACGTTCCGATAGGAACCTGCTTAAGTGGAGGAATAGATAGCTCTTTGATTGCAATTCTCGCAAGAGAAAAAATTCCTTCTGGAGACAAATTTATTGGTATTCATGGTAAATCGACAGAAAAGGCTAGTGATGAGAGTGAGTACGCAAAAATAATTTCTTTTGAGAATAATATAGACCTAAAAATAATCGAGCCAATTTCAGAAGATTTTTTAGAGGATATTGAACTTGCAATTGAAACTCAAGATGAGCCCTTTTTGAGTAGTTCTATCTTAATGCAGTTTAATGTTATGAAAGAGGCAAGTGAGAATAGGTTAAAAGTACTTCTTGACGGTCAAGGGGCAGATGAGATTTTTTTGGGGTATACTCGATATCTGATCAGCGCTATTTGGGAAAGCTCGCTTAAGTTTAGGTGGATTTCAACATACAAGCTGGTTCGCGGGTATTTGAAGAATAATTCCTTTTACTCATTTGCGAAGCTATTAGCCTCAGCTCACTTTAGGAAAATCATCCTAATATTAAAAATGTTTGAGACTTTAAAAGTTAAAAAAACATTTAAGTCTGAACAAAAAAAGATGTTTTTTTGGAAAACAAAGAAATTCTCGAACTACGACATCCTTACGGGGAGTTTAGCTAGTCTGCTCCGATATGAAGATAGGAACTCGATGTATTTTTCAATTGAAACGAGACTACCTTTTCTTGATTTTGAGCTAGTCGAAAAAGGATTGAGCTTAGACGTTAATCAAAAGATTAACGGCGCGTTCACAAAAAGTCCCCTTCGAGAGATACTTGGTAAATACACCAAAACAGGAATAAACTTAAGAACAGATAAGATAGGTTTCGCTTCACCAGAAAAGACTTGGATTAATGAGAATGAATCTACAATGAATCAACTCATTAAATCCTCCAATCTCTTGAATGAATTATTTCTATTTAAAAAAGAAATATCTTATGAAAATTACCGAATGTTCTACTGGCGCTTATTTATCGTGGCGATATGGGAGAAAAAGAAAGGGATTAAAACGTGAAAGTACTGATATCTCAAAAGGACCTAAAGGACTTATCTTCTGGTGTTCAAAGGAAGGTGATGGAGGAGGTCAATTTTCTGGTGGGTAAAGGCTTTGAAGTACATGTGATTGCCGAGACAATTAACCGAAAAATGATAAGTGATTGCAATGCGATTCCTGTCAAAACTTTAAAGTGGCCTTTCGTAAAAAATAAACGTCTGTTTCATGCTGAGAGAGTTCAAAAGTACATTGAAAAAAACGAATTCGATATAGTCATAGGTCATGGAGATATTGTTAATCAAGATCTTTGCTATATTCATAATTGTGTTCATCTCGCGCACGAAAGAGTTTTCGGAAAGCCACTATCTCCAGAGAATACTGTAGGTTTAATGCATGAAAAAATTCTAAGAGCCCAAAAGTTCAAAAGACTTGTCTGTAATTCCGAGATGATGAAAGAAGACCTTATGAGAAGATTTAATATCCCACCTGATAAAGTTGTTGTTATTCATCCTGAATTTAACTTAGAAAAATTCAATCTACTGGGAGGTGAAAAAAAACGTATCGAACAGCGCTCTAAATGGAAAGTTCAAGAGGAAGATGTGTTAGTTGGACTTATAACTTCAGGTAACTTCAAAAAGCGAAATGTAGATCTACTTATTGACGTGGCTGTTGAAATCCCCAATGCTAAATTCGTAGTTGCGGGAAAGAACAAAGATTCAAACTTTTTTACGAAAGTAGAAGATCTTAATATAAATGAGCGATTTCTATTTGCACCTTCCATTCCAGATGTGGAAAATTATTATCATGCGATTGATATATTTGTTCTTCCAGCACATATTGAAGAATTTGGGAGAAGTGTGCTTGAGGCAATGGCGTTATCAAAGCCGGTTATCGTAGGCTCTTACGTTGGGGCATCAGAGCTTCTTAAAGGTAAATCCCGAGAGTATATACTTCAGAAACTCACTGTTGAAGAGTTTAAATCAAAACTTTTGGACCTTATTCGTAACGAGGACCTTAGAAAAAAACTTGGCCAGGAAAATTTCAAACAAGCTCAATATTATTCACATACTTCTCAGAACGCTAAGTTTGAAGAGTTAGTATCTTCGATTATCTAACATCAGTTTTTAGTAGAGCATGTTTTTCTTGGGTGATTTGGCGAAAGAACGAATAATCATCCCCTATTTCGAGTAAATCTCCGAATTTCTTATCGTAAATTTCAGGCTCAATCTTTCCAAATCCATTAATAGGAGTAAATGTGAATTCTCCGAATTTGATTTGTTCTTTGTAAAGATATAGATCAACTCTAACAAACTTAAAAGGGGATGCTAGCTTTTCAACTGTTTCTTTAAAAATTGATAAATCTAAACTAAGAGTCTTCTTTGAAAAATCAATATCCTTTTTATACTTTACAGGGAGAAGTTTGCCATTCATATCATATAGGTTTCTTCTATGACCATTGAAACGATCAAAATCCACATGAATAAACTTAGGATTTCCATTAAAACAATAAAATTTGTAGTCGGGTGGAGGTTGTCCTTTCTCATCTTCCATTAATTCTTCAATAATGAGTCTTGGCTTTAAATATCTATAAGCTTTTTCTCTTCCATGTAGATAAAAATTTTTAGCTAACCATTTTGAAGTTAACTTCTTTAAATAATGATAATCCACTTCCTTTTTTTGATGAACAAGATAGTTCATCGCTGAACCGTGTGAACCTTTTATAACAAATTTTTCAGGCAAACTATCAAAAAGCTTTCTATCAAATTTTTCGTAAGCTCCAAGACATGGAACTAGATAGTCTTTTCCTAGCAAATCTCTTATATAGCTCTGAACTAAGAGTTTATCTACAAAGAGTGCAAGTTTGTAACAATCATTACTAAGCTTTAAAGAATTTATTTTTTCATTAAATGTCTGAGGGTTTTTAAAATTGGGTTTGAATCCGAATCTTTTTTGAAACCTTTTACTTGAGTATTCCTCATCACTGATTAATCGATTCTTTAGCCAATGAGAGAAATTTTTCATTTTGTATCTTAAATACATATAATAAAGACTAACATGGCTAATGATAATTTAAAACTTAAAACCATTGGAATTGTTGGGGGAATGGGACCTCTTGCGGGAGTTGAATTTCACAGACGCTTAATTCAGAAATTCAGTGCAGATGCAGATCACGAATATCCTGAAATTATACATCTCTCTAAAAGTCGAGAGGTTCCTGATAGAACAAGTTTTCTATTAGGTGAAGAAGATTTTAATCCGGGTTTCGCTATAAAAAATCAAATTAAAATTTTGAAAGAATCCGGTGCCGAAATATTTGTAGTAATTTGTAATACTGCTCACTCGCCAGAAATTTTCAAAATTTATAACACTGACGGGGTCGTAAGTATTATAAAGGCAACATTGGGTTCGGTAGTTAAATCAAACTTATCTAAAGTCGGTTTTGTAGGAACTAATGGTTCTTTTAAAACAAAGATTTATGAAGAAAGTTTAAAGGTGAGTGGTATAAAAGTAAAAAAACTTTCGCCTAGTGAAAATGAAAAATATATTCATAATTCAATTTTATTCAAAAGAGTTTGGAATTAAGAGTCAGGGAGTAACTGAGCAATCATTAAACCTTATTAAAGATGGGCTATCAAAATTAAAGGGTATACCTATTATCTTAGGATGTACTGAGCTGTCTCTATGTAAAACGGAACTTGAAAAAGAATTTAAGTTGATAGATCCTATTGATTGTCTTGTAGATGATGTTCTTTTTGAGCTTAAAGAAAATCAAAATTCATGCAAACATTATTCCCTAGGCATGGTGGGTAGCGCGTAATATGAACGCAGGGCGAGCATGCAATCTTTTTGAAATAAATCTGACTGTCGAGAAAATCAAATTCTTTTAAATAAACCTCTGGGTCTGTGGGACCCCAGAAGAGATAAGACTTAATTCCTAAAAGTCTAGAGATATGAAGAAGCGAGGTATCTATTCCCCAGTACTCATTAAGATTTTGATACATGTATGCTATCGTTTGTCCGAGGGGCATAAAACCTGCAGCGTTGACGACCTCAACATCTAAGTCTTCAAAAACTTCATCAATCATTCTATCATAAACAACTTTATCATTTGGTGCTCCCAAAAGATAAATTCGTACCGGCCCTTCAAGTTCACTTAGTCGCTTTTTAGCAAATGCCTTCCAGTTTTCGTTCGACATCATCCTCTCAGGGGCTAGGTCCGAACAAATTGCACCAATACCAATCTTATAGGTGAGATCCTTTTCTACTTTTATTTCAGGATTTGAATTCGTTAAATGACTTGTAAAATCTCTATGAAGTTCACTTGACGGAGGTATTTTTGCACAGAGAGCGATGGCTGCTTCTTCATAGGATCTTGGTATAGAGTGTCTTAGATCAAAATGAAAAGAGTGAGTGTTTAGATTGGTAAAAGGGTTAAAATTATGTCGATGGTATCCGATTCTGTTTCTCGCCATACTAAATAGAGAAATCACAGTTGCAAGTCTTGAATGTACTTCGTAATTTAAGACAGTATCGTAGGCTTTAAAATTTTTCATCCAAAAACCAATGTAGGTTTTTATAAAACCAAATATGCCAGATCCATCGAGAACAATTATATTATCAAAAATTCCAAGGGTCTTTGCAAAAGGAGCAACGGCTTGAGTGCAAAGAAGATCTATGGGATGATCGCTTTCATTTTTTAGAGCTTTTAATGCTGGATAAGCAATATAGAGACTTCCCCCCCCTGCCATCTTTAAGACTAGAATTTTTCCTTTAACTTCTAATTTGTGATCTCGCTTTAAAATTAGTCCTAGAAGCCTGGCAAATGGAATGAAAAACCAAATTAAAGGCTGACCTACCAGAAGATCAATATTTCTCTTCACCCTTAATTTCATAATTTTGATCCATGTAGAAATCCGAATCTTAGGTAAGCTTGTAGCACGTGCTGAGTGAGAAACATGGCGATAACATAGAGTGCGAGAAAGCTATGAGCAAATTTAAGTAAAAATTGATCTGAATTAAAGTGTTCCTTTGCGATTTTCAAATATTCGATGACACTAATACCAGTCGTAAAAATAATAAAAATTCCAAATTGTCTTACAGTAAAAGGATGAATGAACGCATGTTGAGGCATAACAAGATACCAGGCATAAGAAGCAGCGAGTAGACTCATGATAACACCAAAGAACTCTTTATTTTCACGAAAGATCTTCTTAAGTCCAAACCATAACATGATAATATAGGCCCAACCTGGAATAATAAACATTCGTTCCATTCGGTTTATCGGTCTGAATGGATTTTGTAAAAAATCAATCCAAGTAAAATAGTTTTTCGCGTTGTCCTTTCCTAAAGTACGGTGTGAGAGTGAGCCTGAAAAGTCTGCGAGTGCTTCATTGAAGTCTCCGTAATATAAAATTACCTGATAGAAATGGACCACGAAAGCTGATATCGTTATAAAACCCAAAAAGAAATTTAGCGGAGTGAAGATTCTTCTCTTAAATGTCCAGCTCATCCCTACTACAAAAACAGCGATAAAGACTATCGGTTCAAATGATGCGTTCGATACGAGAAAGAAACAAATTGCAAGGAGACTTATCAGACCGGCTTTAGAGTAACGCTCAGGGAACTTATAGAAAACTATTAATGCCCAAACTATAATCCATTTAAAAAACTCTTCATAAATATGCTTATGCAGATTATCAGCAAAAGAAATATAATAATTTGAGAGAACTAGAGAAATAAAACTTAAATAAAGAGATTTAGATTCTCGTAAGTATATCTTTAATGTATGCCAAGCAACGAACAGCATAAAAATAGAAAGAAATATCGGAATGATCCTAATTTGCCATTCTTGCTCAGTAGCGAATAAAAAAGCATAGCTGGCTGAGAGAATATCCGGAAGTGCCGGGTAATGGGTATAGGCGGTTGCATCTCTTAGATCTCTGGTTTCAGTATAATTATGCATCGGTAAAAAATTAGATTTCAAAAATCCATGATCTTTAAAAAAGAGGATGGCGGAATAAGTATTTCTATCTGAGTAACCGTCGCCAAATAGCGTTTTTCGCTCTGTCATTGAGATATTAATTGCTCGAAATAGAATTAATGACAAACTGAAAAGCAAGCAAAAGGATATGATACATCTAATTTTTCCTGGAAGCTCAAGTCTCAAAAATTGTGTCCGTTTATTTTTTGATTCTATTGAACCTTATTTTTTAACTTAAGTCGACGATACTGTTGTCTTGATGGAGCGGTGCAGAGAAAAAGCATTCCTATTCAAGAATGGCTAAATGGTTTAGTGTGGTCTCTTGGAAGTTTAAGTTGTAAGGCTTAGAAATGAAAAAGAAAAAAATAATTCTTATTCACAATACTAAAGCTCAGTGGATAGATAACGATATTAAAATTCTTAGTAATGACTACATTGTTGAAAGTTATTTTATCAACTCTATAAGTGATTACTCCTTTCATTTACTTCAGAAAATCTATCTGTCTGAAATCGTCTATTTTTGGTTTGGAAGTTTAATTTTTTTTCCAGCGACAATTTTGGCTAAGTGCATGCTTAAAAAAGTATGTATAGTGGCTGGCGGATACGATGTAGCGAGTTATAAAGAAGAGAAATATGGAGCGTTCACATTTAGTAAGCTTTCTAAGTTTTTAAGGATTATGCTATTTAAATTGGCAGACTTAGTATTGCCCGTATCACAATTCACTGCAGAAGAGGCTAAAAAAAATGCTAGGGTCCCCACTGAAAAAATCGAAGTTGTACACAATTGTGTTGCAATATTTCCGCAGTTAGAAGTCCTTCGAAAGCCCAAGATTTTAATGGTTTCAAGTATTGACCTCTTGCGATGCAGGATAAAGGGTTTTGATCGATTTTTAGAAGTCGTGGATATGCTTCCACAGACTCAGTTCACTCATGTTGGAGCAATTTCTTATGAAGTTTTGAGCAAAATTTCCAAACGCTCTAACTTGACACTTTTGGGAAATATTAGTGCGAAGCAGCTTCAAGAGGTCTATGCATCCCACAAAGTTATTGTTCAGTTCTCTCGCTATGAGAGTTTTTGTATGTCAATTGTAGAAGGGGCCCTTCAGGGGTGCTTTCCCGTCAGCTCTGATGATGGTGCACTAGGAGAGATAGTAAAACCGATTGGAAAGAGTTTTGAGTTTGAAAAGGTAGAGACAGTCTCTGAGTTTCTAAAAGACATCATGCAGAGCGAGATCAACCACCAGTCTATTCGAGAAAAAACACTGAGTACCTATGGTTATGAGCAGCGCAGAAAACAGCTTTTAAACGCCCTTAGGGCGCATTTCTGATAGACATAATGCCTTACATATTCTTTAATCTAGCAGCTTAAATAAACATTAATTTAGAAAGGTCAAGTTATGCAATTTATTGACTTACAAGCGCAATATAAGTCCATAGAAAGTAAGATTCTAAAGCGTATTAATGGTGTCCTGAATCATGGCCAATACATCATGGGACCTGAGGTCAGTGAGTTAGAGTCTGAACTATCGGAGTATGTTGGAGTTAAGCATTCCATCGGCTGTGCTAATGGAACGGATGCTCTTTCAATTGCACTCAAGGCTTTAAATATTGGAGAGGGAGATGAAGTCATCTCCACGCCATTTACGTTTTTTGCTACAGGGGAGACAATCGCAATGGCTGGTGCGAAACTAGTCTTCGCTGATATAGATCCGAACACTTACAATATCAACGCTGAGTTGATTGAAGAGAAGATAACAGCAAAGACTAAAGCTATTATCCCTGTCTCTTTGTATGGTCAGATGTCTGATATGGACAAGATTATGGAGATCGCAAAAAAGCATAATCTATATGTGATTGAAGACGCGGCTCAAAGTTTCGGTGCTGAGATCCAAGGACGTAAGTCATGCTCTATTGCAGATATTTCTACCACAAGCTTTTTTCCTGCCAAGCCATTAGGTTGCTATGGTGATGGAGGAGCGATTTTCACAAATAATGATGATCTCGCAAAGTCGATCGCAGAAATTAGAAATCACGGTCAGTCGAAAAGATATACTCATACGAGTCTTGGCTACAATAGTAGACTAGATACACTTCAAGCAGCTATTTTGTTGGAGAAGCTTTCCGTTTTTCCTAAAGAAGTTGAATTGAGACAAACAGTCGCTATGAGATATGAAGAGCATTTTAAAGGGAAGATCAAGACGACTAGGATTAAAGAAGGATACAAGTCAGTCTTTGCTCAATATACAATTGAGGTTGAAAACAGAGATTCTTTCATCGAAAAGATGAAACAAGATGGTATTCCAACAGCAGTACACTATCCAGTTCCGATCCATCATCAGCCAATCTTTCAAAAACTTGGGTATGGAAAAATAGACATGCCTCTAGCTGATATTGCTTCTCAAAAAGTGGTCAGCTTGCCAATGCATCCTTATATGGAAAATGCAGATCAGGACAAGGTAATTAAAGCCGTTTTAAAGAATATCTAGGAAAAAAATATGAAAAACGAATTATTGAAAAAACTCGAAGATAAATCTGCTGTGATTGGAATCGTAGGACTCGGATATGTAGGTTTGCCGCTAATGATCAGATACTCAGAAGTTGGCTATAAGGTTTTAGGTTTTGATATTGATCAGTCGAAAATAGATAAACTCAATAAGGGAGAGAGCTATATTGAGCATATTTCCTCCAATGATATTGGAAAGTCTAAGGAGAGGGGATTTGAGGCTACGACCGATTTCTCAAGAATAGCAGAGGTTGATTCAATCATTCTATGTGTCCCAACTCCTCTGAATAAATATCGCGAGCCAGATTTGAGCTATGTTTTAGAAACAACGGAAGCTTGTGTGCCCTATATGCGCAAAGGGCAGGTTATTTCATTGGAGAGCACAACTTATCCAGGAACCACTGAGGAGGAGCTACTTCCTCGAGTTGAGAAAAATGGACTTAAAGTTGGAAAAGATATTTTTCTCGTTTATTCCCCTGAGAGAGAAGATCCGGGCAACCAAAACTTCACGACAAGAACTATTCCTAAAGTTTGTGGCGGTCATACTGAAAATTGTTTAGAGGCTGGAGTGAAATTGTACGAAGGTGTTATCGATAAGGTAGTGCCGGTTAGCTCGACTAGAGCTGCAGAAATGACAAAGCTTTTAGAGAATATTCACAGAGCGGTGAACATTGGTCTAGTTAATGAGTTAAAAATTGTAGCGGATAAAATGGATATCGATATTCACGAAGTAATCGATGCAGCCGCAACGAAGCCATTTGGTTTTGTTGCCTATAAACCGGGCCCTGGAATTGGGGGACATTGTATTCCTATCGATCCATTTTACCTGACTTGGAAAGCACGAGAGTATGGAGTCCACACGCGCTTTATTGAATTGGCAGGAGAAATTAATTCAGGAATGCCAAGTTATGTGATGAAAAAAATTGGTAAAGGGTTGAATGAGCGTCAAGTGACCATTAAAGGCTCAAAAATTTTAGTTCTAGGTATTGCATATAAAAAGAATGTTGATGATATGAGAGAGTCACCTTCGGTTTTTCTAATGGAAAAACTTAGGGACCACGGAGCTGTTATTTCATACTCTGATCCACATGTTCCTGTCTTCCCGAAAATGCGAGAGCATAGTTTTGACCTTTCAAGTGTAGAACTTACTCCAGAAAATATCGCTAGTTTTGATTGTGTTGTTTTAACGACGGATCACTCAAAGTTTGATTATGGACTGATTCTTAAACATTCAAAGTTTCTTGTAGATACCCGTGGTAAGTTTAAAGAAAAATCAGATAAGATTATTAGGGCCTAACTAATGAAGAATTTCGCAATCATCGGAGTGGGCGGATATATCGCCCCAAGACATATCCAGGCAATAAATGATACTGGAAATATCACTGTAACAGCTATGGATGTTAACGATTCGGTTGGTGTTCTTGACCGCTATACCCAAGATGTAGCTTTCTTTAAAGATTTTGAGAGGTTTGAAGCTTATGTAGATTCTCTTAAAGGAACTGATAAGAAGGTAGATTATGTTTCGATCTGTTCACCTAATCATCTTCATAGTGCCCATATGAAGTTTGGACTACGCTCAGGTTGCGATGTTATTTGTGAAAAACCACTCGTTTTAAATGAATCTGAAATAGATGAATTGAAAACTTACGAGAAAAAATATGGTAAAAAAATTAACACTGTTCTTCAGTTGAGAGTTCATGAATCTATAATTGAGCTGAAAAAGAAGATAGATCAAAAGAAGAGATCAGATCATGAAATAGAGCTGACTTATTTAACAAGTAGAGGGCCTTGGTATCATGAATCTTGGAAAGGAAATTTTCAAAAATCCGGAGGCCTCACTTCTAATATAGGGATTCATTTTTTTGATATGCTCACTTGGATATTCGGATCAATAAAATCAAACGAACTACACTTTAGTAATGAGTTGATGACTAGCGGTTATATGGAGCTTGAAAAAGCAAAAGTAAAATGGATTTTAAGTGTTGATAGAAAATATCTACCTAAAGAAGCAACAGATAAAGGTATGACTACTTACAGATCAATTACTGTCGATGGAGATGAAATTGAATTTTCTGGAGGTTTTACAGACCTTCATACTAAAGTTTACAAAGAAGTTATTGATGGTAAAGGCTATGGTTTAGAAGATGCCAGAACAGCTATTAGAATCGTAGAAGATCTTCGTGGGCAACAACCGTCAGGTGTGAAAAATAACTCTCATCCCATGTTGAAAGGGCTGTAAAGGTAATATATGAGTGATTTTTTTAAGCATGAAACAGCAATTGTGGACGAAGGAGCAGAGATCGGTGCCGGATCAAGAGTTTGGCATTGGGTACATATTTGTAGTGGAGCTAGAATTGGTGAGAAATGCTCATTTGGCCAAAATGTTTTCGTAGGTAACAGAGTCACGATTGGAAACAATGTAAAGATTCAAAATAACGTTTCAGTCTATGACAATGTATTTATCGAAGACGATGTCTTTTGTGGTCCGAGTATGGTTTTTACAAATGTCTATAATCCAAGATCTGCGGTAGTTCGAAAAGATGAGTATATGGATACTCATATCAAAAAAGGCGCTACAATTGGTGCAAATGCGACGATCGTTTGTGGTGTTACTTTGAATGAAAATTGTTTTATTGCCGCCGGAGCTGTCGTCAATAAGGACGTAAAGTCTTTTGCACTTATGGCAGGTGTCCCAGCCAAACAAATTGGTTGGATGAGTAAATATGGAGAACAAATAAAGTTGCCTCTAGAAGGAGAGGGAGAGTGGATTTGTCCTAATACTGGGGATAAATATCAACTAAAGTTAGGGAGTCTACTACTATGTTAAAAAGCTTGTTTAATACACTTTATTCTTGGGTGAAATTATGAATACTGCAAAGATTGGTAAGAACACTTATATCGCAGATACAGCGATTATTCATCCTAATGTAGAAATAGGTGAAAATTGTAGAATTGAAGATTTTTGTATAATCGGATATCCAGCTCCAGGCAGATTTAAGGGTAAAACCTTAAAAATAGGTAATAACTCTACAATTAGGTCTCATAGTACTTTATATGAAGGTTCCACCTTTGAAGATGGATTGAAGGTAGGTCATAAGACTTTAATTCGAGAAGGAACAATTGCAGGAGTTAATTTTCAGATTGGATCACTAAACGATATCGAAGGTGAAGTAAGAGTTGGAAAAAATGTCAGATTCCATAGTAATGTTCATATAGGAAAAGGTGCTGTAATCGAAGACTATGTGTGGGTTTTCCCTTATGTTGTACTTACAAATGATCCCATACCTCCCTCCGGCTTAATGGAGGGGGTTACTCTTAGAAAAGCGTCTATAGTTTGTACCCAAAGTGTTATTTTGCCTGGTGTGACGATTGGTAAAGGCGCAATGGTTGGAGCTTTTTCTAGAATTTCTCGGGACGTACCTGACTGTAAAATTGCAGTCGGAGGAGAAGGGAAAATTGTTGGCGATATAGACAGATTGAAACATAAACCAACTGAAAAAAGACATCCGTGGATGAGATTTTACAGAGAATACCCTGATGAGTTTCAGTCAGAACTAGACTCTTTGTTACTTGAAATGGAAGAAGTTTTATCGAGGAATCATGCAGAATCTAGATAGATCTATTTCCGTGCTTCAATCACAGCCTTATTCAAAGTTTTACAATCTTGAACCCAATGATAAGAGATGTCTTTTAACAGCCGATATTGATTGGGCTCCTGATTTTTGTATTAAGTATATGCTTGATATTTTTAGAGAGCTAGAGATTCCATTGACCTGTTTTGCGACTCATGACTCTGAAATTCTGAGAAGTGCACAACGGCAAGGTCAAATCGAAATTGGTTTGCACCCAGACAATACAAGGCCAGAGCCTGAACATGGCCTGACAAGAAAGATCGAAAATTTAAAAAAACTTTATCCTGGAGCTATTGGGTTAAGATGTCATAGAAATTTTTTTGGACAAAACATTGCTGAAATGGCAGTGAAGTCTAGTATCTCATATGACATAAGTACTTTCTTGTGGAACCAGCCTTTCATATCAGGTTATAAAGATCAATTTGGTATCAATCGTTTTTCCTATTTTTGGGAAGATGGTATTCAGCTAGATACAGAGACTGAACTAGAAGTTTCTAAAATTAATTTTAATACTGTAGGATTAAAGATCTTTAATATTCACCCATTACTTTTTTATTTAAATACAGTTTCTGATGATCAAAGAAGAGATGCAGTAAGAGGAATTACAGACCTTACGAAAGTTGAAGAAAGTTATCTTAGTAAATACAGAAAGTCAGACTATGGGATAACTAATTTCACGCTGGACTTAATCAAAAAACTCAAAAGTGAGAATTTTCAGTTTTTTCTCTGTAGAGATTTACTAGCACAAGAAAAAGAGCTTCTATAATGTGTGGGATTTCAGTCGTTTTAGATAATAATCTAGATTTCCAGCCTAATATAAGAAAGATGGTTTCTGTAATGAATGATTTGCAGAAGCATCGTGGTCCTGACGGTGAGGGGATTTGGATAAATGAAAATAATTCAGTGGGGCTAGGCCATAGGCGGTTAGCAATTATAGACTTAGAAAATGGACTACAGCCTATGACTTATCGTGATCAACTCACGATTACCTACAACGGTGAGCTATACAATTATAAGGAGTTGAGGCAAGAGCTTAAAGGTAAGTATCAATTTAAAACTGACTCAGATACAGAAGTTATTTTGGCTGCCTATGACTGCTGGGGAGAAGGATGTTTAGCAAGGTTTAGAGGGATGTTTTCCTTTGCTATTTGGGATCAAGTCAAAAAAGAGATGTTTATTGCACGAGATCAGTTTGGCATAAAACCACTTTATTATACGGTTGTGGAAAATACAATATTTGTGGCTTCTGAAGTAAAGGCGTTGATACCATTTATAGATAAGTTAGAGATTGAAGATGAAGCTTTGAGAGATTACTTGGTCTTCCAGTTGTATCTTGGTCACAAGACACCTTTTAAAAATATATTTGAACTTAAACCGGCTCACTATATCAAATGGTCTAAGACTACTGGTTTGAAATTTCATAAATACTGGGAAGTCTTTTATAATATTGATGAGGATCATACTCGAAAATATTTCCAAGATAAATTACATTCCTTGCTTCATGAGTCGATCGAACTCCACCTTAGAAGTGATGTTCAAGTAGGGTCCTACATCAGTGGTGGAATTGACTCGAGCTCTATTGCTGCAATGGCAAAGCTATCAGCAGGGAAAGATCTCGTTGGATTTGTTGGTAAGTTTTCATCAGCTGGTGAATTGTTTGATGAATCCTCATTCGCCAGAGCTCAATCTAATCATTTCGATATAGATCTATTTGAAAGAGATATTACCCATAAAGACTTCTTAAAACATATTGAGGATATAATTTATTATCTTGATTACCCAGTTGCAGGGCCAGGGTCTTTTGCTCAATATTGTGTGTCTGAGTTGGCTTCAGAGCACAGAAAAGTAGTCCTTGGTGGGCAAGGCGGAGATGAAATTTTTGGAGGTTACTCTAGGTACATTGTAGCTTATTTTGAACAATGTATAAAAGGAGCAATTGATGGAACACTTGAAAATGGAAATTTCATTGTAACTTACGAATCAATAATTCCAAATTTAACAGCTTTAAAAAATTACAAACCAATGATCAAGCAGTTCTTTTCTAAGGGGTTGTTCGAGCCTATGGATCATCGATACTTTGATCTAATTAATCGTGCACCTAGCTTGGGAAGTGAGATTAATTGGGAAGAGTTTGGAGACTACAATCCTTTTAACGCTTTTTTGGAAATCTTCAATGGTGAAAGTGTAGGGAACGATTCATATTTCGATAAGATGACTCATTTTGATTTTAAGACATTACTTCCTGCCTTGTTACAAGTCGAGGATAGAATGAGTATGGCTCATGGTCTTGAAAGTCGAGTGCCACTTTTAGACAAAAAGGTGGTTGAGTTTGCAGCAACTATGCCTTCAGATATTAAGTTTAAGGATGGGACATTAAAGTTAATTTTCAGTGAGGTCGCTGACAGATATCTCTGTAAAGAGATCATTGATAGAAAGGGGAAAATGGGTTTTCCTGTCCCTTTAAACGAGTGGTTGCAAGGAGAGCTAAAGGACTTTGTTTTTGATACTTTTTCTTCTACTCAAGCTAAAAATAGGAAATATTTTAATTACAAGCCACTAATAGAAAGCCTGGAATCAGAGCCTCGATTTAGTAGAAGGCTTTGGGGAATGCTATCAATGGAATTATGGCAAAAAAGATTTTTTGATGACCACAGTAATTTCAAAAAGCTGATGAAGTAGATGGAGGGATTTTGTTTTCAATAGTTAGTGATTACAAAGAAGCTTTTAAATATAAATATGTAATCGGGTCGTTCGTTAGTTCAAATCTTAAGGTGAGATATCGAAGATCTGTGCTGGGATACGTGTGGACAGTACTTGTACCAATATTTCAATATGGAGTGATCGCTATTGTGTTGTCTCAACTGGCTCGATCTGCGGCTGAGAATTACTTTGGAAATTTTTTTTCAGGAGCAATTCTTTTTGGCTTTTTTTCAGCTGCTGTAAGTAAATCAACACTTGTTTTCTTGTCGAATGAACATTATCTGAAGAAAGTTGCTATACCTAAGCTTGTTTACATTCTAAGTGATGTTTTCTATGAATTAGCAAATTTTTTAATATCGTTTGTAACCATAGTTCTTGTAGGAACGGCTTTTGGTATTTTTAAAGTTAGTCTTCCAGTACTTTTTGTGCCAGTTGGACTCATATTGTTTGTTGTTTTCATTCTTGGGATTATAAAGCTTTTGGCAGTAGCGGGTGTGTTTTTTAGAGACTTAAAATATATTGTCCCTGTGTTGATGCAAGCTACTTTTTTTATGAGCCCAATAGCCTACACCATTGAGCAAATGCCCAAAAAATTCCAAATAATTATTGCACTTAATCCCATTTATTATTTTTTGGAAATTATTCGACGTCCAATCGTTCATGGAAAAATGCCTGAGGTGGAGTTGATTATGATATGTTTAATTATTTCAATTAGTTCTTTCTTGATTGGGAGAGTTTTCCTTAAAAAATTTGAGAATAAAGTCATTTTTAAATTGTAGTGGAGTGCCTATATGCATCAAGTAAAAGTAGAAAATGTAAGGTTAGAGTATCTCAAGTTTACTGATCAAATTTATACATTTAAGGAATATGTTACAAAGCTGTTTAGTTGGAAAACAAGGAAGAATATGTCAAAGGTGTCGTCGTTTTATGCTTTGGACGGTATTTCTTTTACATTAAACGATGGAGATAAATTGGGCGTAATTGGTTTGAATGGTGCAGGTAAAAGTACTTTGCTTAAAGTGGTTTGTGGCATTTTGCAACCAACAGAGGGCGTCGTAGAAGTTCAAGGTAATATGCAACCTCTTATAGAAGTTGGTGCAGGCTTTAACCCGGAGTTTACCGGACGAGAGAATATATACTTAAACGGTTATATGCTTGGCTTTAATAAAATTCAGATTCAGGAAAAAGAGAAAGAAGTAATTGAATTCGCCGGCATTGACGATTTTATAGATACTCCAATTAAATATTACTCTTCTGGGATGGTCGCTAGGTTAGCTTTTGCAATTGCAACTAGTATAGAACCTGAGATTTTGGTCTTTGATGAAATGATTTCAGCTGGAGATATAAGTTTTATTGAAAAGGCTAAAAAAAGAATAGGTGAGCTACTTGAAAAAGCAAAAATTATGATAATTGTTAGCCATGATCTCACTTTGATTGAAGATATTGTAGATCGAGTTATAGTACTTAAAAATGGAAGTGTCGTCTACGATGGAGAAACAACCGGTGGAATTCAATACTATAAGAGAGAAGTGGCAAAGGTGGAAGGATGAAAAAACTAATCAGGGTTATTGGTGCAAGACCGCAACTTATGCAGGTTAAGCCTGTGTGGGAGAAATTAGACTCTATGGGTTTTGATCAAGTCTTGGTTCATACAGGCCAACATTATTCAGATGAGTTAAGTGGAAATTTGTTTAGACAACTTGGCTTAACTCCACCCAAGTACAATTTAGAAGTTGGATCGGGGTCTCATTCAGAGATGACTGCAAAGATTATGATAGCTTTTGAAAAAGTTTTAATTAAGGAGAAGGCGGATGGAGTAATTGTCGATGGAGATACAAATTCCACTTTAGCGGCAAGTCTTTCAGCAGCAAAACTGAACATACCAATCTTTCATATAGAGTCTGGAACCAGAGATAAAGATAAACGAAGACCCGAGGAGGTTAATCGAATTTTGACAGATCATTTGGCTTCTTTATGTTTCGCTCCAACTGAAAAAGCCATGGTGAATTTAACTTTAGAAAACCTTGAGGCGAACTCACACTATGTTGGCGATGTCTTGTTAGATACTTATATCGATTCTTGTCAGTCGATGAATGAGGCTTTGCTAGATAGATTTGAAATTCAATCTAATGAATTTAATTATATGACTTTACATAGACCAGAGAATACGGACTTAGAGGCTGAAAAAAGATTTCTGTCTATTCTTAAATTTGTGGACTCATTAAAACTAAAGACCCTTTATCCTGTGCACCCACGTGTGGATAATCTTTTACAGAAAGTGACATCTGAGCATAACTTCCGAAACATTCGCTTTATTGAACCTTTGAGTTATTATGATTCGTTAACAATGTCCAGAAATGCGAACTGGGTTTTTACAGACTCTGGAGGTGTGTCTAGAGAGGCGGTGTGGAGTGGTGCTAAGACTATAATGATCTTTAAGAAACTTACTTGGAGTGAATTTGTAGAAAATGATCTTGCACATATTGCCTTGGGAGAAACTGAAAACCTTGAACCGGTTTTGTCTGAGCTATACTCAAAGGATCTAATCGTTGATACTGAAAAGGCATTTAGTTTGTTTGGGGCAGGCAAGGCGTCTGAAAAAATTTCGAAGCTAATTAAAGATTTTTACGAGAGATAAATAGTATGAAAGTAGCAATGATTGAGAAAGGGTATATTCTTGATAGAAGGATTCTTCAAGAGATGGAAACACTAGTAGCTATGGGAATGGAGGTTGTGTTATTTGCAGAAGAAGGACCTTGTAAAGATCCAATATCTACCAGGGATAGTGCAACTTATGAGATTAAAAGGTTTCCCACTGTTAGAGAGCACCCGATGGTTACTTCTTGCAATGCAATGTTTGCTCGTTTAAAAAAAAGAGGTTTTCCAAATACTGTAGCATTGATGATAGCGGCTATTAGATATCCTGAATATGGGTACCTTAAAGTTAGTCAAATGAGACTGAAGGTTTGGAAGCGCTTCCTAGCACTATCAGTATTAAAGTTTTTTAGGGCCATTTTTGGCGATAAGAGTCTTTACTTCGACTCTCGCTATTGGGAGCAACAGGTTGAAGCAAGCATTATTAAATATGCTCCTAATGTTATACATGTTCATGATTTACCCTCCTTAGGTATCGGTGTGGAGCTGAAAAATAAAATTGGTGGAAAAATTAAACTTGTCTATGATGCACATGAAATTTACCCTTTTCAACCATTTATTGAGGGTAGATTAAAATCTGAGCTCATAAAGCAGGAAAAGAAACTGATAAGGGATGCAGATTGGTTAGTTGTCATAAATGATGAGCAAGCAGACTTTATGCGAAAAGAGTATCAATATAATTTTAAATATTCTGTCCTAACTAATGCTACGACCTACCCAAGAAAGTTTGATAAAAACACCAATTATAACCTGATTAGAGAGAAACTAACGATTCCCGAAGATTCTCCAATTGTTATCTTTCAAGGAGGTATAAATAAGGGGCGGAAAATTCACTTGCTAATGGAAGGGATCCAAAGTTCAAGAGTAAAGCCGCACCTTGTTTTACTGAGTTGGAGTGCTGAAATAGAAGAGTTTAAAAGTCTAGCAAGTACCTTGGGTATTAAAGATCAAGTTCACTTTTTACCTCCTGTTCCATGGGACGAGGTTCTTTTCTGGGCTAATTCCGCAGATATAGGCTTTATGCCCTACCACCCAGATGATATCAATACTAGAATTTCCTCCCCTAATAAAATGTACGAATTTATGCTGGCAGGTACTCCTATGATTGCACATGAGGGGCTCGTCAATGTGAAGAAAGTATTGGTCGGGGAAGGCTTTGGCATGGTTTGGGATCTATCTGAGGGTGTTGATTACGGAAAAGCAATCGATGCTCTTTGGAGTGATAAAAACAAATATAGAGAGATAAAAAATAGAATTGTTAATAATAGAGAAAAATTCACTTGGGAATCACTTTCTAAAGATTTTAGTAAGATGTATTCGCAATTAAGAGATGAGTCTATAGAAGCAAAAGTTGCACAATAGTTTTAGGATTCTAAAATTCTTTTAATAGCTTCGCCTCCATGAATTCTATTAAATTGGCTAGTATTATATACTCCTGTATCATTATCTAGAGTTAAGAATTTTCTTAGCCTATTTAAGTCTATTTCGTTGGGATATAAGAATAAAGTTAAAGGATATTCCCTTAATAAATTCTTTAGTTCAGAGTTTTCCGCTTTCGCATCGTTAAAAACGATGATTTTCTTTTTTAAAAAAAGAAAATCATATATCTTCGTATAAGAAACTTCATTATTGTTACATCCAAACAAGATCATTATTTCGAATCTACTCGCTTCTTCAAGCACTTTTTGATGTTGCATGGGAGGTAAAAAGAAAACGTCATCTTTTGAATTGGGAAAAAAGTTTAGTCCCTTATCCCCTTGGTAGAACATTTTTGCTTGAGGATTGACCTGCTTTATACTCGACCATAATTCATTAGTTCCGCAGTAGATCTGGCCATTAGTATAAAATGTATTACGTTCCACTTTACCGAGAGTTATATTTTTATAATTTGCGAATCCATTCGGTATGACAGATACCTTTTTTTTAGAATTTAGCTTCCTTGCTAAAGAATTATTTACAGTAATTATTTTGGATGAGGATAAAATAAAAATCCTCTCTAAAGCTCGTTTTCCTATATTCCTTAGCCAGTTATCTTGAAATCTCTTATTATTTGCAAATGGATCTCTAAAATCAAGAATTGTTTTAAAGCCTAGAGCTCTAAGGATAGGAGAGATTAAAAATATTTCAAAAGGACCTCCACTCATTATAATTGCTCTATAATTATTTGAGACAGATTTTTGGAGGATTTTAAAAAGCACCTTTATTACCCAAATTAGAGAAGATGACACTTTAGGTATTTCTGAGATCTCAACCTGGGAGTTTATGCCTTTGTAAGGAGAAATTTCGGTTGTCAAACATGAGCTGGTTATTACATTTACTTGGTAAAACTGAGCTAGATAGAAGGCCCAAAAGGACGTTCTTTTTGAGCTAACAGAGGGATTCGGCTCAAAAAACAGTGAAACCAAAATTACTTTGCCAAATTTCTGGCTTCTACTATTAAGTTCTTGAGTTTCGACGCTTTCCCCTTTCAAGACATTCCTTTATATTTATGATTAACTAGCTTATTAATTTATAGACTACAAGGAAGAAAATCATGAAAATTCTAACTGTCATAGGCGCTAGACCACAGTTCGTAAAAGCTGCAACCATAAGCAGAGTTATAAAGAACATAGAAGGTATTACAGAAGTGATCGTGCATACGGGGCAGCATTTTGACGCGAATATGAGTGATATCTTTTTTGAAGAAATGGAGATTCCTAAACCTAATTATCATTTTGCCATTAATGGTCTGGGGCATGGCGCCATGACAGGACAAATGTTAGAAAAAATTGAAGAAGTTCTCTTAAAGGAAAAACCAGACTGGGTACTTGTTTATGGAGATACTAATAGTACTCTTGCTGGTGCTCTAGCCGCTTCAAAACTCCATATAAATGTAGCACATGTAGAAGCTGGTCTTAGGAGTTATAATATGCGAATGCCAGAAGAGCAAAATAGGATTCTTACCGATAGAATCTCCAAAGTTTTGTTTTGCCCAACAGAGCAAGCTGTAAAAAATTTAAAAAATGAAGGCTATGAAAATATAGATATTCAAGTTTTAAACGTGGGTGATGTAATGTTTGATGCAGCTACATTCTATGCAAAGTCCTCAGCTAAAAAGTCTAGATTAGATAAAATTCAAGGAGAATTTGCTTTGGTGACTTGTCATAGAGCGGAAAACACTGATGATATCGATAGACTGACCTCCATCGTGGAGTCTTTAAATGAGATTAGTAAAACTGTAAAAATTATTTTACCGATCCATCCACGCACCAAAAATATCATGAAAAAAAATAATCTTAAGTTTGACTTTGATACAATTGAACCTGTTGGTTATTTCGATATGGTAGAGTTGTTAAAAAACTGTAGATTCGTTATGACTGACTCAGGTGGGCTTCAAAAGGAGGCTTACTTTTTTGATAAACCTTGTATAACAATGAGAGACGAAACTGAATGGGTGGAGTTAGTTGAAAGTCGAGTTAATTCTCTCGTAGGTGCAAAGAAAGAAAAAATTCTTTCTAACTTTAAAAGAATCATGAGAGAAAAAATTGAATTTCCAAAAAGTCTCTACGGCGATGCTAAATCTGCTGAAAAAATTGTTCACTATCTTCTGGATCCGGTAGAAAGGTGAAGAACTTTAAAGTATGTAGTATTAGGAAGGCTAGAATAATTTCGATTTAGGTTGAGGCATTCATCAAATGCTTTAATTGTATTCTTAGATACCGAGTGATGGATAAAAATAAACTTTGGTTTCGAAGAAAGAAGGTCGCAGTCGGCAATTAAATTTAGAACTTTCTTTGGCAATGTCCCATGATGAATGAAGAGCATTTTAGTAATTGGTTTAAAGCTAGAGTAGAGATAAATCGCAGGAGAACCTAAGGAGAGAATTCCAGTCTCTTCTTCAATTGAATTATTATTCAATAACCTTCCTATTTTAGAAAGCTCCAGTTTTCTCTCGCTTGACGTAATAAGGCCTTTAAAGGGTCCTGATTTTATAAGTGAGTCAAGCTCAATAAGATTGGCTTCTCTGTAAAAATAGAAATAATTAGAAATGGAAAGAAAGAAGAGCATAAGTCCGTTCAATAAAAGTGACCGTTTTTTATCGAAATAGTAGCCTGATGCGATAGTGATAGGAACGAGTAAACTTAAAGGTGCGTTTGTAAGTCCGTTGCTACTTGTATAGGCAAGTAAAAAAGATGAAATAATAAAAAATATAAGTAAGTGCAAAAAATTTTTTCTGATTTTTATAAAGAAAATACCGGGCAAAAACATACTTGCACAGATTAGTATAAAAGAGTGGCCAGGGTGTGCAGTTTTTTGAAATAGGAATAAATTAATTAGAAGTAGTATTAGTGTCGCAGGAAAAATCCATTTATCTTTCCTTTTAATCCAAAAACTGATTAATACGGACTGGCAAAAAACGATTAAAAGATACTTACCCATTGTCCAGATCATTAAAAGCTTCTCATGTGGTGATGGCCGATTAAAGCTTGATGAAAATTGAATGGATTTAGGTAATTCCTCAATGTAAATTGCAACAAGTACTAGAGAAAGTATTCCTCCTAGGATTAATGCTAACAAGTTTCGATGTCGCTTTATATAAAATAAATAAACGCTGATTATGAAAAAGAGAATACCGATAGTTGGATAAGCAATGCAGAGAAGGAAAGTAAGGAGAGAAGTTAACATAAACTGAAAGAGGTTGAGTTTTTCTACAATTATTAGAAGGATAAGAAGCAGTGGCAAAAAAATATATAAAACTGTGTTGTAGCTTATTGAAGGAACTGAGAATGGAATAAATGATAAAAGTGAAATAGAGCTCAGAAGTGCTTTCTTTTCATCTAAATAACCTTTTAATGTATTAAAAATTAGATAAGAACTTAAGAGGGTGAGTGCTAAATAACAAAGTCTGAATAAAAGAACTATTCCTTCACTACTAAAAAAAGAATAATATAAATTTGTTAAAGGGGAGAATATCACATATATAAATTGCTGGACGAATAGGTCATGCTTAAAGAAGCCATCTCCAATAAATGGCTGTATTGCTTGGCTAACATATTGAGACTCATCGGTTAGTTCCACTCCTAAAAAAACTCTTATCAAAAGAATTATAAAAAGAGAGATCGTAAATAAACGATAAGTTACATTGATTTTCATGTTTATTTATATATCAGATACGTAGTCAACAAAATACAGTGGTCTCCCCTTGCTCTCCTCAAAAATCCTTCCTATATATTCTCCTAATATAGAAATTGAAAGCATTTGAACTGAGGTGAAAAAGAGGAATATAATAATTGTGGAGGTGTATCCGATGATGACCTCGTCGGTGAATATTTTTAAAAATAATATACGAACGCCTAGAATTATCGAAAGTAGCAGAGTGAAAACAGAAAATACTCTTATAAACTTAATAGGCTTGGTCGAAAAAGAAAATATCGCATCTAAGGAAAAACGAATCATTTTTCGAAGTGGGTATTTGGTCTCACCAGCAAAACGCGCACTTCTGGAGTATAAGTAAGCATAGCTGCGAAGTCCAATATAGGGCACCATCCCTCGAACAAACCGGTGCCTTTCGGGCATTTGATTGAATTTTTCCAGAACTGTTCTTGTGATGAGACGAAAGTCTCCTGTGTTTCTTGGAATATCAACTTCACATAGCTTCGATAGGAGTAAATAAAAAATATGAGCAGAGAACTTTTTAAAAATAGTCTCTCCTTCTCTGGTCTCTCTTTTTCCATAAACCACGTCATATTCCTGCTCTATACTAATTTTTAGCATGGATTCAAAAAGTTCAGGCGGATCTTGAAGGTCACCATCAATTATACCTATGAAATCTGCATTGGCTATGTTGAGACCAGCTGTTAGAGCAATTTGGTGTCCAAAATTCCTCGATAGTTTAACGAGTAAGATATCGCTTTTATCAGTTTTGTGCTGAAAAATTTTTTCCACTGTATTGTCAATAGATCCATCATCTACGAAGATCATTCGGCATTTAAAGTTATCCGACAACTTCTCGAATAGTCTTCTGATTCTCGTAATAGTCTCATCAATGCACTCAGCTTCGTTAAAGAGAGGTATCACTAAATCAAAACTTTGCATCTTATTTTCGAGCCTTGATGGCCACATTCCATGCCAGAAATTTCAGTGGCGGAAAAATCAGGAATAGGAACCTGTCAATGGCATGCGTAATCTTTAGGAATGAGTGGTTCTTTTCAGAGTCAGAGAGGATTTGTTTCCAATATCTAACCTTGTTAGGGTCATACCTTTTGATTAAAAAATAGTATAAAAAGATTGAGAGAGAAGTAAGCCAAAAATATTTAACCTCAACTTGAGAGTAGATTTTCTCAATAATTAGTATGTCTGACCTTTTGAGAGGGTGCTCGTCTTCTGTTCTAACCTCTGTCGCTATATTTCGATATATATTTATAATTGGATTATATGCAATTGGATCCCAGAAGAGTGCGCTTCCACCCTCTTTCAGTTTTGGGTGAAGCATCTTAACACATTTTTCAATGTCCACGTGGTGGAGAAGATTGCCCGCGTAAACATAGTCAAAGGAGTTGTCAGGTATTGCACTGATGTCGTTGGCTGAAACAACAGTTGCTTCTAGGTTTACATGGTGTCTTGTAGCAAGTTCGAGAGCTTTCTTGGTCATCCCCTCAGAAATGTCTGTTGCTAGAACATTAGCTCCCTGCATTGCGAAATACACAGAAGCTTCACCAAGACCACATCCAAGTTCTAGGATTTTTTTGTCCTTGAGGTCACCCATCCAACTCAGTATTTGCTGATTTTCGGGGCTCGCATTGGTTTCGAAAGCTTCCTTTACATGGATATCGTCAACAGTAGTGGATTCAGCCCATTTATCATGAAAGTCAGCTTCTTTGGTCTCAATGGTGTGCTCAGTCTTTATCATTTTGTAGCCATTTTTTTTTACAAAATACAATGACTGGTAGATCAAAGCAAAAGGTTTTTTACAGAATCAGAAGTGGTCATTTTTCTCTGGGTATTATACTTTATAGTTTCAAATTCTCTACAAGGTAAAGTGATGTTTAGTTATAAAACTTATAAGTCTATTGGTAAGGCTTTAATTTCAAAAAAGAGTCCTTACTACGTGCAATTCTATATCAATGGAACTTGCAACCTTAAATGTAGGCAGTGCAATATTGTTGAAACAAACTCAAGAGTTGACGCACTGAGTTTGGAGGAGATTGAAGTTGCAGCTTGGAATCTAGAGAAAATTGGAGGAGCTATAGTTCTTCTCACTGGAGGAGAGCCTTTTATGCGAAAAGACCTTCCCGAAATAGTAAAAATTTTTACCTCAAAGGGTTTGAATGTCCGCCTTCAAACTGCAGGTACTCATTATGCTACAGATGATATGCTTTGGAGATGTTACGAGAATGGAGCTAGAGATATTAATGTTTCAGTAGACTCGTTGTCTTTTTCAACTAGTGACTTTATAAATTCTGTTCCAGGTAGTGGAAAGAATGCCATCGATGCCATTGAGAGGATTTCAAATATATTTAGAAACGAATCAGCGATTCTGAGTTTTGGTACCGTTTTGAGTCAATTTAATTACTTGGAGATTCCAGCTATTCTTGATTTTGCGAAGAGAATAGGGTGGTTCGTATCATTGGTACCTGTACATGTTGCAAAACTTGATGCCCCTAGAGGCTTTAGAAGTTTTGATGATATGTTCAGCTTCAGACCCAATCAATACGACTATCTAGACGACCTCGCTAAAAAATTAGTGAGAATGAAAAGGGATGGATACCCCTTATTTGACTCAGAAAAATTTATTGAAAGTTCAATGACATTTTTAAAGGGTTATCCTCCAACTTGGAGACACGAGGGTGTTTGTGACAGTCCGAACTTATACTTTGCAGTAAGACCGAATGGAGACTTTACCACTTGCTGCGACTATTCATTAGGAGATGCTCCTTCCCTTAAGAATAAAGACTTTTACAAGGACTATAACTCCGGGAAAGTTGCTAATAGACCAGATGTAAACAAAATCGTAAAAAATTGTGAAGGCTGCCATTACGGAAGTTACCCAGAAGTTACTCTATCAGTTCGAGACTATAAAGCCTTTATTGAAAGAACATTTTTAGTTTTTAAGTCTGGAAGAAACTTATTAAGAAAAGCCCAAGTGAAGTCAGACTTTGTGAATGAATTAGAAAGCTTAAAGAGAGAATACTCAGATGTCTATCCGACAGATCAGTGGCTTACTAGTGAGATAGTAGAGACTCTATTGAGGTGGGCTGATCCAAAAGAAAGAAGATCTTTAATAAAAGAAGATACCGAAACTCGAAAGAAACAAGGACGCGTGAGAAGTAAGGGTGAAGACTATATTGCCTATCCAAATAGTTAGGAGCTCACAATAAAATAGTGATGAATAATAAAGAAATCTGGATTATAAGTCATTTCGCTGGATCTCCGGCACACGGGATGGTTTATAGACCTTATTATCTAGGTAAGAATTTTAGCCAACTCAATGAGACTACACGTATTTTTGCAAGCAGTTTTTCTCATGTTAGAAACTTGAATCCCAATGTAGAAGGTTTTTTTTCTGAGGAGTTAATCGATGGTATAATTTATACTTGGATTAGGAATATTAAGTATTACCCTTCAAATAAAATTTTACGATTTTCTAGTTTAGCTCTATTTTGTATTTCTCTATTAATTCTTCCTATATGGAAGTTCGAAAAGCCCAAAGTTATTGTTGTGTCATCACCTTCAATCTTTCCTATTTTTAATGGATGGTTATGGTCTAAAATATTTCGATGCAAGTTGATATTTGAAGTTCGAGATTTATGGCCTGAGTCTTTGATTCAATTGGGCAATATAAAACGAACACATCCCGTTGTCATTCTGATTAAACTAATGGAGAGATTTGCTTATAAGGTTTGTGATATTTGCATAGCAGTTATGCCTACAGCTCACGATTATTTTTCTGCTGAGGGTCTTAATTTAAAGAAATTAAATATTATTCCTAATGGTACTGAGGACTCAGAACTAATCTCCTCTGAATTATCTATCGAGCTACCAGAGGGGTTTATTGTCGGATTTGCTGGAGCTGTCGGGAATGCAAACAATTTAGACTTGATGATTGATACAGCAAAGCAAATCGAAGACAATAGTGTTCAGTTTGTTATAGTGGGACACGGGGAAGAAAAGAGCAGACTCAAAGAAAAAGCTCGAATCTTAAATTTAAAAAACATCCACTTTTATGACTCGATACCTAAAAGTGAGATTCCTGCCTTGTTGAATCAATTTGATTTGTGTTTTATTTCACTGAAGTATACTCAATTATTTGACTATGGAGTTTCACCTAATAAACTTTTTGATTATATGTTGGCAAGAAAGCCAATTGTTTATTGTATAAACTCTGGAAATTCACCCGTCTTAGATGCAAGGTGCGGAGTCGAGGTTCGAGAGAATTCTCCAAAGCTAGTTTCAAAAGCGATTTTAAACTTGAAAAATGAGGGTATTGATAAATTAAGAGAGCTAGGAAATAATGGTTATGATTATGTTATTAAGTTTCATTCCTACGATAGCTTAAGTCGAGATTACCTAGAAAAAATTAATGAATAAACTAATGGCCCTGTTTTTACTCTTGATTTGTGCTCCCATACTCTTGGTTTTAGTCATATTGATTAGACTTACGAGCAAGGGACCTGCAATTCACTGGTCATCAAGAGTAGGTAAGGACAATAATCTTTTTCTTATGCCGAAATTTCGCTCCATGTACCTTTATACTCCTGATGTAGCTACTCATCTATTAAGAGAGTCTTCAACGTGCATAACCCCTGTAGGCAAAATTATGCGCAAAACTAGCTTAGATGAGCTTCCTCAGCTTTGGAGTATTCTTAAGGGTGATATGAATTTTGTAGGGCCTAGACCTGCTCTTCACAATCAAGACGATTTAGTTACCATGAGAGACAAATATGGAGTCTCAAAATTGAAACCTGGAGTGACTGGGTGGGCACAAATCAATGGACGTGATGAGATTTCTATTCCTGAGAAGGTCAAATTGGACACCTTCTATTTAGAGAACGAGTCTTTGTCCTTTGATCTTAAAATAATTTTTTTAACTTTTTTTAAGATATTTGGAGATAAGAAAGTATCTCATTGAAAAAAAGTGCTATTCTGGTCACCTTCCTTGTCTCGATTAAATTGAGGTGTGTAGTCTATAAGATATTCTTTTAGAAGTATTTTAATTTCGTTATCAGTTAAGTTCTGTGATTTTGTAACGACTTCTAGTGCACCTTGAATGGTATCTTCAGGAATATTTCTTGCACAAGCAACTCTAACTGAGGGGTGAGGGGTTTCCATTGTGTTTTCTTCTGTTGCTAAAAGCTCCTCGTAAAGCTTTTCACCAGTTCTTAGCCCAATGACTTTAATATCAATATCATCAAAAGGTTTTAAGCCTGATAAGGTAATCATTTTTTTGGCTAGATCATAAATCTTTACAGGTTCTCCCATATCAAGGACAAAGATTTCTCCTCCATATCCCATGGAGCCTGCCTGCAAGATCAGCTGTGCAGCCTCTGAAATAGACATGAAGTATCGAACTATGTCCTTGTGAGTAACAGTGACAGGTCCTCCATTTGCAATCTGTTCCTCAAAGAGTGGAATAACAGATCCATTACTACCTAAAACATTTCCAAATCGTACGTTGGTGAACTTTGTGTTGGAGTCGCTTAATTCTTGGCATATCATTTCCGCGATTCGCTTGGTTGCACCCATTACACTTGTAGGATTAACAGCCTTGTCTGACGATACCATCACAAATCGTTTTACCTTCGCCGCTTTAGCTGCTTTAGCAAGAACATATGTTCCCATTATGTTGGTGTCCACCGCTTCTACGGCATTCTCTTCCATAAGTGGAACTTGCTTGTAAGCAGCAGCATGATATATATGGTCGACACTATATTTACTTAATATACTATAAATTCTTTTTTCATTTTTTATGTCAGCAACTATGGGAATAATTTCTAGCTCAGGAAATTTCCCTCTTAATTTCCTATCACTCTCATAGAGAAGGTACTCGCTGATATCAAGGATTATAAGTTTTGATGGATTAAATTTTGACACTTGAAGGGCAAGCTCACTTCCAATTGACCCTCCTGCCCCTGAAACTAAAATTGTTTTATTAGTGAGCATTTTTCCGATTGAATTTAAGTCAAGCTGAATAGGATCACGACCCAAAAGATCATTTAATTTTACTTTTCTAAGCGAAGACACATTGATGTGACCATCTATAACGTCTTCAACACTGGGGAGAATTTTAACATCTGCGCCCTCTATTGATTCGCAAATTGTGACAATCCTCCTTAAGTCAGCAGAAGTTGCTGATGGAATTGCAATAAAAATTTTAGATATCGTTATCTCTTTGGCTATTTGGGTAAGCTGAGAAACTTTACCCATGACTCTTATTCCATGAATAGATCGACCTTTGAGATTCTTGGCGTCGTCGAGCAAGCCAACAATTTTGTATTTGTCGTTGTAATAACGATTAATATCTCTAATTAATTGCTCTCCAGCATTTCCTGCGCCTATAATGATCGTGTTATCTCCAATAACTTTGAATTTTGATTCTTTATACATTCTGTATAAAAACCTTCCTCCACCAATTGATAGGACCAATAAGCAGAAATGCATGATCAATGAGCTTCGAGGAATTAAGAGCATATTGTTGGTAAGATAAAAAAGTGTTGTAATAAAAATCGTAGTTACCGCTGCTGCTTTTATGATTTGTTTTAAATCATGAGTACTTGAAAACTTCCAAACACCTCTGTAGAGACCAAAAAAAGTAAAAACAACAGACTGGATAGCAACTATTATGGCAATTTTGATTCCAAGGTCAGGAATTCTTTCTAGGAAATTATATTGAGTAACACTATGCCTTAGAGCCAGTGAAACTATGAAAGATAATATTCCCATGGCGATGTCATGAAAAAAGGCCATAAAGAACTTGGAGTTGTACCGAAACATAGTCATAGTGCGCTAGAGTACCTTAAAGACCTAGGATTTTGAAGAGGAAAGTCTCTCGTGCGCTGCGTATAATACTAAGGAGATTACAGTTGCAGCAATCAAATATCTAGGAAGAAGTATTTTACTAATGCTTTTATTTAATCCGAAAGTATAGGTTAAGAATGAAAGGATTCCAATGGTAAGCTCTGACTTTGGAAGAAGCGTGATCAGTGTTACTGTGCACTTAAGCAAGAATCCTACTAAGAAAGGGCTGAGTAAAACTCCAATAAAGCCCCAGTTTGCCCAAGCCTCCGCAAAAAAAGTACTTACCATATTACCAGCTGTGCCTTTTTGAACTTGCTCAGGAGCAACATGTTTCATCATTATACGGGATGCTCTTTCTTTCGGTTCAATGCCGACTCGTTTCAATTGTTTCGTTATACTTCTGAAGCCAATATGATCCTCATATTTTGGAAACAAATAGAATGAAATATAGTTTCCATAGGATTGCGAAATCGTAATCCTACCAAAAATATTGGTTAAGACTGAACTGTACGAATGGTGGGGTATTGTAAGCTTAAATCCAATAAGTAACAGGGTAAGAAGTAAGACTCCGAGAGATACATACTTCTTCATGTTCAGGTTAATGCTTGAGAGGCCCATCGTTGCAATAAGACCTACAAAAATATAAGCCAATGCTGATTTATTAAGATTCAATGTGTTAAAAAATATTGTTAAAGTTAGGAAGATGAAAAAGAAAAAAGCATGTGACCAAGTTTTCTTTTTAAGAAAGCGGCTGAAAGAAGTGTAGCAGATTATTGCTGAAAGAGTGAGTCCAACAAGTCGAAATATGATAATATTGGCTGGAAGATGATGGGTAATCCTTCCTCTTAGCATCGCAATTTCAGATGCTTGCATACCTAACATTTCAATTTGAGGGATAAATCCAATTTGCCTTACAAGATAGTAAGAATAAAAGGAAAATATCAAAATCCAAAAAATTAGGTACCAGTTTTTGGACGAGACTTTGTAGTCTCGTCTGATATATTTTTCAAAGTCAACGTCTGCATTTTTCATTTGAAAAAGTTTTTTCGCGATGTATATACCTGATGGGATACCAATGGTACACCAGCTAAGAGTTAATATGACTTCTTTTAGCGGAAACTCTGAATCAGGAATATTTTTTAATGCCCAATTAGCTGATTTGATATCCATCACAATGAAAGGGGAAATTGTGGCCATTGCAAGAAACTCAACGAAAAACGTCCAACTAAAAACATTTAAATGAGTGAGACCTGTCCTTCCTACTACTTTGTAAAAAGTAAAAATTCCGATTGCAACAAGGACAATTAATAAAAGATAATAAACAGCCATACAGACCCTGCAGTATATCAACGAAGTCTGCTAATTTAAAGAAATTTAGTTTTGGAAGAATTTTTATATGCCGCGTAAATGAAAAGTAAATGTACCGAAGCAAGGCTATAGCAATAGATTTGTAGACATTCCATCGGCGGTAATTCCTTTATAAAAGAAAATGATACAGCTGCTAGAGATACGAAAAGAATTAAGACTTCAAAAAGCATATGTGCCTGTTGATTCTGATTGAGTTGAAAGGAAAAAGTTAAAGGACTAGAGATTAACCTTACCGAGTAAAGTGCAATAGCAATTGTGGCAAATTGACCAGCTGTCTCCCATTGCTCTCCAAGAACTAAGATAAAAATTGGCTCACCTAAAGTCGTAATTATAGCAAATCCCAATACTGCAAGAAAAGCTAGTGATAGAAAAAACTTAATAAAGATAGTTTTGAAATTGCCGAATTTTAAATAGTCTTTAGTTGCTTTTTCTCTAAAGACGTCAAGAAATGCAACTCCTATAAAGTTGATGGGAAGAGATAGTACTCTCGTGGTCATACTAACATGACCAGCGATAGCCTCACCATATAAATATGTGAATGCGAAAATGGAGAAACCTAAGTTAATTTGATCTATTAAGCTTGATGCAATTGAATACTTTGGAAATTTAATGAACTTCTTTAAGGTCTCAGATGTCCCTACTTCAAGAGACTGTGGAACGAGCTTTTTAGTAATCGAGGAATAGTATTTTACCGGAATAAGATAACTTAGAGTCTTAGCGAGCATGAGTCCTATTGAGCCCACTTGGAAAAATGATAGAGCAAAGGCAATAACTCCATTAGATGTATTTTCAACTACACGTCCATTTGCCATCTGAGAATATTTTCCATAGCTATTCAAGATACTTCTTTTGGACTGATAGTTAGCTCTTATAATGGCTATAAAAGCTAGGAAAAAGCAAAGAATTCCATAATTATTTTTTCCCATATAAAAAATTATGAGAGCGATTAGAATTAAAAACAAACCTACGAAATAAGAAATTTTAATTATACCTTTGTCAAGTACTACTCGTTCCTCTTCAGTTGCAACCACTATAGCAACATCATATCTTGCTGTAGCCACGGCAGTAACGATTCCTCCAAAAGCAATCAGTATAGCAAGTTCTCCAAATTCCTCTGGTGTATATACCCTTGTTAAAATAGGTGTGAAAAGTAAATGGATAATTTGGGCAAGAGCTGTTCCCGAAAGTGAAATTAAAAGTTTTCTTTTTACATTGCCTATTTTCATGGAGAGATTTGTTGGTATAGCTTTTTTATTTTGGTGTACTCATTATCCCAGTTTCGCTTTTCAATTACGAGAGTCTTAGACTTATCACTCATATTCTTTAAGGCTTCTCTATCAGATAGTAAGTCATTAATTGCTCTTCCTAGGTCTTCCGAGTCCCCAGGGTTAAATGTTCTTCCAACTTTATGTTTATTAATAAAATTCTGCCATTTCTCAAAATTCGAAATAACAATAGGTAATCCCGCCGAAAGATATTCAAAAAACTTATTTGGAGTGGCGTTTACATGATTCGGTTCTGGCAGAAAAGGAATTATTCCCAAGTTTGATTCTTTGAATATTTCAAACATTTGATCTCTAGAAACTTGACCGTAATATTTCACATTTTTCCATTCAAGAAGCGATTTCAACTCATCTTCGAAGGCTTTTTCATCAAAGCTTCCACCTAGAAGTAATTTAAAATTTCCAATTTCAGTCGCTTGCACCAGAGACTTAAGCCCTCTAATCCTAGTTACGCCACCAATATAACAAACAATTCTCTCTTTGCTTTTCCAGTCGTGTTCTGCGTTTATAAACTCCGATAGGATTGGATAATTGTAAACTACTTCTACATTTTTTGTAGATTTGAACAATCTATTTTGAATTGTCTCATTGACGGTAATATTGTAATCAAAAAACTTAATCATAACGGATTCAAAAATAGCATAGATTTTAGAGAGCAATAAAAGAGTGGGTCTGTTCAGGTATACTTTAGATTGAAGTTGGCCTGGAAAATCTTCATGAATATCAAAAATAACTTTTCTTCCAAGTATTTTTAAAGCAGCGCCTGTAAACATTAGTTCAGGGTCGTGGAAATGATAGATTGTGGATTGTGTTTTTAAAAGTTTTTTAAATATTTGATATTGTGAAATGAATATTCGATGAATTTTTGTTTTTGGTTTTGGAACGGAGCTAATATTTACTCCATTAAAAATTTCGTCAGGTCCACCATCTGCCAAAATTAGATTACACGAGAAATCAGGGTCTTGTGCGATACTAGAACACTCTTTTAAAAGAACTCTAGTATCAAGCCTTCTGTGAACTGTTGAAAAATGGGTGACTTCTCTCATAAAAAATACTTCTTTAATCCCCAAATAGCATATTTCAAAAAATAATAGACTCGTTCAAATAGATTTAATTTAAACTCCGAATTCAAAAGCTGCCACTGAATTAATGCCATCTTCTTTTTATCCGCCGAGAGCGAGTCTTCACCAGTCTGCCGATAACTCGACAGAAACTCACTCATTCCTTGCCCTCGATTGGAAAGCTTAAGTGCTTCATACCAAAAAATATAATCCTGCCTACGACGAAGATGCTCTCTAAATCTAGTTCTATCGGCCACAAACTTGGAGATCATAATACTCGAAGTCGCGAAGGGGTTATATTTCAAAAGGTCTCCGGCGACATAGCAATCATCAATGATCATCTCTTTGATTCGAATACCATCAGAGTTCACAAGCTGGTAATTATGATAGCTAAAGTGAAGAGCTTGTATTTGCATAAAATCTAGTTGCAGCGCGAGTTTGGCAGGATCCCAAATATCATCGGCATCTAAAAATGCGATATAATTTCCGCTAGCTTCTTCTAGTCCGCGATTTCTTGTTACCGCCGCTCCGGAGTTCTTTTCGTTTTTAAAGACTTTAACTCTCTCGTCTCCAGAGGCTAACTCTTGTAGAATTAAATTGGTATCATCAGTAGAGCAATCATCCACGCACAACCATTCCCAATCTGAGAATGTTTGGTTTTTTACTGTCTGATAGGTTTCATAAATGAAGTCAGCGCAGTTATAACATGGGGTGACGATACTTATAAGCATATTGAAATTTTAGCTTTTTGCAGCATCTATGCCAAATAAAAGTGTATCCGATACTTAAAAAATAAATGGTATTAGCTTATATTTAGTTGTGGAGCAGTAGGTAGAGTAATTCCTATTTTGAGACAATAACTCTTCCTCAATATTTATTCTTTTTATAGTTAGGTGAACATACAATAGAAATATGATTGATAAAATTATATTATAATCATCATTTGCACTAACTAAAAAGGTAGAAAAAATCAAACTCCCCGAAAGGTAGATTGGATGTCTTACAATACTATAAATTCCTTTTTGTTGGATGAACTCATGCTGGAAAGGTTCAGCGTGAAAAAATCGATTAAGACTTATCGTTGAAACAAGTGCCAAAGTGACCGAAAATACTATGAGAAAAATCGCAAGGGGAGTAAGTCTAAACTCAAACAAAGAAGTGGTAACTGGCAAAAAAGTATGGGAGTAGATTACTAGTTTTCTTTTTGCAGTTTCTATAGAAGGTTTTTTATCATTTAGGAAGTAAATATATACAGACAAAAGACAACAGTATAACAAAGAAATTAAGTTGTTATTAGTCCTGAAAAAATATAGCTCAATTGAAAAATATATAAATAATGTAATTTTTAGAAAATAAATCATGTCTAAGGCCCAGGAGGATCAGTTCCTCTGAAGACAGGATTCCTTAGTAGCAAGTCTTCAATATCTTCTCTGCTTAAGATAGAACCATCAGTTGTTTCAATAGAAATAATCACAGTTCTTCCACTACTATCTCGTCCAAATTCAATTTTGAAGATTGATTCTCCTAGATTTGTTTCTATTCTGTTTACTGTTTCTTCTAGGTCAACCTCAAGTATTACCCTGTCGGCTAAACAAAAAGATAAAGTTGAAATTGCAACCATAAGTATAAAGCTTTTATTTATTTTTTTAATCATTCCTTTACCTTTGTTTCTTCGCTAATTATCTCTAAAAAAAGCTTAGGTTGCTCAATGAAAGGGAAGTGACCACTATTTTTGAAGTGGTAATTATTTAAATTTAACATTTTGTTGATTTTATTGTGATATTGCTTGCTAGTTATACCATCGTACTCAGATGAAATACTTACTATTTTTTGGCTTAGTTTATTAGCTAGTTCAAAGAGAGAAATTTTTCCAAATTCTAAAGAAATTTGTTTGAAAATTTTATCAGAATATTTAATTTTGTCGAAAACTGATGAAGCAAGAGATAAATCTTTAAAATAATATTTCGAATAGTGTATAAAGCTGTCCTTGAGACTAGTGAAGTTATTATTTTTTTCTTCTGGATTTCTTTCGTAGAATTCTTCTATCCATTCAGAATTATAAATCCAATTGACTAGGAAAATCTTATTTATATTATCATACTTTTCAATTGTGGCTTCGCTAAGTGCAAGAAATGAACCAAAAGAATGTGCAATGATTGAAAAATTTTCGTTCTCAAGGGATTGAAGCATAGAAGAGTACTCTGTTTGTAAGTTGGTCAGGGTTGGTTCTGAGGTTGTAGAACCAATAGTATATGTGACTATGTTAAAACTATCTTTTAATGGGTCTAGACTAGGAAAAAAATAGCTTGGATCGAGACCAGGTCCTCCGTGAAGTAAAATGAGAGTTTCTTTTTCCATAAGACTAATAATTACATGTATCTCCTGATGTAAATAACTTTGAAAAATGTACATGCATGTAGATAAAGGTTTTATTTTCTTCTAAGGTGCCTAAATGATCCGCATCTTTATGGCTTTAGTCTATACACTTGTTGTTTCCTGTCGTGGGAATCATGAGTATGTTAAGTATGTTTATTCTAAACCTCAAATTCTATTTCCTTTTGAAGCCGTTTCAGAGGTTGATATTTGGTTTTCAAGGCTTTCCTATCGAGGGCTAACAAAGGTAACTGACAAGGGAATCGTTAAAATGGATCTTGCAGAATCCATTAAAACCAATGATTTCAAAGAGTTTCATATAAAATTAAAAAATTCGGAAAGAACTTCTTTTAATAATCCAATCGATGTTAATTATGTATATCGCTCACTTGAGCATCTGTCTCGTACACTTCCTGATAATCCACTCGTACAAAATATAAAATCTATCCAGATAAAAGATTACGAAATCATATTAAGGTTGCGTACTAAAGATACTAATTTAAAAGATGTATTAGCAACCCATCTATTCCTGATACATAACCCTGAAGATGTTGCGGAAGCAACTGGAAAATATGTAAGGCAAGGAAATTTCTTTCGATTGGTCGCGAATGATAGAGAATATCCCAAAAAAATTACTCCGAAGCTATGGACTGGAAGGATAGATAATAGAATCACTGCATTTGATACGGCTCTTCTTCCTCCTGGAAGGATAAAAAAGGAAAGTGGAAAAAGTAGGAGTTACTCTCTTTTTGAGACATGGGGACTCGTTTTAAATCTGAAAGATGCCTTTAAAAATAAGGCTGATAGGAAGTGCTTGAGTCAAGCGATAGAGAGAAAGAAATTCCTAGAGACTCTTTCTGGTAAACATTTAGCCGTAGTCGACCTAAAGGGAAGTCCACAACAAAACAGTGTGGTTAAAAAATGTTCGTTAAGCGAAAGGGTCGTGCTAGGGGTTCCAGTAGAATTGGGAGAGGAAGCGAGCTTGATCTGCAATTTTTTTGAGAGCACTTTAGCCGATATTAGGTGTCAGAAAACTCGTTTTAATAAACTTCTCGAAAAAATAAAGTCAGATGAGTTCGACGCCACTTTCCTAGCGCTGACAATGGATTATCCCTTTTTGCGATCCTTTAATTTACTTTTAATGAGGGATAGCTCGTTTAGAGTTATTAACACTAATGTCGAAATTCCTAAATCTCTTCTTACCTCGAATGGCAATACCTACGTGAAAGAACTTTCGGACTTTATTTCTTCAGAAGAGTACTTCATCGCAATGTCTAGACCGAAAAGAGTTTTTAGAGCTAGTAAAATCGATGACTATAATCCCTCTATGATTAACCCCGGATATGACTCTTTGGAGAATTTGAAAAGATGAGAAAGCTTGCAGACGCTATAGGTGAAAATTATACCATTTTTGAAGTCAGACTTAAGATTTTGATTTTTTCCTTTTTAATAATTGTTTCTGTATTACTAGTTTTAATCCTAAGTTGGGAGAGACATAGGATTTTTGAAACTACCAATATTCTGTTGGAACATAATATTTCTACTTCAATTGAGGAGGTAAAAGTTCTTAGTATCCTAGAAAATTTTGATAATAATATCTCTGTCAATGTTTCGGAAAATGGAGATATTTGCGGGCCATTCAATTGCTATAAGGTTTCATTCCAAAAATTATATTTAAAATATTTGAAAATATTCTCAGCATTCTTTGCATTTTGCATAGTCTTGCTGGTAGTGCTTGTTAGGACAAGGTCATTATTAGAAGAATCATTAAGAGAGCAATTCTTAAAATTCAAAAAACTCATTTCTGGTGACAAATTAGATGAAGATTTAGTTTGGAGTGAATTTGTCATTTTGCAAAAAATGATGGAGGAAAGAGAAAAACTTAAACAAAGAGACTATGAACTAAAATCTTTATCCCATGATATGAAATCTCCTTTGGCTGCATTACACCTGTTAACAAACTTGAAAATGATTGCTGATAAGGAGGGAGAAGAGTTATTGGTTTCGGCTGTAGAAAGACTTGAAGAATTATTAGAATCAAATATTTCACTAGACTCTAATAATGAGTCCTTTGATTTTTGTACAATTAGCGAAATAAAAAAAATAGCAGGATATCTGAAACAATTGTTTCCAAGCTTGAAATTTATAATTAGTGATAATTTAGGACCCCATAATTCAACGACTTTCTATAATATTAGTAAAGCGAAGTTTAATCGGATTATAGAGAATTTGCTGAAAAATAGTTGTGAGGCACTTCATGGTCACCTTAATCCAACTATAGAAATTTCAATTGCTAAAAAATGCGAAGCCTTAGTTATAGATATTCGAGATAACGGCAAAGGGTTCCCGAGCGAATTGCTAGAAAGTGGCCCTATTGATGGGATGAGCATAGGAAAGCTTAATGGCACTGGAATAGGCCTTCACAGTATTAAAAAAATGCTGGATAAAGCTGGTGGAGATTTAAATATTTCAAACCTTCACAGAGGAGCATCAGTTGAACTGAAGATTCCTGTACTGGCATAAGCGTTTACACTAATATATATTATCGATTATTACGAAAAACTAGGAGCATAATTAGTGCTAAGACGTAGAGCAAAATCTCTCGATTATATGCAAAGATTATTTGATTTAGGCGTGGTCTATCTTTCTTGGTCAATTGCGTTTTATATCCGGTTTGAAATCTTTGATGGTACGAATGGCAGTCCATTTTTCTATTTTAATTTTGGTGTGCTGCTCGTTCTCACAAGCTTAATTACTTTTAAAAACTCCAAGCTCTATGATCAAATTCGAATGGAGACGATCTCCAAAGAAATCGCTCAGCAGATTAAGGCTAATATCATAGCTTTTATGGCGTTTTTAATTGTCGCATTTTTTATCAGCGAGCATCGTCTCTCGAGAATAATGCTTTCCATGTACATCGTTTTAAGCACTATTGGTTTAGTATGGTCTAAGGTTTGGTTTCGACGGATTTTTAATCGAAAAGCCATCAATGTTGTCATAGTCGGAAGTGGGGAAGTGGCGAAAGCCTATTTTGAAAAAATAAAAGAAAATATCAAAGTTCTCTATTGGGTCGATCCACCTGCGGATATTCCGAGTGATATTGAAGTTCGAGACGTTGCAGATTTCAAAGAGCTTGAGCGCATGGAAATCGATGGTCTTGTTATCGGATACGACAATACCGAAGCTGAAAAATCCGGCAAACTTTTAAAAGAGCTGGCGGAGTATATTATTCCCATCATCGTTCTTCCTGATGTGAGTTTTGCTCGGGTGGGGTATTCGATTTCTGAATTCAAAGGCCAGCCCTTAATTTATATTAATGAGCCTAATATCAAACAACTCGGTCTGATTTTAAAGCGCATTTTCGATTTTATCGGAACATTTATTGGTGGTCTTCTGATTTCCCCTTTTCTTCTGTTTATTGCACTTGCGGTCAAGCTCACTTCTCGCGGTCCGATCTTTTACGGACAAGTTCGCATGGGAGTGGACGGAAAAGAATTTAAAATGTGGAAGTTTCGCTCCATGGTAGTGGGAGATGCCAATCACGAAGGATGGACAGTCGAAAATGATCCTCGAGTCACCAAAATCGGGAGATTTTTAAGAAAGACCAACCTAGATGAGCTCCCTCAATTATGGAATGTGATTGTGGGCGATATGAGTTTGGTTGGGCCTAGGCCTGAGCGACCTCAATACGTTGAGAAGTTTCGTGACGAGATTCCGGGCTATATGATCCGCCATAAATTTAAAGCAGGACTCACTGGCTGGGCACAGGTCAATGGCTGGAGAGGGGATACCTCCATTGAAAAGCGAATTGAATTTGATCTATGGTATATAAAGAATTGGTCATTTTGGCTGGATCTCTCAATAATTTTTATGACGTTCTTTAAAGGTAATAAAAATGCCTACTAAAAACAAAAGAAGGGGAGGACTGTTGCCCTCCCCCCGTGGCTTAAAATGCTAACTCTGTTCTTAATAATAAAAACAATAAGATAGCAACCCTGAAGACCACTGTTGATCTCTTCGTCATGAAGAATCTCCTTAGAGACCGAGTCCTCATTGACTCGCGAAAAGATCATTTGATATAATTAAATTTCTCCCCGTGTATTCGAGTGAGAACCACTGTTGATTATAAAAACCCCAACCTCACCTGGGGTTTTTTTATGCAAAGACGTACTCCGTTCAAAACTCATAAATATCTAGAAAGACTCTATAAAAACTAATACACTTTAATTTATGGTCGCTAAACGCAGATTATATAACCCCATTATGCTGGGACTGGTTTTCCTCGCTCTTGGACTCCTGACATCTCCCACTATCGTGGCGGGCTATCATATCCTGCTTCTCATCCCGACCATAATTCTCTTTGCAAAAGGCCAACGAATTGAACTGCCAAAAAGCAGTTATATTCTTATCGCCCTCTTCGCTTGGGGAGTGGTTTGCAATATCGTAAATCTTGATGAGCTGGCAAAGCCACCCAAAGCCTTTCAAGAGTTAAAGTTTTATCTTTTCGGCGTGATCTTTTTGATTCCCATTAAGTATTATTTAAAAAAACAACAAAACCGCCATACGAGATTTATTCTCTCGACTTTATTTGTCACGATTATCGCAGCCTTTATCGTGGGAGTCTCGAAAGCCTATTTGGGTTTTGATCTCGTCAAAATGCAGGCGGGAGATTTTAAGCCGCGCTCAGATGGCTTTTTAAATTATATGCGCTATGGATATGGTTCTGCGTTTTTATTTTTACTAGGCTGGGCGTATTATCTTAGAGGCGGAAAATATAGACGGTGGCTGAATAAAAAACTTTTTCTCACAGCCCTCGCACTTTGTTTAGCAGCGATCTTTGCGGCAAAAACTCGCGGAGCACTTTTAGCGGTTTTAGTAGGTCTGCCATTTTTCTATCTTAAATATAAACCGAAGTTAGCGGGCTCGATCATAGCTCTTGGATCCATCTTTGCCGGCGTCATCATTTATTTTTCATTTTTCACCACCGAGCCAGCACCGAGTCGGTTTTTAAATATCAATGACGGCTCAAATAAAAAACGCATGAGCCAATTTTATACCGCGACAAAAGCGATTGCTGAGAGGCCAGTTTTTGGTTGGGGAGCTGAGCAATTCACTTATAGGGTCAGTGAACTTAAGAAAAAATATAGTGTCTGGTCCCAGGATTACGCAGGCCATACCCATAATATATTCTTGGAGCATGCCGTTAGTTTTGGGATTCTTGGTGCGATACTTCTGTTTGGATTTTTTGCCCTATGGTTTTACGAAATGCTGCGGCTCAAAACAGATATGTCCTGGGCGGTGGCGACCTATATTATAGCCTTTGTTGTGGGGGGGCAGGTTGAGATGCTTTTTGAAAACCTAAATTCTCACCTATTATGCTTTATTTACTCTTTGAGTCATGTCATTCCTGCCCTTAAAGCTGAGGGTATTACACTCAAGCCTAAGCGCTCCTAAAGCCTTCCAAATAAGGGTTTTTATGCTACCCTTATGCCTTGAATTTACTAGGAGAAAAGTATGAAAGTTTCAGTTATCGGAACCGGTTATGTAGGACTAGTCACAGGTGTCGCTTTTGCGGAAATGGGAAACAAAGTTACCTGCATCGATATCGATGAGAAAAAAGTGCAAAAAATGCGCGATGGTATCAGTCCGATCTATGAGCCAGGGCTTGAGCCAATGATGAAGCGAAATATTGAAGATAAAAGAATCACATTCAGCACCGAATTTGATTCCATTAAAGAAGCCCAAGTTGTTTTCATGGCGGTGGGAACTCCTTCAGGTGATGATGGAAATGCTGATCTTAAATATTTATACTCAGCTCTCGACTCCCTTATCCCAATGGTGCATGAAAACCTCATCATTGTTTTAAAATCGACCGTTCCCATTGGAACAGGAACAGCTGTTAAAAATTATTTAGGAGAGCGTGTGAATGAAAAAGTTCACATCGTAAATAATCCTGAGTTCTTAAAAGAAGGCTCTGCCGTTAATGATTTTATGAAGCCAGAACGAGTTGTTATCGGAACCGATAGTGATTTCGCTTATAAGCTTATGGAAGAATTATACGAGCCCTTCAACAGACAAATCGGTCGAACCATCAGAATGTCTAATCTCTCTGCTGAAGTAGTGAAGTATGCGGCAAACTGCTTTCTTGCCACCAAGATTTCTTTTATGAATGAGATTGCAAGGCTATGTGACAAAACAGGAGCTGACGTAAGTGAAGTTCGTCACGGGATTTCTACTGATAGCAGAATTGGAACTCAATTTCTTTATCCAGGGCCTGGTTACGGGGGATCATGTTTTCCAAAAGACGTGAAGGCTCTTATCTATAAGGCGAAAGAGCTAGGACTCGATTTTAAAATTGTCACGGCGACTGAAGAAGTAAACGCCGAACAAAAACTTTATATGTTTCATAAAATGAAAAATCATTTTAAAGATCTATCAGGAAAACATATCGCAATTTGGGGTACAGCTTTTAAAGCCAATACTGATGATATCAGAGAAACTCCTGCTCAATACATCGTTGAAGAGTTGACCCGCGAAGGTGCTAAAGTTACTTTCTATGACCCAGAAGCAGCCGCAAATTTCGAAGCGATGGCAAAAGAGAATTCTTTTGCTGCCACGAGAGTCAATAATAAATATGACTGTCTTCAGGGTGCAGATGCCTTATTAGTTCTGACTGAATGGAAAGAATTTCGAGCTCCAGATTTTCATGAAATCAAAGAGCGATTGAATTCACCCGTCATCTTCGATGGAAGAAATTTATATAAGACCTCTCAGGTACTTTCAGAGGGATTTAAATACTATGCTGTCGGGAAAGCGATATGACATTAATACTTAAACAGATTTTTGGACTTTTAAAGGTGCTAAATTCGGATACTGGAGAGAACCAAATATCTGCGGGGGTTGCCTGTGGTCTCATCATGGGATTCTCACCAGCTTTATCCCTTCAGACTTTACTAGTTTTCATTATTATCTTTCTTTTTAGAGTTCAGGCAGGGGCCGCATTTGCATCAGCATTTTTCTTTGCCATGGTAGCTTATGTGTTTGATCCTGTTTTCGATAATGTCGGTCAGGTGATCTTAGAGATGAATAACCTAGAGCCTACCTTTAAAACACTTTATAATATGCCTATCGTCCCCTTCACAAAGTTCTACAACTCGGTCGTGATGGGAGCCGGAGTTGTTGCTATAGCGTTGTCACCCATAATTTTTGTTTTAACAAAACTATTTGTGAAAAAATACCGAGCGACAGTAGTAGCGAAATTTCAAGAAACGAAGTTTTGGAAAGCAGTTAAAGCGACAGGCTTTTATAAGTGGTATGCAAAATATGATTCACTATACGGGTAAAAAATAATGAGCGAAGAACAACAACCAGAAAAAATTAAAGAAGCTGTGAAAGCGGATAAAAAAACTAAAAAAGAAAAAAAGAAGCAAGGACCGATTCGCTTTAGCGCTGTAATTCCTTTGACTGTCTTTATCGCCTTGGTCGTAGCCTTTAATATTTACTTTCTCGACTCGATCATTAAGTCTGCCATCGAGTATGGTGGGAGTGAAGCTAATGGAGCTGAGGTTAATGTAAGCTCAGTGGATACAAGTTTTAGAGAACTTCGTTTTACCGTAAATAAAATTCAGGTCACGAATAAGAAAAAGCCTACTCATAACGTATTTGAAATCGGCCGCGTGCAATTCAAGCTTTTGTGGGATGCGATACTTCGCGGGAAATTTGTGATCAATTTAGCAGAAGTGGGTGATATTAAAGTTGATACTCAAAGGGCCAAGCCAGGTCGGGTTCCCCCTCCATCTGAGTCTGATGCTAAGACCAAAGCTCTTAAGATTGCAGAAGAGCAATTTGAAGGAAATGTCTTTGGTGATATTGCTGCTGTTGCTGGAGGAGCAAGTACTCAGGATACGGGAGATGCCATTAAAGAAGGTCTTGAGTCTGAAAAGAAGTTCAAAGAATTAGAAACGAAAATTGATCAGCAAAAAACGAAACTAGAACAATCTTTCAAAGACCTCCCTAGCCAAAGTGAATTGCAAAACCTGGAAAAAAGACTTCGAGACATTAATTGGAATGACCTCGGAAATCTTGCTAAAGCGCCGAAGGTTTTAAAGGAAGCAGACGATCTTAAAAAGGATATTGATAAAGCCATCAAAAAATATCAAAACGCTGAAAAAGAGTTTAAAAAGACTGAAAGAATTTTGAAAGACTCTTATAAAGAGGCTGAGGCTAGTGTTGAGAGCGATATCGCTGCTGTCGGTAATAGGATGAAGATTCCTACACTAAATCCTGAAGGAATTGCGAGAAGCCTTTTTGGGCAAGAGGTTTTCAATAAGATTGATATGCTCAAGGGCTATTACGCTAAAGTTGAAAAATATCTTCCACCGAAAAAGAAAGAGCCTACAGAAGCAGAAAAGATGAAAGCCGCTCAGGCTGAGAAAAGACGAGGTGGTAAAGACTATAAATTTGGAACTCCAAACTCCTATCCTCTTTTTTGGTTGAAACTTGCCAAGATCAATTCAGAAAACAAGCAAGGAACTGTCGCTGGAGAAATTAGAAATGTGACCAATGATCAAGTGATTCTAGGGAAACTTACTACAGCTAAGCTTGAGGCTGATTTTCCTCCACAACAAATAAGAGGTGTAAAAGCTGAGATGGTGGTTGATCATCGTAAAGATCCTCAAGCGACTATTAAGGGGCGAATTGCCTCAATGCCGGTGAAAAACAAGGCGATCTCAAATTCTAAAGATGTAAAATTTGTTATTGCAGATGCAAGTGTTGAGTCTGTTATGGATGCAAAACTCACTCCCAAAAGGGCCGAAGTTCAAGTGGATAATAAATTTACTCAGATTAAATATGAAACCAAAGCTGAATCTCCCGTATTACAAGAAGTACTTGATGATGTTTCAAAAAGAACTAAGCTTTTAACTCTTGATGCTAAAGCCGAAGGAAAATGGGACAAACTGGCTTTTGACATCAAATCGAATCTTGCACAAGCCATTCAAAACTCAGTTCAAGGTCTTGTTCAGGCCAAGATCAAGGAAATGAAAGATAAGATTAGAAAAGATGTTCAAGCTGAAATTGATAAGCAAAAAGCACAGGTACAAGCCGAGATCGATAAATTGACCGGGCAATACAAAGGTGAACTTAATAAAGTTCAAAATGAGATCGATAAGGTAAAAGGCAATCTAAAAAATCAAGAGAATGCGGCGAAGAAAAAAGCTAAAAAACAGAAAAATAATGCCGTAAAAGATTTAAAGAAGAAATTACTTAAGGGGCTTAAGCTTTAAGTCCCTGATAACTTCTTCGACAGGACCTAAAACTTGCTGAGCAATCATGCCGTGACCTATTTGGTTAGTATGTCCCCAAGTCTTTCTGAAACGATCTTTAAAAACTTCATAATATTTTTTTCCGAGATAAGGAGCAAAGTTTTCTCGATTCTCTACAAATACGATTTTATCATCTTTTGAAAAATAATTTTTTAAAGTGGCGATAGGCAGTGTTGGGTATTGCATGGCTATATGAGCGATCCCTCTCGATCGAAGAATTTGATGCAATATTTGGTAGTTTTTCTTTGTGTCCTCTATTTGATCTTGAACCAATCCAATATTTTTTTCCTTAAGGATTCTATTAATAGAGTCTGGCCTATTCTCGCCTTCAAAACACTTCACAATGCTAATAAAAGTTTCATCAGAGATAATATCTATAAAGTCCTCAACCAACTTAAAGTCTTCTCGGCATGTCTTTCTGCTTTGTGCCGTAAAATTGTGAGAGTGAAAATACCAGAATAAATTATAGGTACTTTTAGGACAAAGCTTAAGAGCTTTACGGGTCATTGTTTGCTGGTATTTATTGACCATTTGAAACTCGACCCTCTCCAGATTATAGAGAGATGCCTGTCGATAATATGAACTTAGCTCACAGTCATTTTTAGCTTTAGGAGTAAAAGGGAGTTGATCTACAGACAAAAACTTATTTTTTTCTAATTGATCAGCGACCTGTAAAAAATCTGCGGGAAATTGATCTTTTAGTATATCTGTCGATTGTTTGGAGTTTTCAGATAAAAGCCACTTCACGATTTTGACAGTCTTTAAGGAGTGTATCCAAGAAAAATTTCGAATTGAAACTTCTCTATCTCCTTCATAAACAAATCGATTCATATCGTTTATACCCATCATCGAAATTACAATATGAGGTTTATACTTATCTAGATTCTTCTCTAAATTGCTCAAAATAAAAGTTGAAGTTGTACCACCTCTTGCAACGTTAAAAGACTTTACCGGATAGCCTTTTTCTTTTAATAGCTTTTCTAATTGACGTGGCCAGGCACCTAGGTCCTTCTCTCCCCAATAATCATCCGTGGTGGATTCACCCAAAGCGAGAATTCGAATTTTATCGCTACCTTCGCTAACAACTTCTTTATCTGCATCAATACGAAGGATTAAAACTGCTGCACTTAGGATTATCTCGATTAAGGCAACTACAATAATCGAGGTAATAAGAGAAAAGAAAATTTTTTTCATTATTTGTTTGGTGCGATCTGCTCAACTTCAATGGTGCGAAAACCAAATCTATCCTGAAAATGAATCCCTAATTTACTGGCATCTCCATTTAGACTTAGGACATCAATTTCCATGTCAAAAAGATCTCTCTCAGCTTTTAAAACTAGTTTTCCGTCCTTAAACTTCCAAGTTCCAAAACCATCGTCGAGATTAGGTAAATCATAATACCAACGGCCGTCTTCAAAAAGAGCGATTTCGATAGGGTAGTCACGATTTATGATTGTTTTGACCTGGGCCAGGTCTGGTTTTACAGGAACGGAAGCTTCGTTGATTATCGGCTTAAAGTCTTCTTTTTTTAGCTCTACAAAGTCTAACTTACCTTTTTCACCACAACCAATAAGGATAATAAACAGGATAATTAATTTTTTCATGCTTTAATCCTAATGAATTGGGCTAAAAAAGACCAGCCACTCAGTCATTTTTGTTAATCGAGACTCGCTTTACTCAAAACGTCCTGGCAACTTCCTGAGCCTACGGGAATAATATTTGGGACATTAGAGTAGTCATTTGGACTTGCAGAGTCATAAGCGTTAATGACCTCGCTGTCGCTGCATGTTAAACCATTAATATCTGACTGGCATTGTTGATTGTGATCAGAATTTATAGTGAAAACCGAATTTTTCTCATCAAGGTATATGTCATTTAAATTTGAATAATCGTCTTCAAGGTCCAATGCCGTATCGAAACCATCAATGGTTTTTAACTTTTCTATACAGGCTGATACATCAGTTATTTCGCTGTAACACTCTATTAATTTATCACAAATATTATCAGCAGTTGTTAAAGTAAAGTAGTTAATGCTATCTCCCGGTAAGGCTTGTCCTGAATCATCCTCAGATATAGGATTTCCTGTTTCTGTTCCACAACTGCATAGTAGTAAAAATAGAATCAAATACTTCATCAATCCTCCACTTTACTTAAGGGAAACATTTGAATTCCCACTTGATAAACAGTCTGCTTGTTCTGATCTTGTTCAGACAATTCCATAACTTCTTTTCTAAACTTTTGAATTAATAATTTTAATTCGCTTATATTCTCTCTCGACAATGAAACGGTAACTGAAGATATATCTCGCAAAGATCTGTCGATCGTGTCTATCGAATCTCCCGCCAATAACATCATATTTTTATGGTAGCTGGCAATGGCCGCTGAGCTGACTTCATCGCCGGTAGTGATAAGTTCTTGTTTTTGAGCGAGACGATTTTGTTTTTTCTCAATTAATCCAAGTCTTAATAGTGATTCAAGTGCTTCTTCAACGTCCTTAACGGGAACATTTGGAGTTAAAAGCTCGGAGATTGTAGCAGCATCCAATTTGATTTTTCTCGTCGCAAGAAGCTCTCGAATCGCTACATAATACCATTTTGAGTAGTATTCAAAATGATCCCTTGATAAAGGATGCATTCTTTTAAAGGCAGAATGTTTTAAAATTTTTTGAGCAAGATCGGTCTTCGTTTGATTTGTTTTTGCTTGGTTGAATTGAACAAGCAGTCGGAAATAATCTGCTTCTTTCTTTTTGAGCTTAAAAAATTCAATAAACTTCTCAATACTTTCTTCAGACAAATTTCTTTGTCCATCAATTATCATTTTTAGAAAATTAGGAGATTTATACCCACATTTTTGTGAAAAATATCGGTAAGAAAAAGCCTTATGAGTCGCCTTTAACTCCTCATAAGATGCTTTTAAAAATAATCGATAATTTGTATAGTGAAAAATATCAATCAAGACTTGGTTTTCCTTTTAATTGGTGTTTTTTCCACTCTTCTTTCTGAAGATAATGAAATTGATTGCCGATAAAATATCCTATTTCAACTTCTGGTAGCTCTTTTATCATTTGTAATTCACCTAATTCGATTTTTACAAGATAACTTTCATCATACTTACTTCTGATGAAAAAGAAGTTTTGAAAGACAACGAAGTCGAGGTATTCAAAACTGGTAAAAGAGGAATTCAGAGTCAAGACATCTTGAATATAAATATCACTCAGATCACTTTTATTAATAAGATTCAAATGACTTCTTCCTCTCCAGTCATCTCTGTTTAAAGAGATAATATACTCGCCTACTTCTTGGAGGTGTAATGGGTCTCCCGGGTAGGAAAGCTCAGATAAGTACTGAGGGTTTTTCGGATCAATTAAAAAGAGAGGATCTGTTTGTAAGAAAGTAGCAAAATAGACTAAGTCGTCTGTAAAATGAGCAGCTTTAACAAATTCTCCAGGAGCGACTATATCTAGTGATTGAAGATTTTCGAGTTTTTCATCAAGAACGACATATCTCGCTCCCAAACTGTTTGAAACCTCTTCGATAATATGAAGTTCCTTATCAAATTCTCTGATTGTCGTTTTATTGACAATTCTTCCTTCCATATTTTTAAAATAAGTTTTTTCTGCGATTTTAAAAAGTTGTGTGTTTGGCCAGGATTGACCAATGAGATACTCTGAAGATTTATCCACATGAGGTTGCCAATAACCATAAAAAATTTCTTCTTTTTCTCTCACTTCTAATGTCTGAAGGTTTACATGAAAGATTTTTGTGAGTGTTTGCCATTTTGAATTATTAACATAGAGAATTCGTTCGCACTCTGATTCGCTCTCGGGTTCATATTTGGATTCAAAAATGATGAGTTCGTCCTCTCTAAGAAAAGACTTAACTCTACCTGAAAATTCCATATTCCAAACTTGCTCGCCTTTAGTGTTGAGAAGAGACAATCTTTTTTGGCCAAAAACTAAGAATTGATTCTTATATGAGAGAACACTTTTAGGTTTGGAAAAAGAGAGGTATTTAATTTTCGTATCATTTAAAAGGCTATGAACAAGGTAGCCATTTTGAATGGATAGTTTATGTCCTGAAGTCAAAGCTATATTGGTACCCTCTAAAACTCCAGGTACCAGCGCATTTTCAATCGACTCGTTTGCATCACTATCTTGAGGGAGAGCTGGAGTAGAATGAAACTCACAAGAATCAGTATAGGTATTAGTATTTCTCTTTTGAAATTCAGAACAGCTTAAGCCTCCTACTGGTTGTGCATAAAATTCGTAGGGCTCTGTAGTAAATCCCATTGAGCAAGCGATATAGGGTTCTTCCTGAGAAAGTCTCTTACAACCAATCACGAAAACCAAGCTTAAAGAAAGTATTATTTTGCCTCTCATTCATTCCTCCATTGTATACTAGATAGGAGTATTTTCGTAATAAGAGAAAAAAATTATCGATAAAAAACAATGGTTTAGCTGATTATCTGTATACTAAATGTATACCTTTCGTGATTTTAATCACTTGCGCAGAAGTTTTCCCAATCAGGAATCTGACTGAGAACTCTTTGATGAAGACCTTCGCAGCGCGGAGTGTAGGAGTAATAGAGGCTTCCGTTAGAAATTAGAGGTAAGACCTCTGTTGCAACATCTGATTCAAAGGCAGGACAACCGTAACTTCGACCCATTGTAGGAGCAAGATCATTATACCAAGCACCGTGCATGACCACTCCTGAACTCATCGCTTCGTCATTCACATCGGGGGAGAGGCCCTCCATTCTAAGGCCATTATTATTTTGAGAGTCTAAGTATGGCCATTCACGAACTCCACCTCTCATATCTTCATGACTAATAGAGCGGTATAAATTTGCTGTTTTAAAAAAGCCAGCACGAGTCATATTGGTTCGATCATCTAGATCATCGCCGTGATGACAGCGATCAATCATGCCGTCATGGTCTGGATCACCATGGCGTACTCTTCTACGGTGCCCGCTTCCATGTGAGACCTTTTCTGATCTCATCGTTCCAGTCTCTAAATCCAACATATAAAATCTTTTTTGAGTTGAATTTTGTGTATAGTCAGCGATCGTTATATAGCGAGTATCAGAAAAATGATCTGGATTGTGGTGATAAAAATAGAAGGCTTGTCTTAAAGGCTCCTCTGGAACACCAAGTTTTTTAAAGGCTTCAAATTGGAGGCAAATCTCTAGTTTTGGAGTCGCACACTCATTTGGTAAAAGCTCCTGCTCATTACCAACTTCTATTTGTTCCAATCCTTCATTAGCAATTTCAGCTGCTTGATCGAGTGATTGGGACCAGGTACTTGTGCTTAAAAAAACTAAACTTAAACTGAGGCAATAAAATTTCATGCCCCTATTGTTCAATCATCCCCTGTGGATTAGCAAGTCTCGTCGAGTTATTAGAGTACTCTTGCAGCGTTTGCCTAAGTCTTTGAGTACATGCATTTTGTCTACATTGCGAGCGGATGATACCAGGAATACTCCCTGAAGCTAGCTCGTGAACCTTATTAGCGTTTACTCCTGCGTATTGAAAACGGTCACTTGCAAAGGTGGACATTCCCGTATAGATAGCAACAGCTCCTACCGAATTTCCAACAACTTGACGCTCACGATATCCGTCTTGGCATTCTCCAAAAGCTAAACCTCTTAGGGCTCCACCTAGAAGAGCACCTGCAGCGGCACCACCAAGTCGCTCTCTTTGTTTTCCTTGCAAAGTAAATTCATATCCACCATTGATATAGCTCAAATCTCCAGCCGGTGTATCAGTTAAAGCTGAACCATTTGGAACTGAACCTGCAAGAAAAGCTGAAGAGAAAAGTGCAAGAGAGTTTCGAAGAGTTCTCACAACGGATTCATCTTCACATCTTGAGATAACTTCAGTAAGACTACAAGCTAGAGCTCCTACCAGTAGACTTCCGTTTCCTTCAAGTCTTCTTCCGATTCCACAAGCAGCTCCTGATAGTGCTGTTTTAATATTTGAACTACCTTCTTCAATTTCTTCACGCATCTCAGCTAGAATGGGGTTACATTCATTGACTCTTACGATGCCATCCTCACCCCATAGTTCGCCTTCCGCGCAGGAAAGCTCTCCAATAAGAGACTCTTTTAAATTCAGTCTCTCTTGAAGACTATAGCTTATAGGAAATTGAGAGAAGCTATAACTATGGATGACTCCAGGAAAATCAACTAAATTTGCTCTCCCATTAACTACCTGAGCTTCGGCTGATAAATTGGGCTCGATATTCTCTTGTAGCTCTTCAAGACTTAAGTCTAAACTAGAAACCGCAACGATCGATGTTCCTCTGGCAATTTGGTCTGCGGAGATCGAAGCGACCCCTCTAGCATCACTTTGAAGTTGAGCGACACATTTTCGTATGAGTTCATTAGCAATAAAATTATTGGCATCCGTTGTCGGTGCATTCTCGTTGATTGGCTGAGGAACATAATGACTTTCTGAACCATAAGATGAAACCACCTTGGGAGAATAACTGGATAGAAATGTTTGCAACGGAAGACTTCCTTGTGAAATTGAAAGAAGAGGAAGTAAATTATCATTAAAGGTTGATCCTGGAGATCTTAAAACTAAACATGGCTCTTCTGTAGTCACGGAAGATCTTTGAGCCAGGTTTTTGATCAGATTTTCAGTTGAAAAACGATCGTCATCTCCCCCTGATCCTAAGTTTAGTGCTCTTGGTGGATTCATTTTGGATCCGTCGTATTGACATAATGCCATCCCGAGAACCGGCTTTTCTTTCGGTTGATCGGCTCCTTCACCTTTTAAAATCCAATTCCACATTCGTGAATAGCTTGCGCCTTGTGCTGGCACAAATTTTTCGGAATCGAACTCGGCGAAAGCCTGGCTTGAGGGATAGAGTGAACTTAGGGTCAATGTCATTACGAATAAATTTTTCATACAATTATATCGGTACATTACTCAGATAAGTTTACAAATAGTTTTACTCAGGTATTCAGGTAAGAAAAGATTATTTTAAACTTCGTCTTCTCTTTGGCATGATGATGCTAGAACTTTAAATCAAAAAATTTATTTCGGTCTAGGGAGGGAATATGAAGCTATTGACGGCTGTTTTATGTTTTAGTGTGGGTACTGTTTTTGCCTCAATCAATTCTGATTCTTCAAAGAATTATAGGGAAATCATCGCAGGTGAATATATTGTGAAGGCACATGAAAAAAACTTAAGTTTTCCTGTAAAAAGAGTTCTGGGGAAAAACTTGGTCCTCGTTCAGACATCAGACAAATCTTTATTGGATGGCCTTGAATATTTTCCCAACTATAAATATGTAGGTGAATATAGAGATTTTGAGGACTCTGACTCAGAAACAGGTCCAAATGATGAAAAATTTGAAGATCAGTTTCATCACAAAATGATTAAGACAAAGAAAGCATGGGCCACGACTAAAGGGAGCAGTGATATTATTGTGGCAGTTACTGATAATGAATTTTTCCTGGGTCATAAAGATTTAAAAACAGCTTGGTTTAAGAATTCAAATGAGATTCCAGATGATGGAATAGATAATGATAATAATGGATATATTGATGACGTGATAGGCTGGGATTTTATCGGGCAAGACAACAACGTTGATTCTGATAGAACCACAACTCATGGAACACATGTTGCTGGAATAATTGCCGCTACAGCTAATAATGAAATTGGGGGCGCAGGGATTGCTCCTAATGTAAAAGTAATGCCTCTAAGATGGTATGGGCCTGAAGGGGAGTGGACTTCAGCAGTCATCGCAGAGACCTATCGATACGCTGTGGATAATGGAGCTAAAATTATCAATACCAGTTACAATGTTGATAGAATGGTTGATGATGAAGCTTATTTAGATGCCATCGCTTATATTCGAGAAAACGATGTTCTTATCGTTAATAGTGCAGGGAACGCTGGGGAGAAAGATCCTCCAAGACAAAAAATAGAAGAATTAATTTTAGTCTGTTCAGTTAAGTCCGGTGGAGAGTTTTTTCAAGATCAAAGATCTAGCTTTTCAAATTACGGAAGTGGAATTGATATCTGTGCTCCAGGAGATCCTGTTTTGGCACCGGTTAGACCTCACCCAAGAAGACGCAGTACTACTCAGGGAAAGTATGGGCAATTGCAGGGCACAAGTATGGCAGCGCCAGCAGCCGCAGCAGTAGCAGCTCTCATTTGGTCGGCTCATCCTAATTTCTCTGATGAGGAGGTTCGTCAAAGACTACTCGATTCAGCCGATGACATCACTCGTAGACAATGGCCTTGGAGTCGAAGTGGACTCGGCGCAGGAAGAATAAATGCTGCAAATGCAGTAAAGTAGCCCAATGAAAAAAATACTAGTGACAGGGGGAGCCGGTTATATCGGCTCTCATGTTTGTAAGGTTCTAAGTCAAACGGGTTGTGAGCTTGTTATTCTAGATAATTTGTCCACGGGATACAAGGAAGCTGTTAAGTGGGGGGAGCTTATAATTGGTGACCTCGGTGACGAAAAACTACTTTCTTCCCTGTTTGATCAATATAAGTTTCATGCGGTCATGCATTTTGCAGGCTCAATTGTTGTTCCTGAAAGTGTTGAAGACCCGATGAAGTATTATTCAAATAATACTGTTAATTCGCAGAAGCTAATCGCAAAATGTGTTGAACATAATGTTCCAAACTTCATCTTCTCTTCAACCGCGGCTGTTTATGGAGAACTTAAATCGGGTTTGGCTGACGAAACTTTAACTCCAGCTCCTATAAATCCTTACGGAAGCTCAAAACTTATGACAGAAATGATGTTGAAAGATACAGCTTTAGCCCATGAGGGATTTAACTATGTTGCTTTAAGATACTTCAATGTCTCAGGGGCAGACCCCGATTTGGAGATAGGGCAAGCCTTTCCAGGAGCGACTCATTTAATAAAAGTGGCAAGTGAAGCTGCGACAGGTTCAAGAGATTCAATTAGTATTTTTGGAACCGACTTTGACACCGAAGATGGAACAGGAGTTCGAGATTATATTCATGTCGTTGACCTTGCCAAAGCTCATCTTGCGGCCCTAAATTATCTCGAAGAAAATAAAAAATCTGATATTTTTAATTGTGGCTATGGCAGAGGATTTTCAGTGAAAGAGGTCGTTGCTGCAGTAAAAGAAGTCTCCGGAGTTGATTTTAAGGTTCATAAGGCTAGTAGGCGAGCCGGAGATCCTGCCACTTTAATTTCTAAAGTTGATAAAATAAAAGCGAATACAAATTGGGAGCCAAGTTTTGGTGAATTAAGGTTCATTGTGAAGACTGCTCTGGAGTGGGAAAAAACTTCAACATTAAAAGAGTGGAAACTGAATCGAAGCCTAAAGGAAAAGAACCGATGAAAAAAAAGGCTGTGGTCGTTCACTCTGGTGGCATGGACTCTAGTCTTTGTCTCGCACTTGCTATCGAGCAGTTTAATGCTGAAAACGTTCTCTCTCTTTCGTTTACCTATGGACAAAGACATCTTAAAGAATTGGATTATGCCGCAAATATCTGCAAAGAGTGGAAAGTTGATCACACTGTGATCGATTTAAATTGCTTAAACGAAATCACAGAGAATGCTTTGACCAATAAAGATATTCCTATTGAACATAGAGATGGCCAAGCACCTAATACATTAGTTGTGGGAAGAAATGGTCTTATGGCCAGAGTGGCAAGTATTCATGCTGAACACCTTGGAGCAGAATGTATTTTCATGGGAGTTATAGAGGTCGATGAATCAAATTCAGGCTATCGAGACTGTTCTCGTAAATATATGGATATTATTCAGGCAGGACTTCGATTTGACTTTGCTAACAATCAATTCGATATAAAAACTCCATTGGTCTATATGACCAAAAAACAGACTTTGGAGTTAGCCTATCAAATGGGGAATCTCCATTTCTTATTAGAGAATACTTTGAGTTGTTACGAAGGTGTGCCTTTTCAAGGTTGCGGCAATTGTCCTGCTTGTGAGTTGAGGAATAATGGAATTAAAGAATTTCTCAAAGATCATCCCGATGTGGAGTTTTCCTATAGAACTAAAATCTAGTTGCATTCATCAGTGACTTCTCTATGTGCCACAAACATAGGGTCGATATAATCGACAAAAAATTCTTCTTTATTTAGCTTTGTGTTCACACTTCGCCCTGTTTTAGGATAGAAAGTTTGTTGATAAGTGATACCTCTTCTTTCTGTGTGATAAATCATTGGGGTGTGAATGGCCTCAATACCTGCCTCAGCGATGATCCATCGTTCAAAAGCAAACACAACATCTTGTCCGGAACTTCCTCCCACAGAGATATCAATCCCAAGAAGATTGAGTCCAAAACTACTACTTATATTTCGCGTAAAAACCTTTTCGATAGACCACGCAGCAAAGCGATTTCCAAACTCATGGCAAAACTCTTTTATACGTGGGTATTCATCAATAACTTCTTGGACTTCGACTTCATTATATAAAGTGACGTAGCGATAATAATACTGAGTCCGAAAACGAGAGTGATAATAAGTTGGGCTCACGACTACAGACTCGAATTGTTCACCGGTAAAGGGGTTGGTCTGATCTGGCTCAGTAAAGTCTTGAGCAAAACTGCTCCAGCAAAAAAACAGGCCAAAATAAAGCCAGCAGGACTTAATCATATAAACCTCCAAATGAGGCTTGTTTATATCAAGTTATGTTAGGATTGTGTTAAGAAATTAGTTAGACGTGTAATATTGATCGTGATTTCAATAGGGTAGGAAGTAGTAAGAGCCCAAAATAAAGACTTTTACAAACATATAACCAGCCAATAGTAGAGTTGAGTATATCCTAACCATCTGCGTTAATATACTACGATTTAGCTGGATTTCGCTAGGGCTTGAAAAATCTTCACTCTTTTAGAGAGGGAAAAAAGCGTAACCTCTACCCTTTATCGTGCATTTGGTACCTATTGAATTGGTATGGCAAGACTCCTTGGAAAGAGACTCTGTAGAGCTTTTGTTGCGGTTAAATTGTTTAAGCTCGAAGCCATCTTTTTTTCTCTGAACTGAAATCGTTTCAATATCACTTAACTTTTCAATTTTTGATATCTCATTCAGTAATTTCCCAAAATCATCGTAGTACGGGTGAAATTGATTCACGTTCATTCCATCTATAACATACCAGATACGCTCACCAGCCGGATTGTATTTGGGGGCTTTGTCTCCTAGAGTCTGATTGATTTTTTTAAGAGCAGCTGAAAGTTCACGAAGTTTTTTAATTTTCTTTTTTACTTCGTCTGTGGTTTTGACTTCAAAAAGTCCAAACTTTGCCTCCCCTTTAAAACTTTCAAAATAATTGGAATTGGTTCTAAGCTTAATCTTTTCATCCTCAATAAAATAAGTTCTAGAAAATTGCCCTTCCGGAGTTTTTTTACTCATTGTAATGGTCATCGCTTTAAGGTCTGAAGCCGATATCAAAACTGTTAGGATAAAGATTATTGCTCTTGCATTAGCCATTGCTCCTCCTCATCACAATATGCGGGTCTACCAGGACAATCATTCACATAAGCGTATGACTGACAGGTTCTATATTTGGTGGCTCGACTTCTACATCCAGCAAATTTGATAAATGTCATATGGGCAGGGTGAAGTAGAGGGGATCCAGGATTTCTTGCAGGAGGTATAATACTATAAGAGTCTTCGCTTTGAGTGATTTGCATCTCTTGGATTCCTGGAATAGGGATGGTTCCATGGATATCTGCATTACTAATATTGTCTTCAACTATCCCCATTTCTCTAAAACAAAAAGGTACATGATAATTGGCTAAGTCCTCTGTTCGAATCATATTCAATTTACTCTCGCAGTCCTCTACATTTTTTCCGGCACAGCTACAGCGATAGTATTTAGGATAGATGACAGCAAAAGGGGAGTTGGGATTATTTGGGTCTAGTAAATCAGCTCCACTATTTTTTTGAATGATAACTTCATTTGGAGTATTTGAGACAATCTCGTAAGCTCTAAAATCCGCTATCTCTTGAGGACTCATAGAATTGAAATCAAAAGAGACATTAGTACTCCCATATCGATCAACTCCATAGTTAAAGTCTAGACTACAAATGCTTTCGAAATTTGGAAAAGTAAATGTACTGGCTTGAAGTAATGTGAGAGCAGGATTATTCAAAGCTAGCACTCTTCTACATTCGTGTGCATCTTCTCTACATCGACAATTAATCGGAACACCAGCAACCTCCTGGAAAGCATCATTATGTTTCGACATGACGCTAGGTCGACTTGGAATTGACCGGCACAGATTATTTGTCGGTTGAAATCTTAGTGTGCCATTGGCACGAGCAACTTCAATCTCGGGAGAACCATCAAAAAGACTGAGGCCAGTGGCTTCGTCATGATAGGATCCATCACCACTTTCATGATACTCATCTAGAAGTCCAATCAAATGGAAGACTTCGTGGGCTATGGTCGAACAACTAATCGTATCCATATAAGCAAGTGAGTTTTGTCTAAACTCAGCGGCTTGGTATTTTATACTATGACTTTTAAGTCTTTGATCTTCTGGGACACTCTCTTGATCTTGAGGAGAGAGAATATTGAGATTGAGCTGTTCCCCATTAGAGCTTCGGTATAATTGGTTTGTCTCACTTAAACAAGTTCTCACTCTTTCCATCATCTGCTCAGGTGATAAATTAGAGAGGTTTTCACCTCGCTTTTGGAAGTCAATGACGATATTTGCTGTATATTCATTAGCGCTATTTCTAGTTAGGGAATAATCTCTATTATTTCGAGGTCTCGTTTGCCCTACTTGGGTTTCAGTACATTCCTCTATTTGAGCTTGATTTTCTGTAAGACTTACTACCATTTCCGACAGTTCTTCAAAGGAGCTGGGGCTAAAGTCATCACCTGCGCAGACTCGTAGATTTGAACTAGGATGAAATAAAGCATCTGAGAGAGCGGCTGAAGTGCGTTCAAACAAACCTTTTTCTTGGAGTATTCTTGGACATCTAATATCTTGATAACCTGAACGATATGACGTTTCACCTTGAGCGTTTACTTCTTGATGAAGACAATTGATATTATATCTTAATTGATTGGGGTTTCGAAATTTCTCGGCCATGTAGTGAGTCAAAAGATTTGCCACACAATCACTAGAATAATTTTGAAGAATAAAGGGAGTCATATCAGAAATTATCTGGTCGTAGAGTGCAATACTTTTCTTATTTCCTCTGCTTCCAACTTTTTGCGAAAAATCACATTCTCTCGTTGTTTGGGCCCTAGCAAATTCTCGCAATTTTTGCTCAACTCGTTGCCTTTCTTCTGGAGTGGTTAACTCTTGAGGCCGGTATCCATAACTTTCTAAAGCTGTTAATTGAGCATCAACTGGACTTTCTTGCAAGCTAGCGACGAGGTCAGCATCAGCTTGTTGAGCAGAAGCTGAAAGTGAAAAAAATACGATGAGATAAGTATAAATTACTGTTCTTGCATGAGCCATTGCTCCTCCTCATCACAATAAGCTGGCCTGTCTGGACATTCATTTACAGTTGAAAATGATTGGCATGTCCTATATTTAACTGCACGACTTTGACATCCAGAAAACTTTATAAAGCTCATATGAGCTGGTTGTAGTAAGGAAGCTCCAGTATCAGGAGTTTTTGGTGTTATCCTAAAAGTATCCTGATTTTGACTGACAGAAGTTTGTTCAACGACTCTTGGAAATGAACTTTCAAAATTTGAACTTTGATTAGATACCATACCTCGATGTTCAGAACATTGATAGGAGTAATATTGTGAGGGATCGTCTTGGGAAAGCTGTCTTAGTTTTTGTTCACAATTTTCAATAGCTTTTCCTTCGCAAGAACAAACAAAAACTTCAGGCATAACTTGATTGAACTCATCCGAAAGCTCACCACCTGAATAAGGTATAATTCTTAATGATGGAGTCTTCGTGATGACCATTCTCACTTCTGAAGGAGTGCTAGATAAAGTTTGTACAGGCATAATTTGGTTCATCTCAGAATCAGTCATACTATTCAAATCTAAATTTGTAGAATTTGACGCTAAGTTTGAACGATAAATAGTAGAGTCATACGGGCTAAACTGACAAAGTTGTTGAAAGTCAGGGAAATCAAATTTTGCTGCGTAGAGCTTGGTGATATTTTCATTCTCGAGACTCAATATTTTACGACATAATTCAGCATTATAACCATCACATCTACAATTAACTGATGTACTTGCAACTCTTTTCCAGGCTTCACGGTCTTGTGCCATGATACTTGGAGATGTGGGGATTGACCTACAACTATTATTTACAGGAACAAAGTTTAAAGTCCCATTATTGAAGGAGTCTATAAATTCAGTGCTTCCTTCATCAACGGTTAGCCCATCATTTCTAAAGTAGAAACCCTCTCCACCTTCGTGGTACTCGTCTTGTAAACCTAAGAGATGGAAAATCTCATGAGACATGGTTAAGCAGTCTGAAGTATCTCGATAGGCAGTGGAATGCTCTCGAAACTCAGCATTTTGATATCTTATCTGATGGACTACAGGACGCTCGTCATTTTCCATCGCTTCAACTTGGCTCGCACTTAAAATATTAAAACTTATTTGCTCTCCTGAAGGACTTTTAAAAAAAGAATTTGCGGCCTCAAGGCAGCTACGCATTTTTTGAAGCATATCCTCCGAGGACTGAGATGAACTCCCTCCATTCATTAAAGAAAAATTGATGGCAAGATTAACGGTATAATCACTTGGGCCTGTTTTTGTCAGAGAGTAGGCACGGTTATTTCGAAGAAGTGTTTCATTTATCCTTGGCTCTGTACATTCTTGAATTTGATCTCGACTGCCGATGATAGCTGCTACATCTTGAGAGAAGTTTTCTAGATCAATTGCATCTCCTCCCATTGGAATCCGACAAACTCTTAGCTCATTTGTAGGATTAAAGAGCGCTTCAGAGAGCCTTGAAGAGGTCTCTAAAAAAAGCCCACGTGCCGCAACAACCTCTGGGCATACTATATCTGGATAGCCCGTTCCAAAACTTATCACTCCAGGAGAGTTTTCAGGAGCACGGCAGACTTGTAGGCTTTGTGGCTCGAGAGGATTTCTGTATTTTTCAGCAAGATAATGAGTTAAAAGATTTGCGACACATTCTTCAGAGTAGTTTTGAAGAATAAAGGGAGTCATATCTGAGATAACTTGGTCATATTGTCCGATATTACTAAAAGTACCGTTATGTCTTATATCTCTTGAAAAATCACATTCATTAATTGTATCTGCATTAGCATATCGAGTGATTAATTCAACGGCTTGTTCTCTTTCCTGAGAAGATACTCTTTGGTCTGGACGGTATCCAAATCGCTCTAATTCATTGAGCTGTTCATCAATTGGACTTGCTCTCAAGCTTGAAGTGTCTTGAGCAGAGCTAGTCAATGCAAGTGCTAAGCATGTGATGGCAAAAGTTAATTTATTAATGATTCGAATTCCCACGCTAACTTATCGGAATATCGAGATAAAATATTACTAAGAAAGAAGGTTTTGAAAGTCTTCCATCGTGAGTTTTCCGGAGTAGAAGTTTTCATCATCATCGGCCATAAGATCCCGAAATAATTCACGCTTTGTGTTTTGAAGCACGAGAACTTTCTCTTCAACCGAGTCTTTGATTATAGGCCTGTAGACAGTAAGTTTGTTTTCTTGACCAATTCGGTAGGCCCTATCAATGGCCTGGCTCTCAACCGCAGGATTCCACCATGGATCCATCAAAAAAATATAACTAGCAGCGGTGAGGTTTAATCCAACCCCTCCAGCCTTAAGAGAGATCAAGAAAATTTGTGCGTCACCATCCTGGAAACTTTCAACCTCAGCTTGTCTTCGCTTCATTGTTTGAGATCCATCAATTCTGGCAAACTTCCAACTATTCTCTCGCACTTTATTTTGAATAAGATCTAGATAAGTTGTAAATTGAGAGAAAACGAGAACTTTATGACCCTCTTCAACTAGTTGCTCTAAGTTTTCGATCAGAAAATCTATTTTAGTCGATCTCATACTTTCAGAGTTTTGCCATAAACAAAGCTGTCTCAACTGCAGTAGACTCTTTAAAATTTCACTATATTTGCGGCCTTGTTGAATGTTTTGCATTCTATTTTTGATTCCCACAAGGCTGCTGAGATAATGTTGACGCTCCACTTCACTGAAGCTTAGATAAATATGATTTTCAATTTTTTCGGGAAGTTCAGTTAAGACCTGTTCTTTTGTACGTCTCAGTATAAAAGGACGCACAGTTTGGCGAGCAAGAAGTCTAGATTTTTTAGAGGAGCTGGAACGGAATAAACTTAAATCCCCCCAGATTCCTGGTATGCTAAGATCCATAATATTATAGAACTCGCTGAGATCATTTTCGACAGGTGTACCAGTTAAGCAGATTCTAAAATTTGCACTGAGGTTTCTTGCTGCTATAGCTCCTTGAGAACGAATATTTTTAAGATGTTGAACTTCATCCATTATAAGAATATCAAAGTTCAGGTCCTTAAAAGTCGTATAGGATTCTTTTTTCATTATTCCATAACTGGTAATAATAATTTTCTTATCCCCATCAAGCTTTCTTCCATCTCCATAATACATCTCAACATCAAGAGAGGAAAACTTATCAATTTCATTTTTCCAGTTGAGTAAAATGGAGACAGGACAAATGATAAGAACTTTTTCCACTTGATCGATAATACTTTCAATGAACATTATCGTCTGGAGTGTTTTTCCAAGTCCCATATCATCCGCTAGACAGGCCCCAAATTTGTTTTTGAATAGAAATCTCAGCCAATGATACCCTGTTAATTGATAGTCACGAGCAATTTCTTGAAAATGAGAAGAAACGGGAAACTTCGGCATTTCTTTTAGATTCAAGAGATTTTCACAAAGCACCTCTTCTTCAGAAGTTAAAGCTCCTTCAATACCGTGTTTCTTCAATTCAAAAAGTTCAAATATTCTGGCACGCTTGAAGTTGAGTGAAAACTTCTGAACCTGGTCCTGGTTCATTTCTTTTCCCTGCTGCTCATGTTTAGTGTATTTTTTCATGAATTTAAGGAGTTCTTTTTCCTTACTATCCATAAGGACAAGCTGGTCGTTAGAAATCAACATGTCCTCTCCAAGGTCAGCTTGACGAATAATATCGTAGTCTTCATCGGAGACCACAAGCTTAAGCTCAAACCAATCCATATTGGAGCGCTCTCGTTCAAATCGGATATTTGAATTCCAAGTCTTCACTTCATTATTATTGTAAAAGATCGGTATTTGATACTTTCTTGTTTGCCGGTAGAAATCTGAGATCCCATTGAGGAGGTGATTCTTTGGAAGCTGAAAATAAAAATTCTTGTCAGCCTTTTGATAAAAAGAAAATCTTGCAGCAGTTAATCCAAAGAACTCAAATACGCATCGATAGATGTCTTTAAAAAGCTCATTATTTAAAATAAAAAGCTTTCTAAGTCCTGAATCATAAAAAATAATATCTGTTCTCTCAAGAAAGTACTCAATCCAATCTATGAGCTTTCCTCGCTCACTGGAGGAGTAGGAGAATTTTTTGTATTCAGAATTATCATATTCTATTGAATCGAGCAGAATTTTAATGAAATCATAAGAATCGTTCTTCGTTCTAAATGAATTCAGAAAACCACCATCTGAGAGCATTGTTTTGAATATTAAAGGAGGGGCAATCAATCGCTCTTCTTTGTCAAAGAGCTCTCCTTTGAAGTCTAAATAACCTTTTCTAGAAGAAGCTTTTATTGAAAAACGAATATTAGCATTTTCAATCTCTATATCAGAAAACTTTTTATCGTTAATGCTCACGTCTACCTGAGCGTGGTCAATTAAGGGGGTATAAAGCCTTAGATGCTCATGAATAGAATTCATCTCCCCTGAGACAAGAGTCTTTTTTAAAGTATCCGAGACAATATTGGGCAATTTATAGAGCTCGCCTAACTCCCAATTAAAAATATAATGATTCTCTAGAAGGGATATTTTCCGATATTCTTTTCCCTCTTCATCTTCATACCAAAAGAGTGGAAAAAAGGTTTCTGGATCGGGATTAAAGACTTCAAAACGCTCAAAGTCTTCACAGGGAAGAAAGTTAATATGAAGAGTTCCACTAAGTTCTTGAGGTAAGGGAAAATTTATAATTTTTCTACTGGTAAGAAGATATTGAAGAGAAGAGTAGGTGCTATTCATATTAGCACCCATAAGCTTACTAGCACCTTTTACAATTGTACCGTAATTCTCTACGTGTACACCATGGCCGTGGAACACGACTTGAGACTTTAGCTGATCTGTTTGATTGTCATTGAGATAGTTCTTCGACAATGAATAGTGCAGATATAAAGCTGCTACATGTGGACAATGAGTTTCTTCGTTCCATAGATGGCAATTACAATTTGAACTAAAATTTCCCGACTGGGATTGGATCTTTACTTGATGTGGCTGTGATTCACTTACGATACCGCTGACAATATAACGATCTTCTCTTTCTTTACTAAAGGAAATATTAATTCGGCCGTACTCAATAATTCTTTGAGCTTTCATAATCAAGTTCTGAGCGAAAAACGCTTTACCTGATTCGATAATATGGTGAGGTATTATAGTCGGTTTCTGCATTAATTATCCAAGCGGTTATTATAGCAGAGCAGTCCTTCAATTAGAACCGCAGGCAATAAAAAAGGCAGTCATTTGAACTGCCTTCTTCATGTTAAACTGTAATATTATTCAACTAGTTGTCGATATACGCTTTTAAGAGCTTAGAGCGACTTGGATGACGAAGTTTACGCAATGCTTTAGCTTCGATCTGTCTGATTCTCTCTCTAGTGACGAAGAAATCCTGACCAACTTCTTCAAGCGTATGGTCTGATTTTTCACCTATACCAAATCTCATTCTAAGGACTTTCTCTTCTCTTGGAGTGAGTGTTGAAAGAACGGATCTTGTTTGCTCTGAAAGTGTGATGCTGGTAACGGCATCCGCTGGAGAGATGATCTTCTTATCTTCGATAAAATCACCAAGGGAGCTATCTTCTTCTTCACCGATCGGTGTTTCAAGAGAGATAGGTTCTTTAGAGATTTTAAAAACCTTCTTAACCTTCTCAACTGACATTTCCATTCTCTCTGCAATTTCCTCAGGAGTTGGCTCTCGTCCAAGTTCTTGAACAAGTTGTCTATTTGTTCTAGCAAGCTTGTTGATAGTCTCAATCATATGCACTGGAATACGGATGGTTCTACCTTGATCCGCAATGGCTCTTGTGATCGCCTGTCTAATCCACCAAGTAGCATATGTAGAGAATTTATATCCACGTCTGTACTCAAACTTATCAACGGCTTTCATAAGACCAATATTTCCTTCTTGGATAAGATCCAAGAATTGAAGTCCACGATTGGTGTATTTTTTTGAGATAGAAACAACAAGTCTTAGGTTGGCTTCAACGAGTTGAGCTTTTGCAAGGTCAGCTTTTTCCTCTCCTTTGATGATGATATTGTAAACAGTTTCAATATCCTCAAAAACCATTCCTGAATCAATCTGAAGGCGTCTAAGCTTACGTAAGATATCTTCTTGGTTTCTGATCATCTGCTCAATTTTTGTATCTGAAGTGTAAAGGTGACGAGCAAGCTTTCTCTTGTAGGCATCGTCCTCAATAACTTTGTCATACAGGTCTCTGTACTGAGAATCTGTTTCAACTTCTAAGAATTTATAAATTCTATCTTGCTGATCATAGAGGTCTTTAAATTGTAAAAAGTACTGCTTCACTGGCTCAGTAAAGCTGTTGATAACTTTACGGTTAAAAGTAAGATCAACAAGCTCATCTTCAATATGAGATAAAACTTTTGACTCTTCTTTAGTTAGCTTTTTAAGCGTCCCATCGTCATTGACGATTTCAAGAATCAATTCCGAAACTTTATCACAAGCCTCTACGATTCTATTTTTGAATTTCATGATATCTTTCTCAGATGATTCATCATCTAGACCACGAACAAGATCTTTGACGTACTCAGATTCGTTTTCTGCTGAAAGAATTTTTTCTTTCAGTTTTACGATTTCTTCAAGAGCATGTTTTGATTTTAAGCAAGAAAGGACAATTTCTTTTTCACCTTCCTCGATCTCTTTGGCAATTTTAACCTCTCCCTCTCGAGTGAGAAGTGCAACTGAACCCATTTTCTTCAAGTAAAGTTTTACAGGATCAGAGGAGGATGATTTTAATTCTTTTTCTTCTTGAGCAGAAAGGGCCTCATCAATAAGTTCCAACTCTGTAGCTTCTGACTCTTCTTCCTCATCTTCAACTTTGTTGATGGTGATATTGAGATCATCCATCTTGGCAAGAATAAGGTCGATTTCGCCGTAGTCTACAATACTAGCTGGAATGGCATCGTTGATTTCTTCAGGGGTAAGAAAGCCTTGCTCTTTACCTCTAAGGATCATCTTCGAAAAATCTTTGCTGTTCATGAAGGCGGTAACAACTGACATTATGACTCCATTTATTTGTTATAAGCACGAAGCTTTTTTTCTAACACTTGTATTTCGCCTAAGATGGAGAGACCTTCCTCATCGGTTTGCGCAGACTTTTGCTTTTCGATAAGTTTTGCCTTCTCATTTTTGAGCGCTTGAATCTCAAGACCTGTGAGGAAATCAGTAAGCATTTTCTCCATGATCTTGTTATCCAACTTCGTTGGTTTGAAATTTACCAAAGCTTTTGAAAGTGCATTTTTTATTTCTACCGGTAGCGATTCTTCGCCTTTCTCTTTGAGAAATAAAATATAGTCACTCTCGTCGATCTCTAAGTAGATCTCTTTTACCCACGAAACTATTCTTTTTACCTCAAAATGCTGTAATTTATCAAGTATTTCAATTATTTGGCTTTTTGAAGTTGATTCAGGATGAGTCAAAATAGTTTCGAGAATTAAACGTTCAACTTTAGGAATTGCAATTGTCTCAATGATCAGATTATCCACCGGCTCAATTGATACATCTTCTTGAAATTCGGTAATATTTGGCTGAACAGATGCCACCTTCTGAGGCTTAAAGGTCTTATTGGTTTGACGCGCTTGATCTAAAAACTCTTTGTATTCTTTGATGATATCTTCAGCGCTGGAGCGTAGGCCAAGGTTTTTTGCGACCTGAATGGCTTTTTCTGTGGCGAGTAAATGAGTTTTAAGCGGTGCAAGAGCAGCAAAAACTTGTTTTAAAAGTTCGAGTTTAAGATCAGTTCTTTCCGGAATTTCATCCGGAATCAATTTTCCAATCTGATAATCCAGAAAACTAGGAGCTTCTTCAATTCTTTGAATCAGCTCAAGCCTACCAAACTCATTAAGAAATTCATCTGGATCTTTAGAGGGAGAAAAATCAATAAACTTGGGAACAATATTTAGCGCTAAAAAATCTGCGTTAATTCTGCTCATTGCAGCTATACCAGCAGGATCCGAGTCCATAGCCAGATAAATATTCTTGGTCATATTTATCAGTATTTTTGATGACGATGGGCTTAGGGCGACTCCCATGGTCGCCACTGAATGTTTGAACCCAAATTGGTGAAGCATAATCACATCCATATTTCCTTCAACAATGATGACAGCATCCTGCTCTCTAATAGCTTTTTTTGCAAAATTGAAACCAAACATGATGTTCCCCTTGTCAAAGACAAAGGATTCTCGTGAATTAAGGTATTTAGGCTTCTGATCGGGGAGGACTGCTCGAGTGGAAAAACCTCTGACTTTGCCCTGGTGGTCCCAAATGGGGAAGGTCACTCTGTCTCGAAAAAAGTCATAATGTCCATTACCAAATTTTTGAGGACGAATCATTCCAATCTCTTCTGCAAGTTTGGTGGCCATAGCCTTTTTATCTTCGGGCAAGTTTTGAAGGTACGAAGTTAGTGAGCTATTGCCTGGAGCATATCCAATTTGGAAGTCTTCCAAAGTTTCTACTTTTAAGTTTCGTTTTTGTGCAAACTCTTTGAAGGCATCAGGTTTTACTTCTTGAGCAAATTTTCGATAGAGTTTATTGGCACTTTGAACCACTCGAAGAGCAATATCGTAGCGAGGGTCTGAGTTCTCTCGTGTCTTTTCTTCGACCTGGATTCCTAGGTTTGATCCAATATCTTTGACACTTTCTTTAAAGTCTAAATTGAGTTTGTCTTGGACGAACTTAATCGCATCCCCAGTCGCACCACAGACAAAACACTTATAGATCCCCATGCCATCATTAATTTTAAGTGAAGGGTTCGTGTCACTATGAAAAGGACAAATAGCTTCAAAGTTTCCACCCCGTTTATTTATAGGGTGGTACATAGTTATGATCGACGAAATAGGTGTCGAGCGAATAATCTCTTTGGTTTCACTTATCGACTGACCCATTATTTTTTTACTCTTAAAACCATAGCTTTAATTTTAATTTCTTTGTCTAAGAAAATCTTTTCGAATTTAGTCTGAAAACTCGCAAGAAAATGATCAGGAGCATCTTTGTATAAATCAAAAGTTTTGAGAGTTGCCTCAAATCGATCTTCCCCCTCAAGTCTCTCAAGCATCCACTCAAAATAGCCATCGTGATCAGTCTTAATCATTATTTCTCCACCGGCACAGAGAATTTTCTCACAATCATCTAGAAAGCGTTTTTGAAAGAGTCTTTTTTTATGATGGCGTTTTTTAGGCCAGGGGTCGGGGAAAAAATAAAAAACCCTTCTTACCTCTCCTTCTCCAAAAAGATAGCCGAGTCTTTCGCCTCTTGCTCTTAAATAGCGGAAATTTTTATGTTCTAATTTATCCAGTCTTTTTGCTAAATGAAAGCTACGCTTGAACCTATGGTCCAGTCCGACAAAGTTCAAGTCAGGAAATTGCTGAGTATGTTCCATCATAAAGTGACCGTAGCCGCTTCCGATTTCCACTTCCAGTTGATTCTTATTTCCAAAAACCTTGTCAGACCAATCACCCGCAAAGCTTTCACCCTCGTCATCACGAAGAACAAATTTATCAAAAATAGCGAGACGGTCATGATAAGGATTATCATGCTTGTACTTGAAGTCTTGCTTGAAAAGAAAATCCTTTTCGTTGGTTTTTGGCTTCTTTGGTTTTTCTTCAATTGAAGAATTATCATCTGTCATTGCAGAGGGTTATAAGCGAATTTAGGCTACTTCGTCAAAATCTAGATCAGAATAATCTCCACCTAGAAAGTTTACTGAGTCATGGGATATGGCCCAATTTTCTAGCTCAGCTCTAATAAAGCCCACTTTAGAGAGCTCAGCGACCATATTTCGAACTAGATTTGCGTTGAGGTCACTTCCATTGTTTTTGATCAAATAACCTTTGAGAAAGATTGTCTTGGAAGTTGTTGAAAATCGTAGATTGATTAAGCAGACTTTATAGCGAAGTAAAATCCGTCGAACAGTTTTATTCACTGTGGCCCTGGATTGTGCTTGTTGTCTTGCTTTGCCTACCATTAATAATTCCTTTGTTTATATTATAGTGCAGCATTATTTAAAATTCTTAATTTATTGGTAAAATTTCATAAAAAAGAGGACCCCGTATAGGGGCCCTCCAATGAGATTTTAACCAATTAGTCGCATTGCTTGTGAAGGTGTCTGGTTGGCTTGTGCAAGAACAGAAATACCAGCTTGTTTCATGATATTATTCTGCGTGTTCTTTGCTGTGGCCGCGGCATAGTCAACATCTCTGATTCGACTATTAGCTGCAGACATATTCTCAACCGACGTCTCCAAGCTTGCAGAAGTAGTAAGAAGTCTGTTTTGTAGCGCACCGAGTGTCGCTCTTTGTCCTGATACAGTATTAATTGCAGTATCAATGGACTCCAGTACTCCTTGAGCTTCGCCTTTGGTGTTAACAGCTCCGGACCCTAGTCCTAAGTTGTCTAAACCAGAGTTGATTTGAGACGGATCATAAACAATTCTATCTTCAAACTCATCGTTGTTAGCTCCAATTTGGAACTCAAGTTTATCAGATGAACCATCTAGTAATTTAACGTCATTAAACTCAGTTGTTTGCGAAATTCTTTGAAGTTCATTTTTTAGCTGTTGAAATTCAAGGTCAGTATAAGATCTTTCTGTTTCACCAACTGTATCTGATGCAGATTGAATCGCAAGTTCTCTTAGTCTAATTAAGATATTTGCTGATTCATCCAATCCACCTTCAGCTACTTGAATCATCGAGATCCCATCATTGGCGTTTCTATTCGCTTGTTGACTTGATCTAATATTCGCTCTCAACTTTTCACTGATGGCCAAACCAGCAGAGTCATCAGATGACTTTGTGATTCTTTTACCACTTGCAAGTTGAGCAGTTGTTGATTGCTCCTGATCACTAATTTTTTTAAGTGATCTTTGTGCTGTTAATGACGGAACGTTTGTTGCAATTCTAAAACCCATAATCTAATCTCCTGTATACATGTACTACCTCCGTTTAATCCCTAGTACCCCTACTAGGCGGGCGACCGTGCCCTTGTGTTAATAATTCTTCATTTTTCTTCACCCAGAAAATCTCAACCGGGTGAAGTACTATACTTTTCGGATACGTTTTTCGGCTGTTGAGATAAATCTGATAGGAAATCGGAAAAAATTGCCGAATTTAATAAAATCGGTACGTTAAATTAAGTACTTAACTAATGTGCTCGGTTAATGTATATTTCGGCTATGAAACTGATATTACTGATCAATTTATTTTTTCTTATTACTTGCTCAAGTTTTGGCCCTCAAAAAAAAGAGCTCTTTGTCTTAAGTATTTTGCATACGAATGACCATCATGGACATTACCTTCCTGATGAGAAGGGTCAGTATGGAATGGCCGCGAGAAAAACGCTTATTGATGAATTAAGAAGAACATCCATCGCTCAAAAAGGCTTCACACTTTTACTATCCGGCGGTGATATTAATACCGGAACTATGGAAAGTGATATGTTTGATGCCGAACCAGACTTTAAAGGCATGAAGTATATTGGCTATGACGCCATGGCTGTTGGCAATCATGAGTTTGATAACGAGTTTAGTGTCTTAAAAAATCAAGAGAAGATAGCAGGCTTTCCCTTTTTAGCCGCTAATATTTTTTATAAGGGAACTAATAAACTCGCTTTTGAAAGGGAATATATCATTCGTGAATATAAAGGCTTTAAAATTGGAATTTTTGGATTAACGACCAAAGATACTCCGTTTAAAGCTAGTAACCAAAAGGCGAAAGAGCTTTTTGATTTTAAGGATATTGTTGAAACGTCAAAGGCGGTCGTAAAAAAACTTCGCCCTCAAGTTGATCTTATTATAGCTGTGACTCATGTAGGACACGAGGGGAGCTTAACATCTAATGGAGATATAGATCTTGCTAAAAAGGTTGATGGAATCGACGTAATAGTCGGTGGACACTCCCAAGAAATTATTAATGCCGAAGTTCACAATAATACTGTTATTGTTCAAGCAGAGGACTGGGGGAAGTATGTAGGAGCACTCGAATTGAAAGTTTTCGAGGATAAATCAATTCAGCTTGTGAAGGGTAGTGGTTTTGAGTACACACTTCATCCAGTTAATCATACTCACAAGGTCAGAGGAGAGTATGTCTATAAAGGTAAGTTTTTTAAGGATGATATTGTTCTTAATAGGCTATTTCTTACCTTCAAATTAAAAGCTGACCGACTGGGACTTAAAAAAATTGGCACATTAAATAAAAAATTAGATGGTGATCGAAAATTGGTAAGGTCAACCCAAATGCCTATAGGACAATTCTTTGGCAGGGCAATATTGTTAAAAGAAAAAGATGTTGATGGGATTGTCCTAAATAGTGGAAGTATTCGTTCCTCGCTAGAGGCTGGAGATATAACTTGGAAAGATCTTCACAGACTTCATCCTTATGGAAATACGATTTGCTCAGTAAAGCTTTCTTTCGAAGAATTTTTTAAATACGTTGAAAAAATAACTTCTGATAATTTCTTCGATCTTGCAGGCCAGGGGAGTTATCCTCAAATTGTGAATATGCAATTAGTCTTTAGAGAAAAAAAACTGGTAGAAATCAAAGGTAAAAATTGGTGGATTAAAAACGAGAACGGCAAATTGAGTTCAAATAGAAAAAGTGTAAAACTTGGAACGATGAATTTCCTTGCCGGCGGGGGAGACAATTATCCAGTGATAAAAGATAAATCTAGCTTTGTTGATACAGGTTTTATGATCAATGCGGCGATGAGAGAGCTGGTTGAGAGGTCAAAAGTACTTAATGTCAGCACATTCTATAAATCTGCAAATAACAGGATATTGTTTCAGTAAAGCCACTAGTCGAAAGTTTTTTTCAAATCTTCTGGGTACAAATCTCTTCTACAACCAAAACGATGTTCTTTTATTTCCGAATCTATAAAAGATCTCTCGACTAAGGTTTGCTCATCAAAAAGGCCTTTTGAAGAAATATAATAGAGGTAAGAGTTTAAGTATTTATAATCGAAGTTATTTGAAACACGGTTCATATAGACCTGTTTATTAATGAATGGAGTCATATACCCTTTGACGTCAAAACTAGAAAAATCGACATCATTCGGATCGTGAGGTGAATTGATGAGACCTGTTAAGACAAAAGAAGCACCTTCCTTCTCTCCTTTACAGGGGTGGTAAATAAATCCGTCCTTATACCACTGATAAACAAGGAACTCTATTTTTAGCTCCTTGAAAACTTTAAGACTCGCTCTGTAACAAATGGGGCTACTCATTAGGTGTTGTTTTGCTATATGTAGATAAGGAACACCATCTTTAGAAATTTGATTTCTGTACAAACCGGTAATTCCAGGACAACTCTGTCTTAAAAGGTTGTATGTTTGCTCGCTAACTTGAAAGGAACTATCATACGCAGATCCTCTCGTATCTATAAAGTTGGTTCCTCTTTGAATTGATATTTCTAGCAGAAGCTTGCCGTAGCTCTTAGAACCATTTGGATCAAACATTGCATATAATCCTCCTCCAAAATTAGAGGTAGGGTCATTATTAAGAAAGAACTTTTTGGCAGTTGGGATGAAGTGAGAGTTTTTCCAAGCAGGATCATCAGGATCAAAGATATCAAAAGCAGTAGGGTAATTCTGTGAAAACTCGAATAGTTCGTCGTAGTATTGTTGCGTCCGTCTGTGATCTTGGCCTGCAAAGTAATGGTAAACTCTGATCTCACGAGTTGTTTGTTTTACCTGCCAAGAAAAATCTTTTTTAAGTGCTTCAACTATCCTGTTTTCAGCGAGGCTTCCATCAGCAATTGCGTTATGGGAAATGATGAAAAAAAGTAAAATCTTGTTTAGCACAAATTCCCTTTACTCAATTATCTTACAATCATAGCTCTGGATAACTCTTAAGGAATTTCTCTCGTAACCACTGAGACAATTCCCCATTTTTTCTAGATTTTCCATAGTGTATGAATACATTTTTTCATAATAGTCTTGTACCGGAGTTGTAACATCAATGTCCATGAGCTCACCCGAAGTCTGAGCCGGAAGTCCGTAAAGGTTCGCCAGACCGTCTTGGATTAGTCTTGTCATCCTGCCGTTTCCTTCGCTCCAAGGGTGTATAATGACTAACCATTTCTGAACCAACGAAGCAAATTGCAAGGGCGTTAGTAAAGGGTAGTTATAAAATCTCAAGTTTTCATATTTGTCGTTGATAATTTTCTTGTACGTGTTAATAAAGCGAACCAAAAAAATTGTCTTTGATTCTAAGAAGTAGGGGTTGATGATCACCCCAGTTTGATCACCTTTTAGAAAAAAATTCAGCCGATCATCAGATGTCGTTCCGATTAGGTTATACTGATAAAAGTAGCCATTTACTTTTTCGATATTCTCTAATTCTGATCTAACTATCTCAGAGTCTAAGTCTCCCCACCGCCACCAATAGACATTAATGGCTTCATTGATAGCCCTGTCAGAATAGCCTGGACTAGCTTTAAATGATCCTGGGTTAGGTTCGTGATTGAAATCGCCAACTTCATCGGAAAGTTGATAAAATCCGCGGTGCCATTCTTGTAAATCATCTAGTGAAAGATCTCTACTTCTAAGGGTTCTACTGACTTCCTCTACTTGGCTCATTCCAAGCATCGCATTATCCCAAATTTCTCTGGTTCTAGTGATAGGATCTCGGTACTTTTGATAAATATAAGGGACTTGAACGTTGTTGGATTTTCCCCATTCATACCACTCACGTTTTACATAGCTGAGAGCTTTGTATGTGTTCATCATATCTAAGTCTACATTTAAAATTTTGGAGCGATCTGAAAGAGACTTAAAATCTGCTTGCATTATGCATTCAGCTTGAAGGTTATTTTTAAATTCTAGAATCTGTTTAGATGAATATTTGGATGCTAATCTTTGACCAATTGAACCACTGAGGGATGAAAGTTCGCAAGGACTGACAGCAGAGACTATTGTAGGTAATAATATTGATCCTAAAAATGTAATAAAATAATTACGCTTCATAAATGGTACTACCTTTTAGTGAACTTAGGACCAAACGAGTTGTCAGGCAACGAGCTTTATATTTATTACAGAGCTTTTTTTATCTAGGGTGCGATTGTCGTAATACCCTCCTAATAGCCATATTATCTGTTCATTTAAAAAACAGCTCCTAGCGATAAGTCTTTGAAATAACATCAAATAGTCGTAACAAAAAGGAAGAAGGTTATAATAAGTGGAGAATGAAAAAGTATTTACTGATTTTTTCTTTAGCAAGTTTCCTATTAAATATTATTTTAATAAAAGAGCTATATTTCAATGAAGTGGATAGGTCTTCTCCACTCATTAAGACAAGTCAGTTAAGAGCTTCTTCGAAAAATCTTGATTATGATAAGAGAGAAGGTGATGTACGAAGGCAGCCAGCGAGAGTAGAAATCTGCTCCCAACCCAATGAGCATGAAGTATTTGAGAAAACGAATGCACTTGTGAGGGAGTATTCAAATAGACTGAGAGAATATTGTGTAGGACTAAGGACTAATCTTGAGTATGAGTTTCGCGAACGGATGGATAAAAAACTAGAGTTAGATCAGAGCGTATCTATGGATTATTATGATAGGTATTTGTTAGTTAGAACAAATCTTTTTATGGGTAATGAAGCCGAGATGGACCAAGGTATAATTGGTTTAAAGGAGGATTTTAGTGTTTTCAGGGTTAGTAAATATTTAGACAAACTAAGGTTTGATCATTATCAAAAAAATAACTTTCAGGATGGATTTGAAGATGTTCCTGAAGAAGTATTAACTCAATTATTCACTTACGAAGCTCAAGTCATCCAAGAGATTCAGAGCAATCGAGAAACTCAAGAAAAGGTTGAGGAATTAGACGAAAATTACAACGGATTAGTCCCGATGTATTGTAATTTGCTGACTCGACAAATATGAAAAGGATCCAATTATTTGGATCCTTTTTTTATCATTTGCTCTAGGATTAAAGCGGCTTTTTTTTGCATCTTTGGATCTTGCAAAACTTGCTCGATCTTTTTTTGGTAAGCCTCTATTTCTTTTTTCTCTTCAGCTGAATCTGAGGAGCGAAACATTTGCTTATACTTTTTTGCAGCTGACATCACTTATTCTAGGCAGCTTCTTTTTGATATCTAGGATGCGTTGCCACTTTTTTCATATGGTCTTCAATTACTTCGAATAGCTCAAGTTTAGTAGATCTTGGATCCATTCCATCTGGCATTGCAGAGTAAACAACTTCATTATTAACTTCTGTGAAAATATACCAAGTGTGACCAAGTTTTTGAAAAAGAACTTCTCTATTGATTTCAGATGCGATTGTCATAATACCCTCCTAGTATTTTTAGTTGTGACATTAAACTTTTCGGTAAAAATCGCTGGGCCTAAACTTTTATTTTCCGAGGGGAAAGGATTGCCTAGTAGGTATTATCAAAGGAGAGAAAATAGGTAATTTCAGACGTAAGTCCTTGATAATATGAGTCTCCGGCCCCGAGTCTGCGCCATAAAAGATCATTTTCTCCAGCGTCACTGGTCTTGTAGTCTCGGGGAAGATTTACTCGCATATTAAATCCTAAAGATAAATCTACGCCTTCAAAGTAATCTCTCCATTTATAGGCAGCTCCTGCTTGGGGAGAGATCGCTAAAGTGGATGAATAGGTCCTTCTTTCAGATGAGTTATCAATATCTGATGAAATAGCGACATCCATATTATCTAGAAGAAAAACTTGGGTGCTAATAGAGAGTTGTAAAATATTTTTGGGTGTCCGATAAATATCGTAACTCGCATATGGCCCTATAAAGAGGCGAAAATTAGTCTGACTCGCATTTTGAGTACTCATAACATAGTCTTGGGTTGAGTAGTGAAAGCCACCTATCGCACCAAAGAAAAATCTTTTCGAAGGGTCGGCATCAGGCTGCTCTTTTGACCAAGCAAAACTAAACTCAGTCGAGAGATTAAAACTTTGATCAAGTATTTTTTGTCGATAAGGATAAGCATCAAAGTTTGCGCGACCTAATGCCATACTTAAAGCACCTTTATAGATTCTATCAACCGTGAAGGGATAGTTTTCAGGAAGGGGCTCTTCTATTCGGTAATCAGTATGATCAAAAGCGATGACTTCTTGATCAAACTCCCTAGCGTCCTTATATTCAATAAGAACATGCTCTTTTAAAACGTAAGCTTCTCTGCCTGAATTCGCAAGAGTCTTAAAAAATCGTCCCCTTTGTTCCGGTGTATAAGGCTTCTCCAGAAATGGGTCTTCGTACAGAGTTGGTTTGACTTTTTCGCTGAATTTGAACTTTTCATTCTTATAAGGGTCTTGATGAGTTTCTTGAGGATGGATATAAATATCATCACCCTTTCTATAATATTGAATCACAGGAGAAGTTTCATCCGGCTCTCCAAATATTGGAGCTTCTAAAACGATTATCGTTGCATTGATTCCAAAAGCCGAGGATAGAACAGAGAGATAAATGAAAAGAATCTTTACCATATCCAGTCCGATTTATGTCCCACATAGATTCCAATAGTATCATTGCTTCGCTCTCTTGGATTTAAATTAACGGCCGTTCCTCCAGAAGCTGTAGCATTAAACCACTTTCTTTGGAGTTGATAGCCAATAACAAAAGTCCCAAACCTTTCGGTACGACTTTCTTTTTCTAAGGCAATTTGTAAGGCATTTTCTGAGAGGGAGAAATTAGTCACATTACCGTTACCTTCATCAATATTAATTTGACTGAAAATAGACAGTCGTCCTTGGATAGAAAAACGATAATTCTCCCAAAAGTTTTTGGATTTAAAGATAGGTCCTATCCCATAGCTTCGCATAGTATAGAGTCCTCCGGTCTCTATTTGACCGACAGTATTTTCAAACATTGATGTGATTCCTAGATGATAATCATGATTCAGCTTAGAGACAGCTCCGAATTCAAGATGAAACTGAGGGGCAAAGGTGCGGGCATCAGATACTAAGTTTCGGGTAAACTCCGGGTTATTAAAACTAAGACCAGTGTTGACGAGAATACTATAATCGAATTGTTTGTCATAACGGCTAACTTTAATCTTTGGCTTAAGTCGAGTGAAGTTGTGAGGCTTGCGATACATTTGTGACACTCGTTCAACATCAGCAATTTTATTATAAGGAATAGAGTAGGTAAGCTCTCCTTTATTATTGAGAATGTATCGCTGCTTATTGAAATCAACTAATGTATGAGCTTTAACAAAAAATCCCTTGGTTGTTCGGTAAGGTTTAAGCTTTTTTAAGTGAAAAAGTTTGGCTCCCTTAGGAATATAATAATTTCGCACAGGACTTTTAGCGATATCAGAGAGTTGAATTTTCAAGGCCCTTAGTTGGGAAGAGTTATATCGGATTTTTTGGGCTTCTGCTCGCTCCCTTGCGGAGACAATATTGGTAATATTATTTTTTGTCGCCTCTGAGATCTCGTTGATAACTTCAAAATTCAAATCTTCTGGAGACGTGAGGTCTAAATCATCTTGTGAAATTTCTTTTGTTTCAATAATTTCTAACTCTGCTTCTGCTGTGGATTCGAGCTCTTCCAGCTCTTGTAGGTCTTCTTTAAGGCTGAAGTCCTCTTCAAGACTATCCTGTGCTTTATTTTTGATCTCTTCTTCTTCATTTTCCTCAAAAGCTTCATCGAGAAAGCTCGCATCTTCCAAGTCAAGTAGCTCTAGATCGTTCACAGATTGTGAATAAGTATGAGTACTTATGAGAGAAAAGATGACCAATAGCTTTAGCACTTCGTCTCCATGGCATAAACAACAGATAAATAGTTATTAATATGTTTGAAAATTTTAGCTTTCATGTCAGATTCGCAAACCCACTTGAAATCACAATGTTCACTTGGATCAATTTCGACTTTAAACTTTTTGAAAACTTCTACAAGAAAGGTCTTTTCTTTGACGTCTCTGCCCCATCGATCATGAAATTGAAAACAAAGTTCTGTATTGCGAGATTTCAAAATATCTTTTTTAGATAGTCCTGTTTCTTCGATGGCTTCGCGCAGCGCTCCCTCTTTATAAGATTCATTTTTTTCCACTGAGCCGGTTACATTCTGCCAATATTCACCACGTTTTTTATTGGTCTTTAACAATAAAAAATATTTTGTATCAGCATCATCTCGATAGAAAATAACAACTTGGGCTTTCCTTCTCCTCATATATCAATAGTATATTGCCCCAAGTCGGATACGAAAAGCTTAAAACACTTGGCGACATACTGAGCAATTTGGTATGGTTTTGGGATGAATGATATGGGAGAACTCTTACTTAGACTTGCTTATAGTGCACCAGGTTTTTTGCTAGCGGTCATAGTCCACGAATATTCACATGGCTTGATGGCAAAACGTTTTGGTGACACTACTGCTGAAAGAGCCGGACGACTTACTTTCAACCCCGTCTCTCATGTTGACCCAATGGGTACAGTCGTTTTTCCTGCTATCTGCTTAATGCTTGGTGGAGCTGTATTTGGTTGGGCGAGACCAGTTCCCATTGTTCCTCGAAATTTTAAGGATGTGAAAAAGGGGATATTTTGGGTGAGCTTTGCAGGACCTTTATCAAATTTCATTCTTGGTTTTTTATCAGCATTTTTTTTAGTGTTATTAGGAAAATTTGGAGCCATTGAGGGGATGGGAGAGCAATTTGCAGCGATGCTTCAGTTTTCAATTTTTATCAATTTTATTTTGGGTGGATTTAATCTTATACCTATTCCGCCTTTAGACGGATCTAGAATGGTTTCAACTTTTCTTAAAGGTGAAGCTCTTAGAAAATATGAAAGTTTCGCTCAATACACGCCTTTTATTTTTCTTGGCGTCATAGCACTAAGCATGGTGGGGATTCATACTTTCGGTTACTTATTGATGCCCTTTATGTGGGTTGCCAATCAGTTACCGATTTACATCTCTTATTTGATAGGGTGAAATATTATTAGGGACGCACACAATGATTGAGACGCAAATCCAAGTAAAATTAGATCGCTTCGACGGTCCTTTAGGGCTATTGTTGCACCTCATTCAAAGAGAAGAGATGAATATCCGTGATCTAGATATTAAGGAGATCACCCATCAATATTTAGACTATTTAAAAAAACTGAGTGATGTAAATTTCGATGTGGCTGGAGAGTATCTCTATCTCGCAGCTTCGTTACTCTATATTAAATCAAAGACAGTAACTGAAGAAGAGGATGAAAAAATCCAGATCGCTCAGGTTGAGGATTTAGAAATTACCACCAGAGCACAATTGATCGAAAAACTTGAGCAATTGCAACGCTTTCAGAATCTTGGTGAAAAATTGATGGCGCTACCAAGAATGAATGAAGAAATTTTTGTGAAACCAAAAATCAATCGTAAAGCGATTCAAAACAGTATTCTCTCCCCAATGGATTTACCAGAATTGACCAACGTGATGATTGATCTGATTAGAAGAGAGAAAAGAAAGTATACCGTCGTAAAACGAGACAGGCTTTCAATAAAAGAAAAACTTATTGAGCTTAAAAATAGTTTAAAGGTGGGCAGTCGAGCCAAGATGGAAGATCTTATCAATTGGGAAAAAGGGAAAACAGAAGTCGTCATAACTTTTATTTCCCTTTTAGAGTTAGCTAGACTGAAACGATTGGAAATTTCTCAAGAAGAGGATAAACAATACGGGTCCATATTTGTAGATGTTAAAGAGGATTTAGCCCAGTTCGATGTCGAAACAGCAGATGGGTTTGACCCTGAAGATGAAACTCCTGAAATTCCAGCCGAGATGGTAGCTTCGGTTGGTGAGCCGAAACAAGACGAAAATAGAGGACAATTATGAGTGTAATTGATTACAGTTGGGATTTTAGTAAAGAAGAGTTCAGCCTTGATCTTGATTTTTTTAACGAAAAAGAGCAAGAGGATAAACTTTGGCAAGCTAGAACCGGTCTTAATTTCGATACCCTGTGTGCTACGATTGAAACGATTATCTTCATGCAAGATCGTCCTATTCATATTCAAAAAATCAAAAGTTTAATCGATAATGATCTTCCTTTGAGAATCGTCCACGATGCGATCTCGAGACTTCAAAGTGAGTTCGAGTCAGGACATCATGGAATTAGATTGATGGAAGTGGCTCAGGGATACCAATTTAGAAGTAAAGCCACATACTCTAAAACTGTGCAAAAAGTGCTTAAAGTAGAAACACTTCAACTGTCACCAACAGCAGTAGAAGTTCTCGCCATTATCGCCTACAGGCAGCCAATCTCTAAAACAGCCGTAGAGACCATCCGAGGGGTTGATAGTTCTCATATTATTCGTGCGTTAATGGATAGAAGACTGGTGAAAATTACGGGAAGGTCAGAGGAGATGGGACGTCCTTCTCTTTATGGAACGACTCCCGAGTTTTTAGAAGTCTTCAACTTAAAAGATATCACTGAACTGCCAACTGAATCAGAGTTAGAAGAAGTGGCAAGTGCAAATGAAATTGGTGAAATTGCAGATATAAAAACTATTGTTCAAAATGGTGACAAAGCAAAATTTGATTTTGATGAACTCGTTGAGCTAGATGAGTTAAGTCAGTCGATTAGAGATATTGCATCTGATACATTGTTTACTGAATCCTTAAAGAGCATGGATAAGGCCAGAACATCCGATTCTGGCGAAGTAAAAAAATCTGCTTTTGATTTATTAGAAGAGTTTGTCGATATGGCCCAAGTGATAGCTCAGAATAGAGAAGCCATCAACTCAGAAGCAGTAAGTCATGCCATTGAAGCAAAGCCAGTTACATTAACTGAACTTCAAGCCGGATTAGTGAATGCTCCCGATGAAGAAATGTTTGAAGAGATGGATACTCCTGAAATGCAAGAGATGCGAGAGCAGGCGGAAGCTATGCTTGAAAAGTCTGAAGCTCTTTTAAACTCTATGCTTGAGAACCCTGACCAAGTTATGGATGCTCATGTAGAACTGGAAGAGAAGACTGAAGAGCAATTACTTTCAGATGAGCTCGATAAAGCTTTTGAAAATCTTATGGGGGATTCATTAGATTTTGAAGCTGAGGAGGAGATCCTGGAAGAAGAGGATTCAGTTGAAGTTACTCAGTTTCCAGTTTCTGAAATGAATATGGACTCAGAAGAAAAATCAGATCAATAAGGTTTTTATGAATTATTTATCAACGCTTGCCTTAATATTCCTTTTTACTTGTACCAATACTTTTGCGGGATTTGTTATGGAGTGGGTTGATAGTAAAGGACACAAAACAATTACCTACATGAGTGACTCTGGAAATATGGCGAGATCAGACTCTGGTCAACAATCTGCTATAATTGATTTGAATGCAGGTTATGTCATCGTTCTAGATCATGCGAGAAAAAGCCGTTCAAGTATAAATATGGCCCAGTACAATCAGATGATGAGTCAGATGGGACAAAGCATGAGCCGAATAAAGACAGGTAAAACAAAAAAGGTTAACGGAAAGACCTGTGAAGTTTTTGAAGTGACTATGGAGATAATGGGAAATAGTATGAAGTCCCAGTCATGTGAGGTTCCCTATAAAGAGCTCGGCTTATCTAAAGAAACATTTAGAAAGAGCTATCAAATGGCCAAGAAGCTAATGCCTCAAATAACTAATATGGTTCGAGTTGATAAAGGAATGATTGCCATTCAGACCAGTTCAAAAAATCCTATGACCGGTGAACCAACAGTAATGAACTTGAAAAAATGGGATGAACAATCTGTTGATAACAGTCGTTTTATTGTCCCTGCTTCTTATGCTCAAATGAAAGCTCCGGGCGGCGGTGGGGCCATGCCAAGTGCTGAAGAAATGCAAAAGGGGATGCAGCAGCTTAAAGAGGCGATGAAGAGCATGACCCCTGAGCAGAAAAAGCAATTTGAGCAACTTATGAAGCAAAGGTCGAATTAATATTGATTAATTATTGACTAGATGCATCTGTAATCCTATAACCTCCAAAAAAATTACGGTCGAGACGATCGAAAGGAGATTCAAATGTCTAAAAATCATTCTGGTGACAAACACCTCGTAAGACTTCAAAAATACATAGCCGACTGTGGAGTAACCTCAAGAAGAAAAGCTGAAGAGCTCATTTTGCAAGGGCGCGTGCAAATAAACGGTCGTGTTCTCACTCAGATGGGAATCAAGGTAGATCCAGCCGAAGATATGATTTCTGTAGATGGAGTGATGATAGATAAACAAACAGTTGATCATGTTTATCTTGTTATGAATAAGCCTAGAAGCTGCGTGACCACAGTCTCAGACCCTCAAGGTCGAAAAACTGTTATGGATTTCGTTCCTATAAAAACTCGCGTGTATCCCATTGGTCGATTGGACTATTTATCAGAGGGTTTATTGCTCCTAACGAACGACGGAGAACTTGGAAATAAAATCCTCCATCCAAGTTTTGGAGTGACGAAAACTTATGAAGTAAAAGTGTTTGGAAGAGTTAATGAGATCCTCTTGAGAAAACTTCGCGACGGTGTACAAACTAGTGAGGGTTTTCTAAAGCCAAAGTCAGTCAGAATTCTTGAATATCTTCCCAATAAAACTTGGCTTGAATTTCGTCTAACAGATGGGAAAAATCGTGAAATTAGAAGAATCTGTGAAGCCTGTGGAGTGACCATAGATAAACTAAGAAGAGTGGCGATAGGAAACCTCTCAATCAATGGAATAAAGCCTGGAGAGTGGGAGTATATTACTAAGAAACAACTATTAGAGCATATAGGGATCAATAAAGATGGATCTCCTAGAAAAGATGCCAAAGAGTTTTTCTCCGCTAAAAAAACTTTGAATAAAAATAAGATGACAAAAATTTCAAAGCGAACAACAGCAAAACCCGCAGACTCTGAAGAGTTTAATCGGTACCGTAAGGGTGAGTATTACGAAACTTTAAAATTGCAAAAACTAGCTAAAGAGAAAAGAGAAGCTGAAAAGAAAGCAGCCGAAAAAGAAGGTACGACTTTCGTTCCTAGCTTTGGAAAAACCTCGGTGAAGAGTGTTTCTGATCAGCAGTCGAATTTTACTAAGTCTTTTTGATAGATTTGATCAGCTAGGCGATCAACACAAAATTCTAGGGCTTGGTCTGCAAACTCAACATCTGAACCGGGCTTATTGATATTGGAAAATTTGATAATTTGAGCCACAACTCTGAGAAGCTCTGAACTCGTTTCAAAATATTCAGGTTCTTCTTCGGTATGGTTTACATGATTAAGAAGTGCTACAGCGCGTTTTAAAAGTCTAGTTTGTAATTCATTTAAATTGGTCGTATCAATTTCAATTGTCATGTTTTCTTTGGCCATTTGCAGTCTCCGGCTTAAATGTCTTAATACCTATATCGGGTGACAAAGACGGAAATTTAGCTATTTATGTTTGACTGGACCACTTTTATTTAAATGTTCTTAATCACTAGAGATTTAGTACTAGACAAACAAACGCGGATCTTGTAAAAATAACACCTACTTACCGCGGGATGGAGCAGTCTGGTAGCTCGTCGGGCTCATAACCCGAAGGTCGTAGGTTCGAATCCTGCTCCCGCAACCAACTTAAAGCATTGAAAACATATACGTAAAAGCCACTCATTGAAGTGGCTTTTTTATTCTTTTCAAAAAAAGTGACTACAAACTGACTACATTCAACCGAACTCACCCGAAATCAACTTCAAGTTTGCTGGTTTATCTGGTTCATAACTCAATGAAAAATTGCGAGCAACTTCTTTAATTGAATCACCAACTAGATGCACATAGTTCATAGTGGTTTTGATATCTTCGTGTCCAGCAATGGCCTGCACGGTTTTAATATCAATACCACTTGCAATCATTTGGGTGATAGCTGAATGTCTTAGATCATGAAAGCGTATAGGATTTCCTCCCCATGCTTTTAAATCTTTTTGAAAGACTCTTTTATAATTATCGTGATCAATGGGATTACCCTCGCTGTTAGCAAAGATAGTTTCATTATCTATATTGATAATTTCTAAAAGCTCAGCTTTTAAATTTGGATTACAAGGAACATGCCGTGACAGTCTTCCAGATTTGGCATTTCGTTTACCTTTTAAAAGATCGAACTCTTTCGTTATACGATTAAGTTGGCGTCTTATAAAAAGTGTCTCACCATTACTGCTTAAATCCTCAGGTTTTAACCCCCAAAGCTCTCCTGCGCGAAGACCAGTATTCAGAGCGGTGAGGTAAGCTACAAAGCGCCAGCGATTAACTGAACCCTTGGGATAGCGGATATGCATAGCTTGTAAAAAACTTGTGATATCTTCTTTTTCCCAAAAAGCCATTTCCACTCTTCCGGCTGGAAGTTTTCTAAATCCAATAGCTGGAGTGTAGGGAATACGTCTATGTCTAACCGAGTTATTAAAGATGGCTGTTATGACTTCAGTTTTTCTATTGATAGTAGAATTACTCTGTCGCCTAGATTTCAATTCTCTTTGATAGCTAGTTAGAAACGCTGCATCCATTCGATCTAAGGTGTAGTTTCCAAAGCGCTCAAGCTGTTCAGCTAGAATGCCTTTTACTCGTTTAAGATGTCCCACGGAAAAATGATTTTTCATGGTCTCAATCCAAAACTGGGCTTCATCTTTATAGAGAACTTCCTCTAAAAGATTAACCGCCTGACCACTTTTTTTGAAATTTTGTTTCTCAGCCATGTAGTTATCTAGAAAGTTTTGAGCATCAATTTTTCTTTTAAAAGATCTTCTGATGCGTTTGCTTCCCCTTCCACTTGAGTAGAGATCAACTACATAGCTTGTTCCTTTTTTAGTGTTACATTTGCGAATTGTCATGGATAAACCTCCTTACAAAAATTTGTTTTGAGTGTTAATCCACTTTTTAAGCGCAGATGTTCGGACATATAGAAATCTGTTTATTTTTAAAAACAGATCATCAGGGATATTTCTCGTCTTCTGCCGATACCGCCAATCATAAATAGTTTTGACTGAAACTCCTAAAAGTTTGGCTGCGATATTAGGCCTTATTATTTCTGGCAAATTGTCAAAGAGCATAGCTGAGTGTTTTTCAGCCTTGCAATTATAGCACAGATTCGAAGCAGTGTATTGGGGCAAAATAATATTTTCATTCATAAATTCTCTCCGTTTTTAAACTTGGAAGGATTAGATTTTCAATTAAATAATCTTGAATATCACTTTTTCTAAATCTAATTAGACTTCCAATTTTTAAATACTTAATCTCTTTATTGAGTATCATCTTTCTGACTTTAGACTCCCGAACTTTGAGAACCACCATAACTTCCTTAATCGTCATCAATTCCAATTCATTATCCATTTCTTTTTATCTCCTCTAAACTTAACCACCGCACACGTGCAACTATCACCTTACTAGCGTCTTTTGACTCCATCTTTTGAACAACGTGAGAGAGAGGGAGTCAAAAACAAGCGCACGTTAAGGTATTAAAAATGCACGAGTTTCGGTGGTCTTGAAAATGTGATCAAAACCAATTCAACCGGCCTTCAATAGACCTTCAACTTAGGTTCAACTATTAGCTTAAATACTGATCTTTGAGCTGGGAGAAAGTCATAAACTTCCCATCGAAATAACAATTAGAGTTTTCGAGAGAAAAGTTATTGTTCTTAATCGCAGGCTCAAGCATTAGGATAACGAAGTTCGCAATTCTTTTTTTAGAGAGTGGAGAAGAATTAAGATCAAGCTCATTTATAATTTTCTTATATGCCTTAAATACTGAAGGACTACTGAATACATAAAAGACAAAACCCTTCTGCCATGATAATTGGTATTCTCGGATTTTATTTCTTACTCGAGGTTTTGATTTTTGAGTCAGTTCAATCTCCAAAAATAGATCATCACCATTTAATAATCTAATTTCACCATCAGGTCGGCTACGTTGTCCTTTATCAATTAAAGTCAGCTCTCCTGATTTAAATCGCTCATCTTGCATAAGATTTTCTAAAACATTCACGCTAATTAAATCGTGCAAGATAATTTCTTTGTTAATCTGCCAAGACTCATTAAGTCCAGCTGCTCTTAATCCTTTATCTGTCAGAAACAAATATTTCCTATAGTTCTGATAATAAATAGATTCAAGGTACTTATTTTGTTCTAGCTTTCTAACCAATTTTGAAAAGGCTTGGTGAGATGCATGGTAGTTTACTTTGGTTTTTAATTTCTCAAGAGAGAGGATTCTCCATTTACCCAAAGTATAAATAATGTCGTCATAAGTGTGGGAGTAAAGATTCTCTAGTATAATAACCTCCTAGTCTAGGTTTGCTAAAATTTGTTTAATCTCAGCGACACTACTTCTTTCAAACCATCGTACACCTCCTAATAAGACAATCTTAAGAACTATTGCTCCATAGTCCCAAGCGTCTCCATTATTTGTAATTTGAAAATAAAACTCATAAATAATTGAACCAATGAGAGTGGGATAAACTAAAAGCTTAAGCCAAAAAAATAAAATAAGCTGGTCTTTATAAATCTTCTTCTGTCGCTCTCCGTATTGAGTTAGATCGAGGCTTAAATCGATTTGATTTGTTTTATAATTAAACCAGATTTGCATAAACATAATAATGCCAAGAAAAAATAGGGGGGTGAGAGTCAAATATAAATAGGCTCCTGAGTAGCTTCCGATTAGATGAAGGACGATTCCAAAATACATGAGTGGAACGACTATAAGTTCATTATAGTATTTACTTTTCCAAGACTTGTTTAAATCTTTTACTTGCACAGCCACTTTTTTAGCTTCAACTCTAGAAGTTTTTTCATCTTCTTCTCGCATTTCATTTATAAGGTTGTCTAAAAAATCATTTTCCATGAGCAGAACCTTCTTTTATAAATTCAGTTAATTTCTTTTTAAGTCTGTTAAGTTTGGTTGATACGTTTGATGGACTTAAGCCTAGAATCTCGGATATAGATTTTTGGTCTTCTCCAATGAGATACAGCAATATCAATTCTCGATCTATTCGTTTGAATGTATTGGCAAACTTCATCATCGCTTCAAAATCCATCTTGGCTTCATAAGCAAAGCTTACTCCATCCATATTGAAATCATGATCAAGTGATCTAGCTTCACTTTCCCTCACTGCTTTCTTTACATGATTACAACATGTGTTCACTGCCACTCGATAAGCAAAAGTAGTAGTGGCTGAGTCTCCTCTAAAGTTATCAAGGCTCTCAAAGATATTGGCCAAAACCTGTTGCTCTAACTCTTCTTTGATCTGGGGCTGATATTCATAACCAGCACAGAGCTTAGAAATTTTGCTTCCAATCTTTTCTTGAATTGCTAGAAATTGCTCTGTTTTGTTAATTGTTACTACCTTTTGCTATTTTTTGTATTCCTTGTTTCATTAGTAAACAAAACCTCGAAAATGTCACAAAATTAGTAACCTTTTTTAATGACTACGATCTATTTAATCATTAGTGACATAAGTCATTTAAATCATATAGATCACAGGTATTGTTTGCTCGCTTAAATTTTGAAAAATTTCATCCGATAATAATGTTGTAGACATTATACAACATGTTGTGTATTATATACTACATGGCATGGCCTACGCGTTGCGTTGGCCGGTGCGTCAAAAAAGGAAAATATTATGGAAAAGAGGTCTTTTGGAGAAATGCTCACAGATTTGAGGGTCGAAGCAGGTTTATCACTTAGAGCTTTTTGTAAAGAGATTGGCTTCGATGCTGGAAACTGGAGCAAGATAGAGAGAGAAGTTGCTAAGCCACCGGCAGAACCGGAATTTTATGATAAAGTTCAGGGAATACTCAAGTTTAGTGACGAAATTAAAGCATATTTAACTTCTAAAGCGAAGGCGATTAGAATCGTTCCTCAGGAGTTACAGGACTCTGAGTTAATGGAACATATGCCCGCAATGTTAAGGAAAGCTAATGGCGAAAACTTGAATAAAGAAGAAGCTGATAAAATTGTTGAGTGGATTAGATCCTCAGTCAATGACGAGGGTATAATCAAGGATGAGTAATAGGTCCGGAGAAGTTCCTCGAATCTATTTTAAAGAACATAGTGAACTTGAAGATATAGCAGAAAAACTTGTCCATAATGCCTGTACAACTTATGGCCATAAGTTTCCATTCGATATTGAAGGTTATATCTGGAAAAACTTTAAATATAGGATTCAACCAACGCCCAATGCAGAGGTTTCATGTAATGTTGATACTGCATTAATTGTTTGTAAGAAACTCATAAGAATCGACGAAAGGGTTTACGATAAACAGTACCCTCGAGCTCGTTTTTCAATGGCTCATGAAGTTGGGCATTTAATATTACATCACAATTATCTAGATTTTATTCAAAAAAAGCTCAAAGAAGCTTCCATGACTGATGAATTTAACAGAATCATCTTATCTCTTCCTGACAAAGACAGTAGAAGAGCAGAGTATCAAGCACAGTACATTGGAGGAGCAATACTGGCTCCTAAATATAAACTGAAAGAAGTCATTAAGGAATTCATTCAGAAGAATTTTTCTGATCAGAAGGGTGAGCTGTTGGATGAAGAACAGCGGGATCAACTGTATACTTATGTAGCTAGCTATTTTGAAATGAACAAAAGTGCTATCATCACAAGAATAGACAGGTGCGAACTTTCTTATTTGATAGATTTTTACGTTAAGATCGAAGAGTAATTTGTAAATTTTTTTAATTGACCCAAGCATACAGGAATAAGTTATACAAATTCCAAAAATAATATAATCGGAACCATTTTCCCTTAATTTCACTTAACTTCTATGTCTCAAAATTGTTGATATAATAGAATTTCACAGTCATAGGATGTGACTTAAATATTTGAAATAACAGGAAGTTATGAAGAAGACAGTTTCATATCAATCGATACAATTAGAACTACGTAAATTTTCGAAGCGATGGAAGAATTATTCACTTAATGAGCGGACAGGAGCCCAAACATTTTTAAATGAGTTCTTCGATAGTTTTGGTATCATATTTGACCCAGACAAACTTCCTTATGAATTCAACACAGGCGACGGATTTGCGGATTGTTACATCAAAGGAAAAGTTATTCTAGAAATGAAGGATGGTAATAAAGTTAAGACGAAGGCAGACTTAACTAAAGCAATCCCTCAAGCAATGAAGTATTGGAAAGCAAAAGGTAAAGAAGTTAATTTTCTTATACTATCAAATTTTAAAAGCTTTCTTATTATCGATACTAGAGATTTATCAAGTGCTTATATAAAATTAAGTGAACTTGAAAAAAGAATAAGCTCATTTTCATTTTTATTTGGTTCTAGTGCTATCCTACTCAAAGAACAGGAAGCTGTTTCTAGAAACGCTACAGAGTTAATGGGAAAACTCTACCTAAGCCTTAAATCAAGGCTTAGACAAAATAAGAGTGAGGAAATAGATTTGTTTGTTGCACAATGTGTTTTTTGTATGTTTGCAGAAGACGTTGGATTCCTACCTAATGGTATATTCACAGGTTTAGTAAATCGTTCCAGTGAAGGAGTTTTTAATAGCGCTCACTTATTGAGTAGCCTCTTTAAAATGATGGACGAAAAAGATAATATCAAAAAACAAGGAAGTCTGTTCGAGCATGTCCGGTGGTTTAATGGACCACTTTTTAAAGTAAGGCCGGAGATAGTCTTAAATGATTCAGAAATTGAAATGCTAAGTTCAGCTTGCGACTTTGACTGGAGTCAAATAAAACCAGAGATATTCGGCGTCTTATTCGAGTCCTCTGCAGATGATGATGATAAGCACAATAATGGTATGCATTTCACATCAGAGTCAGATATTCTGAAAATAGTAAAGCCATGTATTATCGATTACTGGCAGTCAAAATTTCAAAATTGTGAAACACAGAATGACTATGAATCCTTACATAAAGAGCTTAAAAAATATAGAATTCTAGATCCTGCTTGCGGGTCGGGAAACTTCCTTCTAGTTGCCTATAGAGAGATAAAAAGGTTTGAATCACAAATATTTCATAAATTAGTGACTATTACAGGGAAAGATTATAAGTGGATTCAAAATCATATGGGGTATTTTCCAGTGCAAAATATGTATGGGATTGAAATAAAATCCTTCCCCACACTACTGGCAAAAGTCTCTCTATGGATAGCTAAAAAGTCTATGCAAGTTGAGCTATATCTAGACGAACCAGATTTACCTTTAGAAAGTCTCACACATATTATAAATACAGACGCCTTACAAACGAAGTGGGATGATGTTGATGTGGTTATAGGTAACCCTCCATTCATAGGCTGTAAACAAATACGAAATTGTAGAGGTGACAATTATTTTGATTGGCTTTCTTCGAGGTTTAAAGACCATAATAAAATGTCAGATTATTGTACCTATTGGTATGAAAAAGTTCTAGAGGATATTAGGAGTGGAGTAAGGGTAGGTTTTGTAAGTACGAATAGTATTTCACAAAATACATCACGAATTGCCTCTCTTGATAAGGTTGTGAAAGCCGGAGGAGAATTATTTGATGTGTGGAAAGATGTAAAATGGTCGGGAGATGCTAATGTGACAGTCTCTCTTGTGTGTTTCACTAATAAAAGTAAAATTACTAACATAAGCAAAAAGATTGCAAATAAGTCAGTGATGAATATAAACACTCGTTTAGAATCGGATACTGATATCTTTGATTATCCTAAAGTGACTATGAATAAAAGATCATTTGTAGGGGTAGCAATCCAGGGTGTAGGTTTTACGCTTACAACTGAAGAAAAGAGCAAAATATTGAAAAAATCTCCAAAAGAGAAATTAGTTATTAAAAAATTTCTGTCTGGCCAGGATTTAAATCAAAACGTTCTTGGTGTGCCAAGTCGTTGGATTGTAGATTTCGGTGATATGGAATTACAGGATGCATCTGCTTATACAGAATCAATTGAGCATGTACGAAAGAAAGTTAAGCCTCATAGAGATAAAGTTCGCAGGAAGGCTCATAAAAAATTCTGGTGGCATTACGGTGACAAAAGAATGGAAATGAGGGAAAAGACAAAGAAGCTTAAGAAGATGCTAGTGATATCAAATGTTTCAAAACATGTTTTCTTTCAATTCATATCTTCAAAAATTCTCCCTAGTCACTCTTGTACAGTTATAGCTAGCGAGGATTATTTTACATTTGCAGTTTTGAATTCTGTTTTTCATGAGGTTTGGGCATGGCACACTTGTTCTACAATGAGACTGGATATAAGGTATAGCGGTACAAAGTGTTTTGATACTTTTCCTTTCCCAAAAAGTAATATTAAAGAAATTGAAGCTTTAGGAGAAAAACTCGATAAGGAAAGAATCAATATAATGAAGAGCAGAAAAATTGGAATGACTGAGTTGTATAATGGACTCAATGAAGGGTCATATTCAACATTATCAAAGATAATTGAAAAGCTTAATATCGCTATTGCTAAAGGGTACAGCTTTGATAAATCAGATTTATTAGATAAAGAAAAAGTATTGAACATGTTGAGATCTTTAAATGAATATCAAGCTGAAGAACTACGCATTGCAATGTTAATGAAGCAAAAGTCTGAAATTAATAAGAAAGTTGATAAGAGAAAGAAGGGCAAGAAATCAAGATCGAATACTAAAAAAGTGATTTAACATTAGATCCAAAAACCTTAAGTTTTAGGTCGATGTATTTTCCGATCTCCAACTGAATTTGCTCTAATTCATTTAGTGAATAAAGATCAGTATTGTTATTAAGTTCTTCTATGAATTCTATAATATCTATATCTGAAGAGTTGTTCGGCAAAATTTCAAAACTTTCCATATCTTTAAATAATTTTAAAAGCATAGAATGTCATTTTTCTTTTCAAATTATAGCCAATGTTAGTAATTTATTCATACTCAAAATAATATTAATTTATATATTAAAAATGACTACAAACTGACTACGGCTTCCAGAAATACCCCGAAAATGCCCGAACATGAATGCGTCAAAAAGTGGATTAACTAGTTAATATAATTGAATAAAATGCAAGAGAACGAACTCGACAGAAATGCTTCTCTCAGACTCATAACCCGAAGGTCGTAGGTTCGAATCCTGCTCCCGCAACCAAAATCATAATTATATTTACGATATGAGAACCCGGCGAAAGTCGGGTTTTTTTTTGAACCTACGACCTCCGGGCAAGCCCTCAGGCTCAAGCCTTCTGATGAAGCCTTGAGAGGCGTGATGCCGAACGATAAGTGGCTGAACCTCTCTCAATAAAACAATTATATAATATATAGAGAAGTCCGATAGGTAGTCGATGAAATTGGTTTTATCCTTAATTCTTTTAAAGTTGAGTTTTGCGCAAGCATGCGAGACGAGTGCCATTATTTCCGAACATAACATAGAGGAGATTATGTCAGATGTCTCTGCCATTTATACGGCATCAGAGTTTTTAAATCAAAGAGCCAGTATTAGTCAGTTTTGCGATAGAGCTAACGAGTGGGCGAGGCAGTCAGAGGAAGCCGTTGTAAATAATGGTAGGATGACTGTCCTTAGAACAAGGAGATTGGGGCCAAGAGGCAGTGGACATACCCAAGAAGCAGAAGTCTATTATCGTGGATGTAGATACGATATTGAATGGATGCAAAGCTTAAGAGAAAGTTTATGTCTATCAGGTACAGCTAGACCTAGCCCAGATACAGATCTTTTCAATCAATCAAATCCTCCTAATAATATCGTTTTTCTTTTTGATGGAGCAGGTGGATTTGAAGCAGAGCAGGCTCATCGTTGGTACAACGCTGTTAACCTAGATGGAAGTGAGGGAGCTGATTGGAACTTTGGTCATATGATGGGTATGGATGCAATCTGGCCCTCAGTTGAAGAAGTTTTGGGTGGTGAAGGTTATCAACTTCATTATCACAATAGCTCAGGCTTTATGAGGCGTGAAAATGTAGACTCCGCAAGTAGCTGTGCTAAGCAGATGAGTGAGTATATTGATATTTATAACTCGCTTTCTTCAGAGCAAGCTGACACAAAGTGGATTGCTCTAGGATTTAGTAATGGAGGAGATAGGGTTCTTGAAATCGAAGATGAACTCGGAGAAATAGATCGGGGATTTGATTTAGTTTTTACAATTGATCCCATTACTCAATACGGTGATTTTATCTTTAGTGGACTAACGAATACGATTGGTTCTAGAAATGAGAGAACTGGAAGGTTTGTAAATTTTTATCAACAAAATGATTTGGGTTCTCATGAAGTGTTTGGCATAGAATTACAGCTTGAAGGAAAGCCAGTAAGAAGAGCTGATGTAAATTACTTAGTAACCCATGAAAATAATCCAAATTTGGTTCCTCAAGGACAAAATCATACATTAATACCCTTTTCTCCGGCGGTTCAGTACGGACTACGTTGTGAATTAGAGAAATTGAGAGACCCCGATCTGAATTGTAATTACGCTCAAAATTTCATGCAGGAACAGTAATTATAAGGTTTTAGCCACATAATTAATACAAGACACCTTGTGAAGCATGAGGAAGTAGGTTATCTCTCCGATTAACGGAGTAGACATGAATCTAAAGATGCCGCTTCTGGGGTGTTTCATATTTATCAAGGTTTTACTTCCTGTTCGGGCTGAAGAATTTCTCTATGACCCTTATGAACCAAACCCTAGATTTGAAGGTGTTTCAGTATTTGATGAGAGACCTATAGCAGTTATTGATACAGGTATCGATTTCAAACATCCCCTTCTTAGAGATCGCCTTTACAATAATAAACATGAGATCACTAACAATGGTATTGATGATGATAATAATGGGTTTGTTGACGATACTATTGGTTGGGATTTTGGTGAAAATGATAAAATTCCCTATGATTATTTAGAGCCAAAAGAAGAACTTACTCCCATCACTGATATTCGAAGACTCAATTGGAGAAGTGTACTTAATCTCATCAAGGTACTGATATCACCAGACGCAAAAGGGCATGGGACCCATGTTTCAGGGATTATCGCTCAAACAAGTCCGCAAGCAAGAATTCTTCCTATTCGAATTGATTTTAAGAAAAATAATATCACTCAACAAATTCATGATGCCATCGCCTATGCTATTTCTTTAAACGCCAGAATTATAAATTTAAGTCTTGGTGGTAAAATGGAGGGACAAAGTGAACCTGTTAATGAGACTCGAAATAAAATATCTAAGCTAATAGAAGAATCTCGTGAGACCTTATTCGTGATTGCCTCAGGAAATAATAACCAAGATCTTCGAGAATCCAATATTTTTCCTGGTGGCTTGGATTTTGAGAATGTTCTTACGGTGGGAGCGATTGATACGACGGAAAATCAAATTAATACGATGGCAAGTTTTAGTAATTGGGGAGAGGGGATCGTTGAAGTTTATGCTCCTGGTGTAAATATTAATAGCTCTTGGCCTGGTGGCATCATGAAAGAATTAAGCGGGACATCTATGGCGACTCCTTTTGTAGCAAGTATTGCATATGAATTATCTCTCGAATGGCCTCTAATAACTGGATCTGAATTGCGACAGCGAGTTATAGACCTAGGTTATGAATCCTCTATTATGAAAGAAGAGATCGAAGAAGAAACTATTATTATTGAATAACTATAGAATTGTTGGCCCGATTTTTTTTCTCATCTCTCGAAGATGAGTTACCTCTTCTTTAGATAGAGTTGTGAGACCACCAAGAATTTTCGCTTTATATAAAATCTCACTTACATGCTCAACACGCTCCATTCCCCTATGGGCTTCTGCAATTGATTCACCCCAGGTGAGAGCTCCGTGCCTGGCAAGGATGAGGGCTCGGTAAGTCTTCAAAAAGGGAACGAGAACTTCGCCCATGGTCGCTGTTCCTGGACGAGCGTAAGGTGTAATGGGAATATCACCTACGGCAAGAATGAGCTCTGATAAACACTCCGCTGGAAGAAAATCAAGCTCTGGGTTTGCAACTGTCCATGCTATGGCGGTAGGTGGGTGAGCGTGAACCACAGCGCGAGCTTCAGGACACTCTTGATAGACCCTCAGGTGCATACTTTTTTCGCTCGAAGGATTCCCTTTTAGGATATTTCCTTCAAGATCTAAGAGGGCCATATCTTCAACCACGAGATCAACTTTTGAAAGCCCACTTGGTGTGATCATGATGGTATCATTAGGAAGGCGATGGCTAATATTGCCATCAGCAGCAGCCAGAAGGTTTCTCTGGTGGAGTTTTTTACAGATGGAAATAATTTTTTCGGCATATTCTTGCTCAGAGTGACTCATTTCCTTATCTTATCAAAGAAATTCTTAATTCCAAAGTCATGATAGCGTAAGTTATTCAGACTTACCCTTGCTCGTCCAAAATCGTGCTATCAAGGTTTAAACCATGTAATGAATAAATTTTAGCGAGGATTAAAATGAAAAATCTTTTTATTATTTCCACGATGTTTTTTGTGTTTAACGCCATGGCTTCTGAGGAAGTTTTTAGATCTCTTGACGTTGAAGCACACCCTCTACCCGCCCCAAGAACACATTTAGTGTTTGCTAAAAATATTGGAGGCCTTGATTGTATCTATTCAAATTCAATATTTACTGGAGATGAATATTATTGTGAGTTGAATCAAGAAGAAGTCGATCATAAGGCCATTTTTGAAGCCTTAAATGTTGATCAAGTCGAAAGTGAAGGGGAAACCTACGCCTCAATCATTTATACTAAAACTGTAGATAATTTGGTTTGTACTATGGAAGATAGTGTTTTTGATGGGCTTTTATACGAATGTAACTTGAATTCCCTTAATTAATAGTTTCAAATAGGAGAATGAAGATTCTCCTATTAGTTTTTCTTGTGATGGATGTGTCGTGGGCCGCATCAGTTTTCAATGAAAGCGATTTTGTCAAAGATTCAATTACAAAAGATTTAGAAGAGTTTTCTTTAAGCTATTTTAATAAGCGGATAAAGATCACTGAAGCAAAAACTAGGATATCAATCAATCCTCTTCAGTGGCTTTTAATGTTGAAAGATCTAGCGGCATCCGAAAAAAGAAAAGTTATGATTTTTAAATACAAAGAGGACGAGGCAAACAACCTTAAGAAGGGTTATACTATTTTTACCTACAGTAAATTGATAGAAAATGATGAAGTTTGTTTTCAAATTGCGCTTAATAAATTAGAGATGGATATTAGCTGGGTAAACATATCTGGTTTGGTACCAGGGATTAAAAACCTTCGAGTCATCGAGCGCTGTATTAGTAAAAGCTACTCTTTTTGAAGTGAAAGTTGATATCCCGATTCCCAGGCGATTGCTTTTAAGTCTTTTTCGCTCAATGCGCCCTTATTGTCGTCAAAACTGATTTCAATAATGTCTTTTTCTGGGTCCGCTTTGTAGGCTTTCAGTTTTCGTATTTTTTCGCAGGCAGTTTTTATTTGATTAGCACAGTGATCGCATTCCATTTCAGCTTTGTACTTATAGGTTTTTGCTTGAGCCAGTATGCAAAAGGAGCTTAAAAAAATAAGAATAAAAAACTTATTCACAAGCGACTCCGTTGCTGGTCATATTAGTCTCATCCCCAGGTGTCACATTAAAAAATAGCCTTCTTCCTATACTATCTTGATTATTAAAATGATCGTAAAAAATAGCATTAACCAGACCAGAACTAGGCATAACCTTTCTAGGGTCTCCAGGTCGCCCTACGATATAAGTTTCATTTTGAGACATTCGATTTCCTGTATCACAATGTCTGAGAACCCCTCCCGTATGAATACAAGGTTCATCACCCGACTGGAAATCATTCGTTTTGTTTGAAAAAATAACTTGAAGCCCCTCTGAGTGAGCTCTAAAGCAAGTGGCCATACCTCTATTGTACATATAAGGAGTATTTTGAGCACTAATGATGGCCACTTCTACCTCGGGTTTCACCTCTAGCATGACAGGATACTCTTTGCTCAGACCATCTTTCTCTATAATAATTTTTAATTCATTTTCATCAAATGACGGAGCCATAGTTTTAATATCAAATTCAAGGGTAATATCTCTGGAGTCTGAAGAGTCTAAATTGACAACTTCTTGGCTTAATGTAGTTTGAATATAAGTTCCAGGATCCATGGACTCAATCGAGTCCCGGTTTAACGAGACATTTAGTGGTCCTGGTTCGAACTCCGCATCCGTCATTAAACTAATCGTTATGACCTTTTTTTCACCAAGCTGGAGAGACTCCGAACTTGAAGAAAGCATGGCCGCAGCTCTTAATACATTTGGCTGGACTTGAGCCGGTGGCGGTGGGGTTGAGTGATCATCTTCATCATCCGAATTATTATCTGATGCCTCGGAGTCATTATTGACCTGGCTAGTCTCAATGATCTCTTCGCTTTGCACGGTGACCTCTGGCAGTTCTTGTTCAGTACAGGCAAGATTCATCACTAATAAAGGCATCATCAATAAGAACTTCATAAATTCTCCAAAACTTATTTGAATCCATGATAGCTCTATACAAGTCTCCTTCCTAAAAAATAATGATTTTAAGTACTTATCCTTGAGAAAATGCCTCGAAATCATGGCAAAATACGAGTAAAAATTACTGATTCGATCTTCAATGGTGATGAAAAGTGTTATTGAAACCCTATGAAATCAGTTCTCATGTTTCTTTTATTTGCAAGTTTTGCGACTCAGGCTGCTGAAAGCCCGAAAGTCTCAATTGAGACGGCTAAGATCGAGTCTGTGGACAACTCTCTAAATTATCCGGTCCAGATTCGCAGTTTTGTAGATGCTCAAATAAAAGCGGATGCAGACTTGATTGTGATGAAGCATTTGGTCCGCCTTGGTCAGCGGGTTGAAAAAGGTGATCCAATATTAGAGCTGCGCCATCCCGACTTAAATACGAGTTATAAAAATAGAGTTTTTAGGGCCCCGATGCCAGGTGTTGTTGCTGGGATTCATGCTCCGGTTGGAAACTCGGTTACTAATGGAACACTTCTCGTCTCTATTAATGATCCTAAAAAAGTTTATGGACAAGTTGAAATTCCAGTAGCGGATTTTAAAAAAATGAAAATAGGTCTTCCCGCAAAACTTAAGTTTGATCAATTTGGAGTTAATGGCATTGAGGCAACAGTGGCAGGTATTGGTGCCATGGTAGATAGCAAGCTTGGAACGGTTCCTATTGAATTGAACTTAAGTGAAAGTGTTTTGCCAGGGTCTATTGGAATGGCCTCTATATCTCTTAAAAAAGAAGATATGATATTAGTCGATGAGAAAGTTCTCTATTTTTCAGGGGATGATGTATTTCTCGCTGTTATTGAAGCAGAATCCGTTAAAAAGAAAAAAATAGAATTAGGAAGAAGATTTAAAAATCGAATTGAAATCAAAACCGGAGTCGCAGAAGGCGAAATTTTTGTTTCGGATTCGCCAAAATTTTTGAGAGATGGACAAAAAGTTCAAATAGTAAAAAAGGATGGCAAAAGTGTTGATAAAACTCTTTAGTCAGCCCAAACGAGTCTTTGCCATTTTAGGACTTTTAGCGATGCTAGGAGTATATTGTGGATTGACTCTTCCTATTTCCATGTATCCAGCCTCCTCCAGGCCCACAGTTCAAATGTGGATACCTTACGCAAATCTTTCTGCTGAAACATTTCAGCAACAATACGGTTCAATAATTGAAGGCCGGATTAATCGAGTCTCCAATGAAGAAACTAAAGTCGACACTATAAAAGCTGAGTACCGGGATTCGAATGCCTATTTTACGATAACTTTTAATTGGGGAGTTCCGTTTGATCGAGCCTTAAAAGAGATTGAAACTGTCAAAGCATCGGTTTCAGGAATGCTGCCAAAAGAGATTGCAGACAATATTGGTGTCTGGCAGCAAAATCGAAACTCTGGATTTTTTGCTGCATCTCTTTATTCAGACAATCTCTCACTAAAAGAGCTTTATGATAAAGTTAATCCTCTTTTGCGTCATCACTTAGAAAAAGTTGAAGACGCTGAAACGGCTCTTCTTTGGAGTCCCGAAATGTATATTCTAGATATTAGGCTTCTCCCTGATAAACTAGCTCAATATGGACTTCTTCCTAGACATGTCAGGTCTATGGTTCAAGAGTCATTAAATTCTTTTTCGGGTGCTAAAGTTAATTTTGGAACCAGTCCTCAGCAGTTTATCATCGAGGCAGAGCTTGCGGATGAAAAGGATCTAGAGCAGCTTAGTTTCAGACTGGGAGATAAAAGAGTCTTTCTAAAAGACATTGCAGAAATTCAATATGGAAAAGATGTTAACCGAGACAGGAGTTTTAAAACGGACGGGTTGAGTTCACTGATCTTATTTGCTTCTCCCAAGTCCGGAGCTAATGTAAAAAAGATGTCGGAAGACATAATGAATATTATTCAAGAGAAGTCCGTAAGTTTTCCAAAGGGCACTCAATTTAGAATTATTGTTGATCCAGCCGAGGCGATTAATAAATCAGTAGCAAATCTGATTAAGGATGTATTTTTGGCAGCTGCGATGGCGGTCCTTGTCTTGTTTATCTTTATTGGAGGGATAAAAAATATAGGAACTGCGGTTGTTGAAATACCTCTTAGTATGATTCTTTCTTTTATAGTTATGAAGCAAACAGGGATGAATATTAACCTCATCTCGCTAGGAGGACTTGCTCTCGCAGCAGGAATGAACGTCGATGCGAGTATCGTTATTATGGAAAATATATTCCGTCACCGGCAAATCTGGGCAAAAGCAGGCAAAGCTTGTCATAGTTTCTCGCAAAGACTTGAGTTGGTTTCAAGTGCGGTTCGCGAGGTTGCCTTTCCTGTGATTTTGAGTATCACCACAACACTTATCGTTTTTATCCCTATGGCACTTACCTCTGATTTAACAAATGCGATTTTGGGTGATCTTGCTCGAGCAGTGATTTATTCTCATGCGATTTCAGCCTTAGTGGCCCTCGTGGTGGTTCCCATCGTTAGAATTTTAGTTCTGAAATACTATTCTAACGATACGAGTGCCTTAATGGATAAACCGCTTGAAAGTCTTAAGAATGGCTATGAAAAAATTCTTTTGAAAATGATAAAAATAAAAGGAATAAAGCTTTATGCAATAGGTATTCCTCTTATTCTCGCCTTTTCCGTGACAATGATTCTTGCGCCGAATTTACCTAAAGAAGTCATTGGTAAGCCCGGTTCAGATTGGATCTATATGTATGTCGGGGCACAAGATAGCTCCAGTGGAAGACATATGGAGAATATTTTACAAGAGAATGAATCTAAAGCGAGAGAACTTTTAGGGGATAGGGTCGATTATACTTGGGTTCAAAAATATAATAAAACTGGTGGTGAGATGATGCTCAAATTATTTCATCGTGACGATATGGAAGAAGCAAAACAAATTCTTAAGGATAATTTTCCCAACAGTCGCGATCGTTATTTTAGTGTGGACTCGTGGAACCCTGCAGAACTACCACTTCCAAAAGAGTGGCATTTTAAAGCCACTGTAAAGGGAACTGATGAAACTGAAATTTATAATACGGCTTCAAAATTAAGAGTTTTCTTAAAAGAAAATGATTTTTATGAAAGAACTCAACTTGACCCGGGTTCTAGTAGTGTCTATTCCTACTATTTTATTCCTTACAAGGGAGCATTAGCAGGACTAAAAAAAGCCGGCGCTGATTTTAGTTTTGGTGATTTTGCTGATATCTCGCGATTAACCTCTGAACCGATAGAGCTTGGAAATGTGCGCTATAAAAATACTTCTACTCCTATTAAATTAAGTCTAAAGGATAGAAGGTATAATAGTCCTGATCAATTGGAGTCCTATCCTATTAGAGTCGGCGAAAAAGTTGTCCCTATAAAAGCTTTAGGACAATTTAAACACATTAAGAAACCAACAAGTATCTTATATAAAGATCAAAATCAAATTATTCAAGTTCACGGTACAATGGCCGACGATAAAAAGAGAGGGTGGGAATCTCATCTGACACAAGTCGAGGCAGAGGTAAGAGAACATCTCGATGAGATTATTACCTCCCCAGAAAATACGATTGAATTTGAGTGGCCGCAAGAGGAATTAAAAGAGGCTTTAGTACAGTTAAAGACATCACTTTTATTATCTTTAGCCCTCATCTTTTTTATTCTTTGGATGCAGTTTCAATCTGTAAAGCAGGTTGGAATTATTATGATGACAGTTCCCTTAGGTTTAATTGGAGTTATATTGGCGTTAACTGTATTTAATTCTTATCTTTCGCTAAATTCAGCGCTAGGTATCATCCTTTTAAATGGTATTACCGTAAACAACTCAATTCTTCTGACTGATGTGGTTAATTCCCTTAAGGCAGGTGGACTTAGAGGTAGCGATTTAATCATTACAGCCGTTAATAAGAGAATAAGACCGATACTCATAACTTCATTGACGACTATGTTAGGAATGTTTCCTATGGCATTGGGTCTAGGAGATGGAGGAAAAATACTACAGCCTCTGGGTATTGCTGTAACTTGTGGACTTCTTTTCGCTACCACACTAACTTTGTTCGTTGTTCCATTACTATTATATGAAGCTGAACAAAGGCCTGTGGATGTGGAGAGTGCCAACAGATCAGGAGTTTCAAAATTGGGTGATGAGTCTGAACAGGTTTGGCTCAATTAGAGCTTTTTGGCCCTATTAAATCGGTTAAAAATATGTCATTCTGAACCTTATGAAAACGGTTCTAACTGGGATTAAACCCACCGGAGATGTTCACCTTGGAAATTTATTGGGAGCTATCCGTCCCGCTATTGAGATGTCTCAGTCTAATGACTTTGATCGATCGATTTATTTTATAGCAGATGCTCATGCTTTAACCTCTGTGAGAGACCCAAAACTCTTTAAGAACTATGTTTATGAAATTGCCGCCACTTGGCTTGCACTTGGTTTAGATTCACGAAAATCAATATTCTTTAAGCAAAGTGATGTGAAGGAAGTTTTTGAACTCACCTGGTTACTCAACTGTATGACTCCAAAAGGAGACATGAATAGGGCACACTCCTATAAAGATCGAGTTCAAAAAAATAACGACGAAGGTAGAGATGCTGATCATGGAGTTAATATGGGGTTATATAGTTATCCCATATTAATGAGCGCGGATATCCTTCTTTATGACACGAATTTTGTTCCTGTCGGTAAAGATCAGATCCAACATGTTGAGATTGCCAGAAGTATAGCTCAAAGATGTAACGAGTATTACGGTGCTGGTACATTGATTGAGCCAAAAGAAGTCATTCAAGAGTCTGGCTCTTACGTTCCGGGGTTGGATGGACGCAAAATGAGTAAGTCATATGGTAATGTTATCTCGCTTTGGGGAACAGAAAAGCAACTCCGAAAAACCATAATGAAAATAAAAACTGATAGCTCTCCTCCTGAGGCTCCCAAGGATCCTGATAAGTGTATAATAATGGAAATGTATCGTCTTTTTGCTACTTCTGAGCAGGTCTCGGCTTTGGAGGTTCGCTATAGAGAAGGTATTGGGTGGGGACATGCTAAAGAGGCATTATTCGAAGTTGTTAACGACTATCTAAAAACTCCTCGAGAAAAGTTTAATCATTTTATGAGTCATACTCATGAGATTGATCAAATCTTAGAGGACGGAGCAGACCGAGCTCGCATGGTAGCGAAAGACACAATGGGTAGAGTTCGTTCGAGAATTACAGGTTTTTAACAAAGAGGATTTATGCGAAAGATAAAAGTTTCAGCGGAAGAACAACTAAAAGAACTCAAGCGTGGAACTGTAGATATCATTCCTGAAGATGAACTTCTAAAGAAATTAAAAAAATCTTATGAAGAAGACAAGCCACTAATTGTTAAATTTGGTGCAGATCCTTCAAGACCTGATATCCATTTGGGTCATACAGTTATTCTTCAAAAATTAAAATTATTACAGGACTTCGGGCACGAAGTTCACTTTCTTATTGGAGATTTCACGGCACGAATTGGAGATCCATCTGGAAAATCTAAAACCAGGCCAATCTTGACTGATCAAGAAGTTATTGAGAATGCGAAAACTTATTCCCAACAGGTGGCAAAAGTCTTGGACATGGAAAAGACAAAAGTAGACTTCAATAATGACTGGCTAGGTGAGCTTTCGCCTATAGATATGATAAAAATTATGGCAAAAGTTACCATCTCCTCTGTTCTTGAGCGGGACGACTTTACTAAGAGATTTAAGGCTCAAGAGGCAATTTACATGCATGAGTTTGCCTACCCCTTGATGCAAGGATATGACTCGGTGGCTATGGATGCAGATCTCGAGCTCGGGGGCACGGATCAGACTTTTAATCTTCTTATGGGTCGTCATCTTCAAAAAGCTTTTGATAAAGAGCCTCAATGTATCCTGACAATGCCAATCCTTGAAGGAACGGACGGCGTTCAAAAAATGAGTAAGTCCTTAGAAAATTATATTTCACTTGAAGATACACCATCAGATATGTTTGGGAAGATGATGAGCATCTCAGATGATTTGATGCTTAAGTATTATGAGCTTCTTTGTAGACGTTCGGCTGAAGAAGTTTCTGAGCTTATTGGAGAAATTAAATCTGGAAAAAAACATCCGATGGATGCCAAAAAAGAATTGGCTGTTGAAATCGTAAATTATTACCATCCGGAAGGAACGGGTGAAGAGGAACGTAAAAAGTTTGAGGATAGGTTTGCAAAGAACAAAATTCCAGATGATATACTGACAGTAGACGTGGAGTCAGGTGAGTTTAAGGTTCTCGATTTTTTTCGCGATATGGAGTTTATTAAATCCAATGGTGAAGGTAGAAGGCTTATTAAGCAAAATGCTTTCAAACTTGACGGAAAAGCTTGCAAAGAAGAAACATTAGATCTTAAAAGTGGTTCAGAGCATATACTAAAATTAGGAAAGCTTCGGATGGCAAAAATTGTCGTCAAATAACTAATTAGGTAAACTTAATTCATGGAATTAGTTTTAGCCTTTGTAAGTGGACTTTTTTTTGCACTCCTTTTAGGAGTAGGGCTGTATTTCTTTTTTTCTAGGCAACAACTTATACAATTTGAAAATCTTTCTCAAAAAATTCTTAAAAAAAGTAGTGATGAGTTTTTAACCCCTTTTGATGAGCAACTTGAAGATTACCGTGAGTTTATTGGTAAAGTGAGAGAGCAAGATATCAAAGAGAGGCAATCGGTGAGAGAGCAGATTTCACAAATGCTTGAAGCCAGCCAGAATATACAAAAAGAGACTCATCAATTGACCCAGGCTTTAAGTTCAGATGTTAAGTTTCAAGGAGATTGGGGGGAGATGGTTCTAGAGCGAGTGCTTGAGCTCGCAGGACTTCAAAACGAGCGGGAATATTACGTTCAAAAAAATATTGAACATGAAGGAAAGAACTACAGACCAGATATTGTCGTTAATCTTCCTGGAGAGAGCTTTATCATTATTGACTCCAAAGTAAGCTTGAAGCCTTATATTCAATATCAAAAAGAGCCCACAGGCTTGAATCTTAAAAGCCTCTATCAATCCATTAAAAGTCATGTGGATGAACTTTCAAAAAAGAATTATCAAAATCTTCCCGGCGTGAACGGGCCGGACTTTGTTTTTATGTTCATTCCAGTAGAAGGAGTTTTTTCTTTAATATTAAAAGAGCATCCTGAGATCATAGATTTTGCACTTAAAAAAAATATAGTCCTGGTCTCACCCCTAAATCTTCTGGCGAGTTTAAAAACGGTGGGAGCATTGTGGAGGATAGATAAGCAGTCTAAAAGCGCACTTGATATAGCGACAAAGGCTGGAGCTATGTTTGATAAGTTTTGCTTGTTAAAGGATGATCTAGATAAAGTTCAAACTCAGTTAGTTCGGCTAGATTCCTCATTTCAAGATATTCATAAGCGTCTTCATAGCGGAAAAGGCAATTTAGTGGATCGAGCCCTAGAATTAAAAGACCATGGTGCTAAAACAAGTCGGGACTTATCCCACTAAAATGCCCAGAAATTTGGGCAATTTTTACTCTCACGAAACAACATAAGCTCTTTAAATCATTGGGTTTTAAGCTCAACTTTAGTTTTCTTCATAAAACTCGAGTATAATGGATTTCAGGAGATTACATCTATGGCAAGGATTGAAAGAAGACATAAGGTCGTATTGAAAATTGGACTCTACGGGAGTTTAGAAGCAGCTGCAAGGCTTACCATTATAGTTGAACCTGGCAAGGTAATACATATCGGTAGAGAGAAGAAGTATTCAAACGTGGCATTGGCGGATAGCCGTTTGTCGCGAAAGCATCTCTCTATTGAAATAAGAGACGGTGGAGTTTTAGTGAGAGACTTAGAAACGAAAAACGGAACCGAGCTTAATGGCTCCGAGCTCACTAGTGAAGGAGAGTATATCTCTGTCGGGGATATGATGAGAATTGGAAAACATCTTCTAATCGTCGACCAGATGGAGAAGCTACTAGATCAAGACATAGTAGAAGATAAAATTATCTACGAAGAAGGCGGTACACGTACTGAAGTAGGTAAAATTGTTTCAGGTTACGGTGCGTAGCAGTATTTAATTAGACACCTAATAAATTTACCAGTATAAACATCGAATATTTCACATAAAAAGGAGCAATGTGTGTTCGATGTGAGCGTGCGAAAGCCCGGTGAAGGCAAGATAATAATTCCTAATTTCCCTATAGATATGATCGCAGCTGATGAGCGTGCGGGAAGTTTCACCAAAAGAAGTATTAAAAAAGAATCAAAGCTAGATGCCTTGTATGCCGCTATTGAAATGGTGGATCTTACAACTCTTGAGGGAATGGACACTCCCGGTAAAGTAAAACAGCTTTGTGGTAAAGCCAGACAAGCTGTTCCTTTTGGTATTCAAAAAGAGATGGAAAAGTTTTCAAACTTCAGGCCGATCCCCAAAGTCGCAGCTGTTTGTGTTTATCCTAATATGGTTCCCTATGCTGCTGAAGCGCTAGAGGGCTCCGGAATTCAGATCGCCTCAGTTGCTACAGCTTTTCCGGCTGGGCAATTACCAATTGATATTAAGGTTTCGGATGTGAAGCGTGCTGTAAAATTTGGTGCCACTGAAATTGATATGGTTATTGACCGAGGTGCTTTCCATCAAGGGCACTATCAAAAGGTTTTCGACGAAATTGTAAAAGTAAAAGAAGCTTGTGGCAAAGCTCATTTGAAAGTGATTCTTGAAACAGGTGAACTTAAAACTTATGACAAAGTAAGACTTGCATCTTGGCTTGCGATGGAGGCAGGAGCGGACTTCATTAAAACTTCTACAGGAAAAGTGAGTCCAGCAGCTACCATGCCGGTGACTCTCGTTATGCTACAAGCAATCCAAGACTATTATGAAATGACGGGAAAAAAGATTGGGATGAAACCCGCTGGTGGAATAAAGAACTCAAAGCAAGCCATTCACTATTTATGTATGGTTAATGAAACGTTAGGGGAAGATTGGCTCACGCCTGATCTTTTTAGGTTTGGCGCAAGTTCCCTTTTGAATGATTTATTAAAGCAAATTTTTAAACAAGTTACGGGGCGATATTATTATGATGATATCTTCTCACTTGATTAGACTGCGAGAGTAATATGACTAAGAAAAAGACTCAAAAAAAGACAAAAGAAAAAACGAAAGCAAAGTCTCAAAAAAAGAATAAATCTAAAACTCTAAAGTTTAATTATGCTCCAGCACTAGAGAGTACCAAAGTTGAGATTTTAGAAAAATATGGAAATTTTATAGGAGGAGAGTTTGTCGCTCCAAAAACTGGGAAATATTTCGACACTGTTAATCCGGCGGATGGGAAAAAGCTAGCGAGTCTTGCGTTAAGTGGTTCAGCCGACGTGGATCTAGCTGTGAAAGCTGCAAGAAAAGCCTTTAAGTCTGAGTGGTCTCAATTGACTGGGAGCGAGCGGGGAAAATTCTTATTTCGAATAGCTAGGATCATTCAAGAGAGATCAAGAGAACTGGCAGTTCTAGAGACCCTGGATGGAGGAAAGCCAATCAAAGAATCTCGCGATGTGGATATACCTTTAGTCGCTCAACATTTTTTCTATAATGCAGGTTGGGCCGATAAACTCGACTATCTTGTTCCTGGGAAAAAAGTGAAGCCTATTGGAGTTTGTGGCCAGATTATTCCTTGGAATTTTCCCATGTTAATGTTGGCCTGGAAAATAGCTCCAGCACTTGCGGCTGGTAATACGGTGGTATTGAAACCAGCGGAACAAACCTCTTTGACGGCTTTAAAGTTTGCTGAAATTTGTCAGGAAGCAGGACTTCCTAAAGGTGTTGTTAATATCATTACAGGTGCAGGTGAGACCGGTGCTGCACTTGTCGATCATAAAGATGTGAACAAAATTGCGTTCACGGGCTCTACAGATATTGGAAAGTTGATCGCCCGTAATGCCGGTAAAACAAATAAAAAGCTTACGATGGAGCTTGGTGGAAAATCGGCTAATATTGTTTTTGCTGATGCAGCGATTGATCAAGCAGTTGAAGGTATTGTCGCGGGGATCTTTTTTAACCAAGGACATGTTTGTTGTGCGGGCTCGAGGCTTCTCATCGAAGAGTCTGTTAAAGACCTTGTTATTAAAAAGTTAAAAGCCAGAATGAAGCAAATTAGAGTTGGTGCTCCTTTGGATAAAAATACCGATCTCGGTGCCATCAATTCAAAAGAGCAATTGAAAAAAATTAGAGATCTTGTTAAACAAGGTCAAAAAGAGGGCGGCGAGTTTTGGCAAGTGGAAACAGTTCTTCCTACTCGTGGAAACTTCTTTGCTCCCTGTCTTTTTATGGACCAATCGGGCTCAAGCACCATCGCGAGAGAAGAGGTCTTTGGACCAGTTTTAAGTGTGAGCACTTTCAGAACTCCAGATGAGGCTATAGCAAAAGCTAATGACACTAACTATGGACTTGCGGCAGGAATATGGTCTGAGAAAGGATCGAAAGTTCATATGGTGGCTTCGAAATTAAAAGCCGGAATCATTTGGGCCAATACCTATAATAAATTTGATGCAACTTCTCCTTTTGGAGGATTTAAAGAAAGTGGCTACGGTCGTGAAGGAGGAAGGCATGGCGTTCTTCCTTACGTGGAGGTTGAGTAGGATGGACGTTTTAAAAACAATTAAGATGTATGTCGGTGGCAGCTTTATTAGATCAGAATCGGGAGCAACGGTAGACTATAAAGTTTCTGGTGAAGAACTCGCTCGAGTTTGTTGGGCTTCTAAAAAAGATTTTAGAAATGCTGTAACCGCTGCTCAGTCAGGACAAAAGTCTTGGGCAAGTAAGACAGCTTACAATAGATCACAAATTCTTTATCGAATGGGGGAGATGGCCCAAGGTAAAGAAACTGAACTGATAAATCTTTTACTTGAGACTGAATTATGCTCTGAGGACGAAGTCGCGATAATAGTTCAAGATATGATTGACACTTTTGTCTATTATGCTGGTTGGTGTGACAAATACCAGCAAGTTATGGGATCTGTTAATCCAGTTGCAGCTCCTTATCATAATTTTACATCTCCAGAGGCATTAGGAGTTGTGAGTTTAATAAGTAGTAAAAAATTTGATCCGGTTGGTCTTATTGATAATATTTGTTCGATATTAGTAGGGGGAAACTCAGTCATCGCTCTCGTTGAAAAAGAAGGCTCTATTTTGCTTTCTGTTCTCGCAGAAATATTTCATACGTCCGATCTTCCTGGGGGAGTGGTAAATCTCTTATCAGGAGACCCAAAGGCATTGGGGCAGGTCGTTTCGGAACATATGGAAGTTCAAGGTTTAAGCTTTCAAAACGAAGATCAAGCTCTTTATTATCAAATGAGATCTAGCTCTGTGGACAATATGAAAAGAGTCGTTGGTTACCATCCTGGGAGAAAAATGAGCCTGGAAAGTGTCTTAGAATTTGTCGAACAAAAAACCGTTTGGCATCCCATTGGTGTTTAAGTTTTATACACCTGATAATTTTTAAACGAATCTTCAACGGGTTTTATTGTCTAACTGTCTAAAAACTTGATAGCTAATCTTGGCATCATTCATGCACCTACATTTAATGTAAAAATTTAATTCATGTAGGAGAGAATCATGAAACTTATGCTTAAAATGACGATGATGTCTGTTTTGATCTTTGGGATGCAAGCCTGTGGTGATCAAAACGAGAGTTCAGGCGGAAAGAAATCTAGCCAAGGCTCAGTAAATGAAGTCGGACAAATTACTGGAAGTGGATCTAACTATAATAGTCCGGAAGAATTAATATCTGCACTTCAAAACAGAAGTATGGCAGATGGAGCTAGAATCGGAGAGCCAGTCTACCATATAGGACCCTACTTTGGCGGCCAAGTTCAAAATACTAGCTTTGATCTAGGTGATCTATTTGATTTTAGCTTTAATACTTGTTTTGTTTTCAACGGAAATGCAAGCGGTGATTGTAATCAAGATGGTCAAGGAATTGGAAATTATCAACTTACTCAAAACCTTTTGAGCTTACTTTCAAATGGTGAATATAAAGTCATAAAAGATGCGAATGCTAATGCGGTAGGATTTGATTTAGCTGATGGCGTTTCTAATGGTCAATTTAGCTTTGAATATCAGAGTTATGATAGATCGGACGACATCTACCAAGCTATGACTAATACAGATGGGCGAGGATATAGAGCCAGAGTTATGAGTGATGTACAAATCACGCTAGAGAGTGGTCAGCAAATTTTAGGAGAGTACCTTGAAATTCTTTATAATGATGGAAGTCTTGAGGGATATGTTATCAGTACTTCTTTTCCTAATATCGCCAACCCATTATTAGTGACAAGAAACAGAGTAATTATTGGTGCACTTGATTTTATGGGACCAAATAGAATTAGATCTATCAATGGAACTCAGCATTCATTTAGCTACGATTATCAGACTAATTCCTGGAGAGCGACTCCGAGTTCACAGCTAAGATACTAGATAAATATTAAAAAAATAATACGGTTTTGGTCAGGCTTCGGTCTGGCCTTTGTCGTTTTAATCCCTCTTTAAATCTATCCGCTTTGAGGTTATCATTTGTTAAAAGACTTTAAGGGGGATTTATGGCGAAATATAAAACCGATCAAGATGATATTTTATTCACTCTCAACGATGTACTTAATGTTTCTCGACATGAGAAATATGGTTTCGATAAAAATTCAGTAAAAGAAATTTTGATTGAACAAGATAAGTGGGTTGAAAATGAAGTCTGGCCTACCCGAGAATCTTCTGATGCAGAAGGTGTGAAGATGACAGAGCAGGGAGTTAAAGTTCCTGAGAATCTTCATAAAGCCACTAGAGGATATTATGAAATGGGTTGGTTTGCCCTTGGTATGCCTGAAAGTGTTGGAGGAACTCCAGTGCCTGAAGCACTTGCAGGCGCATGTCGTGCATTAGGTATAGCGGCTAATACAGCTTGGTCTATGTATCCAGGTCTTACTAAGGGAGCTTTTAGCGTTATTAGAATGGTAGGAGACGATTATCTAAAATCTACCTGTATAGAAAAAATGATCACTGGGCAGTGGGGCGGAACGATGTGTTTGACTGAGGCTGGTGCAGGTTCAGATGTTGGTGCTCTTAAGTCTACCGCTAAACCGATTGAAGGTAAAAAGAATTGGTATAAGGTTACTGGGACAAAAATTTTTATTTCTTCAGGTGAAAGTGATCTCTATGAAAATAATATTCACCTAGTCCTTGCTCGTACTCCAGGTGCAGAAGAAGGAACAAAAGGGATTTCCTTATTCGCGGTACCTCGATTTAAATTTACGGAAGATGGAAGTGTGGGAGAAAGTAATGATGTGAAATGCACCTCTTTTGAACATAAGATGGGAATCCATGCCTCTGCAACTTGCGTAATGAATTTTGGAGACAATGATAATTGTGAAGGTTATCTTGTCGGCAAAGAGTTTGAGGGAATGCAGAATATGTTCATTATGATGAATGAAGCAAGACTCGATTGTGGAATGCAGGGAGAGGCCCAAGCAAACCTTGCCTTTGAACTAACTCGCCAGTACGTCAATGAACGCGTTCAATTTAAGCAGGAAATTGTTCACCATCCTGACGTGAAAAAAATGATGCTTAAGATGAGAGCCATGTCTCGAGGCATGAGGGCACTTATTTTATATACAGCAGATGTCATCGATATGGCTCATGAAGATAGTAAATACGAAAATCTTCTGGGATTTCTGACTCCACTTTGTAAATCATTTTGTTCGGAACAAGGATTTAATGTTTCTGTAGATGCCGTTCAGGCTCATGGAGGTTACGGATATTGTACCGAGTATGGTGTAGAACAATTTGTTCGTGATACTAAAATTGCGACCATCTACGAGGGAACAAATGGAATTCAAGCGATTGATTATCTCACCAGGAAGGTTTTAAAGGATCAAGGAAAGACACTTACCGAGGTTATGGAAATGATAACTAGCGATCTTTCAAAGTCTGAAGCAGAATTTGCGACTCAAAAAACTCAATTTGAAAGAGCATTAGGTGCAGCTCAAAAAGCAATTGGGTTCATCACAGAGAAAGCTCAAGCAAAAAATATGAGTATGACCCTGCAGGCGGCGAAAGATTTTTTAGATCTATCTGCTCATTTAGTTGTGGCTTGGAGGTTATTAAGTGCGGCTAATGTTGCGCAAAGTCAATTAACTTCTGGTGAAGGTAATAAGGAGTATTTAGAATCTAAAATTGTTGATTATAAAATCTATTGCTCTCAGTATTTACCCCAGGTATGGGCCCACTCGAAAGCTATTATAGAAGCTGAAGAAGATTTTAGTCTTTTATCAGTTTAATAATTTCTTATACTTAGAATAGAACAATGAATTTTATTGGTAGGTTAAACATTTGAGGCTTAATTAAAGTTCATTGTTCTGTTATCCTAAGAGGGATTTAATTTTAAACTTTAGGACATTTAAGTGAAAGACATCGTCGATGGTATCGCAGGGGAGTTTTCGTCTGAGAGCCATGGGAGTAGTGATCTGTGGAAAGGAAGTCTTTACGTTCAAGGCAAAGCTGAGGACGAATTCGTTCCCATAGAGCACCTCTTTAAGAAGCATGAAAATCTCAATAAGATTTCTGATCTTCAGGCCCATGGTTATGTAGTGAGTTCACTCACTTATTTAGAGCTCAACACTTTTGATAAATGGTATCAGAAAACATTTAATCGAAAACTGACTCAAAAAGAAAAGAAGCTCATTGATATCATTCATTATCCTGATACAAAAAAAGTTCATGAAGCCGTAGAGATCGTAGATCAAGTTTATAGAATTTTAAAAGATCATAAGATTTTAGTGAATGGAAAAAATCTTCCCGTACAATTAGGGGAGTGGTATGCCAAATCAATCTTTGGTCTTCATCAAAAAAAATCTTCCTCACAAAGAGGCTTTGATTTCTACACAGAAGATGAAAAGAAAGTAGAGGTCAAAATCCATTGGCACGATATAACAAGTCCTAAAGGTGTAAAGTTAAAACGATCATTGGTCGAGATGAGCGAATACACAGTTATTATGTATATTGCTAAAAACTTCACCATTCGAGATGTACTTCTTTTAGATTCAGACTTTGTGATTCGAAAATTTGCAGGAAAAGGTCATACGATTTTTCTCAAAGACAGTGATGTCGCGGGATACTTCTTTTCGCGCTCTAATAAACATTATGGCCGGATTATCAATAGAGGAGCGCTTATGAAGTTTGCGACTCCGGATTTTGCGATGAAGGTAGATGAAAAATCTGAGTAGAGAGATTATTGTCACCCTTTTTTAGGTTATAGGTAATAGTCTATGGTATTTTGGATGGGATTAAGATCCACCCGGATTATGCGCTAGTTTCCAAATATAAGCTCCTAATTTGTCTGCCATTGGATCTAATTCGTTAAATCCAGACAGTTCTAACAGGGTTCGAGTTTCTCGCAAGCTTCCATACGCAATAAAATAGAATCTTGCTCTTTCGAATTGATTCTTCATAGCTCCATTTAGCTTAATCTTTTTACATTCTTGATAGAATTCTTTTGCTAGTTCGTAAGTTCTAAAATTTTTATTCATATAATCTCCTTTGATTTGAGTCTTATTAAGCTTTTTGCCTTGAGCGATGGGTGAAGTACAAGGGAGCTTTGCTCACGAAGTGCTTCGCCCTTGACTTCATCCATCCAGCTCAAGGCATGTGAGCTTAAGACTCAATCAAAAGGAGAGGAGAGTATGAAGAAATTTAGAACATTAAACTTAGCAATAGAGCAGTACCAAGAAATCAAAAAATTAAAACTTAAAGGCGAAGTTAGGTCACAAATTGAAAGAGCAGCATTAAGTGTTTGTCTCAACTTGCAAGAGGGAAATGCCAAATTCAGTCAAAAAGACCGTAGGCGTTTCTTTAATATCGCTTATGCCAGCCAATGTGAAGTTCAATTGGTACTTAAACTTGAGACGATTTCAGATCTTGAAAATCTCGCATATTCTGTCGGAGCGCACTGTTACAGATTACAGAACAGTTCACTGTATACGTGAATACAGATCACGGCTAATAGAGTTGATATTCCACAAACCTCGACTCAATATTCCCATTATAAACAATCTCTTTTCGACTTGTTTTAAGAGATATCTTTTTAATCAACGGTAAATTTCCTGTGAGAACAAACGCGCGATAGCCTTTGAATTTATGTTTCAGTGTTTCTCCAAACTCATGATAAAGATGTTCGAGATCATCATCAGCACCCAGTCTTTCTCCATAAGGAGGATTGATAACGACAATACCTTTATCTGAAGGAGATTCCAGTTCTAGGGCATCTCCAATGGCAAGTTCGACTCTCGCTTGTAACTTCGCTCGTTTTAGATTTTCTAATGTCGCGCGAACAGCATCAGGATTTATATCATTACCACGAAATTCTCCCGGAAGATTTTTAAGCTTTTCATATCCAGCTTCGGTTTGCTCTTCATACTTTTTAACGATCTCTTTGAATTTTTCTTTTAGATAGTCCGATTTAAAAAACCAAAAATGATGTTCTACATCCCAAAAACGTCGATCACTTCCAATCCAGGAAAGATTTAAAAAACAGGGAGGAATATCCCCCGCCTGCAGCATAGCTTCAATGAGGATTGTCCCCGATCCACACATCCCATCAATAAAATCTTCTCCGGGCACAGGATTCATCATTTTAACTAAACCTGCCGCGAGGTTCTCGCGAAGAGGCGCTTCATATTCAGCAACTTTATATCCCCGTTGGGAAAGTGGACGTCCACTCATATCAATCAATATCGAGGCTTTCTCTTTAGAGGCATGGGGATTATCATGGGGCTCAAGATGTAAAAGCAAGGTCACATCTGGATGAACTTTTTCAACGCTTGGTCTAGCTCCATCATAGGCAGCTCTAAAGGTATCAACGATGGCATCCTTAAATTTTTGAGCGAGAAACATGGAGTTCTCAAACTTTGAGCGCTTCTTACCATTTGGTGATCGACTTTGGATCACATTGATTTTAAAAGTCTGAGTGATATCGAATACGGCTTTCCATTTAATATCTTTGGCGTTGTAGTAGAGATCCTTTTCAGTTTTAATGTCGAAAGTATAAAGTGTCTTGTAGAGTCTTGAGGCAATTCGAGTTTTAAACATCAACTCAATCGCCACCTCTGGAAGAGCTTCGAATTGAACTCCACCTCGAACGATGGTGGCTTTTTTAGGTTCAAGGCTTTCGATTTCCTCCAATAAGAATTCTTCTAATCCACCAGGACACGACGCGAAAAAACCGTTTTTTACTTTTTCTATTTCTGACATACCTTCAACTTACTTCATTTCACTCAAACCGGCCTGATTTCCCTATACAGCGGGTAATTTCTACAGCATTAACCGTTTACGGAGCTCTCAAAGCCCTATATGATGGGCGGGTTATAAAATGACTATATCTAGAAGGTTTAAAACGAGGAGCTTGTTATGGCCGAGAACTACAAAGTAAAAGATATCAGCTTAGCTGATTGGGGACGTAAAGAAATTAAACTTGCAGAAGCAGAAATGCCAGGTCTTATGGCTCTTCGTGAGGAATTTGGAAAAGCTAAACCACTAGCAGGAGCTAGAATCGCTGGTTGTCTTCATATGACAATTCAAACAGCAGTCCTTATTGAAACTCTAGTTGAACTAGGAGCAGACGTAACCTGGTCATCTTGTAATATCTTTTCTACGCAAGACCATGCAGCCGCAGCTATCGCAGCCGCTGGAGTTCCAGTATTTGCATGGAAAGGAATGAGTGAAGAAGAATTTGACTGGTGTATCGAGCAAACTCTTACTACCTTCAAAGACGGGAAGCCACTTAATATGATCCTTGATGATGGGGGAGATCTTACTAATATGGTTTTAGATCGTTTCCCACAATATGTTGAAGATATCAGAGGTCTTTCAGAGGAAACGACAACTGGTGTTCACAGACTATATGAGAGAGTAAAGAAAGGTACTCTTCCTATGCCGGCGATTAACGTTAACGACTCAGTTACAAAGTCTAAGTTTGACAACAAGTATGGCTGTAAAGAGTCATGTGTTGATGCTATCAGAAGAGCTACTGATGTGATGATTGCTGGTAAAGTAGCCGTTGTTGCCGGATACGGAGATGTTGGTAAAGGGTCAGCGGCCTCACTACTTGGTTCAGGAGCAAGAGTTATCGTGACTGAAATCGATCCTATCTGTGCCCTTCAAGCAGCGATGGATGGATTTGAAGTTAAGCCGATGACAAAAGCAGTTGCCGAAGCTGACATCGTTGTGACGGCGACTGGTAACAAAGATATTTTAAGATCTGAGCATTTTGAAATGATGAAAGATAAAACCATCGTTTGTAATATTGGTCACTTTGACAATGAAATCGATGTTGCTTGGTTGAATAATAATTGTGATAAAACTGAAATTAAGCCTCAGGTTGATTTATACAAATTGAAGAGCGGCAGAGAAGTGATTCTTCTTGCAGAAGGGAGACTTGTGAACCTTGGATGTGCGACAGGGCACCCTTCGTTTGTTATGAGTAACTCTTTTACCAACCAGACATTGGCGCAACTTGAGCTTTGGGAAAACTCCTCAAAGTATGAAAACCAAGTTTATATGCTTCCTAAGCATTTAGATGAGAAAGTTGCAGCTCTTCATTTAGCGAAGATTGGAGTTGAACTAGATGTCCTTACTCCTGAGCAGGCAGAATACATTGGTGTGACTAAAGAAGGTCCATTCAAGCCTGAGCATTATCGTTACTAAATAGTAATTTTAATACCTTAAGCCCCCATTTATTTGGGGGCTCTTCATTTCTAGCCTTAATTATCACTAAAATATTTCCTAAAAATGCCGATACTCTAATTGATGTTAAGGGCAGTCTTTTTTTCTCTATTCACAATGGTCATTTCTGTCTGTGCTGTAGCGGATGTAAATGAATGTGGTCCTGAGCTTAAACTTTTCGGGGAGGTTTCAAGCTTTTATCCGGTTCCAGGGAAAAAGCCAGAACGACGCTCTAGATTCTATCAAATTGTTGGTAACGATCTCTCAGAACATATGGGAAATTTTCAAGATATACGAGTTCAATACACTGAAACAATAGATGAATTATTTGTTGAGGATAGAAGAGTCGACTTAAAGCCTACTGAAGGCACTTTTGAAAGCCAGGGTTTTAGATTAACTGAAGTTTTAAAAGCGCTAAATAAAGAAAAAGTGAACATCAAATTCAGACAAAATGGCAGAACCATTTGCGAAGGTGTCTATATTGGAGTCCAGGGTGATTAATCTCTTCTCGATTTTCACTTTTGTCGCTTTCCTTTTAGCACAAAATGCGAGAGCTCAATTTCTTGATGGATTGCCTCCATTAGTGAATAGTGAAGAAAACTACGGGCCTCTTCTAGAAGGGTACAGCTATCCTAGAGCACCGACGCCTCAAAATGACTCGGAACTTGAGTTACCAATGTGTGAGGATATTGCATCAGAAGAGCCGCCTTTCTTTGTAAGTGATACTTATATGCAGACAGCGACGAATCGATTAGGAACTCAAGTTAACTTAGAGTATGAAAACTTTAGAGACCTAGAAGACCCTAGCAATAATAGGTTAAACCGCTATATCCCTAGAGGCTCAATTGTTTATACCCCTCCAGAATTAATGGAAATTGATGACCAACCTAGAAGAGTGCCGGTTAAAGTTCTTAATGTAAGGACTGAAGTTGAAGAAACGGCTCGAAATGCAGGAAGAGTAAGGGGTGGAGACTGGTTTAAAAGTCTTTTCTTAAGAAGTGGTTCTAGGACAAGACAAGTCAATGAAGCGAGTCGAGTAGAAGTTGGAGATGTTGGTTATATAGATAATAATAGTTTAAAACCAGCAGGTGAATTTGTTTTTTATCTTGAAAAAGATTCTCCGGTTTACTCAACACCTTCCGGGGTGCCTCTCAATGGAAAAGCCATACGTCCTAAAATGTTAGATGAAGAGAATTATCTAAAAAGAAAATGTTGTTTTCAAGTTCCAAATCTAGAAGGAGCAGCAGAGAATCTGACCAACGGATTTCAAAACCCGGAAGACCTCTTAAAAGAAATTTGTTTTGAGTTTCATTTATACGATGTATTTGACGAGAATAACGAGCTTGTGGCTGAATCCCAGATTTTAGATGGTCTTGGGTGTGGATTGATAGGAAATTTAGAAGCGATACCAAATGCACTTGATCCAGCTATCAGTGGTATAAACAATATACTTCAGCAAAACAGGGCGGCTTTTAGCGTATTGGATGAAGAGTTTGGGGTGGAAGATTTAGAAATTTTAATGGTAGATGCCACTGTAGATGGTGAGTCTGTTAAGGAGCCAACTGTGCGTATACCAGTTAATGATAGAACGAATCTAGGTCCCTTTAATACGAGAGTTTACTCACCAGATTCAGAAAATATTGATGGAAGACTTCATCCCATGGCAACCTGTGGATTTCTTCGAATTGCTCAGGCTTGGCAAGAGATTTGTAGTGATCCTGGCTGTCAAATTCAATTTGGAAATGCTTATGTTCATGACAGATGGGGACCGCATACGAGTCATGACTCTGCAAGATGTATGGATATTAGACCGTTCAGATTATCTGAGCTTGAAGATCCAGATCCTGAGGCTCATCCTGATGAAGACAGGGGGGTTCATTATCTATGGCACGGTCCACGAGTTGAGCCGCAAAATAGACGTTACGATCAAGAGAAAACGATTAACTTTATGAGCTTACTTGTAAGGGCTGGAGCAGATGTTGTTATTTTTGGAGATGCAGGTGCAGTTAATGCTGTTAATGCAGTGAGAAGAGATACTCAAACGACTGATCCTGAAAACTATAACCCTAGTGCCGTTCAACGTGATGGCAGTGGTTTGCATCATAACCATATTCATTTTTGTTTGGATCCAGAGCGCGATCAAGTTCAAGAGACTTGTGACGGTGAGTTACTCGAAGATCGACAAACACGGCGGCAACGCCAATAGAAGCCCCCTAGCTGATTGGTGTTATTCAGTGTATAAAAAGGCATGGAAAAATTATATATCGCAAGTGATCATGCCGCATTTGAGCAAAAAGAAATTCTAAAAAGCTATCTAGCTTCTCGATTTGAAGTTATCGATTTAGGTACCGATTCAACGGATAGTGTTCATTACCCAGAATTTGGAAAAAAAATTGCCAAGGCTGTTTTAGAGTCTAAAGGAAGAGGCATAGCAATGTGTGGATCAGGTATTGGCATTTCAATTCAAGTCAATCGCTATCAAGGAATTCGCGGTGGACTTTGTAATGATGTTAACGATGCTAAAATGACAAAACTTCATAATAACGCCAATATCCTTTGTCTGGCAGGCCGTAAACACTCAGACCAACTGCTAAAAGATATGGTTGATACATGGCTTGAGACTGAATTCGAGGGAGGCCGCCACCAGTCTAGAGTCGAGATGTTGGATCAATTATGAGTTTTATTGGATTTGGCTGCTATCGCGTCAGTAATCGATCCGAAGAACATCGAGATGCTTTGAGCTATGCACTTGACCAAGGAGTGAGTTTAATTGATACCTCTTCCAATTATACAGATGGTGAATCTGAAAAATTGGTAGGTGAAGTTTTAGCTTCTAAAGAGAGAGATCAGTATCATGTGATTTCAAAGATAGGTTATATTCAAGGTCAAAATCTTGAAACCTATGAAGAACTTAATATACCTTCGGATGAAGTCGTTCATTTTGCAGAAGGATTAAAGCACTGTATTCATCCTGTTTTTATTGAAGATCAGGTCAAAAGATCTCTTGAAAGACTTCAGTTGAATAGGCTTGACACTTATCTTTTACACAACCCTGAATACTATCTAAAAACTGAGGGGAGTGAAAAAAAAGAATATTACCGAAGAATTCAACAAGCCTTCGAAAAATTAGAAGAATTAGTTGAAAGAGGCCTTATTCTTCAGTATGGAATTTCTTCAAATACATTTGTTGATCCAAGAGAAGATCATACTTCCACTGATTTGGATATTGTTATGGGTGCTGCGAGGTCAGTTAAAGAAGACAACAATTTTAAGATGATTCAATTTCCTTTTAATATATTAGAAATGGGAGCTATTGAGCGCCAATACGACGGTGATCATTTAATTGAGCGTGCTCATAAGTTTGGACTTAAGACTGTGGGCAATCGGCCATTAAACTCCTTTACTGATCATGGATTATTGAGGCTTGCAACCTATCCAATCGAAGAGATCTATAAAAACTCTGAAAATGCAGAGAAGCTTTTTAATAAATGTATTGAGCCCTTAGTTATTAAATGGCTTGAGGTTCGTGAATCCGAGGATGATAAGCTTTTTGATCTTCCTCTCATGAAGCAAATGTCTCAAATCTGGTATAAGCAAAATTCACGTGATGCTGTCGATCAAATTTTTTATCAGTATTTCTATCCGTTTATTGCAAGAGTATGGGGAAGTGATCTAAGTGTGAACGATTCTCAAACTTTTTATGATCTACATGAACATGCATTTGAATTCGCCAAACATAATATGAATGAGAGAGCTCTAATGTTTGAAAGGCAAGCATTGGATAAAGGTCTTTTAAGAGAAAGTGATTTAACTTTAAGTCAAAAAGTCATAGAAAAATATCAATCATTTGGTCTCGACCATGTTTTGGTAGGGATGAAAGATAAGGCTTATGTAGATGACCTCTCAGCTTATTTTTAAAACCTTAGGGCTGGGAGTTTTGGGCCCTAAAAGCTGCAGGAAATTCTCGCCAAGCGCTTGAGCGGTAACGGTGACTTATAACTTCAAAAATTGAAGTTCCTTTGTCTCCTCTAATTTCCGCAGCCTCAGTAGCTTTTGATGCATATTTTTCAATATCAATATTATTTGAACTTCCTCGACGAGAATTCTTTCTTCTTCCTATTGGAGTCATGCCACGATTATTCGATTTGGCCTCCCCTGCACTTTGAAAACGTCTTTTTCCTCTTGATGCCCTAGAGGCTCTTCTTGAAGACCCGTTTCTTGCAAGAGCTGCTGGTGCAATTTCTCCGCCTAATCCTGCCGTCGCAGATTTTGGAAGTGAACCACCTGTTGATCTTGTAGCCGCGAGAGCAGGTCCTGCAGCTGGTGTAACTCCTAAGAGTTTACTAATATTTTTGGCTTCCTTTTTTTGATCTGGATTCAAATTATTTAATGAATCAGGAGCATTATTATTAAGAGCATTTTCTGCTAAAGCTAAATTACTATCAGCGATATTTCCAAGATTGGCTCCAGCAACACCTGATGAAAGGGGACTTATTCCCGCGAGTGGGTCTCTCATCGCAATGGGATCAAGCCCAATATCAACACCAGACATTCTAATTCGTCTATCCACGCAGGTTTTATTTTGCTGACATTTACACTGCATATCTACTTTTCCGTTTTGATCCACACAGGGGACCGGAGTTCCATTCGAACCGACTCTGAGGTTTAAGCCCTCTGGTACACAGAATTTTTTATAGTTTGTTGGATCAGACGCGACTGAAGAGGGCTCATTACAAAAACATGTGGTCATTGTATAGGGATTACAATCTCCCGGTTGAGGCAGATCCTTTGCCATTTCAGTCAATAATTTTGCCCTTTTGGCGTGAGCTGCTGCCTTAGCCTTATAAAAGGCAGCGATGGCAGTTGATCCAGCTAATTTAGCATAAACTTTCCAATCTCCTCTGAACTGTGCCTGGGAAACATAGACCGCATAACAAGCAGCTGATCCACCCCAAACATAAAATTGTAGATTGGAGGCGTCTTTATTCGTTTTCTCATTCTCCGCAAGGGAGTAGAAGGCTGCAGCTTGTCTCGCCTCCGGTTTAGAGCTTTGATAGTTTTGTTGAGTTTGCTGATTTCGAGAAGCTGTCATGGCGAGATTCACTGCCTCTCCCAACATTCCTATATAGCCGCAATAGTCTGTCTTTTCTGTTCCTTCCGCTTCAGTTGCGACTCCATCATCAATTTCTGACTGAGTAACTTGTGACTGGGGAATAGTTTCTGTTTCTCCGCCACGTTCAACATCAAACATTTGTTCACCATCTTCGTTTAAATTTCTTGCGGTTATTTTGCTTCCCCCAATAACAGTAAAAAGAGAGTAGGCTTTGGTCACGATAGGCATCATAGCTTCCAAGGTTCCCATCGCTCCGGAAAAGGCCTGAGAATTTTCCTGGCATATTTTCTTCATGCGCCCTTCTTCATTAAAGCACATCTCTCGGTATTCTTGATCCGCCATGCCTTGGTGGATATAATTGGACGCAGCCGATTCTTCTTCCACGGTTAATGGGTTTTCGTTGGAATCGAAAGCAGAATCCTGGGCTTGCGCGCTAAGTGCTAAGGTATAAAAAGAGAATAATATAATCAGAAATTTCATAGGCTTATTTTAGCACGATTTGGATGCAGGATATGTATCTAGAAAATTCAGCCTAGTAATTTTAATAGTTTACCTTGAAATGGCCCCTTCTCCTGCGACAATAATAGTGCACAATCTTGCCTAGGGAGAGGAAATTAGCTAAATTGAAGAAATGCCAAACAAAAAAGCTTCTATTTCCCACACTAACGAGAGTGAGCTCACTCATTCTATGGCCCATTATCTTTTGACGATACATAAATTAAGGGAAGAAAAAGGATACGCTCGGGTAACGGATATAGCTAAAGAATTAGGTCTGACAAAAGGAAGTGTTTCAACTGCCTTAAATAATCTGAAAAAGCGCGATTTGGTTGAAGAAGACGAGAGTAAATTTTTATCTCTTAGTCATACAGGACACGACCACGTTCATGGAATTCTGTCTTCTAGAACTTTGATGTATTATTTTTTAAAAGATGTTTTAAACGTCTCTGACGATACAGCCCATAATGACTCTTGTTTGGTTGAGCACCTTTTAAGTGCAGAGACACGTGAGCGTTTATTTACTTTTATGAAAGATGCAGCTCATAACAAGGACAAATGTCTCACTGTTGAGACTGAACTTGAGCTTGCTAAGTATAATTCACACGAAGAATTTACCCACGCTCAGAAAGGTGATAAATATCTCGAATGAAAAATTATTTCGAGATTTTTAGAGAAGCTCCTCACGAGTTTAAAAAAATAACCTCCTTACTTTTTGCTACCTATTTTTTCGTATTATTTAGTTATCCACTCGTTCGCTCTGTTTCTAGTGCCGTTTTTTATGAAGCTTATACGGCGGACGACTATTCTTTTGCGACCTTTATTGGGGTCATAGCCTTAATGATAATCATTGGAGTTAATAACAAACTTCAAAATCGAATAGGTGTCCATAAACTTTATCTGGTGACCGGATTTGTCAGTGTGATCGTTATGTTGGGTGCTTTTATAGGGTTTAATAATGGAATGAAGCAAATGGCATTAGTGCTTTTTGCGACAAAAGAAGCTTATATCGTACTTCTGGTACATACCTGCCTCGCTTTTGCTAATGCTTATTACTCATTGGACCAAATGAAACAATTAATAGGGCCTATGGGAGCAGCTGGAAGTGTGGGAGGAATACTGGGAGGACAAGTCACATCAAAACTTGCAAAAAATATAGGAACTGATCCTGTTTTTTATTTTGCTTTGATGGCCATTTTAGTTACTGTCATTCTTTTTTACTTCACTCGCCATACAGAAATAAAAGGCCTAGAACCCAATAAGTCGATCACTCCACTAAAAGCTGTTAGAGGTGTAAAAAAATATGTTTTTTTAATTGCGACCATCGTTTCGATTTCTCAGTTTGTGATCTTTGTGGCTGATCTTCAGTTTAATGTAGTTTTTGAACAAATTGTTCAAGAAAAGGATGCAAGAACGGCGTATCTAGGAAACTTCTATTCTATGATTAATATTGTCTCCCTTGTGTTGCAATTTATTATCCTGCCATTACTTCTCATGAAATTTTCTACGAGAAGTATTTTTCTCGCGATCCCCGTTCTTTATATCTTTCTCATAGCGACAGGCCTTGGAGCAGGAATAGGAACTCTATTCATTGTTGCGTCGGTATTCATTGCTATGAAAGGGATGGACTATTCTGTTTTTGGTGCGGTGAAAGAAGTGATGTACTCACCTCTTTTCTCATTACAAAAATTTGGAGCAAAATACATAACTGATATGTTTGTTTATAGGTCTGCCAAAGCATTGATCGCCTTTGTCATGGCGCAAGAAGTAGTTAAGCAAACTGTAGAAGGGACTTATACTTTAGCCGTCATTCAATTTATTTGCCTGAGCTTGTGGATTTTTTGTATCTTTGTATTATTTAAAGAGCAAAAAAGACTCAAACATTAGGAGCCCCATGTCAGCATTATTAAATCCTTCAAACCTCCCACTTGAGGCTATTGATTTTAATTCAATAAAAACGTCAGAATTCCTTCCTGCTTTGGACGAAGCAATAAAAGAGGCTAAAGCTAATCTTGAAAAAGTGAAAGCCGAAGCGAGTCCTAACTTTGAAAATATTATTGTGGCAGAAGAAACAAGTGCAGATAAATTAGACCGAGTGGTTAATATTTTTTACGCTCTCTACTCGGCTCATTGTACAGATGAAATTTCGGCCATTGCTGAAGAGTTTAATCAAAAACTAACGGCATACTCTTCCGATGTAAGCTTAGATGCAAAATTATTCTCTCAAGTAAAAACTATTTATGATCAAAAATCTGAGCTTAAGCTAAGCAAAGAGCAAGAAACCTTACTTGAAAATTCCTATTTAAATTTTACTCGAAACGGAGCTTTATTGAGTGAAGATGATAAAAATAAACTTCGTGAAATTGATCAAAAATTATCTCAATTAAGTTTGAAATTTTCTGAGAATGTCCGTAACGCTACCAACGCGTTTACGCTATGGATAGAAGACGAAAAAGATCTTGCAGGTATGCCAGAAGGAGTTGTCGAAGCTGCCAAGGAGGCTGCAAAGTCTAAAGGAGAAGAAGATAAATGGGCCTTTACTTTACATTATCCCTCATACGGCCCTTTTATGCAGTATTGTCAAAACAGAGAGCTGAGAAAAAAAATGTATGAAGCCTCTTCTTCAAAAGGTTATGATGGAGAATTTGATAATAAACAAATTGTTTTAGATACCTTGAGGGTAAGAAAAGAACGCGCCAAACTATTGGGATATGAAAATCATCCTTCTTATATTTTAGAGAGACGAATGGCCAAAACACCTCAAAGAGTCATGGAATTTATTCAAGATATCACTCATAAAGCGAAACCCCGAGCACAGGCTGAATTTAATCAACTAAAAGAGCTCAAGCAAGAGTTAACGGGAGACAGTGACTTAAGAGCTTATGACGGTGCCCTTTATACAGAGCTTTTGAAAAAGAAGGTTTTAGACTTCGACGATGAAATTCTTAGACCTTACTTTAAATTGGAAAACGTCTTAAATGGAATTTTTGAAGTCGCAAAAAGACTCTACGGTTTAAATTTTAAAAAACGAGAAGATCTACCCAAATATCATGAAGATGTAATGGTTTATGAAGTTACTTCTGAGAAAGGGGAGTTTGTATCACTCTATTATGCAGACTACTTTCCAAGAACGGAGAAACGTCCGGGTGCCTGGATGACAGTTTTTAGAAATGCCGGACTTCAATTTGGTGAAGTAAAAAGGCCATTTGTTATGAATGTTTGTAATTTTACGAAACCCACCGCCTCAAAGCCCTCACTATTGACCCTTAATGAAGTCTTAACTCTGTTTCACGAGTTCGGTCATGGCCTTCACGGAATGTTAGCGAAGTCCACGTATAAATCGATTGCTGGAACTAATGTTCTTTGGGACTTTGTCGAACTTCCCAGTCAAATTATGGAAAATTGGGTTTTAGAAAAAGAATGCCTTGATCTTTTTGCAGTTCATTATAAAACAGGTGAAGCTATTCCTTCTGAGCTTGTTGAGAAGATAAAAAAATCCCAACAATTTTTAGAGGGGATGGGAACAATGCGCCAGATGAGTTTTGCTAATGTGGATATGCAATGGCACCTGGCAGACCCCGAGGCTCTAAGTGACGTGCAGAAATTTGAAAATGAACAAATGCAAGAATACCAGCTCTACCCTAAAGAAGGTGTTGGCGCATTTTCTACTGCCTTTGGACATATTTTTTCAGGGGGGTATTCAGCGGGATACTATAGTTATAAGTGGGCTGAAGTATTGGACGCTGATGCATTTGCCTATTTTAGAGAGAAAGGTATTTTTTCAAGAGAAGTTGCAGATCGATTTCGCGAAAATATTTTAGAGCAAGGCGGATCACAAGATCCTATGGAATTGTATATAAAGTTTCGAGGTCGAGAGCCGAAGACAGACGCACTGCTGGAAAGATCAGGCTTAGCCTAGTTCTCAAGTGCTTCTGTAGGCGGTTCATCACCTTTTGCGAGTGTTTTGGGGATGATGATCTCATCTCCAATATTTAGTTTCGGACTTAGTTTTTGATCAGACTGACTTTTTCTGACTAGCCAATAGGGTAGATTATAGTTTTCTAAGATTTGAGTTAATGTATCTCCTGCTTTTACAGTATATTTCTCTTCTCCTTCAACACTAAATTTCTCATAGAAGTCTTCTTGAATTGATAAATGGTACTCATTTCGTTCTGTTTTAAAATTTTCCATATGTTCTGGAAGAATACGCAGTTTAATTTTTTGACCAATCTGAATGCTAGAGCTTCTTCCCATTCCATTCATGTCACGAAGAAGTTGTGTCGGAGCCTTTGCCCATTCTGCTAAATGCCCAAGTGTCTCCTCCGTTTCAACAGAGATTTCATAGATGTCGCCAGAGACAACGGTGATATCTAAGTCATAGCTAGATAAGTTTAAAAGTGAAGTCGGCTGCGGGATATCTGCAATAATAATTTTAGGTGACTCCTTCTTTCCAAAAAGAGAATTGAAATAATCTTTAAAGCGCTGTGTATAGCTTTTGGGTTTTGGTTTAAACCTGGGAACTTCTTTGATTTCTACGGGAGAAACGATCTTTTCTAACGCTTTTTCTGAGGCAGCTATTTCCGTTTTCGTTGGCTTCTTCTCTACAACCTCTTTAAGTTTAGGAGGAACAATGACTGCAACTTTTGCTTCTTTTCCTGGTATTTTAATTTTCATTCCGGGATAGATAAGTCTTGGGTCAGTGATTTGGTTAAACTGAATAATTTTTGAAACTTCAGTTCTATATAATCTTGAAATGGTGAAAAGAGATTCACCTCTTGAAACAATATGTATTTTATCCAAAGCGAGATCAGACTTCGGTATTTTAAGTGTATCCAATTGACTTTGCAGTTGAGTTACTTTCTCCGGGCTTACTTTAGGGACCTTGATAATAATACCTTTTGGCAGAAAAAGAGGAGTTCGATAGGCAATATTTCTAATTGAAGGATTATACTCTTTAAGAGTTTTTCTCGTGACCTCTAAAGACTTCGTCAGATGTTTAATCTGAAAACTTTTATTAAGTTGAATCATTGAATATTCAAATTTGGCTGGCTTTTTGAAGGTCGGAAAGTACCTTTCAGGATTTTGTGAGATCTCAACTGTGGCCATAAATGTGGCATAAAAATTCTTCGAAGCAAAACCAAACCTTCGGCCATCATATTTTTCTATTATTGTGGCCATATCTTTAGTGCCCAGTTTAGCGACCGCCCTTTGCATACTTCTTGCCCCGTGATTATATGCGGTTAAAGCGAGAGGCCAGCTTCCAAGCTTTTCATAATTTCTCTTTAATAGCTTAGCGGCAGCAACGGTAGCCTTGAGAGGATCTCTTCTTTCATCAATAATATAGCTAACTTTCAACCCAAAATTTCTAGCCGTGGCACGCATAAATTGCCAAATCCCAGCGGCGCCAACCTTTGAATAGGCTTCATAGTTAAAGGAACTTTCGACATGAGGGAGAAAGACGAGTTCTTCTGGTAGCTGATAATTTTTAAAGGTCGCTACAATGAAATCCATATATTTATAGGAACGGATTAATCCACGATAATAACGATCTTTAAGGCCTGTCTGAAATCTCATTCCTCTGAGAAGACTTCGAAACTTCGCAGCCGTTTTTTCTTCTACAAGTCCTACAATTCTAAGTTCTTCTGGAGTTAGGTTTTTAAAGTCTTTTTTAAGAATTGATCTAATAAGACTAGCGATCTCTTTTTTTTCTGCCCTTATTAATCTGATCCTATTTCTTCTACCCTGAGGAAGGTCAATTTTTTTATAATAAAAAGACATGTCGTTTTGATCATGCAGCAAACCTTGATCGGAAGTAACTTCAGTATAGACCGTTTTCCAAAAATCAATTCGTGGTCTTAATGTTCCAGAACTAGGAAATTCGCTACTGGCCAGGGTTGAAGAGATAAATAACTGGCATAAAATAAAAATGCGCATATACATATATTAACTCAAATTAAGACTATTGTTTAGCCGAAGCGGATTGTTTAACTTTGGACCAATAAATTTCGAGCTTTTCAGTCGGAAGATCTGACATTTCAAAGCCATCTGCTCGTACGGCGTCTTCAACTTGATTGATTCTTCTAATAAATTTTTTATTGGCGTCTCGTAGGGCTTCTTCTGCCGAAAATCCAAGATGTCTTGCTAATTGAGTTACTGAGAAAAGTAGATCACCAATTTCTTCGTAAGTCTTCTCTGAATTTGGACTTAACGACAATTCCTCTTTTACTTCCAAAAGCTCTTCATCCACTTTTGCGAGAACATCTTCAATCTTATCCCAATCAAAATTTATTGCTTGTGATTTAGCACCTATTTTATCTGATGCATGAAGCGACGGAGAGTAAGCGTCCTCCATTCTGATATGGTATTTATTATTTTGTTCCTTTGCCTTTATTTTTTTCCAATTCTCTTTTACTTCTTTTTCATTCTTGGCCAGCGAGGGATCTTCAAAAACATGGGGGTGACGTCTTATCATTTTATCAGCAAGGGCTTTGGCGACACCTTCAATTGTAAATTTCTTATCGTCTTTGGCAAGTTGAGAGTGGAGGAGGACTTGTAATAAGACATCTCCTAGCTCCTCTTGCATCTTCTCACTGTCATCCAGCTCTACGGCATAGACGAATTCATAACTCTCTTCAATGAGATATTTAAGCAGGGAAGTGTGGGTTTGTTTTAGATCCCAAGGACATCCACCATCTGGATCTCTTAGCTTCGCAACAACCTGGATAGCTCTTTCTAATTCAGGGTAATCCATTTGAACTCCTTTGAGTCCTATACTACGATAAAGCTAATGAATGATAAATCTCTAAATCTAGATGTCTTTTTTGAAAACCAACTTGACCTTCCTGATCCGATTGGCACTGAAGATATAAGTGAATTGAGTAGTGTATGTGAGAGTTTTTTGGAGGAGCTGATTTCTCATGAATTAGAAGACTTTCAGATTTTTAACTTGAATTTATTGTTGGTAGACCAAACTCAGATTCAAGAGATTAATAAAAAATATCGAGATAAAGACAAAGTGACTGATGTTTTGAGTTTTCCTCAGTACGAAGACCTACGAGGTGGATCTTATCAAATCTTAGCTCCTGAGGAGGAGCTTGGAGATATTATAATTTGCTATGATGTCTGTCGAACTCAAGCTAAAGAGCATTCCCTAAGTTTTAGAGAAGAATTTCTTCATTTAGCTGTTCATGGTTTTTTACATATTTGCGGTTATGATCATGAGATCAGTGAAAATGAAGAAAAAATTATGGAAGAATTGGAAGAGAAATTACTGCTGTCGATGAAAAAAAAGAAAAGCCGAGACTAAGCTCGGCTTGATTAATTTACAATAGTGATTGAAGAGCTTGATAAAGGTCTACCCTTCCTTCTGACACCATACGATCTTCAAATCTTCCTACAGGTGTAACTGAATCCATGAGAGCTTGCTTGAGCTCTAAAGCTCCTAGTTCCGGAAAATGACTCCAAACTTCTGCTGCTACACCGACCGTTGTAGGGCATGCCATTGAAGTTCCTGACATAGAGCGATACCTATTACCTGGTACAGTTGAGTAAATACCTGAACCAGGTGCTGCAATATCCACAGTGGTTTTTCCGTAGTTAGAGAAATAAGACATCCTCCCACTACTTGAAGTCGAGGCAACGACTAATAAATAGTCAGAATCAAAAGAGGCTGGATATTTTGGCCTTCTGTCATTATTAGAAGAGTCATTCCCAGCAGCTGCGACAACAAGTGTTCCATAGGTTTGACCAATATGGTTCATAGTTTCGTTAACTACCAAACCGCCTTCATTATGTTTTTTACCAAAGGAACAATTTATGAGTCTAGCTCCGTTTTTTGCAGCATAGAGAAAAGACTCGACCACATCAGCATCAGTCTCATCCCCTCTATTGGGAACTGTTCGAATGGCCATGATTTTTACTTGAGAAGCTATACCTGCAATACCAGTATTATTATTTTGAATCGCTCCAATAGTTCCTGCAACATGTGTTCCATGTGAGTGGGTGTCCATAGGGTCTCCCGTGGCAACTCCTCCTTCACGATCTAAAGTATTTATTCCGTGGACATCATCAATATATCCATTTTGATCGTCATCAATTCCATTTCCAGCAATTTCTCCGGGATTGATCCACATATTTCCTTTTAAATCTTCATGATTGTAGTCAACACCAGTATCTACCACGGCAACAATAATCTCTTCTTTTTCAAGTCCAAGAGGAGCAAGGTAAGAACGATTAACGGAAACTCCATTATCGACTCCGTCTCTAAAACTCCACACTCTATTCGCTCTTGGATCATTAAACGCAGTAAAATTATCTACATTTTCAAAATTCTTTTGGACTTCTGGCTCAGGTAATTTATTTTTTCCAGCGTAATAGTTCAGTTCAGTGAGTTCAACTTGATCTTTAATCGCTTTAGCCAATTTTGAGGCTTGGCTCGTTTCAATCAAATAATACTTTCCAAATAGATGCTTCGTTTTTTGAATTAGATTGTGTTGTGGTAGGGAATTTTTGATTTTCACAAATAGCCTGGACTCATCCACCCTTGGCGAGCTTGCCAGTGCTACATTTGCAACCATCATGGCGGCAATTAGTAGTTTCATAAACATATACTCCTTGTTTTAGATCAGACTATTTTTTCAATTTTATCAGCTGTCGACAACTGTCAGTTTCTTACATAAGAGAATGGATATCTGACCTTTTTGCTTTGTTAGCAAATGTTAAATCTTGCAATAATTCCAGCGGGTTAAGGTGGTTTGTCGAAAGTTTTTACAGGTAAGAATTACACTAAAAAACAGCTTAAATCCTCTCTAAAGCTTGGAAATGATACTTTAATCAGAAGGCAGATTCTCAAAGGGTAGAACTTGCCTTGAGGTTGAAACATTTTAAATAGGATAAGATTTAGAGATCGGATGAAAAAATTTAAACAACACCTTCTTTACACAAGCGTCATTAGTTTATTGAGCGGATCAGCTCTAGCAAACCTTGCTGTAAATATTGATCCTAATAATCTTTCCACAGCCTTTGATCCTTCTACTCAACTAGGGAAAAAAGAGTCTGTCTTAACGGGAGACTTTGGCCTTCGTACCAATGAGTTGGTTGAGGATGTAGGAGAAGTAACTGGAAATAAATATTTTGGAGATTTAAATCTCACCTATAAATCCTATAACGGATCTTCTTCTAAAACTTTCGATATGGCAGCAAGAGTAAATGATGAGCAACAACTCATGTACTCTTTTAAAGAAGCAAAAATTGAGTTTGGAAGCCAAGAGAGAAAGCTAACCTTAGGAAGGCAAATTATTGATTGGTCCATGGTTGATGCTAACTGGGGACTGGGAAAAGTTAACAACAGAGTCAATTTTGATTTTTTTGAGCCGGGTCAAGAAGGTTTAGTAGGTATCGTATTTGATAGAAAATATAGAAGTGGTTTTAATTATAGTGCTTTTGGTTCAGTAATTTATGTTCCTGAATCGAATCCTAGTATTGAAATCAACGATGAGGAAAAAAGCCTTTCTTGTAAGAACCCTTGGTGTAGTGTTCCTGATGCCTCCACAGAATTCGAAGGAAAACAAGTTCCTATCTACTACACAGTGAATTACCCGGAAATTGCGGATGCTATTTTTAGATATTCCGTAGGTTTTAAGATAGGGTACGACAAAGGTCGATATGCAGTAAATGGCTTTTTTATGCGAAAGCCTGAAAACGGGATTTCTATCGCCGCAGAAATCGTTGCTGAATCAGATTTATCAGCTATTAATGTAGAGGCGACTCCGCAGTTTTACTATCACAATATTGTCGGGGGAAATGCTGAGATTCGTGTTACTGAAGATTTTAAACTTTATGGATCGGCTATCAGTATTGATCCAAGTAATGTTCCTGACGGTACTCAGCCTCTGATCGAGTATACAGGACTAAAGCCAAATAAGAAAAAAGAAGACTACGTAAGTAGTGGAATGGTTTATACGGATGGTGATTTTAAAAGTCACCTTGGATATATCGCTAGAGTGAGTGAGTTTGACCGGGAAAATGATATTCTCGTTGACCTCCCTCGTTGGAACCAAGCAGTTCATCTAGCACTAAGTAAAAGACTAACACGGAAGTTATTTGTCGGTTTGGATTACAAATACGACATGCTCACGGAAGATCGATTAACTATGTTCAATACGAGCTATAGTTTCGGTCCAAACGTCATCGCAAGTGTTGGTGTTAACATTATTGGAACGAATCCTGAAGAAGAGTCTTTCTGGTCTCAATACGAGAACAATGACTCTGTCTATAGCTCTTTGAAATACAATTTTTAAAGTAGTTATAGGATACTCTTATGAAACCAACATTTATGCTAATTGCATTATTGCTGAGCCAACTAGTTCTGACTTCTTGTGGTGATCTATTTTCTAAAAAAGTTGAAACTGAAGAAATAGATCAATTTGCAACCTGTGAACTCGATACCCAAGCCATTTCAAAAATGTTCGAGGAGAATATTCAAGGAGATCTAGATTGTCTGCGAGCTAATTTAAAATTCTTTATTGAAATCGTAAAAACAGATAGACCAGGCTTTTTATCTCAAGCAAGTTTAGAAAACTACATCAATACGAACCTTACTGATATTGATAGTTTTACGCTTGAGGCTCTTGATGCGATCTTTAAAGTTAACACTTTGTTGTTTGGTGATGATCAAGGTTATATGTCGAGACAGAATGTCGATAATTTAGTGGACTTCTTTAAAGAATTTAATCGACTTTTTGTTCAAAACAAAATCCAAGAATTCTTTTATGCAGATGAAACAATGACATTTTCAGAGCATAATAGAAGAAAAGCAGTCATTTTTACGACATTCTCACAGCTCAGTGAAATGTTGAATCGATATATTGTTCCTAATAATAATTCAATCGAAATTGCGGAAGTTATTACCAAGTTTAAAAACTTAAGTAACCCTGATTTGGCTGATGATGTCAGAAGTGTTCTCTTTCTTAAAAAAGCTATTTTGGGTGGTGACGAGCAAACTCTTTCTTCTGCTCAGTTAGTAAGACTTGTCACTTCTATGGGAGATATTGGAAAGATAGCTTATGACTTTACCAAGCTATGGAATGTGGCTCAAACAGATGCCCAGGATATTGAAGTTTTAAAAATTCTCAAAGAAGACTTTTTTACCTTTTACAACCTTTTATTTTACAAAGATAGTCCCGATGAACCTATTCTAGCTTACTCGCAGCTTGAAGATGTTGTTAAGCGGTTTCTACCGGAGTTTTCTGAATATTTAAAATACAAAACTTCGATTCTTAAGGTGAAAGAAGTTCTATTAGGCTCGAACGATGAAGTGTTTACTTCGCAAGATATAACGACACTTATATATGATATTGGTTATCAGAATATTTCTAAAGGAGTTTTCTTTTATAATGCTTATGCATTTAATTCAGAGATCTTCGAGACAGATCTTCCTATCGTAAATGACTTCAATAATTTACGTCCTCTCATTTCGAATAATGTTGAGCTTAGGTATGTTGAGCAATTTAACCGAATATCTAAATCTCTCTCTAAAACTGAAGATATAGACTCTAAAGGTTATAAGTACTTTCACGGTTCAGAGTATGTACCGCTTTTTGATTACAAGTATAGTAGAAATCCAAGAGGCTTTTTTGAGATGGCAGTTTTTGAGTTTCTCACCGAAAAAGTATTCGCCTTTTATGGAAAAACTGATGCAACAGCTGTCGGTGATTATATTATGGAGCTTGAGGATATGGAAAGACTCATGCAGGATCTTTCAGGACTACTTGAGGGAGAAGGCTTTATTTTAGAAGGAAAGTCTAACCAGACCGCTGAGACGATTACCTTGATCTCAACTCTCTTTCATCCCTCATCTAACGGAGATGGAAGAATTGAAATTAACGAGTTTGTAGAGTTTATCGTCACCATGACATCTGCTTTGAGACTTGCAACAGATATGCAGTCTGAGCTTCAGGAAAAATGTGGAACCGAAGGATTTGAAAAAATTCATCCTGCTTGTTATCGACTTGGAATGAAAGAGTTTCTTACCAATCCAACGGGTAGAGAGGATGGAAAACAGAGAAAGGATTATTTACCTCAAATGTATAACTATCTTGATGCGCAAACAGCTCAAGGATTTGATAATTATTTGAGAGCAACAGCGAAGTTTAGTCGTGCCTGTACCCATTATGATGATGGAACTGAAGTTCCCATGGGATTTGGTGACTTTATCGTAACTTGGGGTGGATTTCTTGCCGTTGAACAATCTGTCTTAACCTTCGACGCAGATAGATCTGGAATATTAGAATCAAGAGAGGTTGATACTGCTTATACTGTTTACAAACCAGCGATTGAAGCTTTGATTGAACCAGAATTTATGAAAAGGTTTTCTTATGGAATCTTTCAATACATGGTTAAGTACAATAAAGTTCCGGAGATTCCTGAAATCAATGGAGTAAGATCGTTCTTAAGAGCTGCGGGAGCGGGAGTTCACTTGATTCAGTTCTTAGTAAGGCCTGTAAGATTTAGACGTGCCAACGCGGATAGAATGACATTTGCAAAAATTCTAGAAATTATTGGAAAGAACTCACCTGCTGCCTTAGCAGATCCATTTGACTGCGAGTTACTTCGGGATGAAGAAACGATACCAGTGCAACGCGGCTTTCAAGAGGTTTATGTACCTTCTTTATATTCAATGTTTGGACTTGAGTATACAGACTCTAGCTCTGTAGAAAAAAATGATGATGAGTTGCCTCCAATTGAAGGTGGACAAGTTCCCACATCAGTGGATCAACTACCTGAGGATATTCGACTGCTGTTATTGGCTAGGCCAGAAGATGTAGAGGAAGTTCAACAACAGCAAATGCAGATGCAAATGCAACAGCAGCAACAAATGCAGCAACAACAGCAAACGCAACAGCAAAGGCCTCAAGAGCAGCAGCAAATGCAACAACAACGATAGACAATAAATTCTTACTCATGCTAGCGTATGAAGCATGAGTGAGAGTGAAAAAATCAAATTAAATGAATATAGAACCGAAGTATCCAATATGCGTGAAACTTTAGAGCATATTCGGAGGTCACTTTGAAGTTGACAGGAAAAATCAAAGATTAGTTGAAATATCTGAGCTTGAGACCTTAGAAGGGTTTTGGGAAGATGCAGGTGCGGCTGCTAAAATTCAAAAAGAAAAATCCGTCCTCAATCAAGCTGTTCAAAAATTTGAAAAGGTCGCGACTATATTCGATGATTTCGATGCCCTTTGCGAGTTTGTGGATGAGGGCGACACTGATAGTATTCCAGAGGCACTTCAATTATTTGAAGAGCTAAAACCAGCACTCGATCAAGCAGAACAGCAATCGCTTCTAAGTGAAGAGACTGATCCTAATAATGCTATTGTTTCTATCAATGCGGGGGCAGGAGGAACCGAGTCTTGTGACTGGGCAGGTATGCTACTTAGGATGCTCACGAGATGGGCTGAGCAATCGGGCTATAAAGTTTCAGTTATGGATCATCAGGATGGAGACTCTGCAGGCATTAAGTCTGTCACTTTCACCGTTGATGGTGATTTTGCCTATGGAAATTTAAAGTCTGAAACGGGAATACACAGACTCGTGAGAATATCTCCCTTTGATTCAAATGCAAGAAGGCACACATCATTTGCCTCTGTTTTCGTTTCCCCAGAAATTGATGACTCTATTGAAATTGAAATTCAAGATAAAGATATCAGAATAGATGTTTATCGCTCCGGAGGAGCAGGTGGACAATCTGTAAACACCACTGACTCTGCCGTTAGGATTACTCACCATCCCTCAGGAATTGTTGTGACTTGTCAGAACGAACGAAGTCAGCTTCAGAATAAAGAAACGGCTTTTAAAATTCTTAGGTCTAGACTCTTTGAGAAAGCGATGGAGGAAAAAAGGGCCGAAGCAGCTGAGGTGGAAGCAGGTAAAAAGGAAATAGGCTGGGGCTCGCAGATACGCTCCTATGTTTTACATCCTTATAAAATGGTTAAAGACCATCGGACTAACTTTGAATCAGGTAATGCTGAAAAAGTATTAGATGGTGATCTGGATGATTTTATGAAAGCCTTTTTACAATGGCGTGCTGTGGATAAGGTCGAATGAAACTGAAGTATGAAATTGTCACCATTTTAATGGCCACCCTCGGTGTTATTGTTGGTCTTTATCTTCCGTCAGTGGCGATTAATCTTGAGTTCCTCGGAAAGATTTTTATTCATCTTTTAAAGATGTTGATTATTCCTTTAGTTGTGACTTCAGTCTTCTTGGCCATAGCTAAACTGAAAGGACCAGATCTTAAAAGATTGGGACTTGGGACAACAGCTTATTATTTTCTTACAAGTGCTATGGCAGCGATCACCGGTCTCATGGTAGCTTCAGCTTTTCAGTTCCAGGCTGCGGATGGTTTCTCCTTTCAACATTACGATCCAAGTAAGCTCGCTTCAGTTTCATTTGGTGATATAGCGACAAGCTTCTTTTCAGGAAATTTTTTCAATGCTCTATCAGAAGGCAATATAGTTCAGATTGTTGTCTTCACTATTATTGTAAGTCTAGCTTCACTCAAGATCGAAGCAGGAAAACGAAAAACACTCATTGAGTTTTCAGAGGCAATCCAAGATTTGATGGCGCAGGTAATTGCTTGGATCGTTAAGATAGCACCTATTGGAATTTTCTCTCTTATAGCGGCTATTGTGGTTAAAACTGAAACCAAAGTCTTTCAAGGACTAGGATCTTTATTTTTGGCCATATCGGTTGCGGCTGTGGTGCACGCTTTCATTTCTTTGCCAGCGGTCGCTTTTTTTATCGGTAGATTTAATCCTCTAAATTTCTTTTTACATGTGAGAGAAGCACTCATACTAGCGCTTACAACCGCGAGCTCCGCTGCTACGCTCCCAGTCTCCCAAAGAGTTCTAGAAGAAAAGGCAGATGTGAGTAAGGAGACCGCTGGGTTTATTCTTCCGCTTGGTGCAACTTTGAATATGGATGGCTCGGCTCTTTATCAGTCATTAGTTGTGATTTTTCTGGGAGAGTACTCAGGAATGGACCTCACCATTTATCAGCAAAGCCTTATCTTTATTTTCGTTATGACTTCAGCTGCAGGTACTGCAGGAATTCCAGGTGGGGGATTAATGATGGTGGGAGCCGTGATGCAAATGACTGGAATTCCGCTAGAGCTAATTGGTATCTATCTTCTTGTGGATAGATTTTGGGATTACCCCATCACCATGATCAATGTTTGGGGCGATCTTGTTGGAGCTAAAACCTTAGATAGACGATTGAAGGTTAATGCAACGCCCAGTTAGCCCTTCTTATTCTTTACGACAAGCGCATACAGAGTTATAACATTGCTTTACGTTCCATTTAAATTTAAAGGCTTAAGTAATGAGAGATAAGTACATTTCGCAGTGGGAAAACCAATTCAATGAACAAATGAAAGTTCGATTGGAAAAACGTGAAAAAATGCAAGCAGCCGAATCTCATCCCTACAAACATGGAGTGAAGCCAACTGCCACTGCTGCTGAATTAGTAAAGCTTTATGGCGATAAAGAAAAAGAAGAAATCGGAGAAACTCCAGTATACGAGTTGGTAGGTCGAGCGATGCTAGTTCGAGACTTCGGAAAAGCAGCCTTTATTCAAGTGGATGATGGAAAAACAAGATTTCAGTTTTACGTAAAAAAGAATGTCACATCTGAAGGTGGTTTTGCCGATTATAAACTCTGCGACTATGGAGATATGATCTGGGCGAAGGGAACTGTTTTTAAAACCAATAAGGGTGAGCTTTCACTTGAAGCGCAAGATTTTAAAGTCGTGGCAAAATCTATTCGTCCACTTCCAGAAAAATTTCACGGTCTAACAGATCAAGAGCTAAAATACAGAATGCGTTATGTGGATATGATCATGTCTAAAGAGTCTCGTGAGAAGCTGAGAACAAGATCAAAAATCGTTCGCTATATAAGAGAATTTTTCTATCAAGATGACTGGATGGAGGTTGAAACTCCTATGATGCATTCCGTGGCCGGTGGTGCAACAGCTAAGCCATTTAATACTCATCATAATGCCCTAGATATGGAGCTTTTTATGAGGATTGCTCCAGAGCTTCACTTAAAGCGTCTTATTGTAGGTGGTTACGATAAAGTATTTGAAATGAACCGATGTTTTAGAAATGAAGGTTTATCACTTAAACATAATCCAGAATTTACCTCGGTAGAATTCTATGCTGCTTGGCAAACCTATGAAGACCTTATGGATTTTACAGAGAAGCTAATGCATGGTCTTGCGAAAGACGTTATTGGTTCGGCGAAAATAACTTGGGGAGAAAATGAAATAGATTTTGGTTCTCCTTTTAGAAGACTTTCTATGAAGGATTCAGTTGTCGAGCACACAAGTCTTTCTCACGAAGATCTAGCTGATCCCGCAAAAATGATCGCGCTTTTAAAATCTAAAAAAGATTTAGAAATAGATCCTAAAAAATTGGATGGATTGAGTGCTCACAAACTGATGAATTTATGTTTTGAAGAGTTTGTTGAAGGAAAACTTATTCAGCCGACTTTTATCACAGAATATCCTACTGAAATTTCTCCACTGGCTAGAAGAAATGAACAAAATCCAGAGTATGTTGACCGTTTTGAGTTATTCATTAACGGCTGGGAAATTGCAAATGGCTTTAACGAGCTTAATGATCCAACTGACCAATTGGGCCGTTTTGCAGATCAGGCTGTGCTCAAAGACGGCGGGGATGATGAAGCTTGTGATCCAGATTATGATTATGTTAGAGCACTTGAATATGGGATGGCTCCAACTGCAGGTGAGGGGATTGGAATTGATAGACTTGTCATGATCCTAACTAATTCTCATACTATTAGAGACGTTATTTTGTTTCCACTGCTTAAAAAAGAGACTTTTTTTGAGCACAAAGATAGTGAATGACAAAGCTTCCTTTAGGTTCGCTTTTTAGAATAATTCTTGATAAAAAATCTGCTTTAAGATTTCTACTTGGAACGATATTCAGTCTTTCCTTTTCTGTTGCCGTTATTTTATCCACTGTCGGGTTAATGAATGGCTATAGTTTAAAACTCAAATCAGCACTTTCAACAAGTAATGGTGACATCATTATGAAAGCTCGAAGTGGATTTTACTCTATGGACGAAATCGATAATAAACTCTCAAATGAATCTGAAATCAAGTCAACGACTCATATTCTTAAAATTGAAGCTTTTGCTTTGGCCAATGGGAAGAGTAAAGGTGTTCTTGTTAAAGGTGTTGAACCTAAAGGTTTTGCACAGGTCTCAGGACTAGAGCTTTCAGATTTAGATCAAGGGGTTTTTATAGGAAAAGAATTTGCAAGAGAATTTCAAATGAAAAAAGGAGACTCCATAGTTCTTGCTTTTAATTCTAAAAAAGCGAGAGAAATGGGAAGCGCCATCCTAAAGGAATTCACTGTGGCAGGGATCGTTGAACACGGTATCTTTGAAAAAGATATGCGGTTTATGTATTTAAATAGAGATACTTTACAACAAACTCTAGATCTTCGAAGCTTTACCGCCAACGAGGGATTAATAAAACTTAAAAATTCAAATTCCCTAGAGATGGTAGAAAATAGGATCTCCGTTACCTATGGAGATGATTATATCTTTAATACCTATTGGGCTGAGCACCAGGTGTTATTAGATGCTGTTGAAATTGAACGAAATACGATTAGTCTTGCTCTTCAATTGATTGTGCTGGTGGCAGTTATCAATGTTATTGCTTTTAAAATGTATATTTCTGAAATAAAAGCAAGGGACATTTTTATGCTGAGAGCTTTAGGCTTAAGTATGATGAACTTCACAAGGTTTTGGTATTGCATGCTTGCATTGATTTGGTTGGTTTCCGTCGTTCTCGCCTTCGGACAAGTTCTCATCCTAGATAATCTAATTCTCAAGCTGCCTATTTTCCAACTACCAGGTGATATTTATAAACTAAGCCAGCTGAATATTTTACTTAAAATTGACGATTATTTGATGGTTTATGGTCTATCATTGGTTTGGGTCTTAATTGTTGGTTTTTTTACCATTAAAAAAATTGGCGGGAAATCGCTGCTTAGTGGATTGAGAGAGGAATTTAGTTGATGGAACAAGAAACTGTGAATAGCTCAGTAGGAAATATACTAGTCCAAATGAACGATATTGGAAAAAGCTACGGACAAACTGAGGTTCTAAAAAATATAAACTTAAATATTTTTGAGGGGCAAAATCATGTGATTCAGGGCGCTTCTGGTTCTGGAAAATCAACTCTCTTATATATTTTGGGCTCGCTCGAAAGACCGACAAGCGGTCAAGTTTTTCTAGCAGGAAAAGAAACCACGAAAATGAATGACGCACAGTTAAGCGAAATGAGAAATCGATTTATCGGATTTGTTTTTCAATTCCATTTCTTGCTCCCATCGATGACTTGTATGCAGAACATCTTACTCCCTGCGAAAATTGCAGGAATTAAAGAAAAGAAAATAAAGGCTAAAATTCTAGAATATGCTGAAGAGCTAAATATAACTCATTGCTTAAAAAAATATCCCTTTGAAATTTCAGGAGGAGAGCAGCAAAGAGTAAATATCATAAGAGCAATTTCTTTAAGTCCTAAGCTTATCCTTTGTGATGAGCCTACTGGAAATTTAGACTCTAAGAATACACAAGTGGCCATTGCAATGCTTAAGAACCTGGCAAAAGAAGCAGGCTCTACACTTATTGTTGTGACGCATGATAATTCAGTTGCCGCCAGTTTTGAGCACAAAATAACCATTGAAGATGGTCAGATTATTGGCTAAAATCGCATGGTTAGTTAACTTATTAAGGTCATTGGATGATTAAACTTTTATACCTGTTTGGATTGGCTTTCCTCAGTTTTTCACTTCAGGCCAATACAAATCTCGGAAGCCTCCAGTCGATATTTGTCGTTCAAGACATTAAAGTTGAAGGTGCCAAAAAAGTCGAACCCGAAGCTATTATTGAAAAAATGAAAGTACGCGAAGGGATGACTTTAGATAACTATACGCTTCGTGATGATATCAAAAATATTTACGGGATGAAGTACTTTGAATCTGTAGAGGCTCATCAAGAAAAGATCGAAGGAAAAAATACCCTTATTATCAAAGTTATTGAAAAACCAATTATTTCAAAAATAATTTTTGAAGGTAACGACGAAGTTTCAGGTGATGATCTTAAAGAGCAAATGAAAACGAAAGAATTTAATATTCTTGACGTTAATACCATAAAGGCAGACATCGTTACGTTACAAAAGTTCTATGAGGAGAAAGGGTACTATCTTGCACAGATTACCTATGATCTTCAAAAAAATGAATTCAATGGACTCGACCTCGTTTTTAAGGTGACGGAATTTGACAAGGTCATGGTGAAGAAAATCATGTTCTTGGGTAATAACGATCTTGTTGATAGTGAACTTAAGTCTATTATGGCGACTCAAGAAGAGGGCTACTTTTCAATGCTAAGTGGCTCTGGAAGTTTTAAGCATTTCTTTTTTAAAACAGACATTGAAAAACTTAAGTATTATTACAAATCCAAAGGCTATCTTCAGGTCAATATAGCCAATCCTATTATTACTGTATCTGAAGACAAAAAATGGATTTTCATTACAATCGATATCAAAGAAGGTCCTAAGTACTCAGTTAATAATATCTTTTTTAACGGGGAGCTTCTTTTCACAGAAAATGAAATGAGAGAGAAAATCAAGCTTATTTCAGGTGAGACTTATTCAGAGGAAGTTCTTCGGCAAGACATACAAGCTCTAACCGAAATGTACCAAGATAAAGGTTATGCTTTTGCCAACGTGCTTAGAAGGCTCCAGATTGTTCCTGGTGAGAATAAGGTTGATATCAATTATTCTTTTGAAAAAGGTAAGATTGCCTATTTTGGAAAAATCAGTGTTAAAGGAAATACCAAAACGCGTGATAAAGTTATCCGTCGTGAACTTCGTATCTACGAAGGAATGAAATACTCAGGAAGTAAACTTAGAATTTCGAAAGGTAATGTTAATAGACTTGGGTTCTTTGAGCCTGGAAGTGTTATTTTTAATACGGTTTCTCCAAAAGGCAAAGACAATGTTCTTGATGTTGAGATTTCTGTAAAAGAAAGACAAACGGGACAAATCTCACTTGGGGCCGGTTACTCCACAGCCACTCAAGGGTTCTTTCAAGCTAGTATTGCACAAAATAACTTTAGAGGATTAGGTCAAAACTTAAATTTAAACGTCTCTTATTCTGAAATTCAACAGACTTATAATCTAGGTTTCACAGAACCCTATTTCCTGGACTCCTTATGGACTGCAGGGGCTGATATTTATCGAACTCAAAATGGGCTTGTGACTTCATTTAACCAAGTAAGATCTGGGGGAGATATTAGAGTTGGATATCCTATTTTTGAATACACTAGACTCTTTATGACCCTTAGGCATGAGGTCACCAAAATTGATAACGTGAGAAACCCTAGTATCGATGAGGATATTGAAAACGGTACCGCCGTATCAGTGAGAACATCGCTTCGCTATGATGAAAGAAATAACGTGTTTGAGCCAACAGATGGGCAATTTATCAACTTTTCAATGGAATATGCAGGCTTCTATGGTGATCAACAGTGGGCAAAGGCTTCTTTAGACGGAAGATGGTATCAGCCTGTTTACGAAGATCTTATCTTTCGTTCACGTTTAAAGTTTGATCAATTATATAAGACTACCAGCCGTGCTTTACCAAGATCTGAAAAATTTCAGATGGGTGGTTCAAGAAATATGAGAGGTTATAATTTTGAAGATATCGGACCTCAAGAGAACCTACAAGATAGAGTCACAGGAGAGTTCAGAGACTTCAATGTCGGTGGACTTTTCTCTATGCTAGGTCAATTTGAACTCGAGCAACCACTGGTGGCTGATGCAGGCTTAAAGTGGGTTATCTTTTATGATGTGGGTAATGTTATTGAAAAATTTGACCCTGATAATTTAATTTTAAGACAAAACTATGGATATGGATTTAGATGGTTCTCACCAATTGGAGTTCTACGCTTCGAATTTGGTTATCCTATTGATCCACCTCCAGGTGTTGCAGGACAACAGTTCCACTTTGATATTGGACAATTATTTTAAGGAGTATAAGTATGCGAGCAATCTTAATTTTAGCAATGGTATTTATGGTCTCGGCGGCACAAGCCGAAGTCAAAATAGGAATAGTAAATATTCAGAAAATTATCTCTTCAATTAAAGAGGGGAAAGATGTTAATAAAACACTTGAGAAGTCCTTCAAGTCAAAGCAAAAAGTTTTAAAAGATGAAGAAGAGAATATAAAGAAGTTAATTGAGAATCTTCAAAAGCAAAATGCTGTTCTATCAGACTCTGCAAAAGCCAAAAAGACGGCAGAGATTAATAAAAAACGCCAAGAAGCGAGTGAGAAAATGAGACAGTTTCAAGCTGAAATCCAAAAGCAAGAGGCGGAACTTAAAAAACCAATCCTAGATAAATTGAAGCCAGTTATTGATAAAGTTTCAGAAGAAGAAAAAGTTGAGTTAACTTTTGAGATTAGTGCATCTCCTCCTATTTATGCTGCCAAGAAAGTCGATCTTACTGAAAAAATTATCAAAGCCTATGATAAGAAGCACTCGAAGTAATGATTGAGTTTGAATCACTTATAAAATTAGATTCCTCACTTAAGCTTTTAGAGGGAAATAAAGATGGTCTGATTGTTCAGACCATTTCTCATTTTAAGGAACCAGTTCGAGGAAGTCTGCTCTTCGCTAACAAGCTCAAGATCATCGAGGCTCTGGAGAAAATGGAAGAGTCCAAAGTAGGAGTCGTAGTTCAAGAAGACCTATGGCTCAAACTGACAGAAGAGCACCAAGAAAAACTGAAAAAATCATTTTCTTGGGTTGCTACGGTTGAAAATGTCGATCATGCAATGTGCAAGCTCTCTAAACCATTTTACGATCAGATGTTTTCTGATTTGAATTATTTTGTTGATGGCAGGCAACTGGGAACAGCTGAGGTTCATCCAGATGCAGAAATTGCGCAAGGTGTTTTTATAGGTGACTCATGTAAAATTGGACCTGGAGTAAAAATATTGCCAGGCTCCGTCATCTTGCCTCATGTTGAGATTGCAAAGGGTACTTTGGTTTATCCCAATGTAAATATTTATCCCTTTGTTAAGATTGGGGAGAATTGTCGAATTCATAGTGGAACAGTTATTGGCTGCGATGGCTTCGGTTACAATTTTTTTGATGGGCACCATCAGAAAATTTGGCATATTGGCGGAGTCGAAATTGCTGATCATGTAGAAATCGGATGTAATACCATGATTGATGCTGGAACTTTTTCTCCCACCAGAATAGGAAGCTTTTCTCGAATCGATAATGACGTTCAAATATCTCATAATGTTGAAATACAAAAAAATGTTATTGTTTGTGGGACAACTGGGATTGCGGGAAGCGTAGTCATTGAGGATTATTGTGCATTTGGTGCAGGGGCAGGAGTCGCTCCTTCGGCACATTTGGAGCAGGGTGTTCAGGTCGCGGCTAGGGCTGCAGTTAGTGCAAATGCCCGGATAAAAAAAGGTGAAACTGTTGCTGGACACCCGGCGCGACCTCTAAGAGAATGGTTGAAAAGTCAGGCTACCTTAAATAGGCTTGCAAAAAAGAAGGTATAAAAATGCTTTTGGACAGAGATGCAGTAATTGGTTTTCTTCCACATCGACCTCCCTTTCTCTTTATTGATTCAGTTAAAGAAATTACTCCCTCTCAGGCAGTGATTGATGAACCTACTAATACTGATACGAGAAAACTCGTGGGAACTAAAGTCGTCTGCGAATTTACAGTGAGAGATGATCTTGAAATTTTAAAAGGACATTTTCCCGGAAACCCAATACTCCCTGGAGTTGTTCAAATTGAAATGATGGCCCAGTGTTCAGCTTTTACTCCGTTAGCGATGAAGAGCCTCGATCTTAGTAAAACTAAAGTCGAAACTCTTCTCATAAGTTGTGATAAGTCGAAGTTTAGACAACCCATTTATCCTGGTATGAAACTCGAGATTCATGCTGTCATGGAAAAGTGTAGAGGAACCTTGGCAAGCTATAATTGCGAAGTTTTTCATGCAGGAAAGAAGGTTTCAGAAGTAAGTTTTATGGCGAAATTAGATATCGTTCAAAAGGAAGCATAATGAGCTCAAGAATCCATCCGACAGCAATTATTGAAGAAGGTGCAATTATTGGAGAGAATTGTACTATTGGTCCGTATTGTCTGATAGGTCCAAACGTAAAAATTGGAAATGATTGTACTCTGAAATCCCATATAGTGATTGAGGGACACACGACCATAGGAGATAAAAACGAATTTCATCAATTTTGCTCAATTGGGGTTCCCCCTCAGGATAAAAGTTATAAAGGACAACCCACTGAGACAATTATAGGAAATGGAAATTTATTTCGTGAAGACTGTACAGTTCATAGAGCAACGATAAAAGAGGATCATAAAACTGAAATTGGAGACAATGGATATTTTATGACTGCAGTTCATTTTGCTCATGATTGTAAGATTGGAAATAACGTAACTCTGGCTAACGGCACTATGTGTGCCGGTCATGTAAAACTTGGTGACTACGTTCAAATGGGAGGAGCTTGTGGAGTCACTCCTTTTTGTAATGTTGGTAATGGTGTTTTTATAGGTGCTGCAAGTGCAATAGATAAAGACATCCCTCACTACTGTACAGCCTTTGGAAACAGAATAAAGCTTAAGGGTGTCAATATCATTGGGATGAAACGTCGAGGCTACACAAAAGAAGAGATCTCTGAGGTTATCGACTTCTACAGAATGATGGAGGCTTCGGCTCTTAGCCCAAGAGCTTTTGTTAATCACCCTGAAAATATGGAAGAATATGGCGATAATCCCATCGTCAAAGAAATTTCAGAATTCATTTTAGCTAGTGAAATAGGTCTTCCAGCATTTATGTCATAAGGAATGAGATATGAGACAAGTCAAAGTCGCTATAATTGGACATGGACATTTAGGTAAGTGGCACACTCAAAAAGCGCAAGCCTTAGAAACATGTGAGCTAGTCGCAATCGTCGAGCCTTTTAATCAAGAGCAAGTTAAAGAAATGTATCCGGGTGTTAAGGTCGTCTCCAAAATAGATGAAGTGATGGATGATATTGAAGCTGTTGTTATCGTCACACCTACTTCAACTCATTTTGAGTTAGTAGAGCAGTGTCTAAAAGAGGGGAAACATGTTTTTTGCGAAAAGCCACTTTGCTCAACTTTTGAGCAAGCTCAATCTCTAGAACCATTGATTAAAAATTTAAAACTTCAAGTGGGGCATTCAGAAAGATGTCATCAAGCATGGGATGAAGTGGCTCCTAGAATTAAGGACATTAAGGGACCAAGAACTTTTAAGATTAATCGATTTGCCCCTTTTAAGGGAAGAGCGACGGATGTAGACGTAGTTCAAGATCTTATGATTCATGATATCGATTTAATGTTGTTTCTTCTTGGGTCTCAACCACAAGCAGTTCGTTCTATTGGACATAAGATTCGAACAGATAAATGGGATCACGTTACAAGTCATTTTCTGTTTGAAAATGGAGACCAAGCCATTATCACTTCAGGAAGAAATCACACTAAAGAAGTTCGTGAGCTTGAAGTTATGTCAGCTGATGGTTGTATTCACGTTGATCTTTTTACTAACAAAATATCTTTTGGAACTAATACTCAGTTTGATGATGAGTCCTATGTTAAAACTCATGACTATGAAAAAAGAGATCATCTTTATATCGAACAAGAGCAGTTTTATCACTCTATCCTTAATGATGTACCCGAAATGGTGACTTATGATGATGGCAAAAAGGCCGTCTATTACGTAAGTAAAGTACTCCAAAGTTTGGTGAGTGGCAGCGAGATTGATGTCTAGCTGTTTGGTGATTGCCGGAGAGAAATCTGGTGAAGATCATGCGATGACATTTCTTCCAGAACTTATGAAAGAAAATCCAAATGTGGAATTTTTCGGTGTCGGGGGAGACAGGCTTCAAAAACTCAATATGAAGCTGCTTTATCATTTAAAAGATTTTTCAGGGATCGGTATTTCAGAGGTTCTTGCCAAAATCCCCTTCTATTATAAGGCTATGGATGAGATTTTAAGTGAAGTTGATAGAAAAAAGACCAAAACGGCTATCCTTATTGACTTTCAAGGCTTCAATCTAAAGCTTGCTAAAAAATTAAAGGCCCGAGGAGTTGATGTACTTTATTATGTTGCGCCTCAAGCTTGGGTTTGGAAGCCCTGGCGGGCCAAGACATTACAAAAAACAGTGCATACTCTTTTCACTATTATACCTTTTGAGAAGAAGTGGTTTTTTGACCGTGGAGTCAATCAAGTCAAAGGGGTGATACATCCACTGATGATTGAGTACGGCGACAGAATTAAACAGGTAAAAGCAAAGTCATATGCAAAAATTGAAGGACGAGCCATTCGGATACTTCTTTTGCCGGGTAGTAGGAATGTAGAAGTTTCAAAACTTCTTCCTATCTTTTCTCGAGGCGTAGAGCTTATTCGGGAAGATAATTTTGAAATAGAGCTGGGTATAGTCAAGTCTGAATCTGTAAATGAGGATCATTACAATTCAGGTCTAGAATATAGAAATGAATGGAGTTCTCATTCGCTTCCAGAAGCTTTGCAGTGGGCCGATATCTGTATCGCTGCGAGTGGGACGGTCACGTTAGCCACTGGACTTTTTGGTGTTCCAACTATTGTACTGTATCAAGTTTCACTTTTAACAGAATTTATACTAGGGCTACTTGTGCCTTACAAAGGGCCCGCGAGTCTTACCAATATAGTTCATGGAAAAATGGTCTTTCCAGAATTGATCCAATACAAGGCAGATCGATATGGCATTCTGAAATATTTTAGGATCTGGATGAATAGTCCGGAAAAATACGATGAAGTGGCACAAACACTTATGAAGACTCCGACACTATTAACGGGAGATGACTTTTCAGTTTCCGAGTATATGGGACAAGTTTTAAAACAAAATTCCTAAATATTTAAGACAATGCTAGAATGAAAAAGATGCAAAAAAATCTTATTAAAAAATCTTTTCTCTATCCACTTTCACAGATTTGGGAATCTGCTTATAGGGTCCGAAGATTTTTCTATGAATATGGAATCGTGAAAAAAGACTATTATAAAGTTCCGATCATTTCGGTGGGAAATATTACATTTGGGGGTACAGGTAAAACTCCCATGATCATCTGGCTTGCGAATCGACTTGAAAGCTATGGTCTGAGTTTGTTTGTTTTAACTCGTGGTTATAAGGGGAAAATGGAGCATGGATCTGGCATCATTAAAGGCGGTCAACGCTTTCTTACAAATCCGATGGAGTTTGGAGACGAGCCTCTTCTGATTGCAAAGAGTATGAAAAAGGGTGCGGTAGTCGTAGGGAAGAGACGATCAGAAAATTTAAAAAAGTTTTTTCCCTCCTTAAAGCCTGATGTTGTCCTTTTAGATGATGGATTTCAACACCTTCAACTTTATCGTTCATTTAATATCGTTTTATTTGATGCTCTTCTTCCGTTGGAAGCGTACCAAGTTGCTCCCATGGGATATTTAAGGGAAGGTTTAAGTGCGCTCAAAGATGCCGATGCTATTTTGATCAGTAGGGCCGATCAAGCCAGCGAAGAAAAATTGGAATCTCTTTTAAATCTATTAAAACGATATCATTCTAAAGATATTCCCATTGGTAAGTTTGGTTATACTCCAACAGGTCTTTATGATAGTTTTGACAATAAAGTTCAAGAGATTGAAAGTTTACAAGGGCAAAATGTTGTCGCTGTAACCGCTATAGCATCACCTGAGTCTTTCTATCATTTGTTGGAAAGCTACGGTTCAAAAATCGTTAAAAAGATGGTGTATCCGGATCATCATTTTTTTTCGCATCAGGATATAAATGACATTCTCCTAGAAAGTGTAAAGGAAAATGCCATTATAGTAACGAGTGAGAAAGATATGGTGAAAATTAAGAAAGTCACAAAAGATGCCAGAATACTCTCTGCTCAAATAAAAATTAAATTTCTATCGGGAGAGTCGGAGCTTATTGGTCAGTTAAAGAAGATTCTCAATCTTGATTATGCTTAGTTTTCCTTTAAAATAGAGAAGTGAAATATTTTAATATTCTCCTTATACTTTTAACCCTCATAGCTTTGAATTCATGTTCTTCATTTTCGTGGAATGAATTTTTTTCGGGTGGTGGCAACGCTGAAAAAAGAAATGAAAAATTGATGAAAGATTTTGAAGTCGATGAGGATTTAGCTGCAAAATTTGAAGTCAAGCAAGTTCCAGTCCCTCCTGCTCCTGTGAGACCAACATCAAAAGCAGTTCAAGAAGCTCTCAATATGCCTGGACAGTTGATATCTAAACCAAAAAGACAAACGATCAAGCCTAAGCCTTCTAAAAAACCTCTTGTTAAAGAGTCGAAAAAAACTGAAGCAAAAAAAGCCAAGGTAAAAGAAGAAGAGCAGGTAGCAACTTCTCCTTATCCGGAAGACTTTCCAAAGCGATTAATAGATTTTGACAAAGATTCGGCTAAGTTTTGGGATGACTTTGAGCCTGTCGTTAATATTGGAGAAACAACAGTTCTCAATATTACCTATTTGGGTGTAAATACAGGAAAGGTTACTCTAACAACTAAGCCCCATGGTCTGGTTGGGGAGGATGCTGTTTATCACTTTAATGCGAGAGTTAAAACTTCTAGCTATTATTCCTATCTCTATGAAGTCGATGATTATTGTGACTCACTAGTCAGACAGGTTGATTTTCTTCCTCGAAAATTCTCACTCATCCAGAGAGAAAGTAATCATAATATTGATGATCTACAATTATTTGATTTAGAAAAACTTCAAACAATTTCTTTATATAAAAAGGTTTCAAAAAAGAAGACGAGAAAGAAGAAAAAAATAAAACCTATTCCGAAATACTTTCAAGATCCCCTTTCAATTTTGCATTTTCTAAGAGGTCTTCCCCTTGAAAAAGCTGCAAGTTATAGAATCCCACTCACGAATCAAGGTGAAGTTGACGAATTCTTTGTTAAGACAGGCCGAACAGATAAAATTAAAACAGAGATTGGTGAAAAAGATGCTTTCGTTCTTGAAATTGAAACTAAGGCTAAAGGAAAAACAATCAAGGGAGGATCTATGACTTTTTGGTTTTCAGCCGATAAGAATAGAGTCTTCCTAAAGTTTGAAGCAGAAATAAAAATAGGATCCGTGCAAGGCGAGATCGAGAAGTACTCTTTATAAAATGGTGCGCGAAAAGGTCATCCTTCAAGATTTTAAAGTTCTTCTCATTTGTACCTCTAGAAAATGGTCTACAATAGAACGTCGAATTCTCTTTGATTGTATCTTTTTGCGGGGAATTGGATGTAATCCAGTCGTGTTCTGTTTGCAAAATTCTCAATTAGATAGGGAGTGTGAGAAAGAAGATATCCAACGGGTATATATTTCTAAAATAAGATTTAACCTCTCTTTTGACATAGTGTTTTTTCGAGAACTTTCAAAGCATATAAAGCAAAATGATTACGATATTATTCATTGCTATTCACTAATGGCCACGTGGATGTCAGCCTTTCTTTTAAAACGGCATCCACAAACTCCCTTGCTTTTTACTTTGAATCAAAATGTAAATTCTATTTATCACAACTATATTGCCAGATGGCTTCTTAAAAGAGTGGACTATATTTTTACCTTATCTGATGAAATTCAAGAGTTCGTTGGAGAAACATTTGATATTCAAAGTTACAAGATAAAAAATTTGGGAGGAGGAATTGAGCTCAATTTACGTGAACTTGATCGGGAGGTTCCTCAAAAAATAGGTTGTGTCATAAATAATATGGCTGAGTTAGCTAGACTTCGCTATGTCGTAAAAGTCTTTCGCGTTTTAAAAAGTCATAATACTGAGAAGTATCAAGATTTAAGCATGAGCTTATTTTTAGGTCCTCGAGTTTATCAAAAGGACCGCGCGAAAAAAGTTCTTAAAGAGCTCGATTATGAATTCTATGAAGGTGATATTTTTCTCTATCAGTTAGAAAATAAGATGGATGAGTTTCGTGCGATTGATCTTTTGATTGGTTTAGCCTTTGATGAGCCTTTAAATGATTTTGAAATCATCTCTCTTATAAATGGGAGACCTGTTTTATTTCCCCGCACCGCTATGCGCCAGAGCCTTCTGTTTAAGTACCGATGGGTGGGGGAGTCATACTTTGAAAACGATATTAGAGAGGCTCGCACGAAATTGACAAAAATTTTGGATAATTACCCTATATATCGCAACGCGCTCAAAGATTATTCTGACGAAATTATAAAAATTCATGGTCTCGATACCTATGCCGATACCTTTCAGTTTTGCTATGAAAACGCCTATTCAAAAAGACACCGTAAACCCTCGGAAAAGAGTCCCTCGAGTTGACATAAATCTTTGAAAATTCTATAAAAGCTCCTCATCTGCAGTTGCGGATTTATCGAAAATTAAAAGGTGGACAATTATTATGTCAACAACAATGGAACTTCCTGCGTGGGCGCAGGGAATTGAATTTGAACAAGAAGGAGCAGAGGAAGCAAAAGCTGATTCGGCATTTGAAACCCTTCTTAAAGAGTCTAGCTCTCAAAACTTTTCTGAGGGTGAAGTTTACAAAGGACAGGTCATCAATATTACTGATGATTATGTAACTGTAGACATTGGTTACAAGCAAGAAGGTCTCGTTCTTGCGAAGGAATTTCGTAATTATGACGGAAGTCTAAAAATTGCGACAGGAGATACTATTGAAGTATATCTTGAAAAACTAGAATCTCATCTAGGAAACCTTGTCCTTTCTAAGGACAAAGCTGAGATCCTTTCTGCTTGGGATAAAATTTCTGAAGCATGTGAAAAAGGTGATCCAGTTCAAGGGACAGTTATCGCTAAGGTTAAAGGTGGACTTTCAGTTGATATCGGAGTGAAGGCATTCTTACCTGGATCTCAAATTGATATCAGACCAACTAAAAATCTTGATAAATTCATTGGTAAAACAATGGAGTTTAAAGTTATTAAATTTAACAAAAAACGTGGAAACATCGTTTTATCTCGTCGTGCCATCCTTGCTGAAGAGAGAGGGAAGCTAAGAGACGAAACTCTTGGTCAGATCCAAGAAGGTATGATCGTAAAAGGTATTGTAAAAAATATTACTGATTACGGTGCATTCATTGATCTTGGTGGTGTTGATGGACTTCTTCACATTACAGATATGTCATGGGGAAGAGTAAAGCATCCTTCAAACCTTCTTGCCGTTGGTGACGAAATCAATGTTAAGATTCTTAAGTATGACTCTTCTAAAGAAAGAGTTTCTCTAGGTCTAAAACAAGTTCAACCAAACCCTTGGGAAACAGCGAATGAAACTTACATTCCTGGAACTAAGGTTGAAGGTGAAATCGTTTCTGTTAAAGACTACGGAATTTTCGTAGAACTAAAAGATGGAATTGAAGGACTTGTCCACGTATCTGAAGTTTCTTGGACCAACCCAAAAGGACCTATCAAAGGTTTCAATGTCGGTGATAATTTAGAAGCACAGGTTCTTGAAGTAGATATTGAAAATAAGAGAATTTCTCTTGGGGTAAAACAACTTCTTGATAATCCATGGAATGAGCTTGCTGCGAAATATCCAGTAGGGAAGGAAGTTGAAGGAACAATCAAAGCTATCGTTGATTTTGGTGTATTCGTTGATCTCGGTGAAAACGTAGACGCCCTTATCCACGTATCAGATGTTTCTTGGACTAAGAAAAATATTAATCCTAATAATGAATTTAAGGTCGGAGACAAAGTTAAAGCTGCTGTTTTAATCGTTGATGCTGACAACTCAAAATTTTGCTTAGGGATTAAACAACTTGACGAAGATCCTTGGAAGAAACTTGATGAAAGAATCCCAGTTGGTTCAGTTGTTGAAGGTGAAGTTGTTCGTGTAACGGACTTTGGAGCATTCGTTGAACTAGAAACTGGAATCGAAGGTTTGATTCATATTTCTGAGCTTTCTGATGAAAGAGTTGAGAAGCCAGAAGATGTGGTTAAAGTTGGCGATAAAGTTAAAGCAAGAGTTATGTCTATTGATAAAGCAGAAAAGAAAATTGCTCTTTCTAAAAAGAATGCTGATAACGCAGATGTTGCGGATTATAAGCAAGATGAAACGGCAACAACTTCAGCTCTAGCTGAGAAGCTTAAAGGTTTTAATGTTAAGGAGTAGATTTACGTGACGTAAATCTACCGCCAAATCCGGGTGCCTGTGGCACCAGAGCCGAAGCGGATGCGAGGCGCACAGGATTTGGTGTATTAATGCAAATAAATCAGCCCCCTCTTTGAGGGGGCTTTTTTGTTTCGACAGATCAAGCCGTAACATCTGGTAACATTCAACCAGTGGCCATAGCTTGAGATCGGTGAGCTGTGGTAATATGAAGCTATGAAAATTCTAGCTCTTATATTTTTTATCACTTTTAATGTTTTTGCCTCTTCGGATAATTTGGAATTAATGGCAATTGAATTCGATTTAAGTGAGGTTCCTACTACCAACACTTCAGACTCAAATGAAGTATGTCAAAAGCAATTCATAGGTCCTATTGCTGCGGAGGACTTAATAGCATTGGCAGAAAACCCTAGGTTTTGGAGCGGGCTCACAGGCTCTGAGGGTGATACGATAGAATCAGGCTATAGAACATTTTATTATTTTCCGACTGATAATTTTGGGAGTGATAATACAATTGGAGAAGTACGAGCAGACAATTCCGAAAGATTTCTCGGTATGACTCAAAGAGAAGCTCTATTAGCTTCAAGAGATCCCATAGGGGATACGACTTGTTCTACTCGGCATATTCACGATAATATCGCTAATAGGTGGTGTCATGGATATATTGCCAATAATTTTGCAAATTTCCTGAGAGATCGAGGTTTAAGTCATGGCCTCGCCACTTTGGCCGGTGGAATTTTTTGGGTTCCAAAAGAATATTTTAAAGACTTAAATCCCTCAGCGAATGATATTGTCATTACTCATGGGGATCATATTGATAATCGTGTAAGCTATCAGGTCTCTATATACGGAGATATGTTTTTTCCAAAAAGACCGGGGCAAGATTTTGAGCTTGGTGCGGGCAGTCTGCCTATTGTTACTCTGAGAGTATGTTTGGGTTCAGATGAAGCTTGTGCTCGGAGAAGAAATAGATAAAGAAAGAATTTAAATAGAGTAAATTAGGTCCGTCTAAAAAATAGACACTAGTGAAATTTATACAACACAACTCCTCTAACTTATAGAAATGATAAAACTATTTTGGAATGAGCTTTGCACATTAAATAGTATTAGTTTTGAAAAATGGGGGAGAAATATGAAGTGGTTATTCGTTTGTGGAATTATTTTCTCAAGCACATATGCATTATCGCAGACTCAAGAGCAACGAGATCAACTGACTAGCTCCGAGAGGTTGCCGGAAATAGCAACACCGTTAAGACTCGATCCAAATGACTTTGGAAGCACGAGAGTTATTGAGATAAATAAACAAGCTTGCGATCAAGCTTCTGCTTTAAGAAGGCAAATTGGTTTTCCTATGCCAGAGGAAGCGCTTCAGAGAGTAAGGGCCCTAGATGCAGCATGTGGTGTTATGACGACGATCGATGGCGAAGGAGATGTTATCGGGTTTGAATTTACCAATAGATCTAAAAATGCGATCAATCCAAGAACTGCACCCAATGGCTCTCAAAGAGTATTTCAATTCAATTTTGAAGAAAGATCTAAACAGGATATTAATCTAGAGGTCACAGACAACTCCGGTCTCTCCGGAAGACTGTCTCATGACCTACTTGAAACTCAGATCATGTTCATTCCTAGAGATGTGCTACCGTCGGTAAGATCTGTTATGACGGGAAAAAACTGTGATACGGCAGCTCATCTGGTAACACTTCCAAATGAAGAAATACTGCTTTTTGATGCGCTTACTAGTGCCATTATCGGCGGTGTCCTAGAGGAATCCCCTATGGATATGGAACAGAGTAGACATAAAAGAAATTTTGCTGGACTAGAATATCAAGGTGCTGGAATCATGATAAGAGCCGATAGGCGAGCTGGAACTCCCGAACATACTTACAGCGTTGCATTTAATCAAAATGAGAGAATAAATGAGGCGACCCTAACATATCAGGGGAGGACCTGTCATGTTCCCAAAAGTATGATTTGGGAGAATACGAACAATCCTGATACAACGGCTTATTTTAAGTATGCGACTGATCAAGAGTTTCTAGATCAAGTCGTGAATCCTAGGTGCGGTTGGGGGAACTTAACTGTAGAGGACTTAAGGTAAAAATGTATAAAGAGTGATCAACGTATAGACTTTAAACGTATTGAGCAAGCTAAGGTATTGAAAAAACGAAAAAAGTATTGGTATTTAGCTTGCAGATAAGAATACCAATCAAGAAAAAAGTTTTTTGGAGAGAGAGATGAAAACCGTATTCCTGACAACAGCTATGCTTTTAGTACTATCAAGTGCCAAAGCCAATGAAAATACAGTTGATGTAAATTGTACCTACGAAATTGATGGTAACGATGCTAGTAGAAGATTTGGAAGTTTTGAAGAGCTAGAAGAAAGCACTGTCTATAAACAGTTTCAATTATATGCATTACAAGGAGATCGAACCTATCTGCATTTCGATAGAGTCGTACCTCATGCTGACAATGCATGTATTTATAGAAACTATCAAATCGTGATGTTAAGAAACGACCAAGCATCAATTTCCGAGTTTGAACAAAGAGAAATTCCCTATGCAAGAGTTGAGCTTCGAAATAATGCGGTATTGAGAATATCATACAATGGGCCTAACGAGCCAGGTGGAGACCAACTTACACTTTCGGTTAGGGCGCCCAGACAAGGGCAATATCTAACTGTGGAGGGCGAAAGACGTCGTCAGATGTTGGCTCGATACAGTTTTGATAGAAGTGGTAAAACTGAATTTGATGTAGAGTTTAAAGTCGAGTTTGATTATGCAGACCTTGGAGGAGATGGCCTAGCTAGTTTCTTTACAGGTGAGAACTGCGATTTATCTTCTGAAGATATAGTTTCTGCACAAAGAGATACCTTTAAAGCTGATGTAAAAGTTTCTTGTGTAGGATTTTTAAACGAAGTTTCTGATGATACCAGTAGAGAAATTTCTGAAGAAAGACCTCGTGATCCGGCTCCCGTTCCCTCTAGAGGTAGAGCGACAGGATTTTCAGAAGGTCAGATTATTAGACCAGGAAGTGCCAGACAATTATAGTTCCCCTTTAATAATTAGTTGGCAACTTAAAATAAAGAGACCCTTTGTGCTTTCCCCTCACAAAGGGTCTTTTTTATTTCAGTTTTAGTTCAAAACATTGATGTATTTTTTGGTCTTTGAAGTCGGGGGGGATAGATTTTTTGGTAATATCTTTTATCTCAAAGATGTTTGAAACGTCTGAATCTAATTTAAAACTTCTCAAATTATTTGAAAAATAGAGTGTACCTTTCTCAGTGAGGTTTTTACTAAGTTGGGTGAGCAACTTCAGGTGATCTTTTTGTACATCAAAAATGTCTTCCATTTTTTTTGAGTTAGAAAAACTAGGAGGATCTAAAAGTATAATTTCGTAGCGGTCCATATGTTGAGGCAACCAGCTTACAATATCTTCTCTTAAGAAAATATGATCTGCGATATTTATTCTATTTAACTCAAAATTTCGTTTAGCCCATTCAAGGTAGGTATTTGACATATCTACGCTGCAAACTTGCTTGGCTGATCCAAATGCTGCGGCAACTGAGAGAGAACCCGTATAGCAAAAGAGGTTAAGGACTCTTTTTTCAGCGGCCATTTTTTGAACTTGCAGGCGAAGTGGACGGTGATCTAAAAATAAACCACAATCCAAATAATCATCTGTGTTAACTTCAAATTTTAGATCTTTTTCCCGAACAATAAATTTATTACCTGAGTTAAGTTCTTTTTCGTATTGGCTTTTTCCTTTATTCTTTACTCTCTCTTTAATAATCGTCTGAGATTCAGGAAACAATTGATTGAGAGCTTGAGTAATATGCTTTAAGTGCTTTTCTTTTAGTTTCTGGTCTTCGTAGTCATTTAGACGTTTGCCTTTTTCAAATATGACTAATTTTGAACCGTAAACATCTATGATATAAGGATACTCGGGAATATCGCGGTCATAAAGTCGGTAAGCCTCAAGACCTAGGTCTTTTATGTACGATTTTAATCGGTTCTTATTTTTTTTAATCCGGTTTAAAATAGGAGTGAAATCAGTCATAGGTAATTGTTATGATGAAACAAAAAAGAGAGTATGTCATGCAGCAGAGATGGCCAGAGAAAAGATTGCCATTAAATATTCAAATGAGTTCAGATGAAGAGTCAGGCGGACAAGACCCAGGTATTGCAGTTGCGGATCAGACAAAGCTTGAACAACCACAAATGTACAAAGTTGTGATGCACAATGATGACTATACAACTATGGAATTTGTTATTCATGTATTGGTGAAATTCTTTTCAAAAAACTATGAAGAAGCTCATTCTATCATGCTGAAAATACATAATGACGGTGTTGGTATTTGCGGAATATATACTTTTGAAGTTGCTGAGAGCAAATCTGCCAAGGTGAATCGATACTCTCGAGGTAAGGGACATCCTTTAAAAAGTTCGATTGAACCTTGCGATTAGTAAAATCGTCCCCATATTAAATGTAACGAGGTGTTTTATGATAAGTGCACAATTAGAAGTCTTACTCAATAAAGCTATTCGCAGAGCGAATAATTTAAAGCATGAGTTTTTGACCATTGAAAATGTTTTACTGGCGCTGTTAACTGATGAAAATATACGAAAGCTTATAAAGGACTGTGATGGACAGATTGTCCAACTTGAAGAAGATCTGGAGAAGTTTGTTGCTGATCCTGCTAACCACAGTATTTTGACACAAGAAGATATCGACGAGCTTTCCGGTGAGCAGTTTGATAATGAAGAAATGAAAAGAATTGCCAATCAAAGTGGTATTTTTTATCAACCAGAAATTAGTCTATCGCTTCAAAGAGTTATTCAAAGAGCGGCTCTTCACGTTCAAAGTTCAGGTAAAAATTCAATTTTACCGGTTCATTTATTAGTGGCCATTTTTTCGGCTAAGAATAGCCACGCGGTTTATTTCCTACAAAAGAATGGATTAGAGCGTTTTAAAATCGTAAATAAGATTGCTCATAGTGTGGATAAACCTATGTCAAATTCTGTGAGTTCAGAGCCTTCTCAGGTGGATCCTCTTGCTGGAGAACAGTCTACCTCAAATATGTTAGAGGAATTCACAACGAATTTAAATGAGCTCGCTCGGGAAGGGAAGCTCGACCCTATAGTGGGGAGGTCTGATGAACTTCAAAGAGTAATCCAAGTTTTATGCCGAAGACGAAAAAATAACCCGATATTAGTTGGAGATGCTGGTGTCGGAAAAACAGCTATTGCTGAAGGACTGGCCCAAATGATTGTTAATGGTCAAGTTCCCTCAATCATCGCTGAACTTGAAATCTATAGTCTAGATATGGCTTCCCTTTTAGCGGGAACGAAATTTCGAGGTGACTTTGAAGAGAGATTAAAGGGTATCCTCAAGGCGATAGAAAAAAAGAATGAAGAAACCGGTTGTATCCTTTTTATAGATGAAATTCATAATATTATTGGAGCTGGATCTACTAATGCTGGGAGTATGGATGCTTCAAATCTTTTAAAGCCAGCACTGTCTCGTGGATTAATACGATGTATGGGATCTACCACCTATGATGAGTATAGAAAGTTTTTTGAAAAGGATCAGGCATTAACTCGCAGGTTTCAAAAAATTGATATTATAGAGCCAAGTGCAGCGGATACGATTGAAATTCTAAAAGGACTTAAGGTTAAATTTGAAGAGCATCATAATGTCACCTATAAGGACGAGATAATTGAAAATGCCGTTAAGCTTGCTAATAAACACATAACAGATAGGAAACTTCCAGATAAGGCCATTGATGTTATTGATGAAGTCGGAGCTTATATAAGAATTAAAAATAGTGGAAAAGAACTAGAAGAACCTACCGCGGTACTTCAAAGTGATATTGAGCATATTGTGGCCAAAATTGCTCGTATTCCAGAGAAAAGTATTAGCGTTTCAGAGAAAGACAGACTTCGAAATCTGGAGAGAGACTTAAAGCTCCTTATTTTCGGACAAGATAAAGCCGTTGAGAAGGTTTCCAATGCTATTATCCTCTCAAGATCTGGTCTTGGAAACGAACAAAAGCCTATTGCAAATTTCCTTTTCGCCGGTCCTACCGGAGTAGGAAAAACAGAGCTCGCCAAACAATTGGCACTTACCATGGGAATCAACTTTGAACGAATCGATATGTCAGAGTTTATGGAGAAGCACTCGGTTTCTAAACTCATTGGAGCCCCTCCAGGTTATGTTGGCTTTGATGAAGGAGGGATTTTAACTGAAAAGATCAATAAGAATCCCTACTCAGTCCTACTTTTAGATGAAATAGAGAAAGCTCATCCGGATATTTTTAACATCCTTTTACAGGTGATGGATCACGGAAAGCTTACCGACTCAAATGGGAAAACGACAGATTTTAGAAACGTTATCGTTATTATGACCTCAAATGCTGGTGCTACTGAAATGGAGTCAGGGAGTATCGGACTAGGAGGCAAGAAAGGAAGTCATACTGCTAAGAGGGATAAAGCTCTTAAAAATTACTTCTCACCGGAATTCAGAAATAGACTGGATTCAATTATCTACTTCAATCATCTTGGTAAGGACAATATTAAGTCTATTGTGGAGAAATTCATCATTGAACTTGAGAATCAACTGCAAGAAAAGAATGTTTATTTGGAAGTTTCTGAAGAATTGGTCGCGTGGTTTATTGAAAATGGCTACGATCCAAAGATGGGAGCAAGACCTATTGGAAGACTGATTGATGAAAAGTTAAGGAAAGCTTTGGCCAACGAAGTTCTCTTTGGAAAACTGGAAAATGGAGGAAAAGTTTTGGCTGATTTAGAAGAAAATGAGGTGAAATTTACCTTTTCTAAGCACAAAGTTGAAGAAATTTCCTAGAAAAATAGCTTAAAAATTAAGATTTTCAGAGGGAGAATAAGAAAAATTCTCCCTATTTTTTTGTCCTTAAAAATCTTCGAAACATCGATAGGTAAAAGCTTTAGAACAAAAACAAATGTGATTGCCCTCGGAAGGGACCTAAAAAAACTTTAAAGCTATTTCAGTTTCAATCCGAAATTGCTTTAAAATCAGTATTTTTTGTTTGCGTTAAACAAAAAAACTGATTATCCTTAAAAAGTATATAGAAAAAAATTGTTTCAATTGAAGCGTTTATTTCTGGGAGGAAATTTATGGCAGTTAAGAAAAAAGCAACAAAAAAGAAAGCAACAAAAAAGAAAGCAACTAAGAAAAAAGTTGCTAAGAAAGCAACAAAGAAAAAAGTAGCTAAGAAGAAAGCAACTAAGAAAAAAGCTACTAAGAAAAAAGCCACTAAGAAAAAAGCGGCTAAGAAAGCAACTAAGAAAAAGGTAGCAAAGAAGGCAACTAAGAAGAAAGTTGCAAAGAAAGCTACTAAAAAGAAGGCAACTAAGAAAAAAGCTACTAAGAAAAAAGCAGCTAAAAAAGCTACTAAGAAGAAAGCTACTAAGAAAAAAGTTGCTAAGAAAAAAGCTACAAAGAAAAAAGTAGCTAAAAAGAAGTAATTATAAGTAATTAACTTATGATAGAGAGGGGATCCTATGGGGTCCCCTTTTTTTTTGGAGGAAACCAAGTGAGTATTATTAGTCGACTGTTTTGGAAAGGTTTGATCGTGGTGATGCCAATCACCCTCACAATTTATCTTTTAGTCATAATATTGGTTAAAGCTGAGACAGTTTTTGGCCAAATGTTAAAAGGTTTGATCGGGTCGGAACTATATATTCCAGGGTCTGGCTTGTTTTTAACATTTGTTACTATGATTGCCGTGGGTGTTCTGGTTAATAATCTAATTACGGGAAAAATCATAAATTTTTTCATCAATCAATTTGAAAGAATGCCATTTATCAAAGCTATTTATTCTCCTCTTCGTGACTTGATCTCTCTTTTTGGAGGAGACGGGCCAGAGAATATGAAAAAAGTCGTCTTAGTCAAACTAGATAAGATCGGAATTGAGTGTATCGGTTTAGTCACGAGAGAAGAGTTTTCTGATTTACCAGAGGGATCTATAGGCTCTGAAAAAATCGCTGTTTATATCCCTATGAGTTATATGTTGGGTGGATTCACGACAATTGTTGATCGTTCTCAAGTGACACCGATTGATATTCCCGTGGAAAAAGCAATTAAACTCGCCATTACGGGTTGGATAAAAGCAGAAAAAAACCAAATTTCATGAATAATGCGTGTCCATTATGTGAAACTGATTCAAAAGAAGCTTTTAGTCGTATTGATCAGCGCTACTTAATTTGTCCTAAGTGTGATTTAACTTTTGTGAATAGAAATGATGTTCTTGTCCCCGCACAAGAGCAACTTCGGTATGAATTGCACGATAATTCAATTCGCTCTAAAGGCTATTTAAACTTTCTCTATCGTCTCATAAATCCCATTAATAATTTTGTTAAAGATAAAACGAAAAACGGCTTAGATTTCGGCTCAGGGCCTTATCCGATGCTGATAGAACTGTTAAATGAAGAAGGATTTAAAAATATAAAAGGATTTGATCCTTTTTTTCAAAATAATTTAGCCGTTTGGAATGAAAACTATGATTTTATAACCTGCTGTGAAGTTTTAGAACACGTAAATGAACTGAAAAAGACCTTCGAAAATCTTTTGGGTCACCTAAATTCCGGCGGGTTTTTAATAGTTAGTTCTGGAATAGCGCCCGAAAAATCAAAGGACAGAGAAAACTGGCATTATATTTTAGATCCAACCCATATTTCCTTATTCAGTGAGATCACAATAGGTTGGATGGCAAAAAAATATGACTTAACTTTCGAATTTTTGGAGAAAGACTTATTTATTTTTTGGAAAAAATAAAAGGTTGTTCAACTTCCAAAAGCTCATGATTCTCTATTTGAGGGTAGGAGATCAAATCCACTATTTGGAAGGCACAATTGACAAAGTTTTCGGGGTAATTTGGATCATCCATCTTAAATTTTTCGATTTGGCGATCGGCATTTATAGAGATTTGCATAACAACTCTCACTCTTTTTGAATTTAGAGATTCAAATAGCTGATTTTTTTTAGCACATTCAGCTAGTTGGGGAGCTTTTTGTGATAATTTCTGTAAGATTTCAGTTTGAATCAACCTATCTCTTTTAGACATGAAAAGTGAGCAAGAGCTAAGTAGAAATAAAAGGAAGACTTTCAACATAAGCTTAATCTTAGCCCATACATTACCAGTTTAAAAGGAGAATTGACCTGACAAATAGCTGAAATCGTTATAAGTAGAGACTCGCTAGGAGGTATTATGAAACCTGAAAATTATCCGGATAATCCATCTTTTTTGTGGAATGTTTTCTATGATTTTACTCAAACCCCAAGGCCAAGCCGCTCGGAAGAAAAAATCAGCCAATACTTACTCGATTTGGCCGCAAAAAATAATTGTGAGAGCAAGGTAGATAGCGCCGGAAACATTATTATCTATGTTCCGGGAAAGGGCGGACGAGAAGAAGATGAACCATTATTAATTCAAAATCATATTGATATGGTGACAGATGCTCTTCCTAGCAGAGAGATTAATTTTCAAACAGACCCCATTGAAACAAAGGTGGATGGAGAATGGCTAAAGGCAAAAGGTACCACCTTGGGAGCGGACAATGGTATCGGATGCGCTGCTGCGGTGGCGACTATATTAGATAAGGATCTCGTTCATCCTCCTTTAGAGCTGTTGTTTACTGTTGATGAGGAAACCGGTTTAAATGGAGCGCTTGGTTTAGAACATAAGTATTTGAGTGCTAAAAAAATGCTTAATTTAGATACTGAAGAGTGGGGAAGTCTCTATATTGGTTGCGCTGGTGGAATTGATTACGAAATGACCCAGGATCTTGAATTGGTTACCTCAACCGCACAAGAGTTCTTTAAGCTGCAGGTTGAAGGCTTCATTGGCGGACATTCGGGCTTGGATATACATGAGCAAAGAGGAAACGCGATTAAGTTCTTAGGTGAAATTCTGAAAAAATTAGGCTCCAGAGTTGAGATTTCAGAGATAAGAGGGGGAAAAGCCCACAATATTATTCCTCGTGATGCTTTTGCTCATTTAGGGCTTAAAGAAGGTATCAATATCGAGGAAATTCAATCCTTGGCATCACAGACTCAAGCAAAATGGAAAAGCTATTTACCTGAGGATGATCAAAACTTTAAATTTACTTTTGAAGCAATTGCTCCTGCAAAAGAAGTCTTATCAGCAAAAGATCAAAAAAACATAATGGCTTTGATCAGTTTATTTCCCCATGGGGCCCATGCCTATGACTCTCTAGAAGAGAAGCTCGTTTCAATGAGCAATAATTTTGCCCGTCTTTTGATGGTAAGAGGTAAGTTTTATATTCAATCCTCCTTGAGATTTTTTGATCGAGAGGAAGTTAAGGCGATTGAAGATCAACTCAAAACTCTTGGAGATCTTTTTGGATACAAGGTTGAAAGTCATTCTGAGTATCCAAGTTGGAAGCCTAATCGTAATAGTAAGCTTTTAGATGATGTCTCTGATATATATCGGGAAATGCATAAGGTTAGACCCCAAGTCAAAGCTATACATGCAGGTCTTGAATGTGGCATTCTAAGAGATAAAATCGGAGAAATAGATGTGGTTTCATTTGGTCCAACTATTATGGGGGCACATTCTCCTGATGAAAGAGTATTGATTCCAACAGTCGAGCATTTTTGGAATCTTTTTAAAGCCGTATTGGCCAAAGTCTAGGAGTTTTTGAATGCTTAGTTATCAAGTTTATAAAATTGTTCATGTGGTATCCATCGTTCTCTTTTTTTCTATGTTTGCTAAAGCCGCCTACGCTGCAAAATCCGAAAAAATGGATAAAATTAGCACAGGTATCTTCTTAGTCCTTATTTTAATTGGTGGGTTTGGATTGATGGCAAGGTTAGGGATTGGAAAAGGAGGCGGTTGGCCTGTTTGGATCTACCTAAAACTTGCTATCTGGACTATAGTGGGAGCTGTCGGACACATCTCACTTAAACGTTTTCCACAACATTCCGTAAAAGTTTTCTGGGGATCCGTCGGTCTTTTGACGGTTGCGAGTTATTTAGCAAACTATAAACCGTTTTAGGTTTAACTGGGAACTTCCGTCGGAAGTTCCTAGGTTGATAGGTTAAGCCGCAAATTCTTGTGATGTTAATAACTTTTAAAAAGGCTTAACCTATTTGCCATCCCGCTTCAATATTTTTAAACTATTGAACATGGGAATGATTAGGCTTGCTATTGAACTTTATTCTTTCGTTATTATTGCGGACGCTGTTTTGTCGTGGGCTCCTCAATTTGAAAGAGAGCCTTGGCGACTCTACGTAAAAAAAGCGGCTGGGTTTATGGTTGACCCTATTCGAAAGATGATGCCAGATGGAATCGGTTTCGACTTTAGTCATTTAATTGCTTTGATCATTCTCCAATTGATACCTACTTTATGGTAGAGCAAGGAAGCGCTATGTTTGATGATATCAGTTTTTTGGTTCAGGAAACTTTTAAAGATGTTGAACAACATTCAAAAAAGAAGTTTTTTTCTCAATTCATGGCCCAAAATGAAAGCTTAGATGAAGTCCCTGAGACATGTGGAATTCTCTATCATCTTCAACAAAATGCTTCTACTTTTGTCGTTCGTGTTCTGCCTTCAAAAAATATTCGTGCAGACTTCAAAAATATTAAAAAGCACCCTGATCTTTATCCTAATCTTAGGTTAGATGCAGAACTTATCGAGGCGGGAAAACTTCAGTTTTTTGAGTGCGATAATATCAAGTTAGCAAGATCGATTAAGTTGAATCTAGCTAATAAGAGGTTTCCTTTGCATGAAGAAAATGTATTTAATGTTTCAGATCCGGGAGATTCATGGTGGATGTCTGTAAATGAAGGAGAGCTTAAAGTTTATTTTAAACTCTCACATACAGAAAAACTTAACAGACTGATAAAACTTGGACCTCTAGGTGATGGGAAAGTTTATGAAAACCTATTTCTGCAAATGCGTGGTTATTTTCAAAAATTATTTCCTTTAAAAAACTTTTCAAGCGGATACGGTCAAATATCGATTGTTACAGATGAGCCCAAAGATTTAAATTTTCAAGGGTTGGTGCAGCTATTCTCTCAGGGAGAGGTTTCTCCTGATCTTTTTGAATTTCTGGCACGTTGGGAGATGTCCTCTGAATCTGAAGGCTATCTAGACTCGCTTAAAAAAGCTAACTTTACGTTGATTGAGCTTGCGACATTAAGAGGGTTTTGGCGAGAAGTCGAAGGTCGCTTAGAGATTTAGTTTTGCTGAGTTTGTTTCGCAGCTAAAAATCCAGTAATCATTATTTGAGCGAGCATACCTAATTCTTCATCATCCTCAACACCGTAAAAGTCTTCAATATGATCCACGAATAATTCAATCTCATCATTACTTAAATGAGCCTCAACAACGCTCATCAGTTGCTCTGATTCCATGTCCGATAACTTTTCAAAAAAACTTTTTAAATCTTCCATATTTGTTTATCTAACTTGTGGGATTGAGATAGTCCATGGTTTCTTTCAAACCCTGAGTAGGGGGGTAAATTTTTCACCTTTTTATGGCGAGTTGTGTTGAATTAATAACTGATTTAAAATATTATAAAAAGCACAATAAAATCAGTTACTTATTGGGATTGTTTTGGAATTCGTTTTTGATAAAAATTTTGACGATAATACAGATGAAGAATATTTCAAATCTCCTCGTCGAAGCGTCGCGACGAGCTTTGACGAGGTAGAATTCAATCCTCCCAAGAGATCCAAGCGAAAGACAAACTCAGCAAAACCTAAGATGAAGTATATTGGAACGACTGCTAAAACGAAACGTTGGTATAGTTTTCCTAAACTGAGTTGGACTAAGTCTGCTTGGTTGCTCGCAGGTTTTTTAGTTTTGCGTTTGTTTTTCATGGATAGTGGGATTTTAGATTATCACCAAATGGAAAAAACCATTCAAGATCGAGAGCAAACTTTAGTAGAGCTTAGACAAGAGAATGTTCAGCTCATCAAAGAAATTAAAAAAATAAAATCATCTTCAGCTTATCAAAAAAAGATGGCAAGAGAGCATTTGGGTGTCATAGCACCGAATGAATACCTCGTAGTTTTTTCTAAATAATTTTACAAAGATTGAAATCTTCGGAGTACCTTTTGAGGCGCTAATAAAATACCTCTTCCTGTACGCGAGTAAATCCTTACTCCTGCTCTGTGGACTTCAGTTAAAATTTGATCACATCCCCCGCCCATTCGTGTTTCACAACCAACGGACAATGAATTGAAATTGACATGAGGAAAGTGTCCTTGAGCAAGTTCTCTAAGTTCAGCTCCGAAAATATCACCAGCAACCGGAGTAGGAATTTCTGCTTTTTCACTATCTGAGAGTTTTTTATAAATAATCTGAAGCTCGTCTTCGACAGTAAAAATCCCTTCATATTTTTGGATGACGTCTTCTAATAGCGAGATTCTGTAGGCATCATTATCTCCTGCATCGGTCTTTTCAAAAACAAGGTTAGGGGTAAGAGCAATTGCAGTATGTCTTAGCATATAATCAAGTCCTCCCATTGCATGCTCAATCGAGTTCACTATTACGGTGTCACCGTACTCTAAATCTTTTCTAGATATTTTTTGCCCGTAATCTTCATTGTTTAAAAGATCATCAGTTTGCCAACGACCCGGCCAATACATGTGAAAAGTCTGTTCAAAGAGATTGGCATGGGGAGTAAGCATTCTAGTGATTTCTAAGGTAGTATTCCAGCAATTTGTAAATGATCCAATTCCATTTCTCTCTAACATATAAAGTTCTACTGGTATGTTGTCTCCCTCGTAGTCGAAGTATCCATCCATAGAACTGTACTGGCTTTTAAAAGTCTGGTTAGCTACTGCTTGCATTGCTGGGTGAAGAAAATCTAATAATTGGTAATCACGGCGAGAAGAGTAGGGCACTTGTGAAAAATGCCCAAATTTATTTTTAAGCATTTCAAACTCAGTACGAGTCAGTTTTCCAAATTTAACTTCTAAATAATATCGATCTTCCTTTTCTCTTAAGTTCTGTAATCGTGTTGGTCTGATTTTTGATACGGATACATTTTTGAGACCTAAAGTTTTAAATTCATTTTCTATTTTTTCAATGGATGCAAGAGCCAGATTTGAGAAAATAACCGTTAAAGAGACTAAAAGGATAAGCTTCATCTATTTACTCCTAGAATAAGTTCTTGAATCTAGCTTAAGAATGAGAAAATAGGGTTAAAGAGCTTTAATTTTGAAAAAAATATAGGTTATTAATCAATAAATTTCAGAGTTATTCCTGGTTTAATCTTTGCGGAAATAGGTGAGTCGGAGCGAACTTCAAGAATATGCTGCGAAAAGACCTCTTTGGAAAGAGGAACATCAACTCCTCGACGGCCACCTTTTTTGGGATAATGTTTAAGTTTTCGGTGAATATCTAAAACATAGTAATCATCGTTCATAAAAATAACATCAAGGTCAAAATAAGTTTCAGGCATCCAAAATTGTCTAAGCCTCATACTTTCTTCAGGGAACAGCATTCCCCAGTCTCCGGGGAAGTCCTCTGATTTAATTGTAGAGAGACCTTTTCTTTGACGGGCATCGGTATTTGCAATGAAGACTTTTACCTTCTGATCACCAAGAACCAAAGTCTTTGTTGGATAGGATTTCAAGTGAGATGAACTTGACTCTGTCCCCTCTGTTTTGCAGGCGGTCACTCCTAGAGTTAGGACCAAAAAAAAGATGAAGGAAAGGTGTCTTTGAGGTATAAAGATCATCATCGCATTTTAATACGAGGAGATCCAAATGGGCAACCATAATGGGAGTACAACAAATTTAAACGGTCATATGAGAACTCATAATTGTGGAGAACTATCTAAGTCTCAGCTTGGGCAGGAAGTCACTCTCTGTGGTTGGAATAATAAATATCGAGACCTAGGTGGACTTCACTTTGTAGATATTCGAGATAAATTTGGTCTCACGCAATTAGCTTTTGATGAATTTACGGGAGATCTTAGTGTTCTTAAAGCTTTGAGCCTAGAATCTGTTATTAAGGTGAAAGGTACTGTTCGCGCAAGACCGGATTCAGCTAAAAATGCCAATATGTCCACCGGAGAAGTGGAAGTGAGTGTTAAAGAATTCGAGATCCTCTCTCAAGCAAGCGAAGTACCATTTCTTCCTCATGGAAAAATTAATGCTACAGAGGATTTAAGACTTAAGTATCGCTATCTCGATCTAAGATCTGAGAAGCTTCAAAATATTCTCTCTGTACGTTCAAATGCAATGCGAGATGCAAGGCTAGCTCTTTATGAAGAAGGCTTCACTGAAGTGGAAACTTCTATTCTCTATAAAACTACCCCCGAAGGAGCAAGGGATTATATTGTTCCATCTCGAGTTCATCCAGGAAGGGTTTACGCGCTTCCTCAATCTCCTCAAACAATGAAGCAGTTATTGATGATTGGAGGAACAGATAAATACTTTCAGATCTGCAAGTGTTTTCGTGATGAGGATTTAAGAGCTGATCGTCAGCCTGAATTTTCACAAATTGATATTGAAGTGAGCTTCTCGTCTCAGGAGTACATAAAAAATCTAGCGACAAAAATTGTAAAAAAACTTTGGGGTTATGGCGAGAGTTTTGAAATTCCAATTATGTCTTATGATGAAGCCATGAGAAGGTACGGTTCAGATAAACCTGACGTTCGTTTTGGATTGGAACACCATATAGTCACAGATCTCTTTGCAGGTTCTGGTTTCTCGGTTTTTGAGTCAGTTATTGGCAGCGGACTTAATAAAATGATTTTTGTTCCCAAGAATATGAAAGAGTTCTCTAGAAAAGAACTAGATGCCCTCGTTGATGTTGTGAAGCCTCATGGCGGAAAAGGTGTAGCTTGGTTTAAGCTTTCTGATGGAAAGGTGAGTGGTGGCGTTTCAAAGTTTATCACACCAGAGGTCTTGGCAAGCTTAGTAGAGCTAACAGGGGAAAAAGTTGACGGTACTTTTTTATTCTGTGCCGATGGGAAACCTTCTGTGGCACATTCAAGTGCAGATGCTCTTAGACGTCATCTAGGTCATAGTTTGGAATTAATTAAAAAAGGTGATTATAAATTTTTATGGATTAATGATTTTCCACTTCTGGAATACGACGATGAAGACGGAAGATTTTATGCCTGTCACCACCCTTTTACGATGCCCAAACAAGAATGTTTAGAAGATTTTATGTCTGGTGATCCGGAAAAACTAAAGGGTATGCCAGCTGAGGCTTACGATCTTGTTTGCAATGGTTATGAAATGGCGGGGGGATCATTAAGAATTTTTCAGGAAGATGTTCAATCTCAGATGTTTAAAGTTCTTGGAATGGGCGAGGAAGAGGTAAAACTAAAATTTGGCTTTTTTGTTGAAGCTTTAAGTTATGGAACTCCACCTCATGCGGGCCTTGCTTTTGGATTTGATAGAACGGTTATGCTTTTGGCGCAAACGGATAATATTAGAGACGTTATCGCTTTTCCAAAGACAAACGCAGCAACAGATTTAATGAGTCATGCACCTTCGATTCCAGATGCGGATCAACTGAAGGAATTGAAAATTAGCCTAGATAGTTAAGCTGCGACTTTTTCGCGATCAAGTCTTGAGATATCAATGATAACTTGCTCTTGTTGAGTTTCCTTAAACTCTTGCATTTGTTTCAGCCATTTATCCGATACTGTTCTTGAACCAGAGAGATAATCTGCTAGTCCTCTGTTGTCCTCGGAGGCAAATGTAAAAACAAAAAAGACTCCAAAAGAGAGAAGGCATCCTAAATAACCTGCTGCACGTTTAGCACTTTCAGAAAATGTTAAGTGAATTTGATCTTCTTTCATATTATGGACGTAGTTTTCCTTGATGACAGTTAATCCCATGGCCATTTTACCGAGAGTTTTTCCATTCATTATATATGTACAGTAGAGAAAATATGAAAAATAGAGCACAAGATAAATAGTTGCTGAAAAAGCCATATCGCCTTGAATCAGCTTATATTGGTTTTCATAGTTTACTGGACCTAAAAATTCAGACACAAAAAGGTTGTACCCATTGTGAATACCCACATTTAAAACAGTTAAAGTTGAAAGATCAACTATGAGTGCTAGCGCTCTTTTAAACATATTAGTTTTTGGAAACATGGCGGAGAAATCGCTCTCTACATGATCCAGTATCTGAATCGGTTCTGAGTGGTCTAGATAATCTTTTAAGTGAATGACATTTTCTTCATTATTCATAAAGATCTTGTCGGTTTTAGGACTTTTTGAATTAGTTTTTAGGCTTTGCAGGCAAAAACTTCCAAAAAGGTAAGCCCCTGTTTTAATAAGCTTTATTACACTTATAATTTAATTATGAGAAAAGCGTTTATTATTTCCATTGTCCCGACCTGGGGTTTTATCTACGCCTTAGGATATTTTATTCATGAGGGCTTCTTTTATCTCTATGGAATAGTAATTCCCTTTCATGCACTGGGAATCCGAGATATGGTTCAGAAGAAGCATACCATTCTGAGAAACTATCCTGTATTAGGACATTTTCGCTATCTTCTCGAGTCTATTAGACCTGAAATTCAGCAATATTTTATTGAACGTTTCGATGATGGAACTCCTTTTTCAAGAGAGCAACGTAGTGTGGTTTATCAAAGGGCAAAAGGAGATCTTGATACTTCAGCCTTTGGAACTGAGCATGATGTTTATCGCGCAGGTGCTGAGTGGATGGAACATTCTATGCAGCCCGTTCATCACACAGAAATAACGGAAAAAATAAAATTGGGAAATCACCAATGTACCAAACCCTATATGGCTTCAAGATTTAATATTTCAGCTATGAGTTATGGTTCCTTGAGTCGAACAGCTGTTGAAGCAATGGGACTGGGGGCAAAGATGGGAGGCTTTCTTCACAATACAGGAGAGGGAGGGATATCTCCTTATCACAAAAAACATGGAGAAGATCTTTGCTGGCAAATTGGTACTGGTTATTTTGGATGTAGAAATAAAGATGGAACTTTCAACCCTGACATGTTTGCTGAAAGAGCAGGCTGGGATCAAGTGAAAGTGATTGAGCTTAAAATTTCTCAAGGGGCAAAGCCAGGTCATGGAGGGATGCTTCCCGGTAAAAAAGTCAATCAAGAGATTGCTGATATTAGAGCCGTTGAAATTGGAAAAGACGTGAATTCACCACCTGCTCATAGTGCTTTTACAGATCCAAAAGGAATGGTGAAGTTTCTTCAACGATTAAGAGAGTTGAGCGGTGGTAAACCTGTGGGATTCAAACTTTGCGTGGGTAAGAAAGTCGAATTTTTTTGTCTCATCAAGGCCATGATTGAATTAGACATTTATCCTGATTTTATCACTGTAGATGGATCAGAAGGTGGTACGGGAGCCGCTCCGAGAGAGTTTGCAAATCATATCGGAACTCCACTTTATGATGGACTTAATTTTGTTCACTACGCTTTGGTCGCTGCAGGAATTAGAGATCATATGCGACTTATTGTGAGTGGGAAAGTGACTGATGCTTTTTCTATGGTGACTAAATTTGCGATGGGAGCAGATATGTGTAATTCCGCTCGAGGCATGATGTTTGCTGTCGGTTGTATTCAAGCTCTTCGCTGCAATAGTAATGATTGTCCCACGGGGGTTGCGACTCAAGATCCAGAACTCTACAAGCTGGTAGATGTTCCAAGTAAAGCAGAGCGAGTCGCTAGTTATCATAAGAGAACTTTAAATGAGGCTGCTCACTTATTAGGAGCTAGTGGTATCAATAAAATTCGAGAGCTCAAAAAAGTTCATATTAAAAGACGAATTGGGCCTGGTCAGGTGATGAACTATAGTGAGCTTTATCCCAAGATGAAGCCTAATTCACTAATTGATGGCAGCTATCAAGGAAATTGGCGGATGATTTGGGATCGAGCCACCTCTGAGGCTTTTATTAACTAAATATAATTTGTTTTGTATGGTGAAAAATTGTCCATCTAGAATACAACTGCACTTTTCTCTATAGTATAGATATAGCTAAGTCTTCGTAATCTAATTAATTACTCTGGCATAGTTATTGCTCTATAGATACATGTAATCAATCCTTTAAGGAGGAATTAAAAGATGAAAAAGCTATTAATATTAACACTTGTAACTTCTTTTTCTAGTTTTGCAGCTACTACTGGAACCTTAGTTTTAAAAGGAACTGTTCCAGCAGTTTTAGAGATCGATGTAACTGGAAATGCAGCGGCTACGACGCTACCTCTAGATACAGTAGTAACAGGCTCTAACGAGATAACAGTTGCTTCAGTAAATGAAAAATCAAACTCAACAACTGGATACGACGTTTCGATATCTTCAGATAATGGTGGTTTTCTGGTTCACGAGTCAGTAGCTTCTTCAAAAGTAGCTTATGGAATTACATACGATGGAGCCGCAGTTAACTTAGCTTCAGGAGAAACTTTTCAAAATACATCTTCTACTTATGCTGACGTAGACAAAGATGTAGTGGTAAATTCTCTAGCAGGAAGTGCTAACTATGCAGGATTACTAGAAGGTGAGTACGAAGACACACTTACTTTCACAATATCTGCTCACTAATACTTAATTAATTTTATCAAGTAACCGATAGGCATACCATGAAGATTGGTATGCCTTTTTTTTTATTTTTTCTAGTTACAACTTCTGCCAGGGCAGCTAAAAGTCAGGTGCTTTACCTCAGTGGCAGAGTTCCAGCATCAATTAGTCTAGTTGAAGTGGACACCAAGAAAAAATCTAAGGATGGCTTTACATTAAAATCAAATGTCCACCCGACAAAATACGAAGTCAACAAACAGGTGACAGGTAGACTCCAGTATATAGAAATCATCTCCCGTTAGCACCAAGACCTTAATCAGATTATAATAGTAAGTGTTAACCTCTGCGAATCAGGAGTCGCCTTGTGAGATATGGAATTTTTCTGGCCTTGCCACTACTCTTCTCATTTACATTTAGTCCAATGACCGAAACGATCAATCTTGGAGCAGGCAAAAAATCGGTTCAGTTTCAAATCCATAATAATACAGACAAAACGATTCCAATCACCATCAAGGCAGTCCAGAGGATTCAAGCTATTGATGGAAAAGAGGAGCTGCCTCATACTCAAGATATTAAAATATTTCCTCCGCAACTTATTGTTCCTAAAGGTGCAAAAAGAAGTATCCGTGTTGATTGGGTTTCAGATAAGAAAATTTCTACGGAACAATCCTATCGAATTATTGCAGAGCAAGTGCCGCTTGATGTGGATAAAAAAAGTGAAGGAATAAAGGGGGGGATTAAGATGCTTATGCGCTTTATGAGTGCTTTGTATGTTGATCCAGGAAAAACTAAATCAAATTTAAAAGTTTCTAAGCTAGAGTCATTGGGAGGTAAATTAAAGGTTCATCTTGAAAACTCTGGATCAAAACACCAATACCTAAAAAACGTTAAAATCAAAATTTCTGATGGTAAGAAAACGATAAAACTTAAAAAGGGTGAACTTGAAAAGCTGGAAGGACATAATGTCTTAGCAGGTAAGACAAGAGTCTTTGAATTTACACTTAAACAAAAAATAAATGACAAATTTAAAGGTGAAATTTCAGTTGATTAATAATTTCCTTTACCTATTTCTATACGGTTTAATTCTAAGCCTACTCACATCAACCACCACCGTATTGGCGGATGAAGAGCAAGATCTTTTTAAAAAAGTATTTGGTGATTCATTTGTTGAGTCTTCACTCGAGCTTCAAATCCTAAATAAAGAGTTAGGTCAAATATTAGTGCGCATGCAGGGAGATAATATCGCTGCTGTGGAGACGAAGACTTACTACGCAAAACTCAATGCTATTCTAAAAAAGCAGATTAAGGTACCAAAGGCTGACTGGACAAAAGCGTCAGAATTACCCTTTTCTTTAAAATATGATCCTGAAAGACTTATTTTAAATTTAATGATTGATCAAAAATTGCTGGCACCTACCTTTTATGACGTGGGAGAGAATCTTAAAGCTAAATATGCTGGAGAAACTATTGAACCTGCACCATTCGCTGGAAATTTAAGTTACAGCCTTGATAAGACATACGGAGATGAGGCTCTTGGTGGAGACTTCTTTTCTGCAAGCGTAAACTCCTTTTTTAATCTCAATGGGTATATTCTAAGTGCAAGAGGATTTTATCAAGATCCAAGTGAGGAAGAGGGGTATTGGTTTCGTGGAGATACAAATCTTACCAAGGACATTGAATCAAAAAAAATAAGAATCCAGGCAGGTGATATCTACACGAATAGTTTTTCATTTTTAAACTCTCAAAGTATTGGTGGAGTAAGTATTCAAAAACAATTCTCAATAGACCCTTATTCTCAACCTTTCACTCGGGGGAGTGAGGAGCTAAAGCTTACTTCAAGATCGCAAGTAAAGACTTTTGTTAATGGAAATTTATATCGCCAGGAAGTTTTACCTGCTGGAAATTATCGATTAACAAATCTGCCTCTATTAAACGGAATAAATTTTATACGCCTGGAAATAAAAGATGCCCAGGGAATTGTGAAAATCATTGATTACGATATTCCTATTTCTATCGCGACTTTGAGAAAGGGTGTTTCGAATTTCGCTCTAAGCTCGGGAAGTGTTTTTACGGACTCAGATAGAGAAAGAGATTATAGTGATGATAATATTACTTCTGGGTACTATCAGTACGGAGTTAATAATTATTACACGCTGGGCGGCTTCGGCCAGGTTGAAACCAATTATAATTTAGCGGGTGTTTCAAATGGCTTTATCACTGGCGTAGGGAATATTTTTATTGATCTCGCAAATTCTCAAAACTCAGACACTGAAGAAGTAGGGCAGGCAGTTGCAGCGACTTGGCAATATCAACCCATTGGAGTGAGTGTAAGAAGAGCTTTTGCCCTCGTTCTAAGAGCGGAAAAATTCTTTTCCGATTTTAGAGAAAACTCTACGAGTTCAGGCGATCTCATTGACTCTAATTATGAATCAAGTGTATCGATTCCTCTGCATAAAACATTCTCCTTGAATCTAGGTTTTGCAAAAAGTATCTACCAAGATGAGAGTCTGGATGATCGTGATACTTATAGAGGTTCATTGAATTGGAGGATTTCTCCTCTCATTACAACTAATATTTATGCTTCTAAAACGGTCAATAGCCTGGGGGAAAGTGAAACCCAGGCTTCCCTTTTTCTTAATTGGAGATTTGGAGGGGAGGTCAATGCTTTTGGTAGTGTTTTCAAAAATTTGGAAGAAGACAGTACCAGAGTTAGTCTGATAAAAGATAATTCAAATCAACTTTATAATCCTAGAATTGCAGCCTCTTTTGAAAAAGAGGCACAAAGGGAGAGAGTTGACTTGAATACAAAAGTCTCAACAGCCATGGCCGATCTTTTTGTAAGAGGTTCCTATGAAGAGCAAGATTCAGAAAAGCTACAAATGTACGGTGCCACCTTATCGAGTTCAATTCTATTAGCCGCTTCCGGTAAATCCGGAGTCGGGTTTGCTCTCGGGCGACCCACTCAGAGTAGCTTTGCACTTTTTAAACCATCAAGTGAGTTACGAGATCAAAAATTGGCGATTAAATCAACCTCTCCATTTGCTGATACAGAAAGTCCGATTATTGGAGACTTAGCGCTTCCAAATTTATTGTCCTATCAATACAGAGAAGTTCAAGTCGATACAGGACACTTGGATATCGGGACAACTCTTGAGCAAGAGAAGTTTGTGCTTCTTCCGAAACTCAAATCAGGTCATTTAATAAGTCTAAGTGATCGAGGTCTATTAAGCGTTGAGGGAACTCTTTTGAAAGATGGGCAGCCTGTTAAGCTAAAGGTGGGAAAACTTGGGAAAAACGTTTTTTTTACGGATAGAAAGGGATACTTTTTTGTGGATGGCATGACTCAGGGTGAATTCACTCTAGAGGTTGTAGGAGAAGGAATGAAGAAAATCTCTATTCCAGCTAAAAACAAAAAAGGCTTTTTAAATCTTGGTGAGATTGAACTTAGGTAGGTTAATATGAAAATATTTTTATGGCTGTTAATTATCTCTATACCGTTCTTAAATGCTGAGGCTCAAAATTGTCAGTTTAATATCAATGTCAGTAATTTTGTGGGAATGATCAATACATCAGTTCAGTCGGTTCAACATGGATTCACGCTTAGTCGAGGAAGCAATAGTAATAATTGTGAAAACTTTAGGGCCTATTTTTCAAAGGGCAATGCGGGGTCATACAACCGCGAAACGAGTGCAGGTAGCCAAATTGTTCCTTATAATATTTATAAAGAATCAAACCTTGTAAATATTCTCAAGGATGAACCTGACGCGACTTCTGGTGAGTATATAGAAGGAAGTCTTAGTAACACCAACACCACATATAATTTCAATTTCTTTTTTAAAGTAATTGACTTAGATTCGGTCTTCAATCACACCGCAAGTACTTATCATGGTGATCAAATTCAAATCAGAATTTTTGGAGTTAAAAATAACGGGGATTTAGTTTCTCAAACGGTGGGGTATATGTATGTTCAAATGGCCACTCCAAGATTTGTTGAACTAAGTGTGGGAGCACCCACATCCTCTCATGATCCCAGTCAAACTCAGCATATTATGAGCTTTGGAAATATGCAGACAGGAGATATTGAAAACGCAGCTTTGCATGTTAAAGGAAATGTTGGCTTTACAGTGAGGTTTGCCTCTGAAGAAGGCTCAAAACTAGTTAATGGCTCAAGCTTTGTTCCTTATTCAGTAAAAGTCGGCTCCACTAATTATCGAGACCTGACAAATCCAGGACAAGAGTACTGGATGTTCAATAGAAGTAATGGAACACCTCAAAGTGCTCAAAGTTATCCTATAAGTGTGAGGCTAGGAACTGTACCAAGCAATCCTGCTACTGGTGATTACACAGATACGATTACAATAAGCGTTTCAGCTCATTAGGGTTAGTTGATAAAAGTAGCCTTGAGCTCATCTAGCTTCTGCAGCGCTTGAAGCGGAGTCAGATTCATCACATCCATATTGCGAAGTTCTTCTACTACAGGATGCTCTTTTTCCTCAATCATGATCTCTTCTTCAAAAAGATTTAATTGATTAGTTTTATTTTTAACGACCGGAAGGTTAAGTGTGTGCTCCGTTGCTTCAAGCTCTTTTAAAATTTGTTTTGAGCGATTTAGAATTTCCTCTGGAAGTCCAGCAAGCTTCGCCACGTGAATCCCAAAACTTTGAGCTGCACCTTCTTCAATTAGCTCGTAGAGGAATTGAACATTGCCATTACTGTTTACAGTCTTAACCGTAAGGTTTTTGGATTGAGGTAGTGAATTCACGAGGTCAATTAGCTCATGGTAATGAGTTGAAAATAAGGTTAGAGCTTTCGTTTTGATAATAAAGTATTCAACCAATGCCCATGCGATACTTAGACCGTCAAAGGTAGATGTTCCCCGTCCTATTTCATCAAGGATGATTAGTGAATCTTTTGTTGCATGCCGGATAATTTCCGCAGTCTCACTCATCTCTACCATAAAGGTAGATTGGCCCTTAATGATATCGTCATGTGCTCCCAGTCTAGAAAAGATATAATCAGTAAGTCCCAAGACAGCGTTCTCCGCAGGAACAAAACAACCTAGCTGCGCAAGAAATTGAATGATGGCAACTTCTCGCATCACCGTCGTTTTACCGGCCATATTAGGACCAGTGATAAGTCCAAAATAGACAGAATCATCAAGTCGTAGATTGTGGTGAACAAACCTATCTTTAAGACTTGATTTAATGAGTGGATGCCACGCTTGTTTTATATGAACGATCTGTTGAGCCTTAATTTGTGGCCTTGAGAAATCCTCTTGAACCGTGACCCAAGCAAAACTTTGAAAGATATCGATAAATGCAATATTCTCAGACATGATTAAAAGATCACGAGAAAGGTCATTAATCTGACTTACGATTCCCTCAAAAATTTTCCGCTCTAATTTATAAAGCTTATCTCTAGCCGTGATAACTTCTTTTTCAAATTCAGCAAGCTCTGGTGATTGATATCGCTCTGAGTTCACTAATGTCTGTCTGCGCTCAAAGTCTTTTGGTACTTTTTTTATATGGGATTTACTGACTTCTATAAAATAGCCAGCCACATTGTTAGATTTTATTTTGAGGTTTCCGATCCCCGTTTGTTCTCGATATTTAGCCTCAAGAGCAAGAAGTGAATCCTTGGCGTTAAGACTTAGCTTTGCAAGTTTATCTCTTTGCTTGTGGCATCCTTCTCGTATGAGGTTTCCTTTATCAAGAGAGCATCCTACTTCGTCGTTAATCGTTTTTTCAATTTCGCTGGCGAGGACTGAAAGTTTATCGTTATCGAATTTTTGATTTAAAAAACGTTTCAGAGGAAGCAGTTTCTCCAATTCAATATATGCCTTATAGGCAGCTGCCAAATTAATCATGTCAGCACTATTAATTTTCCCGGTGGAAGCCTTAGCTAAGATTCTTTCAATATCTCGAATATCAAAGAGTATTTCACGAATGGAAGAGAGCTTTTCAGGTTTTGCAGTAAATCTCTCAACCACATCAAATCTCTCTTCGATGAGCTTTTGATCTCTAAGAGGTTTTTGAAAAACCGAACGTAATTTTCGAGCTCCCATTGCGGTACGAGTACGATCCATAAAACCTAGCAGTGAGTTTTTGTAGCTCTCTTTGGTTTTTGGGAAAATTTCCAACCCCACAAGAGTCGGATACGTGATCTTCATCTCGCTTTGTTGGTTCACTAATTGAAAGGGTCTGAAGTGAGAGATTTTATCAAAGGCTTGAGTGGAGCAAATATAATAAGAGAGAGCTCCTATAGGTTTTATCAATCCGGTGTGAGCTTTTATAATTTCATCTTTCTTATAAGCAGGAATTAATTTTTCAATATAAAGCGAAGTATATTTTTCATCAAAGTATTCCTCAGACAAATGAGTCACTAATAGATTATCTTGCTCTATAAGAGCCTGAAGCGAAGCTCTATTTTCCCATTGACCTAAAAACGCCAACATCTCTTTTGGTTGATAGATTTGAATCTTCTCAGCAACTTCCTCAGCACTTGAAAGTTCCATTCCAAAAAATTCTCCCGTTGTAAAATCTATAAAGACGAGAAAAAACTGATTCTTTCTTTGTTCAAAGGCGCAAGCAATAAAATGATTATTATGTGATTCACTTCGATCAAGATCGAATGGCATCCCTGGACTTACGACTTGGGTTACGGCGCGCTTGACGATTCCTTTAGCTGCTTTTGGATCTTCAACTTGCTCACAAATGGCAACTTTCTTTCCTTGAGAAGTTAGGCGATCTACATAAGCATTTGCCGCATGATGTGGGATTCCGGCCATAGGAATTTTATGTTCACCTAGTTTTCCTCTATGAGTTTGTGAAATATTTAAAAGCTTGGAAGTTTCGATGGCATCTTCAAAAAAGACCTCGTAAAAATCACCCATGCGAAACATAAGGATCATATCGCGATATTGCTTTTTGATTTCATAATACTGCTCCATCATTGGAGTCAGTTTCACGCCCTCTCGGACGATTTCCTCAAGTGTTAAGCCATCGGAATTATTAGACATAAACTATCCCTGTCGATCTTGTGTGCTATTGAAAAGATAGCATAGCCTGAGAAAAATAGTCAAAGAACAGGCAGTAAATATTCTCTTTATTTAAACTTAAAGCTTTGAAATAATTAGTGGCGAAGCTTTTGAAAAATTAAGGTTATTAGTTTGTACAATAAAAAGAATTTAGCTGTTATTGCCCTTTTTAACGTGATTTTTTTCGCTGTTCTCTACACCGCACTAACAGCAAGACGTGATGTGATAAACTCTCAGCAAATTAGTGAAGAGCAAAAAGTTGAAAGTTCTTATTTTAAGGGTGTCCACTATTTTAAAATAAAGAAACAAAATCCAGAGGCTGAGCTTAAGGCCAGTTTTTTAGATATTCGCGAGAACGAGTTTCTAGCCTTTATAGAGCCCAATGGTGTTCTAATAGAGGACGATCGAAGAATTCAATATACGGCTGATTCGGGAAATCTAGATACGAAAACGAAAAAGCTTGAACTGAAAGGCCGAGTGAAAATCAGAGATGAGGATTCTCGCTACGAGAGTGAAATGTTTAATTACGATGGTACCAATGACGTAATGATTGCCAGAGAAAATGTAAAGTCGTTCATTAAAGATGAAACCACTCTTGATACCTTGGAAATAGAATCCCAAAAAATGATCTCTTGGCTTAAAACTAAGCGTGTCGAGATGTCTGGAGGGGTAAAGGGTGAAGTGAAGCGAAAAAGGCAGTATGAGGGGAAACTCTTCTTTCAATCAGAGGATATGACCCTAAACCAGCAAGAATCCTACGTGAAGCTCGATAAGTCTGTGAAAATACGTCAAAATAAAATGAATTTAAGTGCTGGAAATGCGGAAATTTTCCTCGAAAACTTTAATAAAAAGCTCAAGTATTACGCGCTTTATGACGATGTGAGACTAGAGGAAAAACTTCGGTTAGATTCCGGGGTTTACCAGAAAAGACGAGCTTTTGCAGAAAAGCTTGAAGCGCACCAAGGAACGGGTAAACTAATTTTAACGGGAGCTCCGCGGGTTGAACAAGGTAGTGATATCATAAAAGGATATCAGATTACTTTAAGACAAGCGGTTGAGATGATCGAAGTAGATGATTCGCAATCAAGCTTCAAGTTAAAAAGGGATGAATAAGAAATGGAAACATCAACGTTTCAAGCCTCAGAGCTCAAGAAAATATACGGAAGTCGTACCGTCGTAAAAAATGTAAGTATCGACGTTACATCCGGAGAAGTTGTAGGTCTACTAGGGCCAAACGGAGCTGGGAAGACGACTTCATTCTACATGATGGTAGGTCTGGTAAGAGTTGATCACGGAAAGATTGAATTAAACGGAGAAGATGTGACAAAAATGCCGTTACACGAAAGAGCGAAAAAAGGGGTGGGTTATCTTCCTCAAGAAGCTTCGGTTTTTCGTGAGTTAACGGTGGAAGAAAATATTTATGCGATCTTAGAGATTAGGAATATTTTTAAGAACGAAAAAAAGAATCTCCTGGAGAGGTTAATCAAAGACTTTGGACTCAATCATATTAGAAAGTCTAAGGGACGTGAACTCTCTGGTGGTGAAAGGAGACGAGTTGAAATTGCTCGTTGTCTGGCCCTAGAGCCGCGCTTTGTTTTGCTGGATGAACCTTTTGCAGGTGTTGATCCTTTAGCCGTGAGTGATATTCAAAAAATCATTCGCGATCTTAAGCAGCGAAATATCGGCGTTCTCATCACGGATCACAATGTAAGAGAGACTCTCGGTATTGTTGATCGAGCTTTTATAATGAGTGCAGGAGAATTATTAGTGAGTGGAACACCAGCTGAGATTGTTGAATCTGAAACAGCCAGGAAGTTCTATCTCGGAGAAGAATTTAAACTTTAGAAAGTCTGACGGCATAGGCTTAGATCAAACAGATCACTAATAGAAAACATGGATGGGAATTTTACGGAGTAAAATATGGCTCAAAAGATGTCATTAAATCTGAAGCAATCCCAAAGCTTAATGATGACGCCGCAATTGCAGCAGGCGATTAAGCTACTGACCTTAACTCACTTGGAAATGACCAATGTGATCGCAAAAGAGATGGTAGAAAATCCCATGCTCGAAGAAATGGGAGGTGAGTCTAGTCGCGAAGAGGTGATGGCCAACAACAAAGAGACTCAGGAGAAAAGCTCTGATGATTTCTCTGGCCCGGATATTATAGATAACTCAAAAGATAATTTTGAATGGGATAAGTACGTTGATTCTTTCAACAGTACATCAAGCACACCCCACACCAAAGAAATTAAGACAAAAGACGATGCTCCTAATTATGAGAATATGGTCTCGCGAGGGAAGAACTTGCAAGAGCATCTTGAATGGCAACTTAAAATGGAGCATCTTACAGAGGAAGAGTGGAAATTTGCCAACTTGATTATTCATAATTTAAACGATGAAGGTTATCTCGAAGAAAATATTGAAGAGCTTATGGGACAAGTTGAGCTTAATCGTGACGATGCTCTTGAGCTTTTATCAATGATTCAAAACTTAGATCCTGTAGGATGTGCAAGTTCGAGTCTTCAAGAGTGTTTAATGGTTCAAGCTAAAGCCTTAGAAGCTCCGGTTCCTTTAGTCAATCTCCTCATCAAAAATCACTTAGATGATTTGATTAAAAAAGATTATAAAGCGATTGAAAAAGCTCTTGGTGTAGAAATTGAAATGGTAAAAGATGCTGAAATGATTCTTCACTCTTTCAATCCGAAACCAGGAAGACTTATCAGTCCTGAAGAAACTCAATATGTTGTTCCTGATGTTTATATCAAGGAGATTGGTGGAGAGTTTCAAGTTCGACTCAATGATGAAGGGGTCCCTCGTCTTAAGGTTTCTACTTTATATAAAAACCTGATTAAAAAAGGTAAAGCAGCTGGTGAAGATACTGAAGCTTCAGACTATATTCAGGACAAACTAAGAGCTGCAGTATGGTTAATAAAATCTATTGAGAATAGACAAAAGACAATTGAAAAAGTTGCCAATGCAATCGTGAGAAATCAACCAGAGTTTTTTAAGAAGGGTGCCTCTGCTCTTAAGCCAATGATCCTAAAAGATATCGCCAATGAAATTGGTGTTTCTGAATCAACTGTTTCTAGGGTGACTAAAGGAAAGTATATGTACACTCCTCTTGGGACCTTTGAATTGAAGTACTTCTTCAATGCAGGGATTGGCGGGAAGAATGGTGGAATTGATATTGCCTCTGAATCGCTAAAGTTAAAGATCAAAGAGTTAATTGATAACGAAGATAAGAAGCGTCCATTATCGGACCAAAAAATTGCGGATCTCTTAAGTCGGTCGGATATTAAAGTGGCACGTAGAACAGTAGCTAAGTATCGGGAATCAATGAATCTTCTTCCTTCTTCAAAACGTAAGGAAAAATGACATTAAATTGACAAAAAATAGTCACATGAATCTCCATTATCGTCGATAATGGAGATCCAACTTTTAAAAAAAAGAGGCAAAATTTATGAAGATTGTTAGCTCATTTAAACATTTAGATCACACACCTGCACTAGATGACAAAATCAAAAGTAAATCTCAAAAACTTAAAAAGTATTTTGAAGGAAACTTTGAAGTGCATTGGACTTGCTATGTGAGAGATGATGGAGCTCAGTGTGCCGATATTAAACTTCTAGGTCCTAGTTTTGAGTATCATGCTCAAGCGCATTCTGAGAAACTCTATAAGTCATTAGATCTTGCTCTTAATAAAATCGAAAAACAAGTAGGAAAGAGAAAAGATAAATGGAAAAACCATATTTCAAGAAAGCATATGGAGACGGTAAAGGACCAGCAAGTTGCTCAGTCTGAATGGGATGAGGAATTCTGGGAAGGCAAAGATATAGATAAAGACATTGCTTAAAATAAGAAGCCCGGAGATTCCGGGCTTTTTTTTTTATCTTGCCATCAATGGCATGTCTAAGGATTCAACTTCCATATTGTTTCCGCTGGTCATAATTTCTAAGGCAGAGGAATTTGAGTCAATTCTTGTTAGCTCCTCGCATTCACTAGCAGAGCCTAGCTTCTGATAAAAATCTTGCTTATGGCCTAATACGGTTTGAGCGACTAAATCTTTTTGAAAAGTACTCATCTGTAAGACTTTCTTTTCAGAACTAACTCCTCGAAAGGTCTCGAGTGGACTTTTACAAGTGAAAATTGCGGAATATTTTAGATCATCACTCAGCATATGTGTGGCTTTATGTGCAATTTCTTTACAGAATAATGGTGAGCCGAATGGCGAGGCGGTATAGATAATATCGCAAGAGTTAATATCGCCTGCACAATGTTCAGAAAAAAAACTAAGTGAATAGGAACACTCATGTTTTTGAGTGGAAATATCTACATAATGGGTAAACTTCAATGTCATTTCCTCAGCATGAGCAAAACCCAATGTGATCGTTAAAGCGAGAACAACGGCTAAAGCATTTGCCTGCATGATAATCTCCTTAATAAAATTCTAATGAAAGTAGTTTAGAGGAGATTGGGAAAGGACGGGAGTCTTATTGTAGAAATTCCCGTCCCTGTTTTAATCTTTGACAGTTTTATTTGAATTGATTTTCGAACATGATATCTTTTAATTCTTTTCTATCATTTTTTTCTTCTCGTTTTTGAAGCTTTTCCGGGAGCTCTTTTTTATCCGCTCTTTTTCCCAAGGCAAAACCACAAATAACGGTGTACTCACTTTGATCGATTTTAAAATGATCGTAGACTTCATCCTTTTTTATTCCTCCCATCGCGTGAGTATAGAGATTAAATTCTCTAGCCTGCATCGTCATTGACATCCATGCAGCTCCGGTATCGAATTGGGAGTAAAAGTTTTTCTCGCCATCATCATTCACTTTCCTACAGATAATGAAGCCTAGGGCCGAAGCATTTTCCGCCCATACTTTATTCATAGGTAGTAAAAGGTTTGAAAACTTCTCAAAATTTTCTTCGTCCTGGGATTTTGTGTAAATGAATCTCCATGGCTGGATATTAAAACAAGAAGGAGTCCATCTCGCCGCTTCGAATATGGCTTTTAATTTTCTATCCGAAATCTCGAATTTTGAATCAAATGATCTCGGAGACCATCGCTCAATAAATCTATCAGCTACAGAAGCTTGTTTTGTTCGTTCCATAATTACCTCCTTTATACAGATTAAACTAGAAGGCGAGAAATTTCGGCTAGTTTGGTTTAAGAGTTTGTTTAGATATCTATACATGTAATTTTGATATTAATAATGTCTAAAATATGAACAAACCTGTAATTTTGATCAAGTTTATAACAGCCTAAGCCTTTGTTTTCTTGAAATACTCTTGGCATTTTCCTTGCACCTAAACAGACATACTTTATCAATGGGGAGATAATTATGAAGAAACTATTTGTACTAGGTTTATCGCTTTCAACACTTTCAGTATTTGCACAAGAAAGAACACCGACAGAATATATAGAACCAAATGTTACGGAAACTCCTGGTTTAGGATTAATTCTCAACGATGATATGTCGAATCTTGACCGCTCAGTCATGTGTGTAAATGGACTCGAATCGGCTCAAATGGTTTCTAGTATGCAAACCATGTATATGAGCACTCACATCCAAAATCTAAGAGGATATGGGGTTCAAAAATTGATGGAAGAGACGCCTAATATAGTGAATTACACAAATTTACTATCAAACTTAGGAGTAGACTTTGATTTTAATCAATCTGGTGCGACTCAAGAAACTAAGGCATTTATTGCGAGTACACCTGAAATAGACATGGTTTTCTCTGCAGACGAGAAAGCGGAATTGAATCGCGAAATAGACTCTGTATCCCGTTTAATCAATCGAAGTATGATGGGCTATGGTGGCTCACCTTACAATATGGGTTATGGAGGATTTAACGGTGGATATCCAGGATCTACTAGTAATCAGTATCCTGCTTGGCAAGGTGAATTGAGCGTCTACTATGACAATAACGAAGAAAATCCTTCTGTAGAGTTACAATACGAAGCACACCTAGGAGACTTTAGAGTCGTTACTGCAAGTGATGTAAGTGCAGACGATTCCTCAGATTATTCACAATTCAATCAAGTTCAACCGACGATTGAAATTGAATCGGCTGACTTGGAAGTGAAAGTATCGATGGGCGGATTTGGTGGAGCTATCTTTGAAGTCATAGACTCAAACTCTGGAGAACAAGTAAAAGTAACGAATAATCCTTATGAAGTTTGTAACTCAATTAACCAAAGACAAAGGTTAGAGGTTGTCGTGGCTCAAACATCTGAAGCAGAACTTGAAGAAGAGGTTTCAACAGTTGAGGTAGAAGACGATGCAGCATCACCCGGAATGACGGCTCAAGCACAATAAAAGAGAAGATGGCAAAAGAAGATATAAACGGACCCAGAGAATTTTCTGGGTCTTTTTTTGTCTAAAGTTTTGACACAAGGATAAATCTTTCATCGGGAGATGAATCTACAATAAGTAAAAGGCATACTGAGATGAAAGGAAATACTTATGAAAATAATGATGACACTAGCAATGACTATTTTTTCACTTTCTTCTTTTGCCAACGATTGTTCTGATATTAATAATCTAGGCCAGAGATTTGACTGCGTAATCGATAATAACCAGGCATTGGTTAATACTATTTCGCATTCAAAGCCTCGTCGAACAATGGTAGAAATGTTGAGAGATTGTAGTTATAAAATGAATCAAGCTTCTTTGAAAACCAGTGGATCAGGATGTAGCTATCACTCACCGTGTATACTTCTAAGTCTATCGGGGGTTCCAAGAGCCGAGACAAGTAATGACACTTATAAAAACGTTATTGTTGAAGGATTTAAACTAAAGTTTCAGCCCTATCGACTGACTTGTGAGTAGAAAAAACGCAGGATTTACTCTTAGACAAAAAATAACCTGAATTGACCGTAATATAATAGAGCCTTATATTGAATTATGAGGCTCTTTCATAAAAATGATCTCCTAAAATTAGAAAGTCGCTATCGCGCAAACTTTATCAACTCCCTTTGTGGCTTTAAGGCCCTTCAATTAGTGGGAACCAAGAGTTCTGAAGGACAGCCTAATTTATCCCTCATAAATTCGGCTATACATTTGGGAGCAAATCCACCACTTATGGGCTATATCCAAAGACCGCATACTGTTGAAAAACATACCTTTGAAAATATCCTTACTACCAAAATATACACCTTCTCAAATGTTTTGAATGAATACAAAGTAGAGGCCCATCAGACTTCAGCTAAATATCCTCGAGAAGTTAGTGAGTTTGAAGCTTGCGGGCTAGAGATGGCGATGACAGAAAGTGGTATGCCTTATGTGAAAGCGGCTAGTCTCGTAATGGAGCTGGAACTAAAGTCTCACTATGAGATTAAAGAAAACGGGACCATATTAGTTGTTGGAGAAATTCAAAACATTCTTCTTGATGATAAGTTTATCTTTGACGATGGTACCGTAAATATATCCGCATTAGGGAGCTTAGCTGGCGTGGGCCTAACAGGTTATGCCAAAGTAGATGAAATAGTTCGCTATGGATACGCCAAGCCGAATGAGAAAGTTAAAAAACTATGACAAATTTTGCATTTATCATTCATCTCCTTGCTACTGCAATGATGGTGGGAGTGATTTGGATCGTACAAATTGTCCATTACCCAGCTTTTGAATTTGTAGAAGAGAAAAAGTTTCGAGACTTCGCTTTGTTTCATCAACAAAAAATAACCTATATCGTTGGACCTATTATGCTCATTGAATTTATGACGGGGCTTTATTTACTGCCACAGTTGAATTTGATTTTTAGTGCTTCCATGGTGTTATTAGTTGGTATTTGGCTGGTGACCTTCTTTTTTAGTGTTAAGGAGCATAATACTTTACTTTCGGGTAGAGACGAGCAAAGTATTAAAAGGCTGATAAAGAGTAATTGGCTTCGAACACTGCTATGGAGCACACGATTAGTAATCTTAACCTTTTTGTTCCTAGTAAATCTAAATTTTGTCTAGGATTTTTGATGGGAATTGACCAAGCATTGGTGCATAACTAAAACTCCGCAAGGGATTGTCTTTGTTTCATTGACCAATGATTCATGAGTATTGTGTGTTTGTATCCCTTGCGGAAAACTTCAATAAAAAATTTAAAGGACATTTTATGGAGCTACTTGAAATTAAAAAACTTCTCCACCATAGAGAGCCGTATTTGATGGTGGACAAAGTAATTGAGGTTTCAAGTGAGCTTATTCACACTCAAAAGGATATGGGTGAACACCCCATAATAGAAGGCCATTTTCCGGGAGCCCCAATTGTCCCGGGAGCTATGCTGCAAGAAATGTGTACTCAGGCCGCAGGAGTCTTGATTACAAGGTATCATGCTCCAGTGGAGGACTATGACTCGGAAAAGACAAAAGGCTATGCATTAGGCGTATTGAGAGAGGTTAAATCTGCGAAATTTCTTGGAATGACCAGGCCTGATAAGATCATTGATATAAAAGTAAGATTAGAGAAAATTGCACGAACTCGTTTTGATTTTTATGGAGAAATTTATCAAGATGAAAGATGCTCTGCGAAAATAAACTTCCAACTGGTTAATATTCCTGGTGAGCTATTGTAAGTTTGTTAGGATTGTGTTAAGATGGCGTTAGAGTTTAATCAGGAGGATTTTATGGAATTAATCAGCAAAGTAAGAGTTTTCTCATTTTTTGCATTAGTTTGTATCTTTTATTACGCACAAGCTTAATCTAAATTTAAATCAGAATATGCGGACCCCGTTGTGGGTTCGCTTTCTATTTCAATCTGTCCCAAATAACTTCTCAATCTATTAATAATTCCGCTGAAGGGGTTCCCCGTATTTTCTTCTCTTTGATTTATTCCTAGAGCACGTTCAATTGAAGCAACAAACTCTTGATAAGCTCCTTCGGCCTCATTACCAAGCTTTTTAATAATATACCTATCACCTTCGCGAGTGATTTGAACTTGATATTGAGGATTATCTTTATGAGTTATCGTAATGGTTTTGGGATTAGACTCTAAAAGATCAAGTAGCTCTTGAGCATCTTCTGGGTCACTTGTGAGTGCCGCCTCAAGATCCTGATCAAATGCGCCTGAAGTTAAAAGTTCTGGGATTTCAGTGGCTAGAGTGTTGTTTCCAAAGCCTGAAATTCCAATAGGAGAGGGGCGAGAGCTCGCAGGTCTTCTAGCAGCTTCTCTTTGTTCATTAATTTCATTTAAAGCGGCATTCATTTGTTCATCGCGAGTTAAGTCGCGAGTTGTATTGTCTAACCAAGTCGGATCCTCAGTTCTACCATTTATAGGTGAGTTGAAAGAATTATTTGCGGCAAGAACATCGTCTGAACTTGTACTCACTCTATCAGGTATCGTTACTCCAGGTGTCAGACTCTCTAATCTTCTTTGCCTGCGTCTCACGGGATCTGTTTCGGTAATAGCCGCGTCTGATCTTTCAAGCCGATCTCGCACGCGATCAAAAAGATCCTGAGTCCGCCTCTGTCTTTCAGCTTCAGCGGTGCTATCTGTTCCTGCTGAACTTGGGGAAGAATTGAAAGCAGCGTTTTCTTCTGGACCTCCAGAATTGAAACTTCCTGGCACAAAACCTGCAGTTCTACCTCCCGGGGCTCCACCAGTTCCACTTCCACCAGAAGATCTGCTGGAAACACTCGCCCTCCCTCTTGTAGCAGGCTCTCCTCCTCCATCAGTTGGGGTTGGTGTTTCGCTTGTAGCTGTTAGTGCAGAAGGAGTGGTTGGTTGTTCGTCTGCTCCTATAAAATAATCATAAACCCTCATCTGTTCACCAGCTCTTAAAAACTCACCAGCTTTCAGATGAGATAATCTGGATTCAACTTGTATTTCTACCTCTGATTCCGTCAGTTCTTCGTTAGAACTTAGAAGTTCCACTCTTAATTGTTCTTTTAAAATATTTCTTCCTGGAAGAAGTTTTCCGTATAAAGTTTCTAACATGATACATTCATATGACATTGGAGAGGCTACTTGCCCTTCACTAAGTTCAGGATTACATTCAGCTATTCTCGCTTCAAGAGCTTCCCATTTCTCTGCGGGGGGAGGAAGGTATGGGCAGAGTAGAGCTTTGTCTTCGTTTAGACTTCGAGTGGCATCGCCCTCTGCAGAGTAGGTGTCGAGCGTCTCTTGAGCGCCATAAGTCGGAAAGTAACTATAAGTTTCAGATTCAATTTCACCGTATTCGCTTCCGTTACTGTTACAAAATTGTTCTGAAATTGATTTATGTTTAAAATAATTTATATTCTCTAAAGTCACTCCACTATTTTCGGGGATCATGGATGAAATAATAGTTTTGAACTCACTAAAATCCGGAGGAGTGAACGAGGTATTGTTTTGAGTACAAAAAAGCCTGGTTATCTGAGCTTTTAAATTCTCACAATGTCCGATAGTCCTTTCTGTAAAGACTCGATTAATAGATTGGGAAAACGAGTCGACCTCTATAGCCTCATCACTTTTCATAGCATTGTATAATTCAGGATTGTGTAATAATTCCCTCATAACTGGGTGCTGTTTAAGAGTCATTTGAAAGCTGTTATAACTGTTCATTAGTTCGGGGTTTGAGCTTAGGCTTATAACAAACATCGGATCTTGCATGAGCTCTTGAAAATTTTGTTTTGAATTTCTGACCTCAGATGGAGCACTCTGAATAATTCTTTGAAGTATTTGTGCCACCATGGGAGAAGCTGATGATCTGATATCCAGAATTTCAGAAAATGACATTCCTACATCATTATCACCACATGACTCTGTTTTATCTTCAATCAAGGAGCCTGCTCTATTTTTAGCTGTAGAGTAAAATGTACTTGCGGTTTTTTGAATATACTCAGCTGGAAGTATTGTGTTATCACCAGGGCAGGTTAGATTTTGCAAATCATTTTCTAAAAGCTGTCGACAGGTTTGTCCAGCTTCTTTATTTTCAACAAACATATCACCATTCATAACGGCCATTCTATTTGCTAATACATCGATAGAGTTATCTATTTTACCTCTAAGTTTTGATGCTGCTCTTACTTGAAATCGATCTAGATCAGATTGCTCAGGGGCAAAGTCAAATTTTTCACCCTCTTCTCTGATGCAGTTACAATAGGAGTCTCTTCTTGAAATGTTTTGATTATCTCCAGTTGCATAATTGTTAATCAGTAATGATCCGGACACATCAGAGCTAAAACAGTTTGTTGGATTTAGTCCCAAAATTTCGGATGGCACTAAAGGAGAATTTATATCCCTGAATTCACAAGCCTGAACCTGTCCTAAACAAAAGAATATAAGAATAAATAAAACTTTCATCAAGTATTTAGAATCTCCATACCCGTTTTAGCTCCCATAAATTCAACTAAAAAACTGCGCAGTCGTCTGACCTCTTGCACATCATAGAGTTGATCCGCTTGAGGATCTTGTAAGATTGTATCTATATAATCTACTATGGTTTCCGGTTGACCGTTTCGAAACTCCACAGCATTCACATTGATGTCTCTATCTGCGAGAAAATAATCGAAATAAAAAGTTGTTGTATTTCTCATTTCAACAACTCTTTTTAGGATATGCTGAGGATTCTCGTAGCCTTGAACTTCACTCCTACAAATCATTTGTTCATGATGCTCATTCCAAAACTCTCTCATTTGAGCCCGATAATTAGGAGTTGTATTTTTATCAATCCCAAGGTGATTAAGAATAATGAGTTCAAATGCTTCGTGAACTGGGCCTACTCCTGTAGAGTCATACAAAACCATAGCATTGCAAATTTGATCTGCCAGATCTGAGATCGTCGGATCAATCGCTGCTGCAAGTTCCTCAACTCCGGTAGTATTAGAAGGCATTCCTCGAAATTCATGGCCACAATTAATACAACCATCATCAGACATTTGAGCAAAACTGTTCAAAGCTATTATGAGAAGGGCGATAGACAAACAAACTTTCTTCACCTGCATTTTCCAATCCTTTGTTTAAAAAAACGAAAGTAAAATTATTCAGCTTTGTATAAATATCGGCGGGTTAGGAAAGAAGCTTTAAATAAATCCTCTTTTTTTAGGAAAATTGATCAATTCGCTTGGGCTGAATTGATCTAATCCAGCTCTTGGACTGAATTTCATTTGGATTGGCAGATGTGGTGATGTGGATCTCAGAAAATCCTCGATTATAGATTTTTTCTGATTCTATCTCACCTCTAAGTCCATCGCCGAGATGGCAATCGATGAAGACTTGGGTTGTCGGTGGAAAATTCTCTGCTTTTTGTAGAAACTCCTGCACCGAAGAAAAGCAAGTTAGCTTGGAAGGGGAGTCACTAAAATGAAGCTTCCACATTTTATGGATTATCTTATCGTCATCTATGAGAACAATCTCTGGTGCAAATTCCACAGAACCTCTTAATTTCTCGCAGGAATGGTCACTCTATTATAACCCTCAAATGCATTTTCCCAGCTCGGAAAGGCACTGCCGATATAAAGGTTTCCGTCCTCAGCACGTCGAATTTGAATCGCCACAGTTACACCAGACTCTGGCAGCGTGTAATCAAAAGTCCTAGTATTAGTCGTAGGATTTGCTCTAAAGAAATCATCAATGTCAGCTCTTCTACTCCTGAAAGTTCTTCTTGCCGCTGACTCTATATCATCCGGTCCCCAAGCGGGTGGAAAAAGCGTTTTTAAAACGTACCTTTCTTCATCAATAGTTATAGCACGATTAAAGCGACGAGCTTCCCTAAATTGATCTCCACCTTTTTGAAGATCTCCCACGGGAACAATAACTGCTTGTACGCCAGTATCAGGATCTACGTCAATGAATCGAGGCTGAATATTTCCAGAGTCATCTAAATACCTGCCTCTTAATTGCGGTCTATTCTCAATAAAATTTTCAAGGCCATGTCTAGTGTGCATCCCATTGATTAATCTTCCTCCATTTTCACCAGCTTCATCTCTTAGGGTTCCTGTAAATGTATGCCTGGCATCGAAGGTGATATCTGTATGATCTGAGTAGTTATTTGCCGTTCGTAATGTGGTTCCTTGGTAGGCTGAATCTGAAAAATCCTCATACCGGCTTGGGTTGGAAAACTCTCTACGAGAGGCGCTAGTGGCGGGTATGCGGGTTGAGGCAACTTCGCGAGCCTGCTCTCTAACAACGTAGGAATCAAGACTTTGTGGTCCACAAAATGCACCTGGAGTGTCGGCGAATGCTCCCTGAAAACTGAGTAGGAGAACTAAAAAATTAACGGCGGCGACAAGTTCGGTCCGCAATCGCGATCGCTTCATCGGTTATCCTTTTTAATTCAGTAAAATTTCCACTCTCAGCAAACCTGGCAAGTCTAGTAAGGAGATAGGCTCTGGTGCTATCAGAAGCGGTACTTAAATATCCCATAAATCTAGCTGCTCTTTCACTTCCCACAGCTTGCTTGAGTCTTAAAACCATATTATTTAACATTGGATTATTTGCTATACTATTTAAAAACCTAGTCATTCTACTTGTGTGTTCAATTTGTGAGACTCCACTTGAAGCTAGTCGACTACCATTCATATAAACTCTAGCGGCAGAATATAAAGTTCCCATTTCAAAGGCTGCAAAGGCTCCAGACATGATAGCTGCTGTCTGAGCTCGTCTTAATCCTGTCACTGCATCCTGAAGTTCTTGAATACTTTGAGCGTCTGCTCCACCCGTTAATATAGCACCAGTAATGGCATCTCTTTCCGCTGAAAACTCCATATATTCATTAATATGATATCCAGCTTCACCAAGCCCCACTGCAATCCCTACAATTCCTGTGGTTGCGGCTACTGTTGCAAGTGTCGCTCCTGCAGCGGTACCTGCAAGAACCCAAGCTCCTAGTCCTGCTCCTACTCCTGTAGCAAGTAGAACTCCTCCAACTATCAAACCTCCATAAAGCCAAATTTTGTCATTTCTGGCTTCTTCGTCATCACTTTCAGTCACTTGGCCAATTAACTCACAGACTTTATGCGCGTAATAAGGATTATGATATAAATGCTCTCCCACGGCTGCAGGATTAGTTCGAAGAAACTTTCGAATATCTCTATTTCCATATTCAATCATCTGATTTACGCTTTGAGGATTGGAAAGATTAAGAGTGACGTCCCTATTGTTTCGCTGTATTTCTGTAAGGTTTAGCTCTTTTATTTGATCTGTAATGGTAGATGTAACCTGACTTACGGCACTTTGGATATGGCTAGAGCTCACTTCTCTATGCTTTTCAAATGTAAAATTTCCTGCGCGATGAGACATATCGTCTTCATCTAATCTTCTTGGCGCTCTGACGCGATCACGCATTTCTTCCGTACTTAAAAGTCTTCCTACTGGATCTTGTAAGGCCACTTGGTTGAATTGGGTATGATAGATTTGCATTAACATCCGACTTTCATCTGTAAATACGGGATCTCTTCCTAAAAATCCAGATTCTGTTCCTATTGCTGACTCAACCTCTGAGAGAGTTTGATTGAGGCCACCTTCTCCTTGGATAAGCTCATTGAGTCTGTCTCGAGCACTTGAATTGGTATGTCTTTCAACTCCTTCTAACTGGGTTTTGAAACGAGTTAATTCGTCTATCAAGCTTGATGAAGCAGCATTATTTGGGTCATATATATCTCTGGAGCACCTGCCATCACAAACTTCTTGAACAAAATTTTCAATGGCTGCTCTACTAGAGAAATTATTTTCTCCGTATTGATATTTATGATGCATGAGGGATTTAAATGAATTGGAAATAGCTCTTTGGTAAAGTCCTTGTTGAAGACCATTTGTGAGTAATGGATTGACAACATTTCTTCCCGCTTCTACTAGCTCATTGATAGCTGAAACGGGTTTTCCTACGACACTGCAAGGAGCATATATATGTCCGATAGTTTTTATTTTACTTCCCACAACTCCAAGAACTCGAGCTGAGAGGTTCCTATCATTATCGTTGCAATCACTTAAAGCTTCTTCAAGTGCGAGGTAATTTACAGCGTTTGCGTGGAGGCGCATGAGCGTATCAAAATCTTCATCTCGAGGGCCAGAATAAGAATTTATGAAGCTTTCAACAGTTTGGGTGTGAGAACGAATCAGACTGCTATCGAGTTGATCATAACCAAAACCGAGATAAGCATCACGAAGCCGTAAAACTTCACTTGGACGCTCTATACCCTGTCCAAATACTGAAATAGATGACAGGATCAGTAGAATAGTAAAAATTCCCTTTTTCACATAGATATAGTCGACAAAATCGGGTCAAAAATTGAAAAGCTATTAGAGATGGGTAAAAAAAGCCACTAGGTAACTGCCAGATATTATTAATAATAGCTCTTTATGCTATACTTATTTTATGAAATTCCTCATGCTCGTGTTGATTCTCTTTTCTTGTGCCTCAAATAACGAAAAGAAAAAGCTTTCCCAGAAAGAACAAGATGCTCTTTATATTAAGCAATTAAAAAAAATCAGACCCTTATTGCTCTCAGATGATTTTCCTTATATGGAATGCGAAGAGGAAGGAAGTCATCAGGTGGTAAAGCAAACTCAGCCTGATATTGAGTTTTGGAAGTCTTTTGGTCTTCTGGAGCTAAGAGAAAAAGGTGTAGAGTTAAGAGCAAATATCATGGCTTTAAAATATGTGGAAATCGAAGGTAAGCACCAATTCAATGCTACTTTCTATAATTGTGAAAAAGTGACTGATGTAAAATTAGTCGATGAAATTGGCATGTGTAAACCTAGTGAGCAAAAAGTTTTTAAACTTCCTTACGCACTAGATGAATCCAGAGCAGTGGGAGAAGAGATTATTTCCCAGGTTATTCGGCATCATGCTATCAAAAACTATTATAAAACCTATGCTGTTGATAACGTAAAGTATAGCTACACTAAAAAAGAGCTTCAAGCTTCTGCAAAATTCTATGAGTGCTTTTAACTTCTTCTTGTCGGAGTGAAGCTTCCGTTCTATGCTAAATTAGTCTTGGAGTGAAGCAAGGTGAAAGTCCTGCACTGTCCCGCAACGGTATAAAGTCCGATCCTCAAAGACCATGATCTTAAATCCCGAGGAGGAACTATGCTTAGGCTTTCTATTCTATTTTTTTGTTTTCCCGTTTTTGGTGCTGAAGTGCTGGATCCTATTATTGTAGGGAGCAAGCAGGAGAGTAAACTGAGTGAACTCACGAGCTCTGCCCAAGTCATTACCAAAGAAGAAATAGAGTCATTTACCTCAAGTAGAGCAGTAGACATCCTAAATCGCGAAGCAGGTATTGATATTGTTCAAACAGGTCTTGTTGGCGGTGCTGCAAGTTTATTTCTCAGGGGAATGGAGTCGAGACATGTTCTTGTTCTTATTGATGGGGTAAGAGTTTATGATCCCACTGTTGCAGATAGATCATTTAATTTATCAATCTTGAACACACTCGATATCGAACGGGTGGAGATAATCAAAGGTGCACAAAGTGTACTTTACGGATCAGACGCCATCGCAGGGGTTATAAACTTCATAACTCGAAAAGTCTCAAACAGAAATTCGCTGTTTTTAGGTTCTGGATATTATGATCAATTAGCAATCAATTATGGATCAAACTCTCGCTTTGGGTATTTTAACTTCTCCGGAAGTTTACAAGAGTCTGAAGTAGATTCTTCAGCAAGCGATGGAGAAGAAAAAGATCTCTCAAACAACCAAAATTTGAGTTTAAATCATCGGTATAAACGAGATAAACTAGAGTTTGAAACCACAATAAAGCGCTCAAGGAACTTTAACTATACGGATGCTCAAACTGGAAGTTTGCCCTCAGATGATCACGATTCCTATGCTCGTGATGTTCAAGATTTTTTTCGAGAGGGAGTGACCTATCATTATAATCAAAAATATGATGTCTTTTTAGATTTAAGTTTGAGTCAGTATCAACGTTATAATAAATATCTTCAAACAGCTCCAAGTGACTACGGAGTTCAAGATGCTCAAGGGGCAATCTCAAATTTGGATTTCAGAGTTAAAGAAAAGAAAAAAGATGGACTACTTCTTTACGGCTTTCAAAATCTCATTGAGACTTATGAAAACCAAGGTGCATCTGATGAGAGTTTACAAATGTTCGATATCTATGGAATGCGCAAATATATCTATGATAAACATATTTTTGAATATGGAGCCCGCTTCACAGAGAACCAAGATTATGGGCAGCATTTGGTTCACAGTTTAGGCTATAATTACCTTTTGGATTCAAAACGGACGATCAAATCTGGTGTGAAGACAGGTTTTAAAGCGCCAAGCATCTATCATCAAACAGACCCAAATTATGGAAACCCAAATCTCGCACCAGAAAAATCAGTCGGAGCGGAAGTTGAATACTCATATATCTCTAGTGTCGCAGATTTTTATAGTGCCGTCTTTTATAATGATGTAGAAAATTTTATTCAATTTTCAAACTCATCTTTTGCTAATGTCAGTCAGGCAAAATATTGGGGGGTAGAAGCAGGAGTTGAAAAAAGAAACTCAAACGGTGTTGCTAGCGCGAATCTCACATTAACAAACTATGATTTAAGCACAGGAAAAGAAGCTGCTCGAAGACCTAAGGAGATCATTAAGCTAAATTACCTCTTCTTAATCAACTCAAGTCACTCATTGAATATCGATTTCGTTTATCGAGGACAAACTTATGACAATGTTACAAGTGATAAAGTGACATTAAAAAGCTATGAGCTTTGGAATTTAGATTACACCTATGAAGCTAAAAATTTTAAGGTTATGGGGAGTCTTAAAAACGTATTTGATCGTGATTATGAAACAATTGCAGGTTATTCAACTTTAGGGCGCAATATTCAGCTCAATGTCGTGTCTTATTTTTAGGTTCTATGATTTCTGCAGGCCCTGCGCAACAAGACCCATCATGGTCTTCAATTTCGGCTACGACAGACTGTTCATAATCCTCTTGTTCTTCGGCGCTTAAGCCTAAGGTATCGCAAAGAGTTTCAGTTACACTAGGAACCTTAATGGTGACCTCAAGTCCCATTTCTTCTAGTTCAATTAATTTCTGGTAAGCTTGGTCATATTGGTCTAAATCAAACTCATACAATTCTGATTTTGAACCCTCTCTATCAACTTGAAAAATTCGTATTTTTGATTCATTATGCATGCAGCTGCATTATTCCAAGCTAGGTGGAGGAATTCAAGACCGATGGAAAAATATATTATAATTGCACACCCGGAAAGCTTTGTGCGCAAAGCGTTATCTGCCTTTCTTACTCAAGTCGGCTTTGGATCTTATCAATTAGAGGTCGATGATGATCTTTTGTATAAAAAACAAGATCTAGATCCTAAAGGGCTAGTTATACATAGAGATTTTAAACATAACTCCAAATCAGTGCAGGAAATCATTGAACTATTTGGTGTAAAGTCCTATGAGTTAGGTGAAACTGTGGACCCACAGTCTTTGGCCGGCCAGATTAAACGAGAACTTGAAAGCCATTGATTAGCATTCTATCATAGTGAGATGGATAAAGATAAAATCTTCGCTTTCGCAGGCCTTGCAATAACAATAATATTTTTTGCTTTAACGATTTACTTTAAGTCAGGGGCATTTGATTAATTAGGATTGCGTGACGGTGCAATAAAAAAGCATGAGTACTTTTGATCTTGCGCTAAAATGAGAGCGTCTACTAATTCCTGGTAATGCGTGTTTATCCACTGTGCGGCAAAGGGTGTATTTGCGCTCACTATAAGAATATTGTTTTTCATTACTAATGGTTGGACACTTCTGAACCATTGGTTGTGCACTTCATCTCCCAGCATTGCCAAAAGTTGTTCACTTATGATTGCCCAGGTTTTATGTGCTTTTAGCACAGGATTGTCGATTGTATTGCTAAACGTTTCTTTAATTCTTTTATTAAGTTCTTTTTGAAGTTTTCTATGAAGTTTTTTATTTAATGCTGCGTTCATTTCTGCCTTTTTCCGAGCCGAGAGTCTAACGCTCGATTGGCTTTTAGACAAGGGCTATTTAAAAAATTTCAACCTCGGGTCTTGAGGGGAGAGGAGGTAGTGATTTAAGGCAAGCTTGTGAAATAAGAAGTCGGGAATTCGAACTCGATAGAAAGTTCCATTTTCGTGGTAATGTTGCTTGACAATATTCGCTTGAGATAAAAGTTTGGAGTGGGCATTACCATCATCATAGGGAATAAAAAGATCAAAGTGATCTTGCTGGTTTAAGAAATAGTTTATGAAGTACTCTCTAAGGTTCTGAATATCATCAGCATCAAGAGAATTCACAAGAAAACTTGCCTTAAAGTTCCTCATGGCTATTTTCGGAAGAAAAGGATTTTCTACCTTATCTTTTTTGGTAAAGACTATTATTTGATCTTTCTCTTCGATGTCTAACTCAGAAATAACCTCTTGGGTTACCTCTAAGTGTTTTTTGTAATTTGGATCAGAGAGATCGCAAACGACAATTAATAACTCTGCCTCCAATGCGGATTCCAATGTGGTTCTGAATCCTTCCACAAGAGTGTTAGGTAGGTTCTGAATAAAGCCTACCGTATCAATAAGAACCATTGGCGGTTTTGAATCAGGGTTAAGAGTTCTAAAGGTTGAATCTAGAGTGGCAAAAAGCTTATCTTCAGAAAGAACATTAACCTTACAAAGTTTATTCATTAAAGTGGATTTACCGGCGTTGGTGTATCCAATCAAAGCAGCCGTTACGACATTATTCTCCCTTCGCTTTCTTTGCTCTTTCCTGGATTTTTGAACTTCTATGAGCTGCTTTTTTAAACTAGCGATTCTATTACGTATAATTCTTCTGTCCAACTCGAGCTGTTGTTCCCCCTCTCCTTTAAGACCTATACCACCTTTTTGTTTGGTGAAGTGAGTCCAAAGAGACTGTAGCCTTGGAAGCATATAATTGAGTCTAGAAATTTCAATTTGGATTTTTGCGTCTTTTGTTCGTGCATGTTGAGCAAAGATTTCAAGAATGACTAAGCAGCGGTCCAAAACCTCAAGCTTAGTGATTTTTTTTATATTTCGCATTTGACTAGCTGTTAACTCAAAGTCAAAAACCAGAACGTTCGATCCTTCTGCCCTGGCAGCTTCGGCAATTTCTGCAAGTTTTCCCTCGCCTAGAATTGTGGCAGGTTCAAGTTTATTTTTATTTTGATAATGATGTTCACCAGCTTCTATGCCTAGAGTTCTCAGTAGTTCTCGTAGCTCGCCTAGGGATACCATCGTTTGATCAAGGTTCTTATGAAATTCAAAGTTTTCACAGACAATACTAACAAGAGTCGCTTTATCCTCTCGACTTATTTTATATTCTTCAAAACTACTCAACTGCGACCTCAATATTATCCAGTAAACGAGTGCTGCCAACCTGTAGATTGCCTAGTATCACAAGAGGCTCACTTAAGTCTAATGGTGGAGTTAGATCACTTTGTTTTCGAATGGAAAGATAGTTAAATCGATCATCATCGCTTAGCTTACTTTGGATAAATTCCAAGGCAGATCTAAGGTCTTTGTCCACTATAAGAATCTTCTCAATTTGACTTAAGCTTCTGTAGAGCTCTAGTGCCTCTTCTTTTTGGGATTCGGTAAGATAATTGTTGCGAGAACTCATGGCAAGGCCTGAGGTTTCTCGTTCGATCCCTACAGGAACAATGGCTAGGTTAGGGAAATACTCCCTTGCATGCCACTCAATCAAGCGCCATTGCTGATAATCTTTTTTTCCAAAGTAAGCTCTGTTTGGTGAAGCCATCTCAAATAACTTATGTACGATTGTTAAAACACCATCAAAATGCCCTGGTCGAATATTTCCTTCGAGCATTTGACCAACTTCTCCTGCTGAGAAATCCGTTTCAACGGAGTCACCGTAAATCTCATTTACGGCAGGTGCGAAAATGAAAACATCTTCTCCAAGAGATTCAATCTTTTTAATATCGCTTTCAAGAGTCCTAGGGTAAGCGTTGTAATCTTCCCCTTTTCCAAATTGAGTCGGATTCACAAAAATACTCACAATACTCCGGCTGCACTCTTCAAGACTTGCTTTTAAAAGATTCAGGTGCCCTTGGTGAAGATTTCCCATTGTAGGCACCAGCCCAATTTTACCTTTGTAATCTTGGTTGAGATTTTGAAGTTCATGGGAGCTATGGATAACGGTCACCATAATTGATTGACCTCATTCAGAATTTTCTCTGCAAGTTGAGATTTACTAAGCTCAATCTCAGAGTCAATTTTACCGTTTTTGATAAAAGTATATTTATTTCCGATCGATCCAAAACCTTTTTTTGCTTGATCGAAACCATTGCTGACTTCGTTAGCAATGAGAAGATCAACCGGTTTACTCTCAAGCTTTTTGGCAATTTTCTCTTCTGATAATTGAGTTTCAGCAGCAAAGCCAACTATTTTTTGATGGGATCTTTTCTCAAGCATCGTCTTTAAAATATCTCTGTCCCACTCAAAGTCCAATTCGACCTTATCAGATTTTTTAAGCTTGGCATTTGACGTCTTAAACTTAATATCACTTACGGCAGCAGTAGAAATAAAGATATCTGTTTGAGGAAATATACGATCAACTTCGGAAAACATCTCTCCTGTCGTCATGACTTTTGTCACTGTAATATTGGGATGTGAATAAAATGCTTTAGGAATATTGACCTCTTCACCTGCAACTAAAGTCACGTTATATCCAGATTTTAAATAAGCCCTACAAAGCTCAATACCCGTTTTTCCACTTGAAGGGTTGGTGAGGTAGCGAACCGGATCTAGAGGAGCCTTAGTCGCACCCGTGGTGATTAAAACAGATCTTTCATTTTTTAGAAAAGAATAACAGCCCAAAAATTCTACAATATCTTCTGGTAGAGGAAGCTTTCCTTCTCCTTCATCTCCGCAAGCTAGCACACCAGAAGTAGTAGGATGGATAAAACAATTGGATAGGCTCCTTAGGCGCTTGAAGTTATCCTGGGTGATAGTGTTAGTCAGCATAGATGTATTCATCGCCGGGAAAATAAATTTGTCTTTTTCCTCACAACTTAGGAAAACCGAAGTTAAAAGATCATCACAAAGACCGCAGGCCAGTTTGGCAATGGTATTAGCAGAAGCTGGAGCGATAACCAGTCGATCAAGCCAATGCTTAAGGTCTATATGCAGGATAGCCTTTTCTCTCTTTATAAAGTCGTCATTATAGGAATAAACCGCTGTGGCTCCCAAGTAGGTGAATTGTTCTTTAGGAATAAAGTTTTTAGCACCTTTGGTTAAAATGACTTTTACTTCATGGCCTTCCTTGATAAGTCCCCTTAAAATATCACAGGCTTTATAAGCTGAAACAGAACCACAAACTCCAAGAACATATTTCATGGCTTCATCCTTTTTGCAATAAAACACAAAGACCGGTGAATAAGTTCTGCAGAATAAGCGAGTTTAAAATCAGATTTAGAGTTTTTGAGATGTTTAGCAACCGCCTCTCCGTCACCACCAGTTATAAATATATTTTCAATATTATGAAGTTTTAGAAGCCCTTCAATAGGAAATAAAGTGGCAGCAAGAAGTCCTTGCTCCATTGCTTCCGGAGTTGATTGAGGCAGTTCATTCTTAAACTCGAGGTTATTATTTAGGGGAACTTCCTTGAGTTTTCGGCCATGACCAAAAGATCCTCTTAATGGCCTGGAGCCTGGAAGTATATATCCTCCCAGGTGTCCTTTGCTAGAGAGGAAGTCAATTGTCGTAAAGGTACCGCTATCCACTATGGCTTTTGATTGTTGATTCAATTTATATAGGTAATAGGAGGTGGCCAAGCGATCTTCACCGATTGTTTTAGAGTATGAGATAGGCATATCTAAAAAAGCTCCTTTCCCAAAAAACTTTCTAATCAAAGTAAATTCGCCTGGGATTTGATTAAGAAATTCGTCATCAACAGAGGACACTATGACTCGAGATTCAGGATATTTCTTTAGAACTATATCGAGATCCTGGAAGTCTCCTTTTTCCACAAAAAGCTCATTATCTTTAAAAAGAGCGTAGTTTTGATGTGAATTTCCAATATCAATCGTAATAATCATTGTAAGTATTTTTCAATGGCGAGCTTTTTAACCTGAAAGAGATTCGCAATAGGCTTCACAAATCCGGGAGCGTTTTCTCCCATTCCTAGCAAATCGTTTATAACAAGGACTTGCCCATCAACATTTACACCAGAGCCAATTCCAATTGTTGGAATCGTAAGCGCTTTACTTATTTCCTGGGCCAGATTTTCTTCTACAAATTCTAATACAATAGCAAAACAACCAGCTTCTTGAAGAGCCAAGCTTTCGCTCATAAGTCTTTCTTTGTCGATTTGTTCTTTACCGTGTTTGAAGTATCCACCTTGCGCATGCACGGACTGGGGTTGCAGACCAATATGGCCCATGACTGCAATGCCAGTCTCCGTGAGTCGTTTTATCAGGTCAAGATTGATTTGATTCGCCCCTTCAAGTTTTAACGCTTCAGCTTTGGTGGATTGATAAAGCTCGATAGCATTCTTAAGGCCAGTCTCCATTGAGGCATAACTACCAAAAGGCATGTCGACCACGACGAATTTTTCAGGTGCCCCTCTTCTGACAGCCGCTCCAAATATTTGCATTTCCTCTAGACTTACTTCCACTGTTGTATCATAGCCAAGGACAACGTTTCCTACGCTATCACCTACCAGAATAAGATCTAGTTCTGTTTGGTTTAAGACTGCCGCCATCTGAAAGTCATAACAGGTGAGCATCTGAATTCGAACTCCATCTTGTTTCATTTTTTGAAGTGAGCGAACAGTCTTTTTCATAATGTTTCCTTTAATTCTTGATAGACTTTATTTAGGCTTTGTCCTTTCCAAAATTCATTGACTGATTTTTTAGTATTTAAAACATCCGCAGAACTTAAGTCCTGAAGGTGTTTGGGATCTTGAACATCATTGAGTAATTTTTGAAATTTTTGTTTAAAGTCATTATCAATTAATTCTAGACGACCTTTTTCAGAACCTATTAAGGCATTAGGGCTAATAAAATCGAAAAATGCTTCTGGCCCGACTTTAAGAAGAGCATCAACAATAAGTTTCGCCTCAACAAAACACTCATAAAATGCGAGCTCTTTTTTATACCCACGCTCTATTAATGTCTGGAAGGCTAAATTTATCGTATAGGGAAGAACTGAACAGAGAAGAGCTTGCTCAGAAAATAAATCTGCCTGGGTTTCTTCTTGAAAAGTTGTAGGGTAGAGATTTCTTATCCCGATAGCTTCAGCTAAATCTTTGATTGATTTTTCATCTTTTGGATCACAGAACTCAAGTGAGTAGAAAGCGGCCAAAGATTGATTTGTCTCAAACCTGAATCTTAGTTCACTAGCAATAGCTTTAGGTGCTAGAAGGGCAAACTTAGTTTTTGGAAATAGAGTTTTAAGATTTCCAGCGGTAACGGAAAAGCCGTGGGCAAAGACAAATAGACAGTTTGGATTTTTAATTCTTTCTAAGATTTGAATGTGAGTATTATCAGGCGTTAAGATAACACAGATCTCTGACTCTATGGGTTCACTCTCGTAATCAAAAACAGAAAAACCTTTTGCCGTAGCAAGATTTTTAGAAGGTGATCCAGACCGCAATCCTATCGTTACTTTGTAACCAGAGTCTTTAAGGTTTAAAGCCCATGCTCGAGCTTGGTTTCCATAGCCGATAATGCTTATATTCTTTTTATTTTCCACGGGTTGTAACTATCATGACAGAATAGGCTAAGCAATGTTATATGGCTGTATATGGGAATAAGTCGAAGCTCTTTATACGGCGAGTCAATCTTCACAAGTTTTAGAAGTCTAGATGGTAAAGTGCCTAAATTTGAATCTCATCTAAATCGATTCTTTGAAAGTGTGAACTCCTATTATTTCAACTCTAGGCTTTCTGAATCCCAGTTTTACAATTTTTATCCTTTAGAAAACCTTGATTTTATAAGATTTCCTAACCATTACTTTAGACTAACCTTTGAAAGCTTGAAGCCAGCCTCCAATCGTTGTGGCATTGGACTTTGCGACGGCAAATTAAAGATTCAGCAAGGAGAACTCCCAAAAAGCCTTGAGAGTATTTCTCTAGAGTCAATCCGTTCACCTTACACAATATTTGCCTGGAAACATAAAGCTGGAAGTTATTTCGAAAGCTTGCTAGGAAAAAAACAAGCGATTTTGAAGGGGGCCCAAGATGCTCTTTTTGTAAGTCCAGAACAAAAAATTTTAGAGATTTCAACTTCTAGAATAGTCTTTCGAAGAGGGAATCTTTTCGTGACTCCTAGGCTAGCTTATAGTTTTAATAGTATCGGGTTAGAGCTTTTTCGAGAGTTTTTGATGAGCCTAGGTTTTGAGCTTTATGAGCAGGAGTTGGACTTTTCCGAACTAGCGGACTTTGAGTCGGCATTCGCTGTAAATAGTGTTAAACTTCTTACTCCTGTGAGGAGTATAGAAAGTCGAGAATTTAAAACACAAAATCAACTGTGTCTTGAGTTTGAGAAATGGCTGAGGGAATTATGAAAAAGTTAGAAGTGAAATGTCCTAATTGCAAAACGAATTTCAACTATTATGATTCTGAGTTTCGTCCTTTTTGTTGCGAAAAATGTAAAATGATTGATATGGGCCAATGGCTGACAGAGGGATATAAAGTTAGCGGAAGAGATTATAGTTTGTACGCTGAAGACCCAGAAAAACTGGAAGAATTATTAGCGAAAGGTGACCTCGGTGAAGATTTCTAGGGACAATTTGAGTGATACCATTGAGCTTGTGCAGGATATTGCCTATGAAGCAGGGGAGATACTTCTTAAATTTCAAAAAAAGCGGCATCATCTTGAAGTTATTGATAAAGGAATAGAAGGGATCGCTTCAAAAGCAGATCAAGAATCAGAGGAGTATATAAAACAAAGACTTGCAAAAATTTTTCCTGATCATGAAATCATGGCGGAGGAATCAGATTACCTCGATTATGAAAGTGCCAAAAAAGATTGGAAGAATAAAGACTACCTATGGGTGATAGATCCCCTGGATGGTACTAATAATTTTGTGAACGGAATCCCTATCTTTGCTATTTCTATAGCGCTTTTAAGTCGAGGAGAGACTCTCGTTGGTTTGGTTTACAACCCTCACTCTGGAGAGTGTTTTTACGCTGGTAAAAACTTAGGAGCTTTTTTAATAGATTACCGAATAAATCCGTTGAGAAAATATCCACTTGAAAATAAGGTGAATGAAAAGTCTCCGAGCCAATGCATATTCTCTCCTGCGCCAATTTATGAGATGGACAATAGATTTGAGCAACAGCTTTCGGCCTTTAAGAAAAATATAACGGGAGCTAGAGCTGTTAGAAGGTTAGGGTGTGCTGCTTTAGAGCTTTGTTACGTTGCCTGTGGAAATTTTGATGCTTATTGGGAGAAAAGTTTAAAGCCTTGGGATGTCGCAGCAGGATATTTAGTTTGCGCTGAGGCAGGAATCTCTGTAACGGACTTTTCTGGTCAGGTGTATTCCCCATTTAATGATTCAATTATAGCTGCCGCACAGCCTTTATACTCTCAAATCATCGGTAAAATCAGCAGGTAAGGCAGATTTTTAGCGTTTGCAAAAGATCTTCTAAATACCTATAATTTTATAATGAAGCATAGTGTGAATCCATGGAGGGAGTCTTGAACGCTTTAATAAATTACGTAGATAAATACACAGAGGAAATCTTTTTTCTAGAGATTGGCGTTTTCGTCATTGTCGCAACACTCCTCGTTTCACTTTATATTTATAATCGAAAGAAATATCACAATCTAAAACATCAGATCCCGGCTTCTGTTGTCAAAAACTATCTTGATTCCATTATTCAAAACTCTACTGCTTTGAAGTCATCTCTTTTTAGAGGTGGTGGAATAGATGTTGATCCTTCTGGAATCCCATCGGTATTCCCATTGGACCAATTAGCAGGCTCTGGTCAAGCAACTGCGGGTAGCGCTGGGGGGGACGAAGCCTTGCGCGCAGAAGTTTCTAGGCTGCAGGCTCAATTAACTGAAAAAAACAATGTACTCCAAGATATCGAAAAGAAAAACATTGAACTCTCAGGAAATGTTAAGGCAAAGCAAGAACGCATAGAGGAGTTAGAAGCTCTTTTAAATGACGGAGGCGGAGATACTGCCGAGCTTTCTTCTAAACTGGGAGAACTGACTAGCGAGCGCGATAAGCTCAAAGAAGAGTTGGAGCAGTTCAATGTCATCGCAGATGACCTTGCAGACTTAAAGCGCTTTAAGCAAGAAAATGAACAATTGAAAAAAGCACTCGCCGAAGGTGGAGGCTCGGTTCCTGAGCCAGAACAAGCTCCGGAAGTTGCGGAGCCAGAACAAGCTCCTGAAGTTGCGGAGCCTGCTGCTGAAGCACCTGTAGAGGAGCCAGCTCAAAAAGTTGAAGAACCTATGGCAGCTGCACCTCCTGAGGAAGAAGAAGCTTCTAGTGGAGACGAAAAATCTCCTGAAGATCTTTTGAGCGAATTTGAAAAAATGCTGGGATAGCCCAGGAAGGAAACTATAATGACTAAATTAATCCTGCTAAGTTTGTGTCTAAGTACCACTGCACTTGCAAACCAAAAAACTTGGATTCCTAAGTACCAACAAAAGTCGAAACAAACTAAAACCGTTGAGAAAAAAGTTGTAGATTCTTTAACAAAAGAACCAAAAACTGAGCCCGTTGCAAAAAGAAATATCGTTAAGCCAGAAACCCCTCTTGAAGCCCTATATTTAAAAGTACCTAGGGGTAAGCAACATTTGGAACTTCTCAAGGCTGAATCATTGAAGTTAAAACAAGATGCTGTTCCCACGCTTATAAAAGTGATGAAAAGTTCAGATTATCCAGATCAAAATAGATGGATTGCTACTTATATGCTTGGCCGTATTATGGGGAAGAAGTCGGCTCCTTTTATTTCAAAGTTTACTAAGCATCCGAATTGGATGTTAAGGCTTGCAGCTCTCAAAGTGTTACTTCATCTCGATCAAAAACAATATGATGGGATCTATGCCAGATTACTTGAAGATAAATCTCTTATTGTAAGGCATCAAGCGCTTCAAAACATAAAGGAAATGAACCTGACTAAGCTTGCTCCCTATGTTTGGAAGATGCTGTATAATAAGCAGAATTACGTTGGAGTGAAAGGCAATCGAAAGCGTTCTCATATAGTGAAAACAGCTATTAAAGTCATCGGTGATTTGGATTTTAAAGATGCTAAGATGCCTATGCTTAAAATGATTCAAAAGAAAAAATATAGCGATATTCACGGAGAACTTGATTACGCATTATCACTCATCAATGATGAAAAATCGCCTGATGGGAATCTATCAGTAAAGAGAATATATTGGAATAAGGTTGCTTTAAAAGAATTTAAAATCTAATTAAAAATTCTCTAATGCTTCTTTTTCTTTAAGCTTATCGATCTCTCGCAGTTTATTATCATTGTCGATAATAACACCGATTCTATAAAGAAGAGTTTTTTCTTGAATTCCATCTGTGGGGATTTCCTTCCAACCTTGGAGAAAATCTCTCTCTATTCTTTGGCGTTTGAATACAGTCACTTTAGTGACCTTTCTTCCATAACTAAAACCCTCAGCAACATTTATCAGTAGTTTGAATTCAGCTGCTTTTACAGCATCGCTTGAACCAAATGAATCTGTGAAATTTACCTGGAGAGTATTATCCATCCACCGAGTTTTAATCTTTCCTGCCTCTTGGTTATTGTATGATACATCAAATCTTTTCATGATTTGTAGGACAGCTTGCCAAGTTTGGTTGAAGTCGGCTTTATAAACTTTAGAGGGAATATCTAGCTCTTCTGTGATTTGGCGATACCTCTCGTAACTTGCACACGAAGTGAATAAAAAACTAAGGATGAGAAGTATTTTTAGCATGATTATATTTTAGCAAGATTCTCTGAAAAAGAAAGAGAAGTCCTATGAGTCCCACCAAACATAGGACACCATATTTTTGAAACAATGTTGCTCCGCTTGTTACCATATCCTCTTTACGAAGTTTCACATCCAAATTTCCTGTGACTCCATAGTCGAGTCTTTCTCTCTCATTTCCATAGCGATCTATATAGACAGAGACACCTGTGTTGGTTGAACGCAAGGTTGCCATATTGAGCTCGGCACTTCTCCAGCGAGCTAAAAAGAGGTGTAGTTCTGGTTCAAGTGTATTTCCGTACCAAGAGTCATTGGTTAGGTTGATCATGATATCTGGATGTTGTTTGGCCTGATTTAAATAGTCTCTTAAAAACTCCGGTCTAAGCTTTTCATAACAAATTGTGGTGAGAAATTTTAATCCATTTTCTGTCTCAAAAATGGGTTTTTTCTCTCCTTCTTTGAAAAAAGCCATCTCAGTTAATACTTTGCTTAAAGGCTCATTTAGAGGACCAAAAGGGAGTGTTTCTCCAAAGGGAATAAGGATATGTTTATGATAAGTCTCTTCGAGTTGGCCAAGAGTATTAACAAAAAGTGCTGCGTTATGTTCCGTTTTAAAATAACTACCATCTGGGTTATCTTTAAAGTGATCGTAGCCTCCAAATAAAATGGGTGCATTCATTTGATAGGCAATTGTCGTAAAAATAGTTGGGACCTGAGTTGCTAAAATATTGTCTTTATCTGAATAGAGTGGATAGGGGTAAGCTGTTTCAGGCCAGATAATTAAATCTAATTTTTCGTCTGAATCTGCTAGGCTTAATTTTTCGTATTGGTCTAAGACTGTACTTACAGAGTGAAACCCACCTTTCTCAGATTCAGTTTTAAGGAAATTACTAATATTCGCTTGAACCATTCTCACATGGAAGGAGTTCTTTTGAAGTTTAGCCTTGGCTTTTAAATGAGATTGTTCCCGAATGCCTAAACCAATATTTAATGCTATAAATAAACAGATCGAAATGAAATGAGTTTTTGAAAATGTCTTATAAATTTTAAAACGTAGAATTTCCGCAAGGGCCAAATAAGAAACGAAAGAAAAACTAACTAATCCAAAAATCCTTGCAAGATAAATATGTCCACCGAAAATAATCCAAGGCTGACCCAACATGACAGGAAATTGCTGAGGGGTATAATACTCAATCAATGTAAACGCAGTAGCTATCGTCAAGGTATTGAGGTTGCTTGAAAAGAGGATCGCTTTCCACTCTGGCTTTCGAGATTCAATTAATTTCAATATGAAAATGAAAATCCAAATATGGGGATTGAAAACAAAAGCATAAAGTGAGTTCATCGCTGCGGCAGCGGTCCAGGGCAAAGCTCCAAATTCTTGAAGGGTTCCCGTGATCCATGAGAAACTATGGATGTTAAGTATCGAATTATAAAAGAGATAATACCCAAGCCGACACTTTGTTGATTGAGCATTCAGGATGTACCAAAATAAAATAGCACTTCCTGCAATTGGACCTAGTGGAAAGATAAAGCCGAGATGGTTAGGAAACCCTTGTCCATATAGCAGGGCCGCTAAAAACAAAAAAGCGTACGGTTTAAATTTTTCCATACGCTTATATTAACCTTTACTTTATAGAAACTACCAGTGGAAGTTTGTGAGTCTTTGGTCAATTTACTTTTTACGAGCTACAGTTCTGCCAGCAGCATTTGGATAAAGTCTTTGATTAACAAATCCTGCTACCTCTAATGCCCTCGCTGCGTCAAGTTTTCCACCGCCAAGGACTTTTCCTTTAAGTGTCTGAACCTTAACCGAAGAGCTTAGGATGATATTTTTCACTTGTTGATAATTAAGTTTTGGGTAGTTTGCCTTAACTAGTGCAGCAACACCTGAAACAAAAGCTGTTGCCTGACTCGTTCCCGTCATAAGTCCGGCTCCATTTCCTGGAATGGCAGATCTAATTCTAAATCCTGGAGCTGCGATATCTACTGATTTTTTACCATAGTTTGAAGATGAGATGATCTTGTTAAATTCATCATGAGCTCCCACCGTAATAATATTTGAAAGACCATAACTTGCTGGGTAGTAAGCGTTTTGTTTTTTATCGATATCAGATTTTTCATTACCCGCTGCTGCGATAATTAGAATTCCTTTGCTTTCTGCTTCCATTAGGATTTTCTTTTCTTGCTCTGAAGGCTCTGGACCACCACCTGAGTAGTTGATAATATCTACGTTTTGATCAACAGCATATTTTAAAGCTTTGATAGTTGAATTCAAATTCGTTTGCCCAGAAGCTTGGGGATTATAATACTTAAGCGCCATGATTTTCACATTAGGATAAACGCTCTTAACAATTCCAGCTACGTGGGTTCCGTGACCATGACTATCTTTGGGAGTCATCGTTGGTGCGCTTGTTGAAAAGTCTACTCCGAAGTTTTTATCAGAGACAGCACCTTGAGCAGCAATGAGGTTATCCTTTAAGTAGGGATGATTATATTGGATTCCAGTATCCACTACTGCGACGACGATTTCTTTTTGTTGATTAAATTTTTTCCAAGACTCTAAAAGATTGATCGAGCTTTTTTTATAGCTTGGATCAATTCCCCAGCTAGCAAATCTCGATTTAACCAGTTCTTCAGCAAAAGCTGGCTTCTTAGATTGGGCAAAGCCCAAGCTCACGGTACTCAGTAGAACTAGAGCTAGTGAGAATTTAAGGGTTTGGTTGAGCATACTTTCGTCCTATTCTTTTAAACTTTTCTCACGTATTAAGAAGCAAGGTAGCTGCCAACCTTCTCTTAATGATTTTGGCACCTTAGCACACAAACGCATCGCACCAACTGTTTAAACCCTCACAACTGTAAAATTTTTAGACAATATCAAGCCAAGGATAATAGGGGGATTGTTTAGTAATTTTAGATATTTATGTTCAAACCTGACTAAAGATTAGATACAAAAAAAGGACAGAGTTTTCTGTCCTTTATATAGATTTAAGATTGAGATTGAATCTTAAGCGCGACGAAATCTTTGACCGCTTTCTCGTTCCATTTCTTCTGCGACTTCAAGGCAGTACTCGGCCCAAGGCTGACCCTCAAGTCTTCTCTCGGAGATCTCTTCTCCAGACTCTAGGCAGTAACCATAGGTCCCTTCTTCGATTCTACCTAAGGCAGCGTCGATTCTTTTAAGTTTAGCCATCTCTTTAGCTCTAATACTAAATGTGACCTGTTGATTTATTGTACTATTTGCAAGATCAGCGTCATCAGCGAGGTCGTCAGATTTGATTTTTAGATCCTCTAAGTCGTTGAGAATACCACTATTAACGATTTGCGTCCTAGCTTGGAGCAATTTCTCTTCAAAATGTTTCAATTTTTTCTCATTCATCTCTATCTCCTTAAAATAACAAGCACTCTAATACGCACTCCTTTTATTTTACCGTCTCTTTTCGGTTAGGTTCAATATTTCTTTAACTAGGCAAAATTGACATTTTCTTGAGAGAATTCGTAGAATTTAAGCTAGAACTATGATGAACACTAAATATATTTTATTAACGGTACTAATTCTCACTCTGCTTTCATGTGGGCAGGATGCTAAAAACTCCAAGGATCAAGACGGTCCAAGACAAGATCAAAATCGAAATATAGATCCTAATTTAAGTGAATTTGTTAAAAACCAAAGACTCGATTGTGGTGAAACGAGTTGCCCAGAATACCTCGCTAAAATCGTTATTATATCTGATGGAAAACCCACTTATTGCGCAGGGACCTTAGTCAATTCAAATACAATTGTAACCAGCTCAAGCTGTATTCCAAGAGCGGTAAGAATACGGGGCAAGTACTGCTCTGAAGAAATTTTTGCTGTTTTTGGTGGAGCTCAAACAGAGATTATTCCTTGTCAGCAAATTATTGAATTAGACAATAAAATTTCCTTTTTAGAACCAGCAATGTGGAAAGGTGATTATCTCTTTTTTAATCTGATTAAAGAAACTAAAAGAACTCCACCCAGGCTAGCAGAAAATGGAATCGTGAATAGAGACTCACTTGATTTGTGGCGGGTAGATTTTGAGAATCAATTCTTATCTGTCATAAGAAAAAGTAACTGCTTAGCGGTCCATAATTCTTATCTAAATCCATTTGTCGAATCCTCAGCCCACCCAATGCAAGTTGTGAGTGGGTGTGAAAGCAAAGTTGGATCTTTGGGTTCTCCCTTAATCAATAAAAGTGGAGAGTTAGTAGGCACTTTAAGTCAGGAGATGAGTGGAAATCTCTATAACTTTTTAAATAATAGTAATGTTCTCGCAGGAGAGCTTAGCCATTATCACCACGTGACTAATATTTCTTGTTTGGATTTCTTGGGGCAACCGATGGATCCGAATCGATGCAACCCAAACTTATCATTATATAGGTTAGATGCTTTACGAGCAGATGTGCTTCGAGGAACGACTGTTAATCATACTGAGATGACCACCGTTAGTAGGGAACTAAGCGAGCTTGGACGCTATTTTAAATGGGAGTTTGAGTTTAAAAAAAGAGCTTGGAGTGGAGTGTATGAACTGGCGGTAAGAAGACCGGTTTGTATTAGAGATACAGATGTTTGGATTGGAGAATTTACCACCAGAACAAATCGTATTTATAATAGAGGAACAAGAACTATTGAAGTTCCTAACTTTAACTTTGTCTCAAAACTAGATTCCAATCTCCAGCCAACTTCAATTTTGGAGGAAAAAGGAACTAAAGCCTTTACCTTTACTTTTAATCCCTGGAGTTCGAGAGTCCAAAACGAAACATTTGTTGATCTTTCTTACAATCTTTTTGGACAGCAAGTTCAAGATGAATTTAAGAATATTAAGCCTTGCCCCTAGAAGTCTCTAGTCCTGTTTAAGGTCTCGCCAACTTCTACCCTGTCTATTTCTACGGTTTCTTTGCCAGTAATCTACTGCTTTATTATGTTCAGCATAGGTGGAAGAGAATACGTGGGTTCCATCATTTTTTGATACAAAATAAATAAAATTGTGAGACTTAGGCTTCAATACGGCTTCGATAGCTGCGAGTGAAGGGTTTGCAATGGGCCCCAAAGGAAGACCTGACATTTTATAAGTGTTATAAGCTGTTTTTTCTAAAAGATCAGATCTTCTAAGGTTGCCTCTATAACGTTCCCAAATGCCATAAATCGTCGTGGGATCAGCTTGCAATCGCATCTTCTTTTTTAATCTATTTAAGTAGACTCCAGCTATTGTTGGACGCTCCCAAGCAGCTCCTGTTTCTTTTTCTACTATAGAAGCTAGTATCACGACTTCATGAGGAGATAAAAAACTTGCCGATAAATCAAGGTTTGATGTTTTTCGTTTAAACTCCCTCACCATAATATTGATAATCTCTTTAGCTGACACTTGAGGGGGAAGCATATAGGTATCAGGAAAAAGATAGCCTTCCAATGAAGGAGCTTCAATTCCTAAAAGTTCTTTTACGATTTTTTTATCCTTGGCGAGCTCTACGAATTCAGCTTTTTTAACTATATCCTTCTGCTCTAGGATATCTCCAATCTCGTAGAGATTTTTTCCCTCAGGAATGGTGAGCCTTTCTAAAATTGGTACACCTTCAGTAAGTATGTCGAGAACCTTCTCCATACTAGCGCCTTGAGGAATTTCGTAAGTGCCATATTTAAAGGATGATAATTTATCTTTAAACATGACGTAACGATGAAAGACACGGGGACTTTTAATAATTCCCGCTTTAATAAGTCTTCCGTTAATGGCCGGAAAATTATCTCCACGCTTTACAGTGAAAGTTGTTGCTTCTCCCATATAGGGTTCATACAGAAGATATCCTAGGTATCCCACTGCACTTCCAACAGCAATAACGGCAATAACAATTACAGCAAATAATAGTTTTAACTTCATGACTGGAAATATTTTAATGGAGAGTTATTTGTTTTGCGAGTTTTTATAAAATTGTTCAAGAATTATTACCGCACAAAGTTCGTCAATCTTTTTCATGTCTATTTTAAAGTTATAGGCAGGATCATTCTTCATTCGCTCTTCTGCTTCAAAAGTGGTGAGAGTCTCGTCCTCTTCATATACAGGGATCTGAAGCTTCGATTTGAGCTGTGCGATAAAGGATTTAATCTCCTTTGTGAGAGTAGACTCATTGCCATCCGTAAAATAGGGGACCCCAATAACTAAAATATCTATGAATTCATCTTCAACAATTTTACAGATTTCTGATTGAAGTTGTTCGTCTGATTTATAGATGATTTTACCAAAAGCAATAGGGAAGGGATCAGAGCCCGCATGGAACTGGGCCACACCAGTAACTTTGCGCCCATAGTCAATTGCGAGAATACGTTTATTCCTAATGTCCATAAAGCTTGACAACAATTCTTTTCAGGTTATTATGAATCTAAATCACTATTTAGATATATCTTATATATCACCAAAAATAACGAACCCCCAAATTTATATTCTGGAGTTAACCCAATGCATTTAAATGAATTACGAGAGAAGGAAATCAAAGAACTCACCAAGATGGCCGGCAAGCTAGAAATTGAAAATGCTGCCAGCATGAAAAAACATGAGATCATCTTTGCTCTTCTCAAAAAGACAGCGGAAGAAAACGAAGCCATTTATGGAGAAGGTGTTTTAGACATTCTCAATGATGGTTTCGGGTTTTTGAGATCACCAGGATATAACTACCTGCCGGGTGCTGATGATATCTACGTTTCTCCTTCTCAAATAAGACGTTTCAGTTTAAGAACGGGAGATACTATTAAAGGGGAGATTAGACCTCCAAAAGAAGGGGAGAGATATTTCGCGCTACTAAAGATCGAAACTATCAACATGCAGGCCCCCGAAAAACACAAACAAACCGTACTTTTTGATAACCTCACTCCACTTTATCCCAATAAAAAAATTAATTTAGAAGCTGAGCCAGGTGGATACTCCACAAGGATCATTGATCTATTTGTTCCTCAGGGTTTTGGGCAAAGATGTTTAATTGTTGCTCCTCCTAAAGCAGGTAAGACAGTTCTTCTTCAGGACATCGCTAATGCGATTGCAGCAAATCATAAAAAAGCAAAGCTTATTGTCCTACTCATTGATGAAAGACCAGAAGAAGTTACAGATATGAAGAGATCAGTTCATGCTGAGGTTGTCTCATCAACCTTTGATGAACCTGCTTCTCGTCACGTTCAAGTAGCTGAGATGGTTATTGAGAAAGCCAAAAGATTAGTTGAAGCGGGTCAAGATGTTGTCATTTTACTCGATTCAATTACTCGTCTGGCGAGAGCTTACAACACAGTTGTTCCAGCTTCCGGAAAAATTCTTTCTGGTGGGGTTGATTCAAACGCCCTTCACAGACCAAAAAGATTTTTTGGTGCAGCCAGAAATATTGAAAAAGGTGGATCACTTACGATTATCGCTACGGCGCTTATCGATACCGGTTCGAGAATGGATGAAGTTATCTTTGAAGAATTTAAAGGAACTGGTAATTCAGAAATTCAACTTGATAGAAAACTTATGGAAAAGAGAATCTTTCCTTGTCTTGACGTTAATAAATCAGCCACAAGAAAAGAAGATCTACTTATGCAAGGAGCTGACCTGCAAAAAGTATTTGTCCTTCGTCGAGTGCTTCACCCTATGAATACAATTGATTCTATGGAGTTCATTTTAGATAAGATTAAAAACTCTAAAACAAATGATGCTTTCCTGGAGTCAATGAACGGTTAATATAATGGTAAGAATTTTGAAACGGATTTCACTTTCACTGGCCAAGCAATTTACTTCGATTGGCGGACAAGCAGTTATAGAGGGCGTGATGATGCGTTCTCCAAATGCTTTTGTGGTGGCAGTGAGAAAGCCTGATGGTAAAATTCGCCTTCGCCGAGACCAATGGTACGGGATTTCTCAGAAATTATCATTCATGAAAAAGCCATTTCTTCGTGGTGTTGTTATGCTGATCGAAGCCATGGCCAATGGAGTTGTTTCCCTTAATTATTCAGCCAATATTGCCATGGATGAAGAGCTCAAAGCAGAAGCCTTAAAAAAAGGCAAGACGGTCGAGCAATTTGAGGCAGAAAAAAAAGCGAAAGAGAAAATTGATTGGCAGACATATTTAACTATTGCCACTAGTTTTGCATTTGGTATGGGGCTGTTCGTTTTTGTTCCTCACGCAGCGACAGAGGGGCTAAATCAATGGTTCAGTTTTGGATGGGATCTTGATGGTTTCGCCTTTCATGCTATCGATGGTTTTATTAAAGCCTGTGTTTTTATCCTCTATATAGGCCTTATCGGTCTAATCCCTGATATTAGAAGAGTATTTCAATACCACGGTGCTGAACATAAATCGATCTCTACTTTTGAAGCAGGAGAAGACCTCACTGTGGAAAACGCAAGAAAATACACGACTCTTCATCCAAGATGTGGGACCTCTTTTATTTTCTTTGTTCTTTTTATCTCGATTATTTTGTTTTCCGTCTTATTCGTAATCATACCTGTTGAGAGCTGGGTTAATACTTGGATACCTCAAGGTGGTACAGGTTTTGTAGCGGAGAGAATCTATCCTAATATCAAGCATGTGGTAGCAATCTTTATTAAAATACCTCTTATGCTTCCAGTGGCGGGTATCTCATATGAGATTATAAAGTTTGCAGGAAAGCATGCAGGCAACCCTCTTTGTAAAGCATTAAGTATGCCGGGGATGATGCTTCAAAAACTTACGACAAAGGAACCAGATGATCAGCAGCTAGAAGTTGCATTGGCTTCTATTAAGGCGGTTCTTTTTCTCGAAGAAAAATATGAATTAAAACAAAAATCTGAAAAAGTTCTTCAAGTTGAAGAAGTTGATATTGATTCTATTGCTGCAATGGAATCCACCAACTCGACTCTTGGAGATTTCCTGGAGTCTTAACCATGTCCATGTTTGATAAACTTGATGAAGTTGTAAAACGCTTTGAAGAGTTGACGGAAAAAATGAGTGATCCCACTCTCTACGATCGTCAAAAAGAATTTAAAGCTGTTAGTGAAGAACGCAGCAATATTGAAGAACTCGTTCAATGCTATAAAGAGTATAAAAAAATAAAATCAGATCTTGAAGGTGCCAAAGAAATTCTCGCCAATGAGAAAGACGAAGACATGCGAGAGATGGCCAAAGAAGAGATATCTGAATTTGAAGGCCAAATACCAAAGTTTGAAGAGCGTCTTAAAGTTCTACTTCTTCCGAAAGACCCACTAGATAACAAAAACTGTATGGTTGAACTTCGTGCAGGTGCTGGTGGAGATGAATCTTCAATCTTCGTAGGCGATGTTTGGAGAATGTATAAAAACTATTGGAGTACATTAGGATTTAAAGCAGAGTTAGTATCTGCTAGTGAGTCTGACTCAGGTTATAAAGAAGTTATTCTCAATGTCACCGGCGATAAAGTTTATTCAATCATGAAATATGAATCAGGTGTGCATCGAGTTCAGCGGGTCCCGGAGACCGAATCTCAAGGACGTGTTCACACTTCAACAATTACTGTTGCAGTTATGCCAGAGGCAGATGACGTTGAGTTTGATCTCGATATGAATGATGTCCGAATTGATGTTTATAGATCTGGTGGAAAAGGTGGACAGTCTGTTAACACCACCGACTCTGCCGTTAGAGTGACACACCTTCCAACTAATACTGTGGTGGCCATTCAAGATGAAAAATCACAATTAAAAAATAAAGAGAAGGCCCTAAAGATTCTTAAAAATAGAATTTATGATCGAATGGTTCAAGAAGCACACGACGAAGAGGCAGCGAAAAGAAAAGGTCTTGTTGGGACAGGAGATCGCTCTGAACGAATCAGAACATATAATTTTCCTCAAGGAAGACTGTCTGATCATAGGATCAATTTGACCTTATACTCACTGGATAAAATTATTGAAGGTGATCTGGCCCCAGTGACAGAAGCACTTGTTGCGCATAATCAAGCTCAGCTCCTTAAAGGGCAAGAAGAATAGGATATGAAATCCGTCAATGAGCATTTGAAAGAATACTTCAACGCTCATAAGCAATCCCTGAAAAAGTTTTATCCTGGTCTTGATATCAATTATTTCAGCGAAAAATTTTTAGAATACTCCGGACTCAATCGTGACGAAGTATATTTGAATACCCATGATGATTTTTTTGACCAAGTCAGATCTGGTGTTCCACTTGAATATTTAACGGAAAGTAAATTTTTTTATAGGTCAGAATTCTTTGTTAATAAAGATGTTCTTATTCCTCGCTCTGAAACTGAAATTTTAGTAGAGAGGGCCATAAGTCTAATTAAAAACAATAATCTTAAAACATTGGCTGAGATTGGAGTCGGTTCGGGTTGTATCTCTCTTTCCATCGCAATGGAGTGCCCGGGAGTTAAAATACTTGCAACCGATATTTCAGAACTTGCGTTAAAGGTTGCCTCTATCAATCTAAGTCGACATCAAAACAAAATTCTTGAAGAAACTCAATTAACTTTAGAATGCACAGACAGATTAAATGGTATAAATAAGAAATTTGACCTGATTGTTTCAAATCCACCCTATATCAAAGAAAGTGATGAAGTTCATGAACAGGTATTAAAGTTTGAGCCACAAACAGCTCTCTTTTTAGCTGATGAAGACTATAATGATTGGTTTTCTGACTTGTTTCAGCAAGTATCGAATAACCTTAGTGAGAAAGGTATTTTCTTAATGGAAGGACATGAAGATCACCTTGCAGCACTACAAAAACTCTCACTTTCAAACTTTACAAGAACAGAGATTTTAGAGGACTATACAAATCGAGATCGTTTTTTGATTTGCTATAAATAGGAATTTTTATGGATAAACTTATTATTAAAGGCCCAACAAAACTTAAGGGGGAAGTCGCAATTTCCGCGTCGAAGAATGCTACTTTACCTATTTTGGCAGCGACATTATTGTTTCCAGAAAAAATTGAATTTAAAAATCTTCCTGGTTTGAGCGATATTAAGTTTTTTATGCAGATTCTAGAGAGTCTAGGTGCTGGTATCGAGGACTTAAAGTCCGTGGATTGCACGAGTGTGAATAAAACTTATGCCGATTATGATCTTGTTCGGAAAATGAGAGCCTCAATATTGGTTCTTGGCCCTCTACTTTCTAGGTTTGGTGAAGCTGTCGTATCTCTTCCTGGAGGATGTGCTATTGGTTCCCGTCCAGTTGATATTCATCTGACCGGAATGGAGGCGTTAGGAGCGGAGATTATTCTCGAGAAAGGTTATGTAAAAGCAAAAGCAGATAGGCTCAAAGGGGCAAAAATCGACCTCGATTTTCCGTCTGTGGGAGCAACCGAAAATCTTATGATGGCGGCTGTTTGGGCAGAGGGCGAAACCTTAATTAGCAATGCTGCTAGAGAACCTGAGATAGAGGACTTGGCAAATTTCCTCAAAGAATTCGGCTGCGATATTCAAGGAGCAGGTACTTCAAGAATTACTATTAAAGGTCGTGATTTCAAATCGTATAAGCCAGCAAAAGAAATTAAATATTCTATTATAGGAGATCGAATTGAGGCGGCGACTTATATCATCGCAGGACTTATGACGGACTCTCATATTAAGGTCACGCATTTTCATCCTGAACATATAAAAGCAGTTATAGATGTTCTCATAAAAATGGGAGCGAAATTAGAGACACATGATAATGCGATAGAAGTGTTTCCCTCTGGAAAACTCAATGGAACAAAGATAGATACAGCACCATTTCCTGGCTTTCCTACTGATGTTCAAGCTCAGCTCATGGCCTTGATGGGAATTAGCAATGGCTTGTCTTTTGTCCGAGAAAATATTTTTGAAAATAGATTTATGCACGTGCCTGAACTTGTCAGAATGGGAATGGATATTGAATTAGAAGCTTCTGCCGCTATCATTGAAGGTCAAACAAACTTAAGTCCTGCCCCCGTTATGTGCACGGACCTAAGAGCTTCTGCGGCTCTGATTTTGGCAGCTTTGGTTACAGCTGGGGAGTCGGAGATCAATAGAATTTATCATTTGGATCGAGGCTATGAAAATCTCTGTGGAAAATTGAAAGACTTAGGGGCAAATATTGAAAGGGTGAAAGCATGAGTGATTGTTTATTTTGTAGAATCATTGCAGGAGAAATACCAAGCGCGAAAGTTTTTGAAAATGATCATGTATTAGGATTTAAAGATCTTTATCCTCAGGCGAAGGAACATTATCTTTTTATTCATAAGTCTCACTCAAAGAATGTTAACGAAATGGATTCGACCCAGCTTTCGGACATTTTTTCGGCAATAAAAGAGTTTACTCAGAATAATGATTTAGAGGAAAATGGATTTCGTGTTGTGAGCAATGTGAATAAACACGGTGGACAGACTGTATTCCACACTCATTTTCACGTGCTTGGTGGAGAGCAGCTTAAACATTTTGGTAGCTAGCTTTTTTGAAGTCCGTTAAAAATACCTGATATAAGAGCGTCCTGCAGAGGTGTGAACTCTTCCATTCTTGCCATAATGAGAATAGGGCTTATATCTATTTTCGCGCAGGCGACCAATTGACCTTTTTGAGCATTAAATTCTGTGACATTAAAAGCTCCTGTGAAGTCATTGGTGTATTCTTTCATCAGTGTTTCTTCTATCTGAGTTCCTGGTTGAATATTGGGGACCTTTGCTCCTTTGACTTGAGAATAACAAAGGCTTTCTTTATCTTCTTCTCCTTGGACATCGTGAAACACGATCGTGAGCTCAGAGCATTTTGTATTTGTTTTGATGAGATACCATAGTTCCTCAAAAAAACCGTGGCGATCTTTACTCCAAAGACCAGTCAAATATTTTGAGAGCTGAACCATATTAGTAATTGAATTAAGATTATTTTTTATCACCCACCTGTCTGCAATTGAATGATACATTTCTACTAATCTACCAAAATCTAGTGATTCAGGAGCTTGAGTATTTCCGATCTGATTGAATGTGGTGACTGGGAAAAATTTATTTTGGGATGTGATCTTTTCAGAAACTTGTTCAAGCTCATCGCTATAGACTAGCATATTGAGATTAAATTTAGCCATTTGAGTAAGATCAGCTCTTTCGTTGGTTACTTCATGGCTTTCAGTATTTAGGGTTAATACTTGTAAACTATTTTCTTGAGCGAGAAATCCAAGCTTTAATTCCATCCGAGTTCCTTAGTCCAGTTTTCTAAGATTCTAACAAGAGCAACTTTAAGATACAATAGAGTAATGAAACTCTTAGAGCTAAGTCTTATAGGTTTTTTTATAGCCACTCTGTGTCATCAGGGAGTTGCTCCGGCGATAGCCCAGGACGAGAGATTTTACCGCCAACTCTTTGATGGATCATTCTCAAGACTGCAAGATAAGGACTTTGTTTTCAAATACGAGTTTACGAGTCCAGAGTACATGATTGATCTTAATCGTGACGGGATTGTGGATTCTTTCCAAACAGTAAAGAAAGATGGAGTCGACTTTATCAGAATCATGGATGCTAACGGCAATACTAAATTTGAAGCTAGTTTGGAGGCAAAAGGAAAGGGGAGTGGAATCTTTAAGGCTCATCTTTTAGGAGTTTCAAAAACTGCTGATGTTTTAATTCTTCATTATTATGAGGGGGATACTGATGAAGCTGTATATGAAGGCAGTGCAAGGATATACGTGATTACCATTGAAAATCGTGACTTAAAAAAAATAAGTATGACTAAAGGTCCTCATTTTTTTCATGAGCGTGAAAGTGCAGATGAGCATTATTCCAAATATTGGAATAGGCGATTTGTAGTAAACACCATCGATTATAATTCAGATGGTGTTAAAGAAATCTCTGTGAGCTTTAATAAGATTCATAGAATCCTAACTTATAGTGGCGGAGGAGTTTGGACTCTACATTAAGAGGCTTTTTTGTTTTGTTCTTCCTCAGTTTCTCTATAGTCTTCTAATACATGAACATTATTTTGATCTTTCTGGTCCATGCTATCTTGAGAGTTTTGAGATGATTCTTGAGGGTTATTTCTGGTGAGCCCAAACCACATGAAGGCAGGTAATAGTATGAAAGCGCCAATCACAACCAGTCCAAACCATGAGCTTTGAAAGGTTGCTCCTTCAGCAAAGCTTTCAGGGGCTAATGCTTGAACATTTTGCTCGAAATTAAAAAGAGTTTCTGTGCCCGGGGGAGTCGTTTTATAGCTTTCTGGCTCAACACCTATGAAATCTTCGACGGCTGGCTTTCTTGCGTAAGTACTTAAAGTTACGAGACTAAATAGTAAAACTAATAATATATTCTTCATAAGACTCCCTCTGACTACCTTATCGCAATCTTGGGCGAAAGCTTGAGTCTCTTTAATCATAGCATGCTGAAAAATTCGATATAACCGAGAAAAATTATCTCTAAAGTTATGTGATTTAAATCCGAAAAAGTCATGAGGAAAACCTAAATAGGGTATGGAATATGAAAGAATTAACGTTATTTTGCGTCTTAACTTTGGGATTTGTTTACACCGCTGGTGAATTTGGCTTATGGAAGTCTTTTCATCAGAAAGCCGAGACTGTGCATCGCTATGAGTACCGATCTCTTGAACTGGCCAAACAGGTAAGACAGCTAAAGATTGAGAATAGTAATCTTAAAACCCAAATTTCAACTCTCAAGGCGCAAAAACAGCACTTAGAGATGAACATGGGACGAAGCGGACGTACAGTCGCTAGTGTTTATCAACCAGTAAAAAATGATCTTGTTCAATTCGAACTGTATCGATGGACTGAAGGTAAGCTCCTTGGCGTTGCCCAACAAGCGTTTCATTTTAAAAAATGGGAGAAAGCCGCTCAATACTATAATGCTTTAACGGTGCACTATCCAAAGTCAGAATTACTAAATGACGAAGTATTATTTGAGTCAGGCATTGCAGCTTATGAATCTAAGCAACATTATGATTGGTCAAAGGCACATTTTAAGACATTGATTTCCAAATATCCAAGTAAGAAAAAATCTAAGTATTTTAGAGGAGCAAAATTATTTTTAGCTCTTTCAAATTTTTATCTTGGAGACCAAGAGAAGTTTATTGCTACTGTGAATGAGTTTCATAAGAAATATAGAAACTCCCAGGAGTATGCACTTCTTTCAAAATACTATAACGACCTCGCACTTAAATACGACAAAAAGAGAAAATAATGAAAAATCTATTGGTTTTATTCACACTTGTATTTTCTGTTGAATGTTTCGCCTCAACGGTGGCAAGAGTTCTTGAAATCGATGGAAAGGCTTTTTCTTTTATGAATGGGAAAAACCCCTCCACTCTTAAATATGGTGATCAGATTGAAGATCTTTCAGATATCATGGTGGAAGATAGCTCTCATTTATCATTGGTAAATACTGAAGGAGATGTTCTGCATATTACAGGAGGAACTCTTCTTAAAGTTTATAAAAAAAATATTGAACTTAAGAATGGCCAGGTTTGGACTGTTGCTAGAGGGCGCGGAAGTGTCACGACAACTAATGCTGTTGCTGAATACATTGATGGTCAATTTGTGACGTCTTTTGACAATATTTCTGGGAAAACTCAAGTCATGGTTATTACGGGAGACATAAAACTGGCCAATAGTTTAGAACCTAGACTTATGACGACTGTATCTGCAGGACAATTTTCGATTGTAGATCCTGAATACGAAAAAAATCTTCCTAGAACTCCTACTCAAGTAGGAAAGCAGTCTTTTCAATCGTTAAGAGCTAAGTTTGCAAATTTTGAAACACTAGATAATCCAGATTTAAATAAGGTCGTACCTGGTGCAGAGCCTACTCAAGCTACGGCTGGTCGCTCACTTGCGTCGGTAGTAGAAGGTTTTACTAAAACTCCCACTCAGACTATTGAGAAAAGAGGAAAAATTATTCGTATTTATACGACGACAGATAGGAAACCAGCCTCCGCTCATAAATATTATATGGGACTTCAAAAGAAAAAAACTGTGCGTGGATTTCAGTCCGGCGAGTCTGCATCAATTCGTTATTTTGGAAAAAAGCATCAACCTAAGCTCTCTATTAAAACTAATACTGTACCGAAAGTAGAACAAGCCCCTGTACGAACAGAAAAAAACACGCAGCGTCTACCAGCTTCCGTACCGAGTGGAGCTGATCAATTAGTTCGCGAGCTAAAAAAGAGTAGCTTTGAAAAAAGTCTTGAACAAAAAACTCCTGAGATAAAAAGACATAGTAATGAAGTCAATCAATTGATTGATAGCCTCAAGACTTACAAAAAAGATTATCAAAAGAATTACTAAGCTTAGCGCTGCCTTTTCGTTTTAAATATGCTAAAACTAGCGTAACCAAACGGAGACGCCTATGTTTTATCAGGAAGAGCCTGGCCTTACGTACGACGATGTCTTACTCATGCCGGATTACTCAGAAGTCCTACCTTCAGATGTCAATTTACAATCCCGCTTAACTCGAAATATTCAGCTGAATATTCCTATTGCTTCTAGTGCTATGGATACCGTTACTGAATCTCTGGCCGCAATTACAATGGCCCAAGAGGGGGGCGTTGGGATTATTCACAAGAACCTGAGTGTAGAAAAACACGCTAAAGAAGTGAGCATAGTAAAGCGTTATGAGTCAGGTGTCGTATCAGAACCCATAACTGTTTCCCCGGAGCAATCATGGGATGATGTTCAAACTATGATTAAACGATATGGCTTTTCAGGTTTTCCTGTTGTAAATGGCACAGGTCAGATTGTTGGAATTCTTACCAATAGGGATATTCGGTATGTTGAAAGCCCTTCGACTTTAGTTCGGGATATGATGACCGCAAGAGATAATATGGTTTTGGCTGAAGAGGGAATAGATCTTAATGATGCTAAAAGACTTCTACATGCCCATAGAATTGAAAAACTTCCGCTTATTAATAAAGAAGAAAAATTAGTGGGAATGATAACTGTCAAAGATATTGAGAAATCAATCAAACACCCAAATGCAAATAAGGATAGTCTGGGAAGACTAAGAGTTGGAGCTGCGGTAGGTGTCGGGCCTAAAGAAATTGAAAGAGCAGAAGCTCTGATTCGCGCAGGTGTTGACGTGGTCGTCGTCGATACAGCTCATGGGCACTCTAAAGGTGTGCTTGAGATGGTAAGAGAAGTCAAAGCTCTTTCAAACTCGATTGACGTTATAGGTGGAAATATTGCAACCTCAAAAGGTTGTGAAGAACTAATCAAAGCTGGCGCTGATGGGGTCAAAGTAGGAATAGGACCCGGTTCAATTTGTACGACTCGAGTTGTCGCTGGAATTGGAGTCCCTCAATTACAAGCCCTGCTTGATTGTCGAGATGTCTGTCGTAAACATGATGTACCGTTTATTGCAGATGGAGGAATTAAGTATTCTGGAGATATTGTTAAAGCTCTCGCCGCTGGTGCAGAGACAATTATGATTGGTTCTCTCTTTGCGGGGACAGATGAAGCTCCAGGTGAAAGGGTTATCTATCAAGGTCGAGCTTATAAACTCTATCGAGGAATGGGCTCTCTAGGTGCAATGGTGAAAGGCTCAAAAGACCGATATGGACAGGGCTCAGTTAATGATGATGAAAAACTTGTTCCAGAGGGAATTGAAGGACAAGTTCCTTATCGAGGTTCTCTTTCTGAAAACGTATATCAACTGGTAGGTGGAATAAGAGCGGGAATGGGATACGTCGGAGCTAAGGATCTAGGGCAGCTCAGAGAAAAAGCTCGTTTTTTAAAGATTTCGCCTGCAGGCTTAAAAGAGTCTCATCCTCATGATGTAAATATAACGAAAGAAGCTCCTAATTATAGATTAAGCTAGGCTAATTTTATGCAAGATATTTGGATTATAGATTTTGGTTCTCAATACACTCAATTAATTACGAGAAAATCAAGGGAGCTTGGTTACTCGTCTCTCATTATGACCTTTGATGACTGTGCTGAAAAATTAAAGGCTGGTGAAAAGCCTCTCGCCTTTATTCTTTCTGGTGGTCCTCAATCAATTTTTGAAGATGATACGGACTATAATATTATCTTTGATCAAAAACTTCCTTTACTGGGAATTTGCTATGGAATGCAGATTATGAGTGAAAAACTCGGCGGTAAAGTTGAAAGAGGAGTGCAAGGTGAATATGGTCATGCCCTGGTTCAAACTCAGGGAAGTAGCGAACTTTCTCATTTGCCTGGAAGCTTCAATGTTTGGATGAGTCACTTTGATCATGTAGTGACTCCACCAACAGATTTTGAAGTCATCTTAAAGAGTGGTAATGGTTTAATTGCGGGGATTGAAAATAAAGCTCTTAAAATGATGGGACTTCAATTTCATCCTGAAGTGAATCATACAGATCATGGAAGTGAGATTTTAGAACACTTCTTTAAAGATATCGCGAACCTTAAACAGAACTGGTCTGATGAAGTGATGCTAGAGCAATGTCGTTCGGAGGTCGCTGCAGTCAAGGGCTCTAAAGTTTTGTGTGCATTTTCTGGTGGGGTCGACTCCCTTGTAGCCGCGACTATTGCTGAGAAGGAACTTGGCGAAGACCTTTATTGTTTCTTTGTCGATAACGGACTTTTGAGACCTCAGGATTACCATCATATTGAAGTCCTTCAAAAAGAAACGCCACTTAATATTGAATTTATAGACGCAAAAGATTTGTTTTATTCAAAACTCAAGGGGGTGTCAGACCCTGAAAAAAAACGTAAAGCGATAGGGACAACTTTTATAGAAGTTTTTGAGCAAAAAGTTCATCAATTTGAAAAAGAAAAAGATATTAAATTCGATTACCTATTACAGGGAACATTATACCCTGATGTGATTGAATCTATTTCTCCTCATAAAAAGGGAGGAAAATCCGTCACGATCAAATCTCATCACAACGTAGGTGGACTCCCTGAGAGAATGAAACTTCAACTTTTAGAACCGTTAAAATTTCTCTTTAAAGATGAAGTTCGAGTGCTGGGTGAAGCCCTTGGTCTTCAATATGATTGGGTTCATCGACATCCCTTTCCTGGCCCAGGAATAGGAGTAAGAGTGTTAGGAGAAGTGAGTGAATCGGCTGTCAAAAAAGTCCAAAAGTCGGATCAAATACTTTTTGAAGAATTACACGCTCAAAGTTTATATCAGGCAAGTTGGCAAGCGTTTACTGTATTACTTCCGGTTAAAACAGTGGGAGTAAAAGGAGATGCCAGGGCCTATGAAGAAGTTATCTGCCTTCGAATTGTCAATTCAACAGACGGAATGACTGCGACTTGGACTGATTTACCAGCCAGCTTCTTAGGAAAAGTATCTTCTCGAATTGTAAATGAAGTCGAGGGGGTTACGAGAGTTGTCTACGATATAACATCTAAGCCTCCTGGTACTATTGAATGGGAGTAGTTCTCCCCACTTGATACTTGTTAAGTAAGAAAAAATTACGTGTAATGTACCGTAGAATAGCATTTAGTGCTAAGGTCCCTGCAAACTTGGAGGACCTATGAAGTCTATACTTCTCACGCTTGTGTTGTCGTTTTTTACAATCTCATCTTTTGCCTTAGTTGGTATCGATGATGCGGGTGATTTTAGCCCTGCCGAGTTGGAAGCCCTTAGAGCGCATTCTGTGCTAGATGATTTAGAGTCAAATCAGTCCTTGTTTGAATCCTCAGATGAGAAAGATGTTCTTGGGCTGGTCACACCTGTTAACAGATCCACAAGCAGACTTAGCGAAAAATATACGGATCGCTTTTTAGCACCTTTAGTCGTTATCATAAATCGAGCTCCAGAAGGAACTGCAGAGGACGCACAAACGGCCAGAGTTTATGTTGATGGAGTTTTGGAAAGAACCTTTATTGTTTCAACCGGTAAAGCTGGATATGAAAGCCGAATAGGATATTTTCGTCCCGTGTATACCAACCATTTAAGACTTTATGATAATTACTACTCAAGTAAATACGAGTCTTTGATGGCCAAAGCAATATTTTATTCTGGTGGATACGCTATCCACCATACTGACGCTCTAAGCAGGTTAGGGAGTAGGGCAAGCCATGGGTGTGTCCGTTTCCATATCGATGATATCACCTATATTAATGATTTAGCGATGAGTCTCGGTAATCAGAATTATGTAAGAAGAAGCTGGAGTCACGAGAAGCTGCCTAGATGGAAACAGAATAACCATTATTCAGGCCTTGCGAGATCGGACGTTCATCCAATAAATAGATGGACAGGTGAGGTAGATACAAGCACAACTTCCACCTCACTCGATATGGTCATTTTGGTAAAAGACCAAAGAGATGAGTAGTAATTCAAGTTATTGATAAGTCGAAAAAAATTTTATGATTGCCAAAATAATCTGACGATTTCCTAAAAATTGGGGGTAAAAGCCGGCTTTTTGGGCAATTTTAGGAATTCTCTATCTAACTAAAAATATAAGAAAAGTACTGATTTAACCAGATTTTCAAGGCTCAGTTTGGGCGCGGTTTTATAATGGCTAGAGAGACACAAACCTTAAAAGTGTGGGACGTAAAGTTAGAGGTTTTTTAAATGGATAAAGACAAATTCATTGAAGTTTTGATCGAAGAATATTCAGAACAAGTTAAAGACATAATCATAACTGGCTACAGTAATTCAGGATCTAAATTGAATTTCAGATGGCTCAATGGCAAGCTTCAAGCTCTTAGAATTGACCAATCGCCCTTATCTCTCTCTGAGGACGAATGGTATGAGTTGATTTTTGAATTGGCCCCTGATGTTTACGATGATCTTTACTACGGCAGATATGCCGCTTAGAGTCTTATAAATTTAAGCTCCAGGCGAAATGTTTTGGGAAAAGGGTTCAAAGAAGCACTGGCACGAGGCCGGTGCTTTTTTATTTTAAATAGACCTTGTTGTTGCGCACCTGGTAATACAGGTATATTTAACAAATCCACCTAGAAAATAAGCTCTATTAATGGCATAACAAAAGTACACACACTTTATGAAAAATCCTTTCCAGTACCCAAATTTAAAAATGCAAGAGGATCACAAAGAGGACTTTGTTCATCTTCACTTGCACACTCAGTATTCCCTGCTCGATGGGGCTTTAAGACTCGATGACCTCTTTGAAAAGGCCAAAGAATACGGCATGAAATCTATCGCGATGACCGATCATGGCAATATGTTTGGTGCTATTGATTTCTATACAAAGGCGATTAAAAACGGAATCAAGCCAATCTTAGGCTCGGAAGTTTATTTTACTCCAGGATCTAGGTTCGATCGAAGACCTCCTAAAAATAGTAAGTCACTCTCAACTCAAGATGAGCAGGAGAGTAAACACCAAATTCACCACCTCGTACTTTTATGCAAAAACCAAAAAGGATATGAGAATCTTTGTAAGCTTTTATCCAAGGCTTACCTTGAGGGATTTTACTATAAGCCAAGAGTTGATTTAGAACTTTTAAAAGAACACTCCGAAGGTTTGGTTGCCACCACGGCCTGCCTAAAAGGTGAAGTTGCCTTTAATTTTTTTACAGGTCAAGAAGATCGTGCTCATACAGCGATTCAAAAACTAAGTGAAATTTTTCAAGATGATTTCTATTTAGAAATTCAAAGACATGGACTTGAGGAAGAACAGGTTTATGAAAAGATAATTGAATACGCTCAGGTTCATAAGATGAAACTTGTAGCGACAAACGATTGTCATTATCTCACTAGAACAGATGCTGCCGCTCAAGAAGTTCTCTTGTGTATTCAAACAGGAAAGACTTTTCTAGATGAAAAGAGAATGAAGCTCACGGCAGATGAATTTTATTTTAAATCAGCTGAAGAGATGCGCGATAAGTTTAGTGATCTCCCTGAAGCTTGTGATGCCACGTTAGAGATAGCTGATAAATGTAATTTAGAGATCACTTGGGAAGACGAAGAGGGTAAGCAAGTTTATCATTTGCCTGATTTTGATCAACATATAGAAACTGGAGAAACAACTGAGGAATATTTTAAACGTACTTCCTTTGAGGGACTTGAAGTAAGATTTAAAGGTCCTCATTTTAGAGATTTAGTAAAACTTCCAAACTGGGAGAGTGAACTTAAACCTCAGTACTATGAAAGACTTCAAATTGAAATCGATACGATTTTACAGATGGGTTTTCCAGGTTATTTTTGTATCGTATCGGACTTCATCAGCTGGGCGAAAGAAAGAGATATTCCTGTCGGTCCTGGTCGTGGTTCCGGTGCAGGCTCCCTTGTCGCTTATGCTTTAAGAATTACTAATATTAATCCGCTTCCTTATAATCTTCTTTTTGAAAGATTTATTAATCTTGAGCGTATTTCAATGCCAGATTTTGATGTTGATTTTTGTCAGGATCGAAGACCAGAAGTTATTGAATATGTGACTAAGAAATATGGTGAAGAGAAAGTTGGCCAGATTATAACTTTTGGAAAGCTTCAAGCAAAAGCTGTTATCCGGGATGTCTCTCGGGTTTTTGGACTTCCCTATGCTGAGACTGATGCACTTGCAAAATTAATTCCCGACGAACTAGGAATCACGCTTGAGAAAGCGCTAGATATGGAACCTAAGCTTCTCGAGCTTAGTGAAAAAGATCCAAAGATTAAAAGAATCATTCATATTTCGAGAAGACTTGAAGGGCTTCTTCGGCATGCATCCATTCATGCCGCTGGTGTTATCATTACGAATGAGCCTTTGGTAAAATACTGCCCGCTTTATAAAGGTCGTGAGGGTGAGCAAGTTGTTCAATTTGATAAAGACTTTTCAGAACAGGTAGGTCTCGTTAAATTCGACTTTTTAGGACTCAAAACTTTAACAGTTATTCAGAACGCTTCTAATTTTATCCGCCGCGATCATAAAGAAGATTTCGATATTGAGTCGATTGATATGAATGACAAAGAAGTCTATGACTATATCTCAGATGGAACGACCACAGGGGTTTTCCAACTTGAATCTAGTGGGATGAAGGATCTTTGTAAAAGACTAAAGCCAGAATCTATTGACGATATTACCGCTATTAACGCCCTTTATAGACCTGGTCCCATGGGACTTGGTATGCATGACGAATTCATTGAGCGTAAATTCGGTCGTAAAGAAGTTGATTATTTCTTTGAAGGTGAAAAAAGTTTAGAGCCCATTCTCAGAGATACTTACGGGATTATTGTTTATCAAGAACAGGTTATGAACATCGCCAGAACAGTTGGTGGATATTCTCTTGGTGAAGCGGATATGCTTAGACGCGCCATGGGTAAGAAGAAAGAAAAAGAGATGGCCCGCCATCGTGAAATCTTTCTGAATGGAGCGAAAGAGCGTGGATATGAGGTTAAAAAATCGGGTGAAATTTATGACCTCATGGCCGAGTTTGCCAAGTATGGTTTCAATAAGTCACACGCTGTTGCATATGCAGTTATTGCTTATCAAACAGCCTTTCTGAAACTCTATTATAAAGCCCAATTCTTTGCAGCACTTCTCGGTACAGAGATGTCGAATACCGACAAAATCACTATGTATATTAACGATGCTCGCGAAGAGGGAATTGAGATTCTTCCTCCTGATGTAAATGAGTCTTTATTTTTATTCAACGTGATAGAAGACAATATCCGTTTTGGAATGGGAGCTATAAAAAATGTAGGGGAAGGTCCCGTTAATGCCATAATTACTGAGCGTGAAGAAAATGGACCTTTTAAAGGATTTATTGATTTTTGTGAACGTGTCAGTATGAAATCTTGCAATAAAAGAGTCATCGAGTCTTTGATTAAAGTCGGTGCATTTGACGATTGTGAGGAGATGAACCGAGCTACACTTCTAGAGAATATGGAGCTTGTGGTTGCCTACGCTCAGAAGAAACAAGAAGAGCGCTCTCTTGGGCAAGCAAATCTTTTTGACATGGGGACGATTGAAGAGCCTAAAGAGGAGATGCTTAACTTAAATCGCGTATCAGATTTCGAAGAGAGAGAGAAGCTTAGTTATGAGCAACTTCTTCTCGGGATTTATGTTTCTGGGCATCCGCTTGATAAATATGGAGATATCATAACTGAACTTACCTCTATGTCGATTTCAGAAATTCATGGATTAGAGCAGATGGCAAAGCCTGAGTTTGACTTTAGAAATCGTGATGCAAGGGTTAATGATCCTAGTAAAAGAAATCTCACTATTGCAGGGATTATCTCGGAGAAAAAAGTTATTATGACGAAAAAAGGCGACAAGATGGCCTTTGTCACTTTAGAAGATCTGAGTGGAAAAATCGAATGTATCATGTTTCCCAAAACATATGCAGAGTATTTTGAATACCTCGAACAAGGCGACGAGCCCATCGTTCTTGGAGGATATGTTAGGTTGTCTGATGACCGAAGAAGCTTTTATGTTAATTCGGTAAGGGCCTTAACGGATGAATCCGATGATAGAGTCTCAGCTGTGAGAATTAATATTCAAACCACTCAGTTGACTGATTATACGCTTCCCAAGCTTAAACAACTCCTTCTAAGTTTTCGAGGGAGCGTTCCCACTCATTTAGTTTTTGAATCGATTGAGGGGCGGGCCAAACTTAATCTTGATGAAAATTATTTGGTAAATCCTACTCCTCAAATGGCAGCTCGCATTAACGACTTATTGAATAATAACTCCGTTAGTTTTATAGTAGATGGAAAGCTTGAGAAACCAGCCAACCTCAACTAGGAAACTGTTTATGCGTAAAATTTCATTTTTCCTTTGTTGCTTGATAGCAACTTCACTTTGTTTTTCCAAAGACTTCACGAGAGGAAGAGGGAAATTTAAAGCGGATGATGACGACAGCTATGATTTTATAAAAAAACAACTTGTTCACGAAGGCTTCAAAGATATTATCACTAAAGAGCTTTCGAATCTGGGGTTAAATACAGAGCTTTTTTGGCAAAAATATAATTCATCTCTTGAGAAAAGTTACGCACAATTAGAAGCAGATCTTAAAGCTAAATATAAAATTAGTGCAGATTCTAGTCGTGCTCAGATGAATAATTATGAAAAAGAATTACGTCGGAAAAAACTGATTAAAGAGCGCTCTTTTGGAGGGATCAATAATATTATTCCTAGATGGGTTGTTAAGAAAATCTCTCGGTCACAAAAATGGCCTAGAAATCGATATATTTCGATAGAAGGGGATGTGGATAGAGGAAAATTGAATCAATTTTATTATTCTTTTGTAAAAGGAAAGCAGTCCATTAGTGACGGAACACTTTATGTAAAAGTTAATTTTGATCTAAGAGGATTTTCATACTCTGATATTGAAATTGAAAATGAAAAAGAATTCGATGGCGTCATTTCGAAAAAATGGGTTGATTGGTTTTTGATTAATAAACCACCAAATATTTCGAATGTTGTGCTCATTCAGGGAGAGTTAGGACAAAAATTAAAGACGTTTCAGAATCTGCCCACTACAGATATGCTAGTGAATGTTCCTCCTGAGTTTATGAACTCCCTTCTCTTGGATCTTAACCTACAATTAGAACTTGAAGATTCAAATCCTGCCCTCTCCACTTACCAATATCAATACAGAGGGGAAGCTTTTTTAAAAAATCTTCAATCTAACTATGTTATCGAGACTTTTTCTATGAGACCTGAAACTAAGGAGTATAGGCTTGCTAAAAGTTCAAGTTTGGCCAATATATTGGCTAATCATCTCTATCAATTGGGAAGAGATCATTTCCCAAAGGTCACTCAGAGTATAAAGAATATTACTCCTATAAAGTCTATACAAAGAGTGAGTCTTCATGACTTCCAAAGTATAAATAATATCCAAGAGATTCTAGATATGGTCAGTGACGAAGGAGTTAAGTATTCACTTCGCACTGAAATTGAGTCTATTAGTCAGGGAAAAGCTGACGTGATCTTCTTTTTTGATGGAAAAATTGACCAAATCAAACTCTTATTAAATCAAGTGAGAGTTCAGGCGGCAAAAAAAGGTCTAGGATTTGAGGTAGTTGATACAGTTGACGAGCTTGGTATAAAATTTAAGGGTGATACTGAAGGCACAAAAATATAGTCTATTTTTTGGATTGATTGTTCTACTTGCGGCTTGTACTCAACAGCCCATCCGTAGAAAAGGGTCGGGCTATGCTCCGAGGCAGAATAATTACTATGGCAAGCCTAATCCTCAAGATGTTTTTAGCCCTATTAAAAAGAAAATTGCTTTGCTTAGACTCTATAATGAATCTCCTTTCGGCAAAGAAGATTTAGCTATTACCGCTACTGAAGAATTAAGAAGAGAAATGTCGAGGACTAAAGACTTTGTGGTAGATCCTGAAGCTTCATCCTTGTTTGGATCCTCTAAAGAGATATTCGCTGGTGGTGGTTTGAAGCTAGCCCAGCTCTCCAGGAAAGCGAAACTTTCCGGTGTGAACTTAGTGGTCTTTGGAAGAATTACCAATGCTAGGGTTAGACAGAAATCTGATGAGATAGGCTTTGTCCGAAAAACGAAATCTTATGCTGAGTCAGAAGTTGAAATAAGAATATTTGATGTTGTGGCCAATAAAGAGATTTTCAGTGAAAAAATAGATGGAAACATCAACGATTCTTCCTTTCGATTCTTTATGAGTCAAAGAGATGCCACTATTGAATATCGACGAGATCTTCTTCGCTACTCTGTGAAAGTTGCCGTTCGAAGATTTGTTCCAAAAATTGCTAAACTAGGTGAAAAACTCGATTGGACCGGAAGAGTGGCCAGAATTATTGGTTCAAAGGTCTATGTGAATGCAGGTAGGCGATCCGGACTTAATGTAGGGGATATCTTAAAGGTCATGACTGAGGGTGAGGAAATTTATGATCCAGAAACTGGGGCACTTCTGGGTGTTAGTAAAGGTGAAGTAAAGGGCACCCTTGAGATTATTGACTATTTTGGTCCTGATGGAGCTGTCTCAATTTTGCATAGTGGAGGAAGTGTGACAGAGGGTGATTTTGTTCAATTATATTAACTAGTTCTAGCTTTCAAGAAAATCTTTTTTAATAAAATCCTAATATATATCATTAAATTTCTAATATTTGTCGAATTAAGCTCTTCTTAAGATAAGCTGTTTTATAATTTTTGAACAGTGGAAATATATGTATAGAGATCAGAAGTTACTATTTAGAGAATTAGAGGAGTCTACCTCTACCGGTTGTTGGTATTTCGATCTTATTACCGAGAAACTTACCTGGAGTGATTATACCTATAAAATTCATGCCGTTGAGAATGGTCACGATATCAATACCACTGAAGCTTTAAATTTTTATCATGAGGATGATAGAGAGAAGTTTTTAGAGGCCTTTGATGATTGTGCCAATAAGGGACGATCTTTTCGCTTAAAGTTGAGAATCAGAAACTCGATTGGTGATATTGTTCATGTGGTGACTACGGGAAGACCCATCCGAGAGAATGAAAGAATCGTAAGTGTGATGGGGACTTTAAAAGATGTTAGTGCTGAGGCTAAATTATTTGAGAGGTCGAGAGCTGCAGAGGAGAAGTACACCAATCTTACTGCATTAATTAATGACTACTTTATTGTTGCTGAGACAGATAAATTTGGAAAGATTACATATGCAAATGATCAGTTCTGTGAAGTCTCAAAATATTCTCCCGGTGAATTGGCTGGGAAGGATCATAGAATTTTAAATTCAGGAACTCACGATAAAACTTTTTTCCGAGATATGTGGAAGACTATTAAAGCAGGCTCAGCTTGGGAAGGTCTTATTTGTAATAGAGCTAAGGATGGAAGTATTTATTGGGTGAGAACTTTTATATTTCCAAAATTTCGCCAACAGGAAATCATTGGTTTCATGGCCATTCGTCTTGATGTTACTGATGATATTGAGGCTCAAAAAGAACTGGAGGAGGAGAGAAAGAGAAATGAATTTTCTGCCCAGTTAGCTGCTGTCGGGGAAATGTCAGCTGGGATTGCTCATGAAATAAATAATCCACTCACTGTCGTGATTGGGAAATTATCTATTATGAAAAGAAGTACTCATGACGAAGAAAAAATGAATCGATTCATTGGCGATATCGAGCGTTCGGCATTGAGAATAGCTAAAATTGTTAAAGGGCTCCATTACCTTTCACAAAAATCTCGTTCAGACGAGCATTCAGTCGTAGAGCTGGGAGAGATGCTAAATTATACTTTTGAATTTTGTCGTGAGGCCTTAAAAAGCAAAGATATTGATATTTCCCTTCAAAAGGACTCTGAAAGACTTTTTATCAGATGTGATGAAGTTAAGATCTCTCAGGTCTTTTTAAATCTTATCAATAATGCAAGGGATGCTATCACCGACTCAAACGCCGAGGAAAAATGGATCAAACTGGTAATAAACAAAGAAGGCCGCTATGTACGTATAGACGTCATGGACTCTGGACCAGGAATACCTGAGGAAATAAGAGATAAAATTCTGGAGCCTTTTTTCACAACGAAAGATATTGGAAAAGGGACAGGGCTTGGTTTATCAATAGTGGCTCGTTTTCTCATTGAACACGATGGAACACTTGAAATTATAGAAAATGATTACTTAGGGAAGAGCTTTCGAGTGACTCTTCCCCTTGTTGAAAAATAAAACTAGTCTTGATCTTTTTGCTCTTTACGAGCTTTTCTTTGAGCCTTTCTTTTTGCCCGTTTCTCTTTCCATTCAGATCTGAGTGGCTCCATGTTTGATTTGTGCTTTTGACGGCACTCCTTAAGATCAGCTCTTTCTGAAGCTGAACCAATACATGACTTTAACTGAGTAAGAGCTGAAATTCTGGCATCAATATTTTTGAGGGCCTTGGCTTTATTCTCAGCAAAGTTTTGATTTTTTCCACCCTCAGCTAGAGCTACGGTAGAAAACAAAAGTGTAAGCAATAAAATTTTCATATTGAATCCTTTGTAAGGTGACTATTATCTCACAGGTTTAAGAATTCACGTAGGAAATTGGATCCTTAAGATTTAATTTTTTAAAACCTCTTAAACGTAATGCACAAGAGTCACAAGTCCCACAGGCAAGATCGTTACTGCGATAACAAGACCAGGTCAATTCCAGCGGAACCTGGTTTTGATTGGCCAATTTTATGATCTCAGATTTAGTCATTGAAATTACAGGAGTTTCAATACTGACAGAGCCGTCCTTTGTCCCTTGCTTTATGAGTTCATTATAGGCCTGATAATAAGAGGGTCTGCAATCAGGGTAGCCAGGAGAATCTTCTTCATTGGCACCTATGTAAATTTTAGAAGCACCTATGACTTCAGCCCAGGATACAGCGCAAGCAATGATATGAGTGTTCCTAAATGGGACATAACTCGAAGGAATTTGATCGGAATCTCCTTGGAAATTTGTGACTTCAATCTGTTCATCAGTAAGGGAGCTGCCGCCGATCTGCCTTAGAAAACTAATATCAATTATTTTTTGTTTATGCTTGGGAACCTTATAGTGGTTAGCCAGTTTTTCAAAGCACTCCCGCTCTTTTTGAGCGGTATTTTGACCATAAGTAATATGAAGAAACGCAAGGTCATTGTACTTCTTGGCAGCCAAACCAATAATGGCTGCTGAGTCCATTCCCCCACTGACTAAAACAATAGCAGTCACAGACCAGCCACCCGCTCTTTGATTTCACTTTCAATCGCCTGAATCAATTTTTTAGCCGTCTGCTTTTTCTCAGCGAGATCACCTTCAGTCACTTGTACCATGGTATAGAACTTAATCTTCGGCTCAGTTCCAGACGGTCTAAGAAAAAGCTTCGTTCCATCTGTGAATTCAAAGCCTAAAACATTACTTGGAGTCATATCGTTGACCCCCTTTTGGTAGTCATTGAAATTTGAAACTTCGTGCCCAGCAATATTTTTGGAGTGATTATCCCGGTAGTATTGCATGATACGGTTAATTTTTTCTTTTCCCTCAATCCCCTCAAAAGTAAGTGCCACAAGACTTTCTTCTGCATAACCGAACTTGTCATAGATTTGATCTAACGCTTCGACGAGATTGAGACCTTCTCGTTTATAATAAAGGACGATCTCGTTCATAAGGGCAATCGAAGCTATCGCATCTTTGTCTCTTACCTTTTCATGTGGCATATATCCAAAAGACTCTTCACTCGCAAAAACAAATTCGTAATCCGAATCTTCAAGTTCTCTCCAAAGTTTTGCCATCCATTTAAATCCAGTTAGTGTGTCTTTAACTTCAGTTTGATATTTTTTTGCGATGGTGTTTTGAAGAGGGCTTGTAACTAAGCTCTTTATGATAAGTGGCTTTTCTGGCAGCGTACCTTGTTTAGTTTTTTGCTCCAAAATATAGTGCATCATCAAAATTGCAATTTGATTTCCATTCAGATAATAAGGAATGCCTTTTTGATTGACGACCACGCCTAATCTGTCTCCGTCTGGGTCAGTTCCGTAGGTAACGTCGGCGTTTTCCTCAAGCATAATAGCAACAGCTAGCTCTAAGGCTTCAGGGTCTTCCGGATTTGGTGTCGTTTTGATTGTTGAGAAGTTTCCATCAAAGACGGCTTGAGACTCAACAATTTCGAATCTCTCAAATCCCATCTCACTTGAAACTTTTTGAGCAGGGATATAGCCCGTACCATGAAGAGGAGTGTAGATTATATGAACATCACGCCCGTGGGTTAGACACATTTCACGATCCAAAGCAGAGTCGTAGATGGTTTGATAGAAAGCTTCGATGCAGTCTTCATCTACCCATTGGATCTTCCCAGAGTCGAGAGCCGCTTCAAAGTCACAAGTTTTGATCTGTGTCCATTCGTTGAGTTTATTGTACTCATTGATTATATTCTGATCATCAGGGGGTGTTACTTGCGCTCCATCCGACCAATAAGCTTTAAATCCATTATATTGTTTAGGGTTGTGGCTTGCGGTAACCATAACCCCTAAGTCTGCTTGATAATGTCGAATTGCATAGGAAAGCATAGGTGTAGGAGCAAGATTCTGGTAGATATGTACTTTGAGTCCATTGGCTGCGAAAACAGAGGCAACTTCCTGAGAAAATTCTCGAGAAAAATTCCTACAGTCAAAAGAAACACAGGCGGTTCCTCCCGAAGTCTTTGTTCTTCTAAGAGCGTTAACCATAGCTTGGGTTGCTTTTCGAACATTATATTTATTCATTCTATTGGAGCCAATTCCGAGAATACTTCGAAGTCCTCCGGTTCCAAACTCAAGGTCTTGGTAAAATGATTCAATAATTTCAGCTTCGTGAGTCTCAGGGTCTGAGAGCATACTCTTTAGCTTCTCACGATCAGCTTCGTCTATGTATTGATCATTTGCCCAGGCATTCGCCAATTGCATCGCCCTTTCTTTCATATACTTTTATTCCTTTTTAGGTTATAAATTGCCTGTATCATAATAAATACGACGAGAAAGGAAAAGTTTCCTGCCATTTTCTTGGAGGTTGAAAGTTGGCAAATCCAGATTTAAAACACCCCAAAAATATTGAAGGTAGATTTTATTGCACTGACCCAGACGATGAGAATGGGGAAGGTTGTATCGCGTGTAATGTTTGCTATAACGGGGCTCCGGATTTTTTTGCTGAAGATGAGGATGGAAACGCCTATATCTACAAGCAGCCAACTACTGAAGAGGATGTCGAGCTTTGCACCGAGCAATTAGAGGCTTGCCCAGTAGCGTCAATTGGTGATAGCGAAAGCGAATAATTCAAAATCCCTAAATATTTCTTTGAGTTAAGTCCCGAGTTTATTAAACTGTAGTTATACATTTTTTAAAAGGGGTAATGGAATGTCCGCGTCACCATCAGACGTCGCTCAGATTGTTGAAGCGATAAAACTGAATCCGACCATCCAAATTTTAGGAACTATCTTATTTGGATTGGCGGTAACTCACACATTTTTAGTTAAAAAATTCGAGGATAAGGCACATCATTATCCGAATGGTTCACCGAAGCATGAGCTTTTTCACTTCTTGGGAGAAGTTGAAGCCGTTTTTGGAATTTGGGCAGGCCTCTTAGTAATATTTTTGACGGCTCTTACTTGGGATTTTGCTCATGGGATGGGAGCTGTCTATTACTTGGAGAGTTTAAACTTTACTGAGCCGGCTTTTGTCTTCGCCATCATGTGTGTTGCCGGGACAAGACCAGTCATTAAATTTGCTGAGAGCATGATTATTCAAGTTTCAAGGCTGATTCCACTTCGATCAGAAAAACTGTCTTTCTATGTTTCTGCTTTAGTTGTGGGCCCGCTATTAGGTTCTTTTATTACTGAACCTGCGGCAATGACAGTTACTGCTTTGATTCTTCAAAAAAACTTCTACTCTCAAAAAATGAGTTTGAAATTTAAATACGCCACCCTCGGCCTTTTATTTGTGAACGTTTCAATTGGGGGAACTCTCACTCATTTTGCAGCACCTCCTGTTTTGATGGTTGCTAGCACTTGGGGTTGGGGCATGTCACATATGATAGGTCACTTCGGGTACAAGGCAGCGATTTCAGTTATTGTGGGAACTATGGTTATTGCCTACAGGTTTAAAAGAGAACTCGCAGGAGATTTTGATTTACGAGCTGAAAGAGAAGATAAAATGCACCCGCCGTGGTGGATTACATCCATGCATATCATTTTCTTAGCACTTATCGTTTTAACAGCTCATCATATGGTCATTTTTCTAGGACTGTTTTTATTTTTTCTAGGATTTGCAACCGTAACCAACGAGTATCAAGATAAGTTAAAACTAAAAGAATCCCTTTTGGTTGGATTCTTTTTAGGTGGGCTGGTTACTTTAGGTGGACTTCAATCTTGGTGGCTTCAGCCATTATTGAGTCAGCTTGATTCTATGCCATTATACCTTGGTTCAACAGCATTGACGGGAATAACCGACAACGCTGCTTTGACTTATCTCGGTTCGCTTGTTCAAGGAATCTCAGATGAGCAAAAATATTACCTGGTCGCTGGTGCGGTTACTGGTGGGGGGTTAACGGTAATTGCGAATGCTCCTAACCCGGCTGGATTTGGTATCTTAAAAGAGAATTTTGGTGAAGATGGAATCTCTCCTTTAGGTCTTTTAAAAGCTGCTTTATTGCCAACAGGTTTGGCCCTGGTGGCATTTCGCATCTTCTCGCATCTCTAAAACTTATAAAATCTATCAACTATAAGGGGAGACTTAGGTCTCCCTTTTTTTCTTCCTCTAGCTGTTATATCCTTAAGGTGAAGGGGGAATCTATTAAATTAGCTCTGACTTTAAACTTATTTTTTATTGTAAGCTTAGCGCAAGCTTATGAACTCGAGGAAACTCCGAGACAAGTAGGAGTTGGTAATAACAAGGCTGCAAATTACACTCGTGACGCTTTATTGTCCTATGATGCCGTAGTCGAGCGATCAGATTATCTTATCTATAAATTTAAACAACTCACATTTGGTGAATACGCTGATCAGTTAATGATTTTGGCACCACTTATTTCGGGAAGAGTTGAGTTCCAGGCCTATAAAGACGTGAATTTTTATTACAATAGTTTTTCCCAAAGCGGCGGCTTCCGTTATAGTATTAATTTTTAAAAACAAATTATAAAAATAGAAAAAGAAGAGAGAAGTATGAAACGGATTTTTAGCTCTTACTCTTTTTGGATTTTTGCGGTAACCATGGTGGCTTCCTATTTCGTAGGTACCAGTGTTAAACCAACCGTAGTCCTTGAGCAAGTCGTATTAGATGTAAAATTAGAACAAACTGATGAAGGAGAAAAACCTTATTATATTTACAAGGGAAAGCCTTTATTTTTTGAACTCACTGATAAGTCCGAATCAAGGTTTCTTGCTAAGAATTTAAACGGTGACGATTACGATTCTGATAAATCAAAAAATGTTGAATATATCAAAGAGCCATCTGCGAACGGGCCGATTTATAAAAAACTTGAAGTAAAGAGACATTTTGGGTTTTGGTCATTGCTACCTGCTTTAGTGGCAGTCATTCTTTGTTGGTTGGTGAAAGATCCCATTACAGCTTTACTAGCGGGGATTTTTTCAGGTGCTTTAGTTTTAGGGCAATACGATTTAACTGATGAAGTTTTCATAGAGGTTTTTGCAAGTAAGAATGCTGCGGGAGTTCTACTTCTCTATCTATGGTTATTAGGTGGTCTTATGGGAATGTGGTCAAAAACTGGAGCAGCCCAAGCTTTTGCTGATTACATGACAAAACATTTTGTTAAAGGACCAAAGTCAGCAAAAGTCATAACTTGGCTATTAGGTGTGATTTTCTTTCAAGGTGGAACCGTCTCTACAGTATTGGTAGGAACGACAGTCAAGCCGCTTGCAGACAAAGAAAAAATCTCTCATGAAGAATTATCTTATATTGTAGACTCCACTGCTTCTCCCATTGCCATTATATTGGCTTTCAATGCCTGGCCCGGATATGTGCAGGCTTTTTTATTTGTTCCGGGAGTGACCTGGCTAGCTACCGAGTCTGATAGACTTTCTTTTTTCTTTAGTTCTATCCCGCTTTCTTTTTATGCCTTGTTTGCTGTTCTGGGAACGTTTCTTCTCTCCATTGATAAGGCCCCCTTCTTGGGTAAAAAACTAAAAGATGCCATAGCAAGAGCAAGAACAACTGGGGAATTAGATCACCCAGAGAGTGAGCCCTTAAGTGCTAAGGAGCTAACTCAAAATTCTATTCCTCAATACTACACGCCCCATATTGCAGATTTCTTTGTTCCGCTATTTGTTTTGATCGCTATTGCAGTAGGAACATTTGTTTTTATGGGCTCTCCAAAAGTAAGACAGGCATTTGGAATTGCTTTAATGGTCAGTGTTGGTCTTGCGATGATTCGTGGTCTCAAACTCAAGCACGTGGTTGAAGGAATTAGCGATGGACTTAAAGGCGTTGTTGTTGGCTCCGCGATTCTTCTGCTTGCGATTACTATTGGAACTCTTAGCAAAGAAGCCGGAGGAGGTATGTATCTTGTTGAGTTACTAGGATCTTCTCTTCCTTATTGGAGTCTGCCAGTAATTCTTCAAATCTTAACAGTCTTAATTGCATTTTCCACAGGTACATCTTGGGGAACTTTTGCAGTAGCTTTTCCTTTGGCGATGCCACTTTCGTGGGCAATTGCTCAATCAGTAGGAATGGCGCATCCTGAGTTTTATATGATGATTTGTTTTGCAGCTGTTATGAATGGATCGGTTTTTGGGGATCAATGTTCACCAATTTCGGATACAACAGTCCTTAGTGCAATGTGTACTGGTTGTGATCTTATGGATCATGTGACAACTCAATTACCACCTGCTGTCGTAGCAGCGAGTTTGGCCGGAGTTTTATGGACCGTTTGTACTTTCTTTGCACTTTAAGTCTATTTCTTTCAACTTCGCTTTTTGCGGCGGAGATGAAAATTGTCTTTAATAAAGGGGACAATTATAAGTTCAATGCCTCTGGTTTAAAAACAGACTTGAAAAAAGGAAGCTTGATAAATGAAGGTGATACAATCTTCATTGCTTCAGATGGATTAGCCCTTTTAAAGATTCCAGGCCATTCTCATATGAAACTAGATGCAGGAACCGAACTCTCTGTCGATCAGCTGCCAGAGTATTTAGATAAATCAAGTGAAGTCGTTGAACCTGCAATATTACAGCAAATTAAAGGTGCGATTCTCATTGAAATGGAAAAGCCTAGTGACAGTGAAACACTTCTTTTGCGATCGAAATCAGCAACCTTGGGTGTTCGAGGGACGAAATTTCTCGTTGCAGCTGAAGATGACGTTACTGTCCTTGTGAACGAAGGGTTGGTTGAAATTAAAAATGAATCCGGGCAAGCTGATTTCATGACTCAGAATGAGTCTATGGTAGTTGAAAATGGTCGAAATTTCACCGCTAGGCAAAAAATAGAAAACTTAAAAACTATTAATTGGGATGTAACTTCAAAAAACAATTCTAATTGGAGAGAAGCTCGAAAAAAGTTTAGAGAAAATTTTAGAAAGAAACGCCAAAGATGGAAGTCGAATAATCTGAGATACGAGTCCTTTAAGAAAAGATGGCAAGAGAAAAAGGCTAGGTATCAAGAGCGAATCCAGAAGTTGATGAAAAACCCTGAGGCGAAGAAGAAATATGAAGAGATAAAAAAGCAAAAAAAATTAAAGAGAACAGAGCGATTGAAAACGATGAAAGGTCGTTCCAAAAAGAAATCTCGAGAAAAAGTTCAAAAAGAAATTCGAAAAATAGAAAATAGAAGAAGTAATCGTCCAGATAGAAATACTATCCGTGAGTTAAGAAGGCGTAGGCGCAAACAGCAAGAAAGGTTAAGAAAAAAAGAGACAAACTCTGAGGACTAAATCATTTTTTTTTTTAACTAGTAACACTTGGTAACAATAGCTTTTAAGAGGCTTAGAAACTTCGAAAAGAAAAGATAGCGTGAAATATTTATAGAGATTCTTTATTGGCATAGGCTCAATTGGTAGACTGCCGATACAAAAGGAGCCTATGAAGTATTTTGTCTTATTTTTGATACAATTCCAGGTCTTTGCACATGTCTCAATGGAAGGAATTCCATCCGCCCAAAGTCTTGAGGAAGCTAAAACAAGCCAGATCATGATCCGAGAGCGATTTATTGAACACTATTTGAATGAGCCTATTGTAGCACCTCCGACTCCTCCTAAAATTGGTTTTGCAGAATTTGCGACGACTAATCTTGCACGATTAATTGCTGAACAAGACTTAGATTTAGTTACGAATAATATCCTTGATCCTAGTTTTGGCCCGTGGAATCCCGGAACAAATTTTAGTTTAATTGGCTCTCTGTGTAAAAGAGAAGGAGACTATGATTTTGTCTTACAAATTCTTTTAAAAATGGCTTATATCGATTTTGATAGAGGGGAGACTCTCTTATCTGAACCAGCTCGCCAAAAGTTGTGGTATGATCTTCTTTCGCAATCGGGTGGCAATCCGTATGTTTACTTTGACCTTCCTAGATGTCCGATCAATACGAGATTGGATACAGAAAATCATATACTCATGACAAATATCGCAAAATATCTCACCAACCAATTGAGATCAACTCGCGAGCCACTCAAAGATGAATATAATAATACCAAAAATGGTTTGAAAGATTGGTTGCTTGAGCATCTTTCAGTATTTCTAAGAGAAGATTTTTCCGAACTAAACTCAAGAGGGTATGAGGGCTATACCCAGCTGACCCTAGCCGTGCTTTACGACTATGCTTGGGATCAAGAATTGAGAACTATGGCACAAATGCTCTTAGACTACTCTTATGCCAAGCTCGCGGTGCAGTCGATTGGGATGCGAAGATATGGACCTTTTAGAAGACAACGAAAAGTCTTAAAAGAAGATGACTTATCTTTTATGGATAACACGATAAAGCGTGGAATGGTTCATACAGGAAACTTTGATTTCCTTCATCTTATGGGACAACCAGCTCAAACCTTAAGCGGTACTGACTACCAAGCATTTATGGCGGCAACGGAGTCTTATAAAGTTCCAGATATGCTAGTAGACCTGACGGTTGATAAGGAAACTCCTTATTGGCAAACGTTCGAGAATATAACAGTTGAAATGTACTATGGATCAGAGAATTTTTTGTTATCAGCGGGTGGAAGGTTTAAGAATTTTACTGACGATTTTGGAACTGGTGAAAATGATGTGCTCGTGGTTGGTACTTCAATCATGCCAAAAGACAAAGAAATGAAAATTAGCAGTCTTATAAGGTTTGAGGATCATCCTCGTAATAGTCAAAAACGTAATATTTGTGTTTACAAAAATTTTGCCTGTGGATTTAATCTCGTAATTCCAGATCATATTCCAGAGTCGTGTTCAAGAAAGGAGGGAGATTTCACTTTCTACGATCTTAAAAACTGTTCGACTGATTATGATTTCTATCTTGCAGTTTATAATAAAAGAATTAGAAGGTCTGGATCAATTGCCCAAGACCGAGCCCTTAAAAACTATGGATTCTTCGAAGTGTCTGAGGCAGATAGAAGTTTTGATTCTTTTGTTCAAAATGTGCTCTCTAATAATCAAGCTCACGAATATAGGCGAGAAATTAGAAATGGAAGGACGAGGGCGTGGCGCTACAAAACAACCCTGGGAGATACGATTGATTTTTCTTTGGATACTCCCGATGCTGGTACATATCCTATCGCTGCAATTAACGGACAAAGAGTGAATCGGGATACTTACTCTTGGAATTTAGCGGAGGGTGACATTGTTAATTCCTTGGAAGAAGGCCTTACTTCTATTTCTCACCCGAAATACGAATACGAAATTATTCTCGATGCAAGGGACCCACTGAATCCGAAGCGGGTGATTCAAGAAAAAGAGTGAGGGATTTCATTAAAAAATGGTGGTCGTGACAAGGATTGAACTTGTGACCCCCTCGATGTCAACGAGGTGCTCTCCCACTGAGCTACACGACCAAGAATTAGAGTCTGATAATATAGAAGATTTTTTGTCATTTTAAAAGAGGGATATTCATAAAAAATATTGAGAAATTGGAGACTTACCTACTCTAGGCTTCCCGTCGCAGCGAAATTCTGGTAGTTTAGCTCCATGAAATATCGCCTAAATCGATCCTTTATACCTTGGATCGTCTTTCATACTTTTGAGTATTGGTACTACTATTTAGGTGCAGGTGTTTGTCTTTATTTTCTCCATTATTATTCCAGTGAAATTCCTATTATGGCGAAAGAGTTAGGGGATCTGGCCATTGCTGGAAAACTTTCTGAGCTATCGATAACTGATTTCTTTCTTCTGGCAGCGTTCATTATTTTTTATCGAACTCTTTCAAGACTCTTATTTTTTTACCCTGCAAGGGTTCAACAAAAAAATCTCAGGCTCGAATTAGTGCATAGATTAGAGTCAGCCTTTCCTAGGGCCTATGCTAAATACAATGAAGGAATGATTTTCCAAAGTCTCTATAATGACCTTAATCGCATACGAGGATTTATAGGTTTTGCGCTCCTTCAGGTCGGGAATATTATTATAGCCTCGACGATTTTTATTCCTAAAATCCAAGAATTTAATGGAGACTTTCTCATCGCATTTAGTCCTATTTTAGGATGTGTTGTTGTGTTCATGGGAATTATTTATTTATTCCAGCCTTATGTTAAAAGAGGAATGGATGAGTCAGCAGCGGTTCAAAATTTTTTGCTTGAGAGTTATGAGGCCAAAAAAACGATTCAAAATTATCATGCTGAAAGATCTTTTTGTGAAAAATTTACTGAAACTTCAGATATTGAATTAAGAACTTTTTTTATTTCAACTCTTGGAAGGGCAATTTCATTTCCTATGGTAAGAATCGGTGTTGGAGTCTCTCTTGTTTGGGCCGCATTGATTGTAAAGGATCAACAATTGCCTGCATCAGATCTTATATTTTTCTCCTCTTTTTTATTTCTTATCTTAGAGCCTCTTATGGTCATGTCATGGATCGGAATTGTGACCTCTCAAGGGTACGCAGGCTGGACTAGGATAAAGGAGCTCGTTTCGGATCTTGACAAAAGATTTACTGAGCCTTTTTTAGTTCAAACTGATATTGAAAAACCTGTGCTGCCGTTATGGAATAAAGACGCTCAGGTTTATTTTCCTCAGAAAGAGTGGACGGTGCTGATCGGTGATACTGGTTCTGGAAAATCCTGGCTTTTAGAGCGTTACTCTGAGCTTCTTTTTATTCAGAACAAAAAATTTAGTTTTATTCATCAAGAACCTTATTTGTATAACGACACTCTCGTAGACAATATTTTTCTAGGGACAGAGCAGACTCCTGAGCGCATAGAGCGAGCAAAATTCTATCTGAAGGAGTTTGGCCTGGATGTATTGAGTAAGGATATGAATGACCTTCTTAACATGGAGTTAGGAGAGAACGGAAAGAGAGTTTCGGGAGGGCAAGCTAAGCGGATAGCTTTGATAAGGTCCTTAGTCGCAGATGTGGAATATATAATTTGGGATGACCCTTTCTCTTCAGTTGATCTTATACTTGAGAGTCAAATCTTAAAGAAAATAAAGGCTGATCCAGCCTTAAAGTCTAAAACATTTATTCTCAGTTCGCACAGGTTAAGTACAGTGAAGGCTTGTCACCGAATGATATATATTGGAAAAGAAAGTGGAGTCATTGAGCAAGGGCGCAATGATGATTTATTAAGCACGGGAAGTCGAATAGATGAATTTTTTGAAAAACAAAATATTTAGCTATATCTATCTTCCAGATAGAAAGCCATTGATAGCGATTATTGTTATGACTTTGATAGCCTCGTCAGTGTTGGGCTATTTGACTCCGATTATAATTAAAGCTTTGTATGATGCTTATGACACTCCAGGAGCGCTTGATAAGGCGATAATGAATCTCCTAATGCTGGTTATTTGTGAGTATCTGATCGCCGTCGTTTATCAAGTTAGTGTGAACCGCTATGTTCAAAAATTATTGTCCCATATTAGAACTGAAAGTTATGAGAGATGGATGCTTAGTCTTGAGACTGCGGGTAAAGGTCAATTTGGAGATCAGAAATATCCCATGGGAGAAGTATTATCAAGGATTCTGACTGACACAGAAGCGGTCATTGAGATGGTAAGTACAGGAAGTTTTCGAATCTTTATCGATCTGACTTTTATCGTGTCTTGTCTGGTTGGATTTATCTCCCTAAATACGACTTCAGGAACGGCGTTAATTATTGCTGAAGTTTTAGCTTGTATTGCTTTGGTAATCGGAAGTCGAAAAATGGCTGAAGTCTATATGGAAGTGAGAAAATCTACTGGAATTATGTCCAGGATGATTGCTAATTTGGCCGGAGGATTTCGTTTTTCTTTTTTTCATCCCAATGAGAATTACGCTTCGAAAAAAGGTTATGAGTCTTTTGAGGATTTTTTAAAAAAACAATTAAAGGCTAATATTTGGGATGCTTCCTATTTTTCATTAGCAGAATCACTCTTTCCCATTTTACTCGCACTCCTCGTTATTGTGTTTCCTTATTCGAATATCACTGAAGTTGCCGTTATTGCAGCTATTGTAGATCTCATTCAAAGGTCCATTGGACCTATCAAAGAAGTCGCTGGAAAAATTTCAAGTATTCAAAGAGCTCGAACAGGGATAATTCGGATTGAAGAGTTTAATAGAGACCTTATGACATTGCCGAAAACACATTTCGAAAGTAAAGATGAAGCTATTGATTTGAAAGAAATGAAAGTCGAAGTTGAATCATTTGAATATCCAGCGAGAAAAAAGGGAGAAGTTTTTACATTAAAAGAGATCTCTTTTTCAGCTGTTCCTGGTGAGCTAGTCGGAATCGTAGGACAATCAGGTAGTGGTAAATCAACCTTACTTAAAATATTAAGCACTGATATTGTGGCAGATAAAGCAAGAATCTCTCTTTTTGGTTCTCCTGATAATATCGTATTCTCAGGAGAGGATTTAGAAAGTCTCCTACGTTATAAGAGTCAAGTTAGTATTGTAAGCCAAGACTCGCATGTATTCTCATCAAGTTTGAGGTTTAATATCACTTTGGATCACAGGGAAAATGAAAGATTTGATGAGTTCTGGCAAAATGTTGGTGAGAGTATTCCTTATGTTCGCTCCTGGAAAATTGCTCCTGAAGACAATATTAATCCCAAAGAGTTATCTCTAGGCCAAAAACAACTATTGTCAGCACTTCGTTCCTGTTTTTTAGTAAAGCCTATAGTGCTTTTTGATGAAATTTCTTCAGGTTTAGATTCAGAGCTTGAAGAGGCTCTTCGAATGTTAGTTCTATTAATTCAAAAGAAGTCTTTGACATTTATTGTGGCCCACCGGATTGAAACTATTCTTGAGGCTCAAAAGATTTTAGTTATGAAAGACGGAGAATTGGTAGCACAGGGTACGCATCATGATTTAAAAGAAAATTCCGCTGCATATCAAGAGTTTTTCAATCAGGTTAATAAGTATTAAGACGGCTTTCAAGCTTGTGAAATTTCGGTAAAATAAGAACAATTTTATTAAGGAGTTAATATGCGTATTACTTTGATACTAAGTTCATTATTGATGATGGGTGTTTTATTGCAAGGTTGTAGTAAAGCGACATCAAAGGCAGAGTACAAATTTAAGAAGCCTGGAGGGGATGGAGTCGCTGCCAAAACAGGCGATGTCACAGTTACTGAGGAAGAGTTATTAAGTGGAATCGAAGTCGAGCTTTATGAGGCAGAGATGAAGATTTTTGAAATTAAATTCAATCGTTTGAAAACATTATTGGTCGAAAAATACATGGCCAAAGATCCTAAGGCTAAAGGTCTCACGAATGATGAATTCTTTGAAAAGGTTATTGCTCCTACGGTTAAAGTATCAGAACAAGAAGTGAATGATTTTATAAAAGAGCGAAAAATTCCCGCCCAACAGATCAATGATCAGGTTCTTGCAAAGATTAAGCAATTTTTGAGCGGGCAGAAAAAAGCTGATGCGCTCGAAGAATGGCTAGCGGGAAAAGCAGGGAAGGACGGGGTGACTGTTTTCTTTCAAAAGCCCTCTAGGCCGACCTTTGATGTGCAAGTTGGAAACGCCCCAACTGTTGGTGGAGAGAACGCAAAAGTTACGATTGTCGAGTTTTCAGATTTTCAATGTCCCTATTGTGCAGAAGGTTCGAAAGTCCTAAAACAATTGAAAGATAAATACGGTAGCAAAATTAAAGTGGCAATGAAGCAATTTCCATTACCATTTCATACTCAGGCGAGAGGAGCTTCTATCGCAGCTCTTTGCGTGAACGAGCAGGACACTGCAAAGTTTTGGAAAATGCATGATGAACTTTTCGCAGATCAATCTAAGTTGTCTGCAGAAGATCTTAAATCAACTGCTAAGTCTCTAGGTGTGGATATGGACAAATATGAAACTTGCGTAAGTCAAAAAACTTATGAAAAGCAAGTTAATGCGGATATTGAGCAAGGTAAAAATTTAGGAGTAAAGTCTACTCCGACTTTTTTCGTGAATGGCCAGCTTGTTCGTGGTGTCATGCCAGTTGAGGAGTTCTCGGAGCTTATTGATCAACAACTAGCCTTATAAATGACCAATATTTTGTGCCAGTACTCTAATGTGCTGGCATATATTTCCCCGCATAAAATCCTCATCTAATAGTGCATAATATAGTCTAGGGCAGGATGCCTAAAGAGGATATTGATGAACGGTGTTGATTACGCACAAAAATTGAATCGCCACAGAGAGATTTTTCAAAAGAATCTACGTGATGCCAATCGCAATCATGCCGAAGAAGTAGAAAACCTCAAAGAAACAAACGAAAACGTTAACGCTCAAAGGGCCAAGGCGTATAGGGAAGACAAGCAAAGAATTGAAAAAAGTTATCAAGACAATATTGAGCGAATCGATAAAAGCCAAAATGCTGCTCTTAAAGAGAAAACGAGGCAGTTCGAACTTACAAAGCAAGATAATATTGAAAAGTTCCACAAAGAAAGAACAAAAAATAGAAAAGAATTTGATCGTAAATTTTCCAATCTAAGAAAAGACTTTGATAAAAATCTCTCCGAAACAACTCAGTCCTTCAAAGAGCGCTCAGATCAAGCAGAAGCCAATTACAATGATAGATTAAAAAATGTGAAAAAGATCTCTAACGACTCTCTTAATGATTATATTAAGACAGTAGATGCTAAGAAAGACGAGCAAGCCAACCTAAATATTGTCGAAAAAGAGAATATGAGGCGTGAATTTGCTACTGAAAAAAACAATCTTCTCAAGCAAGAGCAGCAAAAGAGAAATTTTATTTTAGAAAATGCAGCCTCTGATGCAATGGAAAATAAAAAACTCAGAGAGCAGAACTTCATTGATAATAGAAATCTTGCTGAGGCTCGATTTAAAGAGATGAATACAAAGCAGGATTCAAAAATAGAGAATTTGGTTCAAAATAGAGAGGATGTTTGGAATAAAAATCTTCAGGAATCAGAAGCGGCTAGAAATAGAGAGTTTTCTAAGCGATATGAAGAACTTTCCAATCTTTACGATAAAAATATAAGAGACATTCAATTCAAAAACAGAGCAGAAAAGACGATCAAGGGTGAGCGAGGAAAATTACTTGAAAGCCAGTATCGCGAGAATTTAGAAAATCAATTGAATGCTGAGAAAGAGGCTCTTTTCGATGAAAGAGAGAAACTTACAAAAGCTTATGACAAAAAGTTAGATAAAACCGTTGAGTCTTACCAGGACAATATTAGAAATGAGAATATTACCCATGCAGGTAAAATGGTAGAGCTTGAAGGTAGACTTGTTGAAGATGCCAGAAAAGAGAAATATTCAGCTGATATGGAAAAAGAGAGAATTATTCACGAAAATAATTCCAGGCTTAAATATGTAGAAGATAAAAATGAAGATAGAAGAGTTCAGACGGCACAGCTAAACGAGCGCAAAATTGATAATCTTAAAAAAGATTTTGCGGAAAGTATGGAAAAAGCTAGAACCGCTTCAATGAAAAATTTCGAAGAAGCAAAAAACGAAATGATTCGCGAGAAGCGTGAAATTGCAAAAAGGCTTCATGAGCAAAATTCTCTTCAAAGCGCGTACCTAAAAGAGAGACATAGCGACAACGTTGAAAAAATGCGAAGAAGTTATGAAAAGAGAATTGGTGACTTAGAACTTCAAAATAAAGTGATTACTCAAAATGCGAATGATCAGATCAGAGATATCACAAGACAAACATCTGCTGAAATTGATCGTCAGCGTGAAATTGCTATGAAGTCTGCTGTTGAAGAAGTGAGAAAAGAGAGGCAATTGGCAAAAGAAAATGAAGCTGCCCTTCAAAAAAGAATTGATCAAATGCAGCAAGTTTTTAATGAAAAAATTAATGAACAAACTTTGACATCAAGAAAGCGGTTGAAGGATGTCAGATTTGAACTCAATAATAAACTCGTTAATGAGTCAAATCGCTACCAAGAAATCATTGACCAAAATAATAAGTTCTTTGCTCGTGAGCTTCAGCGCCTTCAAATGGCCTCAAGTACCGAGAGAGAACGACTCATTGATCAATATGAAGACCGGATCACTCAGCTTAAAAAAGCTTATGCTCAACGATTAGAGGACATGAAATCTACGACCCGTGTGGCGAATGCCTAAATTAACCCTTATAATGTCTTAAAGGATTAATTTATGAGTAGACGCGCAAAAATAGTCTCAACCATTGGACCAAGTTCAAATTCAATTGAAACTTTAGAAAAGCTCATTATGGCGGGCATAAACGTGGCAAGAATCAATATGAGTCATGGAACCCATGAAGGGCATGCTAAAACAATTCAAAATATTCGCCAGGCCAGTAAAAATACAGGTTACGAAGTGGCTATCTTATGCGATCTCCAAGGCCCCAAAATTCGAGTAGATAAATTATCAGAGCCGCTTGAACTTAAAGAGGGTGAGAAATGGGTTATAGGGCCTAGTAAAGAGCTTGAGAACTATAAACAATATAAAGACAGATTTATTCCTACAGTCTATGAAGACCTTGTCCACGATGCCCATGCAGGAGCCACAATATTATTTGATGATGGATTAATGGAAGCTTATGCGACTAAAAAAGAGGGAGAAATTCTTCATATAGAAATCAAAGTTGGCGGTACCTTAAAATCGAACAAAGGAATTAATCTCCCCAACGTTAATGTTTCAGCGCCAAGTTTTACTGATAAGGATAGAGAAGACCTAATTTTTGGTCTTAAAAACAATATTGATTATATTGCACTTAGTTTCGTGAGACGAGCCGATGACATTAAGGAAGTAAAATATCTTCTTCATAAACTTCGCAAGAACGTACCGATTATTTCAAAAATTGAAAAACCTGAAGCAGTAGAGAATATCGAAGAAATCGTAGCCGTTACAGATGTGATTATGATCGCCAGGGGAGATATGGGGGTTGAAGTTGGAAATCACTTGGTTCCCTCTATCCAAAAAAAGATTATTGGACTTTGCAATCATAATGGTGTTCCCGTAATCACTGCAACCCAGATGCTTGAGAGTATGACAACGAACTCAAGACCAACGAGAGCAGAGGCAAATGATGTTGCCAATGCAATTTGGGATGGAACTGATGCAGTGATGCTTTCAGGGGAGACGGCTTCCGGTAAATATCCTGTAGAAGCTGTTAAAATGATGAGTTCAATTGTTTTAGAAGCGGAGAAAATGCCAAAAGAAAGGCCACTTCTCCGATATATGGATCTTAAAAATATCTCCAGTAGCTTACAAATCGCTGCTTCACTAATCGCAGAAAAGACTAGTGCTCGCTGGATTTTATCGGTCACTTTATCAGGTAATTCCTGTTTGCAAATGAGTCGATTTCGCTCTCAAAAACGTGTGCTAGGCGTGACAAACTCTATTGAGGTTATGCGAAGGATGACACTTTTTTGGGGGATCACTCCATTTTATTTTCAAGAAAAAGAAGACGGTATCCATACAATTGAAGATCAGATGATAGACATTTTGAAAGAGAAAAAGTTAGTAGAGAATGGGGATAAACTTGTCATCACTCACGGGGATGGAAAATACTTTAAGCAAGGGACTTCAAATTCACTGCGAGTGGAAATTGTAAAAGATATCCCAACAGAGAAAGCTTCAAGTAAAATAGACGAAGCTGAGATTAACTCTGATGGACGTATTATTTTAGATACAAGCCTTTGTGCTTCATGCCAGCTTTGTATTAATATTTGCCCACATAATATTTACGAAGTAGCAAAGGATCAAGATCGCAACACCATTATCAATAAGGCGAATGCAAAGAGTTGTTCATTAGATATGGAGTGTGTGGAGAATTGTCCAACAGGTGCACTGGAGATTATTAGCACGAAGCTAACATGAAAATCCTTCTCAATTTAAACGTAGAAGCACTCAGCAAAAAAAGAGTCGTCGATTGGGGGTATACCGAAAATCTCGAAGCGGCTAGCTTTAATCACTTTGAAAAGTGGGTGGCTCAGGGTAAGCATGAACCACTAAAATACTTATCTGATGAAAGAAAAGAAAAGCGAAAGAGTTTAAAAAGTGTTTTTCCAAAGGCGCAGTCTGCACTGGTTTTTTTGTTTGATTATAGAGCTGCTAAAAATTACCAAGAAAATTTAGATCCCCAAAATAAAATTGCTGCTTACTCCATTGGGTTTGAGGATATGGACTATCACTATTGGATAAAAGAGAGATTGATTGAAATCGCAACAAGTCTTGAAATTGATCATTATGATATCTCACTTGACGTACACCCTGTTCTAGAGAGAGATCTGGCTTATAGAGCAGGGCTAGGTTGGTTTGGAAAAAATTCGATGTTGATTCATCAAAATATTGGGAGTTATTTTTTAATAGGGTCTCTTATCGTACATAAAAAACTTGATCTTACTCAAAGGCATCTAGAAACTGATCATTGTGGAAATTGCAGACGATGTATAGATGCATGTCCAACTCAGGCGATACTTGAAAATGAGAGGACGCTGGATACCAAAAAATGTATCAGTACTTATACGATAGAAATTTTTAAAGAAGCTTCAGCGCCTACCGGTTATCCAAATAAGAGTAACGAGGTATTTGGCTGCGATATTTGTCAGGAGGTTTGTCCTTGGGTGAAAAAAAACTCAGGTGAAAATAGGATCGATTCAAGTTGGCTCGTGGAATTTTTCAATCGGTCTCAAGATGAAATATATGGTGAAATCAATAGTCTAAGTAATAGAGAGTTTAAAACCAAATTTAAATCGACTTCATTAGAGCGACTTGGGAAAAAAGGTCTTCTGAAAAATTTAAAGAAAGCTAATTTAGGCTAAGCTCTTTTTTCAAAAAATTATAGATATGAGTAGCCGCCGCAGCTGGTTCATGATGGGGAAGTTTCCTGGGTTCAGCAGTGGTCACCTCGTTTCCATTTGAACTTAATTGAAAGGCTAGGGCCTCCATACCACCTTCTCCAACGACGACATCGTCTTGCCCTGTTATGAGGTGAATTCGTCTTCCTGTTTGATCTAGAGATAACTTCGCCTCCTTAATCCAAGGAAAAACTAGATCAGAATCAATTTTTTCATCTACAAGTTGGCGTCTAATATTAAGAGTTTTTTCGTAGAAAGAGGTTTCAAATAGGTGAGCGGTTTTATGCTGCCCAATTCCAAGTCCCACACCTATAGCAAGAGGGTTTAGGTTTTGAAATTCTGGGATATCGAGGGCAAAAACAGAAAGCAGGGCACCTAAAGAATGGCCACCTAGGACCAATCGTTCAGCACCTGGACTCAGTTCATGGAGATAATTAAATGCCGTAAGAAAGCACTTATAGGAGTGGCTTTTAAACACCTCAAAGCTAGCAACTGAATTAAAACTTCCTAAATGATGACCAGGTAAGTCAAAAATAATGGTAGGGATATTCGCATCACTTAAACGCTGTGCCCAATTCACACAATCAGTTTTTGAAGCTGTATATCCATGGGTGAAAACAGCTGTAGTTTTGATAGGCTCAGGGGGGATGAAAGCTATGGCATTGAAGTTAAAAAACTCATTGGTAAGTGTTTTTTTATAAAGCTTAACCGTATTAGCTTTTGGCATTCCCTTCTCTTTTTTAATTGACGTTATTGGGAAAAAACAATACTTTATCAAGCACGTTTTTAAAAGTGCCCTGATAGCTCAGTTGGTAGAGCAAAGGACTGAAAATCCTTGTGTCCGTGGTTCGAGCCCGCGTCGGGGCACCATCTTTTGGAATCGCAAAAAAAGCCAGTTTTCGGACTGGCTTTTTTTATTTCTGCCAGTTCTTTAAACGGTCTTTTTAAATCATATTCAATACTTATATCCTTCGCATCTTCAACGCATGTGTTCAGTTTCTGGTTCGAGAGTATGATTTTTAAAAATTCTACCTTTTCTGCATCAGTTCCCAATTTCCACAATGATTCCGCACGCTTGGCCAGTTCGAGAATACGATCAGATGTTTCATAAAATTTAGTCGTAATCAAGACTTGGCCTTCCTCCAATAGGTCTTCATACTTTCTTTTTTTAGCTCTTATTTTTTCGATTTGCTTTTTATAAGTCTCCTTTTCAATAACTCCTGTGGAGAGTAATTCATAAGCTTTATCTTCTTCTTGTTCAGTTTGAGAGATAACTGTTCTGTATCCTTCCATTGCATTCTTATGAGCTGCAATAGTATTTTCATGCTCCTTCTTGAGTGCTTCAGAGACCAGCTCTGCTAATTCATTTGAAATTGATATTTCAGATACAGGTTTAGAAAACATTTCCATTAGCTTCTTTTCAGAAACGTTTCTTTGTTTTTGATTTTCTTTTCTATGGACTCTTTTTCCATCAGAACAATGGTAATAATGATAAGTTACTTTTTCTCCTGTTGTTCTAAGCTTCTTTTGTTTCGGGTCGTACAAAATATGACAGTTACAATCTTCGTGTGAGCACTTTAAGAAGCCACTTAACAAGCCAGAAGGACTTCGAGTGTAAGTACTCTTAGAATCAATCTCATGAACTTTGTTAAAGTGTTTTATTGGAATGATGAGTTCATGCTTTCCTTTATATTCCTGGCCCTGCCAGATAAAAGTCCCTCCGTAGAATTTATTTTTAAGAATTCCTTCGATTCCTGATTTTGAAATAGTTTTATCAGGTGGAATAAGACACTCTTCTCGAACTGATTCTAAGATATTTTGATATGACATACATTCTTCTGCTCTTAGTTCAAAAATTCTTTGTATAAGACTCACCATTAGTTCATTTGGATCTGGGATAATAATTGATTCGCCCCTTTCTCCGTGTGTCGTGGCTTTGTTTCTGTAGTTTACATATCCATATGGAGCTCGTGATGGATACCAACCTTGCCTGGCTTTTTCCTCCATGCCTTTTTTTGACTCACGGCTAATGTTAAGAGCTGCATACTTACTGACCGCCGTTTGAATGTCGTCATAAAAAATATCAGAGGGACTACAATTGCTATCAAATATTTTTCCATCTTTGAAATAATGAACAACTATTTGATTTCCGACAACTAAGATTTGAATTTGTTCTTTACTTGTAAAATTTCTAGTTAACCTATCAGGTTTCTCAATAACAATATGAATAGGGTCTTTTTCTTTGAGAGCTAGTTTCTTTATCTCTTTGAAATATGTGTTAAATTTATTTCTTTTTCCACTTTTCGATGCAGTTTCTGTAAATTTGTAAATTTTGATAATATCAAGATTATTTTTTTCACAATACTCTTTAGCCACTCTTTCTTGAGCATCTAGGCTATACCCATCATCTTGTTTAATGTCTGAGATTCGACAAATTATTATCGCTTTCTTTTTCATTTCTTGTCTCCCATTTCTGTAACAGCTTTATGGCCTTAGTTGCTAGCTCGACCTCCCCATCTGTATATGAAGTCTTATCAAGTCTTTTCGGATTTGAGCACGTGTTTTCAATAGTTTCAGTATCAAAACTATTTGATTTACGTTTTTGAGAATAATTTCTTACCTTATACAACTTGAAATACCTATATTAGTTATGTAGTTGTAAAGATCTTATGAATTACAAATAAAACTGTTAACGGATCTATTTGAGGAGTTGTCCGAAGTGAAAGGAGAAAAAAGTAAAGCCATTCTAGTACCTCGGTTTATTTGGAACCTTGTCGATATATCTCAAATAGAAGATCTTAATGATGTTGTTTCAAAAGCTACTAATGAAAAAGTTATTGAAGAAATAGTTCAGTTCTTTGAGATCCTCATTCCATTTTGATCTGCCCCCATTCTTACTCACAGGTTAATGTATCTTTTCTAGCACATAATTCTTCTCATAACTAGGCAACACAGCTAAAGGTGCTGGAGGCTTAT
>PAMZ01000004.1 GCA_002707495.1 Halobacteriovoraceae bacterium | reverse complement strand
TGCTCCGCCGCCGCTCGTTCCGCCAGCACCACCGCCGCTCGTTCCGCCAGCACCACCGCCGCTCGTTCCGCCAGCACCACCGCCACTCGTTCCGCCTCCACCGCCGCTCGTTCCGCCGCCACCGCCGCTGGTTCCGCCTGCTCCGCCATCAAGAAAAATTGACTCAACTGTATTTCCATTCACGCGAAAAAAATCACCGTTTCTGATTTCCCATCTAGAGTCATCCATAGGCCCGAACTGTTCAGCCTGTAGCGCCTCTACTAGTGCGGGAGTGTTCGCTCTATTGGAAGTAAACCGACTTTGGAGTCCATAAAAATCATAGCGTGAAACCTGTCCATCAATTACGCTATATGTGGGTACAGTTTTAATAATATCTACTGGCCCAACACCTGAAACCATTGCATTGGCATCAAATGTCTCTATTTCTGTTGTGCCCACATCTATTGGATTTCCATTTAAGTCTCTTGGGATTTGCTCACTAGCACCTACAACTCCTTCTCTCACGCTAGGTCCGCCTGACTCACCTGGCATGACACGCGCTTGTGAAAGTATAAGATCTCCACTTGCAGAACCTTGAGAAATACTCTGATCTTTATTGAATTGATTGTCTTCTACAAACCTAGTTGAGGGCCTCTCTGAGAGATCTCTACCTAAAAATTCAGGAGAGATATATGATCGACTACCATCACTTTCTAGACTCAATCTTCTTGAAGTTTGCCTCCACTGCTCTGCAGACTCTCTGGGAACGACAAACCCCTGAGTATCAGGTGAGTAAATTCCGAGTGGGTTAATATCTGATTCAGCAATTCGAATAAGCTGGTCATCGCTGTCTGTCGAAGAAACACCTTGATTGGGCACCAGTGTTAATCGTCTGCCACTAGTTGTTTCGAGTGTCACGTTTTCTCCCCCTAGAGTAACGTGAGAGGCTGTTTTAACATAATAATGATCGCCTATTTGGACAATATAACCCGATCCAAAAAGATCTGAATCGTTATGATTGATCTCCACAAACCAGTCTGCGTTTTGAGCAAAACAACTTGAAGATAGAACTGCTAAGGCTAAAACCGACTTAAACTTCATAACTTTCTCCCATATAATCTTTGCCTAATAATCTGCAAAAAAAATGCCAGAAATTGTTCTTAATTTCTGGCACTTACAAATGGGTAAAGTGTAATATTTATATCATGTCAAAACTTTATACAGTTCGTTGTGCTAGGCTTGTTGAAGCTGATCCAAGATCTCATGCGACTGAATCAAAAAATTATCGTCTACTATTTGATACAGGCTATTTTCAATTGAAACCACTCCTGGACATTTTTTTCGAAATCTAGATAAAAGCATTTTAAGACGGCTTTCAGCTGCAAAAAAATCAATCTTTTCACCATAAAGTGATTCGATTAACTCTGCTTTGGACTTAGGCCCTGTGGACAAAATTTGCAAGAGATCATTCTCTGTTTTAGTCAGTTTCTTAGCTTTCTTACCTTTTTTGGAAAGAAATAATCGCTCTCTCCAGGTATGCTCTAAGTGCTCCATCTTAACTTCCATTTGCTTTTCACCTAGAAGGACTTGAATAACTTTTAGTGCCTCTAATGACTCTGAAGCTCTTGAAACTTTAATCTTTTGGAAGTCAAATAAGGCTTCATTATACCTTCCAAGCTCTATCAAAACATGGCATCTATGAGCCAAAGCAGAATAGTAGTGATTAGCACCAAAATCGTTTTGAAGAAGGTCTAGTGCTTGATTAACAAAGTTTAGCGCCAATTCTAACCCACCAAGTTTTTGGTGTTCGTAACTCATATTTAAAAAACATAAGCCCTCTACAATAGGATCACCAGCTTTTCTTGCCTCAGTTGCAACGAAATTATAATCCAATATAAGTTTCTTACTATCTATATTACATTGCTCTGAAACAACTAAATTCAATAAACTTTTGATAGCTTTTTTATCTGCTCCAATTTTTTTAAGCCTAGGGTAAGCCTTTTGATAGAGCTCTTTACTATAAACATAAGACTGTATCTCAGCTGCGGCGTAAGCGGCCAGGAAGTACAACTCTGCTTGTTTTTCCTCGGAAATTGTCTCACCCTCTTCAAGCCAATCCTTTATATCATCATCAGAATAATCTCTCTCCAACATCATGATTCTGAAATCGATAAGAAATTTTATTTCTTGATCTGAAGGTGAAAGCTCCTTAAGCTCTAGAAGATTTTCCTCTAAATAGTAAACAATCGCTTTAGAGTATTGATTTTCACTATCAGTTTCAAATTGATCTAACATACTTGCCTGGCGAAGCTCAGACATACTAAGTTGAATAAGGTCTTTCCATGTTAACTTTTCCATACTGATTAGTATACAAAGCTCATGCCAACTTAAATGCCGCTCATTCAAACACTTAGAGACAACAACCCTGTCAAATTTTCTGACTGTCGAAAAACCTAACAGTTTCCCGAATAATGAGAAGATAAGAAGAACTCTTATACTTCATCTAGTAAATAGACTTGGAAAATACACTGTGTATCGGATTTTTTGGCCCTAAATTCTAGATTTCGGTATCCATCTAGATATCCTTCATAACCAATATGAACTTCATAGACCTTATCATTGCCCTCTTCACGAGGCTCTTTGACTTCTTTGACAACATGATTATATTTTCCACCTTCATAAGGTGAAATCTCGCTTTCATAATGATCAACAGCATCTAAAAGTTCTGCTTCACTACACTTATCTGCAAGTGCAGAAAAACTTAAGAGTGTTGTGGCCAGTCCTAGTAAAATTGTTGTTTTCATCTTTTCTCCGTACAACTTTTTTTAGCGTGATATTCCTTTGTAAAAATAACAGATTCACTAATAAAAATGCAGTAACACATAGTAACATTTAGCCAAAACCACCTATTCAAGGTGTTCTCGAAGTTTTTTCGTCAATTTCTTAGACATCTTTAGAAGGTGAATGAATTTTTTTCAGGCTGACTTTTAAATTAAGTCAGCCTTAAGCTCGTTGAAAGAGTATTTTTCTGAAAGACTCAAAAGTTTAAATCTTTTTAGCCTTTTCAACCCAGTTCATCACGTTTTCCTCAACAATATTTAAAGGAAGAGCACCGTCTCGAAGGACAACATCATGAAAGACCTTAAGATCAAACTTCTCACCAAGCTCAGCTTTAGCCTTTTCTCTTAACTCTAAAAATTTCATCATCCCAATTTTATAAGCTGTAGCCTGAGCAGGCATTACAAAATATCTTTCGACTCCCTTTACAATTTCAAGCTCTCCATTGGGAGTATTGTTTTTTAAGTAATCGATTGATTTCTCTCTAGTCCATTTATAATGGTGAATACCTGTATCAACAACTAATCGACACGCTCTCCAAAGTTCCATAGAGAGCCTTCCAAAGTCTGAATAAGGATCTTCATAGAAGCCAAATTGTTTTGGAAGTAATTCAGAGTATAGCCCCCACCCTTCAGTGTACGCTGTATAGCCTCCCGTCCTTCTGAATTTCGGAAGTCCTTCAAGCTCAATCGCAATAGCAAGCTGCATATGATGACCAGGAAGAGCTTCATGGTAAGCAAGTGCCTCCATTTCATATTTCGAAACATCTTCCATCTTATATAAATTCACATAGTATTTTCCTGGTCTATTTCCCACTAAAGAAGGTCTTTGATAGAAAGCAATTCCTGCACTCTTCTCTCTGAAGGCTTCAACGGCTTTGACTTCTAAGTCAGCTTTAGGAAGCGTATTGAACATCTTTGGAAGAGATTTCTTCATGTTTGCAATAATCTTTTTCGTCTCTCTTAGATACGTTTTTCTTCCTTTTTGATTATTAGGGTAAGTAAACTTTGGAGAGGTCTTCATAAATTCAAAGAAGGCTTGTAAGTTTCCTTTAAAGCCCGTTTTCTTCATGATCATTTTCATTTCACCATGAATTCGCTCTACCTCTTTTAGTCCAACTGCATGAATCTCTTCAGCGCTCATTTCAGTCGTCGTTATTCTCGCCAGTCTAACTTTATAATACTCCTCTCCATTAGGAAGACTCCAAGCTCCTTCATTTTTGTTTGCTTTCTTCTCTAGTTCTTTAACGTAAGCTATCAGCTCATCGTAGGAAGGTTTAACATAATCCATTAAAGCACGAATGGCTTGAGACTTTAATTTTCTCTTCTCTTTACTGGAGATTTTAAGAGCATTTACTTTTTTCTTGAAGTCCTCCAAAAGAGCGCTATCTTTTCTAGACCCATCAAATGGTCTTCCTTTGATTAGCTTTTCAGAATCATCGATCACCTTTTCGAAAACAAATTTTGGAGGAATGATCCCTTTGGATTCTTGTTTTTTCATGAATTCAATATTTTCACCAAAAACTCGCTTAATTTCTTTTAGTCTTGAGATATAGGCTTCAGCATGCTCTTTGTTTTCAACAGTGTGCATATTGATCATAAAAGCAGGAGTCTGAGATTGAAAGCCAAACATTTGGTTAACTGGAAATCCATGATAGCGCCATTGATAGTCTTCAATACTATTCTCTAAACTCTGCTCAAACAATTTTAGACTTAGCTCTGTCTGTCTATCCACCTCAAGAGATTTAAGTTCGCGGACTTCTTTTAGAACTTTTTTATCATATTCGTGTTCTCTTTTAGAAAATTCTTCCGAGTTGTCATTTAATTTTCCATAATCCGTTTTCATCCCAAGATAAGTTTGCCAGGTTGGATACTTCATAATATTTTCGTTAAATTTCTTCTCAAAAAACTCATTAACTAATTTCGAATTAGCAGCAATTTCCTCTGGTGTTGCGGTCTTAAAAAGCGAACATGAGCTTAAAATAAACAAAAATATAGAAAAATTAATGACTTTCAAAAATGACTCCTCTGTTAAGACTATAACGGTAACCTAAAAAAAAGGATTATTCACCTTTTTATATCTCGACTTTAACAGTCGGTTTTGGATTAATAAAATTTAAATGATACCTAGCGCTACGCTTCAAAGTCACTTGTAATCCTTATTTTATTTCCGTAAAATTTCTAAAACTCCATTCAAGGTATTTATGGCACGTCTGCTAGTGTATTACGCTCACCCTGGGCACAAATATTCAAGAGTTAATGTTCAACTGGCAAGTATCGCAAGGCAACTAGAAGGTGTTAGTTTTTGTGACCTATATGAGCTGTACCCAAGGTTCGATATCAACATCAACCAAGAGCAAGAAAGGCTTCTTAATCATGATGTCATTTTGTTTCAACATCCGCTATTTTGGTACTCGACTCCTTCTTTAGTCAAAGAGTGGATTGATTTGGTGCTTGAACATGGATTCGCATTTGGTGACGGCGGTAAAAAACTTGAAGGAAAAATATTTATGAATGCATTAACTGCATCAGCGCCTTCATCAGCATACTCCCTTGATGGGTATCAACAATATCCCTTAAGAACTTTTCTTACGCCTCTAGAACAAACTGCTCGTTTATGTCATATGCAATACGCTGCACCTTATGTCCTTCACTCCGCAATCAAAGCCACTGAGGACAACGAAATTGCTCAACATGCAATTGGCTACAAGAAAATTTTAGAAGCCATTCGAGATGATCGTTTTAATTATGAGAGGTCTCTTAAAGCCGATATTATAACATTTAAAAATATTGAAGATTTTATTGGGGCGAAACCATGACCCAAGTCTTCCTTATTGCGGGCCTATTTCTTCTCGCTGGAACAATTGTTGTTCCTTTAGCCACCAGGTTTAAGCTAGGTTCAGTTCTGGGCTATATCTTTGCAGGTATATTAATTAGCCCTCTGCTTAGCATTTTTAAGGTCAATGTAAAAACGCTCCAGCATTTCGCCGAGTTTGGCGTTGTCATGATGCTTTTTTTAGTTGGACTAGAGCTTCAGCCTAAAACTTTATGGAAAATGAAATCAAAACTCCTGGGGCTAGGGGGACTTCAAATCTTATTAACAATTGTTTTATTGGGGGCTATATCTACAGCCTTTGGCCTTCCCTTTAAAACAGCTTTAACTGTGTCCTTTATTTTTTGTCTTTCATCAACGGCTATTGTTTTACAAACTCTAAATGAAAAAGGTCTTCTTTCAAGTGATGGCGGAAAAGATAGTTTTTCAGTTTTATTAGTTCAAGACATTGCTGTCATACCCATGCTTGCCATTATACCTCTTCTGGCCATACCGGAACTAGCAGATCATGCGGTGGGCACTTTAGAACCGCCTCATTCCTCGTTTAGTCTGGTACACGGACTCGAAGCGTGGCAAAGAGGCGGCATTACTTTGTTTGCCATAGCTTCAGTTATTTTGGGAGGTGTATTGCTTTCAAGACCTTTTTTTCGCTTTGTTGCCAGCGCGAAGCTAAGAGAAGTCCTTGTCGCAACTGCGCTTTTATGGGTCGTGGGTATTTCCTCTATTATGAGTCTCGTGGAACTCTCTCCTGCTTTGGGAACTTTTATAGCGGGAGTGGTCTTAGCTAACAGTGAATATAAACATCAACTTGAAACAGATATCGAGCCTTTCAAAGGACTTCTTTTAGGTCTTTTCTTTATTACTGTAGGCGCAAGTATTGATTTCAAATTATTCTTTGATGAAATTTTCATGGTGATTTTTCTCACCTCTGGTGTCATGTTCGTCAAAGGATTTGTTCTCTATATTTTATCTCGTATTTTTAAAATGCAAGGATCGAATCGCTGGTTGTTCACGTTAGGACTTGCTCAAGCGGGAGAATTTGCCTTTGTTTTGCTTAGCTTTTCAGTCAGCTCATATGCTATATCAAAGGAGCTGGCGGATCTATTAATGTTGGTTGTGGCTTTGTCTATGCTACTTACCCCTGGATTATTTATATTTCATGAGCGCTACTTGTCCAAAAAACCTACCTCCCCCAAGAGAGATGATGACAAAATAGATGAAGAGCATCCAATCATTATAGCTGGACACGGAAGATTTGGAGGCGTGGTCAATAGATTATTGAGAGGACTTGGATATAAAACAACTGTCCTTGATTATAGTTATAATCAATTGGAAGTCCTAAGAAAATTCGATATAGAAGTCTATTATGGCGATGTCACAAGACATGATCTTTTGCTATCAGCTGGAATTGATCAAGCAAAAATTTTTGTCATTGCAATTGACAATAGAAAGCAAACCACAGAATTAGTGAAGTACTGCACCAAGAATTTTCCTAATCTGCATGTTATTGCGAGAGCCTTTGACCGACATCATGTTTATGATCTGTATGCAGCTGGATGTCGGGATATTATAAGAGAGTGCTTTGACTCAAGTGTAAGAATGGGAAGGTCAACCTTGGAGGCTATGGGCATGCATCCATTTGAAGCGGAAAGAAAGACCCGAAGCTTTGTAGAAACAGATCAAGAAATGATTCGAGCCTTGGCCACGGTCTATGACCCAAATATTCCTGTCAGTGAAAATAAAGAATATATAGCAACTATGAACAAGGTGAGAAAAGCCACCGAATCTATTTTACAAGGAAGTCACCGTATATTTGGAAATCGATCGGATAGGGGTTGGGTACCACCGACGAAAAAAGATGTTGAAACGGCTATAAAAGAAGGAACTCTGGCTTCAAACACCACTGGAGAAGCATAAAATGATTTATGGCTTAATTCTAATAACGTTCCTAACAATAGCGATAATTTACAATAAATTTATTAAACTTCATCAAAAAGTTAAAACAGCTTGGTCTGATATTGGAGTCTATATTACCAAACGACATGAACTCATACCAAACTTAGTAGAAACGGTTAAAGGGTATATGGATCATGAGAAAAAAACTCTCGAATCTATTGTTGAAAAAAGAGCCGGTAGTATAGCTCATGATGTCCAGTTGCAAAATAAGCTCACTCATTCGATAAAAAAAATATTTCTTTTAGCAGAGAACTATCCCGACTTGAAAGCCAATGATTCATTTTATCAATTACATCTTTCTTTAATTGATATCGAAGACGATGTGACGGACGCGCGGCGATACTTCAATGCCGTTGTCAGAGATTATAATAATCTTGTTGAAAGCTTCCCAACTAATTTAATAGGAAAAATTTTTGGATTTGAAACTATTGAGTATTTAGAAACTCAACACTCTAAACCAATTGAGGTCAACTTAAGTGAATCCTAAAATAATATTCTTTTCTCTCTTTTTTATCATTTTTTCTCCTCTTGCGTTCAGCACAGAAAAGATTGTCTCTTTTGATGTACTTCTAGAGCCTCAAAGAGATGGCATTATTGTCACCGAAAAAATCACCTATAAATTCCCCGAACAGGCGATTAAAAGAGGAATATACCGAGATATTATCACTCAAGAATCAAGAGATATATTTGATAATAGTCTTAACTACGGTATTGGCCTTGAAATTCTAGAGGTCACCAACGAGCGAGGAAATCCCTATCACTATCTAAAAAATAAACTCAGTGATGGCTTGCGGATTAAAATTGGAAGATCAAATAAATATGTTAAAGGAATAAAGACTTATATAATTAAATATAAAGTTTTTGGAGCTATCAGGTTCTTTGAATCGCATGATGAAATATACTGGAATGCCACGGGACATTATTGGTCTGTGCGTATCGAAAAAGCAAGAGTACGTATAAAGCTCCCCTCGAATCTAGAACTTTTAGCTGACAAATATGTTACTTACACTGGTTATTATGGGCAGAAAAAAACACTACCTACCCATACTTCATTTGGACTAATTGAATCGCAAACAGATACCCTACTCAGACCAAATCAAGGTATTTCTATCATCGCAGGTTTCAAAAAAGGTTTTTTTAAAGAGCCAACTTCGCTGGAGAAGCTAGGATTTTTTCTGTCAGGCAATCCATGGCTTAAAGGCTTAATTATCCTTCCCCTCATAGTGTTTTTTGTCATGCTTGTTCTATTTTTCAAATTCGGTCGTGAAGTCCACCACTATTCTCCTGTTGTAAAATATGATGCTCCGGAAGGATTGTCGCCAGCTCAAGTTGGTGCGTTATATGATGATAGAGTTAATCTTAGTGATATAGTTTCGATCATAATGGATATGGCGGCTAAGGGACAGTGGAAAATAGAACTAAAAGAAGAAACAGGACTTCTCTGGTTTAAAAACCAGATTGTAAAATTCACTTTAAATGACGACAAGATCAATATCTATAAAGGGCTAATGGAATATGAACGTACTGTAAAAGAACGTTTTGAGGGAGCGGCAAAAGCTGGAGAAGTCACCATGGAAGACCTTAAATACAAATTTGCAAAGGTCATTCCAGAGATTGAATCTGAGATTTTAAAAAGTATTGAACCTTACTATAGATATTCTCCCCATAAAATTGTCAAAGTAACAACCATGGTAACTATTTTAATAGCCATTGGTTTCTATATTTTTTATGATCTATTTCCTATTCTAAAAAATTTTTTAGAGACTGATATCTCATTTATCATAGGCATATTCTTTAGTTATTTTATTGTTAGTGCTTTTTTAAAAGTCATGCCAAGGAAGAATAGAAAAGGTGCCAGAATCTATTCTGAGATTCTCGGCTATAAAGATTTTTTGGAGAAGGTTGAAGTTGAGACATTAAAAAAAATGCTGACTCAAGATCCAAGACTATTTGAACATCATCTTCCCTATGCCGTAGCACTTGGATGTCTAGACGACTGGTCAGATAAATTTGAACATCTAAAAGTCGCTAAACCTCATTGGTATAGCGGACATAGAAATTTTAACACCCGAAGTTTTGTCACTTCCATGAACGCGAGTGTCGCCAATATGGCCAGCACAATCTCGGCTACTCAAAGAAGTTCTGGAAGTAGTGGTTTCTCGGGTGGAGGTGGCTTTTCTGGTGGAGGCTCAGGTGGTGGCGGTGGTGGCTCCTGGTAGCGTCGGTGGCTACCTGCACCTGTTAAAGCGCACCTTGCACCACATCAAGTAATGACTTTCACATAAAAATAACTGGTACGATTTTTGCTCCAACTAAAAAAGTAACTATTAGCTTTGGACTTTAGATGGAACAACAATCAAATCATTATTTTGTAAACCCTTGGGTAGACTTTAGTTTTATTGGCGGAATTTCTGTCATTGCCTTTTTTCTCATGGCATTTTTAATACCAGCTGACACTCCAGGACAGGTTGTCGTAATTGCAGGGTATTTAACCTGGATTTGCAATAATCCCCACTTCGCGGCCACAACTTATAGGCTCTATAAATCAAAGGAAAATCGAGCCCAATTCCCCTTCACCACTTATATTGTTCCTTTTATTGTCCTCGCATTCGTATTTGCGAGTATTGCTTTTCCAAAAACAATAGCGCCCTTTTTTATAAAATTCTTTTTTATTTGGTCCCCTTTTCATTTTTGCGGTCAGAGTTTTGGAATCTCCATGGTCTATGCCAGAAGAGCTAGAATCAAAATGGGGAATTTTGAAAGGCAAGCCTTAAAGACTTTTATCTATGCATCTTTTGTAGGAGTTGTTTTTCATGTGGATGCTCTTATCAAGTCTTCTCAACATTATAATATTGAATACCTAGCCTTAAATGTACCAGTCTCTTTCTATTGGATCAGTTTAGCAGTTATGGTTGTTGCAGGTGGCTGTCTTGTTTATAGTTTGTATCAACAAAAAAAGTCTCAGAAGCGTTCAATCCCTCTGATTGTCTTTTTACCGGCCTTAACCCATCTCGTTTGGTTTGTAGGAGGTGATTATCATTATGGATTTAACATTTTGGTGCCCTTTTTCCATTCAGCTCAATATCTATTTATTGCGTGGGCGATGCAAACAAAAGACGAAGTCGAAAAAGGTAAACAATCAGGATTTCTAACGGATAAAATTTTTGTCCTTAAGAGAACTATTCCCTGGTTTTTAATCAATTGCGTTGTTGGTGCAGGAATGTTTGAAGGACTTCCATTAATATTTCCTGCCGCAAGTGCTGATCCAATGGTCACAATAGGAATTGTAATCGTGGGAGTCCAAGTTCATCATTTTTTTGTCGACGGAGTCATTTGGAAACTGAAATCACAACATAAAACGTCTCCACTCCTCGTAAACATAAGCGAGTATATCGAGCCTACTCCCGTCACTACTAATGAGGTTTTAGCATGAATTTCTTAATAAGCTTTTTAATACTTTGTTTTCTTAGTCCATCATATTTTGCTTTCAGCGCCGAAGAGCTAGACCATCTTGTTCTTAATACTGAAAAAGGTCCTGTTATTATTGAAATGGATACTGTTGGAACCCCAATCCACTTTAGCGCTTTGACAAAACTCGTTGAGATGGGCGTTTATACTGGCACTAAATTTACTTTTGCCCAAGAAGGTTTTTATGTCCAATTAGGCAATGAGGAGCACCGAGAATTTGGTTTTTATCAAGAACAAAGAGAGCTCATAAAAAAACTCCCTAATGAGATAACAAATTTTAAACATTACCGAGCAGCTGTCACGATGCCTAATTCCCCCGACGATGAACTAAAAGGTGGAGACTATGTCTTTACAATAATGTTAGATCAATCAGAAGAACTTGATGAGAATCAAACTATCATTGGATTTGTTGTTCGTGGCCTGGATATTCTAGATGAGTTATCTAAAGGTGCTAATGGCGAAGAAGCCCTAAAGAATCCTTTAAAAATTGAAAATGCCGTTTTCATGAATAAAAAAGACGCCCTCGCTTACTCAGATCACAATATTAAAACACATTTCGAGTCTGATATTTTTAAATTTAGTCTTTTTAGTTTTCTTCTCATCATGGGTATTCAATTACTGGCCCATTTTGGAAAAGAAAAAATTGATCAACAGATAATAGAGTCGATGCAAGTCATCGTATTATTGATTGCGACATTCTCGTTCCTTGCTCAGTCATACCCTTTAGTTGCGGATAGTACTATTGCCTCGGTACTTTTCGTCGCGGCACTTTTATTGTGCTTTAAGGTTATGGCGAGCTTGGAACGATCCCGCGGGCTTACGAAGTAACTTAACCTGGAGAAGTTTGAGAAATATAGGGTCTGTCTTTATGGTCTTGCATGAATTTAACAAGCTTCGGAGAATGCTCCTTCCAAGAGTAGACTTCTCTGAAGCTAAACCAATCTAAGGTACAATATAACCATTGAGAAAGTATATCCCATTTTTCGAGATTTCTTTGCTCGAAGTACTCTAGAATAGAAGAAATCCTTCTGAGATTATTTTGAGAGAACTCTCCTTTATCATTTGAATCTAAATTGAATTTTCTCAATTGATACAATTGAATGCCTGAATCACTCATTTCATTGATAAGAACAAGCTCTTTTTGAAGATCTAAACTGAATGGATTACCCGCTATATACTGAGCAATTAATAGTGAATCCCATATAACATTATCTCTATCAACTAAAAGGGGTACTCTCATCGTTGGTGCATACTTGAGAAGCTCTTTTTGTCCTTCATCACTAAAAACATTTATAGGTTCAAAGTCGTATTTCCGATCCTCAAGCTGGATGCGAATTCTTCTGACATAAGGTGATGCGAGAGAGCCGTAGAGTTTCATAATGGACCTTTTTCTAAAGAGTTATAAGTCTTCATTTTAAATCAAACTATGTAAATTTGCCATGCCAACAGATCTTAACTCAATTCTTTGTTTTCAATATGATAACTCACATTTAATAAACTTATTTTTAAGGGGCGAATGTGAAATCCAGATTATATAAAGTCAGTATATTTTTTATAACCACAACTCTCATTTGTGGCTGCCAAATACTTCAAACCCAAAAAAAAGATAAAGACTCGGACTCCGGACTAGAGAGAGACCCAAGAGTGCAAAGAGCGCTCCCCTCAGATCCTGATAATTTAAAGCTTACGATATTGCATACTAATGACCACCATGGCCGCTTTTGGAAAAACTCTGAGGGTGAGTATGGAATGGCCGCGAGAAAAACTCTTGTGGACGCCATAAAGGCTGAAGTGGCAAAGAAAAATGGCTGCGTCCTCTTACTTTCAGGAGGAGATATAAATACGGGCGTTCCTGAATCTGATATTCAAGATGCAGTCCCAGATTTTAAAGGAATGAATCTTTTAGGTTACGATGCTATGGCAGTGGGTAATCACGAGTTTGATAACAAGCTTGAAACATTTTTCATGCAAGAAGACATCGCAGATTTTCCCTTCCTAAGTGCTAATGTTTATTCTCCTAAAACCAGAGAATGCATTGCAAATAATAATTGCAACGACGAACCTAAAAGAATTGTTAAGCCTTATCTTATTTCTGAAAAATGTGCAGGATTGAAAATTGGTCTTCTAGGTCTTACCACGAACGAAACTCGTTCTACTTATCAAGAGTTTGATAAACTTGATTTTAGAAATCCAATTGATGAAGCGAAGAAGATACTCCCCACTTTAAAACAAAATACTGATCTTATTATAGCTCTCACGCATATGGGACACTACTCTCTACCAGAAGAGAAAGACAAGATGGGAGACATAAGACTTGCCAATGAAACTACTGGTATCGATGTTATCGTAGGGGGACATAGCCAAGAACCACTTTTCAAACCAGACGTTCAAAACGGAACGCTTATTTTACAAGCCTATGAATGGGGTAAATGGCTCGGCCGTCTAGATCTTAACTATAATATCAGAACAAAAACTCTTACTATGGATAGATACGCGCTTCTCCCCGTAAACCTAAAAGCGGTAGACCCAGCAACGGGAGAATCGAGTTTTGCCCTGCAAGAAATCCCGGAAGACCAAGATATGCTGGCGCTTTTAAAACCTTATCAAGACCGCGGTCAAGACGAACTATTAGTGACGATAGGTAGTATAGATCAAAGTCTTGACGGATCAAGGGCCGTGGTTAGAAATCAACCCGCTCCTATTGCAGAGCTTATCAACTCTGCAATATTGAAAAAAACTTCAGCAGATATTGCAATCTTCAATGGAGGAGGCATCAGAGACTCCCTTCCAGCTGGAACACTGAGCTATAGGTCTACTCTTATGATTCATCCTTTTGGAAATACTTTGACCACTGTAGAACTCACCGAGTCTGAACTTAAAGCTTTTATGCAAAATGTGGTGGCGATGGTTGAACCAAATAGTGGATCATATCCTCATTTAAAAGGTATTACAGTAAAATTGAATGAACAAGGCTTGATCGAGGAAATGAAAATCGCTGGGGTCATATCTCAATCGAACAAGAAGTATAAAGTTTCAATGAGCTCTTATATGGCCGGAGAAACCTATGGGACTCTTATTCCGAATAAGCATCCTAGTTACTATGATACAGGCTATACTATGGCACTGAGCCTAAGAGATTATATTGAAGCTAATACTCCACTTAAGGCTGCCACTTTTGAGACTGTCAGAAGTTTCATTGTAGAGTAAAGCTAAGACGATCTATGCTTATTGAATCTGTGATATATTTCCGATAGTATCAATTATCAGCTCAATTAAAAATCATAGAGGGAGTCTACTTTGTCCAACACTGGAAATCATTCTGAGAATAGTGAACAGGAAATCTTTCAACTTTTTAATTGTCTAGACCTCAACCAAGATGGTCAGATAAATAAATGGGATCTAGTCAACGCTTTAGAAGATACCGGCCTATGGAGAACTGATCCTCGAGTTAAAGATATTTATGATAAAGCTAGAATCCGACCTGGCGTTTCAAGTGAAATAGACTTTCAAGGCTTTAAACAGGTAGCTTCCAATCATATGTCTGTCATAAAAAAAGTACTCAAAGGAGACTTAATCATTCCAGATTTTGTAAGTTTCACTCATGAGATCGAAAAAATTTATGCCGCAACAAAAACGAACTCCGACGGTAAAGTGGCCGATTATATTCCCCAACTTAAGCGCGTTCATCCAGATAAGTATGCTATCTCCGTTTGTACTATAGACGGCCAGCAATTTTCTTTGGGTGACACCAAAGATCATTTTAGTATTCAATCCATAATGAAGCCTATCAATTATTCACTAGCTTTAGATGAGTTTGGAGAAGAGAAAGTTCACCAACACGTAGGAAGAGAACCTAGTGGTCATAGTTTTAACGAAATTACTCTTGATTATAAAGGTCGCCCTCACAATCCTCTCATTAACGCGGGGGCAATAATGACATCGTCTCTAGTTAAGCCAAGCTTAGATCCTGCAGAAAGATTTGATTATGTTCTCAATAAGTGGAGTGATTTATCTGGTGGAATGACTCCTCGCTTTAACAATGCCGTTTATCTCTCCGAAAAACAAACGGCTGACAGAAATTTTGCTCTCGCTTATTTTATGCGAGAGAAAGGCTCATTTCCCGAGAACGTGAATTTAGAGGAAACTCTTGATTTTTATTTTCAGTGTTGTTCGATTGAAGTTACCAGTGAAGCGATGGCCATAGCAGCAGCTACATTGGCCGCATCTGGCCTCAATCCTCTGACTGGAAAACGAGTTTTAACTCAAGATACAGTTAAGAATTGTTTATCTGTTATGTTTTCTTGCGGAATGTATGATTTTTCAGGAGAATTTGCTTTTACCGTCGGACTTCCAGCTAAATCAGGTGTTGGAGGAGGTTTAATGCTAGTGATACCTGGTCTTATGGGAATTTGTGTTTGGGCCCCACCTTTGGATAAGAACGGAAATAGTGTGAAAGGAATTGATTTTAGCCAAAGACTTGTGAACCGATTCAATTTTCATATTTATGATAGCTTGGTGGATATAGAGTCTAAAAAGATAGACCCAAAAAAAAGAAAAAATTTTTCAAAAGTTGAAGGTGCGATGACTCTATGTTGGGCAGCAGCTCAAGGTGATCTTAATGAGGTCATTCACCTTGTATCCTCAGGGGTTGATATAAATCAAGCAGACTATGACGGGAGAACTCCCCTTCATCTCGCAGCAGCTGAGGGGCAGGCACATATTGTCGACTATCTCATTTCAAAGAGAGTCATCCTAAATCCAAGAGATAGGTGGAATAACACCCCCATAGACGACGCTAAACGTGGTAACCATACCGAGGTTTTAAAACTACTAGACAATACAAGAGGCAAAGACTCAGACAAAATCAACTAAATCCTGCCCGCTTAGTTTTTGACTCAAAACAAACTATAATATGGCTATGTCAAAGCTGAGTGATAACAATAATATTTGCTTAAATGATTTTTGTAGTCTTCTTAACTCTGTATCCCCCGACTACCATTTAGTCTTTAATAATTATCACACGTATTTTTGTCAGGAAAATAAGATCAACTATCAAATCTATTGCGTTCAAAGAGAAGACATAAGCTTTTTTTATTTTAGAATCCCAAGAAACCAAAGACTTGAATCTTTACTAAAGGAGTCCCAGATTCTTTTTTATTGGGACGAAAAAAACTACAAATATCGCATGACTCTAAATTTAGAACAACTCAAGCAAAACTCTCCTCAAATCAAAGAATGGATCAGACAAACACTTCAATCGTCAGAAATTAAGATACCTCACGCCTCATAATTTCAATAACTTAAAGAAAAATTCCCTAAAAAGTTACCGCTTGTTACTACTATCCAATACTAGTGATCGCTATAGTACATAAAGATAACCTGAAAAGGATTTAGCTTTATGAATAAAAATTCAATTTCAACTTTAATGTATTCAGTAATTCTAGCCTTAGGAGTTTCCTGTGGTGGAGGAAAAAAAGAAAAAGAAAGTTATTCAACTCCCCAGACACCAAATTTTGAAGAGAATACTAGCTCAGAGGATTCGACTGCTTCTTCCACACAAAAACAGCAAGACTATAACCCAGAAGTCACTTCACATGCTTCAATCAAAGTTTATAGTTTTTTAAGTCAGCAAAATTACAAATTTTGTCACCTTACTATGGCGACAGGAAATAATGCCGATCGATCAGTTCAAGAGGCAGCTCACTTAAGATGTATGGATGAAATGGGCAGAGTAGATCACCTAAACTTTGGCGACGATACAAGTTTTCAAACAGATAATGCTGTTACAAATTTTACTCAGATGCTCTCTAGTATTATTCCGGTAACAAGAAACTTCTCGATTAAGCTCATAAATTGTTCCGACACTTATACTGAATCCACATTTAATGAGCTTACGACCAGACAAGAAAAAAATTGTTATTTTAGGCATATGGAAGTCTATCAAGCTCAATCTAGTATCCTCTCCCCTATAAACGCTCAAGATCTTAGAAACTATTTCCTAGATAATAATTATGAGTTTTGTCAGGTCGCATTTTACAGTGGTAATGATGAAGAAAGAGAAATTGAGAATGAAGTCAGACTACAATGTTCTAACCCTGAGTCCAGTCCAGAGGCGTTTATTTTTGCAGGACCAAGGATTGAGGAATTAAAGATTCCAAGTGCATTTGATAACTTCACCCAAATTATGGGACTTTTAATACCCGAAATTGAAAATAATGACATGCAACTACTCAATTGCGCAGATGCGGAGAGCTCTTCTTCTAGAAATCTCATCACTTTTACTGCAGATAAGATTTGCTATTTCATTAAGAGGTAAAAGTCTCACTAAGCTAAAGATATCAATTTCTTTTATCTCTACTCCAGAGATCATCTCGAATTAAAGGATCTTTCAAATGCATCTAACTCCTCATCCATCATTCGCACAAATCTTCTAGCGCCTTCCTCGGACTCTCTAGCCCATGCAGGTATAAATTCTTCATTTCTAAACCAAGTTTCATCTAAAATATATTCAATTGTTGGACGGGCATTATTTCTTGAACCCAAACTTGCCGTCCTTGCAATTGAACTCCCCTCTGCGATTTGAGAATTAACAATCCCAAGTTCATGCCCTCCTAAAAAATATCCAAATTCGAAAGCAGCTCTCCTATCGCCATCTAGAGGAATACTACCTCGATACTCGTTATAATGATCAGCCAGGCTTCGAATTTGTCTAGCGTCTGCCCACCGATAATTCGCGACAAAATTAGCATTGTCAGCATGAGTAATATCGTGTCTAAAAAAGCGATCAGGATGCATAAACTGCCCATCAACAGTTCCACTTTCAGTAGTCAAACCAATGGGGTGAATCCTTTGTCCTTCAACTCGATTTAATAAGGGTATACTTAATTCTCCATTTCCCTCTATAGTTGGAATAATGATTCTTCCGTCTCTAAAAGTTCTACTAAGGTTTGCCATGGTATTTGATCTGAGAGAACTGCCTCCACTAAGTTCTCTGGCAGTTTGCATGTATCCTTCGAAGGTCATCCAGGAGCGATTCTCGAGAAGAGCTTGGGCAAAATTGTCGGTAGAGCTAAGACCAACTATTGTGGATCGGTTAGGCTCACTAGTCGCCAGTATTGAGAGTCTATGATTGAACGATACCCACCATTCATAAGTGACATTATTCGATTGAACTCTTCTTCTAGCTTCCTCTTCAAACCTTCTCATTATATCCAGACGAGCACTAACATCAGTAGTATCTGTTTGAGCCCTGATCCCTTCTCTAAAAAAAGTAAGATGATCTTCTACCTGCTCCGCAAATTCTGGGATATGAGTGGTTTCAGGATTTACCCTAGGGACTCCTAGTCTTGTTGACCTTAGCCTTTCTCCTAGTCTTAATAAATCCTCCGCATGATCAACACCTTCATCTAATAAAGATGCAAAGGCGGGATTACTTCCCCCTGCTCCAGAAACAGGAGTTGTAGATCTAGGCCTAACAGTTATCCGTCCATTATAACTCGGTATTGGTGTATCAGTAGCTATTTCTCCTCGTGCTGCAGCTACTATTGCTTGTTGCTCTGATTGAGTAAAAGATGGTAGTGGCCCAAAAGGCTGATCCTGAAGAGTAATGGTAATTCCAGTCTCGTCATTAACAAATATCGTCGATCTAAAATCTTCGCTAGAACCTCTACTAAAGCCTACTTCAGTCAACTGATTTAAGAAATTAGTGTTTTGAGGAGCGTAATTCTCCAGATAAAGATCTCTATATTGGGCTGGCACCGGTCGTCCTTGCATTCTAGCATCAAATATCTCTCTTCGTTGATTTGGTTGAAGACTCGGGAATTCTCTATTAACTCTAGTTGCTGCATTAAAATCTCTATCACTTAGCTGTCTAGAGGTTAGTCCGCTTTCACCAAGCCAAGTGATAGTATTTTGCTCTCTTAAAGTCTGACTAGGAACAAAGGGCCCCACTGAATCAAATAGATCAACTTGTCGTAACTCTTCATGTACCAATCTTCGCACATTGTCAGGTAGTTCAAAATTGCGGTTTAGATTCTGTAAAACATCAAAATACGTATCTGTGGAGTATCGATTGTTTCGACCAAATTGAATTAAAGCCTCTGTCATTGCAGCTTGTTGAGAGGGGTTCCCGTCACTAATTGCACTTGTCATAGTTTGAAGTGTGGACCTAATTCGTTCAGCTGTTGGATCAGATCGTCCAGTCACTGGACCAAATGAGAAGTTTTGAAGAGCGAGAATGTCACTCTCACTTGCCTCTCTGCGTGAAATACGATCAATAATTCTTAGTGCATTTTCCGTAGTGTTAGGGCCGCTTGGGTTAGGCTCTACAATCCTCAAAGATGTTCCTGCCGGATCCGATAATCTAACAGCCTCGTCAAGTTGTCCTCGAGCCGCACTTCTTAATATTGCCTGTTCAGAAGAAGAGTAAGACCCTAGACCCGAGGATAAATAATCATAGCTTATCTCTACTCCAGTTTCAGGGTTATAATGGATAACTCTCATTCGGCCATCTGGTAGCTCTACATTTCTACTTTGAAAACCAAGTTCTCTTAATCGATACATTGATCCATTTCCAGAATTAACGACATTCCAATTTCTGGCTGACTCGAGTCTTAAACTTTGAGGCAGGCTTCCGGAACTAGTCCAATCCTCAAATAAGGCTCTCATCTGATCATTGCTTCTTCCGTTAGAAAATTCAGTTCGAATGCGATCCGCGATGAATGAATTTGTACTTCCTAAGTCTCTTCTGGTACGTCCGAGAAAATCTATCGTGTCAGCGGCTCTTAATTCAGCTGAGGTTCTGAAAGTTCCTCCTCCTAATCCAGATTGTAGTAATGCTTGATTAGCCATACGTCTAATATCATCACTAAGATCATAATTGGCTAAAACGGCAACGAGGTTTTCATAACCTGTCATTCCACCTCCACCATTTCTAAAATTATCAGTATATGATCTAGTAAATTTTATGTAAGCTTCTAAGGCAGCTCTTTGAATCTCAGAGCTATTGGCCGATTGAAAAACTTCAAAAACTCTATTAGAAACTTGCTGTATAACAACTTCTACGGAATACATTTGATCATCAGTGAGGTTAAGGGCTTGTCTAATTTGATTTAAATCGTATCCTTGCTCCGCAATATGATCCAGTGCTCTCAGAAGGTCATCCGTATTCGAGACATTCAAACTGTCCAATAGCCTTAAGACTCCAGAAGTTACCTGAGGAGCTGATCCTGCTGCAGCAGTAAAATAACTATCTGGAACACTGGTCATGAGTGGTCTCGCATCTTCAACGAATCCATAAGCGATGTGACCTCTTCTAGTCATTAGGTCAATATCATTGACTCCAACAATGACTCTTTCTCCATCGATGGCTGTTAATACTGTTCCTTCAGGAATCTCAGACAATTGGTCAGGTCTTAATAACCTAAGCGTCGCGCCTGGTTCATCAAAAACTGAAAAAGTTGCATTACCTGAAAGATCTAAAGTCTCAGGAGGGCGATTATTTAATGGGAAATCACCAGCTAAACCTCTTCTTACTATATCGTCTCGGATTCCTCTGGGGATCGAGACAGAGGGACTACCATCAATCGGTCTTCGTCCAGACATAATTTCAATTTTTTCTCTCAATTGAGCAGCTGAGCAACCGTAAACAGGACAAGGAACCTCATCGTGAGCCCGCATTGCTAATGCAATCTGATCATCATTTAACCTAGATCCCGCACCGATTTCTGGGCCAGAATATAATCTTCTCAATTGTGCAGCTCTGGCACTTGCATTTAAGCTTGCATTAAAAGAAACTACTGCGGGTGAATACGTCTGTCTAGAGACACCAGCAGCAGCTAAATTATCGTCCACAACACCAAAAGCTGTGTATCCGAAACGAGTGTCCATATCAAAATCATCAACACCTACTATGACTCGTCTAGCTCCATCCATTGAGATTAATTCTGTTCCCTCCGGTAGGGATCGAATTTGATCAGGAGTTAAATGATAGAGTGTTCTTCCATCAGGCAACGGAGAATACCCATTTCTTGAGTAATCGATCTGTCTTCCAGTTCGAGAAAGTAGAGGAGCTCTCGTACCGTTTGTAGCACTAGAAGGAAAACCTAAATTAAGAAAGCCATTTCCATCAACTAAAGCATCAATTTCATCGACTCCCTTAACAAGCCTTTGACCATTCGAGGTTAATAAAACTGTCCCATCTGGTAGCCGTTCAAATTGTTCAGCGGTAATTAAGGTCATACGCTGACCATCAGCTGAAATGATCTGAGGATTATTTCCTATTTGCATATATCTAGGAGGAGCATGAATAATTGCCGTCTCTCCTTGAATCAGCCCTACAGACAAAGAGCCCCCGGAAGTTTGCATAGGAATATGATCAACACCTTTGATAAGTACACTACCATCAGAGGTCACTAATTCAGTTCCATCTGGTAGAGACCTGTATTGACTAGGTCTCAATTGCTGCAGAACTCTTCCATCTGACAATGTTACCGAGTTTGCCCCAGATAGACAAAGTGAAGAAGGGTTAACAATTCTAACTGGCGCAGTCATACTTCGGCCAGCAACCCCGGCTCTAAAAGCATTTACACCATTCATTATATCTAGTGGTGCAAGTGCAACTCCAGCCCAAGATGAGTAAAACATAAAATTTGAATGTGACATATCAACTTGGGACTCTTGGAAATTTGCTAATGTATTATTATCTCCATAGAGTAATGCTCTTTGAGTTCTGGTATCTTCAATTTGCAGTCTTTGGTCATGTGATGCGCCTACGACCATCGCTCCCGTTCCCGCTAAAACTAAGCCAGAACCAATCAATGCAGCTCCTGAAATATTTCCTACAACTGGAACGACCTGTAGGAGAGCTCCTCCAAGAACCATACCTCCAGCAGCGAGGTAAACAATCGGAGAAGTTTTATTTTCCATAGGATTTCTATTCTGACAAGCGCATGAAAGAAGATCTGTCATTATATATTCTGGATCTTCTTCATTTAGAGTTGTCCTATAGCTATCCACCATTTGAGGGTAATGACAAAGATACTCACCTTGATTGGCACAGATTGCATTAGCACTTTGAGCAAGAGTATCAATTTTTCTTTCAGCCTCTTGGTAGGCTTTTCCTCTTCTTTGAGAAGGAATGACTCCAAAACGATTAAAGTTTACGTTGTCATCCATAATACTTTTATAGAAATCATCTTGTCTCAATCTACTAAAGCTCTCACCCATAGTGGCTTGATATTGCTCAGCCAATTGGGTGTACTCTGGTGACGTTGGATCAAAATCCGACCTCGCCCTCATCTCTGAAAGCTGACTTGTAATTTGACCAAGAGAAGAATTTAGATTTTCTAATCTCCCCTGTGCCTGTGCATGCTCTCGCATACCTCCCATTAGTTTACGATCAAAAGAACGACTTGTTTCATTTTCACTAAAAAACAAACTTGAAAATTCTCTTTGAATTTCTCTTCTAATTAATGCGGGATCATCATTATTGCTAAAAATTTGCTTTAACTCATTAAGCTTTTGTTCAAATTGATCCTCCCCACCTAGAGTCTCACGATACTTTTCAATAATACTTCTTTGTAGAGGTGTCCCTCTTAGCTCTGTGTATGGAAATAGACCTCCCGCCGTTTTCGACTCTAAGAGCAATGGATTATCTGATATAATTTTTGAGTCCACAGAGTTTACTTTTGAATAAAGCTCTGCAATACCTCTGTCTCTTTCTTCTTTTAAATCAGTCACATCTGTAGTTATGTAGTTCCTATTAGCACAACCAGACATCATAATCATTGAATCCTTAGGACTATCATATGGATTTCTTTGACAGTTATTTGAGTTACGTTCTCTTCTCGCATTAGCCCTTGTGTTATAATTATCTCGAATATCGTCTGCAATTGAGGTGAAAATTTCTTGAAAAAAGGAATTATAAACAAGCTCCATGTACTCAATTGGTTTTTGTATTGACTCCAAAGCGTCTCTTTGCTCTTCTTCATATTCAATTGGCGCTAGAAGCTGCCTAATTTCTTGGGCATCCTCAGAATCATCCCCGGAGAGTCTACTTGTCATACACCTTCGGAGCAGCTCCATTTTAGGAGCTTCATTTAAGTTGTCTGAAGTAGTGACAGGATCTCCAAGACCTCCACGAGTTACATAGGTACTTCCTGGTCGATAGGTCCATCCTCTACTTCCAAAAGCTTCAGGATAAATTTCTCCAATTTCTCTATTTTTCAAAATTATTGCTTTCATCGACTGATAAAACATTTGTTTTTGCATACTTTGTAGATCTTGCTCAAATTCTGAGCTCGCAGTAACTACATCCATAACATCTGAGCCTAAACTTTGAAGATCGGCTTCGGGAGATTCATTAACCGGCTGACCGTTGTAGCATCGAACAAGTGAATTTCCGGGACTACCTAAACCGACTTGTTCACAAACTGAATTTTCAGAAGTAGCAAATTCTAGAGTACTATTTTCGAAATCTGAGTCTGAAGCAAACACACTTGTTGCCAATACCGACAAAAGTACTAAATACAAGAATAAATTTAAGTTCATTACATAACTCCCGTTTAAACCGGATCGGTATTGAGTAATCAACCCTTTAGCTTTTTAATACCTGAGTAAACTATGCTAGATACACCTTAGTTTAGGATCGTGCAGACTATTCAAGTTACTTAATCTTTCCTAAAATTGCCCTTTAAGTCTTAATATCAATTCTCGGTCTGTCGAGTAGGTTCGCTTTTATTGGAGTACGGTCGAATTAAATTGTTTAAACTTTAGACACCAACTAATTTTTATATAGTCCCGACTCTCTAAAAGTCTAGAATGGCAAATCTCTAATGGCATATCTCTTGCAAAGTAATAACTATATTAATTTGTTAAGAGGGATTTATGTTTGTAAAATTAATCGTCATTCTTGGAGTTTTATCTACTCAAACATGGGTACGAGCACAGAGCTCTCTTGAAGCTACTATAGGAACGGATAATGAATATGACAGCTTACGAGAGGTCCTCCCTGAAGGTGTAGAATTAGACTCTCAAAGCGTAGATACCTTAGTTAATGCCCTCTCCAATGATAGGATGGAACAAAGGTCTCAAACTCTAGTTGCTAGAAGGCTGGCTGAAACAAATGACCCCCAAATTATTAGAAGTTTAATCAATGTCACTTCGCAAAACAGTGAAATCAATGGAGATAATAGGATCATTAAAGGATTAACTTATAGCTCTGATCCTCAAGTCAGGCAGTTTATGTTCAATATCATAACTAACACACAGCCAGGAATTGATGATCGGACGTTCACTTCATCGAGTCCGGAAGGTTATGCCGCAAGTTATTTGTCCGAATTAGCTGAGCGCGGTGATACTGAAGTTATCGAATTATTTAAAGAAAATATAACATCAGATTTTATTCAAGAAAATCTCATTACCATTGATATTATGTCTGAGGCCATCGCTCAAAGAGGGACTGATGAAGATTTACAATTTCTTCAAGCTTATGTCATGAACTCAGAGCTTGAGTATCCAAGAGCAGTCATCGAAGCCATTTCAGAGAGTCCATCCCCTGCATCGACAGAAACTCTCATTTCATTAATTGAGAATACATCAGGAGATTCGAGAAATTATGCTTTTCAATATCTCGGAGAAAGAATAGAAAATAATCAAATTCCGGCAGCATCCATGCCTCAAGCATTAAGACTTTTAAGATCAGAATTCCAAAAAGCTGACGCCGAGGCAAAAGAAGTTATTATCGGAGCTTTATTAAAAGGGCCAAACCCTGAGGCGGACTTAAATTTATACACTCAATATATACGTTCATCTTCCAGTGAATACGTCGATGAAATTGCCGAGATTATCAATCATCATGCTCCGGAGGGAAGTGAAGCCTATAACGCTCTTATAAATTATATTGAAACTCATCCTGAGTCCCACTTAGATTTAGTCCGAGCAATTGCCGATTCACCTCAAGCCAGAAATACAGTAAGGCTTCTAGAAAGTATCACAACCCAAAACGACGATCCTGAGATTAGCTATCATGCCACAAAAGCTTTGTTGCAGTTCAATGATCCCAGACATATGAGTATTATTAAGAACTCCCTGCGCTTTTCTAGAAACTACAGAAAAGAGGAAGTTATCGCCTATATAGTCGAGCATGGGGAGCCTTCTGATTATTTAGTTCTTTTTGATTTGCTTGCGGACGATAACCGTGAGGTTAGACTTGCAGCTTTTGACGCTATCTCTGCTATGATGCGAGATGTATTATCACCAGCTCAATACGAACAGTTGATAGCCTGTCTGAATGATCCAAGCTACGAAAGATCTGAAACAATGTTACTGATTGCAGCTCTGACAGATATCACACTATCTTATGCCGCGAGAACTGAGGCTAATATTGGTGTCTCGGCGTATAATAACTCCCGCGGAGTAAGAACTATTGCTGCCGTTGATGAAGAACAAATTTTGGTTTTGAAAAATATATTCCAGAATATGATAAATTAAATAAACTCAGTACCAATATCAGTTTTATTCTCCAAGATAAGTTCTAGGAGTGCTCCATCTTTTTTACCGGGCAATAATCTTATTGAGCCACCACCTCCGCTCAGAGCATCCTTGATCGCCATGCACTTAACATGCATTCCTCCTGAAATCACTCCCTCATCTGCAAGTCTATCGATATCTTCTTTATATACTTTAGAAATTACCTTGTTATTCTTATCTAACAATCCGTCAGTATCAGAAATAAAAATTAATTCGCTCTTTTCTATGGCCTTACAAAGCCCCAGTGCGGCATTATCAGCATTAATATTGAGCATATTCCCTTCGGCTCCTATCCCTAGTGGACAAAAAACTATCAAAGAGTTTTTCTCAAAAGCTTTGTCTATTTTTTTAATATCTACATCAGAAACTTCTCCTACTTCTCCCAACTCTTTAACTTCTATAGAATGAAGTATTTTATCCTGAAATCCACATAATCTTTCAGCAGTAGACTTTAACGTTGAAGCAAGACTTTGGTTCACATCATCCCATAAAGCCGCTTGGAGATAAGATAACATCTCTTTACTTGTTTTCCTTTGGCCTTGAAAAAATTCGAATTCAATATCTGCATTTTTTAAATGTTTTGCTATGGCAGGGCCTCCTCCATGAACGAGAAGTATTTTAAGCTCCGGCATTTGGGAATGGATTCGATCTATTTGTGAACAAATATTGCGTTGATAATTCGGATCACCAAGAACCGAGCCACCTACCTTAATGATGATCAATTGTACTCCGTATTGATATCGACATATTTTTTCGTTAAATCACAACCCCAAGCTTTTACGCTGGATGGTGTACTTTTAAAATCTATTCTAATGGTGATAAAATCTTCGCTCAGTCCAGACTTCATAGCATAATAATCGAAAGGAACTGGAGCTCCGTTTTCCAGAACTTTAATTTTATTCAAATATAAATCACAATTAGATACAAGCTCATACTCTGCACCCTCTTGCCCTAATCTAGAATAGATACGCCCCCAATTAGGATCCTCACCGTGAATCGCCGTTTTAATGAGAGGAGAAATCGTAATACCTTTGGCAATCTTTCTCGCCATCTGTTCATCCGGATAGTTTTGAACTTCTACCTCAATTAGCTTAGAAGCTCCTTCTCCGTCTGCCGCAATACTTTTGGCCATATCTTGTGCCAACCGATTCATTGCCTGTAACATGACTTTCTGATCCTCAGAGTTTTCAACTGATACTCCACTGGCTCCATTGGCAAGTAAAAAAACAGTATCATTAGGAGAGGTTTCACCATCGACACTAATCATATTAAATGAGCGATCTACCACTTCAGGAAGAATTTTTTTTGCCCATTTCAGATCAATTTTAGCGTCTGTTAAAATATAACCAAGCATGGTGGCCATATTCGGATGAATCATTCCTGAGCCTTTACAGATTCCCGTCAGCCTTATATCTCCACCAGAAAGATTAACATCGAGATAGCAGGTTTTGGGACTTAGATCTGTGGTCATAATAGCAGTTGCAAAGCTTCCTGCGTGCTTAGAGCGATTTAAAAAAAGCTCTGGAATGGCTCGATTGATTTTTTCAATATCAAGGTGAACTCCAATGACCCCAGTAGACGCGCTAGCCACCTGATCAGGTGTGAGCTCAAGTTTTTCTGCCACTAAAGTTACCATTTGAAGATTATCTTCATCCCCTTTTGAGCCAGTAGCGGTATTTGCCTGACCAGAATTAGTCACAATAGCTCTCAATTTTTCACTTGGAAGTATTCTTTTATCATAATGAATATGAGCTGCATGACAGGTGTTTTTGGTATAGACCGCAGTGGCAACACAATCAAGTTCACTATAGAGGACTCCCAAATCAGGTCTATATTTTCTTACTCCACAATTAGTAGCATATCCATAGAATTTTTTGGGAAGAGGAATTTTACTTGATCCTGGACCTTGAATAACCATTTATAACTCCGTATGTATAAGTCCGGTATGAGCCGGAAGATTAAACCTTATATTTAAATTTTCAATCGCCTGAGAAGCTGCACCTTTTTCAAGATTATCGATGCATGAAAAAATAGTGAGATTATCTCCTTCAATATAATAATTAATATCCACCATGGGGGAGCCTACAACTTTCTTAAGCGAGACAGATCCACCTCGTTCAAGCTTTTGAAAATTTATCAATTTCTCTGCAGAGAATTCTTTCTCATAAGCTGCTGTCACTTCTTTTTCACCCACTCCATTTTCAAGTTTTAAATAGAGAGTCGATAGAATTCCTCGAGAGAGAGGGACAAGGGTGGTGGTAAATCGTATAGAAAGACTATCCTCTCTGCCAGAGAAATAGCTAGCAAACCGTTCAATCTCGGGCACATGCTGATGGTTTCCTACCTTGTATGGTACCAAGTTCGAACCGATTTCATGAAAATGGGTTATCTCTTTTGGTGTTCTTCCAGCTCCCGTGACACCAGACTTTGCATCTATAATAATTTGATCTGACTTAATTATCTTTTCTTTAAGAAGAGGAATAAGTGGACATAAAACTGAAGTCGGATAACAACCAGGATTTGAAACCAGCTTACTTTCATTATTCTTCTGAAAAGGTCTAAGTCCGTAAAGATCTACGCTAGACTCCTCCTCTGAGAGCTCGAGTTGATAATACTCTCTTGCCCCTTTCTGATCCAATCTAAAAGCACCACTTAAATCGAGCAAAACACCACTGAAATTCTTTAACTTTCGCTTCCACTCAAAAGACTGCTGAGCACTCAAAGCCATTACAATGATATCAAAATCATCAGCCAGCTCAGCAAATTTTTCGTTATTAACAGTTTCCACATCCGCAAGACGGGGAAGGTAGGGAAACTCCTTAGAAACCTTCCAACTAGCATCACTAGAAACGACAGTTTTGAGTTGAAATTTTGGATGGGTTGCTACCAATCTTACGAATTCAAGACCAGTATATCCTCTGGCCCCAATAGTTGCGACTTTATACATGAAATCTTCCTTGATTAACTATCTTAAGATTTCATCTTTTGAATTATAAAGTCAACCGCGGTGGTTCTCGACTTAAATTATCAGTTTTCTAAGAAAGCCACTTATCCGACAGTGGACTTTTATTGTAATGACAGTCAACCAAATGTTCTCTGAGCTTAATTGCTAAAGGATCTACAGGATACTCAATGCGCTTTAACTGGCCCTCCAAACTCTCTTGAAAACCGAGTTCTATGATCGGAACAATAGTGGCTGCAGTCCCACAGGCAAAAATACTTTGATTTTCACTGGGCTCAATTATTTCTTTGTAGTTAATGTCTCGAACTTCCGTTGGAATATCTAAATGTTTTGCCAACTCTAGTATCGTGTCTCTGGTAATTCCGTGGAGAATGGTTCCAGATAATTTCGGCGTGACTAAGGTGCCATTTTTAATCATAAAAAAGTTCATCCCACCTAACTCTTCGACATTTTCTTTTTTTAAAGCATCGAGATATAAAACCTGCTCAAAGCCTAGAGAAGTTGCATGTTTTAGCGCCGGCAAACTAATAGCATAATTAGCAGCGGTTTTAGCCTCACCGGTTCCATGGGGAAAAGCTCTCACAAATTGGCGGTTGCAATAAACTTTTGCTCCTACTTTTCCACCCGAAAAATAAGATCCTACTATTGAACCCATAATGACAAATTGGTATTCGCTACTTGCCCTTACTTTTATAATCGAATCATTTGCGTAAAGTAGCGGTCTTAAATAAAGACTGTGCTCCTTACTAGTCAATTCCAGCTCACTACAACTTTCAACATAGGACTTTACGCAATCAATAAAAAAGTCTTCATCTAGAGCAGACATTCCCATAATTTGGGCCGATCTTCTAAATCTCCTAGCCGCATCTTTAAGCCTAAATATCTTAAACTTTCCGTTTTCCATCTTATAAGCTTTGAGTCCTTCAAAAATACTTTGTCCATAATGAAGTGTTGAATTAAAGCTTGAAATTTTATAATCACCATTGGGACCGATAGTTATATTCCCCTTAGGCTTTCCCTCTGAATGAAGAGACTTTAAAACAATGGGAACTTGCACAGATCCAAAATCTGGAGTGTCACTATACTGAAAGTTTTTGATGATTGATTTATCAAATTCTAGGTTAATCACGCGTCTATCCTTTCCTATTCTCACGAGAGATTTTCGCAACCACATCATAGTCGTCTTTTAATGCTTATTCAAAAATTTATAAGCCCCAAGATAGATAAAGCTCATACGTATGCTACATTAATGCAGCGCAAATGCTTCTTTATTGACAAGAAATTCCGATCCCTGAAACAATTTAACCATGAAACGCTTCGCCTACCTAGATATTGAAGCCTCCCATACGAATTGGACCGACTCCGAGATTATTGAGGTTGCCTTTATCATTCAAGATGAGAGGGGTAATGATCTCGATTATTTTCAATCTCTGATCAAGCCTGAAAGACCGATTGAAAAAGAGATTACCCAACTGACGGGAATCACTAATAAAATGGTATCCAAAGCTCCTGAGTTTCATGAGGTTGCTCAAATCATTGCTGAAAAATTGTCAGGATGCCTTATCGTGGCACATAAAGCTGAGTTTGATTACGAACTGCTAAAGAAGTCGTTCACTACTTTGAATATGCCTTTTAAAGAAAAATCTAGATGCACCTTGAAACTTAGCCAACAACTTATTCCAGAACTAAAATCATATTCTTTAAAAAGCCTCTGTGAATTCCTACAAATTCCCCAACAAAGGAATCACCGCGCTTATGATGACGCCCTCTCATTATCTAAACTTCATTCTTACTTAAGATTAATTAATGGTGAGTTAACAGAGGAGAAAAAATTTTTAGCCAGACATCAAAAAATCATTCGTAAAACTCCTAAAAGACCCGGAGTTATTATTTTTAAATATGAGAATAACCAAGAAATCGTCAAAACGGATAATCTTGGAAATAAATTATGTGAATTACTGGAACTTAACTCTTTGAATCGAAAAAGAATCACACAACTTAAAACAATAAAAGTCATCTCTGCAACGTCTCTCATCGAGGCAGGACTGATTCATTCAAAACTAGCTAAGCCCATCTACCCGTATTGTATTTATCAAGTCACTAATAAAGAGGGTAAAATTATTTTAAGGGTTGCAAAGACAGACCTTAAAAAAAAGGCTCTTTATTATACAAAAACAAGAAGTGAAGCTAACAAACTACTCAAAAATCTTATTGGTACATCCAAAAGAGTAAAATTCGCCTATCAAGACTCGAGTGACTTAAAAAACGAAATTATTAAAGAAAATATCGCTCTTTCTAAGCAAATAAAAAAATTAACAAGACTGCAAACAAATTATCTCGTAAGATCAGTATTTAAAGAAAATGGTAGGTATCAATATACTCTCATACGTAGCAATAAGTCGTACGCAACCTTTGAAAGTGATGATATTATTGCCAGTTCTAAAAATCTCGATAAGGCTGAACTTAGGTTTTTTCCAATGGGACCTCGGGAATATATGTCATTCAATCACTCGCTCAACTGGATTAAAAATCAAAAGCAAAAAACCGATTTTCTCATCGACGTAGGCCATATCTAAAAGATCACCTCTATTAGTTTGGACATGTCTTTAAAATAAACGCTAAATCAAAAGCATACTCCTTAATTCCCTCATGTTTTTTAGAAGCACCAGCATGACCAGAATGCATTTTCATATTAAGTAGTAGAAGGTTGTTATCTGTTTTCATATTCCTAAGCTTCGCCACCATCTTTGTGGGTTCCCAATAAGTCACTTGCTCATCAGATATTCCCGAATTGAATAACATGGCCGGGTAGTCCTGGGCTTTGACGTTATCATATGGTGAGTAAGACTTTATATATTCAAAATGCTCTTTATTTTTGATGGGGTTTCCCCACTCTAACCACTCAGGAGGAGTTAAAGGAAGGCTTGGATCAGAAATAGTATTCAAAACGTCAACAAACGCAACGTCTGCAATCATACTACAATAAAGCTCAGGATTCATATTGGCGACGGCACCCACTAAAAGTCCACCAGCACTACCTCCACTGGCCACAATTTTTTTAGCACTCGTGTAACCTCTCTCAATGAGGTGTTGTGAAACTGAGACAAAATCTAAGAAAGTATTTTTCTTTTTCATCATCTTTCCCTCTAAGTACCATTGATGACCTTTATCACTCCCACCCCTTACATGGGCAATCACAAAAACAAAACCGCGATTCAAAAGAGAGACTCTATAAGCACTGAAATAAGCCGGCATAGAGTTTCCATAGGATCCATAGGCGTACTGATAAACTCGATTAGACCCATCCAATTTAAGTCCTTTTTTGTACATAATTGTCACAGGAATTTTTTCTCCATCATGGGCATTGGCGAACTCTCTTTTCACTTCAAAATCGGAGGCTTGATAATTGGGAACCTCTTTTTGTTTTCGAACGATAGACTCGCCTGTTGCCAAGACATAGTCTACCGTCTGCTTAGGGGTTGCGGGAGACTGGTAGCTATAACGAACCGTAGGAGTATCAAATTCTTCAGCGCCCATAAACGAGATACTATAGGCATCTTCCTGCATTTTAATAATTTTAGATTTTCCCGTTTTCAAGTTTAAGACAAAAAGCTGAGGAAGCGCCAATTTATTATTCTTGATCTCGAGAACCAAATAATCTTTATAACCAGAGAGAGACTCTTTATAGATCCCTTTCTCTTCATTTAAAAATAGACTCCAATTTTTGTATTCAGGAGAGGAAATTGGAGTTTTCATAACTTTAAAGTCTGTCGCACCTTGATGGTTAGTTAAAATATAAAGGTAGCCTCCACTATGAGTGAATGAATACTCAACTCCTGGTTTTGCACTTGCTAAAAGTTTTGCCTTTCTATTTTTAGAAAGTAAGTCTATAACATGGATCTCTCGGCTCCCAGACTCTGCCAAGTTAATACTTAAAAAACGCTGACTCTCGCTCAGACTAACCCAAAGAAACATGCTCTCTCGATCCTTAGGTTTTTCATATACTAATTTTTTTGACTTAGGCCCTTCAAAAATATTCATTCTATAAATAGCTCGACCTCTTCCGTTGTCGGCCCTAAGAACGTAAAAAATATGCTTATGATCAACATCCCAAACAAATGAAGACGTCGTATTAGGAATTTCCCAATCAAAATCTCTACCTGTTTCTAGATTTCTCACTTTGATCGTCCCCGCTAGTGATCCGGTTAAATTAAAAGCGTAAGCATAGAATCTATTATCATGAGAGACATCCCCTGATTTTAATTGATAGAGTTTTTTTCCTTGTGCTTCTTTATTGACATCAAAATATACTTCTTCTGATGCATCAAGACTGCCTTTTTTTCGACAATAAATGGGGTAATTTTTTTCTTTTACTTCTTTTTTATAATAAAAGTATTCTTTATATTTTACAGGATAGGTTTCTTCATTTTCATTGAGTCGACCTAAAACTTCTTGATAAATTTCATTTTGAATTTTTTCTGTTCCCTGCATTTGTACTTCAGTGTAAGCCACTTCCTGATCTAAATATTTTTTTATCTCAGGATTGGCAAAATCGAGATTCCCATCAATAAATCTTTTCCAATTTTCGTCTCGTATCCACGCATATTCATCGACTCTTACATCTCCTAGTTGCTGGATTTTTTTCTCAATTCTATTAGCTTGAGGAGGCTTCATATCCAATCCTTTTTTATTTAAAGAGGTGCATGAGCTGATTAATAATGCTGAAACTAAAATAATTTTGATCTTTAGACTTATTTTCATCTATGATAACTCCGTATGGGTTTAGTTATTTTTAAAGAATTTTTTATAGGCTGTTTTTCTAAGCCAAAACTGAATATACATCGCTGGATAGATGATAAAATCTAGCAAACTATTATTCGTCGAATAGAAAATATCATCTATGATTTTAACTGAAGTCTCACCTGTCTTCACCACTCTATGTCTATGCTTCCATCGTTTCAAAGGAGGTGGAAGATTACGGCCTTCATCTATAAAGTACCACTCATTCTCATCTTCATTTTGTTCGGTAATAAGACTAATCCAGTCCTGACTTAAAAAGCCAAATTTAATTTTTAAATGGACCTCATCACCTTTAAGACAGCCATCAAAACGTGGAATTTCTAAGCCTACAAAAGGCGGCTTGAGAGCTTTAAATAATTTAAGATTAAAGCTTTCGGAAACTTCTTTTATGGTTCTATTGATATCTGTTTTTATGATAATCTTCATGGAGTCCAAAGATTATCATGAATTTATTCGTGTGACATTAAATCGTTTCTTGTCTGATTAATTGTATATCGACTCGGCATTCTATCTTCGTGGTCAGCGGAAAGGAGGGATAAACAAGAATGCTGAGTTCCAAGATCGGATATTGAGACGTAGGAGCTATCATCGAACCCAAAACAACAAAACTCCATCTCATAGACCCAGTCATGTCTTATACGGTCATGAAAATAACCTGCATGATGTGCTGCTTCGTGAAAAATAGTGGATTTCAATTCGCGCTGACTTCTTATAGAAAAAATATCCCTATGAATTTTCATACCTAGCTTTTCTTCACCAAGTTGACATGTTTGCGCCGAAGCATTGGCCCCATCCCTAAGAAAATAATCATCGTTATCAGTTTCCTCATGGGCGCAGTAGATTTCAAATCTTCTCTTGGCTAGGGGAATAAAGTTTCCTCCAATTTTTAAGAGTGCCTCCCTAAGTTCATACCCACGTAAATTCAAAACAGGATTTATCGATGCAATTGCAAGACCTGAAACCTCATCTAAGCAATTAAGTCCCCTTCTTAAGGCATTAGCAGTCAGCCCTTTGACTTGCGAATACTCCTCACAACCAAAAAAATCAGTATTATTTAAAATATCTAAATCATTTGATTGACCGTAAAAGATTCGTATTTCATCCAAACGAGAGGGCTGATTACACTCTACAGACCAAGAAGCCTGGCTTAAAAATATTAACATAAAACCAGAACGTGACATGATTTTAATCATTTTAAGTACCCCCGCCTCTTTATTTGGCTCAAAATGAGGCTGGATTCCATTGAATTATCTTCGTTTTGAAAATTTTATAAGGTTAAGACGCCTTTTTAAGCTCTAAAGTACTATTTAATTTTTCTATAAGAACGCTCTTTTTAATTGGCTTAGAGATATGATCGGTGCAACCAGCATCCAGAGCAAGGTCTATGTCCTTTTGAAACGAAAAAGCTGAAAACGCCAGAATAGGAATTTGTTTTGAATTTCTAGACCTTTCAAAAGTTCTTATTCTCTGAGTTGCTTCATATCCATTCATTACCGGCATTTGTATATCCATTAGAATGAAATCGACTTGATTTCCTTCTAAGACAAAATCAGATATCTCTTGTCCGTTTGAAAACTTCAAAAGCTTTATCCCAGTATTACTCAGCATTTTTTCAACAACAACCTTATTCATGTGATTGTCATCTGCGAAAGCAAGTGTTAAACCGTTAAATAATCCAATATCAGACAGGTGAGAAGCTTGACTCTTATCAAGATTTTTTTCAAAAGATTGATCTAAATGAATCGTAAAACTAAATTTACTACCAACTCCCAATTTACTTTCTACTTGAATTTCACTTTCCATAAGAAACATTAAGCGCTGACTGATATTCATTCCAAGGCCTGTTCCTGCATGAACTTTTTTACTATTATGATCTTGCTCGAATGCCTTAAAGATTTTAGGTAGAAATTCTTCTGCTATTCCACAACCAGAATCTGAAATTTCGAAATAAAATTCACCAATAGATTCTTCTCGAACTAAAAGTTGAACACCACCTTCATCAGTAAATTTTATTGCGTTAGAAAGAAGGTTGATTAAAACCTGTCGGAGTTTCACAAAGTCACATTTTACATATGGGTTCTCAAAAGAGGTTTCTAACTCCAAACTAATTTTTTTATTTTTAGCAATAACTTCTAAAAGTTTAATTGTTTCTTCAAGAAAAACTCCTAAGTCTCCATCAGTGACCAAAATTGAAACTCTACCATTTTTAAGCTTTGAAAAGTCTAGAACATCATTGGTAAGAGTAAGAACGGTATGCCCTGCAGTATTTATAGACTGTACACAATCTAATGTTTCACCATCATATTTCTTTTCTGCCATGACTTCTGACAGGCCAATAATAGAGGTTAATGGCGTTCGAATCTCATGGCTTATAACGGATAAAAATTCATCTTTTTGCGATTTCTGCCTGTTTTTGGATTGTTATATCTTGAAAGCTTCCCTCCAAGCGTTTTATTCCTTTATCTTTATCCTCAAAATATTGACCTGAGGCTCGCACCCAAATATTTTCCCCCTGGGCGGTTATAAATCGAAACTCGTCACTATAAGGTATTTGTTTTTCTATTGCATCGTTAACATACTTTATAATTCGCGGCTGATCATCAGGGTGATAATATGTAATACCTTTTTCTGTTTCAAAATCAGAGCCCACTTCCAAGCCGTAGATTCTATATGACTCGTCTGAAAGCCAGGGTTCTCCTGTATTGAGATCTATAGTCCAAGAACCAATTTTGGCATTTCGCTCTGTTCTTTGAAGTGTTTCATACATTTCTTCCAATTTTAATTCATTTTCAATCACCTCTGTCATATCAACTTGCGTTCCAGTTAATCTGATAGGCTTTCCATTTTTATCTCTGGCAGAAATCTTCGCCTTTCCGCGAGTATAAACCCACTTACCCGAACTATGTTTCATTCTATGAATCACTTCATAACTATCAGTTTTTCCCTCTAAATATTCATTTATGGCCTTAAAGCACATTCCAATATCATCTGGATGCACTCTTTCTTGCCAGGTCGAAAAATCCATTTTCATTTTTTCAAAGTCTATTCCAAAAAGAGCAGCCCAACCTCGATCATAAACAACACGATCTTGATCTATAAACCAATCCCAGGTTCCAGTATCTCCACCATCAAGTGCAAGCTTAAGAAGAGTGTTTGAATTATGAAGCTCAACTTCTTTAAGCTTCAAAGTTGTAATGTCCTGGCAAATTCCGGTTAAAGTAACAATTCTTCCTTCTTTGTTTTTTAATACTCTTCCCGTCTCACCTATCCAGCGGTACTCACTTCCTGAATCAGTCAAAGCTCTATACTCTACTTTATAATCCTCTCCCGTTCTCATAGCTTTTTCTCGACATTGCTCTAAATGTTGAAGATCTTCGCTATGAACGATTGAATATATCGAAGGCTTTTGTGTTTGATTAAGTTTCGGGAATACATCAAAAAGTGAATCCGAATGAGTTTTCTCACCTGTGGTTACATCGATGACAAAGCTTCCTACTTTGATAGCTTTTAAAACTTCACTACCTTGAATCCGCATAAGCCTTAGTTCTAATAGATTAACGACTTGATCAGCTAAAATTTCTAATTGTTCAATTTGAGTGGTATTCAGTTCTTTAGGCTTATGATCAATGACACATAAAGTTCCAATATTAAATCCATTTGAAAGTTTTAAAGGTATACCTGCATAGAAGATTACATGAGGTGAGCTCGTACACAAAGGATTATCATGAAACCTTTCATCACTCCTAGCATCTTCCACGATGAAAATCTCATCGTTTTCAATAGCATGTCCGCAAAAAGAAATTTCTCTTGGGGTCTCAGTCTCAGCTAATCCAAAGCTTGATTTAAACCATTGGCGATCCTCATCAACTAAAGAGATTAAAGAAACGGGACAATCCGTTAAGCTCGAAGCAAGCTTTGTAATAGCATCAAATTGGGCTTCGGGCCCAGTATCGAGTACTCTTAATGAGTTTAAAGAGGCTAATCTTAAATATTCATGTTCCAATTTTGGTGCTTTTTTCATACCCAATTATCGGAATATTCATGGCCAATTTTTAGAGGAATTTAGCTTCTGAAAGCTAGCTTATAGCTCTCCCCTGGTAAAATCCTAATCATCTTTTCCAGAGTATACAAGTCAACTGCTTTGCGACCAACAACTTGTACTTCTTGATCTACTATTTTAACTCCAGATGCCTCATCTAAGGCCAAAACAGGAAGCCCATATTCTTGGACAAAGGCAGATATTTGAGTTTGTTCAGACTTTTCATAATGGCAATGTATGGCCAAATCTCCTAGAAGATTTAAACCTTGATAACTAATCAATGGAGTCAAATTTTCATCTCCAGCTTCGCCAAAATGAGCCGTCTCTAAATGACTTCCTAGAATAATTGCTCCGGCACTATCTCCGTTTATAATCCCACCACATTGAATGAACTTTCGTAGTAATTCATAAAAATGTGATCTGCGAACTTGATCCATGAGCCTGAAGGTATTTCCCCCATCAATATAGATAGCATCAAAATTTTTAAGATAATCCCAGTCCATATCAGCGAGATCTAGAATCATCTCTATCTTTTCAAAATCAATAGTTGAAAAAGTCTCTACAATTCGTTCAAGAGCATCATCAAAGGTTTTAGGGTCTCCCGCAACGGGTACTAGGAGAAGACTAGGATCAGGAGGGAGCAAGTCTAGAAAAACTTTATCTAACTCAAGAAAGTTTTCTGAATCTCCACCTCCACTAAGAATTAATTTCAATGCCCCTCCGATCTATTTGAGAACTTTGACTCCAAGGGCGACAATACTATATTCGAAACTAGGTTTCTTTATGGCAGAGATTTCAGACTTCGAGGCACCAGCATCTTCTAAGTAGTGACGTTTTTCTTTCACCGATAATTCTTTGCGACTAACCTTTCCTTCCACCCAAACTTTTTTACCTTGAAGCGAAAGAGGAACAAAATAACTATAGTCATCAAACATCACTCGCAAAGTTTCATCACTTCCTTGCAAAGTCATCCAACACCCCTTATGAACACAGACCTTTTCCACCTGGGCTTCCATAACTATTTTCTTATCTTCATAATGAGAAAAGTTTTTAATAACTTCATCAAGTACTACGGCACTAGAAGCCTTTACCTCTTTTCCATAGAAAGACTTTTCTTTCACGTTATTTTTGGCAAAAGTCTTAGTCGTCAAGATGAGACAAAACATCAAAATTAATTTAAGCATTTGAAATCCTCACTTTAAACAAAGGTACCCAAGTTGGACGGAATTAGCAATCTTGTCTCAACTCAGCAGCCTCGTAAAACATCTGCATTTCCGAGGAAGTGGTTGGACCAGGATTATTGGCTTCAAATTGTTCGCAACGTCGATAAAAATCTGAAGGATTGGAATCATTATCATATCCTGTAATCCGCTGCATAGACAATCTATCTCCAGCGTAGACTCCCAAACCATCATCTGACCTAAAAGGTACCATTCGATTGGCATCAAATGACTGACAAAAACCCCTTGCTCTATTGCGCCTTGCTGCCATATTTCTTACTCCCGCCACAACAGAGATAGCTGCGTCACATGAAGAACCTGATCGATTTGAATTTCTCATGGTATCATAGGCTTGTCTTACTTCATTTCTTTCGCGCTCCAATTGAGAGTCAATATTTTCAAAATATCTTCTCAACGGTCCTGTATTCCCCTCTGCCGATTCATCTAAAAATAATGGGCTGAAATTTGTGATAAGGCTCGAATCAAGAGCGGTATTAAAAGATGCTGAGTCATCGATAGCCCCTTCCAATTGCTCTATTCTTCTATTCGTATTTTCAAGTTGTGATCTCATATTTACTAGTGCTTGACTAGGAGTCGTCGTCGCATCAGTCTGAGTTCTAATATTTGAAAGCATGTTCGATTTAAGTCGCCCGACTAATTGATTGATATTCTCTCTATGATCTTCATTTGTACAAAGTCTATCTCCATTGTTGAATTCATCACCAAAGGATTGGATAAAACTGACTAATCTATCATAGTCAGCGCAAAAAGATTCTCTATTCGTTTGATCACCACAATTATCATTTAAATAAGTATAAAACCCACTTGAACCTTGAGGCATTGCCCCCTGTAAAATAGGATTAACAAACTCTCCACAATCAATAAAGTCATCTAAATTTAGATCTTCAATATCTGATACTAGTCCCAAATCAAATCCCTCAGAGAGCGAGCTTTCACATTGGGCAATTTCCTGTTGAAGTCGAATGGCAGTTTGTCTTTCGATCTCAAGTGCTCTTGCAATTGTCGGACTCCCATTAGCTAGAGATTCATCCACATTATAGAGTAAAGTCCTAAGATTACACATGGTTTGTTCATATTGACTCGTAAATTGATTATCCTGTCCCCACTCTTGAATAATCTCTGCCTCTGTCGGTCCTCTAAAAAGATCCATAATAGCAGTAATGAGTCTCGATCCTGCGGCCATAGCTTGTGCAAGAAGAGTAACTTGAGGTGAGCCAGATAGGGAAGCAGCTGTACCAGCAAGTGAACTCGCAAATCGAGTTACTGTGGAAACAAAATTACCATGACCTTCTCTTAGTTGACAGCCTGATGACATGAATTCTTGTAAAGATGTCGCTAGATCTGCTTGTCTAGTATAATAGCGATCAAATGTGCCAGGATCTAAACTAGGTCCTCCAGGAAATGTTGGATTTACTATTGGTGTTCCACCACCAATTGCTTGTTCTACTTCTCCTGCTAGTCCTTCATATTCATTTGCTGATTGAATTTGCCTAATTTCATCAAAGTACTTATCTCCTTCTCCCCCAGGAAATTCGTCACTACCATCTCCAGGATTGGTACTTCCGCCAAAGCCAGGATCCATTCCTCCTCCAGGACCGTATGGATTTCCAAAACCACTACGCCTTCTCGTTACAACTTGATGTAAGCTTTGGACTTCTCTTGCGATATTTGTAAATCGTTGAAAGTTTTCGTCACACTCAGAACTTTGACTTCCTGAGGCGTCTTGAACTTGCCTAGATGAATTACCAAGTTCTGCAATCTCACTAAATATAGATTGATTACCGATTGTTGGTGGCTGGAATGGACAGACATTTCGAGCCTGACTTCTGATTAATTCATACCGTTCAGACTCCCCTGCTTCTCTTAGAAGATCTCTTAGATAATTCCAATTTTCAGTAGAATCGAGAACTGATTGAGCAACTTCAATAGGAATCATTCCCTGACTTTCAACAAAATTTCTTAAAAGCTCTCGCTCTGAAGGCCATGAAATATTGCCTCCTACAAAGCTTCTCGCAGCATCTGGACTCATATCTTTTTCACTAACTAAATACGAAACAAAAGCATCTCTGGCGACTGCTTCTGGCAAACCTTGAAGCTGTGAAGCTTCAATCATAAGATTTCCACCTCCACTTTCAAATAGCGCATCTAATTGATCAAAAAAACCTTCACCTATGACTAAAGCTGTCGCTCTAAGTCCTGCTTCATGGTTAAACTCCCCTGAATCTGCACTTTGACCAAAATAGGCTCGATTAAAAATGGAGCTCGCAATAAATCCACGATTACTTGCGGACTGTATCGCTCTTCTCTCATCATCGATTCCATTGTTACTTCTTCCAAACCTATAGCGATCTAGTGCCCGATTGAGATCTCTCATACTTATATTATCAGATCCTACAAGATCAACCATGATCAGTTCATTTGCCCTTTGCATTTCTTGAAAATATTGCTCCATTTGAGCATCATTTTCATACTCTCCAAAAATATTTCCCTGATCACCTATATAGGTATTTATCGCCTTATAAGCACTCATGGGATAGCGAGACAAAAGATTTTCAGATACAACTCTTTGTCTTGCCACTTCATCCACTGCCCCAGGCGCCAGTAAAGATCGTATATAATTTTCTACAATGTCCTCATCTTCGGGAGTTATGGTTTCTCCCATAGACATGCCTACCGCAAACCTAGTATCATAAACGCTTCTTTGATCCTGAGCTAAGACTTGAAAGGAATAAATAAAGGTGAATAAGAATAAGATGAATTTCATTTTATTCCTCCTGCAAATTCTTTCAATGCTCTTGAAGTCTTTTTCCTTCCAGAGTAGCTTACGACAAAAAGTTGATCCTCTTTATAAAAAAATAACGAACCTGAAAATTCGCAATAACTCACTTCGTTTCTATTCGTTTTCATGGATACGCCGCAAATCTTTTTCAGAGGATTTTTTTCGTTAACTTTTTGTGAGCTTAAAGCAAAGTAATTATCATCTTTCCAAATTTGATAACAAAAGCGATCGCTGGCATTTTTACAAGTATTTTTCCAGTTAAAATCAGAAGCCAACTCAATATTCAAAGTACTCGACTCCATCGGTACAACCATGAGCTTTGCTTTGGATTCAAAACATAATAGTAAAAAAAACAGTCCAACAATACGCATACGAATTCTCCTTAATGGAAAATCGGAAGCTTAATAAAGATTTATGATTAAGAGATGCTTAAGAGGCAGATAATGCCAGAGTTTGAGCACTATTCATGAAAGTCATGATGTCCGGGAATCTCTTCAGGGTCCGGATCTACTAAATTAAATCCTAAGTGCAAAATTCGAGAGCCGGCATCACAACTTGGATTAATATTTTTGCCAATTACCACACCGTTTCGATCAGAAATAATCTTTTCTTTTACTTGACCAAAAACGTCATACACAATGGCAATAAGTTGCCCCTTCTTTATGGTGTCTGCAAGATTTGGCATCACATCGACTATTCCACCTCGTTTCGAATAAATCCAATATGAGTTATCACAAATGACCGCGTCTGTGACCATATCCTTAACTTCTCCTTCGATCATTTGGTAATGTCTCATCGTATTGAGTATTCCCTCTAAACTTTCGTCTATTAGTGAATGTTGAAAAGCACCAGAGTTACCAATCTCTATCGTAATCGCTGGAATATGATGTTCATTTGCCCAACCTCTAAGAGTGCCTTCCTCATCAAACTTTCGAACTATAATCTGAGGGTTTTGAAGGTAAGCTAGAGTTCGAGTTTCTTCGCTATCAATGTCGGCCCTGATATAAAGACTATTTACTCGCCCATGGCTTGCGGTATGAAGATCGAGAAGAAAGTTGAATTTGCTGAAAATTTTATTAATAAGATGGTGAGCATAAAGATCACTAGTCTTACCTTCGGCTTTTCCTGGCATAATGCGATTCAAATCTACATTGTCAGAAAAATATCGTCTATTAGCCAGGTATCCAGGAACATTACTTATGGGAATCATGACTAATGTCCCAGCTAATTTTTTGGGGTTAATTTCTTCCAATAACTTAAATATAATCGATATACCATTGAGTTCATCACCATGAAGTGCAGCGTTTATCCCCAGGACTGGTCCCGCTTTTTTTCCTTTGACTACAATAACTGGTACTCTCCAAGGAACCCCTAGGGAGTTGTCAGTCAGATGAACATGAAAGCGATGAACCTTCCCTTCAGTCAACTCTTCAAGATTTAAGTCTTCCTTAGCCTTAATGGTAATCGCTTTTTTCATTTGATCATTATCTCACTTAATAATTTTTTATCATTGTCTAGAGAACTAAATAACTTCATTTTGAATTGCCCTTTAGAGTTGATAAGAGTAGATGCCATTTTATCGATGGCAATCATAGTTAAGGTCGTTTGAATATATGCTTCAACCAGATCGTCAATTCCAATACCTAAAGAGTTAAAGTCTTTCCTATCCATAAGCATTAATCGAGAAGTATCTGAGTCCCAATTATTCTCTCCATTTTTAATCGATAAATTAGTTCCTAAGACCTCCCAACTAGAACCTTTAATTTCTTTTTCCAAAGGTAGTTTGGCACGCCTGGCATAGAGAGCACACGGTCTATAACCATCTTTACTAGCACATACCATCACTCTAAGGTCTGAAATGAAAATCTTTCCTTTAAGATTTGGGACAGTACCTACATGAAAAAACTTACCGTGCTGAGTTGTTGAACTCCATTCATAATGCCCAATTAAACTTTGAACGATAAATTGATCATAATTTTGTTCTTCAGCGAGAAAATTTTCTAACTCTTCTTCATTAGTAATAGTCCATACTCCCTGTCCCGCATTGGAGTAGGGATTTTTAATGACTGCTTTGCCACCGAAGCGATTAACCCATAAGGGGATTTCAGGCTTACTCACATCCTTTATTGTTTCCGGAACAATGATCTTAAGGCCGGACTCACCTATCTTTGAATTATAAAGCTCATAAGCTTTGTTGGCTAAAAGCTTATTTCTTCCACCAGAGAGGCAAACCAGGGCTGAGTTACAAATAAAAGTTTTAGTTACGACAGGAATTCTATTCCAAGGCTTTTGCGTTACATATCTAATAGCAGCTCTAATAGGAACTACTTCATCTTTATCGTCTTTGATATACATGACGCCATCTTCAAAATGAACATTGCTTTGACCATTATTAAAATGAGGAACTAAATAAACATTTTCCCCAGTCAAATCTGAAAGTGTCTGAGCATAACCAGAAGTTTCCATATAGTTTTTATCATAGATAACAGCAAGCGAGCCTTTAGGAAGTTTCTTTTTCTTTTTTAAAGCTGGTAGAAAAGCATTTTCAAGTAAAAATTTATAACCACGGTGTTCATCATAATCGGATCTAGGGGGCATCGACTTTTGACCAGAAGGGCAAGAATTAGTTTCTAGAACAACCATTCTTCTATTACCACCTTCAGTCGTCACATAAAATAAATCTGATCCTCCCCAGAAAAAATGTTTGGGCTGATAAGAGAGGACCTCTTTTAGAGTTTTTTCATCCACCTGGGGGTTAAGATGAAGATACCTTTTAATAATTCGTTTCTTATCGAGGTTGAAAAAGTGACTCACAATGGGGTGCAACTGTGAGTTTAATGCTTTTGGATAAAAGTGATTATCTTGTTCAAAGTTTTGGGGTTCCAAGACCTCAGTCTTTTTCAACTCAATTTTCCTTTCAAGAACTGATAACCCAGTCCTCGGTCATTTTGTTTTAAAACTCCCCACATGGTCGTTTGTAGTTCTTCAATTTCACCTAATACTATCACATCTTTATTAAGACAAAAGCGAGTTTTTGCAGCCTCAGATACGACAGTAAAGCCTAAGCCATTTTCAGTGACAACCTGAAAGAGATCTATATCATCCCCTTCACCTATAATTCTTGGACTAATATTATTTTGTCGAAAGAATAGATCAATTTCATACTTTAGTTTTGGCTCATTATCATTATAAGCAAAATAAGGAACCTCACTAAGCTTTTCAGGAAAATTGGATTTAACTTTTTTATATTTTTTATGAGCTACAGCATAGGTTCGATTCTGACCAATTTTATAGGCTTTAAAGCCACTAGGAAGCGTTTCTTTTTCATCTGTAAAGATCATATCAAGGTTGCCTTGCTCTAACTCCGCCAATAGCAAATGCCTATTATCATGCCTTAAATTTATGGTGTAATCCCTCTGATGAAATAATGGGAGAATTTGGCTGTAAAGAAAGAATTGTCCCATGTAAGGACTCATTCCTACATCAAAACTTGTTTTTGGTAATTTAACATCATTTCTTAATCTCGATGTTAACTCTCTAGACATCTGAAAAACTTTATCAGCATATTCGAGGGCCAAAAACCCTTCTTTGGTCAATTCCAATTGTCGGTGTTTCCTTTCAAAAAGAGAGCATTGAAAATAATCCTCAAGCAATTTAATTTGGTCACTTATTGTAGGTTGAGAGACAAAGAGCTTTTCCGCTGCCGTTTTTATTGACCCCTCTTTGGCAACAATATAAAAATAGTAAAAATGGCTAAAATTAAGTCTGTCCATCTTCTTCCTTTCGATTAATTATAACCTAACTAAAAATGGAAATAAAACGATTTTACCTAATTTAAAAACAGCTCGATAATTAGGCTGTAGATAAGATGTTGGGATAGGCATCTTGAAATTTTGTTGTAAAAGGAGGTCATTATGACCACAACAATTAAGATTTTAGGAGTTTTCGTAACACTCCTCATTCTGAGCGGAAGCCAGCCTACAATGGCACAAGAGGATTATACCGAGCAAAGCGAAGAAGTTCTGATTGATGAATCAGCTGAGCCAATGGTAGACACAGAAGAATTTGTTGAGTCCGGCGATACAGAATCTTCGGACGATTACTAATTAACTCCATCCCCTAGGGACCAGACGCTCGCTTTGCCCCTAGGGGATTTATTTTTTCAATAAATCTTCAGATACTTCAGACACTTCAATTTGTAGGTCAACATCTTTATAGCGATGAGGAAGTGTCGAGAAGGTTGAATTGATTAAATCTTTCAATCTAGTAATGGCCACTAGACCAGAGTCAGATTTCTTCCATATGGCGTAAAGTGTAACTCGCAAAGGGTTATCTAGAGAGAAAGTTCTAAGCCCCGGATACTTTTGCATTGGATTTTTTGCCATATAAGTGACACATCGTCCTCGCCTACATAGCTTCTGCAAAAACCCTGAGTGGTCACTAAGGATTCTTTCCTGAGGGATAACACCGTGTTGTTTAAGATATTTATAAACCGATTTATTTAGAACTTTGTCCCAATTCGACTCTCCAAACGGGATATTATTTAACAAATCAATAGGATCAATAAACCGATTAAACAATTCCTCTGAGCAACAGAATACAACTTCAAAAGATCCAATTTCAGCATACTCCAAAGACTTCTTTATCGGCTTTTGAATAGAAATCCCCCAGTCTATCAAACCCTGATTGAGAGATTGAATCAATGTTTCGTGATTCTGTTGTCGGTAAGTATAAACTGACCCAAATGTTGTATAATAGTCCCAGTATTGCGAGGCAAACTCATTGGAAACATCATAAGAAATTGTTTCATCAATTCCAATTTTGACGGGGTAACCACCTATCACATCTTCAGAAATTTCTTCGAGTAATTTGTTTCCTTCTTCGAAAATAGACCGACAACGACTGAGCAATTTTTGACCTTCGGAAGTTAACTTAATACCTGATCCACTTTTCTGAATCAGCTTACTACCAAGCTTAGACTCAAGCTTTTTCAGCTGCTCGCTTACAGTCGAAGGTGCAAGTCCCAGTAGACTGGCCCCCTTTTTAAGAGAGCCTAGCTCAGCTACTTGGTAAAAATAAAAAAGATGGTTCCAATTAAAATTGTGTTTGCGCTCCATTAAGTAATACTACTAAAATGAAGAAAGTTAGTAAAAATCGAATTTGCATTACGCACCTCCTAAAGATAGGACAGTGTGTAATCATCGGATAGGCTATCTCGTGTGTGGTTCATAGGCTCAACGTTCTTTTCATTAAAGTCCTCAAGTGCCTGTAATTCTTCGTTCATTTCATTTTTTTGATTTGATTCGTCCATAGTTCCTCCAATTACATTAAAGCATATCGATACACTCAACGTAAATCTTAAGGTTCACATATTCGCCAAAACCGAATTTAATAAGTTTTATTTATGCCACTTAACAGTATAGAGGTCATGTCTTCTATCTTTTAAATTTCTAACCGCCCCGTAAGACCTTGCTTCAATGAGAGTATCAACTCGCAAATCTGCAATTGTCACCATCTCAACATTAGGAGTTGCCTCGGCAGCAATACCATCTTTTGCAAAGGGAAAATCACATGGTGTAAAAATAGCGCTTTGAGCATATTGAATATCTAGGTTCTTTACTCGAGGCAAATTTCCTACATTTCCCGCCATTGCCACGTAGATCTGGTTTTCGATCGCTCGTGCCTGGCAACAATAACGAACTCTACAATAACCTTGCCTATTATCAGTGAGGAAAGGGACAAAGAGAAATTGGATTCCTTGGTTAACCAAATGCCTTGTGAGTTCAGGAAACTCACTATCATAACAAATTAAGACTCCGATAGGTCCACAATCGGTATCAATGACCTTTACTTCATCTCCTCCTTCGATTTTCCACCAGTATTTTTCATCAGGAGTGGGATGGATTTTTTCCTGCTCATGAATTGAACCGTCACGCAGGCAAATATATGAAATATTTCTTACTTTATCGCCTACATGTGTAGGGTGAGAGCCAGCAATGATATTTACATTATATTTCATCGCCAAAGACTGAAACAAGTCTTTAACAGCCTCAGTGTACTTCGTCATATTTTCTATGGCAGCACTCGGAGTAACTTCTTCGTTATCAATAGATAATAATTGCATTGTAAAGAGTTCGGGAAATAAAAGGAAGTCCGCTCTATAATCTCCTGCGACGTCCACATAATACTCAACAATTTGCGCGAACTCATCGAAGCTTTCTACTTTTCTTTGTTGATACTGAACCGTGACCACTCTAACTGAGTTTTGTCTCAAAAGCTTCTTTTCATCTTTGACGACAGCTGTATACTCAGGATTATCCCACTTCAAGTGAACTGCGTAACAGAGACTATCGTAATCATTATCAAGATAATTTTCTAAGACGCCAATAACTTGAAACCCATTTCTTAAATGAAATCCTAGAGTTGAATCTTTAATTTCTTTATTACTTACTTTTTCTATATAATCTTCGACGCTATCTACTTTTTTAGATTTTTTGCGATAGTTCGGAATTCGACCTCCAAAAACAATTCCCTTCAAGGCCCAAAACTTAACTAATCTTTTTCTAGCATTATAAATTCTTTGTCCAAGCCTTCTACCTCGTACATCCGGATCAACACAGGTCTCATAGCCGTAGAGGTAATCTCCATCTGAATTATGAGTTGAACCAAAGCCGTTTGCCGTTATCTCTTTCCAATTATGTTTATTTAAAGCTTTTTGCTCATCAATGATTAGACTAGCTGAGTAAGCCACAATTACATCATCCATGAGTATGACAAAGCATCCGTCTCGGAAATTATTTATCTGGCCTCTAATGGTATCTGCTTTATAACCTCCCATTTTGGGATAAGCTTTTTCTGAAAGTCTAACAATGTCTTTGATATCTGAGGACTTAGCGTTTCTGATTTCTAATGGTGTTTTCATAGGCATATTATCGCTAAATGACTCGGCTAGTGACAATATGCACTGTGGTGCTTAAGTGAGACAAACTTGAAAGGTCTTCTCTTGCATGTGACAATAAATCCTTACAGCAAGGAAATAAATATAGGACTTTTTAAATCTAGCACTCAAAGAACTAAGTGGAGCTCTTTAGATGAAAAAGAGCTATACCAATTACGTCTCAAAGATATCTTTATTCCCCTGGAGAAGACCGGACTTGTGCCCTACCTTGAAAAACTTCAATCTGAATTAGATCTAAAAGGACTTTCAGCCTTTCGTCCTTATTTTTGGTTCTCAGATGAGTGGTTTACTCCTGATGCTCATACCGGCATCGCGATACCATTTTACCTCTCACACAAAAGGCTTGCGAAACTCCAAGAAAAAAACCTCTACGACGTTGAAGGAGGGACTCCGGCCACCTTTATGAAACTTCTTAGACATGAATGTGGACATGCAATTGACAATGCCTACCAGCTCAGAAGAAGAAGAAAGCGCCAGCAGTTATTTGGAAAATCTACTATTAAATATCAAGATACCTATGCTCCAAAACCTTTTAGCAAAAAATATGTTGTTCATCTCAACGGTTGGTATTCACAAAGTCATCCCGATGAAGACTTTGCTGAGACCTTTGCGGTCTGGCTCAATCCGAGATCTGGCTGGAAAAAACGTTATCCAAAGTGGAGAGGCGCTTATCAAAAGCTCCAATATATGGATGAATTAATGCAAGAAATTTCTCATACAAAGCCACTTTTAAAAACTCGAAGAAAAATTGATCCCCAAAATCAACTCACTAAGACCTTGGGGGATTATTTTGAAGAAAAGATCGATCACTATGGGGTAAACCACCCAAGTGTTTTTGACGTCTACTTATTAAAACTTTTTACTAATAATCCAGACCTTTCTAAGGGAATTAAGGCATCAACTTTCATCAGAAAGATCAAAAAAGACGTACGAAAAAGCGTTTCTCCGTGGACTGGAGCTTATCAATACACGATTAATGAGATTTTAGAGGAAGTTACTAATCGTTGCGATGAGTTGAATTTAAAACTCAAATTTCCCTTTGAGCAGTCAAAAAACCAGTTTATTTCTATGTTATCCGTAGTTACTATTGAATATATACACCAAGGTAGTCATCGAATAGCGAGATAAGAAAATGGCCAAATACAAAGTCCTAGTCCTGATGCATAAGTCACTTATTCCGCCAGAGGACTTTACTGAGGAAGAGTACTTATCTGCCGATTGGAAGACTGAGTACGATGTTATGGAGACTCTTCGAGAGCTTGGACATACGGTGCACCCCTTAGGAATTGTAGGTAACCTAGAACTATTAAGAAATGCTCTAGACGAGTTTAAACCACATATAGTTTTTAATCTTTTAGAAGAGTTCGACGGGAATCCGACGTTTGATCAACATATTGTTTCTTATTTGGAGTTAAAGAGACAAGCCTATACTGGTTGTAACCCAAGAGGATTAACACTCGCTAGAGACAAAGCTTTAAGTAAAAAAATTCTGACCTTTCATAGAATACCTGTACCGAAATTTTTCGTTTTTCCGAAAAACCAAAAAATAAAAGAAACGAAAAAGTTTTTCTACCCGCTTATAGTTAAAACAACAACCGAGGAAGCTTCTACTGGTATCGCTCAAGCATCAGTGGTTAATAACTTCGAAGCGCTAAAAGAGCGTGTTGAATTTATTCATGAGACTTATGGGACAGACGTGATTGCAGAACAGTATATAAAAGGAAGAGAACTCTACGTTGGTATCTTTGGCAACAAGAGAGTCACCACCCTACCTGTATGGGAGCTTGAATTTACTCAAATGCCCAAAGGTGTAAAAAAGTTTGCTACAGAAAAAGTAAAATGGGATGACAAGTACCGAGAAAAGTATGGAATAAGATCGATACGTGCGGCAAACCTATCTGAACAGGAAACAGAAAAGCTTAAAATCCTGACAAAAAAAGCCTATAAGGCTCTCGGTTTGTCAGGCTATGCACGAATGGACTTTCGTTTTGACGAAAATGGAAAAGCCTATGTTTTAGAAGCGAATCCAAACCCAGGTATTCAATGTGGTGATGAATTTCCAGAATCAGCTGAGGCCTATGGTCTCAAATACAAAGACCTTATCTCAAAACTAATTACACTCGGAATAAGCTGGAACAAAAACCGTCATTAATACTTTAAAAGCGATAGGAAAAACCTACTGAAACAAAACTTGAATCTACATCTCGACTTAGATCATATCCTAAGGATAAGTCCAGTAGTAAATCCTCGTTGACTAGATACCCTAACCCGGTATCCCAGGCTCCATTCCAAACCTCTTCAGATTGATTAGCATAGTACTCAATAAAAGAACTTAGACTATCAGTAAGATTAAACCCATATGCCAAGGTAAGAGCACCTTTGAAATTAGCAGAATCTCCTAGATTGCTTAAAATTAAATTATTTGTTAATGAACCAAATTCACCTAGATCATAATTGGTGGCCAAAATACTCACGGTTTTCAAACTATTAGTAGCTTCACTTTCATTATTTATCACTTGCCATCTTGACTAAAAACTACTGGTAATCTCTTTACCTGAAAATAATCTAGCCCTACCACCGATTTGTAAATTTTGTCCTCTCCAACTATGAGAGTCTAATTTTACGGTGTCATAAACTGCACTTAGTTCAATACCGTTTGAAAAACCAGTTCTAAAAACATTATTATTTACTAGATCAGAAAGCTTTTCACCGTTTTGTTTATACGAAATCGACTCCAGTCCACTTTGAATTTGGAAATATTCTCGCCCCACAATTGCAACACCGATAGACTGCCCTGGACGCCCTGTTAGAATAGTTTCTTGCGCAATAGCAAAATGGCTAAATAGGAATAGAAATACAAATAACTTCATTACATTTTTAAAATTTCTTCGATCTTATCAATCTTCCCGCTAACTTTCTTGTATATATGGGATTTGCCTAACAAAAATCTCAAGATGTACTTGTCTAAAATTTTAACTAAGGGAATTCCCAGGAATGCCAAGACAAATGTTCCTCCTAAAATTAGCGCCACGTTTTGAGTTCCGTGAGGATTATCTTTAAAAAACAAATTTTCAGTATTCATTCCAAAAAAACCCACAATTAAATTTAAAGGGAGAAAAATTGCGGACAATACAGTTAAGGTATAAAGGTTGTTATTCAACTTATCGTTTTTAATAGATCCGTAATAAGTGTATAAAGCGTCTAATTTTGAAGTCTGGTTTCCGACATTATGCTGGCTATAACTCATATCACTCATAAAATCTTGAAACCCGGTGTGCGGAAATGAGTCTTCCTTTTGAAAATACTTATAAAAACTATTAATGACATGAATACTTCTTGCATAATAGCGCTCGATTCTGGCCAGGTCCTTTTTTAAGTCAAACCAATTATCCATAAAGATCCGAGATGTTTTTCGCTCGTATAAACTATCTTCAAGCTGGTCAATTTCTTTTGTGTAAGCCTCAATAATTGACTCATTCTTAACCAGGATTGCTTCGAGCAGCTCATCGACAGCTTTAAGCCCAATACCAAGTGCTCTCAATGATCCGTCTGAGTATTCGTGAATATTTTTATCATTATCAATGATATAATTTTTCGTTTCAAAAGAGAGTTCCTCGTCAGCAATAGTAATTCCTCTGATGATTAAAATTTGATATTTTTCGGTTCCCACAAACAATGAAAAATGATTTTTTGCATTCAGATTTTCTAAATATGTTGTGTCAATTTTCTTGAGAAGTTCGTTCGTCATATTATATTCCTTGCAGGTAAACTTTATACATTCTGAACATTTGTCACAGGCCTTTGAATCTTATTTTCATTTAGTATTTTATTTCCTCTCGAAGTCACATCCGTTAAAAGTGATTTTTCATATTTTACATCTAAAACATAAGCCTTAACATTAGCTTTTATGACAAAAGTATTACTCAAGGAAACCTCCTCAAAAGTAATCGAGACCGGCTTTTCAAGATAAACATAGCGACTTGTAATAACAACTTCATGCAAAAGCTCCCTCACCTGTTCTAGACTTTGATAAATCGAAAGATAAAATGGTACGACAACCATCATATCTAGTGCCCCACTATTTCCACTAGCGACAGTATCGGTGAGAAATTTTGAGTTTGGAATTGTTACCAAGTTATCATCTAGTGTCTGAAGTCTAACAGACCTAAGACCTATACTCTTAATTTCACCATATTCACCAGCAAAGCTCACTCTATCACCGACTTGAAAAGGTCTATCAAATAGTAAGATAAACCCAGCAATCATGGAGCCAACTAAGTCTTTTAAAGCAAAACCAATGGCCACAGCAGCCGATCCCCCAATGGCAACCAGGAACTCCTTACTCGGCTGGAAAACATAGTAGAAAATACCCAAAGTTCCTACGAGATAGGAAATAAACGTAAATACAGTAGTAATCTGTAAAATAATAAGTCTTTTAGAAGAAAATTTTTCTTGAATCTTCACTGACCAAATAGAAACAATTTTTACCATTGTGAAGATACAAAATAGCAAAAAGATAAAGAGAACGACTTTGTCTATCTTGAAAAAATCAAAAATGAGCAATGATAAATCTGTATTAGCTTCCATATATAAAATTCTTTAGTCTAAGGTATTTGATTAATCCGTACTGAGTAGAAATCTCTATCATATAGCGATTGCGCTCATCTTTAAAAAAGTATTTTCGCTCTAAGCCTAGTTTTAGAGCATATCTAACAATTCCTTTCTGAAGGTTAGTTGTGCGTTCAATTTCACTGGTTGAGAGGTTTTCGTGTTTTAGGACCTCTGCTATCACAAATAATAAATCATCTGGAAGCTTTTCTATCCCGTCCAATTCTATTGCCCTAGGAACGTTGACATTTAAACTGTGAGTGCTCTTCCTAGAGAGTGCAGATTTCCATAGAAATAATGCCGCTCTAGGGTTCCCACGAGAGAGCTCCCAAATGAGCTTAAAGAACTTAGATTCTACCGAAGCATAGCGATCAATTTCATCTTGAGATCGAGTAGCATTGATCAAAAGATCATAAGATAACCTAAAGTGAGATTTCTCATGCCGTTTTACAATAAGTTCCTTAATTTTTGTATCGGACCAGCCTTGTACTTCAAATACATTACGTACAAATTTAGTTCTACCAAATGCTCTGTCGAGATAGAGCCAAGAATACTTATTAAATGACATTATCCAATAAATATTGTCAGTATTCATATTCAGGATATTCATCAGGCCATAATAAGCATCAAATCCACCTGTCTGAGACAAATAAACATTTTGAGCTTCATCTAATATGACTACCGTCCTTCGTTCTAAGCGTTTGTCGGTGCGATAGATATCGAAGTTTTCATCCTGATCTCCCAACAGCTCTCCTAAAAACTTATAGAGGTCTGCCTTCTGTGTAAGCTTTGACGGAACTTTACAATAGATAGTCGCAATATCTTCCTTCGCTCCAAGTTCTCGTTCTACTTTTTTTAGCAAGGTTGTTTTACCTATCCCCTTATCTCCAAACAAGACCAGAGAATGTTCGTCATTTTTTCCTTCCCTCCATTCATCAATTTCGGCTAATACTTTTTCTTCTATTTTATAGCCATTTTCGACATACTCCTCGTCAGTCTCAATACTTCGAGGAGAGAAAAGTTCTTTATAACTTTCAGGAATTAAATTTTCTTGTTCGGAGTCAGCCTCTACCTTCTCAATTTGTTTTTTAAAAAGATTAGCAGATATTTTTTTAGAGATTTCTAAGTTTTCTGTTAAACTGACAAAAAGGTTGAAGACCTGTAATACCCAAATAAAAATTAAAAATAATGCGGCATTAAACTTCTTAGGAAGAAAATTGGTAAGCCGGCCATAGCCTTCAACAAGTACCCCCGAAAATCTTTTTTCAGCATACTTTATAAACTCACTTTCCCAACGAGCTGACTCTTTAACGAATTGGATCAAAGAATAGAATAAGACAATATAGTATACGACTGTATAGAGATAGACTTTACCAACCGTCACTTCAATAAGAATTAGGGCCGTGAAATAGAACAAATAAATATTCTTAAAGCGGATAGAAGTCTCACTAGCTTTCTTCTTGAAAACTTGAAAATTCCCTGTGTCTAATCGAGACACCGCCCCTAAAAACTTAGTCACTAAGACTTGTAAAATTTGCCCTCCTAAGAACACTTGGAGAAGTTCAATCACAAGATAAACATCATCAAAATACTCAATATCCTCTAGAACTCCTAGCACCCCATACCATAGGCAAGGAACGGTAATCTCTTTCATTTTTACCCAAAAAGAATAGGCTTTTCTTAAAATAAATAGATTAGGTAAAGCCTTAAAAATGGATCTAAACCAACTATCCAGCTTATCTTCTGTTCTAGCGAACACAATTTTCAACGTAAAAAATAAAACGACGAGAAGTACCAAGACGATGAGGTGTCCAAATATATCAACATACCCCTCTTTTCCTAACTTTATTTTTTCAGCTATATAGAGATATTTTTTGTAAACATAGCTCAAAACTCTTAAGGGAGCGGCTGTCACTTCATTTTTGAGTAACATGTAGGACTTCAAATCCCCTAAGGATCCAAAAAAATAACCATGCCCCAGCTCCTGATAATAACTTGCTCGAATTGAATTTGAGTTTGTAACCAATTTGTTAAGGAGTTTAATTTCTTGAGTTTTCTTTTGGGTATGTCCTTTTAAAATTTCAACTTTTAAAACTTGAAGCTCTTGATAGATTTCCTTAATTTCTTCTGTTTGAAAGTTTTCTCCTTTAGGGAAGTTAGGGATAGCAGGAAGATTAAGAGAATTTTCTTTAAAAATGATGTCGTAATAGTTCTCTTTGGCAAGCTTTAGCCATAGGTCTTCAACCAAAAAGAAATTTGATTCAAGCTTAGCAGATTTTTTAATCTCTGAAGCTAACTCCAAAAGCTTAGTATTATACCCTTCAAATACTTTAATTCTATTCTCTAACGCCTTATTTGCAGTTAATCTCGCGTCTAGCAGCTCAATTTTAATCCTGGTTAATTCATTTTTAAAAGAGAGACTTTCTCTTTTAACGACACTCTTCTCCTTAGAGGATTCTGAAGTATTTTCGATAAGCTTTATTTCAAGTTCTTTTTTTAACTGTCTCGTTTCAGAGTTATCTTGGTCTAACTTTTCCCTTAACCCAGGAAGTGAATTCTCCCCACTCTCTTTATTCCGAAGTGTATCTCCCAGTTTCTTATTTCGTAGTAAAAATTCGATCTTTAAATCTAAAACTTCGGCTGAAAGATTTTGAAAATTCTGGGCCCTCTTATTTAATTTAAGTTCTTCAAGGCACTGGTAAAGCGTCTCATGTTCTAACGAGATGCTTTGCTTCTCAACTTTCACTTTATTTAAACTTACAATTTTAGATTCTGTCTGATCCAGTGAAAAATCATGCCCAAAAAGTATTGAGGGAGAGAACTCTTCTACCACCTCTCCTTTGAGAACAGCCTGGACTTGTTGTTTTTGCAAATTTAAATTTTCAAAAGATTGATGATAGCTTTTTAACGTTTGTTCTCGATCACAAGTTTTTGCAAAAGAAAATGAGTATGAACTCAACAATAACAGGATAAAAATAAAGTATTTCACTATTATAATTTTTATCAAAAATTGTTACAAATAGCTAGAATTTGGGAGAGCGCCCTTCGCTGCGTCATGCATTTCAGGAGCATAAAGCTCCTGAAATCTAGGACACTAGGACGCGATCAGCATTGTTTTTAAGGAGTATTTGTTCAGCAGTTTTCATTTTTTCAATATCACATTGAACGGTCACAACTGCCGCTTCTCCTATAAGGTCTTCTTCCCCTAGTGGCACTACGCCCTCGCGTTTTACAAAATAGAGAGTGGCACCGGCTCCTAACCCACAAACACTCATCGCAAAAATCATTGCAAAAGAGAATCCTGCTAGACCTTCAGAAAATTGAGAAGATTGTTGTAAAAGAGTCCCAAATATAACACCGATAACCGCTCCTAATATGGCAAAAAAAAGGGATAATTTTGTTGCCGCTTGAGGGTCGATCCTATTCATGACCAGAGTTTTATGTTCATTACTAATATCATCAATTTTCGCTGCCTCTTTTCTTAGCTTTAATTTGTTTCGAAGCTTGTGACATGACATCACGGCTTCTTCCTTGTGCTTAAATAAAGCTCTTATTTGTGTTTTCATGTTTACTCCTTTTCTCTATTGATTCCATAACGACTCATTTTCTCTTTATCTACTTTATTGACATCTTATTGATGACAGACTTAACCGGGAGAACTTGAAGTAAGTATCGTTCAATAAGCTTTCTATCATCCCGCATGCCAACAACTCCGGAAACCTCAGCAAAATCGCCATACAACTTAATTGATATATGTTTAACACCATCAAACAAATTCTTAGCCTTCGCCTCTAGGTTTTTGGCCAACATTGAATTCTTGCTCACGACGGCTGTGGTAAGTTTTACATCGTTAATTACTTCTAGGACTCCGGGTAGCTTTTCTGCAAAATTGACTACACTATCAACAATATCTTTATCTTTTGCAGCTCCCATTATTTTTACCTTCTGATCTCTGACTATCGCTGAGAGAGTTCTTTTTTCTTCAGAGAGCATCGTTCCTATAAATAGGGTAATTCTCCTTTCTAATTCTCTATCTGACATAACTTCATCAGCTTGGATACGGAGGTCTTTAGTAATCAATTTTTTGACTCCTAAAACTTCACTCACTTGTTCTTCAATATATTTTCTTTCAAAGGCTGAGCTTGCTCTTCCTGAGAGAAAAACAAATCCATCTATAACTTTGACTTCAATATTTTTATACCCTCCAGAAACAGTTAGAATGGCTTTTACGATTTCTGAAAGTTGATCATCGCCTTTAGATTTACCATTAGCTTTAGGGTGAGGCTTTAAAGCTTCAACTATTAAACTTGGTAAGATTTCGGACTGATTAGGCCAGTCCACAACCCCATAAACACCTTTTTCGTACATTAATTGGTAAGTATTATCTTTTCGAGCTTTTCTCGCTAGAAAAAAAACGGGAGTCATCTTATAGTTTGCTAATACTGTCTCAGTATATATTTTGGATTTTCTCCCCAGTTTTTTTTCGTCAATGACGACAGCTATGGTTTGCTTACCTATAACTTTGGGAAGATGTTTTGGTTTAACAAAAACCAAATCTACATTAAAATTTTGCTCAAAAGTGTCCATTTGAGACCTTAATTTTTTATCCCCTACCACTACAATATTAGGGGTTGTGTAGGTATATAAGCCTAACATTTTTTTGTTTGGCTTAGCTTTTGTTTTTGTTTTTACTTTGTACGACAATGCCATACTTTCCTCCTTTGTTAGTTAATAATCTACTTATGCTATTGTGCTTTTCTTATATGTCCGTAATTCAAAACTCCTACAAAAAAACTTCCTCCAATCAAATTACCAATGATTGCCATGACCAAAAAACGAAATGCATCTCTATATTCAGCTGCTCCCGTGTGCAATAAGCCACTGAAAATTTCTGCCGACCCAGCAATTGAATGATGTAATCCTCCTAATCCAATCACGAAGGTCACTATGTAAATACAGATAATCTGACTACTCGCTGGAGGTGTGGCCATTACTAACCAGCCACCTTGAGCCATCAACCAGCCAGCTAAGATTGCACTCATAAAGACTTCACCAGAAGAGAAGCTTATTAAATGGTCAAATACCTCCATGAAACCTGAACTGGCAGCAATGACCGTTTCTGACTGATAGATTAAAACTGAACTGATAAATGTTCCTACTAAATTACCGGCTAAAACAAGGATCCAAAGCATAATTAAGCTTTTAATCTTTGATCTCTTATCTAAAACCGGATAAACAGCCGTTGCTGTTTGCTCGGTGAAAAGCTGTGTTCCACTCATAATACAAATAATGAATCCAAGCGGATATACTAAAGCCACTGCAACTCTTTTCAGTGGAAATCCTAAGCCATCAGGTATAATGCTATGAACTAGTGCCACACACATTCCAGCAAAACCTAATATTAGCCCTGCCGCCAAAGCAGAAAGAAACAGAGAAGCGCTAGATCTTTGATGTTGCTCAACCCCCTCTTCAATGGCTTTTTCTAAAATATCATCTGGATGCCTGACTGCCTCATCATTTCTTTTCACAATGACAGAAACATATTCTTGATCTTCCTGTAGCCGCTCAATGGATCTAGAGGTGGTAATTTCCTCTTCAGGAGTGTTCATATTTAACACTTTGTCTTCTGAATCCATATTAACCACCTCCTATCTTAATGGTGTTATTAGGATAGCAGTTTTAGTAATTCCAATGGTTTTTTAGTGGATTAGAAAATGTGAAGAATTCTACACAAAATAAACTCTTACTAGAAAAAGACGATTACCAGGACAAAGCTAAGGCGTACAAGCATAGGAAATATTCGTAGCACAATGTATACCTCCATTCAACTCATGAACAAACTTAGAATTAGTATACTCAATTTTGTGAGGTAGATTTTTTAATTTCATTTCTATGTCAGATTGAAAAGGTTCAAACTCCTGCTGAGGCAGAACAAGATAGGGATAGAAAAATATATTATTAACTGCATTTGGATTGAGAGGGACAGCACGATCTTCATAGAGACCATACTCTTGCGCCTTTTCTAAAGGAATGAAAAGCTGAGGAAAATGAATTTCCTTTAATCTGCATCCATGTTCAGCTTGAATCAAGTTTTGGACTTTATCTAAACTTTTTTGAATAATTCGCTCGTACCAAAGATTGACCTTGGTGAATTCTATGCAGTCAGGATCTTTTTGGTTATTAAAAAGTAAACACTTATCTCTAGAAGGCCATACCAAATTATCAACATAAAATGGTTTAAATTCAGAGCTAAAGGATGTTAGATCCTTCGTTTTATTTTGAACAATATCCAGTGCTACCTTGGGAGAAGCAACTAGTAGAGCTTGGTCACAGTCTGATGCATTTTTTTCAAGCGGAAGCGTTGTAATTATTTCGTCAACGTGTCCTGTCTCTAACCATTCAACATTTACCTCGACTATTTTTTGCACTGAAGATTTTTCAATCAATTCATAAGTCTGATTGGTCATATTGTTTCCTAACATAACGACTTTTGAAGTCAAAGCATCAATATTTCCACCGTAATCTCCATTTCCTGGCAGAGGAGCATTAGTGGGATAGAGTGGTTGATCTATCATGTTTTTCTGACAGCTTAACCCCACTGAAATTGGAATATAGTCTCCTTCCCTTCCAAAGTACGGTAAATTAATAATCTCACTTTTGCCTGACTTAGTATCCAAAAGAACTTCCATATAATCTTGTGCCCAAACTGTCTCATTTGAAGATGTCGGAATAAGGTTTATCAATTGATAGGTATCATTAAAATATTTTTTCAGCTGATCATAAGCTTCAATATCCTCTAGCCTAGGAACAAGTATATTAAGCATCGGCTTAGTTTCTAACTGACTTACAAGGGAGATCAATTGATCTAGAAAATCGAGATGGTATTTATCGTTAGAAAATCCTACATATATAGAGCGAGCAGGATAATTTCTGGGTAAGATAATTTTTCCTTTAACATCGGGACATTTTCTCAGCTCAGTTGGATTTTCACAAAGTTTATGCGCAGTCTCAAATGTCTTCTCTGCCTTAAAACAACTGACAAAAACCACAAAGACCAAGCAGATTGCTAGGTTTTTAACCATTTTTTTCATAGCACTTCCTTCTCCTTCTAAAATATCCGTATTCTTTCTTCAAGCAAAGCGAAATTTTGATAAGATATGGGCATGCAGGTACTCGTTTTGGGAAACAGACAGGGATTGAATAAAGCACTTGAAAAACTCGATGTGCCCTACACGCTCTTAGTGAACCAGCCTATAAAGTTCCCCCCAAAAAGAGCTCAAATCATTCAGGTTAAGAAATTCCCCCTAAGAAAATCAGAGCTTGAAAGTGTCGCAAAAGACCTAAACATAAAACCAACTCACGTCATTGCTACTATAGAATCTGCTGTCTTATCAGCTAGCTTTCTTAGAAGACATTTAGCCTGTCGATTATCTGTTCATAGTGTCATTAAAAAATGCGCTTTGAAATCTGAAATGAAATCATATCTTCGAAAGTTTGAGATACCAATGACTCCCTTTATTCTTTCTGAGGATTTTAAAAACAATCAAGAATTAATCAACCAATTAGCTAGCGAAATAGGATACCCCATGGTTGCTAAAGAGATAGACAACTCAGGTGGTAGAGGAATTCAAATCATTCAGTCAAAAAAAGATCTAGAAAGAATAAATAATCGCAATCTTATTTTTGAAAAATTCATTGAGGGCTCTGAGGGAAGCATTGAATCTTTTATCCAAGATGGGAAGATACTCTTTACAAATATTACAGAATATTTCGATAAAAAATACTCCAATATACTTCCAGCGAATTTTGATAAAGAAACCACTCAGAAAATCTTAGAACTCAACGAAAAAGTTATTAAAAGTTTAAAAATATCATGGGGAATGACTCATATGGAGTTTTATCAATCGAAATCAGGACTGCTTTTTGGAGAAATTGCCCTTAGACCTCCAGGTGGATATATCATGAGGCTTTTAAAAGATGCTTATGATTTTGACCCTTGGCTTGCATTTGCGAGCATAGAGCTTGGACTTGCATTCGACTTCCCCATAAAATCAGAGGCATATGCTGGATGTCTTATCTATCACCCTGGAGAAGGTGAAGTCACACGAATAGATGATGTTTCGGCTTTGTCGCATATTCAAAGTAAATTCAAGGTAGTTGTAGGTCAAAAAATAAAATCTCGTGAAGGAGTGGGCGAAGATGTCGGATACAGTATTTTTTCGCATTCGAATCAAAAACAGATTAAAAACGACATCCAAAATATTAAAAATAAAAGCCCTATAAAAGTTAGAAACTAAGGTGCTTTAACAATTAAGATATTAGCATTTGTATTTTTAACCATATATTCACAGTAGCTCCCCAAATAAAGCCTTTGCAGGGCTTTTTTTCCTGATGAGGCCATGACAACCAAGTCTGGTTTTTCTTCTTCTACTATATCGAGAAGTTTCTCCTTCGCTTTCGAGTCCGTTGCTATCAGCCGCAATTTATGTCGAATTTCAGTGGTGGCCAGTTGATCAATTTTTTTTGTCAAAAGGGTTGCTTGTGTCCTTTGCCAATCATCGGAAGCCAAATCTACTAAACTCGAAGCATCTATTGAGTCTTGATTCGAGTTGATATGGATAAAATGAATTTGACTGTTCAACTTAACTGCCATTTCTTGTGCCATATTGAGTGAATTTTCGGAAAGCCCTTGCAGAGCTATTGGAACCATCATATTTTTGATTTTTTTAAATTCTTTTCCAGAGTGGACTAAGATAGGCAAAGGGGATTTTCGAATCAACTCATCTAAAAAAGAGCCCAAAAAATAATCTCGAATATTTTCTTCTTCCCTTGGTATGACAATAAGTTTAGGCCTTAGTTTTGAGAAGGCACTTAATGAGTCTTCAAAGGATTCTGTCGAAATCGATTTAGTTTGAACAAAAAGTCCTTTTTCGCTTAAAAAGCTTTTTACCTTTTCTAACTCTTTCTCATTAGCCTGATTAACGAAATCAGATAGCTCCTTTCTCTTAGACTCAAATTCAGGATAAAGACTTGCCAAGTATCCCATATCTTGGTCCTTTTCTAGATGCACTAAGACTGCGTTTGCCCCCATAGCTTCTGCCAGATAAGCACCGAACAAAGCCGTCCTATTTCGTGAATCAGATGGATTAGTTAAAATTAAGATATTCTCTCTCGACATAGAAACTCCTATATCTTTCGATTTTCCCAGATATCCTTCAATGGGTTGAGGCATAACGCGTTAGTTACAACTTCGGAAATTCCGAAATGCCCTAATTCCTCCTACTCCCGAGTCCAGATAAATGGGAACCTAAGGTTTAAAAGGAGTCTTTTATGTACATTAAACAAGGTCAAGTATTTAACACACCAGAAAAAACTGAAGAAAACGAGCACTATCTACAAACCGAGGAAGGCAAAGTCTATAAAGTTTCAGAGACTGTTATTTTTGTTTGGGATAGACTTAATGGTCAGACCGAACTTAATGACATTAACCGAGAAATACAGAGAATTACAGAGGTTGAAGAGGACAAGCTTAAAGACTTTTCTCAAACTATTGTAAAGCAACTAGAAGAAGTTGATCTAGTGGCCCAGGTTTAAACTCACTGGTTCAAATAATCCCTAGCGGGATACACCTGCTTTCGATCTCCTCTAGCCTTTCTCAGACTGGGGAGATCGAGATAAAATATCTTTAATTGCTCATCTAAATCCCCCTCTTGGGGCTCTTCAAAATACTTATTATGAGGAGTGAATAAAAAGCTTTTTCCTTGATAAGTATGCCATTTTGCTCCTACCTCACTTGAAGCTCCCGTCATTAAGACATAACTCATATGCTCAATCGCCCGAGCTTGAGAGGTTCTTTTCACTCTAGAGAGACCATTGAGATCATCGGTCATCGAAGGAACGAATATAACCTCAGGTTTCATTTTAGAAAGTCTGACACTTATGTCAGGAAACTCAGCATCGTGACAAGTCAAAACGACAAAAGAAAGCTCTTCAGTCTTAAAAATCTCTATTTTCTTATTACCTTTCACTCCTTGTCTTACTTCCCAAGGAGTAGGATAGATTTTATCTTGAAAAGCTATCTCTCCGTTAGCTTTGACAATATAGGCTCGGTTTTTGAACTTAGACTTACCTGACAAAATATAATGATTGGCCCCGATGATCATGATTTGATATTTTTTAGCGATTTCAATGAGTGCAGATTCATAATCCTTCTGAGTTCTTGCCATACTCATCAGCTCGTTTTTGACTTCCTCATCAGCTGGATTAACAGGTAATAAATCGAGTGTGGGAAGTTCTGGAAAAAGAACGACTTTAGCACCTTTTTTGTGAGCTTTGGAGGCAAACTTTCCCATTCTCTTGGTCAAAGAGTCTATAGTTGCCGCTCCAGAAATTTTAAGATTCACCACGGCTATGGGAATTCCCACACGAATGGCCTTATCTTTTGAGGCACAAGAGAGAATTATAAATACTATCAGGGCGTGAAAAATAAATTTGAGCATGCGACTATTATAACCCTAAAATATGTGCAAACATAAGGGGTGCAACAATTGTGGCATCCGACTCAATAATATACTTTGGAGTCTCTCCACCAAGTTTTCCCCAAGTGATTTTTTCATTTGGAACGGCACCTGAATAAGACCCATAACTAGTTGTCGAGTCTGAGATCTGACAAAAATAACCCCATAATGGCACTTCATCCTCTAAGTCCTGATTCAACATTGGAACTACGCAAATAGGAAAGTCTCCTGCAATCCCTCCCCCAATTTGAAAAAAGCCTACCCCCAGATCATTAGTATTTTCTTTATACCAATTCGCAAGCCAAACCATATACTCGATTCCCGACTTCATTGTTGAAGGTTGCAGCTCTCCTTGTAAGCAATAACTCGCAAAAATATTTCCAATAGTAGAGTCCTCCCAACCAGGTACCACGATGGGAATATTCTTTTGGGCAGCTGCAAGCATCCAACTATTTTTAGGATCAATTTCGTAATATTGCTCGAGCTCACCGGACAAGAGGATCTGGTACATAAACTCATGTGGGAAAAACCTCTCCCCTTTTTTTTCACATTCTTTCCAATGCTTAATAAGGTGACCTTGTAACCTCCTAAAAGCTTCTGTTTCAGGGATACAAGTATCAGTCACTCTATTCAGTCCTCTCTCAACCAGTTTTACTTCGTCCTCAGCTGAGAGATTTCTATAATTTGGAATCCTCTCATAATGGTTATGGGCCACCAAGTTCATAATATCTTCTTCAAGATTTGCTCCGGTGCAAGAAATGATTTGCACCTTATTTTGACGAATCATTTCAGCAAGGGAAATTCCCAGTTCTGCGGTGGACATGGCACCAGCTAACGTCACCATCATCTTTCCACCCGAATCCAAGTGTCTTCGATAACCTTTGGCTGCATCAATAATCGTGGCGCTATTGAAGTGGAGAAAATTGTCTTCCATAAATTCAGTCACAGAGGTGTATTTTTTCATCGTACTCTCTTAATTTTCTTTTGTTTAAACTAGGATCGTAATATCATTTTAAAAGAATGAAATGTAAAGCCTATCTTGTCGCAGACTCTATTGATATAAGTGCTCTTCCCAATGAAATGAAGGTCAAGGAAACCTGTTTTTTTCAAGTGGACGGTAATAGATATGTGGTCTTTCCTTATGGAGTTATTGTTTGTTGGGGAGACGGACACCTGGCACCTGCCCTCGTATTGATTCAACCTCACCTGAGAGAACCTTATGGAGAGAAACTTATTCAAACCGATGAGTTTATAGTTGAAAAGCAAGAGAACGGACAGACCAAGCTTATTATGGAAGATACAATATTTTTGCCTAGCTTTGAAGACGTTGTCTATACGGCTTTTTCTCATCCCATCGCTCAATCATTAAGGCTTATAAAATTTGAGGATGAAATTCTTGCTAGTGTTTCTCATTTTATTCATATTCCTGCCAGTCTTGCCAAGCATGGAAAGATTAAGGAATCTAAAAAACAGATTTCAAAAATGCAAGGTCACCTTTATTCATTGAAAAGTTTAATTCGCCTAGAGCATTCCGTTTTAGATAAGCCAGAATTTTTTTGGGAATATCCTGAGTTTGATGACTATTATAACCGCATGGCCATCTACCTAGAAATGAATTCTAGGCTAACCATCATGGATAAAAAATTTGAAACCATAGATGAGATTTTAAGTATTCTTTCCAATGAGTTAAACCACCGCCACTCGAGCAAACTTGAATGGATCATCATCCTGCTTATTCTTATTGAGATCATCATCTTCTTTGTGCAAGATGTATTAAAGCTTATTTAACCTCTATATTTGTTCATCAATCAATTGCTGTACAATCGTTCCAATCCCATAGGGGACAGAGTAATTTCTTCGAGTCGTACGGTTATAGTCATGATCAAATCCAAGCTTGTGAGTCCATTCATGTATAATATTTGCCGCGACTCGCCCTAATGAATTACTTCTAAAAAACTTATCGTTTACCCAAATTCTTTCTGAGTTTGGATAAGTATATCCAACAGTAGAATTATTGGAATAGTACAGCGTGATATCAATATCCATCTCAGAGTCTATCGCTGGGTTTAAGGTTTCAGATCCTTGCATAAGTTTTTGATAAATCTCTAAGTTTGTTAACCCTTCATTATCTACAAAACTTAGCACTCCTTTATAGGTATGATTGAGAACCCGCTGCTTAAAAACATCCGAGTTAACAATTTCAACCAGCTTGTCGATGGCCTCATCCATTTTTTGAGCTTGTGTATGAGAGAAATCTCTCAAAACATAATTCACGGTAAAAAAAGTTTCACCGACTTCATCATCAGAATCGTCCTCACCTACATCTTCATCTTCTTCGTCATCTGGAGATTCAATTGGTATATCTGCAACTTCATCATCTGAATCATCCTCACCAATTTCTATACTTGAGTCAGTACAATTAGATTGTCCTTCAATATCATCAATAGTCTCGGTGGATTTAAGTTGAATTAGATGCTGCTCTTCTTGAGATTCGCAGAGCGCATCACTTACTGCCCCTTCTTCACATGCAGTTAAAATAAACAGGACTAATAGAACGGTCATCTTTTGCATAAAAACCTACCTTCCATGGTGTGTTAGTTTTGCGAGTCTAAATATTATAGAACAGCCAAGAACGCCTCTAGAAGGGCAGGAAAAAATTTCGCATCACACAATCAACATCTAGAAAATACAAGGGTTTACCAAAAGTCTATGAACGCTTCATTAAGATAAAAGAAAGGGCTAATAGAACAGCTGTTTTAATATTCTTTTTCATGCCTTGAACGCACATCTGGCAAAGCCTTTCGACAGCAATAGGGCCAAATCCATAACAAAACATATTTAAGCATTCCCGAGCATCAGATATTGATATCTTTTCCAGATACAGTTAAATTGTACCAATCAAAACAAGAAAGGATTTCAATGTACTCAATCAATCCAAATACAGAACAAATCATATCTGAATTTTCATTTCTTGAAGACGACAAGCTTGTCGGAAAAATTGAAATGTCTAACTTAGCTTTTAAGTCGTGGAAAATGATCTCTGTCAAAGAACGGATATCTTTATTTCAAAACTTAAAGGAACTTCTTTTTGAGCGTAAATCAAAATTCTCAAAACTCATGGCAGACGAGATGGGTAAAATACTACCAGAGGGAGAAGCTGAAATCGAAAAATGTGCTCTGCTTTGTGATTATTATGCGGAAGTGGCAACTAATGAATTAGCTCCGAAAATAATAGAATCTTCTCATAAAAAAAGTGAAGTGCATTATTGTCCACAGGGAATCATCTTCGCTATTATGCCTTGGAATTATCCTTTTTGGCAGGTTCTGCGTTTTGCCATCCCAACTTTGATTAGTGGCAATGTTGCTCTTTTAAAACACGCAGAAAATGTGGGAGGGTGTGCACTTGAAATAGAAAAACTTTTCGAAGATGCAGGTTTTCCCAATGGCGTTTTTCAAAACCTATTTATTTCCCATAGCCAAGCCGAATCACTTATTGAGAATCCATTAATCCGAGGTGTGACATTAACTGGTAGTACCGGAGCAGGAAGAAAAATCGCTTCAATTGCTGGAGCAAATATTAAAAAATCTGTCCTCGAACTAGGGGGTGCCGATGCTTATATCATTATGGAAGATGCAGATCTTGAAATGACTCTACAGAAAATCACTCAAAGTAGGCTTCTCAATTGTGGCCAAAGTTGTATTGCTGCGAAAAGATTTATTGTAGACAAAAAAATTCATGATGAGTTTGTTCAAGGTTTAAAAGAATTTATGGGAGCTTATGCTTTTGGAGATCCTACAGACGCAAATTCTCAGATCGGGCCTATGGCAAGAAAGGATTTAAGGAATGCACTTCACCAGCAAGTCGTGAAAACAATTGAGGCAGGTGCAAAGCTTGAACTAGGGGGAGAAATCCCCTCCAGAAAAGGATTCTATTATCCACCCACTATTATAACTGAAGTTAAAAAAGGAATGCCTGCTTATCATGAAGAACTTTTCGGTCCTGTTGCAACAGTCATAAAATTTGAAAATCTGGATGAAGCGATAGAGATAGCCAATTCCACTAACTTTGGTTTAGGCGGAGCCATTTTTTCTAAAGATGAAGAAAAAGCCTTTGATCTTGCTGTAAATAAAATTGACTCAGGTTCATGTTTTATCAATGATTTTGTTAAATCAGACCCGAGACTTCCTTTTGGAGGTGTCAAAAGCAGTGGCTATGGACGCGAACTCTCCTCTGAAGGCCTAAAGGAGTTTGTAAACATTAAAACTATTTGCCTAAACTAGCTCTTCAAGAAATTTTTCTACCAAATCTTGATCTGAAAGATAGAATTTTGCATAACTAGATTCAGAATGACCTATTTTTATGGTCTCCCCTCTTCTTTCAAGAGCTTTAAACATATCTTCATCGGTTCGATCGTCTCCCATTGCGATAATTTTCGCTTGAGAATCAACATATCTTTCTAAAAACCAATCAGTGAAATAACCTTTATTAGCCTCAAGAGATTTCACTTCAACAATTTTCTTTCCTCTTGAAACTGTTACGGGCTCATGGGCCAAAGTAATTCCAAGGTCTAATAAAAGTTTTCTCGCTTGGAATTCAGCGAAGTCATTTGGAGACTGACGATAATGCCAACACAAAGCGAATTCTTTTTCTTCGACAAAACTATTGGGTGTGCGTCTTTCATATTGCTCGAAGATTCTCTTGGCGTCTTTAAGCCAAGGTTTATTTTTTGAAGCAGCCAGTTGCCTCCACTTATTATTTTTATAATCATAAAAGGACGCACCATGCTCACAGGCTATATATACTTTTAAACCCTTTAGTTGCTTAACAATAAAATTTTTATCTCTTCCGGTTACGATAACCACTTCCGTCTCATTTTCCTCTGAAAGACTCTTTAAAAGTCTTCGTATTTTAATCGAAAGTTTGACTTGATCGGGTTTCTCTTGAATTGGACTCAGTGTACCGTCAAAATCTAGCAGCAGAACCTTTGAGCCATTTTTATTTTTCTTGATGATTTTTTTTCTTTCCTCTGCTTTATCAAGACATAAAGCAGATGAGACCCTTTGATTCACATCTCGTTCTAGATGAGTAATAAAAGCTCTTGCCCAATCAGTTGCCGTATACCCTTTCAAGTAGTCCAACATGACCTGATGATTTTTTTTTCTTTCAGAGAGTGATTGATTTAAGGCCTGTCCTAATTTATTCGCTGTCTCACCAATATTCATGGGATTTATCAATGTCGCATGACTTAATGTAGAAGATGCTCCTGCGTATTCAGATAGAAGAACAACTCCAGGGTTTCTTGCATCTTGAGCGACAATATACTCCAAACAAACCAAGTTCATTCCATCCCTTTTACTCGTAATAAATAAAACATCGCTACTTCTATACAAGGCCATTAATTCAAAAACTGAAACCGAGTCAAAAATATATTTAACGGGGATATAATTTATTTTTGAGAATTTACCATTGATCTCAGAGACTAGTCTCTCCACCTCATGGCGAAGCTTTATATACTCAGGGACCTCAGTTCTTGAAGGGACTGCAATTTGTGTTAATTGAACCTTACCCACCATTTGCGGATTGTCTTCAAGAAATTTTTTAAATGCTTTCAGTTTATGCGGAATTCCCTTTGAGTAGTCTAACCGATCAACTCCTAGGATTTTTCTCTGTCGCCCTTTTTTAAGTTGATATTCTTCAATAATGGAGCTTGTTTTTTTACTCACAGCTTTATTCATAAAATCTTGAGTATCAATAGAGACTGGGTAAACTCCTAGCTTAACTGATTGTCTTGGAGTCTCAATATCAAGCAGTGATGACTCGTATCCTAAAACATTATAAGCTGCACTTGAGAGATGTCTGAGGTAGGAAAAATCGTGAAAACCAATAAGATCAGAATAAAGAAGAGCCTCTAACAGCTCTTTTCGACAGGGAAGTTCACGATAGAGCTCTGAGCTTGGAAAGGGAACATGCAGAAAAAAACCAACTTTTAAACTAGGATTAATCTCTTTTATAAATTGTGGTGTCATAAACAGATGGAAATCATTGATCCAGATGACATCATTTTTTTTAGCTACTTTAGCTATATGCTGCGCAAATATTCGATTCACCTTCACATAAGCATCATAATTCTCCTTTTTATATTGAATAAGATCTGTTTCGTAGTGCAAAAGTGGCCACAACACATCATTGCAAAATCCATTATAATAAGCGTCGTATAGTTCCTCAGAAATCACAGGGTAAGAGAAGCTTACATTTTTTTTACTTTTAAAATTTTTGATATGATTTTCATTTATACCCGGAGCGAGAGAGCCGATCCATCGGATTTCATTTTTTGTTTTAATCCCGTTTATCGCAGTAACAAGTCCTCCACTGCTCTGTTTTATTTTCTGAGTTTTTTTATCTGGTGAACCTGCAAGTGAAAATGGCAAACGATTACTAACAATAATCCAGCGTGACATAGATCTCCTAAAGCTTTGAGCGTATTGCTTAATAACTTTCCTCATAATACACTTTTATGCATGAAAAGAAATGAATACAAGTTCGGTATCATAGGAAACTGTTCCTATATGGCATATATTGATGAAAACGCTTCAGTACTATGGATGTGTTGGCCTAAGTTTGATGATAGTTTTATTTTTGGGAAATTAATTTCTGAAAAAAAAGGTGGTGAATTTTCTATTGTTCCTGCCAAACCAAAGTCGACGAAACAAAGATATATTCAAAACACAAATATGTTAGAGACTGAGTTTATTTGTGAAGACGGAATTTTTAAAGTTATAGACTTTGCCCCTCGATTTGAACTTTTTGAGCGTTTTCACAAGCCCACTCAATTGTTTAGAAAAATTGAAATCATTAAGGGCAATCCGATTATAAAAGTGACCTGTGAGCCAGTCTCAGAATATGGTGAAATTAAGGCTCAAGCCACACTTGGTTCAAATTCTATAAATTACGAAGGTCTCGGAGCTAACGTAAGACTTACAACCAATATTGCAAAAACTCATATCATCAATCAAAGAAATTTTGCGCTCACTGAAGATAGCTATCTTGTCCTCTCATACGATAGTCCACTTGAAGCTCCTCTAAAGAGTACATTCGAAGAGTTTTTTACCAAGACACAAGATTATTGGAGAAAATGGGTGCGAAGAAGCGCTATTCCCACTATTTATCAGCAAGAGGTTATTCGATCTGCACTTTTATTAAAGCTCCATCAGTATGAGGATACCGGAGCAATTATTGCTGCGGGGACAACCTCTCTACCTGAATCTCCTGGTGAAGAGAGAAATTGGGATTATCGTTACTGCTGGGTGAGAGACTCTTATTTCACCATCAACGCCTTAACAAACTTAGGACATTTTACTGAGGCTGAAAGATATTCTCATTGGATTCAAAACATCGTCGAAAACTCAGAGGACAGATTTCAGCCTGTCTACAAAATTGATGGCGAAGCAAATATTGAAGAAAAAACCATAGAACTTGAAGGCTACAAAGGTAATGCTCCTGTCCGAGTGGGAAATGAAGCTTACCTACAACGTCAAAATGATGTTTATGGTCAAATGCTTCTGTCTTTACTTCCACTCTATTCAGATTTGAGAACTTATGGCTCTTCTAGGCCAAGTGAGAAGCTCATATTTAAAATTCTCGATCTTATAGAAAAATATATGGATGAACCTGATGCCGGAATTTGGGAGTTCCGTGGAAAGAAACAACAGCATGCAGAAAGTTTTCTTTTCCACTGGGCAGGAGCCATGGCGGCTTTAAAAATCGCAAGAATTAACGATAATCAGCCTATGCGAGAAAAAGCTGAGAAGCTTATAAAACTTGCCTCAGATAATATTGAGAAGTGCTTCGATAAAGAAACTGGTGCCTACGGAATGAGTATTGAAAATAAAAAGCTCAATGCTTCAGAGTTTTTACTTGTGACAATGAACTATCTTGGTCGGCACAATATTGATAAAGCCAAAAAACATGTGGAGGCACTTACCAAAGAATTAAAGTTTGGGGATGATCTGATTTATCGCTATAGAGATCATGATGACTTTGGGGAAACAAAATCAACCTTTCTTATCTGTGCTTTTTGGTATGCTGAGGCCTTGGTCGACCTAGGTGAAATCGATATGGCTAAAAAAGTATTTGAGTCGCTTTTGACTCGCTCAAATCATTTGGGAATATTCTCAGAAGATATAGATCCAGAAGATGGATCCCAATGGGGGAATATTGCCCAGACCTACTCTCATGTAGGCCTTATAAACACTGCTTTTAAAATTTGGATGAACCAACAAAAGCCTCAATTTTATTAAAATAAAGGATTAGTCCAATGGCCACAATTGATATTATCATCATTTTTGCATTTATTGCTTATGCCGTTGGCTCGGGGTTTTGGAACAAAGATGATGCCTCAAAAAATCTTGAAGAATACTTTCTCGCAGGTAGAAGTTTAAAAGGATGGCATGCTGGTGTTTCCATGGCCGCTACTCAATTCGCCGCTGATACGCCACTTCTGGTGACGGGCTTAATTGCTAGTGCTGGCGTCTTTTCTTTATGGAGACTTTGGATATATGCCATCTCATTTCTTTTAATGGGATTTATACTGGCAGCTTCTTGGAGAAGGGCTAATGTCCTGACAGATGCAGAATTGACTGAAGTTCGTTATGGAAAAAAACCTGCTCTCGTACTTAGAGGAATCAAAGCGGTCTATTTTGGGACTATTATAAACTGTACAGTGATGGCAATGGTATTATTAGCTGCGACTAGAATAGCAGAACCTTTTCTTATCTGGAACGAGTGGCTTCCTGCTGGGCTTTTTGATGTACTCCAGTCCATTGTGATGTTTGTGAATGTCCCCTTTACTGTCAATGTCGATGCTGCCAATGTCTGGCTACTATCTACTAATAATATTACTTCTATTTTTGTCATCGCTTTTGTTACGACTCTTTATTCTACAAGTGGAGGTTTACGTTCTGTTGTTGCGACCGACGTCGTTCAGTTTTTTCTCATGATGATTGCGACTTGTTTTTATTGTTATTTCATCATCGATAATGTGGGTGGATTTGAAGCCATGATAATAAAGCTGAAAGAACTAACCGCCGCCGGTAGTCTTGATATGAGTTTTGATCAACTCGTGGCTTTCACACCTGGGCAAGCCAAAGATATAGGAGGCCCTCTATTAATGGTCCTCGCTTTTCAATGGTTAATTCAGATGAATAGTGATGGAACAGGGTATCTCGCACAGAGGTCGATGGCCTGTCGTTCGGAAAAAGATGCTAAAATTGCGGCTATCGTCTTTAGTTTTTGTCAGGTTTTTCTACGCTCTTTATTCTGGTTACCTATTGGCTTAGGGCTATTATTAATATTTCCCATAGAAGCAGGATCTAATTTTATTTCATTAAGAGAGGCAACATTCGTGCAGGGTATGAATGAGCTTCTTCCTCCTGGTGTTAAGGGACTTCTTCTTACAGGAATGTTAGCTGCCCTTGCTTCCACAATTGATACTCATCTCAACTGGGGCTCAAGTTATTGGTCCAATGATATTTACAAAAGAATTTATTGCGAGGTTTACAAGAATAAAAAGGCTAATGATAAAACATTAGTTATGGTTGCAAGGCTTGCTAATATTATGATTCTTCTCATTGCGATCATCATTATGGCGAACCTAGAGAGTATTCAAACAGCTTGGCAGGCCTCTTTGATTTTGGGTGCAAGTATGGGTATCCCACTTCTCCTGCGATGGTTGTGGTGGAGGATGAATTCTTGGGGAGAAATCTGTGCTATTATCGCTTCAGTCATCATGACTCCTTTACTTCTTTTTGTTTTTCAAGATATTTCAGAGTATTTAAGGCTTTTAATTATGGCGGCTGTTTCCACCATTGCCTGCCTTATTGGCGTTTATAGTTTTGGCCCTGAAGATGAAAACGTTCTTAAGAGCTTTTACGATAAAGCTCAGCCACTGGGTTTTTGGGGGAAATATACAACTGAATCTAATAAGCTGAAGCTCAAACACTCGCTCATTGCTCTTGTTAGCTGTACTATTTCTCTTTTTTGTCTTTTATTAGGCTTTGGTAGTTGGATTGTAGATGCCCCAGGTCCAGACTTTGTACCTCAAACTCTTTGGATGATTTCCTGTATATTGATTGGGTTAGGGTTGACTCCTGTTTGGTATCAATACGGATTTAGGAAATAATCAGTTAATTTTACACGTTAGCTTGCTCCAAATCACTTCTCATGCCAAATTCATTCCTAATTAGGGATATTTCGTATGAAAAAGAGAATTTTAGTACTGCTAGGTTTTATACTCGCTGGCACCAATAGTTTGGCTGCGATTATAGGAAATGATGACCGAACCGATATAGTAGAACTCGACCAACCCATTATAAGCGTAATTTCATCTAGAGTTGTTTCATTTGTTAGAAAAAAACACCTCATAAAAAAGTCTGACTCTTATGAGATGAATGCTACGAATCTCATCGAAAGACTGAGATTTTGTGAAGATGAGAGGTTTTCAGATGAGCCTTTATTTGCAAATTGCTCTGGTGCGATAGTGGGTGAAGATAGAATTCTGACGGCGGGACACTGTATTGGACCTGACAATCAAGACGAATTTTATGTGGTTCTTGACTATATCAAAGATGCGCAAGGAAACATTCCAACCACATTTTCAAAAGATCAAGTTTTTGAAGTACGAGATTTTCTATATCGAGAATTCACTCTATCTGATCAAGTCAATGATATAGCTCTATTACGAGTGAAGAGAAAGTTAAATCGAACTCCCCTCCCAGTCCAGCTCGATCATAGTTACTCAACGGGAACTCCAATTTATATGTTGGGACATCCGCTCGGAGTCTCTCAAAAGTACACTGGACCAAATATCATTAGAAGCCTCAGCCTTCCAACTCTAAGCTTTAGAACTGAGCTTGATTCATTCTCCGTTAATAGTGGAAGTCCTGTTTTTGATCACCATACCAACGAAATAATTGGAGTTCTATCTAGAGGAACCGGAGCTAACTTCAATCGCAGAGGGCGATCATGTAACCAATGGGCACTTGGTGAAAGTGGGAAAGACTACTCTGAGGTTAATATCGTTACGCCTCTTAAACCACTTTTTTAGGTTGAGCTAAGACTTTATTTGATTTTGGGATTAAAAGTTTTAAACGAAGACCAACGTCTTTATCTGAGTCGACAAGGAGCTCTGCTTCTTCAGAAATAATTGTGTTTAAATCAAAAACTTCGATGCTCTCTTTACTCGAGCTTACCTGAGAGGATAGATTCTTAATTATCTCTTTTATCCTCTCCATCGCATTGAGCGCTTTATCCGCTTTGTTTCCAAAGTCCAATTTCTCTTTATCAATAGATTTCTTCAAAACTTGGAGATTAAATAGGGCAATAGTAAGGGGATTATTTATATCATGCGCGGTTACCGCAGCTTGTTCTGCAAAAGCTTTTTGAACTCGCTCTAGCTCAAATGTTAGTTCAAGGTACATATTAACTAGTTCTTCTTTCGAAAAAACTTCTAAATCCTCTTTCAGCAAGGCTCAAACTCCTGTAAAACAAATCCAACTCTAGTTAATCATATCGGAATATTTACTTAAGAAGCTTAATAACTATCCCATACGAGACAAGAATGATACGGTAATAATAAAAGAAAGAGTAGGATAATAAATTATGGACTCCCAAGTATGTAAAAAATGTCAATCCCCCTATGGTTATTTCGATGGCAATATCTGGACTTGCCCTGAGTGCTTTCATGAGTGGAGTGACCAATCAACCATGGTAAGTGAAACAGAAGTTCCTCAAAAATTTTTAGACTCTAATGGAAACCAGCTATCAGATGGTGACTCCGTTACAACAATAAAAAATTTAAAAGCCGGTAAAGACACGATCAAAGCTGGTACAAAGGTGAAAAATATAAAGCTCTTAGAAGAACCAGTAAATGACCATGATATATCCTGTAAAATAGCAGGATTTGGTCATATGTACCTTAAATGCTCGGTGGTTAAAAAGCAGAATTGAAAGAGTGGGGACTTAAATTGCCCCCGACCCACTTTCGCCATTTTTAATTCGAATACATTCTTCTAGATTTTGAACAAAGATTTTACCATCTCCTTGCTCTCCTGTTCTCGCAGTTTCAATGATCGTATTTTTAACGATATCAACAAATTCATCATTACAAGCTATTTTTAGCTCTACTTTTGAAGTGAGGGCCGGAGCTATTTGGCGCCCACGATAAATTTCTATATCTTCTGCTGCTCCATGCCCTGCGACCCTATTTACTGTAATTCTAGTGATCTCAGCTTGGATTAAAGCCTCTCTTACATCCTCTAATTTATTGTCCCTGATTATTGCTGTTATAAGTTTCATCCCCAACTCCTACATTAAATTACTGAGGCCATAGCCATGTTCACCATGAAGAGAATGATCCATTCCTTCATTTTCTTCTTCCTTTGTGAGCCTAAGACCAATAGTTTTTTCTACCAGAATAAGAAGTAATAATGTCACTACACCTGCGTAGGTCAATGAAACAAGAATCCCTTCTACTTGATACCATAGTTGAGTTAAAATATTGCCAGCTCCAGAACCCTCTCTAAGCATAAATGCGAGAAAGACTCCACCAATAATTCCCGAAACACCATGAATCCCAAAAACATCCAATGTATCATCATAACCCATCCGGTTTTTTACTTCTATTGCGAGATAGCTTGCAATAGAGGCAAGAATACCTAAAACAATTGCGCCCCAAGGAAGGACATCCCCGGCTGCTGGAGTAATGGCAACTAGACCTGCTAGAATTCCCGATACAGCACCTAGAGAGGTTACTTTTTTATGGACGATTCCTTCTATACACATCCAGGTAAATGCACCTGCAGCGGCGGCGATTTGTGTGACTGCTAAGGCCTGTGCAGTCTGAAGACCAGAGTTAACAGATGAGCCTGCATTAAAACCGAACCAACCAACCCACAAAAGACCAGCTCCCATCAATGTCATAACAAGGTTATTAGGACTCATTGTATTTTTTGGATAACCTCTTCGTGCCCCAAGATAAAAAGCTGCCACAAGACCTGCGATACCGGCTGAAATATGAATCACAGTACCACCTGCAAAATCGATGGCCCTCCCATTTAACCAGCCATCTCCAGACCAGATCCAATGACAAAGTGGATTGTAAATTAATAAAGACCACAAGGCGATGAAAACACAGTATCCTCTGAACTTTACTCGCTCAGCAAAAGCACCAGCGATAATGGCAGGAGTGATGATCGCAAATTTCCCTTGGAACATAGCAAAGACATACTCAGGAATTCCTGCATCTTTCATTATCGATCCATCAATACCTTGAAAAAAAACATAGTCCCAATTCCAGCCAAACCAACCGCCGAGAACATTTTCTCCAAATGTCATTGAGTATCCACATACGGTCCAGATGATAGTTACAATACTCATTGCCGCAAAACTATGCATCATCGTTCCAATGACGTTTTTAGTCCTGACCAGACCACCATAAAACATAGCAAGTCCAGGCACCATTAATAAAACCAAAGCTGTGGAAACTAGCATCCAAGCTGTAATACCAGTGTCAATCGAGTCCATTCTCATTCCTTTGTTAACTGGGTTTAGGATAAGTTTTACTTATAGTAAAATTTTACTCTATCAAAGGATTTATGTCAGAAAATTTTGAAATTTAATAACTGATTAAATCTGTAAGCTCTGAAGTGTATTCATTCTCGGTTCCAGGATTGAAAACTTTTTTCAACATGATCCCAGTTTGAGTGTCATATGCCCCAGTTAACTGGGCTCCTTTTTTAATTTTATCTTTCTGATAAAAAACAGCTCTCTCACCCAAAATTGGATTCACCACAGTGGAGAAACTAGTTTCATAGCGCCAATTATTCTCATAGATATTACCATTACAGTTAAATTTCTCCTCGAAAGCTACTGAGGGGGCCAGTACATACCTACCAATTTCTCCATTTCTTATAGGATACATTCGAAGATTAAATCCCATTCGCTGTCTTGGATTCAAATGGCTTCGATAACATTGTCTGAGATTCATAGTGAATTGGTGATGCACTTCAAAAGGGCCTCCATTGTAGCTCGTAGACATTTCAAAGCGCAGAGTTGTATTTAACTGAAAAGTCTCGATATCTACCAGTTTATAGCGCTCTACTGAATAGATATCTCCATCACTATTTTTATAACTCCACTCCCACATCATACCTGTTTTAAAATCAATATCAGAAGCCACTGGTAAGTCAGCTGCAAATGCATTTAAGCAAAATCCAAAGATTCCAAAAATCAGAATTAAGTGAGATTTCATAACCAGTCCTTTATTTATGGACTCGATTTACTATATCTATTGATTTACAACAAGTTACCTGGAAAATTCTTCATCATTTTAAGGTCTTAAATTGTCAAAAAAAGCGGAGCTAAACCTGGAGAAATCTTCAAATTGAGGCATATGTCCCAAGCCGGAAAGCTCGACAAGATGGGAGTTTTTTAAAGCACGATTCGTCAATTTTCCAAGTTTATCGTATTGTCCTAATTTATATTTCACACCCTTTTTCTTCCAAAATCGACCAGGTCCAGTTTTGTCTCTCATCCCTATTATCAAAAGGACTTGATTATCGATATCCTTAAATTTACTTGTGATGTCTTCACTGAAGATAGGCCCGTAAGTTAAGGCATTATTCCAAGCAACTCTACTCCAATCATCTCCACGCATTTGGCCTGTCAAAGGGATTAGCAATTTATCGTATTCAGGCTTCCACTTTCCATCATAGTAATTTCTTTTTTGATATTCTTTAAATTTTTCGGGAGTTTTATTAAGTTCATTTTCGTAAAAAAACTGGGGATCTTTATACTCAACATACTTAAGATAAGGCTCTAATCCAATAGGATTAATCATGACTAATTGTTTTACTACTTTTGGATATTGATAAGTGAAATGAGTTGCCAGCATCCCTCCCATTGAGTGCCCTACCAGAATAAAATTTCGTGTCTCAAGCTTATCTAAAAGTTTTTTAGTGTTAAGGGCCAAATTATAAAAGCTATATTGATAGTATTTAGGCTTACTACTTTTTCCAAATCCAATTTGATCAGGGATAATAACTCTGAAGTCACGTTTAACGAGTTCTGATGCAATTCTTTCCCAGTAAAATCCTGAAAAATTCTTTCCATGCAATAGCACAATGATTTTTTTTGAATCCGAATTTAAGTCCATATAAGCCATTTTGAGATCTTCTCGTTGGCTTTTTAAGTCGAAATATTTTACAGGAAAGGGGTATTCAAACGAAGTAAGATGAAGGTCAAAACTATTATTGTTACCTCCTTGAAAACTTGAACAAGCACTCAATAAAAAAGAAAAAATACTAATCACAAAAACTTTATTAAACATATATAATCTCCCGTGCCTATTTTGCCAAACTTAGACAATAACGCCAATAATAATGTTTTAGTCTTGCTTTTGACTTAAAGATTTCAGAGAGAATTTTTGTTTTATTTTTGGCAGGTATACTTCAAGGATTTCCTCTAGGCAGTCACTATCAAAAACACCATCAGATCGTTTTTCGCCATTATGTAAAACAATAATTGACCCTGGTTTAGTGTTTTCTAAAAGATAAGGAACCATTTTGGATTTAGGCTCATCAAAACCAAAGCGAGGTAATGAAAAATATCCTCCAAAAACATCAGCAAGAATAATTTTATAACCATTTTGAACTAATAATTTTCGATGAGCCTCAGGAATAATACCCCACGCCGGTCGATATAATTTTGGATAGGTTTTTCCTGTTATGGCTGTAATCTCTAATTCTATTTCACTAATTTCCCTTAATAAATCATAGGGATCTTGCCACAATAAAGAGTTCTTGTGATCTCTACTATGGGGAAAGATATCATGCCCATCCTCAGAAATTTTTCTTAAAATGGTTTTTTCTTTTTCACTTTTTAAACGATTTCCAATAACAAAAAAACTCCCTTTCACCTGGTACTTTTTTAAGACATCTAAAACACTCGGGGTATATTTCAAACTTGGAGCATCGTCGAAAGTTAGGAAAACTTCATTCTTATCTCTTGGGTAATTCCAAATGATTCCATCTCCAGAAAATAACCATCTCCCCATTGTCTCTGAGAAACCTGAAGTCGAAAAAGAGTAGGGAGCATCCTCCACGCATTGGGCGCTTACACTCCCTGACAACATCAATAGGACAAAAATAATCATTCGGTAATAGGAAAACAACTTATATAAGGTGGATTCTCATTATTTCGATCAGAGCGATTTATCGTACTCACAAAATTATGATTATTTAAAAAATCATTTCGAACATGAGCTTTTAAATAAAGAGGAGCCGAATAACCATCATTAAAAAATGCGCTCATGGGATCTTTTCCAAACTCAAGAAGATCATAATTGGCACAAACTATAGCATCTGCAGTTCGAAGTCCGTTATTAAAACTAGAGTTCGGATTGGCCAGGTTTTGAAAGCGAGACCAAATACTTGAAGTATCATCTGGATCTCCAGTTCTTGAAAGATTTCCGAGCTCTTCCCAACTAGGATATTCTAGATTTAAAATCCTCTTAATCATCCCACCTCCAAAGGCACCAACACCATCTCCTTTAGTAATGGTAACAACTCTCTGGCAGCCGGCAGATTTTAAAACAGGTCCAGAAAGATGATCCATCCAGCCTCCGATACTTACCATATCCTCTCTTCTAGGCATGGGTCTAATATTAGTCAGTGAAGGTTCTGCTGGTGAAGTTTTAAAAACCTCAGACCATTTTGCATGATACAAAGGATAAAAGAGCTGAGATTTAAAATCATTTCTAAAATCCAGTCTTCTTCCAAAGCTATCTTGAAAGGGCCTCGATAGATTAGACTCAATCTGATTTAAAACTCCGGGTGCTCCCCAATAACCTATTCTCAGATCGTCGATCGAAGCAGAGAACTGTCTTCCGAATTCTGGATCTGTGGTACGAGAAAAATCCGCCTTAAGTTGATTAAATCTCGCGGCACTATCCCCCATAATGACCCCAGTCGTTGGAATAGTAAGAATACCTTGGGCCACAAGATCATCTATTCTTTGTGGGAAAGAAAAAGGAACATCTCTATGCCGTCTAATTCGGCTTGATGTCACTCGGTAGTACTCTCTTTTATATCCAAGCTCAGCTGCTTTTTGCTCTTCTAAAAAATCCTCGAGCATATTATCAAACATTCTTTTGCACTGGGATTTTGCACTTACAATCTCTCCCCATTGCTTACCTTCACTTCCAGGAGTACAAGTCGAAATCCAACTTCTAAAGTCTTGCGCAATTTCTTCTGTAAATCCTCTTCCCGCATAAAAATTCGCAGCACGATTAAATAATTTTGCAAATCCGTGAAAGTCTAAGGGTCCAGGTCTAAAAAATATATTAGCATTTTCCTGAATATTATAATTTCCAAAATATTGCAGAGCTAATCCAAATTGGTCCTTTCTATAAGTTAATATCTCACTATATCTTTGAGCTGCTAAACGTAAATCTTCTGCACTTGCATTTGGATCGTTCTGAACTCGATCAAAATCAGCTTCGGCGTCAGCCCCTGAAGCATATTGATTAAAAAACTCGTCACTCATCAACATTTTGATATCATCATGATCAAAGACTCTAGCTATTCGTCTCTTTCTAGAGTCAAAAATCACCGACCATGCCAATCTTAGCTGCCCAGCTATTCTTCTTATGCCAGAAAGATCATTCGTTCTCGCAAGTTGAGCCTGAAGCCTTTCCACTTCTTCAAATGTATTGGGATCATCCGCCAAAATAGCAAGATCTCTAAAAAGTTTAGTCGTTAACAGATAATCAATATAACCCATCATACTTTTAAGTAAGAGCGCACCCTCCAGATCTCGATTTTCTCTTGAAAGATATGGATTCATTTCCATACTCTCTAAGAGAAACATTGAATATGTTGAGGAACTCCCACCACTAATCGCTCTCGGAAATCCGTATGACTCAACCGACTTAGCAAGTGCTCCCCATAGTGCAGCCATCCTTTGACCGTTCCCTCTTAAACTAATGCAGTAATTGTCCAAATTATTTGTGGGAACTGAAGCGAGTTTTCTCTCGTTTGACGTACAAGCAATTAATAAAAACACTAAAAATAAAGGCCAAAATTTCATAGGATCTCCTTGCCTCAAAATTATAGACTAAAAATCTACTCAGTGCCTCGAGGAAAAACCATCGAGACCTTCCCTGACTAAAAGACTCTGTTTAAATAAAGTCTGCTGGCAAATTATCTATACTCTGTTAGGATGATGAAAATTCAACTAACAAAGGTAGAAATATGAACAAAATGAAAGTAAAAGCTGCAGTCGCTTGGGGCCCAAATGAGCCTCTAAAAATTGAAGAAGTTGATTTAGAAATGCCAAAAAAGGGCGAAGTTCTCGTAAAAATAATAGCAACTGGTGTTTGCCACACTGATGCCTATACTCTTTCAGGTCAGGATCCAGAAGGCTTATTTCCGGTAATCCTTGGTCATGAGGGTGGTGGAATTGTTGAGGCAGTAGGAGAAGGAGTCACTTCCCTTGAAAAAGGTGATCACGTGATCCCACTATATACTGCCGAATGCGGCGAATGCAAAATGTGTCGCTCAGGTAAGACCAACCTTTGCTCTAGTGTGCGCGAAACACAAGGTAGGGGGCTAATGCCTGACGGAACCAGTCGCTTTTCAAAAGATGGAAAAATGATTCATCACTATATGGGAACCTCCACATTTGCTGAGTACACGGTATTACCTGAAGTATCTCTAGCTAAGGTCAGTAAAGAGGCTCCCCTAGATAAGATATGTCTTCTAGGTTGTGGTGTTACCACAGGAATTGGAGCTGTTTTTAATACAGCGAAAGTTGAAGAAGGTGCCACTATTGCAGTCTTTGGTTTGGGAGGAATCGGCCTATCAGTCATTCAAGGAGCAAAAATGGTGAAAGCTTCTCGTATAATCGCGATTGATATAAATGATGATAAATTTGAGATGGCGAAAAAATTCGGAGCCACTGATTGCGTTAATCCAAAAAATTTCGATAAACCTATCCAAGAAGTTATTGTTGATATGACTGAAGGTGGTGTGGATTACTCCTTTGAATGCGTAGGAAATGTTGAACTGATGCGTTCTGCTCTTGAGTGTTGTCACAAAGGCTGGGGAGAATCCATTATTATCGGTGTCGCAGGCGCCGGACAAGAAATCAGTACGCGCCCCTTTCAACTTGTCACAGGAAGAGTATGGCGCGGGAGTGCCTTTGGCGGAGTAAAAGGACGAACTGAGCTTCCAGGTTATGTTGACAAATATATGAGTGGTGAAATCAACCTCGATGATTTAGTCACATTTAAAATGCCACTTGCTAAAATAAATGAGGCTTTTGAACTTATGCATGATGGTAAGGCCATTAGAAGTGTTATTGACTACACGATGGAGTCTTAGATGTATCAATTACTAAAAAGCCATAAAACCTTTGAAGGAAATACGATTTTTTGTGAACATGACTCTGAGTCGACTAAAACAAAAATGAAATTTTCTGCTTTTCTACCTAGGGAAGAATCTCAAATAGATTCAGCCATAATTTGGTTATCAGGTTTAACTTGCACGGATGAAAATTTTATCACTAAGGCTGGAGCACAAAGATATCTCAAAGGGACAAATACGATGATTATTTGTCCCGATACTTCTCCCAGAGGATTAAACCTTCCCGGAGAAGACGATTCTTATGACTTTGGAAGTGGGGCAGGTTTTTATCTTAACGCAAAAAAAGCCCCTTTCGATAACAACTATAAAATGGAAGATTATATTATTACTGATCTGGTCAACATTCTGAAAGATGACTTTAAAGTGAATAAGATTTCAATATGTGGACACTCAATGGGTGGACATGGAGCTTTGATTTTAGGTCTTAAGAATTCAGAATTATTTGAGTCAATATCTGCATTCTCCCCTATTGTTAACCCCATAAACTGTCCTTGGGGACAGAAAGCATTTGCGGGGTATCTGGGAGAGGATAAGTCTGAATGGAGTCATTTTGATGCTTGTGAACTATTAAAATCCGGATTCAAATCAAAAAATTCGATTTTGATAGATCAAGGTACAAGTGATGAATTTCTTGAAGAACAGCTTCTCACCAATAATTTTAAAAATATCGCAACAGAAGTTGAACAGGATTTTCAGCTAAACTTTAGAGAAGGATATGATCATAGCTATTATTTTATTTCTAGTTTTATTGAAGATCATATCAAGCATCATTTAAATTACCTTTAAAAAAAGGGGGCTTTTAGAACAGCCCCCTAACTCAGAATATCACTCATCTAGAGAATCTAGCTGTTCAATATAAACTTTCAAAAAAGCTAAGTCCTCATCAGAAACCTTGGGTCCACCTAGTGGCATATTTCCACTCTCCAAAAGAATATATAATATCGATAATTCAGGTCTTCCAGGCTCTACTCTTTCTAGGACTTCTTCTTCATTGGCAAGAAAGCCATGACAATTAAGACACCGATTCGGTGCAAGAACTTTTTCCTTAAGCTCAGTAAAACTAACTTCAGTTTCTACCATTAAAGGAGCTTGAGTCTCAAACTCTAAGTCTCCCCTGGAAGCTAGCTGATCGCAGCTCACTAATACAAATAATAAAAATAAAGTTTTCATGCCATCTCCTTTCCAAGCAGAACCAAAACTGCTTCGTGCTCTATTATGCAAGTCCGTATATAATGACGACATGGATTATTATTGACAAAATGATGCATTAAGATGCATTTATAAGTATGAACTCTCATTTAAAAGAATGGCTTGAAACCGGTAAATACTCCAAAATAATCGACCAATCTCATCAAATCAGAGGAACTGACAAAAAGTACCTGCTAGCTGCCTTGAGTTTCTCAGGAGAAATTGATCAAGCCCAAGTCCTCTATCAAAAGACAAAGTGGGAAAAGGGAGATCAAGTTGAAGTTGATTTTTATTGGCTCTTAAGTTCAATAAGGACTCAAGAATACTTAACTATTTCGGAGGCATTTCTAGATCTTTATCATCATTACGAATCAGAAAAAAATCAAAAAAATAAATATTACTTGTATCAAGGCCTGGCATTAACTCGATTCTATCAAGGCTTTTTTCTAAGTTCCTGCCATTTTGCAAACTTAGCCTACAAAATAGCCATTGAACTTCAAAATGATTATTTTTGTATGATTTCAACCGACTTGGCGGGTCACTCTTTTTCTAAAAGAGGTGCATACGCGCGAGGAGAGCATTATCTCAACCTAAGTTTAAATTTCGCTAATATGTTAGAGAAAAATCTCAATTCCCAAGTCATTCACCTTGCCCTCCTAAACTATCGAGTTGAAGCGGGAGTCAACCTTTCAGAGCAAAACAAAAGTTTAGATAATTGGAAAAAAAATATTCTCCCCGAAGATTTTTATAGTTATGCAAATGCTCTTCTGCTAAAGGTTCAAATCCTCATTTTCAAAGGTGACTTAAAAAGAGCTAAGACAGAACTCCAAACTGCATCTACCTACGTATTTAAATTCGGTCATAGACGTCAATTGTTTGAATATAATCTAAAGCTCGTACAAATACATAAAATACAGGGCGAGATTGATATAGCACTCAATATTGCACATATGACTCTTAAATTATGCGAAAAAGATAATGACGAATTCTATCAATACCTTTTTAGCAAGCTTCTTGTTGAAATTGAAGATTCACAACTTGGCGTTGAAAGTAGACGTTTAAAGAAGCTAGAAAGAAAAATTGGAATTGTCACTGGAGAGGGACGTATTACTTTTTGGAAAAGTCGAATAGATAAAGAAGGGGTAACTTCTGAAATCCTGATCCAACTCGACAATGAAGATCTATTAGGTATTTTATTTTTGAATAAAATCTATTCGTCCAAAAACTGGATAAACTTCTCCTTTGGACGTGAGCAGACTTTAATATCTCTAGGCGGTGAGATCAAAATTATTAAAAAACTCTCTCCCAATCAACTAGCTCTTCTAAGATTATTATCTACGCAGAGACTTTGGAGCAAAAAAACCCTTTATGAGAGTTTCTGGGGTGGTGAGTACGACTCTTTTATTCATGACAATAAGATTTATGTGACTTTAAAAAGACTCAAAAATAAACTTTCTTTTTCAACCCCTCTCTTTCATCTCAGACAAGGTCAGATAGAAGTAGAAGAATTCGATCGAAGTGAGAATGAGATTTCTTTTCAAGAAAGGCCATTCGTCGAAGCTTACCCTAATCCAGAGCATTTAAATATTCGACAGGCTCAACTTTTAGCACAGATTAATAGCAGCACAATCATTAAGCCGAGTGATTATGCTAAGCGCTTTCAAATTTCAAGAAATACTGCTTCTAGAGATCTAAGTGAGTTGGTTTCGATGAAAAAACTAATAAGACATGGAAATAAAAGAGGTACTTATTATAGTGGAGTTAGTGTTTCTTGACAGTTTTCGACTCAGTGACCTATAAAACAATAAGGAGTCTTTATGAAGTTTTTAAGCATATCTTTCTCGCTTTTCTTATGTTTTCAATCGCTGGCCGATACTTATATAGTCCCAGTTCTAAGCCCTGAACTAGAGGATTTTAATTCGTTTGAAATTCTAGATGCCCAGATTGCCCCCAAATTTCTAAGCTTCACACTTCCTCCAGAACTTGGCTCCACTTCCATGAGAAAAGTCGTTTTTGAAGCCTCTGAGAACATTCCCAATACTTTTGTCTCTGTTTTTGGAATAGCTCATTGTCTTCAAAATGCTGACTCACAGATCGAGTGCAATATTGAATATAATAGTATTTATAAGGAGCTATTAATCGAGCTTCTCCCCAAAACAGAATTAGAGCTGGAACAAACGATTCTATCTGCCCAAGAACTGGCCCATAGAACTGATATTGCAAGACAGTTTTCAAGTGACCCAATTGGGGTATTAATTTTAGATATTTAAGACCACGAACTTTTTTCCCTCAAATTATTTTCTCTCAGCTAGCTCTTTCTTATAGTCGATATTAGTTTGGGAGAATTCCTATGAAATACTTTTTGAAACTAGTTTTAATCTTTGGCGTTCTGCCTAATATAGGTTACTCAAATACTGTTTTGAGCAATATTCCTTGCCAAGAACAAGTATTCTCTTTGCTCCTAAGTTGGGGACATGAGTATAGCTGGAGTCAGGGAGTAAATTTTAATCAGACCAAAACTCTCAAAAGTCCTACAGATAAAATCGGAAACTGGGTCTATATGACAGCCGCACCGAGTTCTACTATTATAACAAAAGACACTGTCGAGTTAAGACAAACCTTTGAGTTCGAACTACCTCAATGTGTAGCAAAAGTAGAATCAACGCTTAAGCAAGAAGTCACAAATAATGGTTTTACAGATGAAAAGCTCCAAACTCTTTTAGAAGAAAGTAAAAAGAAAAACACATCCGGCATAATCTATTTATGGTCACCTCATATGACTTTATCTGTTACTGGAGCTCAAGAAGTAAAGAAGCTTTCAAAGGAACTTGGAATCGGCTTAACACTTGTGCATGACTCAAGAGCAGAGTTGGAGCCACTTCGTCGTGCCAGTATCTCTCAATCTCAAGTCATGAACTCTCGTGACTTATCCAATAGAGGGTTTGAAACTCATTTTCCCTCACTAATATTTTATCAGAATGGAGAGTTGGAACGATACCCAAGACCTGGCTATGATAATTATGAAAGACTTAAAGAAGTTGTGAGTAGTAAGCTATGAAATTTACAATCTTATCATTTTTATTCCTATTTAACACTTATGCAGGATTTGAGCGAGTAGCGGCAGTTCCTGAGATAGACGACCCTATCTGTGAATTAGAAAATCCTTATTTGATATCTAAAAGAGAAATTGAAGATACACCTAATTACTTTTTTCGAACCAACCCTGATCGAAACGAAGTTTATTATAACGGCGAAGGCACTAACTATGTTTTAAATTTGGACACAGGAGAAAGACAAAGCCTTCCAGGACAGTATGATCCCGTTCCATCAGAGGATGGAAGAGTTCTTACGACTCCGGTACTACAGCGAGATCTAAAATTTTATGATATGGAAAGACTAAGAAGCATAGACTCTCCAAGCGCAGAAGATTATAAATCTGCTCTTTTACTTGATGACGACGAAATGATTGGAGTTTATCAATCAACTGCTAACCTGGAACCTGATGGGTCATTAATTAGAGTCATTACAGATGAAAAAGGATCGACATTTAGGGATTATCGGGTTTCAACTAGGTTTGGCAGAACTTCGGTTAGAGCCGACGGCCCCCCTACTCGCGTTTGCGAAAATAGAGATATAAAACTTCCAATGATATCAAAAGATGGGAGACTCATGGCCGCAAGAGACATGAATGACACCCCACCAACGACCAAAATTTTTTCATTATCCAACGATGGAAGTTGTGAGGTTGTTCAAGACCTAGGAGTTCAAGCAGGTAAAGTTGACTTTAATTATGATGGAACTAAACTGGTTTTTCATCAAGCAGTCGACCAAGTTGAAGATACTGATTACTTTAAAACTTCAGAAAGCACAGTCCAAGATATTTTTGTTTATGATTTGACTGATGGAAGTACCAGAAAAATCACTAATAATTATGCCGGGGCAACTTCTTATTTTCCAGTCTGGAATAGAGACGATACTATTGTTTATATTGACAGAGATACTGATGGTGGATTTGCTTTTAGCACCGCCAACCCATTTGCTCTTTCTAGTAATCCGGTTCTTGAGAACCTTGAAATTGGTCAATGTACGACTAGGGAGCAAAATATTTTATCAATTTTAGGTGAGCAATGGATCGATATATGTCTTCAAACGGATCACCAAGACAGACAAAATTCAATTTTAACTGCCTTATCGCTTAATAGAAGTATCTGCACACAGTTAGTAAACCAACACTATTCTCAGCTTGAAAGTATGGCATCTTCAAGAAACATTATTTTAGATCGAGAAGAACTCTTATCTTTATGTCCTGAAACAGATGTTATTGAAGTAGATAGAGAGGACGAAGCTGAAACAACTCCCGAGCAATTATTTAGTGTCAAATGTGCGACTTGTCACGCTGGATTAGCTGCCCTTAATGAAGCTAGGACTCAAAGCGCAAGCTCTCGAAATGAGCTTTGGGTGGATGAAGCTATTGCGAGAATAAATTCCTCTGACCCTACTTATTCAATGCCGATGGGTGGAAGTTTAAACACAAGAGAAAAGGGCCAGCTAAATCAATACCTACAAAGCTTTCGCGGACAATAAACAGTTAGCCTAAAGCTATATAATGTATAGTTTAATTTCATTTTATCTAACTTAGAATTTCTCCTATACTCAAGGTGCGAGGGTCACTGAAAGGAGACAATATGAAATCACTTATTATGGCAGGTTTATTTTTGAGTTTTAACAGTTTTGCAGGAAATAATCTTATCTGCAGCGGAAAACAAACTTTTAGCTCACCCTATCCCAATGCAGGAAGTAGAGTTGCTTCATCTTTGGTCCTAGATACTAAATCTGATTCGGGAACTTTGAGAAGTGCGGGAAGAACTCTTGCGCGCCTTTCCCAAATTGATACAACAAAAAATCTTCAAGACGGCAGTCTAAGCCTTCGAGCAATCAGCGAAAAAGGTGAATTATTTGAAGCAAAAATAGAAGTCTTTGGTGTTTCGAAAATTAAACTTTCTGGAAGATTTGATGGCAAGAGGATTAGCTTTCCTTGTAACTCAAATTTAGTCCTGAATATTTAATTATTCTTTTTCCATCCCTCTCTTTTTGATTTCTACCAAATAGTTAAAGATCAAAACGGGAGGGATAGTCCCTTCAAAGGCTGCATCTTAATATTTGAATGCCTGTATAATTTGTCGCAGGTGCGAGATAACTTCCAATTCTTATTGTATTCCAAAGCTCACGTGTCTCGCTGTACTTATACAATATTGGATAACGAGTTGAGCGAAAACTTGTGTACTCGCTTCTTGCAATACCATCTGTTTGCCCAAGTCCCAATTGAGAACAAAGGGCATGACTCATATCTACAGTTGTCCAGTTTTGGCAAACTTCATAGCCAAAGAAATTTCGCTTATACTCGGTACACCTCATGGTGGTTGGACTGATGACTCGATTATTAATTCTAGGACTGATAAACTCAATTGAAGTTTCGTGCATATTAACTCTAAAGGCTGAAAATTTTAAGTCTCGTCGATAATTATCTTCTTCAATAAAAGACATTTCTGGAAATACATCCACGCAAGGCTCTTCTAGGCATTCATAATCAAGGTGGTGATCCAAGTAGAACTCCACTGATCTTTCCTCACTGCTCGCAGACAATACAGATTGAGAAAGGCAAAGAATAAGAAAAAAACTATCATTTTCATGTAAATAAGAGCATAGATTAATTTTTCGCTAGTAGTACATCTATTGAAGGATTTATCTAGACTGTCAGAAATATAAACACTTTACTTTCTTGAATTTACAGCGGCTTATACCAACAAAGAGGCCTAACTCCTAATGGGTCTCCATCCACTCTATTACAATTTCCTACTCTAGGATCTTCTTGATCTACGTCAATCTCCTCTGATTGGCCGCAAAGAGCACCTTGGAAATAAGTATCTAAGCGACATTGTGTCCCTGGATGACCATGCATAGTTTGTGAGACTTCATCCTCGCTTGGAGTTGAAAAATCAGGAATCGTAGTTTGATTTCTCAGATCTTGAAACAAGGTCGAAATACTATGTCCTGCCAACGCAGCTCTTTGGCAGATCAGTCTATCTTCTAGATTAGAAAATTGAGACTCACAATTTGTTTTTACAATTTCAGGAACTACAATGTTTGAAAGAATGGAACTGTGATCATCACCTCTCCAAACTTTTCTTAAGCATTTAAGCGTGGCCCAGTAGTCTGCTTGTCCTTCATTGGTGGCCCATCTCTTTTGCGTTCCATTACGTCCTGCTCGCCGAGTTTTCTTAGGAGCTCCTCCAATATGATGTCCAATCTCATGACAAACGACTAATGCAAATCCATCAGCGGTAACTTTTTCATGTCTAGCAAGACCACCATACATATTGATAATCCACCTTCCCCAACTTCGAGACGCAGAAGCGTTGACTGTTCCATTGCTCCAATAACGATTCACTTTAAATCTGGCACCCTCGGCTTCTATGATTGGTCTGTAGACATCTTCTACAGTATCGATGACTTCATTAAACTTTGCCTCATCCATCCCATTAAGAGATTTGACCTCGCTATCAATCCATAAATTATTTTTCGGAGCAATTCCTTCTCTGCCATCTTCGGTACAGGCAATAGAATTGTAAGAAAAAGCTATGACACTAGCTAAAAAAACTAATTTAAACATTATATCCTCCGTGAATAATTTATGTTCTCAAATCATTAAAAAGCTTGTCCAATAAAAACTTCTTAAGCCTTAAACTAGCTAAAAAGGAGGAATTGATCCAAATGTGAGAAAATTTGAGATCACACTTCAAAAATCTATGATTAAAATAGTCTTGTATCAAGGAGGGTACATGAGTAAAATTGTCAGTTTCTTGTTAATTCTATTAACATCAACACCCCTATTAGCTTCACCAAGTAAATCAATTTGTGGCATTGATGATAACCGAGTGCTTTCTTTTGAACCGCGGATAGGAAGACTTTCAACTCTTGAGTCAAACCGAGGTTGTACTGCAACTTTAATTAGTGACTCTTGCGCTATTACTGCAGGCCATTGTGAAAGAGTCTTGATCAGAGCAGAATTTAATACACCTATTTCTCAAGATACGACTCCCCAACCCTCAAGCCCTGAAGATGTTTATATGATTGATCAAGACTCAATCAGTCTTCAAGCAGAAGGACCGGGTAAGGACTGGGCCGTGTTTAAATTTAAACCTAATGAAATAACCGGAAGACTGCCAGGGGAAGTACAAGGCTACTACGATGTCTCATTCAAGCGAGTCAGCCGCGGCAGCAAAATTAGAATCACCGGTTATGGCAGAGACACTGAAGATGATACTGGAAACTTTGCGCAGCAGACACATACTGGAGAACTCACAGCAGCCGGAAGCTTGTTTAATTGGGCCTTAATAAAGCATACAGTTGATACTATGGGAGGAAATTCTGGTTCAAGTATCATCCTCGAGAAAAGCCAAAAGATAATCGGCATTCATTCACATGCTGGATGTGAAGCTCACGGCGGATCTAATAAGGGGACATATATTAAAAATCACTCTGAGCTTAAAGCTGCCATAAAAGCCTGCTTAGAATGAATTACTAACACTACCCGTTTGAACATTCCAAAGATCTTTATAAATTCCACCTTGAGCAATTAACTCTTGGTGGGATCCAGTTTGTTTTATTTTCCCCTCTTCGAGAACATAAATTCTATCTGCGTCGACTACAGTTGAAAGTCTATGGGCAATGATAATTGTGGTTCTTCCCCTTTTCACCCTTGCAAGAGAACGTTGAATCGCAGCTTCGGTTTCATTATCAACAGCACTAGTCGCTTCATCTAAAATGAGAATCGAAGGTTCTTTAACAAGCGCCCTGGCAATAGAAATTCGCTGTCTCTGCCCTCCTGAAAGTCGATGGCCTCTCTCTCCAACAATTGTGTCATACCCTTTAGGAAGGCTAGTGATGAATTCATGTGCCTCAGCAAGTTTTGCAATCTCTATGGTGTCTTCTTTACTTAGTTCATGGCTTCCGTAAGCAATATTCTCGAGAATAGTCCCATGAAACAAATAAACATCCTGTCCCACGTACCCAATATTCTTTCTAAGACTTGAAATATCTAATTCTTTAATATCAATTCCACCAATTCTAATTCTACCTGACATCCCTTCATAGAAGCGAAGAATAATTTTTACTAAGGTAGATTTTCCAGAACCTGTCCCTCCAACTAAACCGACAGTCTCACCGTGATTTACTTTTAAATCAATACCTTCAAACAGAGGCTCCCTTTCACTATAGGAGAAATATAAATCAGAGATTTCAATAGACTGATCAGAGGGTGAAAATGGGGTCTGATCACTTAAAATTTTTCGCTCAATTTTTAAGAGATCTAGAACCCGCCGATAGCTAGCATTACTTCTCTGAAACAGATCAAGCATTTGTCCCAATGTCGTTAAAGGCCACAAAAGTCTTTGAATCATAAAAATCAAAACTGAATAGGTTCCAACCTCCAAAGATCCCTCTAATGTGAGATATCCCCCATAAAGAAGGTTTACTAAAAATCCGCAAAGAATCAGCATTCTAATCAAGGGAGTAAAAAGAGAGCTAATTTTGATAGCCGAATAATTTGAGGCCATATATGCTGTCGAATACTGAGAAATTTTATCTCGTTCTAAGGCTTCGTTGGCAAATGCTTTTACTGTTTGGATCCCCTGAATTGAATTAGAAAACTCTGAATTAAGTAGACCAACTTGATCGCGAACACTTTTATACTTCGGCTCAAGAAATTTTTGAAATTTTAAACTCCCCAAAATGATGAAAGGAATAGGCATCATTCCAAAAACCGCCACTTCAGGCGCCATAATAAAAAAGGCTGTTCCAATGACTGAAATCGTTACACATAATTGAATCATGGAGTAAGCTCCCATGTTTAAAAAGCGCTCGAGCTGATTGATGTCGTCATTTAAGATCGACATCAACTCTCCACTTGAACGTGATTCAATTTGCTCGAGGTCTAGATTAAGAACATGGGTAAATGCTTCATCACGAAGATCGTGTTGTGCCGTTTGAGCTAATTCACGCCAGCCCACTTCCATCAAATATTCAAAAAAAGACTCAAGTGCCCAAACAAGGACTGTGAGTATCGAAACTAATACTAATTGATCCCAAGTATCCTTGATCCCAAATCCGGCAATTAAACTTTCTTCTTTTTTCACCACTATATCTACTGCGACTCCAATCAAAAAAGGTGGAGCTAAATCAAAGACTTTATTTAGGATGGTATAAATAACCGTGATATTAAATTTTCGGGGATATTTCGCCCTAATACTTGAAAAAATCATAAAAACCTCGTGGAAATGATCTTAACCAACTCGAGGCAAAATGACGAAAAAAAAGGGGCCCTAAGACCCCTTGTCGATTAATTAGCTAATACTTATTCAATTATGTTATCAAATTGTGCTTTAAGATTTTGAAGTTGGTTTGAAAGAATATTTCCTTGCGATTGAAGATTGGCATTAGCACTCTCAAATGGTGTTAATGACGCATCAACCTCTACTAAACGCGCTCTACTTTGATTCAGCTGACTTTGATATTGTCTTACATCTATAAGATCAGATTGTGCTCTTCTTTGAGTATTAAGTGATCGGTTAAGCTCACTTGTTTTTTGATTTAAATTATTCTGAGCTGAACGTAGAGCCGATGCTTTTGCATTCCATCCAACTCTTTGTTCATATTGGGCCAGTTCACGCTCAAGTCTATCCGCTTCAGGAGCACTTGATCTTAAGGTTGAATGTGCACGAGTAAGTTGATTATCCAATTGTCTAATATCTCTTCTAAGGTTAGGTATATCTGTTCGCTGAGCTCTTGCAATAAAGTTTTCATTTGATCTTATTGTATTTTGAAGATCTACCAGCGCAGCACTTGCATTTTCAAGATCTCTTCTTAGATCAGCTACAATTGCATTTACTTCATTTCTTGCTCTCCGCTCAATAGAGCTCTTTGTACTCTCGAGAGATTGACGTCTATTTTCAACATCATCTTCGATATCTTCAAGACGTCTATATTCTAAAAGAGCTGTGCGATGAGCTTCTACCTCAGCAGAACAATCTCTACCTCTTACTCTTCGACAAGCTTTTGATACATCTTCAAGTCGCTCTTTTTCATCATGGGCTGCATCTCTTGCAGCTTCCGCTTGGTCTTCGGCAATTCTCGCAGCAGGTAGGGCTTCGTTTACTCGTCTCCATTGAGCATTTCCATGAACTCTTTGACGGAAATCTGACTCAGGATTATAAGCCGTGTTCTGTCTTTGTGCCTGTTCGAAATCTCTTCTTGCTCGAGGAAGTCTATTTCTAGAACTCACTAATAGTCTCTCTGCTTGAATGATATCTCTTCTCAATTGCTCAATCATAGTTTCTTTTTGATCGATTTCTCGTGTCATATTATTAATATCTTGTTGAGCATTGGTGGCCCTAGCTCTTTCGTTTTGAGCAAAGGAAGACCTTCTTTGATGCTCAGCTCTTAGGGGTGCGATAGCATTTTCAGCACGGTCCCTACTTCTAGTGGCCGTTTCCACTGCTTGTCTCTGCCCAGGAATAGCACGATCTAAACTTGAAAGTAGTGAAAGTATTTGAGATTCAGGATTTGCATTGATTCTATTCGATAGATCTGCAATTGTAGATTGCAGATGAGACTGCTCTCTTAGTTCAGTCGCAAACTGTGCTCTTAAAGCAGCAATTTGATCATTATTAGCTCCGATTTCACCATGAGTTCTAAAACCTTGATAGTATAAGTCTCTTAGCGTGGAAGTAGAGTTTATATCAATAGCCGCAGGATCGATATTAAGATTTGAGTTTCTCAAAAAAGAATTCTCAAAGCTTGAATCGACTAGGCTTTTTCCTCCGAGACATCTTTGCTCAAACCTTTCTTTAACTTCAGAGAATCCTGCATCTTCAAAATTAACACCACGATCCCGAGAACCGTCAGCTGGGTACATTCTTAGCTCACCCTTATTTTCAAAGTATCTAACCAGTCCAGCATGGCCTTGAGGAATATTCATCAAAGTCTTGGAGTTTCCGACATCTGTTAGAGTTGCAAAAGCGAGTTTTTGACCATTACCGATCGTTGTCGTCATGGATTTCGCTCCACCTTGCCCAACTTGGTTAATTTGTAGTTCAGTCGGTCCATCGGAATTTTTAAAAGTTAAAAATTCAAGACGATAATCCACGCCATTTTTCTGCTCACTAGTTCCCATAACACAGGCTGTGCTATTTGGATCACTGGCAGAATAATCGATTAAATACCAATGATTTTTTTGGTAAACGACAGAAGCTGAAACAGTTGAAACACTCAGAGTCGCTAGAATTAGCGACGCTACATTTTTTGAATTTAAAATTGGCATTTAATACCCCAAGATAAAGGTTCATGCCCTCGCGAGAATCACTATAAAGGAAAACAAGATGCGATGGAAGCCAAGTTAGAAGATATTACATAGAGTGTAGAAAAAATGGTCATTTTGGCCCTAGCAAAACTGCTTTTACTAGATCTCTTTTCTCATCACTATATTAGTTGTTTTAAACCCAAATTGCTCGTAGAGAGGAATGGCCCTAAAATTGTCTGCATAGACATGAAAACTGACCTCACTAACATTCAACTTTTTAAGCTCAGCTTCCAGTTCCCTAAAGATTTGTTTAGCGACTCCATTTCGCCTAAAGGATTCCTTAACCTGAATATCATATCCCCAGGCTGAAGTTTTACTTCCCTCCTCTTTTATATGTACCCAGGCGAAGCCTGCATACTCGCCATCCACTAAAGCAGTATAAAAATTATGATTTTTTGTATGGAATCCTTCAGGTAAAATTTGATTGTACTCTTGTAATGCTTTCTCACGAGCTTTTTCATACGAGATATTCATCGCTTTCGCTTTACCTTCAATATAATGATCCTGACCTAGGTGAATTGAGCTTTCAAATTCACCTTCTAACATCTCTCTAATTTCAATATTCATCTTGCACTCCACTCAAGCCTTAGGTCTTTTTAAATCTGACCATCCGTCGTGATCACCTAAATCCATTTTAGGATGATTTTCCCAAAAGGCACCTCTCTCACGCATTTTTTGATCTCGTGCTGGATGCATAGGATAGAAAATTTTATCAGTTGGGACATGACATTCTCCCATAACGAGCGCTCTGACATTTTCTTTTGAGTTATTGATAAGTGTATGAGCATGGCCCGCTCCCCCGGGAAGTCCAACACAGTCTCCAGGTTTTAGATCGTAGACAATTCCATCAATCCACACCTGAGGGCTACCTTCTAATATAAAGATAAATTCCTCTGCTACTTTATGAGCATGCGGCCATGAACTTCTATCTCCTGGCTCGAGAACTTCATAATTGATAGCAACTCTCTCCAATCCAAATTTGCGCCCTAGAGAAGCTCCTGTTCCAAATGTCTCTGTATCTCCTGGATAGGAAAAGGTCTCATTTGTTCTTAGCTCTTCACAATGTTTAATAAAATCAGGTCGATTCACTCTTGACTTCCTTTCATTTACGACTCTTATAGTTAAGCTCAATTCCATCTGAATGAATAAGAATTTGTTTTTTCTTGTAGAGCATGCCAATTGCGCTTTTAAAGGTCTTTTTACTCATCTTTAACTCTCTTCGAATATCTTCAGGAGAGCTTTTATCGTTTAATGGGGATTTTCCCCCCTTCAAACTGAGATAATTGATTATCACGCTTTGAGAGTCTTCTAAATTTCCAATTCCTAGTTTTTGTAGAGAAATATCAACTAAATTATCTGGCCGAATCTTTTTAACTATTCCATCAAGCTCTTTACCTAATTCAATATATTGAAAAACCTCATTATAATAAATCATTCCGATATATTTTCCGTTCACGAGACTTCGAAAACCTAACTCCTCCTTTTTCGCAGGAATTACTTTTACCCTATCTTTAACTTTTATATCGAAGGTGGTGTCTTCAAGATACTTTCCAATTTTAGTTGTTCCATAAACTTTATTCGTCCGCTCATCCAAACAGACTTTTATGATATAGAATCTATCCACACCCATTCGCTCTTTTTGTTCAGTATCAGGAATTAATAGGTCTTTTGATATTCCCCAATCTACGAAGGACCCAAACTGATGGTTCTCAACAACCGAGGCTACAAAATAATCTCCCACCATGGCCTTAGGTTTTTTCAAAGAAGTCACTGGCTCATCTTTACTTCCTACATAGACAAAAACCTCAACCCGATCTCCAATCTCTAAATCTCCCTCTACCTCTTCAATGGGAAGAGTGACATCGATATCGAAATCTGTAGCTCTCAGAAGGTAGCAAGACTTAAGCTTGCGATGAACTTCCAACTCATTCATTTGTCCAATATCAATCAAGACTTACTCCTATGGATATGGCTAACAGTAATACCGAAGATATAAATCAATTACCTAAATATTTCAATTATTTATGCATCTACTTTCCTCTATCAAGTAGATCACTACTTTATTACATAGTCATTTGATGAATCTTCCTATCCAAGGTAGATCTTATGGTTCAAAAACGAAGGAAGCTTTATGTTGAAGCTCAATTACTTATTGATACTTCCAATTCTAATGATTACGACTCTCGTTTATTCCGCACCAAGAATTAGAATTGATCATGACCGAAATGATTGTCAGGATGGATGGATCACAATGGATGTCACTGTCATAGTCGGCCACCAAAGATTCAACTTTAATCCATCATGCAGTTTTAGTTTTAACAAGAAGTTTACGACAAATGCGGGCGTGAAATGTGAGGCAAAAGCTGGAATGTGTTCAAGTTTTTCCCCTATGACCTGCCCCCCAAATTTACTCACATAATAATTGGTACTATAATACCAACTAAAGGAGTCAATTTATGGGAATGGTTCGCTACAAAGAAGAGCAAATT
>PAMZ01000003.1 GCA_002707495.1 Halobacteriovoraceae bacterium | reverse complement strand
ATTTGCTCTTCTTTGTAGCGAACCATTCCCATAAATTGACTCCTTTAGTTGGTATTATAGTACCAATTATTATGTGAGTAAATTTGGGGGGCAGGTCAACCTAAGGTAACATCTAATATTGAATGATCTGTATTAGAGTCTGAAAAAATAACTGTATTGTAGACATCTGTTGATGCTCTTGGGTTTGAAGAGAGGTGAGCCGGGGGGTGCATTGTCCAATCATTTGTTCCAAAACCAACAACCTGTTCTCCATAGGCTCTCGCCAATGGAAATCTTTGAGGGGCCAATCGGGTAGAGGAAGGAGAGGGGTCTACCGTTATTCCCATTCGGTCAGCAAACTCTTGTCTCTCTTGAGGGGTTAAGCAATCTCTAAGTCCCTCCATGGCTAAGTAATACTTAAATTGGTCATACCTTGGGTTGTCTCTAAAAAGTCTGGCATTTCTTCTTGCGGTTAAATGCCCATAGGTATCAGTCATTCTAGCATTGGTTCTTAAGCTATAATTACCTATACGATCTGATTTAGGATTATCAGGAATATTTGTAGGGTCATTAGTGACTTGTTTTTGGGCCCTACATGCATAAGGATAATTTGAATAATCTTCATTTGTCCAAGCTAACTCGAGTCCAACTCTCTCCTGTCCTTCCTCAGGTAAAGTCGCCCAAGGAAGAGTTCCAAGACACTCATTGGTCTGTGCTTGTTGTCTGAACCTAGAAAAATCTGCGATTAAGCCTTCGTGAGTGGCTCGATCTGCTGCTCGACTACAGCCGTCAAAACTATAAGAAGGACCACTAGATCTATCTCCCAGTCTTGCTCTGAAATTTCCAGAGCACATATTATCATCACTCATACCGTACATGGTGATTCCTCTTTCAGGATTACAGTCACCCCAAAAGAAGTATTCAGGCCAATTAAGCTTAATATGTTGGGCTCCAGATCCTTCAACACCATTTTTATCACTCGTTCCATGACAGCTGATACAGGATTGAGGGTTTTCTTCAATTCTTCTCCCTTCACCTTCACCAACCGGGTTACTGAAGTTATAACTTAGAGTCTCAAAACTCTCGGTCTCATCATTAAAGCAAATAATTTCGACTGAGTTATGTTTATCCTGTTCAGGATGACAAACGAAAGAAATCGTCACTTTTCCATCAATTGACTGTCTAATTACTCTTGGATTCTCTTCGTCTACTAAGTGAGAGCCTTCACCTCTTTGAAGTGATCTTGTATTGGTAATAAAGGTGAACCCTTCAAGAGTTCCGCCTGGGATCGCTCTTAAAAAATCCAAAAGCTGCATATCTTCTCCACCTGCTCGAACGATATCAGTTAAATCGTCACAGGTTATGGGAAGCTCGTTACAATCCCCTCTGGTTCCAAAGGGAATTCGTTCAGACGAGACAATGGCATTGCTAGGAATATTAAATGATTCAATTCTTGGGTTTTCAATATTGTTTTGTAATTGCTGTCTCAATGCTGGGGGAAAGCCAGAAGCTTCCATATTGAGTTGATAATTTCTATCTTCGGTTCTAAAGGTAATCAAATTTGGATTTTCGCTATCGATAGGTCCAGCAGCCCCGGTCAGTACTGGTGGTGTGGACGACTCGCTCTCTTGAGCGAAAGAGTTAAATGTCATTAACATTAAAATAATGAGGGAAAGATTAGTAGCATTCAATCTTAGCTCCCTCCGTAGTCGTTGGTGATTTCTTCATAAGAAAATCAACATAAAAACCGCCATCACTATAGGCGGCAGTTAAGACATCTCTTCCGCCATAATAGAGAGCAGCTCCGTATCCACTGGGCTTTACAGCGAGATCGTTTTTGAAGTTCTCGCCACTCATCGAGCTTTGACGATAAGCAGAGCAGTTTGAAAGTCGATCGCACTGTAGTGCGAGCTTAAAAAAATTGTTTTTGTTTTGAGGATCCCACCAAGATGTATACTCGACACGATAAGATTTTTCGTAGTCTTCCCCACTAGCTGGGACTTCTAGGACTTTTAATTCTGAATTCGAATTGTATAGATAGGTAATCCCATTTCCCTCAACGGTAGTTGATTCCAATGATTCACCATTACTATGCTTAGTTACCTTGCAGCTTGAGAAATTAGAGGGTTTACGAGACTCTTTTTTCTTTTTCTTTGCGAACGAGCTTATTGAAAATAAGCTTAAAGCTAATATAATTACGAATATTTTTTCCATTTTACCACCTGCTTTGAGTCTTTTCGGCACTTGAATGTACAATCTTTAGGCAGCTATTCACCCTGTAAAAATCGCCCTATCTCGGTTTTAACTGTACTTTTTTTTGAGTTTCCCATAGTCAGGGGATGAACTAAAACCAAGGTCTGAAAATGAAGTTTAAAATCTTAATGGCTGCTTTAAGTGTAGTTGGCTCAATGTATAGTTTGGCCTACGATAATCCTGTCGAAATTCAATACAATTCAGGTAAGGAGATCGCGATGACGGTGACTCCCACGGAAGATTCTATAGTCATTGATTTATACCCTCAGGTAACTACTGGATATGACTTTGGAAATCTCAAAGATACTGAACTCAAAGATCTTTTTTTACTAAATGACTCTGAACTTACACCAATACTTACTATCAATTTCTCACGCTCATCTTGCTATTTTAGAAATAGTTATCTTAATCAATCTAGTACAATGATGACTTTGAAGTCTTATGCTCAATTATTTAAGTGTGAAGGTAAGAATATCGAAATTAAATATAATACTGAAGATGATGAAGGTAATAAAATCGAAATTTTGAGTCTTCTTGTTGACTCATTAGAGATGAATCTAATGGCCCAAAAAGAAGCTGTTAGAGTGCAATATACCGATATTCCCTTTTATGAGCTTGAATTAAAAGCCTATGATGCAGAAGGGATAATGAAATTAAATCTTCTTAAGAAAAGAATTAAGTCAAATTTAAGAAACTAGTCTCTTAGGTGAGAAGTATTATAGCCGCAAAAGGGTATTTGAATTTAATCTAGAAATAAGACTGTAATTTCTCCCAGAAAGATCTGGTATAGCTTATTCGATAAATTTTATCATTATGATCATCACTTACAAGAAGGGAGCCATCAGGTAGTTCTAAAAATGCAGTGGGCTTACCCCAAATCTCTCCCGTCTTTTTGATCCAGCCTTTAAGAAAAACTTTGGACTCTATCACTTTTCCACTCTGTATAAGGAGGTTTTTGACTCTGTAGCCCTCTTTATTTAGTCCTGCCTCAGATGCATGCTCGGCGACAAAAAGAGAGTTTTTATATCTTTTTGGAAACATATTGCCTCTATAAAAATGAATTCCAAGGGGAGCAACATGAGGCCCTAGCTTAAAGGCAGGGGCAACCAAATTTAAATCTTTTGGCTTTCGTGAAAACAACTTTGGGTGTTGATTAGAATCATCATGCATATAAGGCCACCCAAAATGTTGTCCTAATTCAGAAAGTGAATTAATTTCACACGAGGGAGCATAATGTCCCAAAGCATCCATTCCATTATCACTGAACCAAAATCTTCCTGTAAGTGGATGCCAATCAAATCCGACACTATTTCTCACTCCATTTGCGACCCTTTCTATTCTTTTGGTTTTAATATCAACTCTGTTGATAGTCGCCAAAATATTCTTTTTTTCTATACATGCATCACATGTGGAGCCTACTGCAAAGTAGAGTTTTCCATCTGGTCCAAATCGAATAGTTTTCCAGCCATGCCAATAATCTTGTGGTAACCCTTCAATAACGTTCTCAAGAGCAGGAGCTTTTTTGAGGTGCTTTAATATATTTTTAGCGACACTTATTCTTGTCGTTTGCGAAATATAAAGATCATCTCCTAGGACAGCAACTCCATGGGGCTGAGATAGTCTTTCATAGAGAGTCCAAGTCTTTTCAGCATAGAAGTCACCATCTTCATCTCTTAGGGCATAAACTTTCTCAGGCTTTCTGGTTCCGACAAAAATTGTTTTTTGATCACTCGCCAGTGCCATCGTTCTAGGATTTTTAATTTTATCTGCAAAAACTTTGATCCTAAATGAGTCAGGTACAATGAGTTTATCCTCTTGAGCATGAGCAATTAAAGTTGAGGCTAGTAGGAAAAGAATAAAAGCGTTAATATTTTTTATTATAAACTTCATAGTATGTTCTTTTTGATCTAGGTAATAGTATCATAATTATTATTAATTCGTATAAGTTGTTATTCATTGCATTCAGTAATATGCAAAGGTAATATTTTAATGATGAGAATATCGAAAAAGAGTCATTTGTGAACTCTCAACCTTGGATTGAAAACAAGTATTTAGACTCATTAGCTCTATTTGCACTTCCTTTAATAAGTGTATTGATATTATTTAAGGGATTTAAGTTTGATTTAGCTTCAAGTCTTTTATCAATTTTTGCCGTCATCAGCTTTATCGATTCGGGACATTTATTGGGACATTGGGTGAGAATTTTTACGAACCCACTTGAGACAAATAAATCGAGGACAAGATATGTTCTGGGTTTTTTTATAATTCTCTTTCTTGTTTCTATACTGCTTATGCAAAAATTCCCCGTCATGGTGATCGTTTTATACTTATCTATTTTCCATGTAGCAAGACAACAATATGGAATTATTCGCTTGTATACAAAAAAGGAGTCTGAGCTGGACATTAGGTTACAGTATTTGAATAAAATATTTATGCACTTAATAATGTTTTATCCTATTCTTGTTTGGCATACTACGGATTACCATAAACTTCATATCTGGAAGCCGGATCAATTAGAAATTCCAGGAGTAGATGTCCTTATCCCTATTTTTGCTTCTTTATATTTCATTAGTGCGCTTAGCTACTGTTATAGTGAGTATCAACTAACAAAAAAACTTGGTTTGTTTAATATTCCAAAGAATATGGTGGTATTAGCGAATCTTCTCGTCTGGCATTATGGCATACTTTATCAAAGGCATACTGAACTTCTTTTATTTGGAATCGTCATTCAACATGGACTTTCCTATTTCTATATTATTTGGGTGACGGGACGTAGAGATGAGGCAGCAATGAAAAATCACCAAGTGTTTAAAAAACGATGGCTTCCTTTCAGGTGGACCAGCTACTTTGGGTTTTTTATACTTTTTATTGGAGTAAACGCAATTAGCCTAAGCATTTTATCTTTAGTCCAGTGGTTATTAGGAGGAAGCCATCAACAGTATTTTCTTATAGGCGATTTTATTAAAAACCTTCCAAAGTTTAATATCGAAAGAAATTATTTTTATTATTTGATTTTTTCAGTGCCTATTACGTTTCAGATTGTACATTTTATTTATGACGGTTTCATTTGGGGCCGAAAAAAAGACTATTGGAATTCAATCAATACCAAATGCGACAAGCACATGTGAGTCAAGCTAATAAAGCTTAGGGTTTTATAGCCGATTTCTAAGTTATTATATTAATCTCAGAATGGAATTTAGTCCCAGCTCCAAACGAACTCAAAGCCAAGTTTATTTTCTAAGTTATGAGGAGCCTCAAATCCCTCTTTTCCACCATCAATTTGTTCTCTCGGCTCTGACATAATATAGGATGAAGCAGTAAGATTGATTGAAGTTGTTTTGGTCAAAGGAATACCTAATGTGACATAAGGAGAGCCGATGAGGAAATAGTTACTGCGATCATTTTCTTCCGAATCGCTGTCTGTGAATTCGGTATAACTTGCACCTCCACCCAAAATTGCTCCGACTCCAAAATATTGTTTGTAATGTATCTCAGCTAATAGTCCTGCATAACCCCCGTAATGATTGAGTTTCCTATGGCCATCATTCGTCTCACTTTTATGGCCGTAGAGGTAAGTTGCATGCCCATAGCGAAGCCAAGACGTTGCCTGACTATACTCCCTCGATCCAACTCCTATGGCCTGTACTGTTTTTAATTCATTTCCAAAGTTAAGTTCAGAGTTTCTACTCTTCTTTAGTTGTACTTGGGAAACTTCAAGAGTGTCGAATTGAAATTTACTTGGCATTAGGAATGCGTTGAATACAACTATCCCTAGTAGAATCTGTTCCACGTAGTTCTCCCTTTGCGAGCACGGCTCACATGCATTGGCTTGCAAAAATTACTTAGATTTTATTTTTGAACGATTAAGAACAGCTCACCTTTTTTATACCTCCATGCATCGTAGACTTTGAAGCCTACTGTTTTATGGAGCTCTATGAGTTCATTTGCGCTAAATTTTGTTATTTTCGGAGCCTTTCCAATTGAGGTCATAAAAGGAATGATATTTCTAATCAGAACATTCATCTCCTTTATGCAACCTGAGCTTGACACTAAAAAACCACCAGGCCTTAAGGCTTGATAAGCTTTTTGTAGAATTTCTCTATTATTTTGAGTTAAGTGCAAAATACTATGGGCCATAATGACATCATAGGTTTCAGTATGAAACGGAACGTCCTCTACGGCTTTTATTTCAAAAGTGACGTTCTCAATATTCTTTTGTTGTTTTTTTTCATTGGCAATTTTGATCATCGCCTGCGAGTAGTCATAAGCGATAATTTCTTTTACAAAGGAAGAGTGAATAAGAGAGGTTGTACCTGTTCCACACCCAAACTCCAAAACAATGCTTTCTTTATTGAATAGCTTTTGGGTTCTCTTTAATTTTTCCTGATAAATATCCTCTGAAGGAACTGCCTTCTTTGCATATTTAATAGATATATCGTCCCAAAATTTAGCTGTTGTTGTCATAATTAGCTCCTTGTTACTATCTACTATACGGTTGCAATAAATATTAATAAATAGTAAAATTGGCATATTATCTATGCGTTTTTGCAAGTGACATTATGGACTATAAAACACTTAATTTTGATTGGAATAGGGCGAAGGCCTTTCTGGTAGCTGCTGAAAAAGGGAGTTACTCAGCTGCAGCAAAAGCTCTTAGCCTGACCCAATCTACCCTAGGAAGACAGGTTCAAGCACTCGAAGAAGAGCTTGGGGTTGTGCTCTTTGAAAGAGTCGGTAAAGGTATTCAAATTACTCCGATCGGATTGGACTTAATAGAACACGTCAAATATATGGCCGAAGGGGCAAGTAAATTATCCTTGGCAGCTATGGGGCAGTCTGAGGAACTAATAGGGACTGTTTCAATTACCGCTAGCGAAGCTAATTCGGCTTTTCTTCTTCCACCTATTGTTAAAAAAATAAGAAACCTTGCTCCTGGAATTAAAATAGAGATAGTGGCCAAAAATGACTCTGCTGATCTTAGAAAGCGTGAAGCAGATATAGCCGTGAGAAATTTCCAACCTAAGCAGCCAGATCTTATAATGAAACAAGTTTCAGACTCCTTAGGAAACTTTTACGCGACAAAAGACTTCATTAAAAAGAATGGACCTTTTAAGAAATTAGAAGATCTCACCAAGGCAAATTTTGTGAGTATTGGAAACCTATCTTCTTATATAGATGGATTAAAAGCCTTTGGAATAAATCTCACTAAAGATAATTTTCCGATAATGACTGAGAGTCATTTTGTACATTGGAATTTAGTAAAAGAAGGACTTGCCATAGGAATCATGCCTCATTCTATTGGAGACAAGGAAAAATCTGTGGAAAGAGTCTTGAGTTCATTTAAAGGAATCTCTTATTCAACTTGGATTGTCTCTCATAGAGAATTGAGAACCAATAGAAGGATCAGGTTTGTTTTTGATCAATTAGTCGAGAATTTTAATCGATAAATTCTCTAAAGAAGTGATTTCTTAAGAGGGATTTAGCTTACTTGTTAAGTTTTATTTAACAAGTATACGGGGAGCCAAGTCTCTATAGGCATAAAGAAATTTTAGTGCCTATAATCGTTTGTCTAAGTAAAACGAGTATCGACCTGTCATTTTTACTTATCTAGAGGAACATATGGAAGTTTTACAAACAGCAAAGAAAATTGTGATTGTTGAAGATGATCCTCGATTTTTAGAAAACCTTCAAACCTATTGCGAAATGTTAGGCCACAAAATAGTCGCGACCTTTAATGAGGCATGCGATAGTATTTTTAATGTATTGCCTGAATCTGATCTCATATTGATGGATATTAATCTTCCTGGAGGTGAATCAGGAGTAAAGTTTGCCAAGAGGATAAATTTAGAAATTGATATACCTGTGATTTATATAACGGGTAATATTGAAAAGGAAACCTTTGAAGAGGCCTCAGAGAGCCTTTTGCACGGCTACCTTCCCAAACCAATTACTAAACAGCAATTGGACTACGCAATAAAGCTCTCTTCTGTACGATCACATTACGAAAAATTGATGAGAAAAAACCTTGAGTATCTTTATAAAAATGAAAAGATGGTTCAAGTGGGAAAGATTGCAGGAGCACTTATTCACGATTTAAAAAATTTTAATTCAATAGTCGTTTTAAGTTTTTATCGTATTAGAAAACTGGTTAATAGCGTCTGTCATTCAGAAGAAAGTGAAAAAATTATTACTTATATTGATCGCGGCGAATCAGGAGCGAGAAGGATAGATGAGTTGTCTGAGCGCTACCGAAAGATCTTAAACTCAGAAAGTTCAGCAAAGCTTGTCAAAATAAAAGTAAAGAGCCTCTTAGAGGAGGTCGTTTTCTATTATGAGAATAATCCGAAAAATAGAGATGTAAAGTACGAGATTGAATGTCCTGAGGAACTAGAGTTTGATACCTTTGAGATTATTTTACTTCAAGCTTTAGTTGTCCTGGTTTCAAACTCTCTAGAAGCTATATTGGAACTTGAGACAAAATTTATTAGACTTCATGCTTCTGAAGTCAATCAAGATATCGTTTTTAAAGTTGTAGATAGTGGTAAGGGAGTTTCAAAGAAGGTGATAGAAAATCTCTTTGAGTTAGGGTTCTCCTCCAAGAGCAATGATTCAGGAGCCGGGGCAGGAATTGGTCTTAGTCTTGTTAAGGAAAACGTTGAAACCCTCTTGAAGGGGAAAGTTGAATACATGGATTCAGAAGTTAACACTACGTTTCAAATCACTCTTCCTAAAAGCCTCGATCCAGAAGAGGCCTAGAAAGTGTTATCAAGTCGAGAGTTTGCTCGTTTAGAGCAAAAAATCATGTATGCTGTGATCTTAATAGTCATATTGTCTAGTTCTGTTTTTAGCTATGTTTACTTAAATAAATCACTAGAAAATAGATTGATAAATGCTAATAGAGTTGTTGAACTCACTTTTTTATCTATCCTCGAAAATTGTTTGGAGGATATCAATGATTTCGGTCAGGAAGTTGACTTTGAAAAGCTCAGAAAATTTGCATTAAAAAGAGAAAGATACTCCCAAGTAAGAGTCTTGAATGCAAAAGGTTTAGAAGTTTTTAGAATGAATCGTAAAAGTGGTTCCGTTGAAGAAGTTTTAGGAGAAAGTCTTCAAAACAAATCCCATAGATACTATATTCAGGCAGCACAAGATTTAGATGTTGGAGAGGTTTACATTTCTCCACTGGATTATAATGTAGAAAAGGGAGTCACCTATAAAGATCAAATAACTTTTAGAATTGCGAAGAAGTTATTGGATGGCTCGATATTAGTTTTAAATATAGATAGTCTTTATATTTTGAATCGAGTTTCTTTAACTGAGAGATACTTTTTTTCTCTCGAAAAAAAAGTGCGGCATATTGAAAATCGGCTACTTCCTGACTATTTATCAAAGATTACATTTGATTTTAATAAAATAGGTAATGAAAAATTTGTCGTAGAGCCGTGGAGTCTTTTCATTGGCTTTAATCCAAAGCAAGAGTATAAAGAATTTCTCTTCGTTTTAGTACTGATTAGTTTTTTTTCTGCTTTGGTTATATTTCTCCTCAATCTCCTTTCTAAACGAATCTTGAGCAATAGGCGTTTCTATGCAGCTCTTGAGAATTTAGCTCTCGAATCGGCAGCTTTTACTTTGACAGATGAAAAGGGAACCATAAAAGCAGTAAATCACAAATTTCAAGACATCTCAGGCTATTCAAAAAAGGAGACTCTAGGAAAGACTTTTAATCTCATCAATAGTGGTATTCATGAAAAAGAATTTTGGGAGAATATGTGGGATACGATAGCAAGCGGTCAAATATGGACTGGTACTATCCAAAATAAGGCAAAAGATGGTCATTCATTCTGGTTAGAAACGATTATAGCCCCTATAAAAAAGAATGACGATGAGATTGAAGGCTTTTTCTCTTTTGGTATTGATATTACAAAATCAGTGAAACTCGAAGAAAAATTAGGCGCGCTAAGAGTCCAGAACGTAGCGAGTATTAATAAGATGAGCTCGCATTTAGCTCACGAGTATGGAACACCTCTTGGTATTATTCAATCTTCTAAAGAAATTCTTGAAGAACTTGTATTCTCGAAACTTCCAAAAGATCAGAAATTAACTAAGCATTTTAATAATATTCAATATGGTTTAGATCAAATAAATTCTATTAATAACATGATTAGGTTCTTGGGACGTAAAAGTATTGATTTGCCAGATATCTCAAATCAATGCTCTCTTTTAAGAGTCATCGAGGATTCTACCTTTCTATTGGCAAAAGATATTGAGCACTATGGTATTGACTTGAAATTTGTAAAAGATCAGCTTGATATCAAGGTGAAAGGGCATTACACATTATTAGTACAAGTTTTCGTTAACTTATTAAATAATTCAATATTCGCGCTAAAAAAGAATCAAAATAAGAAAATCGTAATAGAAATTAATGAGTTCAAAGATCATATCGAACTCTTTATTTCAGACAACGGAGAAGGCATTCCTGAAGAAATTTCAGAAAATATTTTTGATTCATTTTTTACAAGTAAAAAACTAAATGAGGGGTCTGGCTTAGGACTCAGTTTTTGCAGAGAGGTCTTGGAGTTCTACGGAGGCTCGATTGACTATGTCCCAAGTCTTGAGGGAGCAAAATTTAAAGTCACTTATTTAAAGTAGCGTTTCCTATAGCTAGGATTAAGGTGATCTAAATCGATAATATTAAAAAAATCGATGCAGGCAAAGTCTTCATCCAATGCTGGGTGGCCGTATATTTTTGCACCTGCATTTAGATAGGAGCGAAGTAGCGACGGTACAATCTTTTTTAAGACAGCCTCTTCATTCGGTTCAAGGCTGACAGAGTCTAGGTTCATATCATATTTGCCGATTGGTTTGACGTCGAAGTCATCTAAATGCTCCCCTCGATTTTTAAAATATTCTACCAATTGGCGAGCTATAATTGGTGAGGTTTCGTTGATACTTGAGCAGCCGAAAAGAAATCTTGCGCTTGTCACTTTGCAGTACTCAGCAATTCCTCTCCATAAGAGATCAATCACATAACCGTTTCGATGATTTTCTTCAATACAGGCCCTACCTAGCTCAACCTTAATACCGTCTACTTTTAAGAAATCATCTAAATTGAACTCTGACTGAGAGTAGAACTCATTTGAAACCGAGGAAGGAATCATTCTATAGGTACCGACAACTTTTTGTGTCTCATTACATCGAATTACGAGGTGGTCACAAACCAAGTCGAATTTATCTAAGTCTAATTGAATGCCATCTTTTTTTTCAATATCTCGAAGAAAACAATCATAGCGAAGGATAAAAAGTTCTTTTAATTCACTCAAATCCTGGGCTGTTGTCATTGAGTACTTTTTAGTTTCAAGGGCAATTTTGAAGGTTGGTTTATATTCACTAAACCTTGTGGACAGTTCTTGGTCTATCTCTTCATGGCTAATTTTCTTATCAAAGTTCTCTGAGCTCATTTTCTTCTTTAATTAAAATTAAGTTATCTATTTATTACTAGCCCTGAAATCCTCACTTTTCAATTAATAATTTCAGATAACTCACTAGAAATATACGGATTCTGTTCGGATTTTCTCAAGCTCTCAATTGTAATTATTATCCTATTTAGCGAAATTTCCTTGAGAGTCTCACACATTTAAGTATAGTGCCGCGATGCATATTAAACCAAGGAGTAAGTTATGAAATCGACTATCGCGATTGTGATGTTAATTGCCGCAGCAGCTTCGCAAGCAGCCAGCTATCATATTTACAAATGCCATGATACAGACCTCGATATTTACGTAAGCGTCTCAAACCAGGATGAAAACGGAAATAGAGTTCTAACGCCATTTATTGCAGATGAGCTTTGTAAAGATGTTGATTCAAACTCAGCAGCAAACGGAATAAACGCAGTGACGATGAGTTCTCAAGATTACCAAGAGTTGATGAGCATGATTGAGTCAAGCGAGTTGGATGCTAATACAGTCATTGCTAGAACTTATGAAATGCTGAAAAGCCAACGAGAGGCTCGTAGGAGAAATTATCGCTACACTGAGAGAAGAAATGACTACTTTCAAAATCAGTGTAGTGTACCTGAAAGAATTGCGCACCAGATGGGTGTAAGTTGGAATAGCTTTAATTTTGTTCCTGGATGTAGATTATAAAAAAAAAGGCCCATCTTCTGGGCCTTAATTCATTTAAAATTTTAACTGCTTTTTAGCTGGCATTTTTCTCTTTTTTCTCATCTTTACCCTCACAACAAGGGGATTTCTTTTTGAGATCGCAGCTCCCATCTTTGCACTCAGCAGTTTTCTTATCACAGCAAGACTTAGATACAGTCGAGCAAGAAACAGACAATAATAAAGTAAACAGCATTGGCATAATTAATTTCATATAAATCTCCTCAGTTTTTTCTTTTATCTTTATAAAATATCGGTGATTTGGTCGAAAAACCATAATGAAATTTTATTTTTTTACATTTTTGCCTCAAGCGAGCCTAAAAAGGCTTTAATATCTTCAATATCATCAGTTGTAGGGCTCTTGCCCAACTGGTATTCGAACATTATTTCAATAGTTTTATCTAAGCTGGCTATTGAGCCATCGTGGAGATAAGGAGCAGTTTTAGTAATATTCCTCAGGAGGGGAACTTTAAATTTATACCGATCTCTTTTCTTTTTGGTAACTTGATAGCGACCTAGATCTCTAGTTTCGTATGGCTTAACAAGACCTAGCTTTTGATAACTTGTACCTCCTAGTCCAGGACCTTGATGACATGAGGTGCATCCTGTCTCTATGAACTTTTTCAAACCTTTTCGCTCTTTGATAGAGAGAGCTCTAATATCACCTGATAAATAGTCATCAAATCTGGTTTTTGTCAGTAGTGTCTTCTCAAATTGCCCAATAGCTATACCGATATTGATATATTTTAAGGGATTAGATTGCTTCGGAAAGGCATCTTTAAAGAGTTTTAGATACTCCTTACTTGAAAGTCTTTCAATCGCCACCTCCTCACTCGGGAGCCCGTGCTCAATAGGATTTAATATTGGACCTATAGCTTGGTCTGCTAAGTCCACTGCTCTTCCGTCCCAAAACTGTGAAAAGTTAAGTGCTGCATTGTAAACAGTAGGGGAATTTCTATCTCCTCTTGTGCCGTCATGACCTGGTGAAGTCGACTCATTATCCACTCCATATTGATCAAGCTTATGACAAGAATTACAGGAAATTGTGTTGTTGATAGAAAGTTTCTTTTCAAGGAAGAGCTTTTTACCTAGTTTTATTTTGGCACTCTCTTTCTGAACATCAATGAGATTTGTGGGCAGTTGACCAAAGATGCTTAAAGCCTGCTGTTGTAATGCCTTATCATGTTGATTGATTTTTTGACCTGAACAATTGATTATTCCAAATATGAAGATGCCGAAAATTATAAAGTTAAATTTCATACCTCTCCTCCAGTTAACGGTACAAATACAATATAGTACGTACTTTCTTGTTAATATTTGATGCAAATCAATGTTTAGCTAAAAATTAAAAGATAAAATAAAACTTCTAGCTCTTCTCGGTTGGAAACTTAGTTAACTTATATAGGCTTAAAAAAATGATTAAAAAATATTTTAAAATCTTAACTATGATAATTATTTTAATTTCTCCTGAGTCTAAAGCATATAATGTTTTTATAGAGCCGGGCATATTTGTGGATATGTTCGATGGTGAATCAATTACCTATGTTAATGGGGACAGTGAGTATTCGGGAACTTTAAGAAATAAAGCTTTAAGTTATGCGATGAAATTTGGGGTTCATCATGGAAGAATAGAATTTGGTTTAGAGAGTGAGTTGTATAACTTAAGTGCACACTTCAATGGTGGGAGCGGGGGGGAGGGATTTTCAAAAGAGGTTCAAGTCACTTATAACTCGTTATTCATTGGCTATGAAATTTTGGAGAAAAATATTCTTTATTTTTCAGTATCTCATACACCTTTCTTAACTTCGGGGAACGAGTCTTATTCTGAAGAAGCTAATGTTCTCTCCCTCGAATATGCTTATCACATAAAAGAGTGGGTTAGTGTTAATATAAAAATAGAAAGCACTGCTGACCTCAAAGTCGAGGGAGCTACACCCAGAAAGGAAATTTCTTATAAGGATTTAGTTTTAGTTGGCTTTAGCTTTCCATTATCTTCGGTTATTTCGCATTAAAAATTTAGGTAGTAAGTTTGATCTAGATCATAATACCTTAAATTATTGCTGTGATAAGATAAGGGTTTTAATCAATTAGAGGAGTATAATATGCCTAATCAAAGATATAGATTAGTAATCGTGGGCAGCGGAACAGGAGGAGTAAGTGTGGCTGCTAGAATGATGAAAAGTGGTCAGTTTAAACAGGGGGAAGTCGCGATCATAGATCCAGCGAAGAATCACTATTATCAGCCTTTATGGACAATAGTTGGTGCAGGTGTTTACGATAAAAAAGTAACGAAAAAAAAACAAAATGACGTTATTCCAAATGGAGTTGAGTGGATTAAACACTTGGTGAGTGAATTTAAACCTGATGAAAACTTAGTGATGCTAGATAATGGAGACTTGATCCTTTATGAATACTTGGTCGTCGCTGCAGGAATACAAATAGACTGGAACAAGATTGCAGGTTTAGAAGGTAATCTCGGTAAAAACGGAATTTGCTCCAATTATAGCTTTGATTATGTAGATAAAACTTGGGAGTTTCTAAAAAAAACCAAAGCAGGTGATAACCTCGTCTTTACTCAGCCTCCTATGCCGATTAAATGTGCTGGAGCTCCTCAAAAAATTGTCTATCTCGCAGATGATTTTTTAAGGAAAAACGGGTTACGTGAGCATGTAAAAATTGACTTCAATTTAGCAGGTCCAGGAATTTTTGGAGTACCTAAATACAAAGCTGCTCTTGAAAAGGTATTAGAAGAAAAAAAACTTCAACCAAACTATGAGCATAATCTAGTTGAGGTGAGAGCTGCTGAAAAAATAGCTATCTTTGAGCATAAAGGTGAGAGAATAGAAAAAAAATATGATCTTCTTCACGTTGTTCCACCTATGAGTTCTCCTGACTTCATTAAAAGAAGTCCCATTGCAGACGAAGGCGGGTGGGTAGATGTGGACAAATACTCGCTACAGCATAAAAAATTCTCAAATATTTTTAGCTTGGGTGACTGTAGCTCTTTGCCAACATCTAAGACTGGGGCAGCGATTAGAAAGCAAGCTCCTGTACTAGTAAAGAATCTTCTTTCATTAATGAAGGGAGACAGTCTGTCAGCTAAATATGACGGCTACGCGTCGTGCCCTCTTGTTACCTCATACAGCACCTGTATCCTTGCCGAATTTGGATATGATGGCAAAATTATGGAAACCTTTCCTTTTGACCAAGCTAAGCCAAGAAGGAGTATGTGGATACTAAAAGCATACCTATTATCTCCTATGTATTGGTATGGTATGCTAAAAGGCCGTGCATAATCTATGAGAGCTGAGCCAATTGTCTTTCGAAGCTTTCGAATAATTGATCGTGCTCCTCTTGAGTCCCTGCTAGCTCTTCAAAAGCACTTTCAATAAGGCTTTCAAGTTCAGATGTTTTTTTAGAGAGAGTCATTATCAACTCCCCATCAGACTTCTCAGAAGCTTTAACTAGTTCCTTGTTAGTACTTTCTAGTTTAATCTCATTTTCATGAATCTCCATCTCGAGAGTTTCAATTCTCTTTTTTAAGGGACTGAGAATCTTACTTCTTTCTTTAATGATTTCACTACGCTTTTGTTGAATCTCTTTTTTTGATAACTTTGGCTTAAGCTTTTTGGAAGGACCATCTTCTTCTTCCCAACCAATTTTTTCTAAAAAGTCGTCATAGTTTCCTAGAAAATATTCTGCTCCCTCTTTATGAAAAATAATAAGTTTGGTCGCAAGTGCGCGAAGAAGCATCTCTGAGTGGGTCACCATAATCGTTGCACCTTTAAAATTTTGGATGGCCAACTTTAACGAGTCAATGGATTGCATATCTAAGTGGTTGGTAGGTTCATCTAAAAATAGGAGGTTTGAAGGTGTGGCCATAATTTTTCCAAGCATCACCCTTGATCTTTCACCTCCTGATAGTACAGAAATCTTTTTGTCCGCTAGATCACCAGAAAACATCATAGTTCCACAGATTTGACGAATTCTCGCATGAGGAAGATCCTGGTCCACTTCTGAAATCTCTTCGACAATAGTGTTTTGCAGATGAAGCCTTTCTATATTGGTTTGTCCAAAGTGAGAAAAACTACAATTAGGGTGAAACTTTACTTCTCCTTCTATAGGAGTTAGCTCTCCTGCAAGACAATTGAGTAAAGTCGATTTACCCTTACCGTTTTTTCCGATAATTCCAATGCACTCACCTTTTTCAAGATGAAAAGAGATATCCTTAAACAATATACTCTCATTCGAGTATCCGAATTTAAGCTGATTAACCTGAAGAATGTTTTTTGAAGCAATTTCCTTAAAGGTGAAATTGAACGTTAAGTTTGAGTCCTGTTGAAGCTCATCCATAACATCCATTTTTTCTAGTTGCTTTAATTTTGATTGCGCTTGAGTCGCCTTAGAGGCTTTCGCTCGAAAACGATCAACGAAATCTTCGAGTTCTTTTCTCTTGCGTTCTTGATTGGCCCTCGTCTTTTCATAGATTTCATCATCCATCTCAAGCTGCTCATAAAATTTCTTGCTATCACCTGTTACAAGCTTTAACTCCTTGCGATTTAAGCCCATGGTATGGGTTGTGACTCCATCCATAAAGTCCCGATCGTGGGTGATGAGTATGACCTCGCCTTCAAATTGCTTGAGAAATGTCTGAAGCCATCGAAGACTAATAATATCCAAGTAGTTCGTAGGCTCATCTAAAAGAAGAAGATTGGGTTCAGTGGCCAAAACCTTAGCTAAATTGATTCTAATTTGATATCCACCGGAAAAACTAAGAGGATCCTTTTGTAGATCTTCATTTGAAAATCCAAGTCCTGATAAAATTTTATCCACTCTATAGGTTTCAAATTGTTTATCATCCGTTAAAACTTGGTAACATTCTTCAGCCACTGTGGATTTCGTGAACTCGATATGTTGCCTTAAGGTTCCAATAGTATAATTTTTGGGGATTGATATATTTCCAGAATCATAAGTTTCTTCACCGAGAATGATTTTGAACAATGTAGATTTACCAGAACCATTTCTTCCCACAAATCCAACTCTGCCCCCCGCTGGCATATTAAAGGAGAGATCTTCAAATAGAACGTGTCCTGCAAAGGCTTTTGATATATTGTTTACTTGAATCATTAAACTAGCTTAATCGATAGAAACCAGCTGTAAAGACTTAAAGTCCTTTTGATTTAGTTGTATCTTTTGGATAGAATCATTCAATGAATACTCTCATTAAGGCTCATAAGCTAGTTAAAAATGTTCTTAAATATAGCTGTTTTGTTATCATGACTTCATTATTAGTTATTGTTTGTTGGCAAGTTTTAGCACGTTATGTTCTAAATAATCCGAGCAGTATAAGTGAAGAGCTTTCTAGATTACTCTTAATGTGGCTAGGACTTTTAGGTGCAGCTTACACAACTGGACTTGGTTCTCATATCTCTATAGATCTTATTTCATTGAAATTAAACGCTCAGCAATTGGACAAACTCAAGTATTTTCAATTTATTATCATGGGACTCGTATCATTCGTTCTTTTAAGGGGAGGGATGTTTTTAGTAGATAATGCGATGTCACTCGAACAAAAAACTCCCGTTTTAGAGATCCCACAGTCATTCGTATATATTGTCATTCCAATTAGTGGTGTTTGCATGTTGTTTTTTAATTTGGTGGATATTTTAAAGCTAGGCGAATCCCGTGATTGAGCTTGCTATTGTGACTTTGTGTCTTAGTTTTTTTATTTTGCTGGCTTTAGGAACTCCAGTCTCTTTCAGTATTATTTTTGCCTCTTTTCTTTCTCTCGTGGTTCATTTTCCTAGCGAGATCGCGTCTAAGGTAGTCGCTCAAAAAATGATGACAGCATTGGATAGCTTCGGATTACTTGCGATTCCTTTTTTTATATTAGCCGGTAATATTATGAATCAAGGGGGCATTGCCCTGAGGCTCATAGAGTTTGCGAAGTTAGTGGGAGGAAGACTTCCCGGAGCGCTCGCTCATTGTAATATTCTTGCCAATATGCTTTTTGGCGCCATTAGCGGTTCAGCCGTTTCTTCAGTGGCGGCTGTCGGCGGTATTATGGGGCCAATTCAAAAAGAAGAAGGTTATGATCCCAACTTTAGTGCAGCAGTGAATATCGCAAGTGGTCCAAGTGGATTAATTATTCCACCGTCTGGGTCATTAATTCTCTACTCACTTGCTAGTGGAGGGACTTCGGTGGCTGCACTTTTTATGGCAGGCTATATCCCAGGACTCTTGCAAGGCTTAGGACTTATGTTTGTGGCAGGATTTATCTCAAAAAGAAATGGCTACCCCCTTGCTCCTAAAAAAACATTAAGAGAAGCAATACAAATAACTCTCGCTGCAATCCCTAGCTTCTTACTTGTTTTTATCGTGATCGGTGGAATCATTGCGGGAGTTTTTACCGCGACTGAGGCAAGTGCGATAGCCGTTATTTATGCTCTAGTTTTATCACTTTTTTATCAGGAGATTTCCTTGGGAGATCTAAAGGTGATTTTAGAGAAAACCATTGTAACAACATCGATCGTTTTGTTTTTAGTGGGAGCAAGTACGGGGATGAGTTGGGCCATGGCTAGTGCGGATATTCCCAACCTCATCGCTCATACTCTCACTAGTTTTACCGAATCTAAAACTTTATTATTACTTATTCTTAATTTAATTATTTTAGTGGTTGGAACCTTTATGGATATTACTCCAGCTCTTTTAATTTTCACGCCAATTTTCCTACCTGTAGTATCCAAAATTGGGATAGATCCAGTGCACTTTGGAATCATGCTCGTTTTTAATCTCTGTATCGGAATATGTACTCCACCAGTAGGAAGTGCACTTTTTGTAGGTTGTAGTATTGCTAAGGTTCCTCTGACTTCAGTCATAAAACATCTGATTCCTATGTATGTAGTTCTGTTTGCTGTGCTCCTTTTACTGACTTATATTCCAGAGCTAAGTCTTTGGCTGCCAACAGCTTTTGAGGTCAATTGATTATGCGAGATCTTGGTAAATTTCAAAGCTATAAAGCTTCCTCAAATTCTCTGAAGATAGAAATGGAAACCCATCTTGTCAATATTAGCTTATTGGAGAATGACTTAGTCAAAGTAAGCTTCTTAAAAAACGACCAATATTACCTTGATAGAACATGGTCCATTTGCCCGGGACTTGATGAGTTACCTCCCGAGGGTCGTAAGAGATCCTCACTTGAAGGTTTTTCTTGTCCTAACTGGAAACTTGAAAAAAATGAAAATGACTTGTGGCTTAGAGGGGAAAAAATTCAAGTTAAAGTGTGCTTAGAGCCATTTGGCATGAATTGGTATCATAATCATGATTTAGTTTTAAAAGATAGAAAGACTCTACCTTATCTTTTTGGCGTAAAAGATGAGCGTATTTTCCATTACCAAGAGCTTTTTGAGGATGAAAAGTTTTTTGGTCTTGGAGAGAAAACTGGTCCTCTGGATAAAAGAGGGCAAGCTTTTGAAATGAAAAATTTGGATGCTATGGGATATGATGCCGAGTTTACTGATCCATTGTATAAGCACTATCCTTTTTATATTCGAAAGCGCGAAAAATCGAGCGTAGGGATATTCTATGATAATTTTTCCCATTCAACTTTCAATCTTGGAAAAGAGATTGATAACTACCATGGTGCATACACTTCTTATTATGCCTCAAGTGGAGATCTAGAGTATTATCTCCTCTTTAAAGAAAAAGTTCTAGATATCACTCAAATGTACTCATGGCTTACAGGCAAAACGATCCTACCCCCTAAATGGTCTTTGGGATATAGCGGTTCAACTATGGCCTACACAGATGCTCCAGATGCTCAAAAGCAACTTGCACATTTTGTGGAAAGAATAGAAGAGCATAAGCTTTCCTGTTCCTCTTTTCAATTGTCGTCGGGTTACACCTCGATTGGTGATAAGCGATATGTCTTTAATTGGAATTTAAATAAGATTCCTGAACCCAAAAAAATGTTAGACAAATTTCATCAAGCTGGTATTCGTGTTGCTGCAAATATTAAACCGGTGCTTCTCGACGATCATCCTGAATATGAAAGTATAAAGGATTTATTCATTCAATGCTCTTTTAGAAAAGCTCCTGAAATTTCACCTTTTTGGGACGGTTCAGGATCTCACTTAGATTTTACGAACCCAAAAACAAGAAAATGGTGGAAGAAAAACATTAAGGAGAAATTATTAGAGCTTGGGGTGGACTCTACTTGGAATGATAATAACGAGTACGAAGTCTGGGATGATGAAGCTGTCTGCAAAGGATTTGGTTCTCCCATTCCAGTTAAATATATGAGACCTATTCAGCCACTACTTATGGTTCAGTCTTCATACGAAGCGCAAGTTGAAGAAAAACCAAAAGAGAGGGCATGGCTTATATCTCGTTGTGGCATGCCAGGGCTTCAAAGATACGCTCAAACATGGTCGGGAGATAACAGAACTGAATGGAAAACTATTCGTTTCAATATTAATATGGCGATAAACCTAAGTTTAAGTGGAATGTACAATATTGGACATGATGTAGGTGGTTTTTCTGGACCTAAGCCAGGGCCTGAACTTCTATTGAGGTGGATACAAAATGGAATCTTTTATCCTCGATTTACGATTCACTCCTGGAATAGTGATGGAAGTGTAACAGAGCCTTGGATGTATCCAGAAATATTTCCTTTGGTACTGAAAGCTTTTAGTTTAAGAGAAAAGCTTAAACCATTCCTTTATAACTTAGTGTATCAGGCTCACAATGCCTATGAGCCTATTATTAGGCCAATATTCAGCCTAGCTGAGCAGGATAATCAAAATTATCTTGATTGGGGAGAATTTCTATTAGGAGAAAACCTTCTGGTCGCAAGCGTGATCGAGCCCGGAATTTCGCAAAGGACGATTTATCTTCCAGGAGATATGTTTTGGTATGATTTTTACTCGGGCAAAAAGTATTCGCCAGGACGACATGAGATAAGTGTTGATGAGTCATCGATTCCACTTTTTGTTAGGGAGGGAGGTATCATTGCGACTCTAACTTCGGAGCGACTCGAGTTTTTGACATTCTTAGATGATGAAAATAATAAAAGTGAATTTACCTTCTATGACGATGACGGTGAGACTTTAAACTATAAGTCGGGCGAATTTTTAAAGATTGAGGGTGCAGTAAAAGTTAACTCTGATAGAGTCTGTATTGATTTAAAATGTTTCAATCAATTCAAATCAACTAAAATTTTCTTCCGAGATATGGTAAAAAATAGACCCTTTGAAATTAATGGAAGTAGAGGGAGCGAGGTTGTGATTTGAAGAAGATATTAATTCCTCTCTTTTCACTTGTTGTCATGAGTATTGTTTTTCATATTGACTCACGCTCTCATTCTAAAAAAGTTTTGATGTTAGCTCATAATTTAGATGAAAATCATCCTGTTCATTTGGGGATGAAGTTTTTTGCAGACAAAGTTTATCAAGACTCTCAAGGTAAGCTTCAAATTAAAATATACTCAAATGGTCAACTTGGTCGTGAAAGAGAAGTGTTGGAGTTAATACAGTTAGGGGCGGTAGCTATGACTAAGGTCTCAGCGCTCTCTCTAGAATCTTTTGTCCCTCTTTATGGTGTTTATAATCTGCCTTTTATTTTTAGATCTAAGGACCACGCCTATAAAGTTTTCGACAGTGATATAGGTGAATTCATGCTACGTCATAGCGAAAGCAAACAGTTTAGAGGGCTAACTTATTATGATAGCGGAGCTAGAAGTTTTTACGCTAAAAAGCCTATTTTAAGGCCTTCTGATTTAGAAGGAATAAAAATTAGGGTTATGGGTTCAAAAACAGTCATAGAAATGATGAACGAATTGGGTGGATCACCCACTCCTATGGGTTACGGAGAAATTTATACAGCTCTTCAACAAGGGGTCATAGATGGTGCTGAGAATAATATTTCAGCGCTAGTACTGTCTCGCCATGGGGAGGCTGCTAAGCATTATTCTTTTGATGAGCATATTATTTCTCCGGATATTCTCATTATAAGCAGCGAGATTTGGAAAAGACTGACAATTAAAGAGAGAGAAATCTTAAAACAAGCTGCAAATGACTCTAAATATTTTCAACGTAAAATTTGGCAATCAAAAACCAGAGAATACAAAAAATTTGCCGAAGAGCAATTAGGTGTACAGTTTCACTTTCCAGACAAAAAACCTTTTGTTCAGAAAGTTTCTCGTCTACAGGAAAAACTGGCTGAAAAAGGAAAAGATTTTCGAGATCTTATCATGAAGATCAGAAGCTTATAAAAGATTTCCCATTTACTTAAGGGATCGCTGTTGTAATATCTTTAAATGACTAAGGTATCGCAAATGAAATGGTGGGGCTGGGGAGATGAGAATCAATCCTTTGATTCCGAGCGTCGACCTTATTTTCTTCAGTATATTAAAGAGACATTAAGTATCTCGAATTTCGAAGAGGTGAAACCTGTCGAGTTTTCTTCAATTGAAATTCCAGCTTCAATTATTCATGACGAGCTTCTCTCTAAAATTGAGTCTATTTTTTCCAAGCAGAGAGTTGAGATTTGTGATCATTCTCGCATTTTACATGCTTATGGAAAGTCTTATCGAGACCTATTTAGGGCCAGAAAAGGTGAGTTTAAAACTTTACCGGACGTTATCGTTTACCCTAAAAAAAGCCATGAAATATTGGCCTTAGTAGATCTTGCAAAGTCTGAGAACATAGAGATTATTCCATTCGGAGGTGGAAGCAATATTGTCGGTAGTGTTGAGTTTTTAGGTCTTCGAGAGAGAGTTAAAATTACAGTTGATATGAAACTCTTTAACCAGCTTATTGATATCGATAAAACATCGATGCAGGCTACTTTTGGTGCTGGTATTTTGGGTCCCGAGCTAGAAAAGAGGCTTGACTTCTATTCAATGACACTAGGACATTTTCCTGATTCCTTTCAGTTTTCAACTTTAGGTGGTTGGGTCGCGACTCGTAGTGCGGGGATGCAAAGTGATCGCTACGGCAAAATTGAGGACATGGTAATCGGATTAAAAATAATTACATCTAATGGAGAGCTGACTATAAGAAACCTTCCTAGATCATCCAATGGGATTGATTTAAAACACCTCTTTATTGGGTCTGAAGGAATCTTTGGAATAATTACTGAGATTACAGTCAAAATTCATCCCAAGCCTATGGAGAAAAAAATAATTGGCTTCTTTTTCCCTGAATTCTCGGCTGGAATTGAGGCGATATTGAGCGCGCGAAGACAAGGGCTTACCCCTAGCTTTTATAGGCTCAGCGATAACGAAAAAACGAAAATGTCTATGGCTTTTAAAGAGATCCCTGGGCCTTTCCAGACACTCAAGAGTCAAGCTGTAAAAAAATATCTCTCTCAGATAAAGCGCTTTAACTCAGATGAACTTTGCTTATTATTGGTTTGTTTTGAAGGAGATAAAAAAAGTGTAAAAGAGCAGGTTATCTTGGCTAAAAATATTTTTTCTTCATTTAATGCCTTTGATGTGGGGGAGGGAGCGAGTAAGTCCTTTGAACAGACGAAATATGATTTTCCTTATGTGCGAGACTATGTGATGAATTATGATTGTGTCGCCGATGTTTCAGAAACGGTTTGTTCATGGTCTCAAGTTCAAAGTCTCTACAATAAAGTCGTAGAAGAGGTGAAAAATCTTGAAAGCTTGTGGGAGAGAAAAATTTTAATTTCATGTCATATCTCTCACACTTATCACTCGGGTGCTTCTTTGTATTTTACTTGGGGGGCACAAGCAAAAAAGGGAGATAATCTTGAACTTTATGAAAGCTTAAAATCTAAAACAGAAGAGATCTTTGTGTCTCATGGAGGATCTGTTTCTCACCATCACGGAGTAGGCTATGAACACAAAAAATGGCTTGAAGAAGAAATTGGTAGTCAGGGAATCCAAATTCTGAAAAACTTTAAATCAAGTGTCGATTTGAGAGCTATTTTTAACTCCGGGAAAATATTTTGAGGGAGTTCGCCATATGAAGACTTTTGTTATCACGGGTACGACAGGATTCTTGGGGAGTTCTTTGGCCCAGGAGCTACTAAAAGATGGACATCAAGTTTTCGCTCTCGCTAGAGGAGAGGGAGCTAGGGAGCGGGTGGAAAATTCGGTTCAATCTGCAGCTATAGGATTTGGAACCGATATAAATTTTGAAAGACTAAAAGTATTTGATAGTGAAAGTAAACAACTGGAGAGTGAACTTAAGTCGCAAAGCACTGATGAAGTTCACTTTATACACTCTGCCGCAGAAATGAGTTATGCTTGGAAGAAGATGGGTAAATCATTGAGCTTCAATGTCTCTCAATCAATAGCTCTTCTGGAGTTGGCAAAGTCATTGGAGGCTTTAAGCTTTAATTATATTTCGACTCTCTATTTCTCTCAAAATGAAGGATTGATTGACGAGAATATTTGTCTCCAAAATCACCCTCAAAATAGCTATCAAGCGAGTAAATGGCTAGCAGAGACTAAGATCTCACTCATTGCTGAAAAACTAGAGATACCATATCGAGTTTTTAGACCAGGCATTATCATAGGGCACTCTCAAACTGGTTGGTGTCGACTAAAGAGTTTTGGTTTTTATATGTTTCTTGAGGGGTTTCACAGGCTTAATGATTTAGGAGTCAAAAAATTAAACTTGGATCTAGATCCTTCTTCCAAACTTGCATTGATATGCATTGATGATGTGGTTGATTGGATTTGTCATTATGTAAAGATGCCTGAATTTGGTTTTTTTAATTTAACTTACTCGCAATTAGAAAATGCAAAAATTGAAAATCTGCGAAGACTGATAGAAAATTCTATTCCGCTTAAAATTCGTTTTTCCAAACCAAGATCATTAAGTGATTTTGTGTTAGATAGAGAAGTTAAAAAGAATAAGGACTTTGCGAATCGGCATTATCAGTTCTCTACCGAAAAACTTGATCGGGACTTCCCTCAGAGGCGAAGTCTCGATAATTCTTCATTGATAAACGTTATAGAGTTTTATCATCAAAACAGAGAGTCACTAAGTCGCTTAAAATACTTCAAAAAGCAGTGTAAAAGACAGGTCAGTATCTGGGCTAACAAGCTGTAAATATTTCAACTATATAGAGAATTTTTGAGAATACGGGTATAGCTGCGCCAATTTATTTTATGCGGGGAAAATAGATGAAAGTATTTATTCTAGCTTTGTTGGCTATCAATTCACTTGTCACATATGCAGATTCTTATCGAGTTGTTGAGATTCTCGAGGCTGAAGGAGAAAAAGACCTTTATACACGAGTTTTTCTAGACAATGGTGAGATTATTCAAATTGACTCTAAAGATGCATTAGCTTTGGCCAAAATTAGAGAGGCCCTTTCTACTGGTAAGTCAGTCGAATTCAACAAAATTTCTCACAATCTGAAAACTCCAGATATTATTTCAGAAGTAAAATTGGGTGAGACTTTGAATGAAGCAGCAAAGCCTAAGGAGATGTTTAATCAAAACAGGTTTAACCAAATTCAGTTTTCGACTCAAAATCCACTGGAGAACTCTCGTATTTCAAGACTGTCTTCCTACAATGATGCCCAAGATATAATGGATGATATGAATCGCAGAACGCGAGACAAATCACAGTGCTACAATCGCGCCCATATGTGGACATATGAAACATTGATTCAGTCCCAAGTCAGTCTAGGAAAGATTTGGTTATTCTTCACACGAAAGTATATCAGGGATTATAATTATAAATGGTGGTTTCATGTCGCTCCTTATACGGAAGTGAATGACTCGAATAATGTATATGTTCTCGATAAAGGTTTTACTTCGGTCCCTTACAATCAGGAAAATTGGAAAGATCTTTTTATGAGAAATAAGGCTCATTGCCCTGAGATAACGAGTTACTCTGAATACGAAAACAATCCTGAAGAAGAATATTGTTATCTTATGAAGTCTAGTCAGTATTATTGGCAGCCCTATCAGTTAGAGAATTTGGCCGAAAAAAACTGGAAAACTTGGGGGTATCAGAATCAAAATCTTGAAATCGCCTATAGAGATGCATTGATTTCATGGAATGGAATTATCCCAGAATTTCCAAGTGACATCACGATTAGAGATGAAGTCGCTAATGAAGATGTTTTGGAGAGAGACGTTAATCAACCAATAAGAGGCTCAGAGCCAGCTTATACACCAGTTGAGGATTCTTCGAATAGAATAGGTGAGTACTCCTCAGAACTAGTAGCAGGATCTCGTGTCATAGATAATAACGACGATGATACAGGCCGAGTCGTTCGGCTTATTAGTGGGAATAGGCTCATTTTCTATTCTGATAAGTATCGAAAAGAATATGATCTACCGGCTTCGCGGTTCAGCTTAAAAGTTCTTTGTTATAGAGATTTATGTGAACGAGATAGAGTCCTCGATACTAACGATAATGATCAGGGGACCATAAGAGAAGTTTTTGAAAATGGTAAAGTTGTATTCTACTCTCAAAAATATTCAAGAAATTATACTTTGAGAGCGTCCAGGTTTAGCAAAGAGAGTCAGTGTTATGGCAGAATCTGTACTGGTGATAGAGTTTTAGATACTAACGATAACGATCGAGGACGAATCGTTAAGGCTTTTGAGAATGGAAAGGTCCTTTTCGCTTCAGATAAATATAACCAAAATTATGTGCTATCTGCCTCTCGTTTTAGTCTGAAAACTCAGTGTATTGGTAGTATTTGTGAAGGAAGTTCTGTAAGAGACACTCGTGATAATGATACGGGAAGGGTCGTAGAGGTGTTTGAGAACGGTAAAATTGTATTTTATTCAAACGACTATAGAAGAAACTATGTGTTGGATGCTTCACGATTTGTACTACGCTAGTTGGAAGCTGATTTTTTAAGCTTTTTCCGATAGCCGAAAAAACAAATGGGATACCAAATTAAGCAGCAGGCTAGAAGTAAGCTAAAGTAGAACCAAGTATCGAAAAATGTCGCTATAACTGCTTTAGAGGGATCTTCTAAAAGGTAGTAAACTGGTACATTATCTCCAATTCTTTGATCACATGGGTAGATCCATCTCACTTCATCTGTTGATCCTCTAATCTTGAAGTTTTCAAGGAAAAGGACTACGGGAACTCTTCTGTATTTCCCGCTAGACCCAGAACTTCTTATCGAGGTGCAATCAATAATCTTACCCTCTGTAATGCCTTGGTAGCTTAAGGTATTAAAGGGGTGATCCGAAACTAGTATTAAACCTAGAAGTGGACCTAATAGAAGTCCTCCCACCATAAGTGCTCCGATCAATGTGCCGATTATTTTTGTCATTTTTAGTTTTCTTCAGCAAGAGCATTTCTATAGCGAGTTTCTATAGTGCGCTCCCATATATTAATAGGGTTTTTCAGCGCGATGGCTCTTCCTTTTAGATTACCAGGAGTTCCGGAGGGAATTTGGGCTCTAACATAACTAAGGACATTATTAAATTCATCTGCATTTCCGCCCCTGGCAATATCAAAAGAGTCTAAATAAGAACCCACGATTTCAGACTCTGTATATGTTCCGGTTCCAGCCAAAGCCATTGAACTAAATTGGTTTTGATAGGCCTCCAGACTTTCTATATAGGAAGTTGCAAGACTAACGATCTCTTCTTCATTTTCTGGATCATTTTCTACCATTGTTTTTAAGTCAGAAAGAGCAAACGCAGCTTGGTAAGCAAAGGTATGTGCCTCCAATAAACCTGAATTCAAATCTGCTTGAGTGCCATGATTATAAACCATGCGAATATCTCTTGCCATTCTCTGGATATTTTCAGCTTCTCGAGTTTCTACTGGGAGTCGATTTAGAATGACATTGTGCTTTGCTACATCTTGAGCTGGAATAACACTCAACTCTTGAACATAAAGAGATAAAAATTCTGGATCGTTTAAATTATCATGAAATTCTCCGCTGTATATATCTCGAAACATAGGAATATCATCTGAGCCATTCGAGCGATGAATGGCATTTACCATATTTCTAAACCTAAATCTTTTTATGAAGTCTTGTTCGGTATCTCTTGCCTGAGGGTTGAAAGGGCCACTATTACCTAAAGTGGAACAGGCTAAGCATGCCTCAGCTACAATGTCTTCATTTAATTGATAGTTGTTAAAGCAGCAGGTGGCACAGATATAAGGCCTGTCAATTTCTTCAGGTAAATTATGCGGAAAGCCTGCGTTGTGAAGCATCTCATGAAAGATGGTAGCTTGGAGTTTGTTCATATAATTCGAATCATTCTCAACTCTGCTTCGAGTATAGAGATCAGGATTTATAGCAAAGTGGGGTTCATTAATTCGGCCTATACCACCTATACTCACAGGGGCATCATCATCTCTAGAAAAATTTTCTAAGGAGCAATCCATTTTCAAGGGCTCTGAAGAGCTTAGTAAGTTTATCAGTCTTCCCGCAAGGAGTTCACTCATAGGTGTGTTGAGATTTTGAAGACAAGCAATTCCTCTTGTAAATGAATTAGGAAAAATTTCTTGGTAGACTTGATCGCCTAGATGATCAAGACAGTTTTGATTAAGAAGAAGGCCGTAGTCGGTCATGACGCCACCACTACTTCTTCTTAGGCTAAAGTTTCCTTGAATTAAACTCAAAAATGGTTCTTCATCTAATATATTTTGAGGCAGCCTTTGCAACTCTCTACAATATAAGGGAGATAAATCTTCGATCTGAGTTTTTGGAAGTGTTTTTGATTTTAGAATATTGTAGGTACCTTTTTGGTAATTCTCCCATGTTACTTTTATCTCCTCAGCAACACCATAGTGGTATCTGATAATTTCTTGGTGATCTTTGTCGCTATAAGAGAATTTTTTTACAATTTCACTTTGACCAAATTCGAGTTCAGTTTCAAAATCTCCATCAAAATTCGTGTCTAATCGATAGAAAAACTTTTCTTGTCTTTTTTCCGAACAAAATCCTTTCTGTCCCTGCCTGCGAAAAGGCCAGATTTATAGAAAAAAAGTAGAAAAAGATTAAACCTCTCATAACTTTAGTCTTATCGTAATATGAGCCTCAGTTATTAAGAAGTTGACTATAATAGTCTAGGACAGGAGGAGCATGTTATTTTTTAGTTTTATTTAAAAAATGGTGCGTTTTTCCCTTTTATGATTTGATAGAGGCTTTTAAAACAGCTTGGATTGTATGCCGTTAGGACTATAAAAAGCATCGTCAAAGAGGATCTGAAGATACTATAGGGTGAAATCCATCTCACTCCTGCAGATATAACGGAGTTTTGATACATAACCTGATGCCACCAAAAGGTTGGGATGAATAGTATATCCCCTTTTTCATGAGAGGCTTCGATGATGGGAATCACTTTTTGTTCAGGGTATTTTTCGAAATCTGGTTTACTAGTATCGTGCCAGCTTCTCAAGAGTGGTTCACCCGCTATAACAGGTCGAAGTATGGGTCCAAGTCTTGGTTCGATGAGATGCCAAATTTTAGTGCCTTCCACCTGGATTTGCAGATTGTTGGTGGCACCGGCATGTAATTTTGTCGTATTACCTATTTGACCAAAAAAGAATTGATAAGAAGTGAGTAGGTGAGGGAAGGACATTACCTTTTTTAATTTTTCATCGCCCATCTCCGTCTGCAGCCCTTTATTATTTTGAACTATATGGCTGACTCTTGAAAACTCACCAATTTTGGATTTTTTTAAATTTCTAAGAGATTTCTCAAAGGATTTTTCATCCATGAAATCGCCATCAGTAATCACTCCTGTCTCATCGGGATATCTTTGACTGAGATTTTCCGGGCTCCATCTCATACAAGCCCAATCGTTTGCAGCACCTTTAAGTAGAAGGGGGCGATGCGCCTTAATACACTCCTTAAGTTTATCAACATCAAAACCTTGAGCAGTCTCAATGGGCCGAATTTTTCTTTTATAACCGACTTCTTCAAGCGCTTTTAGTGTGCTTTTACTTGGTCTAAAATCAGTTTTACGAAATAGGTGATGAAGAAACCATCTGAGTTTTTCTCTTTTAAGGTTTAGCATATTTTGATTTAGCCTTACTTATAGCTTGTTCATCACAGATCCTGAAAATACCTTTTCCAAAATCTGATTTTTGAGTATTTCGTAAATATTCAGGAAATTTTTCTTGGGGGAGATTAACTATTTCATCACTAAGCTTTCCAGCCTTATGATAACTTAATGCCTCGCAATCACAATAAGACTGATCATAAAGGTCCATGAAGTCATTTTGATTTTTTGTCATGTTTTTGGGATCAAAGCCGAAAGTTTTAATTATTTTTGGTAATCCATTAATAGAGAGATAACATTTCTTGGCATACTGCTCTAAAGGAGAGAGTTTGTCTTGTTCAATATCAGACTTTTTTTGTTCTTGAGCATTTGAAGTAAAATTTAGGATAATAAGAAAAGCATAAATTATTGATCTCATAAATAAATGCTATATTTGGTTTTGATCAAAGTAAAGTTCGATGCTAGGTGAGATATTTGAGTTATAAAAGTTTAAATAAGAGTCTAATTGAGGGAAAATCAAACTTTGTTGTTTTTGTACTGCCTCTTTTTTTTGTGAGTCTTCTTTTTTACTTTGGAGACCTCACACCTCGTGCAAAAACCTTGGTTTTCGCAGCCTCTTCACTTATCGATAGTGCCCATGTGTACACAACATTTGTACTGCTTTTCTTTTCAAAAAAGCTTGTTTCTTATTTCTCTTTTCGAAAGTTATTAGTAATAGGGCTTCTTACGCTTTTAGCTCTATTTCTCATTTTTAGTTTGACCAGTCATTCTCAATGGACTTGGTATTTTATTGCCGCTGGAGCTATCTTTCACTTTATAAAACAGCAAGTAGGTTGGATGAAAATTGCCACCAAAGGGCAGGCTCAGAGCGAGCTTCAAACTTGGATAGACTTACTGAGTATTTATACTTTAACCGGGATAACTGTAATCTATCGCCTGACTGTTTTAGAGCAACCCAATTGGTTTCTCAATAATGATTTACCTAAACTTGATGAAAAATATTTTACAATAGCATGTTTGATTTTTGCCCTCTCTCAAATTTGTTTTTTTTCGTCTAATATCTACAACTCCTTTAAATCTAAGCTCATACCTACCGCAAAGTTGAATATCTGGCTTTCAACTTTTATAGGTTGGTTTTTTGCCTTGATTATCTTAGAGGACATGTCGCTTACAGTGAGCTTACTTTTATTGCAACACGGTCTTCCCTATTTAGTACTCATTTCAAAAAAATCAGAGACTCAAGTTGATCGAGTCTCAAGAAAAATCTTTAAAGTTTATTTGGTTTTGATGGGAGGTTTTCTACTGGGTTATTTAAATTACTATATCATAGCTTCACCAAAATTTGAGGGACAAGATTTTTTACAAAGACAAGCTACGGCCGCTCTTTTTGCCATTTATTTTGGTGCTCAGTTTATTCATTATGCTTATGATTCTTTTCTATGGAAGGCTAAACATAAATTGATATTTGCTAATTTGGACTCGTGAAGAAATCCATGTACTCTGGCGCTAATTCGTCCCAATTGAATCCCCTCTCAGAGCATCTCTTTAGAGTCAGGTTTTTAAACTGTCTAAACATATTTGGATCTTCTTTTCCTTGATCCATTATCTTTAAAACGGACTGTAAAATATTTTTTCCATATTTAGCTAGAGAATACTTTTTACGGACCTCGTTTTTAATCGAATCTGGAAGATATCTAATATTATGCCAAGGGGGTCCCTCTAATGGAAAAAAATTGAACTCGTCAAAATTTAAGTAATCCTGAGACTCGATAAATTCTAGAAGAGTAGGGAGTTGAAATATATTTTCATTTTGGATAGTGCTATGAATTTGAAATTCTATAATATTGTACTGAAGTCTCTTTGATGCCAGCTCTTCTATATTATTTTTTACCTTGTCCCAATTGGAAGGATAGCGAATAAATTCACTGAGCTTACCAATGGCATCAATACTTGCATGGATCTTTACTCCTTTAAATGAATTAAAGAGCCTAGTTGTTGAATCTCGTAAGGTTGTAACATTAGAATTGAAAGAAAGAATGATTTGCTTCGAAAGATTCTTTTTAATAAGCATTCGTAAAAGAACTTCAACCTCGGGCATTATAAGGGGTTCTCCTCCTGTAAGGTGGATTTGCATGATTTGACCTTGGCTTGATAAGAGTTGATTCCAAATCTCTTCTTTTTCAAACCAATTGATATTCATATAGCTTTTAAACTCTTCTAGCTGAGCCCGAGTTGGGTCTTCTTTTAGGAGATCTTTTAAAATCAATTTTGATGAATGAGGTCCGCACATATTACATTTTAAATTACAGATATTGCCTAATCTAAGATCAAAACTGACGGGTTGGTAGGGAGGATCTATGGAAAAGTCAGTTGCTTCATCAATTGTGCTTTTTAAGAGCTGGCTTTGTCCTTGTCTGTAACTTGGAATTCCCGCCTCTTCGTGTTCAAAACAGGCTTGGCAGCCTATTGGCTTTTCACCATCCAAAAATTGTTGGCGGAGTGACTTTAGCTGTTGACTACTCCAGTAGTTTTTTAAATCTTCACTTTTGTGAAGATTGAAGCTCTTCTCTCCAGCCTGCTCTCTATATAGGCAACAGGGGATAAGGCCTCCCTTACTGTCTGCAAAGACATGAAGCCAGGGAAGTAGACATATATTTTTATTTTTAGATTTCATAACAACACTTTAGCATATTGATTGAAAACTGACTGAAAAAGTACTCTTCACGTAAATATTAGGTTAAATGAAGGTTTTTGAGTAAAATAACTTTATGAAAATAATAAAAGATAATAAAGGTTTATCCCTTCTTGAGATTTTAATGGCTGGCTCTCTCCTGGTCGGTCTTGGACTTGCGGTGACAAAAATGTCGGTGAATACAAATCAATCCGTAAAAGTTTCTGAAAAAAACTTAGATATCGTTTCAGTACTTTCTGAGATGCGAGGAATTCTTTCTGATCCAGATGCCTGTCAAGAGAGTTTTCAAAATTTTGATGCTACCGATAGTGATAATACTGGAGATATAACTGAAATTAAAAAAGAGGACGGCACTGTAGTTTTTCTGACTGGAAACCAATATGGAAGTTCAGGAATTAAACTAAATAAAATAAAGCTCAATAGTTCTGGGCCCAATGTGACTGTCGTTCCAGATAATAGTAATGGCTCAACTGAATTGATCGTAGAGTTTGATCGAGGTAAAAAAGCCAATTCCACTAGATTTATTGAAAAAAGAATTAGACTGAATATCAACACGCAAGCTGGAGCCGGGAATAATTTAGTGGCCACTTGTAATTCTTTTTCTTCAGGTGAGACATCTATTTGGACTAGAAGTACCAATGATCCAGATAAAATTTTTTATAATAGTGGAAATATAGGTATCGGAATCGCTGAGCCGGATAGGCTTTTACATATATCGGGGATTGAAGCCACGATCGCGCTAACGGATACTGATCAATTTTCTGATAGCAACGATTTTATGTACATCAGTCCAGTCCAAGATGATTTACGCTTTGGCTTTCATGATGCTTCAGCTGGAACGGATAGTGACTTAGTTTCCATTCGCTCGAATGGTAGAGTAGGAATAGGGACCAATGCACCAACTGACTCATTACATGTTTTTGGAAATATAAGAGGATCTGGAAACTTTATCGCAGCTGGAAATTTGAACACCAATGGAAATATAGCTTCTGATGGAAATTTAACCGTTGCAGGCAATATTTCAACAAATGGTACGTTTTCAGCCAGCGGGAATATCACTACTAATGGTACTCTAAATACGGCAGGCAATATCACCTCTGGAGGAGCATTAACTTCTACAGGTGATATCACAACTTCCTCAAATATAACGGCTTCAGGTAATATCACTTCTTCTGGAAATATTTCAGCTACCGGAAGCTTGCGTGCTGGTAATGATTCGGTCTGTAATGCCTCCCAAGCAGGAAAGCTTCGCTACGCCAATCGTAGAATGGAGTATTGTGGTCAAGATGGAAATGCAAGTGATCCTTTTCAGTGGAGACCTATGAACCCAGGCAGTGGATCGACTGGCCCTTCTGGAACTGCTTCAATTAATGTCTATAAATGCCCTAAAGGGACTGGTGGATGGAACCCTGGTGGTGCCTGGGGATCCTATGGCTGCCAAGGACAAATCAGCAGCGCTTCTAGTTGCCAGAATATGGAATACCCCAATGTGCAGAATCGTCCTTGTACCCTTTTAGGAAAGTTGTTAATTGAATAGTTATTGAGGAATCTCTAAATTATAAACCTCATTAAGTCTTTGTCTGACCCTATAGTTTAACAGGAAAGCTAGGCAGCTAGGAGTAAAGTTTCCACCTGACATACTATCTTCGCGCTGTCCTTCGGCGGCTCTTTGAAGCACAGTGGAGTCGGAAATAGTAATAACAGCTGGCAAATGCCCTTGAGTTTTTGCCTCTTCTAAGCGCTGGATAAAACTATCGATTCTGGAATCAATCAAATCAAGTTCTACTGCGCTTACAAAAATATTTTCATCTGTCTCGTTACTCTGACTATGATCCTCAATCGTTCTTTCAAATGACTCTGGAGTTTGAATATTTTCGTTTCCTCTTCGATCTACTTGCCCTTGAGAAACAAATCCATCTAGATCTATATCTAGAATAAATCGTTCTGTCGTAAGATGAGTTGAAAGCGGTTCAAGTTCGCGATCCTCTTGAATCGTTATACTGTTTCCATTTGGTACCGCAACCTGCGCCTCGGTATTAGCATCGGTTATGGAAAGACTCACAGAGCCTAGGTTCAAAAGCGCTGGGTGTTGATTCTCAGCTCTTTGGGCAAAACCTGAAAGGCCATCCACCACATTATGTTTACGAAGACCTAGTTGGTCTCCCTCATTCGGTGTATGAAAACTTATGTCTCCATTTTTATCAGAGAGAAGAGTTAATTCTTGTTTGTAGGCTCGTCCCTCTATAAGTTCACTGGTTTCAACTGACTGACTCCAAGGTGGTTTGACAAAAATAAAATCTCTGCTGACATCCGATAAAGCGGCTCCCATAAGGGGTTGAGCAATCCTATGAACAGAGTTTCTCACACTCACCTCAAAAGTCGTTCTTAGGCTTTCAGCGTCGTGGCCAGAAACATATTCAAGGTAAGCTTGTTTGGTGGCAGGATCTAAATAGGTGAGGTTATTTAACTGAGCAGTCACTCCTGACACTCCATTTTGATTAAGCTCGTAAAGTAAATTTGTAATATCTGGAAGGGCAATTCTACTCAACTCTGTTCCTCCTCCAAAACCATGCACATGTTGAAGATCAGTATGTGTGTCAAGATGAACTAAGGAGAGTCCTCCTGGAGGGATATTTCCATTTTGACGTTCACGCATCCAGTAAAAATAGGCTGAGTTATGGGAATTGACATTATAAAAGGGAATGGCCTCATCTGATGATCTTTTTTCATTATCGTTTTCATAAAATGTAGACCAAACGCTATAGGTTTGTTTTAAAACTTCACAATCTTGCTCAGTAAGCTCTTCCTTACCCGAAAAGAAATTAAAGATAGACTGAAAAACATGGCTTGCAAGCTCTCTTAGATTCTCTGGTTGAGTCTCCACATTGGGCTCAAAACAAGTTGAAATTCCAGATAATCTTTGGAGAAGCTCACGATTACTTCCTACTTGATTTGATATTTGATCTTTTAATTGATCATTGAATAAACAAAGAAGTGCTTCCCTTCGAAGGCCCTCTCTACTTGCAAGCGTAGACTCTAATCTTGCTATCGTATCATGGTGGGCAGACTCATCGTAGCCATAGTCTTCCAGTTCGGCGACACGAGCGCTGATTAAGCTGCTTCGTAGATATCGAAGATTCTCTCCCATGGTTCTTTGATTTAAGGTCAAGTTTCTGACTGCCTCTGTTTTTGTCCCCAAGGATGAAAGGATTCCAACATCTCGACAAGCAATCGTTTTCAAGCTTTGGGCATATTCAATACTATTTGTGCCAGAGCTTAAATTTGAGTAGGTTTCAATAACTTCATTAACTTGAGTGACAAACCTTTGATTTAAGACTCTTCTTTGGCGAGTTTCTCTGTCTTCTGCCGATACCTGCAAATGGCAAAGTAATAGAGTGAAAAGAAGAAATGTTTTTATCGCAATCCAAATAGTATTCATTTCAATTGCTTATCGTCGGATTAGCCTTGAAATCTGAGCCTTTTTATAAACAACCACCATCTTTAAGCTCAGAGATTCCATAAAAGACTCGATTTCGCATAAATTGGTATTTGTCAGGGCATTGTCGTTGTAATTCAGATGAGTTAAAGACAAATGCTCTAAAAGTTTCAGCAAAGTCTTCTTTGTTATTTGTTTCCGCGTAGGCTGAAATTTTACAATCCAGATCAACTTCTTTTTTAAACTTTGAAAGTAATCCACCTGTTCCGTGAATGAGGTGCCCGATCTCATGAACTAAAACTCCCCGCATTGTTTGCGTATTCCAACTTATAGTTCCTGCTTGATCGTTTGAAGGATTATGAATTTCCATATTAAAGGTAACTTTTGAACCAACTCCTACCGCGGAAGCCCAGGAGTCTCTGACTCTGCCTAAAACGATTTTAGGCTTAGATAAACCGTATCCTTCAACTCTTTGCAAAACTTCGTAGGGAATATCAGATAACCCTTGAATAATTGAGTCGAGTTGGTGTGTGTTAAATCTTACGAGACCTTTTTTGGTGTATTCAGAAGTACTGAAATTATACTTCACTTTAGCATATAAAATCTTTGGGCCTAGGTCGTCTCCCCAAACACTTTTGACGGCACAAAGAACATCTGTGCAATTTGTATCACCCGGATAGTTAGACCGGTAAAAACTGAGGACATTTTCAGTTCTTCTACCAAAAATACTGAGCACTGAATCCAAGATCTTATTTGAGATAAAAAGTGTTTTAAATGAATCAACTAAGATTTCTTTTTCGTTATAAAAAGTGAGATCTCCATAGGAGCTCTCTGGAAGAATGGGAGATTCTAGCTCTTGGAAATAAGACTCTATTTCAGAGGCGGTAATTGATTCTTCTCCTCTACAGTTGTAGCCACTAACATTACTACTTGCAAAACTTGAATGAATTGATAATGCGATTAAAAAAGCGAAAATAGACTTCATATTGATCTCCCACATAAAAATAATAGGATATAATTGAGTCCATAGCTTCTCGTTAGAAGAATTTTCGGGCGGTGTATGATTTTTTGACAGTCTTAAAACTCTAAAATCTCAATCTCGAAAGCCTCGGACTATATTGTCAGTAAGTCCATAGCCCTCATAGTCTTCAGCCGGAAGACATCGAGCTTCATCCACCCAGGCGTAGCCAGTTGTCTCTACAGTAACTCGCTCTCTGCGACCTGGTCTGCGAGGTCCTGGTCGTTGTTCACTTCTTTCAAACTCATACTCTGTAAAACAACATTGAAGGCTTCTAATATCCCCTGAATCATCGTCAGAGCATTTGGCGGATTCATTTTTTTGAAACTCTGCTGAACAAGTTCGATCTTCGAATTCAGAGCATTTTGGAAACTGGGGGTCCTGACTTCTGGAATCAGCGATAGAGTAGAAATTTTCTTTCCAAGGAGTCGCTCTTCTCCAAAGGCCGGTGCTGGTCACTTGATTACCTTTAAACATCAAATATTGTTCAAAAGGAATATTGAGAGAGAGGATAAATTCTTGAAGTTTAGTGGTGTCACTTGTGGCTGAACATGCAGTGTTATCAATCTCTACCGACATCTTTCGCTCTTCAATAAGTGGCATTATTCTACTTTCAATAAAACGCTCCGATCTCCAAGATGAACTCCAGTGACCGACATAACCGATTTTCACTTTTTTATCGTCGCAATCTTTAGGAAGAACATCGTTGAGGTCCTCATCAAAATCCACCATTTTTTCAAAAGAACAGAATTTTCCCGTAAGCCACATTTGGCAACCTAGCTCATAAAAGGGAATTTCACTTTCTATTTCATTGTCTGTCTGGCAAATACAGCAACTCGCAAATAATGGAAGCGAAAAGTATAGACTACTCAGTAGCATTATCAATTTCATGTTGTTCCCCAGTTTTAGAATGGCCGGAATATATAGAAAATCAGCCTTCGAATCCCGTTTGTTGAAAATTTTATAGAGAGTTTTTTGGAGGACTCAACTTAGGTGAAAAACTCTGTAATAAAGTAATAGTCTAAAGAAAATATATTTCTACATTGGTAAGGTGCCAGAAACCAAGAATTAAGGATACCACATGAAATCTCTCGCTCTTACAGCTTTAATGCTGTTTTCAAACTTTGGTTTTTCTCAGAGCCTTGAGCAAGATGCACAGCTTAATCGAGTGAATAACTTTAATAGATTTGCCGGACTTAATGGATTTGGGCAAAGGCTTAGGCAAAGTCTCTCTCAGGTGGATATAAATGTGGGAGCAAGGCTTTTTAATATTACAAACGATGATACAGGCGTTAATTTAGCAGCAAGATATAGGCGAGAAGTCGAAGGGGCTGGAGTTTCTGGCCTATGGCTTCGCTCTGATACCTATACAGTTGAAAGTGGAATAAATGCTGGAAATTTTCTTTTTAATATGGGTTCTCCTTTGGGGCTCGGAATAGAAAAAGACACCACTTTAAAATTTATCCGCCAATTTACAGATAGATCTGATGCCTTACTCTCTATTCAAATAGACGACAATATGAAAAAAATCCCAGTGAACTCACAAGTGGTCAGAGAGAACCTTGAGCCTGGAGACTATTTTTCAACTAAGGCTAGGATGAATATGTTTCTTGGCTTTAAGCCAAGTGCAAGCCCCGTAGCCGGCTTAACGACAAAATTAAATGCTTACTATGTTTTGAGTGGAAAATTTATCATCCAAACTTATAGGATGGCACAAAATAAAATTCGAGTAAAGATTTTTGCTGGAGAATCAAAAGAGCGAGGTGTTAGAGCTTCGGCAAATATTGGTTATGAATTTTTTCAAATTAATCCTACAAGCCGCTTTACGGAACTTCTCGTTGAGGAAATTTTAGATTTTGATATTCTCGAGCTTTTTATGACCAGAGAGCAAGGGGAAATACTAGTATTCGATTATATTTTTGACTTAAATGATTCAGATGCTAGTGAGGCTTATGATGATCTTATGACCCCTAAGCTTATGATCAATGATGCTAGAATTGCATCCAGAGTTTTTAGTGAACAGAGAGTTCCCACAGAAAGACTATTATCTAATATTCCAAGAATTTCTGAAATTGTCGCGGAGGATGAAAATAAGCTTTCTAAAAGGATCGAACGCGGCTTTGAAGGACAGATTAATTTTAATAACTCTCAAAGGGGAGTGGATCTAAGTTTGTTGGTTCTCAATTATCAGAGCTCGCGTTCATATGCACGAAATAATATTATCCAAATAGAAGCAGAGGGAAATAATTATTTTTACGCTCCTTCTTATACAACTTATCGAGAGCGTGGGTTTGATATTGGACTCATAGACCTTAGTTCCAACCAAACAAGTACAATGTTTTCTTTGTTTCGAAACCCAGGAGGCGGAGATAAATTTGAGTTCTCAGATATAGGAACCATTAATAAAAGAGATGAATTTACATTAACAGCAATTGAGGAGAATAGTTTAAAGTCAGACTTAGAGTACAACCTTCCCAACGAGTCGGAATTTTCGAAGTTTGAGCGTTGGGGCTGGGCTCGGGGACTTCCTATTCCCTTTCGAGTTGTTAAGGAAGATTTTAATTTTCGTATGCAATTCTTTTTAAATGAAAACGGCTTAATTTATTTACAGCAAAACTATAAAACCGTGGAGGATTTTGAGAGAGTTCTTACTTCTATATATCAAGATCGTAGAGGAAGATATCGTAATAATCCTCTCTTTAGAAAGCCTCAAACGAGAGGTGCGACTCGATCTAGAAATACGGGGAGTCTTCAAAGAGAAGTTAAAAGACTTGCAGAGAAGTTAAATGAGATTATTGCCATAGATAGCCCACTTTCGTCTCAGGAGAAGGTTGAAAGTGTGATGTCATTTAGAAGAAGCTATGTCTATCGACAGTATATGCCATTTCTTATGAAAAAATTAATACCTGATCCTGAAGCTTTTAGATCAAGTGTCTACTATCAAATTGAGATGTCGCACGCTGGACTTAAAAGGAATTCAGCTATTAATTATACTTTTGGAAAAAGAGATACTAGAGGCCTATATGACCAGGTCAGAGCTTTGGAAGCGACATTTAACGAGGATGATGGTGAAACATATATACTCTTTAGAAATTCAGCTGATTCTGAATATTTTGAATAGTATCCGTCTCTATTGGTTGGTTGTCGGGTTTTAAATTAGTTTCCTCTAAGATTAATTTTCTAAGAATCCGAAAAAACAGTATGAAAGATCGAGATACGAATAAGGTTGTACTACTTAACCAATTGAAAAACTTTGTTGAGAATTTCCCTGCAGCAGTTGCTATGATTGACAGGGAAATAAAATTATTCGGAAAAAACCACTATAGCTATTACTGCAAATGCTTTTGAGTCAGATCGAGAGAAATGTTTAAAAGCTGGTATGGTTGATTATATTTCTAAGCCTATTAATAAGGACAAACTCAAAGAAATCCTATATTCTTACTCAAAGATTAACCTGAAAAAAGACGTTGGTTGATTTTTAGATCTTAGAATAAGGATTTCTTTATACATGTCTTCCACTTCTCCAAAAAAGTTAAATGTAGAATTTGTTCTTTTAATGGCCTTTATGACCTCTATCATGGCACTTGGAATTGACGCCGTTTTACCGGCGCTAAGTTTTATTGAAGATGACCTCAATATTGATTCTGTTGTCAAAGTTCAATATATCGTCTCCGTGATTTTTATGGGGTTCGGATTAGGACAGCTATTCTATGGCCCCTTATCAGACGCAATCGGCAGGAAGAAGCCAGTCTATATGGGAGGTCTGGTTTTTCTGATCGGCTGTGCTATCTCTTATCTATCAACGAATCTGGAAGTGATGTTGGTGGGAAGATTCTTGCAAGGACTTGGGGCAGCTTCTTTTCGTATTATTTCCATGGCAATCATACGAGATGAATACTCTGGAGTGGCAATGGCCAAAACTCTGTCTATTGTTATGACTGTTTTTATCCTCGTCCCAGTTCTGGCTCCAACTATTGGGCAGTTCATATTATTCTTTGGGCCGTGGAGGTATATCTTTCTCATGCTCTTTATCCTCTCTATATTAATTATGATTTGGTTTTCACTTCGACAAACGGAAACTCTACCAATTGAAAATCGAAAAAGGTTAAGTGCTAAATTTTTTATCTCTGCTACAATTGAGATTTTTCTCAATCCTATTTCATTTTCTGCGACATTTGTCTCAGGACTGATTTTTGGAGTAATGATTACTTATATAAGCTCAGCTCAGCATATTTTTCAGGATATTTATGAATTAGGAGAAAAGTTTCCTCTTTTCTTTGGTAGTCTTGCGTTTACTATTGGGGTGGCTTCATTATTAAATTCCAAACTGCTAAATTATTTTGGAATTTTAAGACTCATAAAATTTTCTCTCATAATCATGAGTTCCTCTTCTCTCATTTTTTTGGTCTATTTAAACCTTGCTGGATATCAGGTCCCGCCACTTTCGGTTCTCATGATTTATTTGGGAGTCTTTTTCTTTTGTCTGGGACTACTTTTTGGAAATTTAAATACACTTGCTTTAAACCCAATGGGTCATATTGCGGGGTTTGCCGCCTCAATTATTGGTTCAGTGCAAAGTTTTGTTTCAGTTGCAGTAGGTATTTTAGTTTCTACTTTATTTCAAGATAATTTCATGACCTTAGCACTCTGTTTTACCATCGTGAGCGGCTTGTCATTTCTTATCATTAAAGTTGGGGAATTTAAAAATATCTACTCAGAGGCCTAAAATATGTAGAATTTGACACAAAATATTCTTGTTCTCGCAAATATTCCTTCGATTCTAAAGAGTATCCTTTAAGAGTTTTAAACTCTAAAAAAGGAGAAGAGATGAAAAACAAATTTATAGTTTTAATGATTTCGATGATGATGATCAGCTGTGCTTCTGTAAAAAAAGCTGAGTTAGCTTCGAGCGAGCCAGACCTAGCCTTTATAGAGGTTGAAGAATTGAGAACAGATGCTATGAATAACCAGGCAGACCTCTATGCGCAAAATAGTTTCTTAAAAGGTGAAAGTGAGTATAGGGAAGCCATCAAAAATTGGGGAGATGGAAAAGAAGATTCCGATGTTATGGACGAACTTGCCATGGCAAAAGCCTATTATAATAAATCAATGAATGAGTCGACTAAGGCCATTAATCGCCCAGAAAGGATCGTTTTCGCTAGAAAAGAAGCGATAAACGCCGGAGTATATGATGCGAGCAAGCTTAGGGAGGAGTTGCACGACTTAGATAGTGAGCTAGCGGATACTACAAATAATTTTAATGAAGATTTAGATAATGAAGAATTCACTAGATTTCTTAAAGACTACCAAAATATAGAAATTAGAGCCGTTCAACACTATGAGCTTTCTGAGGTGAGAAACCGTATTGATTGGTCACAAAAAAAATCAGCGGATGACTTGGCAACTGAGACTTTTAAGACAGCGATGAGAGATTTAAAAGCGGCTGAGAATATGATCGCTCAAAATCCAAGAAAGCCTGATGAGTATATTGCAGAGGTTGATCGGGCCCGTTTTAGTTCAAAACTACTTCAGGACGTCATGCAGAAGCTGACAGGTATTGCGGAGGGATCTTCCGAGAAAGTTGCGCTAGAGCTAGTCAAAAAGGATCGCGACCTAGGCAAGCTTAATAATAGAATTGAGTATTTAGATGATCGACTTGAAGTTTCCCATGCGGCGACGGGTGCTTTAGTCAGTAGGATAGAATTTCAAAATGAGCTTGAAGCAGTGATTGGTGAGTATCCGGATGAGATGGCGGAAGTTTATCAACAAGGAGATAAGCTTATTTTAAGACTTAAAGATATGAACTTCGCAGTTGGTTCTGCAAAAGTTCCTCAAGAATCTAAAGATCTACTGAGGAAAGTAGATAAAACGATTGAAAAGCTTAATGCTTCATACTTAATTGTACAGGGACATACGGACTCGACAGGGAGTAGTAGTATCAATAAAAAACTATCAAAGAAACGGGCAGTAACTATTGCTAATTATCTTAGAGAGACGGGAAAGAACGATATTGGTATCGAAGTTGAAGCCATGGGAGAAACTCAACCCATCGCCTCAAATAGTACTAAAAAAGGTCGAGCTCAAAATAGAAGAGTCGATATTATAATCAATGCTGCTCCAAAAATGAGCAATAGAACTGTCTATCAGCAATAGCAAAATTCAGCAAAGTGTGCTCTGGCATGCTTTGCTGACCTAAATTCTGCCAATTGAATGAGTCATTTTCCAAGTTTTCAACTATTTTACAAGTCTAAATACCCCTTTTAAAAAAAGAAAGAAATCGAATTATTACAAGTGTTTAAATAGGCTTTTAGCAAAAGGTCGAGTTAATTAATGTCATAATAAAGAAAGGAGGAAAAACAACCGATGAATGAACGTATGAAGTATCTAAGCCTTTCTTTAATTTCTCTTCTTTTCATTGCTTGTGGTGAGCAACCAGGAAGTACCAGTGCGAAGATTTCAGTTGCCGCTCTTACGGGAAGCTCAAAGTACGGTGGTGGATTAGTATTTTATGCGAGAACTCTAGATAGATCTAAAGAAATCATAAGACCAGTTCCAATTTCAGATACTTTAAATATAGATCTACCAAATGGAAATTGGGACTTCACAGTTCTTGGTTGGGATGGTGGAGATCACGATAAAATTTTTGAAGGCGCGGTTCAATGCGACTCAAAGGAGAATGTTAATCTCGGTGGGGGAGAGTTAGTCTTAGACTTTGCTCCAAGCTTTCAAAAATGTCTTTTGAGAGCACAGGCGGGAGTTGCCAGTGGACAGATTTCCGCAGTTGAAGACCTCATAGACGTAGATAATCAAAGTTTATATAGACTGGCGGTGGGAAGTTGCATTGGACTCAGTCAAAAGATTCAAGAAGAAAACATTTCTGAAATACCACCAGAGTTAGGCTGTGGAGGGGGAGACTTCTTCATGCAAGGTGCTCAACAAAGTTGGCGAATTATAATGCTTTCAAAAAAACTGGATGGCTCCTTCGGTGGACTCAATGAAAGTTTAATTTCTGATTGTCGCCCTCTAACTGAGTCTTATAGAAATTATTCTGGAATTAATCTTCCCCTTAGAAAAGCCATTGGGGACAATAGATTTATTATACAAACTTATGAGTCTTCTGATTGTTCGGGAATACCCGCCAAGCAAGCTGTACTTGATCGAGGTCTTGGAGTAAACGAGTTTGATCCTGTTCAACAAAGATTTGCGCAGGTTTTGAGTTTAAATGATAATTTTGGAAATACGAACGGAGAAAACGCTAATTACTATACCCCAGGATCAAATTGGGTGTTTGTTGCGATAGATTCAGATGGGTGCTCTCCTGCTGCGATTGCTAATCCCAATTTCGCCGCTGGAGGTTTAACTATAGATACTAATGACGATGGGACTCCAGACAGAAGGGAATATCTTATCTGCTCAAAAGATCAATTTCAAAATATTGCTTCATTTCCAGATGCAATATATAACATAGGAAAAGATCTAGATATGTCTGGTAATAGTACGATTACAGGTAGCTTTGGTGGAGATCTTCGAGGAAATAATTATACCTTAACCGGGATTACCAGTCCCCTGTTTGAAACGATAACTTCTACTAGATCCGAACGCATGAGAATTAGTGATATTGTTATCGATGCTGCTGATATTGAAAATAACACCGACGGCGTTCATTTTGGAATTCTTGCCAAAGAAATCATAGATGATGGTGCTGGTAATGATGAAATTGAAATTGATCGAATCAGAATAGAAAATAGCCAGATTCTGGATAATAGTAGTGCAGGTCTTAATAGAATAGGCTTACTTGTAGGCTATATTAATTTTGATGCTCCCAATGCGAATGAATCTCTATTTATCAGAAAAATTGATATAACTTCTAGTGATATTATCTCAGCTAGTACTGGAACTTCTCATTATGGAGGACTTATAGGCGAGATATATTATAACAATACAGGTTCTGTATATGGTAATTTAGCGTTTGAAGAAAATTCCCTTGGTTATATCTATACTACCGATGCTAATGGACAGAAGGTTATAGATCTCAACGATGATTCAGGTCGTATACTCATTAATGCAGGTGCCGACCCTGAACATTCCGCTGGCGGACTTATTGGAACCATGAATTACGGAGAAATCAGAAGCAATAATAGAGTGAAGTTGGATTTAGTCGCTCAAAGTAATGCCGGCGGTTTAGTTGGAAAGTATGAACCTTCTGCTCTTACTGAACAACGAGTCAGTATACAAAACTCTCATGCAGATGTGGTTTATACCGCTGCGGGAGCACCAGCAATGGGAGTCGGTGGAGTTATAGGGCTTGTTTTTTCAAATTCTGTAGCGCCAAATCTCGATGTAAAAGGTGTTGTCTCAAAACTAAAAATTGGTGATGAGGGTTCTGAACAATTTAGTCAGGTTAATAATCTTGGGGGAGTTGTCGGTTGGTATTATTATGAAGGAGCACCATCACTTCGAATTTATGATAGTCGGGTCGAAATGGAAACCTACACTCGAGGAACTAATCATGGCGGACTTGTGGGAGCACATGAGCCTAATACAGCCCCTTCAAACTATACCAATGAAGGAGATTACACAATAAAGGGTAATCTCGTTTATGCTATTTTAAGAGATGAGCAAAATGGGACTGTTTCAGGCGATGCAGTGAATTTTTACAGAGGCGGATTATTTGGAAAAGTAGCTCAAGTGAGTACGAGATTCAATACCATATATGGCTCAATAGAGGCAGCGGAGAAAGCTGGCGGTCATTCCGGAAGACTTGATTATTCTTGGGTTACAGAAGACCAAGCTACCATGAAAATAAGAGTTGATGGTGGAAGAATTGGAGGGGCTTTTGGAGAGTTATTAGCCGATCCAAGTGCTGACACACATACCATAAAGTATTTAGATATCGAGGCAGATCTAGACTCTGAAATCGGTGCTATAAATTGCCAAAATGCTAGCGATGGTTGTGGGGCATTAGCCGGAGCTTGTTTCAATCCTTCGCCAGGAACAGATCTTCCAATTGTGGTGGAGTTCCTGGGTAAAGTCTCGCTTAATGGAGGGGATTTAACTAACACTGTAAATGACTTATGTCCAACTGATCAAGCCGCTGGGTGGACAGATGGCACAGAAATCACAGCTTCTAAATTAGGCGATACAGATTGTACTGGATTAAGTGGACCTTTCTCGGTTTTCAATGGAAGTTGTCAGCAATTATTTTTACAAAAATGGCAAGAGGTGGGAATAGAAAAAGACGAATCGGGCACTCCCTTAGCTGACTATGCCGCAGGTACTTGGACTTTTACTGAAGTTCCAAGACTATTAGCGGGCAGTATTGCTAATCCTTATGAACTTCGAACCAAAGATGATTGGAATGCAGTTGGTTCCGATGCATTTTTATTAACAAAATCTTTTGAAGTTATAAATGATAATGATGGTGGAATCGATTTTTCTGGTGGCCCCTTTGTTCCTTTTGGAGGAAATACGACGAACAAATTTTCAGGAAATTTATTTGGCGCGGGTACTTTATATAATATAGATTTTACTTCTGCTGATCTCAACGAAAAAGGGGTCGTGAATATCCTTTGTGGTGGGAAAATCGGTCTAAGAGATTACCCCCTTTATATCGAAAATAGTTCTTTTGATCTTCAAACCGATTCCGCGGGAATCATTGGTCGAGTGACCGCCGGAGATCCTGATTGTGGTCAGGATAATAATGGTATATTTGTAAGAGCTTATTTAGTGGATATAAACAATACTGGTGCTTTATCTGTCTTGTCTGCAGGTGGATTGATTGGTGATATTGTCACCGGAGTTTATGATCCTGTAGTTGAAATGGACGGTTCTGCTTTTTATGGAAGTGTACAAGCTGATAATGGGGCTACCGGTGGTATGACCAGTGTTGGTGGATTAATTGGAAGAACGAATGCAGGAACAGGAGAGATTCGGATATCTAATACTGCGGTCACTCCTTATTTACTGTCTAGTGGAAATAATACGGAAGCCATTATTGGAGGAATGATAGGAGCTATAGTTTCAAATACACAGTTAAGTGTCGAGGAATCTTATATTTCTTTTGATGCTTATAGTGAGACTTTAATTGATAATATTTCGGCACCGGGAGTAGCTGGCACCTTTGGTGGTGTGGTCGGTAAATACGGCTATCCTTCAATTCATAATTTTCGTGACCTCTATATTGATTTTTCAAGAGTTGAGGAAAATAATATTAATGCAGCCTTCTCAGGTGATATTTACGGGTCTAATACAGCTGGCTCAGGTCCTAATCAATCCGAGGTAGCGGCTATTGCAGGACCGGGAGCTGGTAATGGAGCCGGTGCTTCTGCAGCGAATGATGCTTTTACAGCAATAGAAGACTTGATCGATAATTGGAGCTATAATGATGACTGGGTGGTTGAAGATGGTCTTTTAGTTCTACAGGATAGAGACTAAATTAACTATCTTTTCTTTGCAGAATAAGCTTTTTCAATTCTTTCTTTTATAAAAGTTTTGTATTCTTCTTCAAGATCTTCAATGTATTGTAGAAACCTAATGGCATAAGAGACCACATCCATTTTCTCTTCTGTACCAACAATCAGATCACTTCCTTTCACTTTCTTTTGGTTTTCCTCTTTAACTTCCCCGAAGGTAATATTTCCATTTAGATTCATTTCAATTATCAGTCCTTGGAAGTTGAGTTGAAAAAAATTGATTCCCTGGTCATCCGTAAGAAAAAAAAGCTCATGCTGAGGGTCTGAATAAAACCAATGAGGTTTTCCCTCTTTCCTGGGATTAAGTTTGGCTTCGTCCATTTTCTTGACTTTTAACCCTTCAAATTCACTTTCAAAATATTGGTGGAGTCTTTGAGCAAATTGAGTTTGATTATCAATCACTTTAGCGCCTAAAATATCGTTCGTGATATGGACAAACTCAATCTTTACGGGACAAACTTCTTCACCAAATAAAATGGCTCCGCTTAGCTGCCCTCCTAAGGGAAATCGATGATTTTCAGGGATAACTATTCCCATCCCTCCCAAAGATAGATTTGAGACTTGATATGTGTGATGGTTATATTGAAAACTAATTCGTTCAAGTACCGGACTCATCAAGCGAAAATTCTTTCGCACTTCAGAATCTTTTTCATCCTTAAAAAACCTTGAGATAGGATTCATCTATTCTCCTGACTAAAAATAACCTTACCTTCTAATTATATCCTAAACTTGTAGCTTTTAAACCCGCTGCAAGCATGGCTTTATGCTAAATTTATGTCAAAATAAGCGTATGTGGATTTTAAATTCTTGGAAAAAGGATGCTTTTTTCATTATTTTATCAGGACCTTTGATTTTCCTGTTAATGAACTTCGTGGGAGAGAGAAGTGTTGAGTTGGCATTACTTGCCATTCTTTTTTTAGATTCAGGCCATGCCTATACCACTATTTTCAGAACAGTTTTTCACGAGAAAAAGGAGTATAGGCTGGGGGTTATACTACCGTCTTCTTTTAATAGTCTTAGTGGTTGTTTTTCTTTGGCAAGTTCTAAAGATACCCTATCTTTTTAGCATGGTGATCTATTTCACTTTTTTTCATTATTTGAGACAGAATTATGGAATTTTGAAATGGTACGAACTTAAAAATAATCAATATTTAAAAATGGCGACCTGGTTCATCTATCTCTCAAACTTAATTCCTTTTATTGGGATGCACTTTAGAGACAATTTGAAAGTTTTCTACTACACAGGCTCAGACTTATTTCTTTATCCAGAAAAAAAATATTTTTTTGATCTTTCAAATTCTTCAACTTCTTTTACTAGGTGGCTTTCTCATTTTTGCTAGGCTAAAACGACTTTGCAGGCCAAGCTTTGTTTTTATATTGAGTCATATTCTAATTTATGGATTATTACTCATACCTGAAGTGAAAGCATTGGAGGCAATATCAGTCATTGTTTTTTCTCATGGCATGGGTTATCTCGCCATAATGCAAGAGGGACTCTCAAAAACTCAGCCTAATCGCTTTAAAACTCTCACCAAGACAAGTCTTTTTCTTTTCGTTTTTGTTTTGGTGGTGGGACCTCTAGAATATTTTTTGGAAGAGAACTATCTTGATATTTCAAATCGATATTTATATGAGACAAACTTCTTATCTCACCTTTTGATTGGTTTTTATCTTTTGCCCACACTTGGCCACTATATTTTTGATGGAATGATTTGGCGTAAATCTCATCCAGAATCACAACTTATATACAAGGCTAGTTCTATAAAGTTATGAAATTAGCAATCATTGTACTTTTCTTATTGCAGTCTTGTGGCACATTTAAGTCTCAGCAGCCTAATATTTGCAAGGTATTAAAACTTGATAATTGTAATAATTCTAAAAGAGGTCTTTCCAGGAGTGCAGGAGCATCTCTTCCCTCCGTTAATGCTGCAGCCTTTTCTAATCCTGCAGCTATCGCTTTAAATAAAGGTTGGGGGGTTGAGAGCATAACCTTTGGAAATGAAAGTCAGCTAGGACTAGTCTATGGAACCGGAAGGGTCGGAGGGGCTGTTGCTAGTAGTCCAAATGATGGGACTTTTTTTGGTAATTTAGCCGTAGAGGATAGTCAAAATTATCGGCGTAGAGTTATGGCCCTAGAAAGATTCAAAGAGGAGAAATGGGCCTTTTCTGGCGGTGTTAACCTTTTTGGAGGAGATGAAAAAAGAGGTCTTTCTTTAGATATTGGTGGAATGTGGAGGCGCCATCTTGAATTAGAAGAAGATCACTTTGGAGGCGGCCTTACATTAACTTGGAATAAAATTCTAAGCCTAGGTGTTTCTCAATATAATGATGTTTATTATCAGGATCTTAGAGATAGAGAAGGACAAATTTTTGACCAAGAAGGTAACGCCACGTCCGTCATATTTGGATCTAACTCTCTTTATGAATATCGCTACCGGGTAACGAGTTTTGTTTACGGGTTGAAATTTTCAGTTCTGGCTTTTGACTATATCACTTTAAAAACAGAGTATGAAGATGAAGCAATTGAACCAAGTTATTCTACTGTGTGGAATATGAGCTATTTTTATCGGCGTTGGATTTTCTCGTATGGTAAGCGTTTTGAGGAGTCTTTTAAAGAAGTTTACGATAGTGAAGAAGAGATCTTTCTCACGCAAAAAAGAAAAGACGATGTCTTTTTGGGAGCCCAATATGCACTACCCTTTGGATTAGTAGTGGGAGGGTTTTATAATTATTATCTTCTGGATGATTTGAGTCTGGGATTAACTTATTTTTTCTAAGTAAAAAGGGCACTAAAGAGTGCCCTCAATTAAAATATCTTAGAAAAGGTAACCAAGTCTTAAGAATGTGAAGTTTACATAAGCTGTCTCTCCGAACTGCTCAGCTGCATCCTCAACATCTTGATACTCTTCAGAAGTCGTCGCTAAACCAGGTGCCTCGATTTCATAGTCAGAGCTTGATGGAGAAACAAATGTCACATCCATTCCGCCCCAAAATCCGCCATTACCTTTACCCCACATCCAGCCTAATTTAGCCAGCATGGCGGTTGTCGTTACTTCAGTTGAAGCCGTTAACCCTGATACTGCGTTTGTTGAAGAAACATCTAAAGTTTGCGAACCAACTCCTAAACCAAGAAAGAAACTTCCTGAGAATGGATGCCATAAAACTGATACTTCAGGCATATTTAAGTCAACAGAGGCTTCGCCCAGGTCAATTCCAAAGCTATTAGCTCTGGCAACGATCGAAAAACTATCGCTTAAAGTTAAGTCAAGTCCTGGTTGTGATACATAGGGTGCACCCAAACCATAACTGATACCGACAGCTGCAGTTGAAGTCTGCACACTCGTTAAAGTTAAAACCAATGACAAAACCAGTAATTTCAATGTACTTTTCATATAATCTCCTAGTGAATTCCTTTTAAAGAATAAACGAATTTTTCATTTTAGAGAATAAGAAGAATTATTTTCTCTGGTTTTTCTAACGTATTAACGTGTCATAAAAGAGTAGAAAGGTTGGGTATGAGGCATTGTCAAAACCAGAACTCCCTTTATACTTCAAATGTGAGCAACAAAGTCACTTTTTTTTCTTTTATCTTAGTTTTCTATGGATCAATCTTTCTAAGGGTTGAATATTGGCCTTTTACAGATTGGGGTGTTTTCACATACGCCTATAATCCAGAAGACACTGCGGTGTTTGATCTTAGACTGCTGAGTCAATCTCGAAATAGTAGAGAAAAATTTCTTGAAAAAATCGGATTCTCTGCGGTTGGATTTAACTCTCAGATATCGAGAGCCTTCTACTCTCATAATGAGGTCGAAATAGACAAAATATTAAATTCTATTCGATCAAGTAAATCTTTTAAGTCATTTGTAAAAAATTGCCCTTGTAAAGTTCAGTTGATTAGGAAGTCTTTGGATAGAGTTGAAAAAAATCAAATTTATGAGCACAAGGAAGTTATTAGAACCTATGACATTTTTTGAGCGAGAAATACAAAAGAATAGAATAAGTTACTTTCGAATGATAGCGATAGCTTTTGTCTTGATCCACCTTATGTTAAATCAAAACTATGTTTTTACACCTTACACACAAGCGACTAATCCTATTTCTATATTCGAACTATTCTCAATTGAAAAATGGAGTCAAGCTACCAATTGGATTCTCTACTATTCTTTGATTTTCACTTTGTTTTTAAGTTTTCTAGGCATAAAGTCGAGAGTTTTTCTTTTATTTTCTACGGTGCTTTACTTCTTATTTATGGGAAACTACTTAGGAATAGCTAAATCGCCTTATTCAACTTCGGTGTGGCACAATCATAATATGGTTTTGATGCTATTGTCTGTGATGACTGCACTCCCTTCAATAGATAACATAAAAATTACCCCCACTGGTTTGAAACTCAAGACTAATTTAAGTTCCAAAAAATGGGAAGAAGTACTCATTTTACTGACAATTTGCTCAGCCTACTTTGGGGCTGGATATTGTAAATTAGCTGTTTCTGGATTGCGCTGGATGAATGGATACACTTTACAGGCATTTATGCTTAAAAAGTATTTGATAACTGACAATCACTATGCAAAATATTTAGTTATCGATTTTAATTTATCATTGGTATTAAGTTGGCTTACAATCTTGCTTGAGTGTTTTCTTGTATTTGGACTGTTAGTCCCTTTTTTACGATGGATTATTTGGATTAGTCTATTTGTCTTTCACTATTGCATCTTTCTCACTATGGATGTGAATTTTTTGACACCACATTTTCTAATATGTAGTGCATATTTTTTCACCCTCGTTTTAGAAAAAATTAAAACTTTTATTAGAGTTAATAATCCAGCATAATGAGAATGATGCTTCTTATCCGCTTTCTTATCATTCTACCTTTGCTCATAAATTGCGAATCTATTTTTCAAAAATCAATCGAGGGAAGTTCAGAGGTTACAACCTTCGCTTTTGATTCGCATCGCTCTGGAGCCATTCGAGTTGATCATCAAATAGATAATTATTCGAAGATGATAAACTCATCACCTGTGTGGGGAAGGGATGCTTTGAAGCATATGCCACTTTATCTTAAAAGAAGAAACAAAGAGTTTATTGTTGTGTTTGGTACCAAAGAGAAAACACTTCGAGCGATTAACCCAAAAACTAAAAAAATTGTTTGGGAAATCGATCTTCCAGGTTTTTTACTAGTAACTCCTGTTTACAGTAAAAAAAAACGAATCATTTATATTCTGGTAAGAGAAGGTAGCTCTCATCCTGTAGCAATTGCTGTAGGTATGAATGGGAAAATCTTAGATAGACGAAATTTTTCTCTTGAAGAAATTTATGGAAGCGAATTTAAACATAAAAATATGGATCATATACTTATTCGAACTGCATTAGGTCTCAATGAAATTTCAGAGCAACCTTATATCTTTTTTGGATTAGCGACAGGGCGAGACCCTCTTTCGAAGAGACCAAAGAGGGACTTTTACGGTCAGACGCAGGGGCTAACGGGTGCAGTTGTTGCGATAATACTAAGAAATCAAAATGGTCTTTTTGATCAAGATACAGGACTCAAAACGTTTTTTACGAGCAAATCTGATAAAGACCTTCCTTATACAGGGTTTAATTCTGGAGTTTATCTAGCAGGGGGGGCCATAACTCTACTAAAGTCAAATGACCTTTTAGTCCCCGTTGCTAATGGACCCAGTTTTCCGACAAAAGATAACTATGGTTGCTCTCTCGTACTCTTGGATGGGGATAGTTTTAAAGTTAAAGGTTACTTGTCTAAAGATTTGGAGGGATATCATGAATGTTTTATCACGAATAAAGAGTTTGGAAATAGCTACCCAAATATTATAGAGATTGATCAAGGAACATTTCTAGGCAGTTTTAGAGATAAATCCGGAGATATTTACTTTTTTAATCCTTTTAGAATGAGTCAAAATAAAATTAAAAAGCGAGTTAGTCTGTCTGGAGAGGAAGTTCATGGGGGAGTAACAGGTCAAACTTACTCTGGTGGGAGTCTTATTAAAACTGGAGAAGGGATTCATGCAGTTTTTGGGATTAATGGAAGAGTTAGAAGTGGTCTTAATAAGGTATTTAGAGAAGATTCCTTGGGAACGAAAGAAGTTGAAGAGGATTTATTGCTTCGAGGTTTTAGCAAAGTTGAATGTTTAGGACTCATAGCAAAAAAAGGGACGAATCCAGTTTCAATGTATTATTCAGGGGCAATTTTAGATCGCTCATTCTTGGCCAAGAATACTGCTGTTTTTGAGACTCAGAGCCTAAAGGAGCTCAATCAAGTGAGTGAAATCCCATTACTGACTGCCGTGAAGGATCAGAAAATCCCTTTTAAAAACTTAAAAAGAGCGGGCTATGAGGTAGAGGGCTCCGGTCCCGCTTTGAAAGGGTACCAACTTATGTCGATGCATGTTTCAGCCTTTCAGTATTATAGCGGCCTATTTGACTTTTTTATCAATGATCAAAAGGTTAGTACTTCTCGCAAGAATAGCCATTTGGTTCCCTTTAAAGTGGGCTCTTTCAAATATTATGCTAAAAATGATCCAAAGAATATTGATTGTACTAACTTTCCTGAAGATTCTTTTGTCAGGTTGCAAAGATATTCAAGAGTTAAAAATATAACCAATAGTTTCAGCCTGCATGGATTTAAAGTAGATTCTACTTTAAAGTACCAAAAAGTCTGGACCTTCAAGGGAGGAGAGGGAGAGCAATTGAATAAAAGCTCCCTGATAACAGTAGTTCATCAAAAACAGGACTCATATACTACTGTTTTTAATGCAACTAATATCGGCACAAATACATCGTATATTTATTTTATAGATACTTTAAATGGGAATTTGCTTACAAAAGAAAAAATTCAAGGGCAAATGCATTTTTCTTCTCTTGTACCTATTTCAAATGGTTTTCTAGTTCCGAGCTTGAATAATGGGATAGAACACCTTCGATTTCAAAACTAGGTGATAGCTTATTTACTATCACCTACAAAAAATTACCTTAATAATTCTCGATCATCGAGCCATCAAAAACACTGTTTTTAAGCTCAACTTGATTAAACACAGCTGATCCGTATCCACTCACAAGTAATGCGATATCACCAGATACATCTGATCTTGCGATCAATAAATCGGTGTCAGATTGATCGTTGGTTACTCTAATTCCGATATCTGTATTGCTGATACTTGCCTTTCGAATTTTGATATTACTAGAGTCATAGATATGAATCGCTTCTTCGGTGTTTCCAAGAGTTAAATTTCTTAAACGAACTTCATTGCTTGAATAGACATAGACCGAAGTCCCTGCTATTTGATCGTCGCTTAAATCAATTCCAGCTACAGTCACTCTTTCGCTGGCAGATAAAAGTAGTCCATTGGCAGAGCCGTAAAAATTATTTCCTTGTTTTTCTACAATTCTGATTTTTTTACTGACAAGATCGAGAGCAAATCCTTTGGAACTGGAAAAGTCGTTATTAACAAATCTAGGAGTGTACTCACAATTGGGAGCATTTACTTTAGCAGCATTTGTGTTATTGACTAATGTACTATTGGAGATTCTTAATCTGTCACAAGCGAATTCGTCTTCAGTATAATAATCAACTCCAATTCGAGCGTTGCTTATATCACTATTATTAACCACCATTTTTGAAACATTATAGGCCATAACTCCAATAGCAGACTCAGAAACTTCAATTATAGTTCTTCTGACTCTAATATCATTACCCTCGGCGTATATTCCTACAGATGTATTAGGACTAATAATCTTATGATCTCTACCTTGTAAAATGGCGTCTCCTCTAAGAGTCAATGCTGCAAAGCCCTGATATGAGCTACAGTCTAGGTCCTCTTCTAGGACTGTTTTTGAGGTGATGGTATCTCCACAATTAATGGCAAATGTACTGAGGCTCCATAACATGGCGATAAATAGGCTTAGCGATTTCATACTCTCTCCCTTTAAAATTCTAAGAATGAGTATAAATCTGCAAGCTAAATACCAATATTTACGAAGCTAAGTGCTTGAAAAAACAATGATAAGGAGTGATAAATTTTCACAATGTCAATTAAATCGACGCTTTAAATAGATTTTACTTAGAGCTCGTCAACTGTGCTTGAAGTTGTACTGGCTCCAGCGGGTTCGTCACTTTGAGCCTCATCAAACTCCCCATCAAATACCGAAGGAGCATTCACTCGAGCCAAAGTGTCATCGTTGCCACACTCATAGGTATTCCCATCTTTGACCACTTCTAATGTGCTATAGCTTGACTCGCTGATGACAACTGAGTCGTCATCAGAGTAGAGATAACCATTACCTGTTTTAATATCAATGTCTCTTTGAGCACCAGATAAACGTTCCAGGATACCATAGTTTTTCATTCGACAAGAAATCCTTTCAAATCGGCAAGCATCTTGGCGAACAGCTCCTACTTCTTTTATTGAGTTTCCTTCTACTAGTATGGTTCTATTAGATTGAATTTGAATGAATTGCGGATCTATAACTTGCTCTGAAAATTCTTTTTTAAAATAGCGTTGGTAGCCTCGTTGTAAAACTCTATTCTCGCTCGCAAAATTCATCTCTTCATTAACTATTGAATCTGGTCCATCTAAGAAAACCATAAGTGTTTCTGAAGACTCCGGTCCAATTAACATACTAGGTAGCATTAATTTAGTCGCCTTTGCGGTATAGACTTCACCTTCTTTTGAGGGAGAGGCTAGGCAATGACATTTTTCTGATCCATTTTCATTAATACATTTACAAATTTTCTCCTCACCAGGAGTTTCGACTTCAGCCGAGCAAAGTTGATTACTCTCGGCCATAGCTTTAAAACGATTGGCATACTCTTGGTTCATACAAGTTAGGATGCGATCATTGGTAGATGCGATTGTAAAATTACTATCTTCACCAGCCATTTCAGGACTGGTACATTGCTCATTTATCGTCGCTCCAAGATTCATAGACCTGGGAAAGTATGAGGGACATTTACTTTGAATAGCCGAGTAAGCGCTTCTTTCAAAATCCATCTGGCCTTTTTGTTCGCTGTTATCGTAGGTATCCAATACTTCAGGGCACTTCTTTCCTTCAAAGCTCTCTTGGGCATAAGCTATATTCAATACCAAAAATAAAAACATAAAAATCTTCATAAGAATCTCCCTTGATTTCTATTCGGATAAAAAGGTTTCAAAAATTAAATAAATTTTTATGAAGAATCCTAAAGAAGCTTAATTTGTCAAACCCAAGCAAATTTCGCCTTAGATAAAAAATTACATCCATTAATCTGAGCTTCCACCGATAGAGGTCAAAACCCATAGAATCAGGAGGATTTATGAAAATTTTGATGACCATGATGGTCTTTCTAAGCCTAAGTGCTCAGGCAACAACTCACGAACATGTCAAAGTAGAGCTTAATTTTGACCCAGACTATCAAGTATCGGAGAAGGTTTTTAATGGATATTTAAATGTTGTTCCCGAAGAATGGAGTTTTCCAAGTGGAACCCAAACTGGAAAGACTCAAAAAGCGAAATATGAAAAAGCACTAGAAATCTTAGAAGAAGTGCTCAATAGTGAAGAATTTAGAATCAAAGTTTTATCTTATAAAAGAAGTGATGGACAAAGACTCTATCAGAAAAACTATATCTGGAATGAATCAGACAATACTCTCTCCAACGAAGATGTTTATAATCTTCTCATGAAAGGGGATGAAAAGATGATCCCCAATTCTATCGGAGAAATGAATATTTATTCTTGGGTAAAAATTTGTACTCGTTTGCAATGGGTCTATCAATATCAATGGTGCTCAGGAGTCGTGGGATCAACAGCCCCAAGTTCTAGTAGAACGATAACTCATAATTGGAAATTTTATAAAGACTTTGAAACGCCAAATATGGTGGCCAATATAGTTCACGAATGGATTCATCTTTTGGGATTTCTTCACGGACCAGCTGCGACTATGAGAGAGGAAGTTCCTTATGTCGTGGGAGCTATTGCCGGACAAGTGGCCGGAAACATCTTAGCAAGAGAGAATAACTAAGGACAATTGCCAATATTGTCAAGGTACTCCTCTGTATCACAATAGGAGGGGCGACCTTGGCAAGCATTTCCAGCCTCAGTATATGAGAATTGAGTGCAAGTAACATATCGACAGGCCTTACTTGCACAAGCTGGATAAAGAATTTTTTCTACATAGGCATTGCGAAGAACCGGTTCATTGCTGGTTGGATTCAATGCAACCACCGCAGTGGTACTAGGATCTAAACTAGGAATTTCCTCAAGAGTTGAATAGACCTGAGCAGAAGAAGTTGTTATAGCTCCCGGAGCATTACAAATAGCTGATCTTCCACCAAACGGGGTCGCAGTTCCTCTTTCTCTTAAGATATCACATGAGGCTCCACTGCACGGGCAAACAACGTATCTGGGTAATTTGTCTGCTAAAAATGCATTTACACTGTTCATAATAGAAGGAGTATCAGGGTTAGGTCTGCAATCATTGTATTGAAGTTGCCGTTCAAACTCAGTATTTTGATTAAGCTCCCTCACTTCTTGTGCTGTCATTTGAGAGACCTCTAGCCAAGGAATTATCTGTTCGATTTCACCGGTATGACTCCTCTTAATATAATTTGCTCTTCGGTTATTATGATACTCATCATGAAGACCAACCCAGTGCAAAGTTTCATGTAAAATCGTGGCACAAGAAAAATCAGTATGAAAATTTCCAGCATTTTCCTCTGTGTTATTATTTGAAGTTATAAGCATTTCTTGAGGACGATTTGAAGGTTCTAGTCTTGAGAGTTCTGAAGCACTTAGAATTTTAAATCTAATATTTCTTCCCATTTCGTCTCGCAGATAATCATTTGATTGTTCATAGCAGCGAGCTGTCCTCTCTTGCATCATCTGGTTTTCAAACCTTAAATTAAATCCAACTTCAAATGTATTACGGGATAAAGGTTTTAAAGCAAAGTCCTGTCTGACACCATTTAACAACCCACTAAAAGATCGCGTCTCACCGACTGCAGGCAGAGTGCAGTGAAAACTTTCATTAACCAGTTCCAAATTTTGAACGAGTGCAGAGTTTTCAACTTCCGTCGTCGGTTGCCTTTTATTGAGGTCGACACAAGGTAGCGACTCAGATTGAGCGAAAGATTGAAAAACTAATAAGAAAATAAATAAGGAAGTAGCAAACTTATTTTTCACTTTAAAGAGTATAACACCTAGAAGCGCAAGATTTTATTAAATATGCTAAATGCTTGTAATTACGTACCAGAGAGGAGTAGTAAACTCCAGACCTATCAAAACTAATAGGTTAAATATTATTTAGTTAGTACAATTTTATTAATTAATATTTAATCTCTCTCTTTAAAGTGCACAAGTCGAAAAGAAATTCTTTGTTGTGTTGTATTCTATATAGATACCAAACTTTGCAACGGAATTATTGATGCCTAATAAAACATTAAACCTTCCAGAGTTAGAACGCCGCTCAATTCTCTATTATTACCTCTGGACCACTTCCTTTTTGGGACTTGTTTATTATTTCTTCTTTGAATGGATTGGCGCCAATTACGCTATGTATGCCATCTATTCTGTACTTATCCTATGTGTTCCTGCTTGGGTGTTTTACTTTAGGAGAAAAGACACCTTGGCCTCCTACACACTATGTTTTTGTTTATGGTTGGCTCCGGCTTTTGGAATACTTTTTACTGGGGGATTCTATTCTAATGGAATCGTTTGGGTCGTTGCCACACCGACTATGTGGAGTGCGTTGGTAGGAAAAAAAGGTGCAGTTTATGCAGGCCTTGTTTCGGGGCTATATGTTGTAGGGCTTTTTGCCATTAAAGAGCTTTATCCAGAATTAGTCATAAATGAAATCACTGATAGTTTTCAAGATGATATAATGCTTTTAATGGGGCTTACCTCTCTGGTCATTTGGATAGCTCTCTATGCATACTCGACCTCAAGGTCCTACGATAGACATTTCAAAGTTCAAAATGAAACGCTAAGCTCGCTTTTAAAGAGTGAGTCTGAAATGCGATCTATCTTAGAAACTGTACCAGCTTCTGTTATAAATATTGATACTATGGGGACAATCATTCAGGTGAACCCTGAAGTTGAAAAATCCTTGGGGTATTCAAAAGAGGACTTGATAGGTAAAAATATTAACTCCATTCTTCCTATGCCCTTTGCAAAAGAGCACGATCAATATTTAAAAAATTATCTAGATTCCGGTGTTAAAAAGGTTATTGGAATTGGAAGAGAAGTCCCTGTTATGAGAAAAGATGGTCAATTATTCAACGGTTTTCTTTCGGTGGGAGAGTATCACATTGGAGAAGAAAAATTTTTTACTGGGATTATAAATGATATATCAGTTCTAAAAAAGAGAGAAAAAGAGCTTGATTATCACAAAACAAATTTGGAAAAACTTGTGAGAGAGCAAACACTTGATCTTACAAAAGCAAAAGAGCAGGCAGAGCAAGCTAACCAGGCGAAGTCTCTTTTTCTTGCCAATATTTCTCATGAAATTCGAACACCAATGCATGGGGTATTAAGCTTTGCGGAATTTGGGTTTGAGCAGGCTGATTCAGGGACTAGAGAGGAGTTGAAAGATTATTTCTCTGAGATAACTCAAACGGGACATAGACTTATGCGACTTTTAAACGACCTTCTTGATCTATCTAAACTCGAAGCTGGGAAAATTGTCTATGAAATGGATTCCTTTCACCTAAGTGCAACGGCTGACTCAGTTGCGTCCCAATTTGTGAAATTTGCCGATGAAAAATCTATTAAGCTGGAGATAGAAAAGCCAGACTGGGAGATGGCAATAGAATATGATGAACAAAAAATTCACCAAGTATTGGGTAATCTCATTTCAAATGCAGTGAAATTTTCCTTTGAAAACTCGGAAGTTCGTATTTCCTTTAATAAGTCAGTAAATGAAATCATTGTCTCTGTCGAAAACCAAGGGGTTGAAATCCCTCAAGAAGAACTTGATAAAGTCTTTGAAAAATTCATTCAAAGTTCAAAGACCAGATCGAAATCCGGTGGAACTGGGCTTGGACTTTCTATTTGTCAAAAAATCATAGAGGATCACCAAGGAAGGATATGGGCAGAGTGCAGAGGAAATAAGGTCTCTTTTAACTTTGCGCTACCTATAGAAAGAAAAGATGAAAATTATATAGCAGATGGAGCGTAGAATATGAGCAATAACAAAATTTTGATTGTTGATGACGAACCTAAAAATTTAAAGATTCTCAGAATCCGCTTAAAGGATGTATATGAAATAGAGGAAGCAGCGACTGGAGAGGAAGCTCTTGAAAAAATTGAAACTTTTGAGCCAGCTCTGGTCTTACTCGATATCATGATGCCAGGAATTGATGGGTATGAAGTTACCAAGAGGATTAAGACGAACCCTAAAACCCAGAATTGCAAAGTCGTTCTTCTTTCAGGTAAAGCTCTTCTAGAAGAAAAACTCGAAGGGTATAAAGCTGGAGCAGAGGACTATATCACTAAACCATTTAATGGAGAGGAGTTATTAGCAAAAATTAAAGTCTTTATTAAGCTTTTTAATCTCGAAGATAGACTTGAAAGGATGAATGAAGATTTAGAAGAAGAGATTAAAGCGAGAACAGAATTACTTTTAAAGAATGAACGTATGGCCTATGTCGGAATGCAGGCTGGTGAGATTGTCCATAATTTAAAAAATCCTCTTTCCATAATATTTGGATATCTTGGACATTTAAAGAAAAAGCATCCTGAGATTACTGAAATTGAGAAACTTGAAAAAGCTTCGAATAAACTTCTCGATATTATTAAAAGTATTATGACTTCACTTAACAGAGATATTCAAAATGAAATGGTTGACCTTTCAATGAATCAAATTGTGGAGGATGAACTTAGATTTTTAGAGAGTATTGATAAGCAATACAAGTCTTGGATAAAAACAGATTTGAATTTTCAAAGCCAAGGTATGTTTAAGGGATCAAGTACCCATATATCTCAGATCGTAGGAAACCTCATTAAAAATTCAGTAGAAGCTATGAAGCCCTGTGAAAAAAGGATCCTCAGTATTAGCACCTATGATGCCATGAATAGGGTCTTTGTAGAGGTTGCAGATACTGGTCCTGGAATTCCTAAAGAGGAAATTGAAAAAGTCTTCGAACCCTTGTTTACCACTAAAACTGGCGAAGATGGGGGAGTTGTGGGTACAGGTCTGGGACTTTCCTACTGTAAAAAAATGGTGGAAGCCTACGGCGGAGAGATAAAACTAGAGTCTGAACTTGGTGTCGGAACAAAAATCAGTTTTTACCTTCCGCTTTCGAAGGATCAAGCATAGCTGGTATGCATTCTTCTTATGTCCTTTTGATTACTATAGCGGCTATCTTTAGATTCACTTCCCTTTAAGCGGTAGTGTTTATGCCGATAGTATTTTTTTCTCTTGTACTTTCTATTCTGGTATTTTCTCTTCTTTTGTTTTAGCTTCTCTTTTCTACTAGTAATCTCAATAGAGATCCCTGTACTATTTGAGTAGCCCTTCTCTCGTTTTCTAAAAAGATTAAGATCAATATAGAAAAAGCTAAAAAGACTAGCCATGACTATCAAGAACGATCTCATGCGTACTCCAAACTTTTAAATTGATAAGGATTAAATTAGATAAGTTTGAATGTATTCATGATGATCACCTCGAGCGAAAAAATAAGCAGTTGATTAAAAAGAAGTAGGTGATTAGATATTCATAATAATTAAACATAACATAAATAAATAAAATAGGGGAGCAAAATGGCAGAATTCGAAGATTTTCAATAGTTTAAATAAATGCTAATTTAATAAATGAAAAAGGTTTTTATATTATGGAAAATATTTCAGAAAAAATGCCTATTGCATTCCTTGGACATGGAAACCCTATGAATGCAATTGAGAAAAACTCATTTACAGAGAGCCTTAGGAAATTTGGAGCTAAGCTGCCGAAGCTAAAAGCTATTTTAATGATATCAGCTCATTGGGAGACCAATGGTACCTATGTGACAGGAATGGAAAGACCAAGAACCATTCACGATTTTGGAAATTTTCCGAGGGCATTATTTGAAGTGCAATATCCAGCACCTGGAGCACCTGAAATCGCAAAAGATTTAACTCATGAAGTTTCGGATCCTATAATTCAAATAGACCTAAACAAATGGGGGCTCGACCATGGTACATGGTCTGTGCTGAAACATATTTTCCCACAAGCTAATATTCCAGTGTTTCAATTGAGTTTAGATCGCACTAAGCCAATGGAGTATCACTTTGAAATGGGGAAAAAAATCAGCTACCTAAGAGACCATGGTGTAATGATTATGGGGAGTGGAAATATTGTCCACAATCTTCGTGAAGTAAATTGGGATCCTGAGGCCAAACCTTATGACTGGGCGATAGAATTTGACCAATGGGTAAAAGACAAACTTGAAAAAAGAGATTATAAATCATTGTTTAAAGAGGCACTGAGTTCAAAAGAAGGAAAGCTCAGTATACCAACTCTCGAACATTACCTTCCTATACTCTATGTATTGGGAGCAAGCTCTGACTCAGATAAGCTTCTTCATGAGTTTGAAGGAATAGATATGTCCTCTATGTCGATGAGATGTTTTAGCTTATCTTAAAGGTATGATTTTTATCAATAATTTAAGCGATTATTCGCAATGACTTAAAGCTAATCCAAAGTAGACTAAAAGTAGATCTACGGAGGAAATATGTTGGATTTAAAAGATTTAATTGTCGATGTCTACACAACCCCATGCCCTATTTGTATACGACCTGATGCGGGAATTGTAGAAGTGCAAAAGATTATGCAGGACTCAGGTGTGAGGCATCTTCCAGTGACAGACTCTACTGGTCGAATTCTTGGTCTTGTTTCTCAAAGAGATTTGCAGGCATTGGCAAATATTGAGACTGTTTCTCCATTGCAAGCTTCAGATATTATGGTTGAAAGTCCAGAAAGTGTTTCTGCTGGATGTTTACTAAGTGAGGCAGTCTTTAAAATGTCAGAGCATATGATAGGTTCGCTTTTAGTTCTGGATGGAGAGGGAAAACTTGATGGTATTTTCACCTCAACAGATGCACTCAATGCTTTAATTGAAGTCCTTCGTGGTGAGGTGATCGCCTAAGACATTTATTAGCGTTTGTGGTGATGAGCTTTGAATTTTACAACTTTTGGCTTGATGGTAGTTGTTTTACCATCGTCAAAGCTTAGCTTGACTTCAACTTCTTGCCCCTCTTTAAGGTTATTTTTTAAGCCAATCATCATGATATGAAGTCCTCCAGGTTTTAACTGAGTCTTTGACTTTGCAGATATTTTAATTTTAGAAACTTCTTCCATCTTCATCATGCCATCTTTGATGATATGGTTATGAAGTTCTACCTTTCTAGAGATATTTGACTCAGCTTTCAATAAGTAAATATCTTTGTTCGATGGATTCTCAATGTCCATGAATAATGCTGTTGTTGGTGATCCTGGAGGTAAAAGACGAACTCTCTCGTTGGAGATTTCAATCGCATAGAGATTAAAGCTTAATAAAAAAATGATTAGAAATTTCATATATTCTCCTTTATATAAATTCTTAGTTTTGTTGTTCCCATTTGTATGGGTTCGTTATGCTCAATAGTATCTTTGAGAAGACCATCTTTGCCTATAATTAATGCTTGCGTTGTATGATCAACAGTATAATTTTCAGGCTCTCTTGGGTTTGAAGGTGAATTAACTTTGTAAGTTATTCCATACTGTTTTGCGACAAGGGCAACTTCTTTTTCATTGCCAGTTAGAGCAAGAAAGTCTTTATCAAAAAACTTTACGTACTCGTCTAGTATTTCTAGAGAGTCTCTTTTGGGATCAACACTGACAAAAATAACTTTAACTAGATTTTGTTCTTCTTGAGGTAAGGCATTTTTCATCGCTGCTAAACTAGATAAAGTCGTTGGACAGACATCAGGGCAATATCTATAGCCGAAATAGAGTATGACGACTTTGCCTTGAAAGTCGCTCAATTTGAAAAGTCCTTGCTTGGAGTGCAGTGTGAATTCACCCCCTACGGCGCCCAGATCTGATTGCCACTTGTATGCTCCGAAGCCAAAACCGGCAATAACTGCTAAAGTAAAAAAAATGATCTGAAGTGCTCTCACAGGTTCCTTGTTTGGCGAGAAAGATTCGCGAAATAATAACCTTTTATCTTAGATTGTAAAAGTCTTTTTTGCTCTATTGATGTGCAAGAATAGCAAGGTTTCGTGGGCTAATATGAGGATCAAATATTTCCTTAACTTCAACTTGATAACCTTTTTCTTCAAGATATAAGGCTCGATCCAGCACGATATAAGTTTCGATAACTCTGCCAAAGAGTCCTCGAAAAATGTCTGTGTAGATTATTTTTTGAACGATCTCTCGATGGGTAATTTTATCATAAAATGCTTGGGCTACAGTTTTTGATTGAACTAGATCAGGGGCATAGATGATCGCATATTCTCCAAATGACTTTTCATAGTCTTTCAGTCTGGTCTTTCCCGTGGGAATAAATTTTTTATAGCCAAGTTCAAAAAGAAAACAATGAAGCATGTACCGGTAGAGTCTTATTTTAATTTTAAGCTCTAAGCTTTCTGGAGTTAAGGGAGCGTAGGATCTCGCAGCTAAGTTAAATGCATTGGGTGTTAAATTTAAAGTTGCCCTCTCAGAAAGATTAATTTTCGTAGTGAGTTTGTGATAACAGCACCCAATACTAATCAATGAGTCCGATTGAGAGTTTTTAAAGTAAGAAATTATATCTGGAGTTAAATCTCCACAGGCATGTAGGCCTAAGATAATTTGTTTTGAGTACCTTTGAGTTAACTCAGGTATTGAATCTTCGCCAAATTTTAAATTCAGAAATTCCATTTTATTTAAATTGTTGGGATCATTTTTCTCGATCCGTAACTTACCACTTTTCTGAAAGGAGCTATCTAAGTCTATGGAAAATCCAAAACGATTTCTGTTATGAATGAGATTTTCGCATAGATGTCCTGTACCTCCTCCAAAGTCTAGAAATTCGAATTCGTCTTGATCTTCCAAAATGCTTTTGATTTGTTTTATCTCATGCTCTTTTTTGCGTTTGATTTTTTGATCTATGAGGATCGCATTTTCGTTTATTTGAGTTTTCGGGAAGTCAATAATCGTCTTTATTTGAGATAATAACTCATTAAATTCTGGGAACTTTGATTTTAAATTTAAAGTTTTTTCAATCTGAGAAAGCTCAGAGTATTTTTTATCTTGGAGTTCTTTTGTCCAGTCTTCAATAAGTTCAGGACAGAAATTCGGATAGTTTCTAATGGGTTCTCGCGAAAGAAAAGACTCCCATACTTTTAGAAACTGGGTACATTGGTCAAATCGTTCTGCCAAATTCATTTTCGAAATCTCGATATAAATGAACATCTTTGACACAGATCTTCTTTGAGCTGATTATTTCGAAAACCATTCTCAATTCGAAGGGCCCTCTCACTAGATAGTATTTCTTCTACATTTTCTTCTAGAATATTTCCTAACCTAATAATTTTTTGATCATCCAAGCAACAAGGAACAACACTTCCATCAGCATGAATGGCAAAGTGATCAATCAACCCGTTGCATCTTCCAGAATCTGACTTAAATGGCAGCTCTAACCTTGGCCATTCAAACCGTGAGTCAAAATGAAGATAGAGTCTATTTCTAAGTCTTTTAGATTTTATATTTGCTAATTCGATGTTCCGATTAATTTCAATATTAAGTTTGTCTTCAATAAATTTAAAAATAGGTTCGTTGATGTCATGAGAATTTTTTTCAATATTCCATAAGCGCAAGTTTAAATAGAGCTCAGGCTTCTGGTTGAAAGCGGAATCAATAAAACTATAAACTTCTTCTAGGTAGGCTTCAAGGCTTTTGTTGGGATAGTTATCCATATAAGCTTGAAGTGAAATATTAACCTGGTGAAGACAATTGGCCTCTAAAATTTCTTCTTTATATTTCTTTAAAAGAATGCCATTGGTTGTGAGTTGAATTTTTGCTTTATACTTCTCACAAAGTGAAATGATTTTTTTAAAATGAGGATGGGCAAGAGGCTCTCCCATAAGATGCAAGCAAATCTGTTCTGCTAAAGGAGCCACCTTCTGGATAGATTTCTCAAAATCATCTAAGCTCATATACTTTTTGTCTCTTTCAGTAATAGGACAAAAAGAGCAGTTTAAATTACAAATATTGGTAATTTCTAAATAGACTCGTTTGTATTTCTTCACATGAGGTTTATATCTATGACGCAATCAGTTGTCTAGGGTAAGCGACGAATCTAAGTCTATTAAAAAAGAATTCAGCCTGACGGAGAAAATCAGGCTGAATTCTTAAAGATTATTGTGAATTTGCTATGCCAGAAAGCTGTACTTTGACGGCATGAAATCTATTTTTGAAGGCTTGTCTTTCGTCTGCATCCGAACCGCTCAATAAGGCCGATAATTCATTTGCCTCCGAAATAAACTGAGCAGCTAGATCAGCTGGAACTTGAGAAGTACAACTCGCATTCAAATACTGCATTCCACATCTTCCGCCACTAACATAGTCAAAGCTCAAATTAAAACGGGCTTCACCGAAAGAAGTCGTTTCCTGGTAAATTCTATAAGTCCCATTGTGATCCTTTAAAGCAACTGCAGCAACTTCGTTAGATGCTCTTACATCGCAATAATCAACCACAACTTGGGAAGAGTCCGATAGTGTTACTGTGCAAAGTCTGTCAGCAATCATTCTTCCATCACTATTGGGAACAGCTTCTTTGACAAAAATATACTGTCCAGATGAGACTTCGGGAATTACTGAGCTTTCCAGATGGGAGAGTAGGGTTCTTGGGGTCATCTCTGCAAATGCACCTAAAGAGGCGGACAGCAGGATACCGGAGAGTACGGGTTTTAGCATTGTAGATCCTTTGGTTGTAAATTATCCTAATGCTTATAGCTTAGTAGAATCTTGTGCCAAATTCTGCCTTTATGTAGAAGTTCTAGACAGTGTCAAAAATTTAGACAGTTCTACTCTCTCTCACTCTGTTTAAAAAGGAGCGAACTATTGTCTCATAGAGTACATCTTTTTCTATTTTATCTTCGATATCGGAGTCTATATTGGGATTATCGTTAATTTCAACAACATAAACATTACCCTCTTCGTCTTCTTTTATATCGACTCCATACAGCCCATTACCTATAGTCGAAGTGGATGAAATGGCCAATTTTATCACAGATTTTGGAACTTCATATAAGGGGAGAGTCTCTGACTTTCCTGAAAACATTTTAGTATTAATGCCTTTGGAGTGATTGTAAATCTGCCAGTGCCCTTGGCTCATATAGTATTTGCAAGCGAAGATAGGTTGGTTGTCTAAGACACCGATCCTCCAATCAAATGCGGAACGTAGAAATTTCTGAACTAGGACGAGAGAGGACTTCTGGAACATTTCTGACAAGATCTTATCAAGCTCTTCTCGATTATCTGCTTTCTTTACTCCAATTGAAAATGAACCATCAGGAATTTTGCAAATAAGAGGGAAACCATATTTTTTTATGGCGAGTTCCTTTTCTTCCTCTAAGTCTTTAACAATAAACTTTCCTGGAATCGTTGAGATTCCTTTTTTCTCTAATTTGTTACTGACATAGATTTTATTGGTACATCTCAATATTGAGTCCGAGTCATCTATAACCACAAGACCATCCATTTCAGCATTTTTCACAAAATTATAGGTGAAATTCTCAATTGATGTTGTCGTTCGAACAAAAAGGGCATCGAACTCGCTGATTCGGGCAAAATCATCTTCATAGATACGCTCAGAGAATACATCGAGTTTTTTGCAGGCCTTTTCAAATTTTTGAAGTGCCTTTTCATCTGAGGGGGGAAGAGGTTCATCTTTCGTGACTAATATAGCGAGATCGCAAACGTATTTTTTTCGGTTTGCCGGGGTTCTCCATAAGTGATTACTAAAATGATCTATAGTATTAGCAAAGAAGTCTTCTTGCTCTTTAGGAAGTGAGTCAAGAGAGACCACTTTAAGTGCGCTTATAGACCAAATATGCTCGTGTTTTTTGAACCTAATTTCAAGTAAGGGGGCTGGGAAAAAACGAAAGATAGATTTCGAGATTGAATCTATTCCTTTATCCTCGGACTTTCCAAAAACTGATAAGGCTGTAAAAGACTCTTTTTGATCAAGCTCACTTATCTGAGAGAGAGATTTATTTACTTTTTCTTTTAAAAAATCTAAGTCACCTAAATAGAAAGAACTCTTTTGTAAGTCATTCATGGTTTTAATAGAGGGCATAATTTTATGCCCTCTTGCCTCAGCGATCATGGAGCAATAATGCCCCAAAGACATATAACCAGAGTCAAAGCACAAGTTGATGATATTGGCATGCTTGAGGTCTAGATATTGGTGAGAAAATAAGTAGTCCTTGGCGGATATAACTTGGTCTGTTGGGAAATATGGATTCCATTTATCCAGATCATCTAGTATGATTAATAATTGAGAAGATTTGCTATCGCCCATTTTATCTACCTGAAGAGAAATTAGAATCATGGTAAATTCAAAACTTAACTTCCGCAAGGCAAATATTGGAGATCTGAAGAGCCTTCTTCTGATAGAGGAGAGATGTTTTCGCACAGATAGGCTTTCAAAAAGAAGTTTTCAGGGCTTTATTAAAAATACTAAAGACGATCTTTTGATTGTAGAGCTAGACAAACAATTAGTGGGTTATGGTGTGGTCCTTTATAAAAAAGGTTCATCGCTAGCAAGACTTTATTCAATTGCCATTGATCCGGCTAAGAAGGGAAAAGGGATTGGAAAGAAACTTCTTGATAAGCTTGAAGAGTTAGCTGTGAAAAAAAAAGCAGGTTTTATGCGTCTTGAAGTGGCCTCTAAAAACACCACAGCCAAGAATCTCTATCTAAGTCAGGGCTATTATAAGTTTAACCGCAAGGAAAACTATTATGAAAATTCAGACGCTGCAATCTGCCTGGAAAAGATTCTCATTCATCTCCCTAAGAGAAAGCTTCGTAATGTTAAGTATTACGAACAGACAACTGAATTCACCTGTGGAGCCGCCTCATTAATGATGGCGATGAATTCTCTCAATAGAAAAATCAAGATAAATCAACAATTAGAGATGAAGTTATGGAGAGAAGCGACTACTATTTTTATGTTAAGTGGGCATGGAGGATGTGGCCCTAGAGGACTAGCATTGGCTGCGAATCGTCGAGGCTTTGATGTTGATATTTATTTGAGTACGAGAGATTTTCTTTTTATAAGTAGCGTTCGAGATCCCAAGAAAAAAGAAGTCATGAAACTGGTTCAAAAAGATTTCGATGACGAGATCAAAAAAAAGAAAATAAAAATAAAAAATAGAAAAGTTACCTTCGAGTTAGTTTCAAAACTAGCCAACGAAGGAGTGGTTCCCATCGTTCTTATTTCTTCATATTCTCTGACGGGGACAAAGACTCCCCATTGGATAGTGATTTCTGGTGCAGATGAAAGTTTTCTTTATTTTCATGATCCCTACTTAGAGGAAGGGATGTCTAATGTTGAAAATCAACATATACCGGTCAGAAAAGATGAGTTTAACCGATTGAGCAAGTATGGAAGTCAGTCCGTCCAGGCGGTCGTAACTTTAAGTATTAAAAAATAAAGGGTTATCGTAATGACAGAGTTTAAGTGGAGTGACGAAGATTTTAAAAATTGGAGGGCCAGACATAAGATTCTCAGGTCCTATGAAAAAGATGTTGTTTCTAAAATTGAGTCTCTAAAGGGGCACTACGATCTGAAAATTTATGGTGAGCTCAACTACCAAGAGGGTCCATATAAGCTCTATAGATTAATGAGCAGCAAGATGGATATAAATAAACCCAATATTCTTGTTACCGGAGGAGTTCATGGCTATGAAACCAGTGGAGTTCATGGCGCTCTTCTTTTCATGAGCGAGAAGGCAAAAGATTGGGAAGAAGAGTTTAACTTTGTCTGCTATCCTTGCATTAGTCCATGGGGGTATGAGACGATAAATCGCTGGAACCCAAATGCCATTGATCCAAATCGAAACTTCTTTAAAAACAGTCCAGCTGGGGAGTGTGCAGCTATTTACGATTCATTAGAAGATTTAGATCTTCAGTTTTTAGCTCATTTTGACTTGCATGAAACGACAGATACTGACAATTCTGTTTTTAGACCAGACTTAGAAAAAAGAGATGGGATTGCTCAAGAGCTTTGGGATATCCCTGATGGTTTTTACACGGTTGGAGATAGCGGTAGGGACGAAGTTGATTTTCAAAAGGCCATTATTGATAATGTCTCAAAAGTGACACATATCGCGCCAAGTGATGATCAAAACAAAATTATCGGAGAAGACATTGTAGGTGAGGGAATCATTAACTACGATATTAAAAAGCTAAACCTCTGTGCCGGACTCACTAATGCCAAATTTGTGACGACGACAGAGGTGTATCCTGATAGTCCAAAGGTTACCGATGTGGAATGTAATTTAGCACAAGTGGCTGCAGTTGAAGGTGGTCTGAAGTACTTGAAATTATATAAATAGTTCATCAAATCAAAGTCTTCATTTACGTTTTTGATCTGGTTTAGTACTAAGCCTATGAACCAATGGAGTCTTTAATTTGCATCAGCTTATATGCCTAGTCCTTTTTTTAGTAAGTCTTAGCTCAAGTGCAATGACACAAAAAGAGTTTGAGTCAGTATTAATAGAAACTAAAAATCAGCTAGATACTTATGTGGTTGAAACTTTTGGGAAAAAACTAATTCTTAGAATGGATTGGGAGCGTGACTATCCAGGAGTTGGCGCTTCCTTTGGCCGTTATAGAGATGAGGTTTATATTAATTTTCAAGGCTGGATAACGAGAGCGCCTTTTTATTTGGGACGGGATGAACTTCAATTAACCTTTTGCCATGAGTTAGGTCATTTTGTTTACACCGGTGCCGCAGAGCCAGAAGCAGACTATTATGCAGTTCGAGATTGTCTTCCTCTTATTTGGAAGGAATCAAACTCTCAAAACGAATTCAAGTTAAGAGTGATAAATGCTGCAAATAATATTAATCGTTTTAGAAAGAAAATTTGGGAACAATTAGGACATTCATCTCAAGCGATTGATAAAAGACTTGAATGCCGGCAAAAGCAATTTTATTCGGCTGTACGAGGCGAGGATTATACTGCTTGTACCCCAAACTTCAATGGTAGGATTGTTTACCAAGGTTGTCCTGGATCTTTACTTAGATTTTTTAATCAAGATCCCAATGACCATGCTCAACTTCTTTTTTCGTCTGAGTGTGTGAAAAACTCCCCTCACATTCCAGGGCTAAAGCAGATAAGCTCACACCTATTAGGAGGAAATGAAGAGTTTCTAATGGTTAGACTAGAGTCGAGCTTTAATGAGCTCAAAACTGACTTAGATAATTCATGGGTTACGACTGTATCTAATAGAGGTTCTCTATTTCCAAAACTTGATTTAGTGAATATAAGTTCCAAAATTAATATGACCACTTCCTATTGTCGAATTGAAGGAAATCCTGTCTCGAAAAGTTACAGAGGTATTTACTACAATAAATTATATAAGCTTCAGGGCACCTTTTGTTTTTTTCAACAACCTGGTGAAGTTGTATTGTCTTTGAAAAACGGTGGTGCAGCGATTGCAACAACACTTTTTGAAGAGCAAGGTCATATCTATGCACTACCTCTGCACTCCTTTGCTGGATGTATAGCTAATAATCAACTTGATTTGTCTCTTCCTGGGTGTGAGAATAGTCCTCGATAAACAGAGGATTATTATGAAAAAACTTAATTTGCTTTTAGCTTCATTTCTACTTTTTGGTTGTTCCCATAAATATGGTCATCATAAAAACCATTTAAAAAAGATAGTCAAAGCTGATCATCGATCAGAAAAAAATATAACCCGCAATATTTATCGCCATCCAGTTGAGACTTTAAGATTTTTTGAAATCAAGCCTCATATGAAAGTCGCAGAGATTTCTCCTGGAGGAGGATGGTATACAGAGATTTTAGGTCCTTATTTAAAAAATAAGGGAGAGTTGTATTTGACTCTGTTTTCAGACAATTCCAAACGCTCTTATGCACCTAAACTCAATGCAAAAATTAAGGAGATGACTCAAAATAAGAAACTTTACGGAAACGTAAAATTCTCAACTCTTGAAACTCCTGACGCTATAGGCACAATCGCACCTGCGAACAGCCTAGATCGAGTGGTGACTTTTAGAAATGTCCACAATTGGATGAAAGATGGAAAAGTGAAAGAAGTTTTTAGTGAGTTTTACAAGGCTCTAAAACCTGGAGGAATCCTTGGGGTCGTAGAACATAGGGCCAAATCAAATAAGAAGCAAGATCCAAAAGCTATAAGTGGCTATGTGAGAGAAGACTATATAATCGAACTGGCAGAAGCATTAGGGTTTGAGTTTATGGCAAAATCAGAGGTTAATGCCAATTATATAGATAGCACTAATCATCCCGAAGGTGTTTGGACACTTCCTCCAAGCCTTCGTTTAAAGGATAAAAAGCGAGCCTATTACCTTTCAATAGGAGAGAGCGATCGAATGACGCTCAAATTTAGAAAACCTAAGAATTAAATGCTCAAATATATTGAAGCCAAAGCTTTTTAGCCTGTAGTCATCATTCCGGAGGATATTCCAGCGATTGTTTTTCGTACTAACTCCATATCTTTTGAACGATAAGCAAGTATTTGGAGCAGGTTTAAAGGATGTATCATTGAGGCGCGAAGTTGAATGGATTCAGCGAGCCAGGGTCGATACCATAATAAATCTTTTTCGCCTGTTATGAAATGCACAAAAGATACTGCGTGGTTGTATTCCTTCTCAAATTCCTCAAAAATTCTCTTTTGTTCCTCAGAGTCTAGATCACTTTCTTGCAAATAGATTCGAAACACAGCCAGCTCGACTTTACTAAGGGTGAAGCCTAAGATTCTAACAAACGAACCAAATAAATTGCTAGAGTTATAGGCTGTTTTTAATTTTTGACGTTCAGATTGCTTTAAATCTTTCCAAGCCGTTCCAACCCCCCACCAAGTAGGAAATAATATTCTTGTTTGTGTCCAACATAAAATCCAAGGAATGGCACGGATAGAGCTTAAATCAAGCTTTTTTGCTTTTGATCTTTTAGCTGGCCTTGAACCAAGTTTTAGTGCACTTAAATAAGAGTAAGGTGTTGCTGATTCTATCATGGCAAAAAATCTTGGATCTTCTATCTTTTCTATATAGTGAGACTTCACTTTTTCCGAAAAATTCTCAATCGTTTGATCAAGGTTTTTACTCTTGCCACTTTCTTTTGCTTGGCTGAAATTTTCGATTATTTTATTCATTCCAGACATGGAGACTTCAGCCGAGGTGAAATTTCTTTCAACCATCTCTCCTTGAATTGTCGCTTTATAAATATTGAGAGCAGATTTTGGCCACCATGAAGTTTGTTCTTTAATACTTCCGCCACCTCTGTCTACTGATCCTCCGGAGCCATGGAAAAAAACTGGCACGACTTTAGCTTTTGATATGAGTTGATCTAGGGCTTTCATGGTTTTGGCGATAGTAATTCGACTGGGAAGGACACCCATACCTTTCGATGAGTCAGAATAGCCTAACATGATTTCAAAACGATGATTCCACTTTTTTTGGACGTTCTGCATGAACTTTTCATTGGAAAGCATTTGACTCACGATTTTTGAAGAACTCTCAAGGGCAGCAGCAGTCTCGAAGAGAGGTATGACTTGGATATCCATACTTCCCGTAGCTTTTTTTAAAAGTTTTCTTGCATTCTCTACATCTTGGTAACTATGACACATGCTTATAATAAAGCCTTGTACATAACCAGAAGCATTTCCCTTTTGAGAGATTTCTCCTATCTTAACAAGCATTTTTTCAATGGCGAGTGGTTTTTTTGAAATTAAGGCTTCTTGGATAATCTCGGCATCTTCTCTCATTTCTATCGGGACAACTAGACAGGGGAACAATTTAAAGATTGATTGAAGCTTGAGAATTCTTGGAGCGGCTTGTCCTACAACTTTAATATATGTTTGATCAAGCTTAATGAGAATCGTTCGAACGACTTTAAGATGATGAGAGTCATTTTTACTAATCTTTTTTAGATTTTTGATTTGTATTTTAAAGTTTCCTAAAAGATTTCGAAGTTTGTCATTTCCTAGATAATCTATATCTCGACTTAATTCTGAGCATATCTTATTTAAAATCTCAATAAAATACTTTCTCGATGCATTCAGACAAGCGAGCATAACCTTATCGTCAACACCCGGGTGACCATCTTTATCACCGCCAACCCAAGTTCTGATACGAATATTTCCAAGGTCACGATCGGCTCGAAGTATGGTATCAAAAATATCAGGTCTTAAAATTATCGAGAACAGATGATTGGCCTCATCTACAACTTCAGGCTTTTCATGGCGAGTGATGGGAAGAAGCCAGGCCAACTTTAAATTATGTTTGATAATAGACTTCATATAACCCTCTTCTCCTGAGCGGTCTAGAATTCTAATTGCAACACTTTGTATTCTTCTGAAAAGTTCAATATTTTGAGGTGTCCTCGCTTCAGTCGGATGTGCCGTTAGGACATATACCATTGTATTATCCATTCTTTCAGGATGATGAGTGAGAGGATTATTTTTTAATTTGAAGGTTCTGTAGGCAGCTTCACAGGTATTAATGAGTTCCATCATTAAAGTAAACGATAATGCAATCTCATGTTTAGTGCGCTTATTATTTTCTTTAAGTTGATTGAGTATTTTAGTCAGTATTTTCTGACGAGAAGCTTCATCCATTTCTCGATAATCGATCATTTTAGTTCTAATGGATTCAACCTCTTGGTAAAGCTTGTCGCCACCTTCCTCTAAAATGACCTCACCTAAGAGCTTTACAGTATCCCTAACCAGAACTTTTAATTCTTTGGGGAGATGCGAGTATTCAGAAGACATAGGAACCTTTTTTTTGCCTATATCTTAACTTAACTAAGGGTGAAAACCCAGGTGAAAATCTGGCTTGGTCAGGTCGCGTAAATTTAATGGTCGAGAAATTCTTCGAGGACCTCTTCTAGAGTGCCGTCTCATACGACTATTATAATCTTTGTCCTCTAAATATTGATTATAGAGAGCTTGATCCTGTGATTTGTATTCATCTAAAATAGCATACAACTCTTTAAAGGTTAGAGGGGTTTGAGACTGTGATTGAACCTCTTCAAGTTTTTTATAAAGGGTGTCTCCGACTCGGTCTAAATTAATAAAAATATTCATTTGTCTGACTCGCATATTGAGAGGAAATTTCTCATCGAGACCCATTAAAGAGGAGGTCCATGAATTTCTTCGCATCATCCAACCAAATACATTGGTCACTCTGTCCATCAATGGAGTTTTAAACTCGTAGTTTTCCTCACTCATCCACTCGAAGATTTTAGTTAGAATAGCATCTTTAAATCTTGAGTCTTGGAGCTTTTGAGGATTTCTCCATTCAGCAACTAAGTCAAATCTCGGATCAAACTGGATATCTCCAGGGCCAAAAGTTCTAAAGCTCTCAATATTTTGTTCATTAACCGCAATTCCGACGGTTTGAAGAAAAGATAATAGCCCACGATCAAATTTTGTTTTGTAGAGAGGGAGTTCTAAGTCTTGGCCGTAAAGCTCTCTACTAGCCTCAAGATAGCCTAGAAAAACAACTTCAGAGCAGAAAAGTCTAACACGATCGCTATAGTCCATTCCAAAGTCATACTCAATATTAAATCCTCTTCTTGCTTTGAAATCCTTTATATAATTATAGGTAAATTCACCTGCTCGCTCAGATAGAGCTCTATCTTTTGCTTTAAAGACAACTGTTCTCACATTTTTTTGATCTAAGTGAATTTGAAATGGCGCTACAACTGAGCCGATTTCAATATGTGCCTCTGAGGTATGTAGGTCACCGATTTCGTCTTTATATATCAGTGTCATATGCGAAAATTGGTAGTCATCTTCACCAATTCTTGCAATAGCTGCACTGGAGAAGGCATTGCCTCTTGAGATTAATACATCTCCTGACTCTAAGTTTTCATAGGACTGAAACGTTTCGGAAGGATTAACCAAAAAATGAATTCCTTCACCATTTAAAGTTTCAAATTCGGAGTCAATTTTGCCAGATTTCTTGTAGGAATATTCTATGAGATAGTCTTCCAAATAACGAAGGGCTTTTACGGTATCTTTTAGCGGAGTCAAACAAGCGAATGGTTGAGAGCTCTGTTTCCTTTCAAGGGCTTCCTTAATCCTAATTCTTAGATTGAAGCTTGATTTAGTATACTCCTCCATTTGAGTAATGCTTAGGTTCTGTAGCTCTATTGTATTTGAGTCGAAATTATAAAAAACCTGATTGAGGCTTTCAAATTGAGTTTTACACTCATGGTCGTTTTCTATGGTCGCAATAGCATCTTGTACTCGAGAAAGGGCGGTATCGAGTCCCATCTCAAATAGTTTAGGTGTTGCAAGTACTGGTAAGCTGAGGCCTAGTAACGCCATAGATAGACTTGAAAACTTCATAAACATAAGAGATCCTTTAGATAGTTAGTTCAATCATATCAAATAGTCCCCAAAAACTGGGGCCTATGGTAAGAGTTATAGAAGGTGTCATAAAATTGGGCATTTTTATTAGAAACTAGGGGAGAACATGAAGATTGCAGTTGTCGGAGGAACACATGGTAATGAGTTCACAGGCGTTGAAGTATGCAAAGCCTTAGAAAAGAGTCAACAGTCTTATAAAAACGAATATAGGACTTTTATTGCCAATCCAATGGCCCACCTAAAAAAACTTCGTTACGTGGATTCGGACTTAAATCGAGCTTATAGTAAAACCTCTTCACCTTTAGGTAATGAAAAAGAAAGAAGTGATTTTCTTAAAGCTGAGATTATCGGCAAATTTGATTTTCTTATTGACCTTCACACTACGACATCTAATATGGGATCAACTTTGATTCTCACCGATACGAATCCTAAAACTTTAAATGCGGCTTGTTTTATAAAACAGAATTTTCCTCATTATAAATTGATATTTGCCGCCTCGGGAGATGATCCCTATTACACCACGAACTTAACAAAAGCAGGTCTAACGGTCGAAGTGGGACCGATTGCTAATAATATTGTCAAGGCATCATTGGTTCTAGATAATTTGGATATTGTGAGAGCTCTCTTAAATTATGATTTTCAAACTGAATTTAATTACGCGGAATTTGAAGTGTATTCGGAAATTGATAAAATTAGCTATCCTGAAAAAGAGGGGTATTATATTCATCCTGATCTGGAAGGAAAAGACTTCGAGATTCTCAAAACAGGGGATCCTATTTTTATTGATGCCTGCAAGAACACAATCAATTTTGAGTATGCAGGGCACGAACTCGTTTATCCCATGTTTATTAATGAAGCTGCCTATTTAGAAAAAAATATTGCTTTCGAAATTTGTGAGAAAATAAAATTATCTGAGGTACTTGGATCTTAAATAATGAGAGGGAGAGCTATGGCCCTCCCTCTTATAAGTCTATTGAATTGTTTGTAAACTTCTTGTGTAACAGCTTGCCTCTTGCGAGCTTGAAGAGATGCCTGTGCATCCTCTTACATATATCCCAAGATTTTCTCCTTGTGAGTCTGCAGTGCTAACTCCGGCTCTGAAACATTCAACTCTTGATGACCAAGTCCCTAATTGAGAGCAGGCAGCTAAAATGAGTTTTGCACTTGAAGCTTGTTCTTGTGATCCTAGGCCATTGGTGTAGCAAGTAGCTCCCTGTTGATCCGAATCAACAGCACTGCAAGCGCCATAAAGGATTGAAGCCATATATGAATAGCTGTCTGAGAGCATTCCATTAAAACATGTTTTTCTTGAACTCCAAGTTCCAAGAGTTGAACAACCTGCATTCGCTACAGTTTCAACACTAACATGAGGCTCAGTCGCTTTTAATGCATTCGTATAACAAGTCGCTGAATTTGAATCTGAGTTGATTGATCCACAGCCTTGGTTAATAGTTCCAAGTAAACCTCTAGCTCCTGTAAAATAATTTTTAAAACATGAAGTTCTACCAGACCAAGTATTTAAATTAGCACATGAGTTCAAGGCAACAGAAACAAGAGTCATATCAACCGAACCTCTTCCAGGACCTGGATGACCACCGCCACGACCTGGACGACCACCACCACGGCCAGGACGTCGACCAGGTCTTCTCGTCAAACTGGATTCAATTTGAGAGTAGGCATCTAAAAGAACGCGATTAATTTCTGGAGCTAATCCTCTTCGCTCTATTCTAAGTGTATTGTTTTTAACTAAGCTCTCTAGACGATAGAGATTGCTTTCAACTTCTTGGCTGTCTTGAGCAAAGACAGTGAAATTCATGGTTAGTACCATGCAAATCAGTAATAATTTTTTCATTGGTTCCCCTCCTATTATGGTTTATTTTTTAATTTTCACTACATTTGGGTATAATGACTTCGACCTTACAAGAGCTATAGGTCGCATCAAGGCTGTCATCGAGACATTTAGTATCAACATAATCAAACTCAATGACTTTTGTCTGAGTATTGAGCCAAACTCGTATCTCTATTTTTTCATAACTTTCCAAAGCCATTTCGTTTAGCATTGTTCTTACTTTCCAGGGATTACCTGTATAACAAACATCGTAGTATCCAAGGTAACCTGTGTGCTCCACGGGCTTACCTTCCAAACTACCTTCTGTATATTCAAGTCCCGCTGCATGAGAACTTGCGCTCATTAAAACAAAACCAAACGTTAATAAAGAAAAGAAAATTTTCATATTGAGCTCCCTTGTCGCTGACTAATATCGGTCAATCTAGATGGTTCTCACACGTTTGTCTTGAGTTGACGATTGGCCTGAATTTTTTACAATAGTTGTTTAGGGTCTTAATCAAAATAAATTTTGTGACTTGGTGCAAAAGGGATTCTTGTGAAAAATACGATTTGGGTTATTTATCTTCTATTCTTATCATCATTATCTCTGGCACAAGATATTTCCCTGTTTGAAAAACATCAAGCTATCTCTCAGGAACAACGCTTTTTTAAAACTTACTCACTAGAGGATACGATCCAAATATCTAATGAGTTAATTTCTTATTCAGAAATTTTTCACCAAAACCTCGTTGACTCTCTAAATGCTGGAAAAGTCCTTCATGGAAAACAATTAACGACTTTCCATGAAATCGGCTCTTATTTTATCGGGATCAACCAAAGATTAAATGATTTTATTAAACAAGATGATTCAAGAGTCGTTACTAAGGCTAAGCTTGAGCAGCTAAATAGTTTTTTCAGGATTTATTACCCCTTTTATGAAAATGATAAATTTAGAAGATTCATTAATGATGAAGACCTATCCTTTGGAATAACTCGTTTCCAAATTCATAATGCGATTATGTCTCTTTTGGACAAAGAGAAACTTCAAGACTTGGCGAGAAACTCCCGGAATCAAAATCAACATTATTCAGATTTAATAAGATTTATAAAGAATGAATCTAAAATTAATGCATTAGTAAAAAATTATAAACGCTTGAATCGATTAGATTTGAAAGTAGATCGAAACCAGGATCTAGCCTATAATCTCTCAAGGGACTTTGGAAATACCGTTGGAAGGGTAAGGTGGAGGAAAGGCTATCTTTGGAAAAATCAAGCAGTCCTAGAAGAAATTTATGAAAACCTAAAACCACTGGATATTATAACCGAGAAAACTTACTTTGCACTTACGGATCGATTTATTCCTGGGCACTTTGGACACAATGCCATTTGGCTTGGAACGAAAGATCAGTTAGAAGAGATTGGTATGTGGCATCATCCAGCCATTATTCCTTATCAAGAACAAATTGCTGAGGGGAAAAGTATTATCGAGGTGGATAGATCCGGCTCACACTTAAAAACTCTAAAAGATTTCATGAACGTGGACGAGCTAGCTATTATTAGAGTTAATCGATTGTCTTTTAGTTCTATTAACTTAGAGAGAACTTATAATATTTTATTAGCTCAACTTGGAAAAATTTATGATTTTAATTTTGATGTTGAAACAACTGATACACTAGTTTGCTCTGAGCTTATCTATCAGTCATTTGAAGAAATTTTTTGGCCTACTGAGGATTATCTTGGACGTACAACTATTTCACCCGATAATGTAGCCTCGTTGGCGCTCTATAATAATCCACCTGTTGATTTAGTTTATTATGCTGCTCAAAAAAGTAAAAACGATTTTAAATATAAAAACCTAGATGACCTAGCTTCTGATGTGGGCTTTAAAAAAGTAGGTCAATTATATAAGAAGACTGAGAAAAAATGCAGAAGGCGAGGAAGAAGGCGAATTTGTCATGAGGTCTTAATAGACCTTGAGTATAGTGATCATGACTTAATACCTAACCTAGATTTAACTTGGTAATGTTTTCTTTTTATATATTGAACTCATATAGATACAGCAAAGAGTACTAAGAATTGAACATGCAATTAGCAGGTAGAAAACTGATGACCAACCGTAGGTATCGGACATCCAACCTGAAAGATAGATGGAAAGCGAGGCCACAAGGTAACCTATTCCGTCAATAAGACCGGTGCAAGTACCAGCTCCCTCAGATCCAGCAATGTCTAGAGTCAAACATCCACTACTCATCGAGTAGGGACCTAATAGAAAAAAGCCAGCAAAAGCGGTGAGAACAACAACTGCGGTAGAGTTAAGCGTTTCTCCTCTGCTAAAAAATGCCATCAAAATAAGTGAAACTGTGAGTCCTACCAGCATAATCCACATCATATGAGCTCTATCTCCATTTTTAGCGTATTTATCGGTATACCATCCAAGAAAAAGTGTTCCTATACAACCTGCTAAGGGAAACATAGCAGACTTAAAGATCGCATCTTTTATATCAAGTCCAATATCTGTAAAAAGAAGTGCCGTCCAATAAAAGAATATTTGTCGTAAAACAGTTGTTAGGGAACTGAAAACTAGGAGGACATGAAAAAGACGTATGCCAAAAAGCTTTTTTACAATAATGATAGGAGAAGCTTTCTCTTCTTTATCGATCTTTAGTGAAGGAGATTTTTTACTTGTGGAAATGGGGAAATCTATATTAGGAATTAAGTCTTGGGGTGAGGCTTTTGAACTTAAAGCTGACCAAACAAAAACTAAAAACAGAATGGCAGCAGGAATAGTAAATACATACTGCCAACCAAATCCATAAGAAACAATGGCTCCAGACAATAGCGTCGCGACGACCCCTCCGAATTGAAAGTTAATACTTATGATACCCATGACTGTGCCATTTTTTTCAGGTGCGCACCAAGCCCCAACTGTTTTGGCGAGACCTCCCCAACCCATACTTAAAAAATAGTGACCTAGGGACCAAGTTATGATGAACCAGGTCAATGAACTCCCCCAAGTGAAAAGTAAGTTACAAACAAGAGATCCAATCATTCCTGCTAGAAACACCTTTCTTCCTCCAATTCTATCTCCTAGAGGACCATTAATAAGCTTTCCAATGCCATAGACGATTAATGCGGCCGAGCCTATTTTTCCAAGATCTGTTTTTGAGTAGTTGAAGGCTTCAGCTAATAAGGGCAGAGCGGCCGTAATATTTTTTCGACAAAGATAATATCCAACATAGCCAAAGAGCATGACAGCAAGTGTGCTCAACTGCCATTTCTTTAAACGTTTTAATTCGAGGGGAGTTGGTGATACTTTTTGAGGACTCATCTTAATGATCATAAGCTGAGTCCTCAGATTTATCTAGAACTAATTTTAATTGATTGTAAGAATAACTTCTAACTTCTTTTTGGTAATTATATTGAATCCATCATCAATTCTAACTATGCTTTCTCGGTCACTTAAAGTACACCGACCTGTAGGGTAGATTCTCAGTGATCTTCTCGTGGATCTTGTTGTTGCACAAACTGTATCATTGATTCTGATCTCATTATTTGCTGAATCATAAACCATACCCTGTGGCATGACTCTATGATCTTCCCAGTCTAGATCCTCAAAAGGACTCATATCGGCCAGTTCAACTTTAAACCAAGCTCTTCCAAGTTGGGTATTCACTCTGTATTGGTAGCGATCAAGCTCCCATTTATCGTTTTTTGGGTAAACTTTACTTAAAATAACATTGCTTGTAGCAAATGCTTGTACTGATAATAAACAGACTACTGCTGCCAAAATTCTTTTCATTATGCCTCCTAAAATAGTAAATTGGATTTAGCTCGAAAAAGACTCTTTTGGAAGGATCAGGTAATTCTTTTACATGATCTTAACGTTATCTTTATAATGTATACTGAACTTTAACTAATGTTAAAAAGAAGGAATGGACTTTATGCAAAATAGTTTCGAAGACTTGGTTGGTTTTATCGAACATACTCTAGTAAATTTCCCTTCCTCTAAAACTGGATTGGTAACGATTGCGATACTAATTCTCTACTTTCTTTCGAAGCGATTTTTCATATTAAAACTTGAGAAGAGAGAAGTTTCCAAAGACCAGCGAGTTTTTTTACGGAAAAGATTAAACAGGACTTTAAATTTTATTCTGATTCTTGTTTTAACATTACTTTGGTTCACAAAAATTCAAGTCTTTTTTGTCTCACTCGTGGCGGTGGCTGCAGCTATAGTTATTGCCTTTAAAGAGTTTATCATGTGCTTTGTAGGTGGACTTTACTTGAAAAATTCGAAAATTTTTAAAAACAGTGATCGAATTGAAATTGATGGAGTGAGAGGGTTTGTAATTGAAAGTTCATTGCTCTCAACCAAAGTACTTGAAATCGGACCTGAGAAAAATTCCCAGCAGACGACAGGTGAGGTTATAGGCATACCAAATAGTATTTTTCTCTCTAAGGCGGTTAAAAATGAATCTTATTTTAAAGGTTATTCGATCAAAACATTCTCTTTTTCAATGAAAGTGGATGAAGAAGTTGAAGAGCTTGAAAAACTTCTATTTGAGGAGGCTAAAGATATATGTAAGGATTATATTGAAGATGCCTCTGAGAGTATTTCAAAGTTTTCAGAAAGAGAGGGTATTGTGATTCCCTCTGTACAGCCGAGAACGAAAGTTGTCCTTGAAGATCATGAAGTTGTGAAGCTTTTGGTGAAAATCGCCGTCAAAAACACAGAGATTGCTGACGTAGAGCAGAGGTTCAATCGTGCTGTCATCAGCTGGCGTCGAAAAAAGATGGACTGAAATCGAAGCTGTCAAAAACTTTGACACCATAGTCAAGTTTTCAAAGCCAGCTGATATCGTTGGCAAATTAAAATAAGATAATCCAGAAGTAATTTTATGGAGAAATATATGAAAGGATTAGCTTTACTATTATTAATGGGCTCTTTTGCAAGTTTTGCCAACGACAGGACTGCCTATATCGTAAATCAAGTCGACACGACCGGGGCTTATGTTTTATGTGCAACAGGACTTCAAGTAAGTGATTTACAAGTTAATAGCGCCGATAGCCAACTAAATGACGATCTAAGGATGTTAAAATCAGCAGCAGCTAACTCTGGTGTTAAATTTAATGTTTCTGATTTAAACGTAAATCCAGGTCATTCAATTTGCGTTCTATTAAATAAAGTAGACTAAATTCAGGTTAGAGCTTAGACCAAATTGGAGTCGATGAATTTAAAAGTTGTTGGACTTATTTTTTTTGGAATTCTCCCTATTGTTGTCTTAACAATTTTTTCAGGCCCTATCGGCCAGGACCAGCTTTACCATCAATTTGCCGATCAAAATCAATACTTTGGAATTCCTAATTTCTGGAATGTGATCAGTAATATTCCGTTTTTGTTGGTTTTTGGATACGGACTTTGGGAATTCAAAAGGTCGAGTCAATCATTATCGTGGATCGTCTTCTTAATAGGTATAGCATTAGTCGGTCCTGGCTCTGCTTATTATCATTGGGACCCAAGAGATGCTTCTCTTGTATGGGACAGACTTCCTATGACGATTGGTTTTATGGGGCTCACCAGTTTTATTTTGACTCAGGTCTTTCAGTTGAGGTGGGAAAAACAATTGGTTCTCATCTTACTTCTATTAGGAGTCTATTCAATTCTTCATTGGATTAACTATGATGACCTTCGAATCTATGCCTGGGTTCAGTTTGCTCCTATCGTTTTGGTCATTTACTGTGCCATTTTCTTTCCTTCGCCTATTTTAAAACCAGGATTACTCATGGGAGCGGTAGGATTTTATTCGCTAGCAAAAATTGTTGAGCACTCTGACAAAGAAATTTTTCAAATAACCGAAGTTATGTCCGGTCATGCTCTCAAGCACCCACTAGCAGCAGTTGCTGTCCTATTTCTTATTCAAACTAATCGTTTAGAAAAACTATAAAAAATAGGAATGAGAATCAAAGTAATTGTAGTAGAAAATAATAATCCCCATCCCATGACGAGCATCATTTCTGCTAACATAGAATCATAACCTGCCCACCCATAAGCGGTTGGAAGAACTCCAACTACGGTGGTGAGAGTCGTTATAACAATAGGACGAAGCCTTCCGGATGCAACTTCGGCAATACTTTTTTCAGGTTCGTTGTCTAGTTTATCCACCATCACAATAGCGTCGTTCACGACAACACCAATCATACCCAGTGCTCCTATGACGGCAAAGAATCCATAAATACTCATTCCATGAAAAAGTAAAATAAAAATAACTCCAGCCAAACCAAAAGGAACTGAAGTAAGGATGATAAAAGGTTTCGTAAGCGAATTAAAAAGGAGAACGAGAATGAGATAGATAAAGACAACAACCATAATGACTGAGTTTTTAAATTCTCCTTGGCTCTCTCGTGAATCTTCAATTTCACCTTTGAAGCTGATTATGGAGGTGGGATATTTCGCCGTAATTTTTGGAAAAAGGTTTTCCTCGAGATTCTCTGCGATTTCTAGAGGAGTGAGTTTGGACTTTGTATCCAAATCTGCAAACACCATCGTGGATCTTTTAAAATCAATTCTTTGAATATTAATGGGTCTTTTCTTCTTTTCTAGTGAGACAAGTCTCTTAATATCGATAAGCTGATCAGATCGATTCTCAACTTTTAGGCTTAAAAGATTATTTATATCGGATTTATCTATATTTGGGACAGTTACTCTGACATCCACTTCTTCATCGCCCTTATTGATGGAATAGGCTATGGAGCCTTCAACAAAAGTTCGAAGTGCAGTTGCTAGTGCAAGTGGATCTACATTAAACCTTACGAGCATATCTTGTTTAACTTTAAATAAGTATTCGTCTTTTATTATGGGGTCATCAATTTCTACTTCATTTATACCTTGAAGCTTTTGGAGGTAGTTTTTTATTTCAATGGTAATTTCATTTCTTTTTTTATCGTTATTTTCTTGTACTTGAACTTCAATTGCACTCCCTGAATCGTGCCCCCAACGACCTTTTAAAAACTTTACCTTCTCAAGTCCGGGAAAATTTTGTGATTTTTCTTCCCAGTTTTTTAAGAGTTCACGCATGGGCTTTGTTCGTTCGTCAAGGGGAAGAAGTTCAATGAGGATCGATGCTTCGTTTTCTTTTACAGCTCCCCCTCGTCTTGAAAGAGCAATACTTGATCTGACAGCGACTATATTGTCGGTCTCCTTGAGAACCATATCCTCAATGGGGGCAATTAATTGCGCCATCTCTTGTCTTTTAACATCTCCACCTGCCTCAACATTAACAAGAACCTCTTGACTCTCTTCTCGCGGAAACATGACGTATTTCATTTTTTCGATAAATATATATCCGGCACTTAGTAAAACAAGACTAAAAATACCCAAGACAAGAATTCGATTTTTTAAAATTAAATCTAAGAATCTTTGATAGCGAATCTCAATTTCTGAAAACCAATCTTGCGGTTTTAATGGTTTTGAAATCCTATCAAGGATGGGAGTTTTATGCGCAAGATGTGAAGGGAGAACGAGTAACGACTCCACTAATGAGGCTGTTAACATGAGAATGATTATAAGGGGAATATAGGAGACTAATTTTCCAAAAAATCCTTCAAAAAAGAGAAGAGGAATGAACGCGATACATGTGGTAATAATACTCGCAATTATGGGCATAAAAACTTCGTGTGAACCACTAATCGCTGCATCCATTGGACTTTCACCCTGTTTCATCTTATGCGAGATATTTTCAGCAATGATAATGGCGTCATCTACTACGATACCTAAGACTATGATGATTCCTGCAAGGGTCATATTGTTTACTGTGTAACCTGCCAGATGAGCAAAAAGGAGAGTCACTCCCATAGAAAAGGGAATACCCATCGCCACCCAGAAACCTGTTTTTAGATTTAGAAAGAGGAGTAACACTCCAACGATCAAAACAAATCCTATGAGGCCGTTATTACTAATGATATTAAGTCTGTTCGTAACGGCATAAGACTCATCATCCATCATGGCTATACCTAGCTCAGGTGCTGATCTTTGATAGTTAGTAAGAAAGTCTTTAACTTTGGCTTGAGCTTTTAAAATATCAGTGGAAGCACTTTTTCGGATATTGAGAAAAACTCCTTCATGACTATTTATTTTAAAAATTGATGTTGAACGCTCAAAACCTTTTTTAACGGTCGCAATTTCGCCTAGCTTTATAGCATCTCCATCATAATTTCCTCTAAGGATTAAATTATCAAACTCTTCTTTGGTTTCATATTCATTGATAGCAGTAACCTTAGACTCTTCTCGATCTTGCATAGCACCTACTGGAAGACGAAGGTTATTTGTTCTCAGCTGATTTAGAATGGCAGAAAGGGAAAGATCCAGTCGATTTTTTTTATTCGGGTCAACCAGGATTTGAATCTCAGGTTTTCGATAATGATCTCGGGTAATAGAGCTGACCTCTTTAAGCGCTAAAAGCTGATTTTCGAACCCCAGTACTAGCTCTTGCAATTTCTCTCTGGCAGGTTGATCTAAAACTTTAATACCTTTTAAATATAGGCCCACATCTAAGATAGCTTTTTCCGAGCTTTTAAACTGCCTTATCGAAGGAAGATCACGTACTTCACTTGGAAGATCAGCTCTTAGTACAGCATCTTTAATCTCTTGAAGAACTTCATCTTTATCTGGGTAATAATCATCAATGACTAATCTAAAACTAGAGCTCCCAATGCTAGAAGTGGATACGATTTCTTCTAAACCCACAACACCTTTAAGCTCTTCTTCAATCGGTTTCGTGACAAAAAGCTCGACGTCTTCGGCAGGAGCACCTGGATAAATAGTATTTACTCTAACCCAGTTGGAGGCAAACTCAGGCATTTCTTCTTTTCCGACTATCCTCCAACTGAAGATAGCAACAAAAATTATTCCGAAAAAAAGCACATTGGAAAGGAGGTGTCGTTGTGTGAAGTATTTGATTAAATTGAGCATGAGAGATGATAGCCCCTTTTTATCTTTTCTTAAATACCTCCCCTTAAAACCTGACATGAAGCTAGCTTTTGTCTATATCGTAAAAGAATTTCATTGTTTCATAGCGTTAGTAGAGAAGAGTCTAAAAGCCGGGTATGATGGGGAAGTGATAAAGCCTTTTTTAGCTAAATTGAGTGTATTCGTAATATTCATTGGCAATAGCTATGCAACTGAACTTTACTCTTCCTCCGAGGCACTCGAGATTGGAATCATCGACTATACCGAAGATAGGCCCAATGAGCCTGAAGTTGGACAACGAGAGTATATCTATTCTCAATTTCCCGAGCATAATTTTGTTCAAACCACAGGGGTTTATACCTGTATTGCTCTTGTCGCTTGGAATCCATATGATAAATCAACCATATTAGCGCACCTAGACGCTGGTACTGATATCGAAAGCGAGCTAGATCGTTTATCTCCCTGGGTCGATTGGAATACGGCTCAAATTTCTCTTTTAGGGGGACTAAGCCAAAGAACGGTTTTAAGAGACAAAATACATTCCAAGGTTGTCAGCCTGGGAGGGAGTGTTTCGTATATCATTCAAAATTCAGCTGGATCTAGAGGTATTAATTTAAGAGTAAATCTTGAAAACGGAGAGGTTAGCTTTTTTAGACCTAAATTCTCCACCACCACTCCAGCTGAAATGAGAGCTAAGCATTCACGGCTCTTGAGGGGCTCGAGGTTATTTCGTCATATTGATTCAATCGGCGGAGGCGATCCGCTAGAAATAAACGAGGATAACCCTGATGATTTCTTTTTTATCATGAATTCAAATACTTAGCCGAGTGTTTCGAAAACAATCCCCTCTACCTTCAAGTTCATTATGCTGTTAAAATTTAAGAGTGAAACTGATTGTTTTTCTCTTCATTTTTCAATCTGCATGGGCCCAAGACGAGGCAGCTGTGTCCCTGGCAACCTCAGCGTTATCATCTGTGGAAGGGGTGGGGCAGGCCCCTAAAGGAGATCCTTGTGCCTTTTGTCGGGAGGGAAATTTTGGAAATGATCCTCGTTACGGCACTTCTTTAAAAAATCATTCTGGACCCTCGAGAGGCTGTATCCCTGAAGATACTATTTCAAATACTGAAGCTAACCGGCTTATAACCTCCCAAGAAATAACCACAGTGGGAGCTACTGAGAAAGAACGAAGAGTTCTTGCTGCTGCCATAAAGCGAGTACAACAATTAAATGGTGGCCCGATTCGAGGTTGGCGAGGAGTTTTAAGTGCATCACCTCCTATGGGTCTTTATCCATGGCGCTATTATGATAATCACGAAGAAGGCTCGAGTGTAACCTTTCACCTCACACATATACTCATTAATAGAAAAACTAATAATAGAAACCACAATCGTAATCACCATTATGGACATTCGGTTGCTCAACAAGTACACGAGTGGGCCCACTACTTGGGCTATCATGTTGGGCTTCAAGATCAATTTCAAAACTTCATGGGCGGAAATCGAGAGTATGGAAATCAAGATTATTGTATGGTTTCGAATTATGCTGACAATACTCCGGGAGAGCAGTTTGCTGAAGTCTTTACAGCTTTTATAACTGAGCCCAGAATTTTATTAAACAATTCTAGAACTCCGGAGAACTGTCGCAAGGTTTTTAATTTCTTTTTGACCTGGTTTCCACAAGGTGAAAGAGTTCAAGATTGTTTGTAAGGGGGAAGCCCTCCCCCCAGTTTTAGTTAGGCAGCATAATCCACTGAGAAATCTTTAATGGATAACTTCCTTAGCTTTGGTTTAAGTAATTTTTCTACTTGTTTTAAGTTCGCCTCTTGAGCCTTATGAAGTGCTTTTTGAAAAGATCGATCCTTTTTTATCGAGACAGCGGTTTTTCGTCTAGGCAGATGCGTTTTTATCTTTGCCCTATATTCCCCAGTTTTTAATTGCTGGAGATCTACTTCTACATAATCAATATTCGAAGCTGCTTTTAGAATACAGTTCTTCACCTTAAACACTTCTCGTGCTTTACCTGTTCGTTTCATGTCCAGTCCTCCGTTTATTTAACCTTAGATCTAAGCACAATCTTCGAAGCTAGTTTTAGGAGTTAGTTGATTGTAGAGCGAACTGCTGAAACGTGTCCTTTTCCAATCTAGTAGTTGAGTTTCAAGATCGTCCTTCAACTTCATCATGATATCAATTGGGCCAGAACCTGACTTTGAAGAGAAAAAAGAGATTTCAAAACACTTTATCGCTAGAAATCCACTCAACTCAGACCCATTGTCATCAAAATTCAAGGTGAGCTTTGATGAGGAAGGACTTAAGTCTCTAATACGCTCCAGAGTTTGTTCAACAAAATTTTTTTGATCTTTAGAGAGTTCAATACCGTAAAATTCGGTTTTTAATTTACCTTTCCTTTTTAAGTTTAGCCTTCGCATAAAACCTCCTGAAAAATGTTAAAAGCTTTGCTTAAGACAAGAAAAATAAAATTCTCGCACATAATCATAATGGTTTTTAAAAATTCGTCGTCAACCCTAAAACATGAAAAAAATTTTAATCTTCATCTTTAAAAGGGTCGAGGTCACAAATAAGAGCGTATCGGGACTCACCCCATTGGTAATAGCCATAGTCTTCATCTGGAGCGATAAATATTTCCACTGGTCCTGATTGGTCTTGCAGCCTGAGAGTATAAGTTAGACCTCGAGAGGAGAAGTTTGAAACTCCAGTAAATCCTTTTGTTTTAAGTCTTAAGAAATCAGTTCTTATATAAACAACTCGACCCTCAATAGGGATGCCTTCCGAGTATCGTTTTATCCTATCAGGGCTCTCAAAAATTTCTGCTTGCATTTTTAGGACTAAAGTTCGACCTGCCATTTTAACAGGATAATGATTAAGTTTTTTTGTCCACCTGTTCTGAGCTTCACAGTCAAAAGTAACAGGAGTTTTTTGTGGGGGCCTAAAGGCGCCAGAGCAAGCAGACAAAAAAAGAAAAGTTAGTAGAATTAAATTATTCATTATTTAAATTTCTCCCAGAAAAATTTATCATAATAATTGCCATCCGACATATGCGGCATAGCCGTAAATAATAGAAAAAATGCCAAAACAAATTGTGAGACTATGATAACCCATCGCTAATATTGGGCTTTTCAGATATTTCGAAGCATCGAAAATGAAGAGTTGTATGACTAGTCTAGCGAACCAAAAAAGCGCTATAAATAAACTCATTGAGAAGCCCAATTTAGAGCCACTTATGAGATCGTTCGGAAAAAAGAATGAAAGTACTCCAAAAAGTAAAATGACAAACCAAATATATGCCCCGTGAGTCCAGATTATATGCTGACTAAGAGGATCAACCTTTTTTAACTCTTTTTGCCAGTTCAATACTTTTGTCATCGCGAGCCCTCCCGAAAGAATTCCAAAGTGAATGACACCACTTGCAGTCAATAGGCTTTCTAAACTCATAAAAGATCCAATTCAATCCACGGGTAAATAGCTTTGGCCATAAATGCTGGATGAAATAATAGACCCATAGGGCCTATGATAAAAAAATACATCCAAAATCTTGAGAGACGATACTTTTCTTCTAGGTAAAGTCCAAAACCTTGCATCAGAAAATAAATAAGAGGACCAAAAAATCCCTGCCCAACAGACAGAGAAATAACGATTTCATGCACTAAGCCTGAAAATAGGAAAACCCCAAAAATGCCCGCAGTCTTTCCCCATTTTTGCTTAATGGGCTTGTAAATTATTGGCACGACTAGATCATTGAAGGCCCTATTCCATCTTCCCCCCCAAAACTCCTTTAGTGACTTAGCATGTAATGGATTGTTCATGATAGACTCCACTCGAAATCCAATAAGATTGAGAAACCAGGCTAAAATATTAAAAGTTCCAAAATGAAGAAGAAAAACGATGGAAACACAAAAGAGCCAGGATTGCAGGTACCAATGTGATTCAAAAGAGGCTAGCTTAAAAAAAAGTAAACCAATCGCAGTATTTAGTAGTCCTTTTGCGATCAAGTCTTTTCTCACGAATTTGAAATGAAAGCGTTTTTTAAAGGGAGAAGGGTTCATCCCTATCCAGAGAAAATGATAAAAGAAAGGATAACGTACTTTCTTAAAATTGAAATCAAGTGCGGTCACTATTTTAAAATAGGAAAACAAGTTGAAGGCAAGAACCCACATCCAAATAAATTCATATTTATTCCAGGCTTGAATATAGGCACTTAAAATCAAAAGATAAAAATTAAATAGACCTAGTAGTAAAATATAAAAGCTATGCTTGAAGGCTAACATTTTTCGGCTCCTTTGGATCCACCAGATCCTTACAAGCATCACTCCATTGATGAAATTTAAATTTATATCCAAGATCAGAGAGTCTTTCTGAGCGGACCTTTCTAGACTTTAAAATTAATTCCGTATCAGTCCGCATAAAGAAGGCACCTATTTCACTCATCCATGCTGTCGCCGGCAGTCCTATTGGCATACCAATAGTTTTTCTGAGGTCACCCATAAAGTCTTTTTGTTTCAAAGGATTGGGAGCCGCTAAATTTATAATTCCATCTACTTCTTTTTCTTGAATTAAAAATTTGATGATTGCAACGAAATCATCTGCATGAATCCAAGAAATGTATTGCTCTCCACCCGCGATGATGATTTTCATGCTTGCTCCTTAGGAATAAAATCTTGCATGAGATTAGCAATACTTTTTCTAAATGGTTTTGCTAGCGGATTCATAAAAGCTTTGTTTAGAGAGACAATCAACGAAGTTGAGCTATCTATGAATTTAAAAGTTTTATTCGCCTCTTCCGACTTGTCATAGATCCAAAAGAGAATGATTCCCATTTGGAAATACCACAGAAACTCAGGGAAAATATCTTTAAAGTCATCGTGAATTTTCTCATTACTACCAGCGACAACCTCTTTGAATATTGCCAATGACTCAAGTCTTAGTTTTTTTGATTCTTCGCTAAACGGAGAAAGGGGACTATCCGGGTTTGCTGCAATTCGATAGAGTGCTCGAGCCATTTTTTTGTAGGGCTGAGCCAGTTGCATTTTAAGAGTCACGACTCTGTGAATCCTCTTCTCAAGTGATTTTTCTTTATTTAGGAAATCACCAAGTTCTTTTATATGCTCTTCATGGGATCTTTTATAATATTCGTAAACAAATTCTTCTTTGGATTTAAAGTAATAATAAGCCGCACCACTTGCAACACCGGCTTCTTTAGCAATCGCTCGCATAGTGGCTTTCTCAAAACCAAGCTCGGCAATCATTTTACTTGCCGTTTCAAATAGAATTTCTTTAGTTATTTCTGATTTTTTCACTATGCACCTTTTTGAACGTGTTCAAAAAAATAGCACGGGCGACGATTCTGTGCAATATAAAAATTGAACATGTTCAAAAAAGTGTATATTTTACTTTAGTTTTAAGGGGTTAAATGATTATCTTTCCAAAGCGATTAAACTTAACCTGTGGAATCCAGTCTTTAAATGCCACTGACATCGTAATACCCTCAACTTTCCCCATGAGGTGATCTCGAGGAACAAATCCGAAGCTTCGACTATCAGAACTCATATCTCTATTGTCTCCCATCATAAAATACATGCCTTTGGGGACAGTGAAACTGAGTTCTTCGACTTGCTGATATTGGGGAAGTCTTTGAATTTCATAGTCACCCTGTTCTGGAATTCCATTGATTAGGACATGGCCGTTTTTGATTTCGACCTGATCGCCAGGAAGGGCTATGAGCCTTTTGACGTAATTAATTGATCGGTCATGAGGAAATTCGAAAACCACTATATCTCCTCGCTTTGGCTCTTTCATCTTTTTTAAACTGTAACTAGTGAAGGGAACTTTCAAATCGTAGGCCATTTTATCCACGAAGACATGATCTCCAATTTCTATGGTTGGAATCATTGAGCCTGTGGGAACCCTATAATGATCAGCAATCGACCACCTTGCAGAAAAAAGACATATGACGAATAGGAAAAATCCTCTGTTCTTTTTTAAATACTTTATCACTCATACTCCTTTGATGAGATGCATATTATCAGAATTATGGGTTCTATTTTTCAGGTTAAAGTTAATATATTGTCAATTCGATGCACGAGAGGATTTTTTCAACAAAATGGGAAAAGCACTTAAGCAGTATCTTCTACTTATTGTAGAAAAAAGATCGTCATTTTGAGTTTGGCAGTACCAGCCTTTATTTTTTACAAAATCATAATATCCGTTGGGAAAAACTGGTAGATGATCCTTATTGCTGGGCGAATGAGCAAGACCCCTAGAGTTTTTATCTGGTTGAGATGAAAGCGAAGTGATAACTTCTTTAGAATTTAGAAGAGACTCCCTTTTGTCCTTTAATGAGGCTTGATCATAATAGGTTCTTCGTTTTGAGTTCTCTTGTCTCTTATCTTCATATTCTATAAAACGAGTCTTTTTTAGATTCATTGACTCACCCTGAGAGATAAATTCTTGAAACCCTTCTTCGCTATTTAGAATTTCTCCGGAAGCAAGAAGGTCCATTATCGCCTCTAGGTTTTCACAGTTTTCTCCTTCGCAGTCCCCATGTTTAACAACGCTATTTCTCATATTTGAATGACTTCCAAACTCACCTAAGAGTTCTCGATAATGTTTCTCCGTACACACATTTCCCATCCATAAATTTTTATAAATTTGCTCTGCTGTATCAAAGGTTGACTCCACCAAATAGTTAACACTTTGCATTTTTTCAAAACAGATTTCCGGCATTCTTTGAGAAATAGGGTAAGTTCCATTTTGAATCCTTCTAAATTGGACACTAAGATTCCAAACTGGTTGAAGCTTTTGTGACATATCAGAGATTCCACATAATATAGCGGCTCCAGCAATATTATGACTTCTCGTATGTAAGCCTTCTTTATCTTGGGAGGGGTCGATCGTTGTAACAGTCCCATCAGTGGCTTTTTTATTTTCAATATTAGTAAAAAACATTTCTTTTCTAAGATTATTGGCAGAAATAAGCGCCCTTCGAACTTGCTCGGCCTGTCTTAAATAATCTTTGGCGTATTTATTGACATCTTTGCAAATTGAATCCGAAGAGAGACTTTGGGCTAAGGCTTCCATTTGATCTAGTTTTTGGACAATGATTTTGTGCTCAATTGGTTTAGGATCTGTTTTTTTACACTCAGACTCAGGCGAGTAGAGGTTTTGAAAGGTGTACACTTCAGTGTAAACTTCGCTTGTGTAGGTGTAACCACCTCCGGAGCAGGTAGGCTGGCTTCGAGTCGAAGTACAATGGGCCCAAACAGGTTTTACATTTAAAAAAAGCAGCATCAACAGTATTAACTTTCGCACCTATTAAGAATAGCTTGAAAACCTAGATTTGCTTTTTTAAAACAATAATTCAAATATTTACAGTTTATTTGATTTAAAACCTAGCCAAGAAAACTCGCCGTTTGGACTTCAAATTGAAGACGTAGTTTTAAAGAAATTCCAAATAATAGGCGCTAGCTTTAGATCATCATCATTGAAATAAAGTATATGCCCGCCCATGGGTTGATTGGGATTATCGAGAGTGCAATGTTTAACAGGCTCATCACAGTCGAGATATTCAATACACTTAGATTTGCCTTTTAGTTCTCTGACAATAAACTTGTCACTGCAACCATTTATAGCGGCTATTCTTTTTAACGTGGCATCTGTTGAGAGTATTTCTCCTTGGGGAATCATGACTCCGCCTTCATGGGGGATCAATGAGTCTTGAATAGAATTGAAAGAATAAATAGGCCGCTTGAACTGTGGCTGACAATTGATTCTTTCTCCTAAATTAAAAACAATAGGAGCAAAAGCGGTAAAAAGATCAGAGGCATTACAATAGAGATGATAGGTCATTGCACCACCATTTGATAAACCTGTAGCATGGATTCTCTTTTCATCGATAGTTAGGATGCTGGACACACGCTCTACTATCATTCGCATAAATCCAATATCGTCTCTCTCAATTCCAGTAAAATTACAGCAAAAATCTGCATCATGATATCTGAGACCTGCTTGATTAAAAGAGCCATTAGGCCAGACCACGACGAAATTTTCTTTTTTGGCCATCTGTTTCATTCCAGACATGGCTTCTTGTTGAAGTGCTGTAGAGGAGTATCCATGGATATCTAGTACGAGTGGGGTTTTTTCGGCAAAACTTGTAAGGCTTGGTACGAAAACTGAATAGCGGCGAATTTGTCCATCATATTTAGTGACACAAATATTCTTTCCTACGACTAAGTAATCACAGGAAAATGCCTTACAACTCAATACTAGTAAAATAGCTAAAATCAGCTTCATATAGACTCCTTAAGATGGTGCCTACATTAGCTCTATGATGATTGATTTTCAAGATTCGAAAGGCACATGCTCCTTTTTTGGTGCAAACTGCTCCATTTGGAGCGCTATGCTCCACCATTCTCTTGTAGGAATAATCCAATTTGATAAAACAATAACAGGTTAACGGTTACGGCGTTAAATCAGGAGCGAAAATGGAATTACAAATCTTGAAACTAACTGCACTTATAGCCTTATTTTTAACTCAGATAAGTTGCCAGGAGGAGGCGTCAGGCGAAACATCTGCAGTTAAACCATGGGAGCATACTTTTGTGAGAGAAATTCAATATGTACGCAGATACAACTGTTCAGGAGAAATGGTTTCCCAAGGTGAAGAAACTATTAACTCCTTGGCAAAAACCTATCAAGTGGAAGCAGAGTCTATGAGAGACCTTTGGAGCTTTAGGGCCCATGGAGATTTGGGAGAGTATAGAGGCCATCTTGTGGAAAATAGAGGACAGTTTACAGTGGATTTGTCTCCGACAGTTTTTAATATTCGAGTTCGAGAAGGATTAAATGAGATCAGATATCAATTTGGGTATTGTAGTGATGTGAGAGTTGACCCTGAAAACGCTGAAGAATATTGCGGTCATGCTATTGAATTTACAAGAGAAAAATCATTTTGGCTGCTAGTAAAGTATAGAGTTAAAAATCTGACAGGTGTGAAAGATATTCATCCAAGTTCAGAAAGTTGTGAATCCTAAAGAGATGTGGCTATAATGGCGAGATCTCTGGAGCACTATGCTCCAACCAAGTAAAGAGAATTTTGAGATATGCACAAAGACTATGATTACAGAGAAATTCTAAGAGTTGAGTTCGAAAGCCGCAAAGCAAGAAATCAGTACTACTCCTTAAGGGCATTTGCCAAATCAATTGGGATCGGCTCAGGAGCGCTAAGTGAGATTCTTAGTGGTAAAAGAAATTTAGGACTCAACAAAGCGACATCCATTGCTGAGAATTTGAATCTCGATGAGGGGGAACGCAAGGAATTTTTAACTGCTGTAAAAAGTCCTCAAACTAAGAATGTCGGCGAGAAGGAAAATGAAAATCGACAGCTTACGCTGGAGGTTTTCGAGTTGGTTTCTTCTCCAACCTGCATGGCCATTTTAGCGGCGGCAGACTTAGAGTCCTTTAGGCTTGAACCAGAGTGGATTGCTAAAAAACTAAGTTTCAATAAAGACGAGGTTTTGCACGCACTTGATCTAATGAGAAAGGTTGGATTAATTGAAACGATAAATGGTGAAGAGAATATATGTGGAGAGCTTGTTATTAGTCCCGATGGGATTCCTTCAAGAGCGATAAAAAACTACCACCATCGAATGTTAGACCAAGCTTCTCTAGCGATGGAGGAACAACCGGTAGATATTCGCGATATCTCTGGAGTGTCTTTTGCCATGGACAGTCAGGATGTAAAAAAATTAAAAAAAGATATAGCCAATTTTAGAAATCGAATGATTAAAAAATATTCATCAGGAAAAAAAGATCAAGTCTATCATATTGAGTTAGCCTTGTTTGCACTTTCTAGTGGGGACTTATGAAAGCACTGAAACACTTTATTATTGTTAATGCCATGGTTATACTGCCAGTTATCGCAGGACCTGTCATTGTGGGAAACGGAGATGATGGCGAGGATTTACAGAGTTTTGATCCTATAGAAAATGGTCCCATTGTTGAGACTCGAACAAAAGCTGTTGCGCTTTTAAAGTCATTTGAAGTTCAAAAAATTGAAGGCCTTGGGGCACTTGTACCAGAAGTTGAAAATACGAAACTTTTTTCTACGAAAAAAGGACTAGGCCCTACAGAGCTCGCTAAGCTTGGTGCTTTCACAGATGATGCTACTGGATTGATCTATGCACGAACTATGCCGCGAGCCTATTCACCAACGAGATTTTTTCCAGCAGCCCAGAAACTCAACGAATCTCAGCTGATAGCTCTCCATATTCATGAAGGACTTCATCGTTCACTCCCTAAATCAATAAGAGAAAATGAGCTAATAGCATCCGAAATCACCCAAAGTATTACATCTCCTGGAGCAAGCTATGATTCTATTAAGGAGACAGTTGAAAAACATTTACCAAAAGAAATGTCTACTCAAACGATTGTTCAAAAGAGTGAAACTAAAATAATTGTTCCTCAAAAGTCTCGTTTAAAAAACCCTTCAAAATTTGGTTTGGAAGCTAGAATTTTTCAACAAAATGAAGATACGGAAAAGGCAACCGGTAATGAGATCGAGAGTATGTACATCCTCTCAAGTCATCTTTATCCCTTCGGACAAAATGAGCAGGCGGTAGGGATAGGTTTTGACGCCTCTATAATCCAAACTGCCGATGAAAGTTTTATGGGACCACTTTCAGTCGGTGCTCGTTATAGGCTCTACACGCACCGCGATTTTGATATTGAAGGTTTTGCTCAACTGAATATGAATACGTTGTCGGATGAGGAACTTCAAGATTCACTATTGGGTAGAGATACCACGACTATCGGATTGACTCTTGCGACACAAAAATCTCATTTCTTTATCGAAAACGATTTCTTCTATACATTTGAGTCTGAGGTAGAAGAGAAAATTGGAAATATAAAATATAATTATACATTTGGAGAAATTCTAGGGATCAATTTAAGAGCTGGAGTTCACTATAAAAACTTTATGTTTGGAGGATTTACTGAATTTCTAGTGTCTGATAATTTCACTGTGGAAGGTGGAGATTTTGAGGATTCCACTGGACGAACGCGAATTGTTTCCTGGGGGCCGCATTTAGAATATAGAAAAAATCAATACTCATTTGTCGTTAAAGGACGATTTATTCTAAATTCAACGGATAATACCTCTTATGACTATCTTGCCGATCTCATGGGATATGGGGTAGGACAAGGGAGTCTTCAAACTCAATTTAACGTCTTTTTTTAGGGAGGAAAAGTGACAGCTAAATTACTACCAATATTTTTACTCTCAATCATTCTTTTCCAAAGCTGTGGAGATGGAAGCTTTGAATCTAGCTCCTCTGGAGAAACGAGTGAGAAAAAAGTCTATGCTGGAGGAGTGAAGTTAATAGACTCAAGTATTGATGATCCAAGGGATCCTCGGACAATGCAACAAAACTCCTACAGACTTTCTTCGAATCGAAGATTACTAACCAGAATAGAGGGAATGTCTGACCGATCGGAACGCGCTGTCGTCAATGGTGATGAAAGAATGTATTTGGTACTTAGCTCGGAGGCCTTTATTGAGCAAAGGGCAAGCTATGAGACAGCCATTGAAATATGCCCCTTAACTTCTAATTGGATGATGCTAGCAACTTGGAATAGAGCGCATCCATTTCCCACCTCAAGAGGAGAGTGGGAAAGCAGAGGTGGTGACTACTCAGAATCCGACTGTGTGACTGCGGATACAACATATGAAAATCCAAATAATGATGCTCTCTATTTCGATATAAGCGATTGATATATTTTTTATGTACGCTCTCGAGATCGAAATTATGGACTCATGATCAAATCAGAACTTGAAGTTGTCGTATATGGTGATGAAGATACCCTTAGGGCTCCACATTTCATTTGGCGAGAATAAGTGGTTCTTTAAATTTTGTGAAGTTTTCTAAACATTTAATTTAATCTCCTTGCAGGAATTATCATTTTTATTAGGGATAATGGAGCTAACAAAGGAGTTAATATGAATGAACATGTTAATAATGGAAATTGGAAGAAACTCAAAGGTGAAATTAGAAAGACCTGGGGGAACTTAACCGAGGATGAGCTAGAAAAAGCTAAAGGTAACCTGGATCAAATCGCCGGAAAAATTCAACAGCGATATGGAGAATCAATTGAAGACGCGAAAAAACGTCTCAACCATATGTTGGAGAATGTTTCGGAAAAAATATAAAAGCTTTAGCGAGGAGGTTTAACATGAGAACACTAATCGCATTATTTTTATGTTTGGGGTTAAGTACTGCCTTTTCTTCGACGAATTATAGAGACGGTGAGACTATTTCTCTTAAGGGGGAAGTCGTCGAAACTGGTCCCGACTACCTTGTCGTCGAAGGGTTAAACCCGGATGGAGCCTTGCAAAGACATATCATCGAAATGGACGATTGGAGTTCAGACTCCAAAGTTTTTTTAAGGCTCAAAGGTGAAAAGGTTTTAGTTTACGGTCGTGTTGATAATGACGCTTTAGAAAAACTCACAGTTGAAGCCTCACGAGTGTATGTACCTAGACTTCAAAAAGCTTTCGAAGCGAATCCTGTAGATGAGGAATTTAATGTCGGTCCTTTTGGTCACGTTAACTTAATTCCGGATTTTCCGGATAAAACCCAAAAGATATTTGTCGGAAAGGTTTTGTCAGTTGGAACGGAAGAAGCGTTAGTTGAGACTGAAGAGGGAAAACTGATAGTAGATTTTAACAATATAGACGCTTCTGAAGATGCATTTGCAAGAGGTGATCGGTTAAGAATTACGGGATATTTAAATGAAAATATTTTCACGTACGACGAAATCGATGCACAAGCAGTCGTAAAATATTAATAATGAATCAAGTTTTGGCCCTGGGATCTTCTCAGGGCTTAAATTTGTAACCCACTCCGTGGACAGACTCTATGGTCTCTGATTGGTTTTCTAGTTTTTTTCTCAATTTACTGATGTGGGTATCAACTGATCTAGCATAAACATGAACATCCTCACCCCAAATTTCGTCTAACATTTTTTCCCGCTCAACAACTTGTCCAACTCGGTTAGCAAGGTACATCAGTAGCTTAAACTCTAAAGAAGTCAATTCTACTGATTTCATTTCACCCTCTTCATCTTTGATCAATACTTCTTGACTACTTTTATTAATGTGAATTGTTTCCCACTCAAGTCTATCTGCATTAGCTTGAGACAATTCTATTTTCTTGATCTTGGCGGCCACTCTTGCTTGAAGCTCTAAAGGCTCGAATGGTTTGGTTATATAATCATCAGCGCCGGCGGAAAATCCCATCACTTTCTCGGAAAGCTCCCCATGAGCAGTGAGGAAGAAGATAGCCGTATCGGCACTTGAGTTTTGAATTTCACTGCAAAGTGTAAAACCGCTTCCATCTGGGAGCTCGATATCGAGAAGCACTAAAGTATAATCATTTTTATCGAGAAAGGAGCGCGCTTCCTCAATAGTCTTTGCCCAATCTAGATTCGCAATATTATTACTAAGCGCGACATCCACCAGTTGTTTAATCTCTTTACTGTCTTCTACTAATAAAATCTTCTTCATCATTTCTCATGCAACCTTGTTTAACTGACTCAATGATGTCTAAGATGCAATGAAAAGGGTTTACATGGCAACAAATAATGAGTTGAGTAAAAAAATTCTAACTGAAAATTACGAACCGCAGCTAAAACCGTTCGTTGAAGAATTTTTTCAGGATCGCTGTAGTGATTTAGAAGTGCTTAAATCGGAGATTAAAGCCGGAAATTGGCTGGAAGCGAAAAAATTAGCACATAATTGGAAAGGTTATGCAAAACCTTACGGGTTCGCCTACCTTGGGGAGCTGGGGGCCGAGATTGAAAAAATTGCGTCAGAAAACCCCTCTAGTCAAAAAGATAGAGATAATATCGAGCAACTTGTTGAAACTGTAGGAGAATACCTAAAATTAAAAGCGGATCAGTTTAATTTATGAGCTTTCTAGAAGAACCCCAAGAATTGATTAGGCAGAGTAAGAAGAAATTTGCCTTGTACGGTTTTCTTAGTTTGATCGTATTTTTTATTTCAGTGGGGTTTGGATACTCTGTTTTTACGAAGTCTGAACTAGACCAAATACAGATCCAAAACTCTTATAAAAATGTCACCACTCAAATAGACTTGGTTCAAAAAATTCAGCTTATTTTAAATCAAATGCGAGTCGTTGAGGATGAAAAAGATTGGTTAAAGCTTCAAAAAGACCTCAAGGAAAAGAGAGTCAATTTGGCGGAAGGGGGAAAGCGTTTTCGTGAATGGCTTAATGAAACTGATAAGGACTATGCGGAACAAGTGCAAAGTGAAATTTCACAGCAAAGCATCTCCAATGTCTTTGATCGGTATTTAAATACTTTAGAAAACTTTGAACAGAGCAACTTTTCAAGCCCTTATACAAAGACTTCTGAAGTTATTTCACAAACTGAGTTATTGAGAGAGGACATCTTGAAAACCTTAGAAAGAGTTCAGGTAAAGGTCCAGTCAATACAATCTAAAGCATTCGACAATTATAAAAATCTAGTCCTTTTCTTAATCTTCCTAAGTGTTTTTCAGGTCTTTATCATTTGGTGGGTCGTTTTTGTTCCCTTGTTTAAAACCATAAAAATACAACACGAGAAGATCTTGGAATCTGTTCTTCAAATAGAAACTGCCAATCGATCAAAAACGGATTTTCTAGCAAATATCAGTCACGAGATAAGAACCCCTATGACTGCGATACTAGGCTACACCGATATATTGAAAAAGGATGGAAACTCTGTAGTTGAAAGAGATGATGCCATTAGAATAATTGACCAAAATGCTGATCATCTTTTGGGATTGATTGACGATATTCTTGATATCGCAAAAATTGAGTCGGGAAAATTTCAAGTTGAAAAACAGGAAACAGATTTTGCTCAACTTCTGAATCAAGTCTTTTCTCTTTTAAATGTAAAAGCTCAAGATAAGAATCTCGATCTAGAATTTTCTTTTGAAACAAAAGTTCCCGAAAACTTGATGATTGATCCTAAAAGGGTAAAACAAATCCTTTTTAATATCGTGGGTAATGCTATTAAGTTTACGGACCGAGGTAAAGTCAGTATTCTGGTTAGCTTTTTTGAAAACTCTAGTGAAATCATGATCCTTGTTAATGATACCGGAATAGGGATGAATAAAGGGCAAGTCAAAAAACTTTTCCGTCCTTTTCAACAGGCAGATACGTCTGTGAGTAGAAAATATGGAGGAAGTGGACTTGGGTTAGTATTGTCTAGAGACCTTGCTCGACAAATGGGTGGAGATATTAGAGTTTTAAAAAGTATCCCTGGTAAGGGAACTGATATTGAAATTAGGCTTGCGGTGGGGCTTTTAAGTGGTAGTAAATTGATCTCAGATTTCTCTACCCATATCGAAGACGTTGGAGAGGATGTTCAAGAAAAGGTCTTAGAGGGGAGAAAAATACTGGTTGTAGATGATGCTAAAGAAAATGCACGGCTCTTTAGCCTTTATTTAGCGACCGCAGGTGCCGAAGTACAAGCAGCCTATCGAGGTGATGAAGCTATAGAAAAAGCTCAAAATGACGTCTTTGATGTTATTTTGCTCGACTTACAGATGCCTGGAAAAGATGGATTCTCAGTCATCAAGGAGCTTAAATCATATGGGTTAAATTGTCCTTTTGTCGCTTTGACAGCCCACGGTATGCGTGAGGAGAAAATGAAAACAGCTCAAGCGGGGTTTAGTGACCATATAGTTAAACCCGTAAAATCTCATGTTTTGATCAATCGAATAAAGGACCTCCTGTAAAGAGAAATTCTAAATTTGTAGAAATCTACACAACTCCTAGTCCAAAGATTAAGGATTTAACTCTTCTTTTCTTTATAATACAGATATGGCTTATCAGGATAACAACATTAAGGTTCAGGCCATTATCAATGATGATATTCAAAGAGATCAGGTAGTTGAATGCTTGAAAAGCTCTCTGTCTGAGGAGAGTGTAAGAATAGAGGTGAAGGACCTAACTGAGAGTCCAGGACTGAAACACTTAGGTCCCAAAATTGCGTCTCATAAGATTTTTCTTCAGAGATATAAAACAAAAATTTTTGTCATCCTAGCTTTCATATTTGCTTTTGTGATCGCTAGCTTTTCTTTTGCTAACTCACAGTTGTTTGATCCTATTTTGTTAAGCTCTTTTACTATTGCTCTCGTGTTGATCGGAGTCCTATTTATTCAAAAGCTATTGTCGCGATCTGACCATCACTCATTGAAGGATGGAGAAGAACCAAACTTGGATAGAAAAATTTATATTTCAGTGCAATGTCACAGAAAATTGAAAAATAAAGTGATTCAGCTCTTAAAAGAAGTTGAGGTTGAAACCTTTTCTATAAATTAACGAATGATGTGTTTGTTTTTACACAATGTCTTCAAATCAATTCGATGAATTTTAATCGGCAATGACAGAAACTATAAAAAACAAAGGAGTGAACTTGAAAACTAAAAATTTTGAAAGACCAATTGCAAACTTAAACAAAGAAACAGCAGGTACGACTACCAAAGCACTTAATACCCTACTTGCAAATGAATATGCTGTGTTTACAAAGACCCTTAATTACCATTGGAACGTTACTGGTCCTAGATTTCATAGCATCCATAATTTTCTTGAAACTCAATATAGAGACCTTCTAGAAATCATGGATAATATCGCAGAGAGAGTAAGAATTATTGGAGAGACACCTATAAGTACCGTCGAAAAGATGAAGGCGGCGATGGATATCGATGAAACTAACGGGGAAGCATTAGGTAGTAATGAAATGCTAGATGATCTTCTTTTTAGTCATATGAAAATTCAAACTCATCTTAAAGAAGTGATAACTAATGATAAGTTATTTGAGAATGACCCTGGTACGGAAGATTTTTTAGTTGGACTTTTACAAAAACATGAATCAATGAGTTGGATGTTAAAGTCTCACTTAGACTAAAGAGCTTGTAAGAACTGTATGAAAGAGGGAGCTTTGAGCTCCCTTTTCCAATTTTAAATCTATAATTCAAAAGGAGCTATAATGAATGATCCAAAACCGAGAAAACCAGATCATCCAAAACCGGATGAAAAGCCAGCTCCTAAAACTCCCAGAAGAGTACCAGAACCTCCCTCTGCACCCGATAGGACTCCAGTTGAAATTCCCCCACCAAAAAGAAAAGAGGAAGTGCCAATTAAAGAGCCGCAGCCAGAAAAGCCTCCAAAAGCTTAGTTTTTTTTAAGCTGAAAGGTTTGGATTTGCGGTGTAAGCTAGGAGTGAATGAACATTAAATATATTAGGCTTCAGGCTCTGGCTCTTTTTTTCTCTTTGACCATGCTTGGCGTGGGATTGCAGTGGTTTTTTTATTCTGATCATTTGCGTGAATTGAATGAAAAAATTGAAGATGTTTTTGAAGCCGAGCACTTGAGAATTAATGAAGTTTTACTCGATCAGATCGAATTGTTGAGTTTTGTGCGAAAGCGCTTAGAACAAGATGAAGATTTTGATAGGGTGAATTTTAGAGAGCTTGTCAGTGATGTTGAGAATTCCTTTCGAGATATTTACGCTTTTAACTTCGCTAATAGTGAATACATTATAGAATACGTCTATCCAGAAGAACGCAATAAAGCAGCTCTTGGAAAAAACCTTTCACATCATCCAGACCCTATAGTTTTTAATCTTTTTAAACAGGGAATCTCCCAAAAAAGAATAACTTTTCTTCCCCCTATAATGACCTATCAAGGAGAAAAGGCGGTTATTTTTTACTGCCCTGTCCATTTTAAAAGTGGTAAAAGCGGTTTTTTAAATTTAGTGGTTGCTGCTAACGATTTATTTTCAGCTTATAGGCTCAATAACACTTTAAGTATTAACAGCTTCTCTGTTTTTGATAAAGACTCCGAAAGAAACTACTTTAACTCAATAAGCGGTGAAGTTAAAAAGTCTGATCTTCAGTTATATACTGGCCAGTTTCTTGGAAGGGAGGTTGAGTATTCTTTCAATATTGGCAACACATTGGAGGCTCAAAGAATTCGCTTTCTTCAGCAAGTCCTGATCATTATTATAATAGTGAGTCTTTTAACTTATTTTTTCTATCACTCCCTGAAAAGTCAGGCTAAAATCTCCAAGAAATATATCGATATTAAAAATGACAGTAATCTCCTTAAAACCCTCATTCACGATATCTCCACCCCCATTCTGTCCTTGAAAGTAGGGCTCCAAAAATTAGCAAGAGAGAACTCAGAAAACAAAGAACTTTTTCAGGGGCTACTCGGTAAAGTAAATAATTCTATTGATATTATTATGACAATTAGAGATGTCTTAAAAGACCAAAAAGACCAATACCCAGTCACTGAAGTATATTTAAAAGAGATTGTGGATACTTTGGTTGAGGGGTACAAAGAAAATATTGAACAAGGAAGGCATACATTTACTGTCGATATAGATGAATCAGTTCTGATCAAATGTCATACAGAGAAAAATATTTTAAAAAACCAAATACTAGGTAATTTGATCCATAATGCTTTTAAGCATTCCGTCGAAGACAGTGAGATTAAAATAACTTTCAAAGAAAATGTTTTGGTTATTTCTAATCCATCATTACCTCTAAATAAGAAGAAGCTTAAAGTTTTAAATTCTGAGACAGAAATAGATCGCTCTCGGATTAAAGGGGAAGCTTTCTCTCTAGGATATGGATTATTCATAGCTAAGATCTTTTGTCGCCATGCGGGTATAGAATTTAAAATAACGCAAAACCAAAAAACTCAACTAGTAGAAACTTCTCTCTTTTTTTAGAAAGTCATCATCTATTTGGCTAATCAAGTTTTTGTCTATCAATAGGTAAACTTTATCGCCTGATTGCTAATTTCTATTTGAGAATAAAGCTCAAGCCACGTAGATTTTTAATATTCATTTTTAATAACTAAAAAAAGAGAGGAAGCTATGACCAAATCAAAGCTCATGAGTTTATTGACACTTGCTCTTGTACTGGTTGTCAGTTGTGCCTCAGACTCCAATAAAAAGTCTGGCGGTATGAAAGAGAACTTTAGTGCAGGAGAGCCAAAACCAGTTTCATTTTGGTGGCCTGATCGCCTTGATCTTGCCCCACTAAGACAGCACGCTGAAGAGTCTAATCCACTTGATAAGAAATTTAATTATGCTAAAGAATTTGCAAAGTTAGATATCGAAGAAGTGAAAAAGGATATCAAAAAAGTCCTTACGACTTCACAAGATTGGTGGCCTGCGGACTGGGGTAATTACGGACCCTTTTTTATTCGTATGGCATGGCATGGAGCTGGAACATACAGAGTAACTGATGGTCGCGGTGGGGCGGCAGGAGGCCAGCAACGTTTTGAACCGTTAAATAGTTGGCCAGATAATGCAAACTTGGACAAAGCAAGAAGGCTTTTATGGCCTATAAAAAAGAAGTACGGAAAGCGTATTTCTTGGGCCGATCTTATGGTCTTAACCGGAAATGTTTCACTTGAGTCAATGGGCTTTAATCCCTTTGGTTTTGGTGGGGGAAGAACTGACGATTGGGAGCCAGATCTTGTTTACTGGGGACCTGAAGCTGAGTTCCTCGCTAGTAAAAGACATGATGGTGGCGATAGGAAAAAACTAAAAAAGCCTCTTGGTGCCACAAGAATGGGTCTCATCTACGTTAACCCAGAAGGACCAAACGGAGTACCTGACCCACTTTTAGCCGCAGAAGATATTCGGGTTAACTTCGGAAGAATGGCCATGAATGATGAAGAGACAGCCGCTTTAATTGCCGGGGGACACACTTTTGGTAAAGCCCACGGAGCACATAAGTCTTCTAAGTGTCATGAAGCTGAACCTGCAGCCGCTCCTGTAGAGCAACAAGGTTTGGGTTGGAAAAATAAATGTGGAAAAGGGCATTCAGAAGATACGATCACCTCAGGCTTAGAAGGCGCATGGTCTGCGGCTCCAACAGCTTGGACTATGCAATACCTAGAGAATCTCTACAAATTTACTTGGGTCAAAACAAAATCTCCAGGTGGAGCAACTCAATGGATACCTGATCCGAAGAAACATCCAGAGGCAGCAAAACTCGTTCCAGATGCACATGTAAAAAGAAAGAGAAATGCTCCCATTATGTTTACAACTGATATTGCTCTTAAGACAGATCCTTCTTACAAGAAGATCACAGAGAGATGGCTTAAGAACCCTAAAGAGTTTGAAAGAGCATTCGCACTTGCTTGGTATAAACTAACTCATAGAGATATGGGACCAGTTGCGAGATATGTTGGGAGTCAAGTTCCAAAAGAAACTCTCTCTTGGCAAGACCCTTTACCAAAAAGAAAAACAGCACTTATCAGTAATAGTGAAGTTGCAGCACTTAAAAGTAGAATCTTAAAGTCTGGCCTTACAGTACAAAACTTGATTAAAACAGCATGGGCTTCGGCATCTTCATTTAGAGCGACTGATATGAGAGGGGGAGCTAATGGTGCAAGAGTGAGGCTAGCTCCTCAAAAAGACTGGGAAGCTAATGATCCTAAAAATTTGGCAAGAGTTCTTGGTAAGCTAGAAAAAATTCGTTCAAGCTTTAACCGTGGTTTAACTGGTGGAAAAGAAGTTTCCATGGCCGACACTATTGTTATTGCAGGAGCTGCAGCGCTTGAAAGAGCTGCTAGAAGAGGCAATGTAACTATTAAAGTCCCTGTGAAATTAGGAAGAACTGATGCCACTCAGGAAAACACAGATGTTGAGTCGTTCAGCTATTTAGAGCCAAAGGCAGATCCATTTAGAAATTATTATAATAGGGGAGAAGCTTATATGTCTCCTGCTCAATCCATGGTTGATAAAGCAAACCTACTTGGACTTACAGTACCTGAAATGACAGTACTTGTAGGGGGAATGAGAGCTCTAGGTGCAAACTCTGGAGACTCAACTCATGGTGTCCTTACTGACAAGCCAGGAACCCTTTCTAATGATTTCTTTGTTAATCTATTTGATATGGGTATTGAGTGGAAAAAGTCTAAAAAAGAAGATGGCGTTTATGAAGGTTTTGATCGTAAGTCGGGAAAACTTAAGTGGACAGGAACTTCGGTAGATTTGATTTTTGGATCTCACTCAGAACTTAGAGCTGTTGCAGAAGTTTATGGCGCTAATGATGGTAAAAGAAAAATGGTTGAAGATTTTAAAGCCGCCTGGATTAAAATCATGAGAGCTGACCGTTTTGATTTAAAAAGATAATATTTTTTCGTTAATAATTGGGGGCCCTTAGTGGGCCCCTTTTTTATGATGCTTTTTTCTTTTTCAAGTATTCGGGCATTGGCTCATAAATAATTTCATCTGTTTTATATCGGCCAAAACATTCAGACTTATCACCGGTATTAAGGATGCTTCTTTTAAAGGCATTATCTATCGCAAGCCACTTTTCTCGCAAATCTAAAGGCACATATAATTCTTCAAAAGTCTGTTTTAAAAGATTCTCTCTATACTCCCAGATCTTTTCATCCACCCAAATATGTGGGTGAGCATCCTTTGGCATTCTACCCCCAAATAACTTAGGACCTCCCAATGCTCCCGTCATGAAATCAGCTTGTTGAGAAGTAATAATTTCTTGATCAACATTTCTAAAGATCTTTGAAAACCAAGGGTCCTCAAATACCAGTTCATAAAATCTAGTGCTTACTTTCTTTGTCCAAGACATTAATTCATTATCGGGCATTAACTTCATGATATCTTATCGGAATCTCTCTCCAAAAGCTGTATAACAAATACTCTTGAGTCTTTGCAAAAGGTAAATTCTTTGGTTTATTCCAAGTATGAAAACAAAAACTATTTTATTTGCCTTAGTCTGTCTGGTAAGTTCCACGAGTGCATTTGCGATGGAGCTTACAGTCAACATTAAAAACGTGAGGTCAAATCGAGGAAATATTAAGATTGCCTTATTTGACCAAGCAAATGGATTTCCGGGGAGAAATGATGCTGCTGTAAGATCTGAAATTGTTGAAATTGTAGATCTGGCTGCGGTGTCTGTGACCTTTAGAGGTCTTACGGAAGAAAGCTATGCTATTTCTCTTTTTCACGATGAGAATAATAACTCGAGATTAGACACTCGGTTTAGAATTCCTCGTGAGCCTTTAGGATTTAGTAATAATCCTAGATTATTAGGGAAGCCAAGCTTTTCACAATGTAGAATTGGCCTGGATGCAGACAAAACGGTAGATATTTATTTAAAGAATCTTCTTTAGTTAGATTTATTCAGTCGGGGGGCAATGAATGAAATTAATATTATTAATGGGTTTAGTATTGAGTGGCTCAGCTTACTCTTTTAGTGAGATTCAATGTCAAGGTCGTGGTCTTGATCTTGATTTGGACTTTTGGGGTAGTAATACCAGAAGTGTAAGAGCAAGCTTAGTATATGATAGGCGTGGCCAACGAGTAAGCAGAAGTTTCACAATGTTTAAGCGAACCTCAAGAAACTATAGGACGAGTTTTTATGGGGGTGGATATAGACTTGAGATTGATACTTGGCCTGATACGCAAATGCAGCCTTTAAGACGTTACCGTGCAGATTTTGATAGCCCTGAAACCGGCTCTTCAAGAATTTTTTGTACTTATTGGGATTAAACTGCCAAATATTAGTGACTTAACTAGAGAGCATTTCATTTATTTAGACGAGATCTTAGGTGTTTGACTAAAAAACTAAGGCTTTTGACTTAAATCACCGATAATTAAGGTGATGAAAACTATATTGCTAGCTCTTATGGCCACTATATTTATTTCCTGTGAGACTAAAGAGTACGACCCACTTCCTTCTTCCACTGCTGTCCAAAACAGTGCGAGTTCAACCTTTGGGTCCAATGCGAGTTTTTCTGGTCTAGATGGGATAACCTCAGTTACTGATACAAGTGCAATACTTTTTTGGACAAATAGTGACGAGGCTCAAGAGTATTATATTTACGATGTGACAGATGGGATAAATACTTTGCTTCACCGTGCTCAGGCTGGCGAGACTACTTATACAGCTACAAAATTGAAAAGTGCAACAAGCTATACATTTTTAGTGAGACTCAAAGATATTGATGCTCAATTAGATAATAATATAAATAAAATGACGATTACTACCAATGCTCAACCCGAGACACCTAATCTTTCGTTAGCTCAAAATATTCAATTTCCGACTAAACAATATGATGTACAGTCTAGACCCTATTTGACTGTGAGTAATATTCAAGTGGGGGATACTATTAAAATTTATACTGACAGCAATTGCTCGAGCTCCAATTTGGTTGGCTCTGCTATCAGTGATGGTTCGTCAATAAATATTCAGCTCAACAAACTTCCTAGTTTTGGTGATTATGATTTTTACGTCAAAAGCACAAATATAAATGGCGTAGAATCAAATTGCTCAACCAATGCCATAGAATACGATTATAATGAATGTCCATCGGGGTATATTCTAGTTCCCGCTGATTCAGGTAATGAGCTGGTTGCCAACGATTTTTGTGTGATGAAGTTTGAAGCCAAGCCATGGTTAGACTCTGGAGTTACTGGTCTTGCTAACTCAAGTGACCTCTATGGTTTAAACGATGATGGATGTCTTGAATCAAGTTGTAGTTCTAGTAATTGGGGAACGAGTTTTTTTAATCCAGGGTCTTTCGAACTTCAAAATGGCGATGTTTATCCAGGATGGAGAAAACTTGATATGCAAACGGCAAAAGACGAGTGCCGCTCTCTAGGGGATGGGTACGATCTCATTAACTCTTACGAATGGATGACGATAGCTCGAAATATTGAGGCGCAAGCAAATAATTGGAGCAGCGGAATCGTGGGCTCAGGATGTGTCTTTAGAGGAAATAACGGTATTGATGATTCCTGTGGCTATAATTATAACGGTGTCGATGGACGGGCAGAGGTCAATAGAACAGGAACTGCTACCTATGCTCGGCATACTCTATCTAATGGGAATCAGATTTGGGACTTTGCTGGTAATCTTGCAGAGTGGGTTGATACCGGCTCTCTTGATCAAGATGAAGCTCAATTAGGTCCAATTGATTGTACTGATGGATGGGTAGAGTTTGGAAGTATAGAGATCTGTGATAAAGAGCCTGACGGAGATAGTGATCTCGCTCAAGAGTTTTTTGCCCCAGGAAATCCTGCAAATATTACGGAAGCTAGCTATAACTCAGATTTTGGTTTGGGCCAATTTGAAGGTGGAACTGGTGGGGCTGCCATTCGCGGCGGAAGTTATAGAAATGGTTATTTTGCCGGAATTTTTAGTTTAAGTTTTTCAGCATTTGATGATGATGCTTCTAAAGAATACGGCTTTCGATGTGTTTATCGGCGCAACTAAAATAGTTACTCTTATTGAGTCATCTTAAAACTTACAAAGTTAACCGACTATTTAGAAGCTTGCTCCTGTTTAATTTCTTCGAGACCTCTTATAAAATCAATTTCAGATTGCAAGCTCTGTGATCGATTCGGATCAGGTTTCACTTGATGTTGCACATCTTTTAAACGAACCATTTTCAAGTTGGGGATATTTCCTATCCTCTTTAAATTTTGCCTTCCTCTCTCGTTTACTATTGCACGCTCTTCAGCAAGGATACTATTTAGATGGCTTAAAAAGAGATCTTTGTGTTTTATGGAGAGTTGCGATAAAAATTTTTTCGAGATGACTGAAACACGCGAAACAACTTTATGATAAGTAAGGTTGATAAATACCTCTTGAGGAAGCTTATCTGCAAAATTTTTAAATTCATTCAATTCATACAAAAGCGCCAAACAAGGTAGTTTTTGATGAAATTGAGCTGCAAAGTTCTGTTTGTTTTTATCATTTTCGCCCGATAGTTCTGTCATCGGACAAAAATTTCTTAAATCTTTTAAGTGCATTTGATTGTGAACAGGGTTCTTATCAATTACTGATACAAAACCACCAGCATAAGAATAGTTGAAAGCCAAATAATCGTCCGTTTCTAAGAGTTTCAGATTATTCATACTTCTTTTAGAATTTATATATTTTTCTACGTGCTCAGGGTTTTTAAACACAAAGGGAACGTGCCAAGCGTCTAGGAACGGGTATTTAGTCTTAGTTCTCTCTTGAACATTATCTGTTGTTATTTGATACATGTGAAAAGAGTCATTTTTTATCAGCTCAAAGGGTCTTTGAGGGTCTTTCTTGTAAAGAACCACTTTGACCAGGACCTCACCTTTAGTCTGTTCTTCGATAATTTTCTTAAATTTATCAGCTTGAATTTTATATTGGTCAAGTGATTCGTTAATTCCCCATACAAACTCAACTTGAGCAAAAGCGAATGAAGAAAACGTAAAAAATAAAAGAAATGCTAAAATTTTCATTTAAAGACTCCTTGCCGTTAAATTTTATCATAATTTCATGTTTTGAGTACGTTTAAAAAAATGCTAAGTACCTAGAAAATCATTTACTTTATTTGTTTTTGAACTGAGCTTCAATTGCAACCTTGCTAAGTGCATAACTGAGGAGAAATAAATGATTAGTATGCTTAAAAAATATAAGGGGATATTTATAGATAAGCAAGTCATCGATCTTAATAGTTTCTTTAGAATAAAACATCTCAGTAAGAGTTAAAAAAACTTTATCATGAGGATATATATTTTTTGATCTAAAGCCAGCGGCTTGATAAGCCTCGTATAAGGCAAAAAGCTTAATGAAAACCTTCGATGAGTAGGTTTCACATATCTCCTGTCTTGACTTAAATTCAAAATCTTTGTCAACTAGCCAGTTTAGATTAGGGTCTTTTAATAAAAAAGCATTGAGTTCGTCTATTGTTGGCGTTTCATTACTTTTTGAAACAGAGTTTAAAAGATAGCCGCTTCTTAGAATATCTCTCGCCATAAACTTTACATAGCCTATCCAGGCAGTGCTAATTTGCTCAGACACATCAAGAGAATATAATTTTTTCAGATCTCTTGGATAGTAATAAAGTATTTTTAAATAAAGGGGGGAACTTGAAAATTTAAATAGAGAGAAATCAAGGGAAAATGAATTAGAAGTTTGGGTTACCTTTTTTCCTCGAGCTTTGTAAAAATAGAGTTGAAAAAGTAATTCTAGTTGTTTTTTGTCTTCAGATAAGATTTCAAGACTTGCCAAATAATCTTTGAGAATAGAAATTAGGTAAAAATCATCACAAAAAAGGACAGTTTTCTTTTGAGTCTTATAGATTTTACGCGTTAACAACTCTAAGTTATTGTTGTATTGACTTTGTAATGTCTGATCAAAATCATCAATATAAAAATCAAAAGTATGATCGTGCTTGAGTCTTTTTGCCTCAGGATGCTCCCTTTTTTCTTTAAGGAAAAAGAACTCTCTCATCCCATAGCGATAGGCTTCTATATGTTCTAAATATAAGTTTTGAAAAAGTGGTATTATTGTGAGACCGCCTCCATCACTAATCGTAAATTATCACACGAATCATCGAAGAAATTCAGAGGAAAGCCATAAGAATTTTGTTGTCTCATCCAGGTTTCGATTTGATTCTTCTCAAGAATGTCGATCATCTCAAAGCACTCATAAAAGGATTTACCCAGCTCATCTTCAAGAATTTTGATAATTCTTTTTATTTCCTGCAATGAGATTATTTTAAGGATTTCTTCAAGTGTTCGATTCTTTTGAGGGAGAAATAATGAGAAATTTTCAAAATTTATATACTGCCTTAAAAGTGAATGTTGCTGGAGCTGAAAATAATTATCTAAAATTGTTTCTCTCACTTCTTCTAATATTTTAAAAAGTGAGGTCTCGGCAATATGTCTAAACTGATCAAGAAGATAGGTATCTTGACCAAGTGATACTGAAGGAGATAAGAAGTTAGCAATTCGCAGATCCAAGTTTAAATCCTTAGGAGAAAGACTTTGGATAATCGGGATCTTAGGGGTATTTTGGAGCCTTTCTTTTGTGAGCCTTGTTTGGAATGGAATTGAAATAAAATTTTGCTTAAGATGGGAGTTTTCGTGCATGAGTCGCATCGACTTGGTAAGCCAAAGTTTTTGATAGGCGGTGTAGATTTGATAAACCAAATCATTTTGTTTAGAGAAAATATTGGCCCAAAATTGAAGACTTAAGTTTTCAATTAAATAAGAACAAGTAAAAACAATTGTTTTAGGTCCCGTCAGGTTTACCTCCCAAAAGTCATTTAGATTACTTGAATGAAAATCTTGTAGATAGTCGCTAAAATTTTTGGCATATTTACTGATAATAAATATATCCTCAGGGTTCTCCTCTACATAATTGGGAGAAAACAAGACCTTGCTGTTTGGATATGAATAGTGTTCCGAAATATGTGAAAGGAAAAAATTTTTTGCTATATGTGCCATGCTAAGTTTTCCAAATGAGCTATCATAAGAAATTGAAAGACTATAAACTTCACCAAATATTGTATCATAGATTAAATAAGATCGAGGACTTGATTGATCATATTCCTTATCAAGTACAGAGTCTATCTGGGAGCAATTTAGAGGAAAAAATTTATAATTATTTTACTGACGACCACTGGAGTATTGTTTATCCAGCAAAGTCTTACGCGGTGGCTATTATTTATGCAAAATTAATAGAAAAGTATTTTTCTGAAGATTTTTATTCTTTACTTTCAGATCCTGAATTATTCCTGGGAACAGATAAATACTTCGTGACCTATCAAGACGATTGCGAAACTTACGATAATGTTTTAGCTCGACTAAAAAAAGAAAAGTTAATGGACTTTGAAGCAAACAAAAAGAGCCAAGTTAAAGCAAGCGTAAACTATTTTTATTCAGAATTTAATCTTAGTCTCGATTAGGTCGATCAAAACCAAATTTAGCCACACAGTCTTTCATGTGAGGAGTTTTTTCGATTGAATCTACCCCATAGTGATCGCATATTTTGCGATTTATTTCTCTGATTTGCTCTTTGATCATTTGACCGTAAGGCTCCAGGTTTGCGATCATTTGAAGGTACATATTGTACTGGTCCTCATCTTCCTGTACATCATGTAACTTCGTGATCCAAACATTGTAAAGTTCAGCACAAAGGTCTCGTTCTGTGCAAAGCTTATCTTTTTTAGATACCAGTGATTGTATTGAAGTCAAAACTTGCTGTCCTCCTTAAAATTTGTGTAGATTCAGCTCGATGCCAAAACCCTCTTGTATTATTAACGAGAAATAGATCTCCTTTCTTTGGTTGAAAACTTGCGGTTTTGTCTTTATCCCATTTGAAGTTTATCGAGCCGCCGCTCTCAGGAAAAGTGTCATCAAAATAAAAAAGAAAAAAAATATCATAGTTCTCAAAAAGATCTGTGTGCCAACCTTGGTTGTCTCTGTCCACACCTTGCCATACTAAGAATTTATTGAATACACTTTGTGGCCAATTTGGGTCAATATACTTAGTTTTTAAATAGTTTCCAAAAATCAATAGCTTTTGGGTTAAATCTTCTGGTAGATCTTTTTCACCATTGTCTCTAGAGCGCTCTTCGACATTTTTTAAAGTGTACTTGTCAATATCAATAAGATTAAGAGCATCAGGTTCACTAAGCTTGTAATAGCCACGTTCACGGATGGAGGACATCAGACTCAGCATTGGAATGATCCTTTTTGACTACAAACTGTTTAAAAATTTCATTGTAAATCAGTTTTTGATTTCTCGCTAAAAATTTTTCAATCACTTCCACTCGGAAACTTCCTTGAAGCTTTCGAATTGAGCGTGGCTCTGTTTTCGGATTGTACAAGTCATATATTTCTTCTTGCATGTAGTTAAACCCTTCCAACGTTTGGATAATTGTATAGCATGATTTAGCAAATAGAGGTGGGGTGCAATGTTCTTTGACCATAGGATAAATATTTCTCAGCAAAAAATTAGCTGCATTGTTCATAAACCACATTTCAACCATTTCCTCTGCGCTGAATGAAAAACAAGACCGAATAGTTTTAAAATAGCTGCGTTTATTTCGATACAGGCTATTCCAGTTATCTATCCCATCCTCGTCTACGATATCCGAATAGACTTCCACAGTTTCAATATTATATTTATCTTTATATTCTTGAGAATTTAGTTCAGAATCCGGTAAAAACATATAATCATGGCGGAAGCTATTCCATGCCTGAAAGTTCCAGATAAGATTCATTTCTTCATAAAAATCTTTTAGCGTAGAGCCTGGCATGGCCAAGATTAATTCAATCGCAGGTACCGGGAAGCCTTCTTTATTACATCTTTCATAAATATGTTTACTAAGTTCAATTTTCTCGTGCGTTTTAAGGTCGATCCGATGAGAAATTGTCATTGCTTTAGTTGAGATGCTTTGGATCGAAACGGCGGGAATTGAGGATGCGTATTCCATCATTCCCCACATGTCAGTTCCCGTATCAACCTTCGTGTGAACTTCAGGTCCTTTACCTACCACATCAAAGCAAAAATCTATGAGCTCTTTGCGTCTAGCTAGTTGAGGTACTTTTACGGTTGAGATATCTGTCAGAGCGAAACTTTTCTCATGGGCAAAACGATAGATTTCGAAGTCTCGTTCCTTAAAGATCCCGAAGTTAGCATCTGTTAGGTAGGCATTGGTGTAACCCATTTCGGTTAAAACTCTGATATCTTCTTTTACTATATCTAATGGTTTTTGATAGACTTTTGTTCCAGTCCCTCCTCCCCATTCACAATAGACACATTTGTAAGGACAACCTCGTGTTGTTTCAAGAGAGATAAAAGGTTCTAGACGGTATTTCTTTGCGTGATCTAATTGTAACTTGTAAGTATCTGAGTGCTCTTTATATATAGAGTAATCTAGATCAAAAGGAAGACTGCGTTTTTTTTCACTTTTGAGTTCCCATGCAATTTTTTCTCTTAGAGGGGAGCCATTATTTTCAAACCACTCATCTATTAAGTCTTGGACGAAAACTTCTCCTGGTTTAGTAGGAAGACAAATATAGTCAAAAAGCTCCTCTCGTTTTTTTAATAGTTCAGCTTCATTAGTCCCAATATGTGGTCCTCCAATGACTAATATAGAATCCGGAAAGAGTTTCCGATAGAACTGAGCAAACTTATCTACAAGGTCAGCATTCCAAGTGTAGGAACTCATGAGAAGTATATCGCAAGAGCCAATTTCTTTAACTATCTCATCAAAACATGTGTACGTGTTCCAACGAAAAGGAGCCGGAATCCAGTTGACATGCTCACAATATTTACCGTAACGCCTATAGTGGCTTTGACAATAGTGATAAGTTAAGTTGTTTGCCATAGACCAATCTGCATGAGGCGGATTTATAAAACTTATATTAAGAGACTGTATAATCAAAAACCTCCTTGTAGAGACAACGTCCTATATCGTCCTTTTTGACATGGTAGCTGGATGCGACAAAGCAAGGAAATGGGCATCTTTCATAGTAGGCGCAGGTAAGACAGTTTTGCTTACCTATATAATCGTAAACAATTTTAGGTTGATCGAGTTGCTCTTTTTGCCCGTCTTTGAGAAAAATAGAACCGGAGCACTCCTGAGGCACGGAACCATCATTTAGTATTGTTAAAGAATTTCCTCGAGTGCAACGCATTTTCTTTGCACCCTCTTTGGTTATGAAATGTTCTATCGTTAAGCATTCTGGATACTCTTCAATTAAAAAAATATAAAAATCTCTAATTTGACTTGCGCTGGGTATGAAAGCATCTGAATTATGAACGCTAGGTAGAAATTGGTCAAAATCACAAGGATAACTACCATATAATTTATCAAAGACTGGATCGCCATGTTGTATTTTTTTTATATTTTGAGCGCTTAGAACAATTGAGACCATACTTATTTTGTTATGAAAGAACTTAAGGTTTTCTTGAAATTGTACCATAGCGGCAGGAGTAAACCTTCCAACTGGATCATAAGAAATAGAAAACTCTAACCGATGTTTTTTTAGAAAATCATAGACTTCTGTTTGCCTGGTAAAAACTAAATTAGTAATGAAGTTAAAGTAGAGTTCTTTTTCAGGATTTACTTTGGATTTAATTTCATCAACAAAATCAGAGTAAATCTGAAGGAATTGTTTGTCTACAAGGTCGTCTTGAAATAGTTCTCCTCCCATCAGGTGAATTTTAATGAAAGACGATGACTTATTATTTATCCAATGAATGACAGTCGAGGTTTTATTCATGATATCTTTGCGGTTCATAAATAAGGTGGAATTGTGATCTTGAGGGCAAAAGGCACAATTCAAATTGCAGCTGTCAAAAAGACAAATAACGACTTCTGAATAAGTGACAATTTTTTTTTGAATCAGTGCGTAGTTATCCATGAGTCACTATATTAGAAATAATAAAATCTATCGTCTAGCCGTTAGTTTCATTAACATTTAAGCCTTGATAGTAGGTATCATTTCTGATTTCAATTGGTGGAGAATTATCAGCTATATTCATGATTTTAGGTGCAATTGATTTCATTTTTGCGCAATGCCTCTCTGTGAGATTAGATTCTTTAAGATCGCTGATATGTTTTTTGCATCCGTTACAAATGGAAAACATATCACATGTGTAGCAATCCTTTTTAATGACTTGTAAGTTGATGTCATCCTCTAAAGGCTTAAAGAAGTCACCCTCATGTACTTCCTTCTGAAAATCAATCTCATACCTTTGATCATCTCCGAAAGCCCCGCAACTAAAATATCTTCCATCCGGTTGAAGAACTCTAATTCCACTGTCGCAACTCCTGTTAAGTGGACATGCAGTCGAATGGTATTGTTGAATGCTATTAATCATTTGACGAGTATTCCACTCATGATCGACGAGGCCTTCTTCATAAATCTTAATATAAACTTCATAAATAAATGATAAGGGTAGAGGCTTGTCACAGTCTCCACTTTTATTGGCGTAATTTAATTTGCAGTCCACACCTAGTGTTTTTGCTAGACGAACGTTATTTATACAGGAATCTAAATCCTGCTCTTCAATAACGCTTATAAATGACGGCCGGTATCCTACTTTTTCTAACATCAGATTTGAAACTGCTATAAAATGCTTTTCTGTGAAAATTTCGTTTTTTGAAATTCGTCTTCCTTCTCCATATTGAAACGAGGTGGTTACGTTGACTCTTTTGTGTCTAAAAAGCTCAGTCCAGTATTTTGGTTTTTTGTCATTTTGCCATTCTTGCCAAAACTTCCATAGGTTAGTGGTTATTGAGATATCGGCTATATAATTGTACTGCTCGAGATGCTCTATTAATTGCCAGTAGTATCCCACAGGCATCATCAAGGGATCCCCTCCGTTGATTATAATAGTCTGAGTATTAGGAAAGCGTTTTAAAAACTCAAAGATATAAATAAGGTCTAATTTTGATCTTTTATTTTCGACTAAATAGCTAGAACTGCAAAAACTGCATGCGAAATTACAAGCTTCAGTAGGTTTCACAATCAGGTCTATAGGTCTATTGTCGATATTCATATAATCAACTCACTGTAGTTTTCTGAATTTTTTAACATATGAGACCAAATTTTTTTAGGAGCTGCACAGTAACTTTCATTTTCGTCCCACTTAAGTTTGTGGCAATCACTATTACAAAGTTCAAATGCTGGACAAGAAAAACATAGAGGATTGCGATCATACCTCTCACAAGAAATTGTTTTAAGGCGGTTACTTGATTGAAAACTTTTTGTAAGAGGCCAGTCAATATGACCCCAGTGATCAACAGGAGCAGTATTAGGACATCCCGCTATCGAGCCATCAGCGTTTATTGTTAGTAGGCTTTCTTCACAGTTGCGACAACGGTTACCAACATGGGAGCGATTGACATAAGCCTGAGCGAGTTCCGAAATGAACATGTTTCCTATATACTCATAAGTTTTGTATTTCATAGTTTGTTCAAACATCTTGTATAGCCATTCGTCTTGGCTACGATTCGAGGGTATGATTTCATGGTTTTCGATGGCATTTCCGTCGCTTGTAATTCTCTCGAAAAGTATATGTTTAAACCCTAGTTTATGAGCGTATCTTAAAATCTCAATAGGTTGTTTATTTTCAATAAGACCTTTAGTTATAGAAACGATCATTGTCATATAGTGGTCGTCTTCTTGGGTCAGAGTTCTGACATTCTTTTCCCAAATCGCCTGTTGCGAATCCTTTGCTTTATTGAGTAAAGATCCAAACCTGATGTCATAGTCCCATGAGGTCCCGAATCCATAATTATAGAGGACTTCTTTAAGGAAAGCTCTTTTCTCATTACTTAACGGGTAAACAAGGTTCGTTTGCATACCAAAACTAGTTTTAGGAAACAAATCTTTTAAACCAAAGTAGGCTTGATAAAGAGTATCCAGTGGAGCTAAAAATGGCTCTCCTCCATGGAAAAGATAGCGAATAGATTCAATGTGCGGAAAGGCATTTTTTAGTCGCTCAAAAAAATGGATCGTTTTCTGCGGAGAAAAAATTATTTTCGCTCCCTTAGAGCCAGAGGTGAAACAATGAGAGCAATTCAAGTTGCATGTTTCAGTCGTCTTTAAATAGACGGTAATATTAGACGAAAGATTCATGATACCAGTCGAGTAAATGTTTATATCCATTACATGAATACTTGAGCCCTTTAACATCACGATAATGCTCTGTTAAACAATGACCTTTGTAGTTACACGATTTACAAAAGTCGTTCTTAGAAATTTTCTCTTTTTCTTTTTTTGACCAAAAAAGATAATCATCTATGCTTTCTAGCTCTCTAAAATACTCGTTGTCAGTAGCATCAAAATCAAGAACTCCTAACTTCGCTTGAGGAGTGATATAGATATGATCGTCGCTAAAAGCATTGTAAGACCTTGCAAGTGAATCTTGAATTTTTTTTTCGTTAACAAAGAGAAATTTTTTGGGAACTCTAGATTGAAGCCATTGTTTGATAAAATCTTCAAAATCTTTGAAGTTCATAGGTAATTGATTACTTTGATTTGTTGAGTAAGGCTTTATTTCAACACTAATAATATTAGAAAGAAGGTTGAGTTTTTCAATAAGCGAATCTACATTCATTGCAATAACCTGAGGAGAAGCAAGAATGAGGACAGAAATATTTTTATTGAGTAAAGACATATTTTGAAACACTAATTCATTAAATTTTCTAGCTTCAAAGTCATAAGAGACTGACAAGTGGACCCGTTCGTCTTTAAATAAAGGTGAAATTCTGGTGAGGTTAGTGATAATATTGTAAGGAGGTCTGCAGTAAGAGGAGAGAATAACCAATAATTCCTCTAGATACTCCTCCGGGAGAAGTGAGATCTCACCACCGTAAATGTCGACATGTTGAATAGGAGAAAAATCTGAAATTTCCTTTAATCGTTGGTTGATTTCTTTTAAAGAGGCATATCTAGTTTCTGATAACTGTGCAGGAGTCAAATAGCAGAATTGGCATCTTAGATTACAAAGATATGTGGGATTAAGACTGATATTCATGATTTAATAAAGATATAACGCACTCTAATTGAACTGCCAACTCAGCATTCTAAACTCTAGTTTACAGGTCTTTTTCGGTGCGTTGTTTTGGTTGGTATCCGCTCACCAAATCGTCGATAAAGTATTCTAGACTTATAACCCTTCGCGTTTTACTGGAACGAGTCACTTTATGTTGGAATTGTGGTGACTGGTTGAGAAAAATGGCTTGTCCCCTGCGAGGGTAAATAAATTTATAGCTATGATCAGATCGGACCTCTATTTTTCCGCCCGTTTCAGGATTGCAATCATCGAGATAAATTAGTAAGTTGGCATTCATCCCGTTAATGGGGTTATTGTCATTGTGCCATTTAATAGAGCCAGAGTCTGCTCCATCCCATATTCCAATTTCTTTGATTTTGAATTGATTGAAAATCATCACAATGTATCTTTGGGCAAACTCTTGTTGAATTCTTTGAAGTAGTACTCTAGCTTCTTCTGGGATAGTGTAAAGCTCATTATCTTCAGAGTTAGGATAGTGAAGTTGATAGGCAGCATCAATATCAATGCTAGAAAAATCTTCAAAAAAAATAAAGCCTTGTGTAAAAAAGTCAGTAAAGTTCGGGATACTCAAATAAAAACCTTCTTCTCTTTATTTCATTTTAATTGACTCATATTTAGTGTAAGAGTTCAAGTTGATTTGAACAGCTATCAGTACTTTAGTATCGTAAATTAACGATGATTTATTGATTGGAGATTTATTTTGGAATCCGTTCTAGGCTCTAGGTTAAGAATTTTTATTGGTTTTGATCCAGAAGAGACTGTTTCTTATCACCTGTTGACGCAAAGTTTGCTGGAACATAGTTCAAAACCTCTTTCTATTATTCCCATCGTTAGATCTCAGATCCCTCAGTTTAAGCGGCAGCGTTCGCAGTTTGACTCCTCAGACTTTTCTATATCTAGGTTCTTGGTTCCCTTTCTTTCTGATTATGAGGGGTGGAGTCTTTATTGTGATTGTGATTTTATTTTTTGTGACGATCCCTACGAAATTTTTTCTCTTCGTGACGATCAGTTCAGTGTCATGCTTTGTAAGCACGACTATCAGCCAAATTTAAATTTAAAAAAGAACTCTCTTACCCAATATCAATATAAAGCTAAAAATTGGTCAAGTTTGATGCTCTTTAATAATGAGAGGTGCCGGGCGCTTTCTATTGACTATGTAAACGAAGCTTCAGGACTCGATTTGCACCAATTTAAGTGGATCAAAGAGAATGATGCAATTGGGAGCTTGCCCTTAACATGGAATCATTTAGTAGGAGAGTTTCAAGGCGAAGAAAGGAAGATTCAGGCTTATCATTTTACAAACGGGACTCCGTTCGAGATTCAATTGGATGAGAAATATCAAGATATTTGGATTGGACAATATAAAAAACTATTGAAAGTAAATACCTCTGGTCTCAATGAAAAAGTGCTAAGGCAAAATACGGCAGCACTGCCAGCAGACTTTTCTCATACAAAAATCAGGTGGAGGGATACTTCCTTTGATATTATCGATCCACTTTTTAGACACCCTAAAAAGGGACCTGCAGACTACCTACAGCTACTTGAATCTAAAACTGGTAAAATTTATACACTGAAAGGTTTGCAATGTTTGTTTAAAGGAAAGAGACAAAAAATCCCATTCATAAAGACTCAATACATTGGCAGTTTATTAGCCGAAGAGCTTGGAATCGAGTGCCAAAAAAGTGAACTTATAACAATTCAAAATGATTTGTACCTTCTTACCCATGATATAAGGTCTTACGAGGGAGTCATACGGATGGAACCTCTCGTTTATCTAACTTCGCGGACCATTGACTCGAAAGAGCGCAATCCAAATATACTTCTTAATATCTTGAATGAGGAGACTCAAAAAGACTGCGGAAATTTTATGATCCGTATTTTACTTTTTGATTTGTTAATTCAAAATCCTTTTAGAGATGCTCGCTCTTTACGACTTATTTTTGATGAAAAAGAAATTGATAAGTGTGGAAAGTATGAGCCAATCTATGATTTCGTGATTGACACTAATTTTGGAGGAGAGTCTTTAGTTCCTGGTTCACCTGCTTGTTTTTCGGTGGACTCAGTTTATAGTTTTATCAGTCTTCATAGAAAGGAGTTTGAAGCTGTTCAATTTATTGACAGTATCTCAAAAGCTAGGCTTATAGACTTGATAAATAAAGTAGTTTTTTTTGATAGTCATGAAAAAGAAATATTTCAAGAAATTTTAGAAAATCAATTCCAAAAGCTATCGGAACTTAAAAGAACTATAATTTCTCAACTTCCCGAGCGATTGCCTTGACATCAATCATACCCTCTATATGTGCAAGAAACATTTTGAAAACACGATTCTCTTCAACTGCGTAATAGCTATAGAGGTTTTTTCCCCTAAACATATAATCCTCAAACTGACAGGTGAAATATTTTGGAGTATGTTTTAAAGGAGTCGAAAAGAAGAGCTCCATAAACGCCGGTAGTCCAAAAAGGTTGACTACATTGGACCCAATCGCCTCTTGGTCTTGAACTTCCTCAAAGTTATTTTTTATAGTTTCTGAGTCCATTAAATCTTCTACACAAGTTTGAGCATATAGGGTCGTACTTTCTATGAAAAGTTCCCAAGTCTCCAGTAAGTCTCTATGGTTTTTAATAAACTGTTCGGCTTCTTTTGACGAAAAGATCGGATTTAGAATTATATTTGTTGTATCAGTCCCACGCATTTTTAGGAGTAGATACATAATATTGTAGAGAAGGCATTCGGTACGATAGACACTTCTTGTCGTCATATAGCAAAGAAGTATTTCTTCTTTTTGCTGATAATCAGAATCTTGCATTTTGATTTCAGCAGGTAAATCTAAGTTTGAGAGATAAGTCAAAAAAGTTGGCCCCTTTAACTCCGATTTCTGGTAATCCACTAAAAAAACGATACTTTTATCTGCAAAATACTCTTTAATTTGCTCTAGTTCTAAGGGGGCAGTCACCTCTCGAATATTGTTTTGGTTTTCCATATCTAACGCCTCCCTCTAGAACCATGACATGAACTATGACATGAAGAATGGCAAACAGTTATAGATACCGAAGCTGAAGTACGATTATTTTGTAGGACAGTTTGTAAAGCAGCAATGAGGGTATCGATCGCTGTGTTTGAGGCAATACTACCTGGTTGTAAACCACTTAAGGGGTCTCCTTGAGCGTTAACTTGAGTTCTAAATGTTCCGGTAGCCATTTTATAATCAGATGATAGTGAGGTTATTTGATTCGACCAAAGAGTGGATGAACTTGGGGTACCATCGTTTGTGCTGAGTCTAGTCACCGTTGCCCGCCTTATAGATGTAAGATTGTGAGCATAGACGAAAAATAAATCAGACAAAGCTGAAGCGGTTAGTTGGCCTCCTCGAGTTGGTACCGTGCTATTGGTACCTATAGAACTAAATTGGTTTGGGGCCACACCTAATGAGTTTTTTGAGACAACTGGACTAGGTAGTGTGCCAGTCGGTAAGTTTGAACTATCTCTTTGTACTGCGTTGATGGAGTCGGTTATAACATCATTGATGAATTTTCCAATTTTTGGGTTTTTATCTGTTTTTTCTCCAGTTGTCATTATTACTCCTGACCTTGAAAACCGTTGAGGAAACTATTTAGTAATTCTTTGTCACTTTTTTTAACAGCACTCATGAGAGTTTTTGGAGCAGCACATACCCCATTCTCCCATGCTAGTTGATGACAATCACCATTACAAATATCATAGACCTCACAAGTATAACAAGCTTGATTGCGCCGCGACTCTTTTTCGATATTGCAAAGTCTACCAGGGTTAAAAAGAATATCATCTATATTTTCATTGATGTGGGCGAAGGGAGATTCAGCAGCAGTATTTGGGCAACCTCCAATGGAACCATCTGCGTTTATTGTGAAAACTTTCTGTTCACATTGCCTACACCGACAGCCACTGAATGTGTTAAAAACTGCCGAGGTAAGTATCGAATCAAAAAATAAATTGTCTATATATTGATATGTTTTCTGATTTACGCTTTGGCGCCACATTTTATCAAACCAATGATCCAAGTCTTTATTACTTGGAAATACTCGCTTGTTGGCAATAGCATTTCCATTTGAAGTGATTCTTTCAAAGTTAACGTGTTTAACTCCGAGCTCAGCTAGATCTTCAATAACTTCAATGGGTTCTTTTTCTTGCAAAAGTTTCTTGCTTAAGGAGACGATAACTGTGATGTTGTGCCCGTCTTGCGCAAGTTCTTTTATATTGGATCGCCACAGATCGCTAGAGCGTTTAGACTTCCACCTGAGATCGTAATCCCAAGATGTACCCCAAGTTTTCTGACACACTTTCTCAAAAAATGTTAGCTTGATGGGGTCTATTTTATATGTGAGATTGGTTTGTATGGACCAAAAAAGGCTTGGCCATAGATCTCGACATGCTTGCCAAAGATCTATCATTTTTTCTGGAGGACAAAGCATTGGCTCTCCCCCATGGAAAGTCACGCTTCCACTATTTATTTGTGGCACTTTATTTTTGAGTTTGTGCATAAAGTCGATGACTCTATTTTCATCAAAAAAACCCTTTTGCCCATTTGAACCGTTAGTAAAACAGTGATCGCAATTAAGCTGACAAGTTTCGGTTGTTTTAATGTAAAAAATTAAATCACGGTGTATCATTGTATTGTGGAATTCTACTTTTAAGCTTCTTTCTGGTCAAAGCTTTTTAACCCTGACATAGCCAACCATAACAAGCACCTAAATATTGCAATTGATAAGTGCCTGGTTTGTGGAGGAGGTAGACTGTGTCAGATGAATTTATAGGTTCACTACCAGCGTTTAGAGCCACTGGAAATTGATGGTCTGTTGTTAAGGTTATCTTTTCAATAGCATATAAGTCGGGGTTTGTATTAAGGTTTATCACCTCGTATTTTTCACTGTCGGAAAAGGGGGGAGAATCGCTAAGATTACTTGAAAAAAGCATTCCCATCAGAAAACTGATTTTTGTAACAAAGCTCCTACGATTCATTCCCCAATGGTAGCACAGATAAGTGCTATATTTACTTTTTTTTACTAGGGTTAACGGTTATAATATTAGAAATTAACAAGTTACTGTAGTTAGGAGGCAATTTAAAATGGCGACACCAAAACTTTATGCCCCATTATTGAGGGTAGCAGCAATACATGATGCCGGAGCAAATATTGGGGATATTGCGTCTTGGGACCCTGATACTACAAGTCCGGCAGGTTCTGGACTCGTCTACGGACTAGTAGTAACAAACACTAATAATCTTACGACGGCTCCAGCTGCTCCCTTTGGTCATATGATGGCTGAAAAGGTTTGGAATAGTGTTTGGAATGATTATGCTGATTTTCAGTTTTTAGGAGAGGATAAATATACGGCTGGAAAGGCTTATTATGATACGGTAGAGGGTGCGCGTTTGTGCACAAGTCGATGTCAAATGGGCGTTATGGGTATTGCTTCAGATACATTTGCCCATATTGTAGGGCAGGTACCAGAAGAAAATCAAATTCCTATTGCTGTAGCAGGATGGGTCTTGGCTCATGTGGATAAAGAGTATGAATGTGGAGTCGCGCTTACTAACGATGAAAATGGAAACTTAACTCAAATGACAATAGAGGAAAAACAAAATTTTCCGGAACGTCTTATTGCAGTTTATAAAAAACCAGAGATACGAGAAACTTTTGGAACAGCTTCACACCAGATTAAAGTTGATGGTCGCCACTGGGTTCAGGTTAAATAGTCATGAAAAAGCATAATGAATCTGGAATGAGCTTACTAGAGGTTATCATTGCGGGTTCAATTGCAGTTGGTATTGGACTTGTCGTTTTACAGCTTAGTCAAACAATGATGAAGGGTACCAATAAAGTTGAAACAGACTCAGAGCTTATGGACATGAGAAATTATCTCAAAATGACTCTCGGGAAAGCTGGAAATTGTGCTTTAACTTTGGAGCAGGCTGGATATACAGTTGCTGGAGGTGCTCTAGATATTGCTCAGCTTGACCTTGTTCAGTTTTCAGAGTGGAATCCTGCCACTCAAGAATATGAGTTTGATGCAGCAAATGTGCTTTCTTTTGTGGCAGATGGTACTACTACAATCCAAAAATTTCCTAGCTGGAAAGTAGATAAAATTGATATCCTGCCTATGACCAATATTGTAACGAGCATTAATGGAACTGACTCTGGGATATGTCGATTGCAAATGAGTGTGAATCGAGGTGAATATGTTGATACAGCTAGTCGAAGATCCTTTGGAGCTAGAAATCTGGTTATTGGATTAGATTTAAATTGTAACATAGATCCAGCAGCGCCCACGACTGTAAACTTTTGCGTTTCTGATACAACAAGTAGAATTGGTTTTTGGAGATTAGCGGATGGAGTTGGCTTCAATCCCTTAGAGGGGATTCAATATGATTTCGACGTAAAGATAGGACAGAATCTTATTGTAGGTGAGCATGTGATTATTGAGTCGGATCAGAATATTAAACGCGATATAAAAAGAATCTCTGACCCTATGAGAAAGCTATCTGGTATTAATGGTTATAATTATTTTCTTAAAGATAAAAGGTATGAGCAGAGTAAGCAAATAGGACTAATCGCTCAGGAGGTAGAGAAAACTTACCCTGAAGTTGTGTTTCAACAAAAAAATGGTGAAAAAGGAGTTCGATATACGATGCTGATTCCTGTATTAGTTGAAGCAATAAAAAAGCAGCAAGAGATGATAGACGAGCAAAATATAAAAATAGAAAATCTTCAAAAGAAAATTGATCAAAAAAAGTGATTATAAAAGTCTTAAAAGAATCCTCTCTTCTAAAAGAGGTAGAACTTAAGAAAAGCCAAGTCTCTGTTGGCCGATCTAAGCAAAATGATGTTGTCATAGGAGATTCTTCGATTTCTCGAAGTCATCTGAAAATCTATATCTCTGGGGGAGAGTATTTCATCGAAGATGTAAGTTTATCCAATTGGGTTGCATTGAATCAGGAGAAAATACCAAAAAATCAAAAAATTCGAGTGTTTGATTTTTCAGAGATTGAGCTGGGTGATCGAATAAGTTTAAAAATTGAATCAAAATCAAATCTCTCTCCACCGTCTCAAACTCAAAATAAATTAAGTAATGATTTTTTTCAGGAAACAACAAATTTAAATATAAAAGACCTATCTCGAGAGCCTAAATCTAAAGGTATGAAAAAGGAGAAAATTCAAAAGAAAGATAAGAGACAATATTTTTCCTACGTTTTGATTATTATGTTATTAGCAATAGGTGGCTACAATTTTTATGCGAAAGTTTTTGAATCTGAGCCTGGAAGAATGAAAAATACTGTCTCTACGAAACAAGAGAAAGCAAAAAAATATCGATCAGATACTGATACAAAATCGAAAAATACTAATAATACCTCGCCTTTTAAGTCCTCCGAAAATTATCAACCTGGAGAGCCTATCGATGAAGTTTCAGACTTGAGAAATATTGATTTATGTCTTACTTCCTTAAAAGAAGAGTGTCTTTCCCTCATTTTTCCAAATAAGGGTTCTGGAGATGCTCTCATTAGAGAGGATGAAACAACGCTAGTTGCCTACAAAGATTATTTTCATAATTTGGACGTTTTCTTTTTTAACGATAATTCGGGTTTTCAAGCAGTAAAAGACGACCCGCGAATTTTAAAAGTCCTGGCAGCTTTCAATACTTTAACTCATAGGTCTCTCAAAAAATTTGAGGAATTAGGTTATTTAGAGATTATTGTAATAGTCTATTTAAGATATGCTAACTCTATAAAAGTCAAAGGAGTATTTAAAATTGAAACAAATCGTTACAGACGATTTTTTGAAAAAGACTATAACAGTACCATGGAAGCTTTTAAAAGAGACTTGGATTTCAACAATTTTGAAAGATCCCTAGGAAGACATTTTGTAGAAGTTGGGGACGAAAGTTGAGTTTTGCTATTAATTTAAAACGGTCCTACCAGCTTTTGAGCATGAAGCTTTTTCTCAATTGAAAATTAAAGTAAATTTTACATAAAGTGTCCCCGAAAATCTGAATTTGATGTAGTAATTCCCTATATTTAACTTTGAGAATTATCATTTCTAGGGGCAACTATGATCAACAAAACTCTTCTCGTTTTTGGGCTCGGATTTATCACTTCTTCAACTTATGCAATGAAATGTAATGTTGATTTAAATCTCGAGGAATTTAAAACCAATCCATCAAAATTTTTGAATGCACCCATTCCTAAAAAAGATGCAAATTGTGAGGACAATATCTTCAGGTATTTCGAAAGAGGTGTGGTTGATAATCAGGAGTATATTCGAATAAAAGACGAATACAGAAAAAACATTTGTCATACTGATCCGATCACAATGACTAAAGTTTGCTTGGAAACTTTAGATGCTGGTGAGGATGTCATTGAGGGGCGAGCACCTATTTCATCTGTTGATAGAGCTGAGAATTTAGTCACAGGTGGTGTGGTTGAATCTAATATTAGAGAAATGGCCAGACTAGGTTTAGAGAATGGTGAGTCCGAAATTAAACCCTGGTCTGACTGGTATTGGCCAATTGCTGTGGGACAACTTTCTTATCGTTACCAAGATGAAGTCATGATGGAAGCTTATGAGAATGCAGATATTTCCGCAGAAACTGCTTGGCCTTGGTTGAAGCAATGGCATGAAGATAATCCAGCTCTCATGTTAGATGTGAACTACCTCTCTCCCGCAGAAAAATATGATATCTTAGTAGGTGACGATAATTTTACTTTCACAAAGTCTATGTTCAATGCAGGTGCTGGATATCAAGAAAAGTATGGAAAAGTAGAGACATGGATGGGTATCTGTCATGGATGGTCACCAGCAAGTTATATGCTACCAAGACCAGTAAAAACGATTGAAGTTACTGCTGCTGATGGGGTCACTCAAATCGAATTTAAGCCTAGTGATCTAAAAGCTCTTGGGTCTCAACTCTGGGCCACTGGGTTTCAAAGAACGAAATTTATAGGGGGGAGATGTAATTCTAAAGATCCAGCTCAAGACTCAAATGGTAGAATTTTAGATGATAAATGTTTTGATAATAATCCTGGGACTTGGCATAAAACTGTCGTCAATCAAGTTGGAAAACTGAAATCTACTTTCGTTATGGATGCAACATTTGACTACGAAGTTTGGAATCATCCTGTTACGGCTTATTCCTATGTTTATTTTAATCCTATAACAATGGAAGAATTCGATACGCTCGAAGATGCTATTGTTAGCAGACGTGAACATAGAAATGACAAGTTTAGACGGTATAGATCAAGAAGTGCTCGCTATTTAGTTGGAGTTAAAATGGAAGTTGAGTACCTTGTTGAAACGATGCCAACAACTTTAAAAAGTGATAGCCCTGTAGAAGACGCGCATAATTACGCTTATTACGCTTATGACTTAGAACTTGATAGAAACTATAATATCATCGGCGGAGAGTGGTATCAGAATAAGCATCCGGATTTTCTTTGGACTCCATTTGAAAACTCCCATGCAACTTCAAGCGTAGATAATTATCTACCGGCAACGATTGACCTGAAAAATTTAGGTCAATACAATCTTTCAAGGCTTGCACCTCATTCTTCTCAGCGAGCGCAGCCTATTGGAAAATTAGTGGAAGCTTTATTACAAGCAGCTAATGAAAATTAACTTTATCTACATACTTATAATCTTAGGGAGCTTCGGCTCCCTAAATGCGTTTAGCGGTGCTAAAAACTTACAAGAAAACCAGGGCTGGAATCTGGCCATCTACATGCAAGCTGATAATAATTTGAGGGACTATGCTATGTGGGATTTAGCTGAAGTCTCTCTAGGGTTATTTCAGACAGGAAAGGTGAAACGACCAAATATTCATGTGGCTATCGACTTACCTGGCAATGAAGGTTATCAGTTAATAAAAATCAAACCAAAAGAAGTCCCTCTTCCAAGTACTGTTGAAGAGGCTTCGCAGCTAAATTTGTCGGACTTCAGATTTGAGATCATTGAAACTTTTTTAGAAGAAGTGCCTCAAGAAATGGTCCTCTCTTCATTGATCAACTCTTTTTCAAAAGATAAGAAATTATTTTTATCCTTGTGGGGACATGGTGAAGGATTTGGGGCAGGGAAACTTGCACAATTTGGAGGAGTTGCCTTAGATGATTTTCCTAGTCAAAAACTATCAGTCACTGAAATACGAAGTGTTTTAGAAAGTGCCGAGCAAAAAGTCGACCTTCTAGTTTTTGATGCCTGCTTAATGCAAACCTTAGAAGTAAGTTATGAACTCAAAGATTTAGCCAGCTTAATCGTAGGCTCTACTCAAATACATAACTTTAAAGGCCTTCCTTATTTGGAAATTATTAAATTGATGCATTCAGAATCTACAGCCCATGACCTAGCGCTGACTCTACCTGAATTGACTCTTAATGCTTTTTCAGGTCTTCACAGTGATAAGTTTACGATGAGTTCTATTAACTCTGTTGAAATGCAATTAATGTTTCTTCCGGAGTTTGAGCGTGTGTTGAGAAAGCTCAATAACGCTCTCGATAATGATCCATTCTTAAAGATCGAAATCTTGATGCAGTTACAATTGAGTCAAAGCTTCTTAGGAGAAAGTCGTGACTTAAGTTCTGTTCTTTCTTTTTTAGAGGAATTTTTAAAAGCGCGAGATGAGAGTAATATCCTAGAAGACCTTAACGAGCTTCGAAATAGTATGAATAGAATGCTAGTGAGTTATGGATATGGTGACTTTTATGTTTATGAACCGGATTATCATCTTGGTTCATTTAAGGCATTTGGAATTTGGCTCCCTCTTGAGCAGTTTGATTATCAGTTAAGAAAGAATGATTTTATTGAGTCGAGCTTCTATAAGAACTTTCCAAGCTGGCCTCGTTTTTTAGAAAAACTGCACTCGACTCAAATTTAATGATAGGCACCGCTTAAAATAAAAAAGCCACGCTCGTTTTAAAGCATGGCTTATATAAAAAATTTATAAAATAATTGAATTAAGAAAGACGAGAAACTTGAGCTGCAAGTCTTGAAACTTTTCTTCCAGCAGAAGCTTTTTTCATAGCACTAGATTTTGCTAATTTATCCATTAGTCCTTGAACTACTGGTAAAAGTTTTAGCGCTTCATCTTTTTTCCCTTCTTCGATAAGTCCTCTAAGGGCCTTAACTTGAGTTCTAACTCTCGTAGTTTTCCAACGATTATTAGTTCTTCTTTTTTCAGTTTGTCTGATACGTTTCTTTGCTGACTTATGATTTGCCACTATATTTCTCCTAAACTATCTAATTTGTTCTAAAAAGAGTTCTTTTAACTACGTCATCTAACACTTATTGGCAAGAATTTTTTAAATTATGCCAAATTTCTCTTTTTAACTGATGCTAGGCGATTGACCGTTTAAGCCAGGCAAAGCATATTTATGGTGTTAATTTTCAAGAGGATAAGTCATGTCGGAAATCAAATCAATAGGAATTGTGGGAGCCGGCCAAATGGGTAGAGGGATTGCTCAAGTGGCGGCACAAACGGGTTACAATGTATTTTTGTATGATTTGAACCAAGAATCTCTAGATTTTGGTCATAATTTTATAAAAAAACAGCTAGATAGGGGAGTGTCCAAAGAAAAATGGACCCAGCAGGATGCAGATGCAGCATGGGCTAAGATGACAGCTACCTTAAAGCTAGAGGATTTGAGCACCGCCGATCTTATCGTTGAAGCAGCAACTGAGAATAAGCAAATCAAATTCGAGATTTTCAAGAAGTTAGATCAAATGGCAAAACCTGAAGCTATTTTAGCTTCTAATACTTCCTCAATTTCAATTACTGAAATTGCCGCTCAAACCAATAGACCCACTCAAGTTTGTGGGATGCATTTTATGAATCCTGTTCCAGTTATGAAACTAGTTGAGGGTATTAGTGGACTCGAGACATCAAAAGAAGTTTTTGATCGCGTAGCAGCTTGTGCTGAAAAAATGGGAAAGGTATTTGTTCGAGCCAAAGATATGCCGGGCTTTGCTGTAAATAGAATTCTGATGCCGATGATTAATGAAGCCGTCTATACTCTTCATGAAGGCATCGCTTCAGTGGAAGATATTGATACGGCAATGAAACTAGGAACCAATCAGCCGATGGGCCCTTTGACTCTAGCCGATTTTATCGGGTTAGATACTTGTCTTGCTATTATGGAAGTTCTTTTTGAAGGTTTAAGTGATACAAAGTATCGTCCCTGTCCTCTTTTAAAACAATATGTATCTGCTGGAAGATTGGGAAGAAAGTCGGGCAAAGGTTTTTACGATTACGGAGATAAATAATGATTTTAGATGAAAGTTATAATGAAGTAAGAGATATGGTCGCAAGATTTTCTGATCAAGAGGTTGCACCTCTAGCAGAAAGTATTGATCGTGATCATGCAATACCAAAAGAGCTTATTGCAAAACTTGCAGAGAACGGTCTCTTGGGAAGTTATGTTCCAGAGGAGTACGGTGGTGCTGGAATGGATTATTTGAGCTATGCCATGATTATTGAAGAGCTTTCAAGAAATTGTGCTTCCACGGGAGTTCTTGTTTCAGCTCATACTTCACTTTGTATATGGCCTATTCTAGAGTTTGGAACTGAAGAGCAAAAAAAGAAATATCTTCCAAAATTAGCTTCTGGAGAATGGATAGGTTGCTTTTGTTTATCTGAGCCAAATGCAGGAACTGATGCAGGCTCATTAACAACTTTTGCCACTGATATGGGAGATCATTGGGAAATTAATGGGACAAAAAATTGGATTACGAATGGTAAAGAAGCCGATGTAGCTGTGGTTTTTGCTAAGTCTGAAAAGACAGATAATTATAAAGGAATCTCTGCTTTTATTGTTGAAACGGCGAGTGAGGGATTTTCTATAATTAAACAAGAAGAAAAGCTTGGAATCGCGGGATCTTCCACCTGCTCTCTGGCATTTGATAAAGTTAAAATTCCAAAAGAAAATCTTTTAGGCCAAGAGAAGAAAGGATTCAGAATAGCCATGGCCACTCTGGATGGGGGAAGAATTGGAATTGCAGCTCAAGCTCTAGGAATTGCTGAGGGTGCCTTTCGCTATGCTAGACGCTATGCAACGGAAAGGGTCCAATTTGGATCTCCCATAGCGAGTCTTCAAGCTATCCAATTCAAGATTGCAGATATGAGTACAAAGATTGCGGCATCTAGGCACCTGATTTACCACGCAAGTATGCTGAAAGATAGAAAGCTGCCTTATTCTAAAGAAGGGGCTCAGGCAAAGCTATTTGCCGCTGAAACAGCTATGTGGACAACAACTCAGGGGATTCAAGTTCTAGGTGGGAACGGTTACACAAAAGAGTATCCAATGGAGCGCTACTTCAGAGATGCAAAGATAACCGAAATTTACGAGGGAACCTCAGAGATTCAAAGAGTGGTTATAGCTACAAGTGAGTTCAAGTCGATCAGCTAGCAAAAGTTGGCAATCAATAAGGTTTAGTGCTATTTTAGTGCCTTATTTTTAGAGGAGTTACCATCAATGGCTAAGAAGAAAAAAGTCGCAAAAAAAGTTGCAAAAAAAGCAGTTAAAAAGAAAACGGCCAAAACAGCAAAAAAAGCCGCTCGTAAAAAGACTGCTAAGACAGTGCGAAAGGCTGCCAAGAAGACGACAAAGAAAAAGGTAACGAAAAAAGCAGCCAAAAAGACTGCGAAAAAAGTCGCCAAGAAAAAAACGACTAAAAAAACAGCTAAGAAGAAAGCAGCCAAAAAGACTGCGAAAAAAGTAGCGAAAAAGAAAACGACTAAAAAGACTGCAAAGAAAAAAGCTGCAAAGAAAACTACCAAGAAAGTGACAAAAAAGAAGACCACTAAAAAAACAGCAAAAAAGAAAGTAGCTAAAAAAGCAGCTAAAAAAGTTGCAAAAAAGAAAGTTGCTAAAAAAACGGCGAAAAAGGCTGCTAAGAAAACCACTAAAAAGACAGCTAAGAAGACAGCGAAAAAACAAGCGAAAAAGTCCACGGCAAGAACTCTTATTGATAAAGCCAAAGAAGCACTGACTGGAAAAAAAGAAGCAGTAAGTGAAGAGAAAGTGACTAAAAAGGCTGCAACAAAAAAGACAAGTACTAAAAAGTCTGCAAAAGCTGACCTTCCTGCTAAAGAGGTTATGAAGGAAGCGGAAACGAAGGTACAAGACGAGATCGAAAATCTTGCAGAAAATTTTAGCTTTGAAGAAATTGCTGAAGCCATCTCATCATTGGACTTCTTTGTAGACCAAAGGTCTGATGATTGTGCTGAAAAAGGTTGCGAAAACTTAAGAACGACTCAGCAATACTGTCGTCTTCACTATATAGCTAATTGGTACGATATAAAGCGTAAAAGAGAAATCTTACACGAAGGGAAACTTCAAGTTTATATTGAAGAGCTTATCGCTAAGTATCCACCTCAATACCTAGAGTCTCTTGTGGGTGATCTTCAAGACGAAAAAGACTTCTATAAGGCTCTAAACGAATTGAATATTGCAAGTGACATAGAGTTCGAAGAAGATATCGATAATATTGATAGTAATGATGACGATGATGACGATATTGAAGTTGAAACAAGAGTGTTCTCTGGTGGAAAACCTCGAATTGATGACGAGTAAAATCGATATCAATCTAGTCTAAAACTGGCACCTATCCTGCACCTATATTTAGCATAAGTTTAAATATAGGGATACGATGAACCATTTTACCAAGCTTTATATAGCTTTTATCTGTCTAAACTTTGGACTGTCGATCAAAGTTGATGCAAGCGCAGATGCTATTTCCGAGATTCATGTTAGAAAATATATCAATGAGTGTAGTGTCTCAGATAAGCTCAATAATGACCTAATTCTAGAAGAAATACAGAGTTTTTTAACTCAAGGGCGACAGCGATTTGATAGAACGCTTCCTATGTTTTCTCAGTTTGGAAGAGATAAGATTGTTGTATTAAATGGCTTTGAGATGCAGCATATTCATTATTTCGATTTGGCCCTTCTGAGTGCTCTCACTTCATTGGTAAATTCATTTGATACTAATAATTGGCTCTTTGATGAAAGAGCGAGAGCTCAAACGACTATGAGTTTCGAACAAAGAGATGGGAAATTCTATATTCAGCGTGAGTGTAATACAGCAGAATGCCAAGTTTATTCTGCAGATTTAAATCTAACTCATAGAAGACTCAATCTAAGTCAATTTAATTCCGAAAAAAATCGCTGTGATAATATTTTATGTGCGGTGAGAGACATTTTTGGTCCAGAGCAAGGTCCACTGATTCTCTATGCTTTAATTAAGTACAAGTCTTATCTTAGCCCTTATAATTTTGATCAAGGAATTAATGAAGTGCTACCGATGCCTTCATTGTATGCAATTTTAACTTCTTATTTGGCCATGCCTAAGCATCTCCATGAAAGGACAATTTATCACAAAGGTTTCTTTTTAGGACATAGGCTTTTTACTTATGGAATCTACGCCAATGCTGGTGGGATCATTTCCCATCATCTATCCAAACAAGGAAGTCTTGCCAGTCAGGCTGTGACTTTTTTTCATGAGCTGGGTCATAGGTCAGGAATTATTCTTGGAGAGGATAGCTTAGTATATCTTCATAAAAGTCAGCCTTGGTATAATAGTGCTGGTTGGATTGATTATGAAACAAACCTAAGTCTTGCGTCTTCAGATGTTTGGCCTTCAGAATACGCTCAGGTTAATGCTGGTGAAGATTTAGCTGAAACTTTTAATATGTACAGATTTACTCCGAGCAGACTAAAAGAAATCTCTCCTGAAAGATACGATTATATGAAAGAGGAAATTTTTCAAGGTATCGAGTATATTGATAATTTTTGTGGAGAATGAACTTAAAAAGAGCTTTATTAAAGTTTTTCGCCTTTAAGTAAAATCGCTTCCGCTTGCAGGGTAAGAGAAATATTCTCCCTAGTTATTTTGTAATAAAATGTATCACCTTTGAATTGGTTTTCAGTCCAATTTGAATTGTATTCGCAGTTATCACTTGAGATCACGTCATCAACGATAGCACCAATCAAATCTACGAGGTTCTTTAGGACTTTTTGGTACTGTTTTTGGTCATCAACAATATCGTGAGAGACAAAAATCGAAATTGGAGCCGCAGTAGTATCGGACTCATGCATCATTGAAGCGATGACAACAAATTCTCGGTCATAGATTTCTCCGTAAACATCGAAAAAACACTGCCGATCCTTAAGTTGCTCTGCGTAAACTTCGTTTAAGGTATTTCCAAGCTCGTCAGTCCACTCTTGTGGAAGCATTTTTTTGGTTTGTGAGGAGGCTACGTCGTATCTTCCAAAATCCATGCTAATCATCCTTTTTTGAATAACGCAAATTAGCAAATTTTGAACTTATCAACAACCTGAAAAAGTGGAAATTTACCTTTAATTTGCGTAGAATCCCTTTGTTAATCGAAACAAAGGATACTTTATGAGCGTTTATATTTTAGGAGGAGCAAGAACTCCTCAAGGTAGTTTTCTTGGGACACTTTCAACAGTTCCCGCACCAAAATTAGGGGCCACTTCTATCGAGGGAGCACTAACAAAAGCTGGCATTGCAAAAGAAAAAGTCGATGAAGTTTTTATGGGGAATGTTGTTCAAGCTGGCGTGGGGCAAGCACCGGCAAGGCAAGCAACATTATTCGCAGGACTTCCAGAGTCTACTCCGGCCACTACTATCAACAAGGTTTGTGGGTCTGGTTTGCAATCTGTTATTTTAGGAGCAAGAGCTATCATGACCGGCGATGCAGAGGTCGTTGTTGCTGGTGGGATGGAGAATATGTCCATGGCACCTCACTTAATTCCCGGCTCAAGAAATGGAACGAAATTCGGACAGGCAACAATGAAGGACTCTATGCAGTGGGATGGACTATGGGATGTATATTCTGATCGTCCAATGGGGAACTGCGCAGAGGAATGCGTGAGAAAATTCGATTTTACGAGACAGGCACAGGATGAATTTTCGATCACTTCTTTTAAGCGAGCTCAAGCTGCTCAAGCGGAAGGAGTCTTTAAGTCAGAAATTGCTCCGGTGACAATCTCTTCTCGAAAGGGTGATATCGTAGTTGAGGAAGATGAAGGACCTGGAAAAGTAAAGTTTGATAAAGTTCCACAACTAAGACCCGCCTTTGAAAAAGATGGAACGATTACTGCAGCAAATGCTTCTACTATTAACGATGGAGCTTGTGCTCTCGTCTTAGGAGGAGAGGCTTATAAAGATCAGGCTAAGTTTAAGATTATAGGCTGGGCCTCTCATGCACAAAATCCGACATGGTTTACAACCGCCCCTGTTGAAGCGGTAAAAAAGTCTTTAGATAAAACAGGACTAAAAGTTTCGGATATTGATCTTTGGGAAATTAATGAAGCTTTTGCCGCTGTTACCATGGCAGCCATGAAAGAGTTAGAATTAGATCATGGTAAGGTGAATATTTTTGGCGGAGGAGTTAGCCTCGGTCACCCCATCGGTACTAGTGGGGCAAGAATTCTCCTAACTCTGACGAATGCTATGGAACGCAAAGAAGCGAAATACGGATGTGCGGCTATATGTATTGGTGGAGGAGAAGCTCTTAGCTTAATTATTGAAAGGTTATAAATGGGAACAGCAGCTGCTAAAAAAGGTGATTCCGGTTCAGGACTTCGCAAGCTTAAACAAGGTGAAATCTTGTTTAACGACGGGGAGAAGGCCAACTCACTTTTTATCATTCAAAAAGGGCAGCTGCGACTTTTTAAACCTAAAGGTAAGGGATTCATTGAGATCGCTGTTCTAAGAGCGGGAGAGGTTATCGGAGAGATGGCCTATTTCGACGATGATGGCGGAGGAAAGAGGTCTTGTTCAGCTTCTGCTATGGTTGGCTCTGAGGTAATCGAAATCTCGTTTACAGCTTTTGCTAAAACGATGTCGGGACTCAACCCTTGGTTTAAGACCATTATTAATACGCTTGCTAATAGATTAAGGGCCACGAACTCAAGGGTGAAAGAGCTTGAGTCTAATTCTGCAACAGTAAGCTATGGATCAGGAAAACATCAAGGCTACGAATTTTTAAAAGCAAATGAAGTCATCAAAATCCTAGGAACTTTATTTCTTGTTTATAAAGCCCATGGAGAAGAACACGAATCGGGAATTGCGATTCATAGAAAGACTCTAGATCTCTACTCTAAAGAAATTTACGGTGTTATAGAATCGAAAATGGATGAAATGCTGATCATCTGCCAGGACATGGGAGTGATCAAGACCTTTGATGATAAAGATGGACTACCCAAAGTGCTCGTGACTCAAAGTCTAGATCGAATTCGCGGTATTTTCATCTTTTACAATACAGAAAAACATCTAACCGAAGATAAGAAACTAAAAATTTCATCCAAGTGCCAAACCTTTCTTGAAAATATCTGGAAGCGCTTGCAATCAACACCTAATACTGATTCAGCGATGAGCTTAGTTCAAGTGGACGATTTTCTCGAACACTGGAAACAGTCAGGAGAGCATATAGGAGTTGAGCATCTCGACGATGCTAGACAGCATGGTATTGTAGGTGAAGCGATTGTTGGAGCCGATGGAACAGGGCTTTCGCTGGAAGTAAATTATTTAAAACTCAAAAAACTTCTCCCTCATATTCAATTTATGAATCGTGTTTTGAAATCGAATCAAGATAAATCAGCAATGGCGTAATACGGTTTCAGTTTCTGTTGGCTGAATCAGTAACGGACCGGTTTAGTGCATAAATCATACCACCGACTTGATCTGCTTTTCCCGTGATTCTGTTGAGGTCTTCTAATTTACAAATCATCTGAACTTCTCTGAGACTAGCCAGAGCGATATTAAAAAATTTTAATCTGTCTTTATTTGTTCTTCTCGCATTCCCTTCTGCTAGGTTTAAGGCGACGCTACTACTTGCACGTAATAACTGATCTTTCATGAAAGCTTTAAGTTTTACTTGTTTCGCTAACTCTATTTAGAATGTGAAAAATTAAAACTTAAAAATCCCGTGAGAGATCAACTCTTACGAGCTTCGCTAAGCATTGCCTTGAACATCACAGAGGGTAGTGGTCGTTCTTCAGTTAAAGACAAGAAAAGGTTTTATTCTATTGCGATGGGTTCTCTGAGAGAAACTCAGGCGTTGATAAGAATTACCAATAATAAAATTTTAGCAGAAAAATATCATCAGTTAGGTGGATTGGTTTATGGGTTAGTTCGGAAAACCTGACTCACCTGAGTCCGGCTATCGGAACCCAGAAAGTTCTACTGCGCCTTAGGCTTGTAAAAAACATTTATCGTATCACCATTAGTGTAAATCGCATTACCATTCAATTGAAAGGTATAACCGGACTTATTAACTGGTGGGCTAACACTTACGTTATCAGGGCCAGGAACTTTGATATTTATCGTGTCTCTGAATCCAACATAAGTCCAACCATTTTGAGCGCTCGGAGGAACAAGCTTGCCATTAATTTCAATCTCAGTCGTTTCGAGATCAGGTTCTCTTGGAACTGTTATATATCCAAAGTATTCGGTCGGAGTTCTTGTCTTTGCAATAATACAGTCAGGATATTCTACGCGAGCTGATCCATTCAGTTTTACCACAAGCCCAGAAACCGGTTCTCCAGATGTAGGTTCATATCTTGTATCAATATTAGTTTGATAACCTAGGTATTCAAATCCATTAACTGATCCTTCTGGCACAGAAACTCTAGAACCATCCAATTTGAGTTTAGTCACTTCAATATCATTAGCTTGGATTTGAGATTCACTAGCCGAACTAATTTTCCAATGATCGTATTTGTGACCAATGATAACAGCCTGAATACTATTGTTTATAGGAGAGAAAAGTGTCGAGTAGTTTTGAGAACAAAGATCCACTGTATCTTTTCCTATATTATTATCTGTGAGTGCTTGATAGTCATAAAGCTCTCTTGAAAGTTGTTGGTAATTATTCCCAACTTTCCAACCGTTACAAGTGGACTTGGCAGTTAAAGAGAAAAATCTCACCATCTGAGCATTAAGTGGATTTGAAAGACTATTAGCATCAGCATATTTTTTAGTGAGAGACTTAAACTCTTCAATTTGCTGAGATAAAACTGTTTGATCTGGGATAACATTCCCACCGACATTTCTGTTTGATTCTGTGTCGTCCCCATTTGAAATCATAACGACAATTGTATGGGCATCCTCTCTAAAAATTCCGTTATCTCTATTAAGCTGAATAATATTGTAAGCTCTGGTCATTCCGTGCTCTACATTATTACCACTCGCTTGACTGAAAAATTCTAAATTTGAAGGCTGAACTAAATTAACCTGAGATAAATTTGGAAGTGAGTCAGGGTTATTGGCCAATAAAGGATAAGTCGTAGCACTTTCACCTTGTGAAGCATTTAGGGGAACAAAATAAATATGATAATCGAAATCACTTGAAATAGTGTTAATGGTATTTTGTAGTTCACTCTTTAAGTTCTGAAAGGAGTCAGCAATCGTACTTCCGGTATTATCAACGACGTACAAAATATCAACAGGCGGTCTTGCGAAAGTTCTTTGTGCACAGGTACTAACTGAAAAGCTTTGAAGTGCGCTTGTGGTAAAACCATCACTCACTGTCTTTTGATGCACAACCTCCTCACCACAACTGGCAAGGGCGATAAGTATGAATAAACTAAGTAGGTATTTCATAATATTATCCTTTCTCAGATTACATATCGGTCATTTAGCCGTGAGCTTTAGAAATTTCAGAGCAAGCTTGGCGACTATTACGGCAAATTCTGCCGAATCTGCAAGTCTTTGATATCCCCTGTAAAATAATAGGGTAACCACTTAAAATCACACTGTTCAAGGAGTGTTAGCATGTCCGATAAATGGTACTACGTTAAATCTGGAGAAAGAGTAGGGCCGGTTGAAATTGACGCTGTCTTTGATTTATTAAAGTCTGGTCAACTTAACGAAGAGGACTATGTTTGGCGAAAAGGTTTAGAAAACTGGGCACAGGTCAAAGATATGAATGAATTTGAATCTGCCCTTCATCAACCTATGCCGGAGCCAAGTCTCCCACCTCGAATGGATGAAACGATAAATCGTTTGCAAGACCTCTCTTCGGGAATTTTTGTGAAAATTGGAGTCGATCGAGGAGGCAATGAAGTTGAGTATGGCCCTTATCATCTCGATCTCATTAAGCGACTTTTCGATGAAAATAGAATCAATGGAAAGACTTATGTTTTTTCAGAAGGAATGAGTGATTGGAAATTATTAGCTGATTTTGAGGATTTTTCTGATGTTTTTTCAGATCTTCCTCCTCCAATTGAAGATGAAGAAAGAAGATCTAATGCAAGAAAGCCCTTTATTGCTCGTATGTATATCGAAAATAATCAAAAAGTTTTCGTAGGAATTTGCCGTGATATTTCCACGGGCGGTATGCAAGTTCTCGTTGACGAGTTCCCCGGTCAAGTGGGAGAGACTATTTCTATTAATGTTCATCCTGAAAATACAGATTACCATTTTGTCGCTTCAGGACAGATAGTAAGAGTTTTAGAAGGAAGACAGGGGTTTTCGTTTCGCTTCAGTAATCTTTCTGGAGAGTCAGAACAAGCGATTCAAAGTTATCTTTCAAATGGCTAGTGCTGTAAAGAATCAGTCCACAGCTTTGCATAGGATTGAAGAGGGTGTTTTTGAGTCTTCTTTTCCAGAAAAGACTCATATTTTTTTTAAGACCTATTATCCCAAAGAAGAACTAGCTTCCAATGCCTATCATGTGATTTTTCAACATGGAATGATTGAGTATCATAAAAGACATGAGGATCTCTTTAATGCTCTTAGGCTTCGTTTTGGAAATCGACTTTTAATTTCTTGCATGGATCTTTATGGTCATGGAAAAAGTGGGGGAGATAGAGGTTATATTGATAAATTCTCTACTTTTGTAGAGGACTTTAGAAACTTTCTTTCGATTCAATATCATCGTCATTATATGGATCGCTACTTCACGCCGATTTTTATCTCCCATAGTTTGGGTGGCTTAGTGACCCTAAAAGCATTAAGCGAAGAATCAAGGCCTTTGGCGATAGATCCTAAGCTTTGCGTATTTGTTAACCCATGTCTTAAGCCAAAATTGAATCTTCCCAAAGAGGCTACGACACTTTTGAGCAGTATGCCTGAAACTCTGGCGAAGGTTCGAGTGCCCCTTATATATAATGGCTATGACCTAAGTCACGACGAGCAGAAAACTCGAGAATTTGTTAGTGATCATTTGATCTCTAAATCTATTACTATTAAATTAGGAACAGAAACTTTAAATGCGACTAAGGATATCAATTCAATCAGTTATTTTTTTAATTATCCGACACTTTTTCTTTTATCTGGAGACGATCGAATCGTGGAGAATGAAAAAACGGAGTTATTTTATGCGGGAATGGATAAAAAAAGGGTGAGGAAAGTAAATTTTCCCAATATGCGCCATGATCTTTTGAATGAAACTTGTCGAACTCAGGCCTTTGAGGAGATAATTAAGGATATCGAAAACTTGGATTTAGCATGAAATATTTGTTGGTATTAATCTTTTTAACTTCTTGTGCCGCTATTCTGGATAGGAATGCGATGATTGACTCAGACATAGTCTTTAGAGGTGGAACTCACGGAACAAAGTCTTGGGATGATAAACTCGTTTTTGATCGCTACTCTTGGTATAAAGAAATCAATATGGTCTATGATATCTCTATCGCTGAGCTCGAGCTAGATAGCCCGTTTCGAAAGTGGTTAGGAGAGGAATTATTGAGAGCTGGAAAATGCGATAGACTTTTTATAGGGTTATTTTACGCAAAAAATGGGGCCCCTACCAATACAGCCTCCTTTATTCAACAGTTTAGAGAGTCCAATTTAGAGGATCTCGTCCTCCTCGATTTTAAAAAGCAATTTGAAGCTCATGAGGGTTTCAGAGACTGGAGGCTTTCGAGACATAAATTGGTTGGACTTTGTGGGCGAAGCAATTCTCGCTATCCCGTTCAGATTAAAGTTCCTGGCTTTAAAGATAGGGAAATCCTTAAAGTATTGAAATAATTACGGGACTTATTCTCTCTTTTTTCTCTTAAGCAAATCCTATTTTCAGCCGATATGATCTTGAGGATTTTTAATGACACGAAAGTATCAACGTTTTGGAAAGTATTTAATTTTAGACCACTTGGTAGATGGTGGTATGGCAAAGATTTGTCGTGCTTCTTATCTTGGTGAGCAGGCTAATAAAATTGTTGCCATAAAAATGGTTCAACCACAATACTCTCAAAACCCTTCGTTCGTGCAGATGTTTGAGGATGAATTGAAAGTTACTTTTGGACTTGTTCATCCAAATATTGCTCAAGTCTATGATTATGGATTGGTTGATCAACAGCTTTACTCTGCCATGGAGTACGTTGATGGTGCGAACCTGAAGCAATTTTTAGATCGATTAAAAGAAAAGAAGTTTGTTTTCCCAGTAGAGATTTCTACTCATATTATCTCTCAAGTATGTCAAGCGCTCCATTATGCGCATACATTTACAGATAAATTAACCGGAAAGCATTTTAATATTATCCATAGAGATATTTCTCCACATAATATTATGCTGACTTATGAAGGCGCTGTTAAGGTTATCGACTTTGGAATCGCAAAGGCAGACTCAAACAGTGAGGCAACGCAAGCGGGAACGATTAAAGGAAAGCTTTCTTATTTAGCTCCTGAATATCTAGACGGACTCGATCTTGATCATCGTTATGATCAATTTGCAGTGGGAATTACTCTGTGGGAGATGCTTTGTTCTAGAAAGCTTTTTACAGCGAAAAATGATTTGGCCGTATTAAAGCAAATCCAAGCTTGTAAAATTCCTAAGCCATCGAGTATTAATCCAAATGTTCCACCTGAATTGGATGAAATAGTTTTAAAAGCACTATCTAAAGATAGAAATAATCGATATGAAAATTTAGATAAATTAAATAGATCACTTGTTAGATTTTTATATTCAAATTATCCAGAATTCAATGCAACAGACTTGAGTTATTTTGCAAAACAACTTTTCAAAGAAGAGATAGTTGCAGATAGAAAGAAATTTGTAGAGTTTGGAAAAATAGATATCAAACCCTATCTAGATGATATGAAAGCTGAAGAGAACGGCGGCTCTAATAGTGCTCAAGTAAAGGATATTCCTAGTGCAGACGGCTCTTTCATAACTGAAGAACAAAGATCTGGTAAGATAGAATTGGATCTTGGATTTTCTCACGAAACCACTAATGTTGATGGGCTTAATTTAGATTTCAATGAAAAAACGAAACCTAGTGCTAAAAATACGGGAACAAATCGAATTAAGCGTCCCGCAGCGAATCGTGAAAAAACAAGTAAAGTAAAAGCAAGACGAAGCTCAACGCAAGGGGCCTCCAATAGAACCACAAGAGCGAGAGTTAAAGCAGGATCGCCAAGTGTGAAAAAAGTGAGTCAGGGGAAAAAACGAGCTGTTGTTCAAGAAAAAAAGAGTAGCTCTCCTTTAGGGATCATCATCGCAGCAGGGTTGGCCTTAGTCGTTATTTTTAAACCAGCTATGGTGCAAAACCTTACGGGAATCCCTGTCTGTAGCATGATTGGCTGCTCAGATACTGTGGCAGGGGATAATCCTGGCAAAACACAAAATCCAGGAAAGGAACCTGCATCGGTTAAAGGTGTTCTCTACTTTTCATTTGCAGATTCAGATACCTTTAATATTAGAACTTTTGTTAATGGAAAGAGAAAAGAGATTATTGGTGCGAAACTAGAAGTTCCTATGAATACTCCTATTCAAATTAAGATGATGAAGCCGGGTCACAAAACTTGGGTTATGGAAGAAAGCATTACACTAAGTGAAGATAGTTCTACCAAAAATGTAAGAGTTCCAAAGTTTGAGAAGAAATATACTGGATATTTAACGACCTCTCAAAACTACCCTCCGGGGTCTAAGATTTCCTACGAAGCTGAGGGTGAGAAACATAATCTTGATCTTCCGTTAAAGGAACATCGCATGCCAGCAGGAACATACGAGTTTCGAATTTATAATGATCTGATTCAACTAGAGAACAGAGTAAGATTTACAGTAGAGCCTAATAAGCGAAACGAACTTCCACGTAATTAATCTTTGGCTTCAAAGCGTTTCTTTTGCTTAAATCGATTTCGACTTCTCATTTGTAAGAGTTTTACGATCTCTGACGCAGTTTCTTCTAGAGCTATATTAGTCACATTAAATACCGGCCAGCGTCTATTTTGTTCAAAAAGTTTATTCGCCCATTCGATTTCTTCCACAACTTTTCTCGTATCTGCATAGTCACCTTTAGCGTTGGTTCCTAAATTAGAGAGACGGTTTTGCCTGATTTCTCTTAAGGCATCCGGATCAATGGTGAGACCGAAAATTTTTCGTTGATCAATCTTAAATAAATTTTCAGGCAAAGGCATATTGAGAATAATAGGAATATTCACAACCTTGAGACCCTCTAAAGACAGATAGATCGAGAGAGGAGTTTTAGAAGTCCTTGAGATTCCTACCAGAACAATATCACATTCATCAAGTGAAGCTAGGTTTCGTCCATCATCGTGATTTAGTGTAAATTCAACCGCTGCAACTTTCTCATAGTAATGATCATTTACCGCATGCAGAAGACCAGGTTGATACTCAGGTTCAGTTTCAAATACGTTTGCCATTTGAGAAAGTAGAGGTCCCAAGAGATCTACTGATCTTACATGGTCTCTTTTACTTATTTGATGGACATAGCTTCTAAGTTCAGGAGATACAATCGTAAACACCACCATATCATGATTGAGAGCGGCTTCCTGAAATATGGCATCAATATGCTCTTTACTTCGAACATTTTTATAGCGTGTAAAAAATATTTCTTTGGATTGAAATTGAGTGATGGCTGCTCTGGTCATAGACTTCGCAGTCTCTCCTGTCCCATCAGAAATAATAATGACTTTTAAATTTTTCTTTTCTGCTATCTCATTCATAAAGTTAAAAATTCTTGTACTTGAGATTCGATCTTATCCCAATCCTCTAAGGGATTATAACTCATTTTCTCTACTTTTTTAAACCAAGTTCTCTGTGCCTTCGCCAGTTGTCTTGTAGAAATATTAATTCTCTCCTGAAGCCCATCCAGGTCATTGATCTCTCCATTAAGATATTTGAATACCTCCAAGTAGCCGATGGATTTAAGCGGTTTTTCATTTCCTGTTGCTCCCTGTTGAAGAAGGCCTTTTACTTCTTCGACAATTCCATTTTCAAGCATTTTGCTGGTCCGCCTTTGGATTATATCCCAATGAAGCTCTTTATTCACATCAAGGTGAAGGTGGAGGATATCCCAACCATAGACGATGGGAGGTGCCGTCTGTTTTTTTAACTCCATCTGCTCTCGCGACTCGGAAAAGGGGGTCTTGGTGCTCCACCAGTGCTCAACAGCTCGACGTATCCGGTAGTGGTCATTTTCGTGGTAGCGCTCATATGAAGCTTGATCATGAGCTTTTAGAATTTCTAAAAAGGGTAAAATACCTTCTTGTTGGTAGAGCTTGTTTGATTTTTCAACGACATGATCCGGAGAGGTTTTAGAGTCAAACATTCCTTTTAATATTGTCTGGAGATAAAACCCACTGCCCCCCACTAAGATAATAGGGTTATCACTTTTTTTAGAGAGTTCTATTATGAGGGGGATCGTTTGTTGAAAATAATCAGCGGCATTAATAGGATTAAAAATGCTGTGCGAGTCAATCATATAGTGTGGGATTTCTTTTCTCTCTTGTAGGCTAGGTTTTGCGGTGCCAATAGATATTTCTCTGTAAAAAAGTAATGAATCAAAATTAATGATCGAAGCATTGTACTTTTTTGCCAATCGAATACTCATATCTGTTTTTCCAGTAGCGGTAGGTCCCGATACGACTATGATTTTAGTTTTCATACCATCTTTTTAGTTGGTGAGAATCAACGGGCTTGACCAAACCTTGACTGATTAAAGTGAGAAGATTTACCTGAGAAAGTAGATCTTGCAATGCAAGTGTGCTGGGATCATAGGTTTTCAACTCTTTGAAAAAATTAATAGACTCAATCTTAAAGTGAGATTTGACGAGTAGATTGAGTATTGTAAGGTAGGGAAAAATTTGAAGGGGAGTGTAAAAGCTTCGTACAGCGTAAGTGAGACCATCAAGAGCGTCTAACTCGAAACCAAACTTTTCGATTTTATTTAGTTCCTGATCAGATAATTTTCTCCCAAACTCCAGTGGTCTACTAACCAAAAGAGGTGACGTTTGTTCACTATCAACCTCACTTAAAAGATTTCGGATATAGAAATTAACCAAAGATTCAAGCGAGCCTAGATAAAGAGTTTGATCAAAGGTGAAAAGAAAATGAGATTCTGTTTTATGTAAAATACGAAAACTGTCCTCGCCAACTTCGACGGGAGTACCTCTATTATGAATATTATTTAAATACTTCTCAGATTCACTAGGTGAGGAAAAATCGATTGAGTTATATCTTACTTCCCTAGATTGAGATTGTTCTGCGTCTGAAAGCAAGCTAGTTTGATGATTCAGCGTACTGGTCTCGTGTCTTTTAGAGAATTTTTCAGGCGCAAGATGTGATTTGATTAATCCAGAAATAACAGAAAGGATCTTACTGAGTCTAAAAAACTTAACAACAGTTTTATTTGGATGAACGTTTACATCTAACTCATCACTAGGAAGCGAGATCATACAAACGTAGTGTCCAGTCTCTCCCTCAGGCCAAAGACTTGAGGCAGTATTTAAAATGACTTTATGAATCGCCATCTCTCTTACATACCTTTGATTGACAAAAATAAAATGAGATTTATGAGCGTTTCCTCGGCTAGACTCTTCCGAGAGAAATATTTTTACATGAACACCATCATAGGTTGTCTCAAGAAAACGCAACTCAATATCTTTTTTAGCAAAAAGAACATCCTGGATACGTTTTTTATGTTCCGTTCTGGCTGGATAGATGTCTTTCTCATTTTGATCCCACTTAATTGAGAAATCTTTATCATAATGTTCGAGAAGAAAAGCCTGAAGGATTTTTTTTATCTGGTTTTTTTCCGACGTTTTGGATTGGATGAACTTCATTCTAACAGGTGTGTTATAAAACAAGTCCTTGATAAAAATCTTTGTTCCCGTATCGTTATGAACTCTTTGTTCTTCGTAATGATTGAGAGTCTCCCCCCCTTCGATCGAAATCTTTCCGAAACTTGAAAATGTTAAAGACTCACAGGAAACTTTACTCACGCTAGCAATACTAGCTAGGGCTTCGCCTCTAAAGCCATAAGAATTCAACCGATAGATATCTTCGAAACGATCAATTTTGCTGGTGGCATGTCTACAAAAGGCTAGTGGTAATTCTTTGGCATCGATGCCAGCACCATTGTCTTGGAGTGAGATAAGTTCAAGCCCATTATCAATCAAGTGCAGATCAAGTTTAGTTGCTCCCGCATCTATGGCATTTTCTAAGATTTCTTTAATAAGAGTTGAAGGCCTTTCAATGACCTCGCCAGCTTTAATCTGATCAATGATATGCTCGGGTAAGAGTTGGATGTGCATCAGGCGCGGTAAAAATTAACTTGGTTTCTTCCGCCTTCTTTGGACTTATAGACAGCAGAATCGGCACGTTTGAAGAGATCTGTTCCTGTATTGACCCCTTGGCGGTAATCAGCCACACCAATGGAAGCAGTTACAGGAAGTCTTTTGTTATCATAAACAAATTGGAAGTTTTCGATAAGCTTTCTTAGTCTTTCAGAAATTTCAAAGGCTTGTTTTAAATTCGTCTTAGGAAGAAGAACAACAAATTCTTCACCACCATAACGTGCGAAAACATCTCCTTTTCTAATCCCATTATCTCTGAGGAGTTGAGCAAGTTCTTTGAGAACATAATCACCAGCATCATGGCCGTAATTATCGTTTAGATGTTTAAAGTGATCTAAATCAAAGATAACCAAAGAGAGTGGATTACCAGTAACTTTCGATTTTTTTACTTCCAAGTCCAGCTTTCCATTGAAATACATTTTATTATAACACTTGGTAAGTCCGTCAGTGTTCGCTTCTTCGTGAAGCTTGTCGTAAGTTAATCTTTCCGTGTCACCTTTGGGTAGAAACTTTAAGGCGATACTCCCAATCTTTACCATATCACCTTTATTCAAAGAAGAAGCTGTATCAATCTTTTGATTATTTAAATAGGTACCGTTACTCGAACCTAGGTCTGAGACGACTGCATTATCGTTATTATCAACTTCAACTTTAAAATGTTGACGAGAGATGCCTTGAAAATCTAGAGGGATAGTACAGTCTGGGTTACGACCAACGATAGTCTCTCCTGGTAGTAGGTCGAAAATTGTTCCATTTAGGTCGCCACCTACGACGAGGAAGCATGCTGGTTTTGCAGCTGCTTCTTCATCGGCGGCTGCAAGTGCAGCTTTAATATCCGTGATGACTAAAGTGGCATTTTCGTCGTTACTCATAATATTCCGTTATTTTATGAATCTAGTTTATCACTAAAATTTTGGGAGGTCACACTTTTTGGGTACTTAGGCTGTCTAAGAACTCAAAAGTATACTTCTTCCCTAACTCAACACCTGGTTGATTAAAAGCGTCAATTTCTAAAAATTCACCCATCAATGCAGTGAGAGACTCGAAAAACATAATCATAGCACCCATCGATTTTTCATCAAGATTTTTTATCGTTATTTCAACTAGGTTTCTTCCATTCTCTTTCAAAGCCTCTAGATTGCCTCGAAACTCAGCATGGATTAAGTCGTTCATGGAAAAAGGAGATAATTTTTTGCCTCTTGATAATTCAAGCCCTGAATCCAGTGGAAAATTATTTTTTCTATCAAGTATTTCTACGAGAAATAATAATTTATTATTGGGCCCCTCCATAAATAATTGGACCTGAGAGTGTTGATCGGTTGCACCATAAGCGGGAATAGGAGTGAGCCCGACAGAACTATCGCCCTTTCGTTTGCCAAGACTTTCGGCCCATAACTGAACAAACCAGGAAGAGAAGCTACGCATTAATGTTGAATAAGGCATTAGTACCGTTTGATCAATTCCTTTTTTATAAGCTTGAGATACGAGCTCAGCCGTTTTAAATAAATCATTTTGATGAAAATCTGAATTTAAAATATTGGCTTTTATTGAATTTGCACCAGCAAATAATTCATCAATATTGAGACCCATAAAATAGGCGGGAAATAATCCCACCGGACTTAAAACGGAAAATCGACCACCAATATTAGAAGGGACAGCTAAGCAATCATATTGATTCTCGTCTACGTGTTTTCTTAATTCTCCTGAACTAGGATCTGTACAAAAAACAAAATAATTTTCTAAGTCTTTTATTCCCGCAGCGTACAGTTGATTTCTCAGCATGGAATAACAAGCAATTGTTTCAGCTGTACCACCTGATTTGGAAACCACATAAAATAAACTCTCTTCTAGATTTATTTTCTCTACGAGTCTCGCTAGATAATCTGAGTCTGGGTTGTCGAAGCAGTAAAAGTTTTTATTCGAAGGGCTTAGCGCATTTACAAGCATTTCTGGACCAAGAGCACTTCCCCCAATTCCGACTTGAATAAAGTTTTTTCTATCTGCAAACTTATCTGCCATAGACTTCACTTCGTCTATTAGAGATTGATTATCTGTAAGACGAAAAAAGCCAATATCTTCTCTTTCTACTAAATGCTTAAATCGCTTAAAATACTTTTCAAAGTTTGAATCGGTGAGCTCAATTGAACTGTGAAATTTAATTTGCATGACTACCTCGAGTACTCTTTTTTTAATTGTCTTCCGATCACAATTTTTTGAATTTGATTGGTTCCTTCAACTATCTGAAGGACTTTCGCGTCTCGCATGAATCGCTCTACTGGGTACTCCTTAGTATAGCCAACACCACCATGAATTTGGACAGCATCGGTGGTGACTTTCATCGCGGTATCAGTAGCTTTCATTTTTGCCATTGACGCCAATTTTACGTTAGGCTTGCCTGCATCAAAATCCGAAGCAGCTTTTAGGGTGAGGAGTCTTGATGCTTCAATTTCTGTGGCCATATCCGCCATCATCCATTGAAGTCCTTGAAACTCAAAAATAGCCTGATTAAATTGCTGTCTCTCCATTGAGTATTTAACCGCCTCATCCAATGCTCTTTGGGCAAGGCCCACGGCAATGGCTCCAATAGTGATTCTGCCACGATCGAGAGCACTCATCGCAATAGTAAAGCCCATGCCTTCTTGCGCTAACAAATTTTCTTTTGGAACAAAGCAATTTTCAAAAAGCACTTCCCGCGTGTGAGAAGCTCTCCACCCCATTTTCTGTTCTTGCTTGCCGTAGGTGAAGCCTTCCATTCCGTCCTCAACGATAAATGCAGAAATTCCCTTTGGTCCATTATCACTTGTTTTTGCCATGACGATATAGGTTTTAGAAAAGCCGGCAGTACTGATCCACATTTTTGATCCGTTAAGAATATAACCACCATCAGTTTTCTTTGCGGTCGTTTTCATCCCTGCGGCGTCTGAGCCTGAGTGAGATTCTGAAAGACAAAAACTTCCAATAGCCTGGCCGCTGGCCAAGTTGGGTATATACTTTTTCTTTTGATCCTCGTTTCCATAGGCTTGAAGAATAGACTGCACCATACTGGAGACACTTGCGGTGACAGCGTAGGCAACCGATGATTTTGCCAATTCTTCTAAAACCCAACAATAATCTTCATAGCCTAGACCTGCTCCGCCATAAGTTTCTTCGGTGGTTATTCCGCAAAATCCTAGTTCTCCAAGTTGAGCAATTAACTCAGGTCTAAAATTCTCTTTGGCATCATCATGCTCAGCATGGGGTTCGATATTGTCTAGTCTGAATTTTCTAATTGTATTTATCAGTTCTTGCTGCAGGTCGTTCATAAGTCATCTCCTCGGCAAAAAACTATAGCACCAGTTTGAGAATTTGAAAAAATCTTTGGCGAAGAAATGTCGCAGCAATATAACGCGCTATATTTACCATTTATTCCCAGCTGGACGTAGAATATCCTGAGTCAAAATTTAAGGAGACAGTATGTTATTTGATGGAAAGGCAATCCAGGTAGAGCTGGACAAAAACAATGTTGTCAAAGTCACATTTGATATTAAAGAAGGCAGTGCCAATGTTATTGGTGCACTGATGATCAATGATTTTGAAAAGATGGTTGAGGCAGTTGAAAATTGCAATGAAAAGAAAGGTGTCATCTTTAGATCTAATAAAGAGCATTTTATCTTCGGAGCCGATATCACTGAGTTTCTTGGAAATTTTGCTCACCCAAAAGAGCAGGTAAAGGAATGGATTTTTCCCATCAATAAACTTTTAAACAGAATTGAAGACCTAGATGTTCCAACAGTGACTCTGATCAATGGTTTTGCTCTCGGCGGAGGATTTGAAACTTGTCTTATGACGGATTACAGACTGGCAGCAAAAGGTGCAAAAGTAGGTCTTCCTGAAACAAAGCTCGGTATCATGCCTGGCTGGGGAGGATCAGTTAGACTTCCAAGACTTTGTGGAGCAGATCACGCCATTGAATGGATTACATCGGGAAAACAGTGGAAAGCAGAAGATGCATTTAAGATTCACGCTGTAGATGCGGTTGTTGATCCGGCAAAGTTAGACGAACTCGGAGACGCTTTCATGCAAAGATGTATTGAAGGCAAAATGGATTGGAAATCTCGTAAAGAAGAAAAGAAAGCTCCTTTGACTCTCTCTAAAGTTGAACAAACCATGACATTTATGACATCGAAAGGTTTTGTTGCTGGTATGGCGGGACCGAATTATCCTGCTCCTGTTACAGCGATTGAAGTGATGGAAAAGTCTGCCAATATGACTCGAGACGAAGCACTTGCTGTTGAGTGTGAAGCTTTTGCCACGCTTGCAACAAGTGATGTAGCAGAAAATCTTATTCAGGTTTTTTTAGGAGATCAATATCTTAAAAAGGTTTCAAAAAAAGCGACGAAGGGATCTGAGAAAATTAAAAAAGCTGCCGTACTTGGAGCGGGAATCATGGGGGGAGGTATTGCTTATCAATCGGCCTCAACAGGAACTCCGATTCTTATGAAAGATATTAATGATGATGCCTTGATGCTCGGATTAAATGAAGCTAAGAAACTTTTAAATAAGCAACTTGAGCGTAAGAAGATTACAGCTGATCAGATGGGACAAGTCCTGAATAGTATAGATCCGACTCTTCATTATGAAGATTTTGCAGGAACTCAAGTGATTGTAGAAGCGATTGTAGAGAATAAAGACATCAAAAAGAAAGTCCTTCCAGAGCTTGAGTCAAAAGTTCCTGCGGGAACCGTCATTGCCTCAAACACATCGACGATTAATATTTCAGATCTAGCCACAAGTTTAAAGCGTCCTGAGGATTTTTGTGGAATGCACTTTTTTAATCCGGTTCACAGAATGCCATTGGTTGAAGTTATTCGCGGTGAAAAAACAAGTGACGAAGCTGTAGCGAAAACAGTTCAATACGCTCTTCAAATGAAAAAGACTCCTATCGTTGTCAATGATTGCCCTGGGTTTTTAGTGAATAGAGTTTTATTTCCCTACTTCAATGGATTTGCAAGGCTTCTAGAAGATGGAGTTGATTACAAGCGAATTGATAAAGTGATGGAGAAATTTGGATGGCCTATGGGACCTGCTTATCTCATGGATGTTGTTGGAATTGATACCGGAGTTCATGCCGCTCAAATCATGGCGGATGCTTTCCCAGATAGAATGAAAATGCCAAATAAAACAGTGGCGGAATATCTTTTTGAAGCGAAAAGATATGGTCAGAAAAATGGTGTTGGTTTTTACAGCTATGCTCCAGATAGAAAAGGGAAACCTAAAAAGTCCGTAGACGCATCAGTTGAAGAATTTATCTCAAAAGGCAAGCAGCGTGAAGTTCAAGTTTCTGATGAAGAAATTGTAGAGCGCATGATGCTTCCTATGATTTTTGAATGTGCAAGATGTCTTGAAGAAAATATTGTGGGAACTCCTCAAGAAGTGGATATGGGTCTTATTCTTGGACTCGGTTTTCCTCCGTTTAGAGCAGGGGCATTGAAGTATGCCGATAGTATCGGGCTTAAAAAGCTTGAAGAGCTATCAGCCAAGTATATTGAATTAGGTCAAATGTATGCCATCACAGATGGGATGAAGTCTATGGCAGCTGAGAGTAAAACTTATTATCAAGGAAAGAAATAATGAAAAAGGTCGTAATCGTAGATGCGGTAAGAACCGCCATGGCAAAATCCAAAAATGGATCTTTTAGAAATGTTCGAGCTGAAGAGCTTTCAGCAAGATTGATGGATGCACTCCTGGAGAGAAATCCAAAGGTTGACCCTGCAGAAATTGAAGATGTTATTTGGGGCTGCGTTCAGCAAACTCTTGAGCAAGGTTATAATATCGCAAGAAATGCGCAGCTTATGACGAATATTCCTAAAGAAGTGCCTTCGCAAACGATCAATAGACTTTGCGGTTCTTCTATGACGGCCATACATATGGCCACCCAAGGGATAATGGCAGGACAGGGCGATATCTACATGGTTGGTGGAGTGGAGCACATGGGACATGTCCCCATGACTCACGGAATAGACTTTAATCCAGAGGTCTCTAAACATATGGCGAAAGCCGGTGGGAGCATGGGGCTTACCGCTGAATTGCTTGCTAGAATGCATGGATTTAATCGAGAACAACAAGATGAGTTTGCTCTTCGTTCTCACTTAAATGCTAAAAAAGCGACGGAAGAAGGAAAGTTTGCAGACGAGATCATCGCTGTTAAAGCGCATGATGATGAAGGACTTCCATTTATGTTTGATAGAGATGAAGTCTATAGAGCCGATGCAAGTCTTGAAGCGCTCGCAAGTCTTAGACCTGTTTTTGATCCAAGAGGTGGAACGGTTACTGCTGGTAATGCATCTGCTTTAAGTGATGGAGCTTCAGCCTTACTGATTATGAGCGAAGACAGGGCAAAAGAGCTAGGTCTTGAAATCATGGCCTATGTTAGATCAATGGCTGCTATGGGATGTGACCCATCCATTATGGGGTATGGACCGGTTCCAGCAGTTGCAAAAGTTTTAAAACGTGCGGGTCTAAAGCATGAGGATATTCAGCTTTGGGAACTGAACGAAGCCTTCGCGGGTCAATCACTTCCTGTTTTAAAAGATCTAGGCCTTTTAGATAAAGCTGCTGAAATCGTAAACGTGAATGGGGGAGCGATTGCCCTTGGACACCCACTAGGATGTTCAGGAGCAAGGATCTCAACGACGCTTTTACATGAAATGAAAAAACGTGACGTCAAACTCGGCGTATCCACCATGTGTATTGGTATGGGCCAGGGAGTGGCAACGGTTTTTGAAAGACCTTAATTCAGATAAATTTTTGAGGGTCAGGCTTATGTCTGGCCCTTGTTTAAAAAGGCATTATCCTTTCTCAGTAAAAGTCATGCTATTTTAACCTAATGAAAGTTCAACAGCGATCGATCAAGAAACACTTATTTATTTGCACGAACAAGCCAAGCTGTGGCGATAACTGTGGCTCTAAGAACTCTGAGGAGTTGGTTAAAAATCTAAAAGTCCGCCTTAAAGAAAATGGTCTATGGGATGAGTGTAAAGTAACTAAATCTGGGTGCTTGGGGGGATGTGCTTTTGGAGTCAATGCGACTCTTTACCCGGATAATACTTTTTTATCGAATATTTCACTTGATGATGAAGATGACCTTTACGCCATATTAAGCGCTAAGTAAGTTTTTAGCGATAATCAATATCATCACCTCATTGGTTCCGGCACCAATCTCATTTAGCTTATTATCTCTCATCATTCGCTCCACAGGAAACTCACGAGAATAACCATATCCACCGTGCAGTTGGATAGCATCAAGGGCAATCTTTGTGGCCATTTTTGGAAGTTGAAGCTTGGCCATGGCTGCTGCAGTGTTAGAGACTCGGCCCTGATCCCATTCACGACAAAGGTTATAAAGAAAATGTCTCATCATTTCTGTTTCACTTGCCATCTCTGCGATCATTTTTTGAATCATTTGAAAGTTCCCAAGAGACTTCCCAAATTGTTCTCGCTCATTGGCATATTTAATACATTGGTCCACACAAGCTTGTGCAATACCAAGTGAGATTCCCGAAATTGTGAGTCTTTCGATCTCAAGGTTTCTCATCATGTGAATAAGTGAGTCCCCCTCTTCACCAACTCGATTTGCACTTGGGACGCGACAATTTTCAAATGATAGCTCTCCCGTCGGAGAAGAGCGCATTCCCATTTTATGAATCTCTTTTGATACAGAGAATCCAGGAGTCCCTTTTTCTACAATAAAAGTACTCAGATCTTTTCTCCCTTGACCAGTTCTGGTGTAGAGATAAACCACATCTGCGTACTGAGCGTTGGTGATCCACATCTTATTTCCGTTAATGATATATTCATCACCGTCTTTTTTAGCCTTGCACTGCATTCCAACAGCATCAGATCCGTAACCTGGTTCACTCATTCCCATGCAACCGATATGTTCACCTGTGATAAGTTTAGGGAGATATTTTGCTTTTTGCTCTTTTGAGGCATTCTTATTAAGGTTATTGACGCAAAGCATGGAGTGAGCAAGATAGGATAAAGTGCTTCCGGCACAAGCTTTTCCAAATTCCTCCATGACAATAGTCGCAGCTGTTGCGCCTAGACCTGATCCACCATACTCAGGATCGGCAGTGATTCCAAGTAGACCTAATTCGCCCATTTTTTTAAAGGCATTTATATTGAAGGTCTCTTCATGATCGTGTTTTTCCGCAAATGGAGCGAGCTCTTTATTGGCAAAATCACGACAGACTTCAACCAATTGCTTTTCCTCATCTGTAAAATACCACATCATTACTCCTTATATGCCTTTTCCAAGTATTTTAATCAGTTATTGACACACTAGCAACACTGTTTTTTTTCCTCTAGAATTTAGCATAAGGAGTCTCATTGGAAAATTTGACAACACCCGAGATGCGAGATTTTGATGCGTCTTGTCCAGCAGAAAATTGGTTTTTATATTGGAAGACTTCTTCTTCCTTGTGGGAAACTAAACTTCGTGACTACCAAGGGGTAAGTCCCATTATCGTTCCTATTTTTTGGGCCCTTCACTCTGACTATCAAGATCATTTTGATTTTGGACACCAGAAACCTGAAACAAACTTAAGAAGATTAGCAGAGATAGCTCGCTCTCTTGGAGTCAAAATTGTATTTGCGATTCCAGTGAGTCCAGCTCCTTTTCTCACTAACGGTGGAGTCCCATCGTATTTGGCTAGGCAACTCTCAGAGAACCAAGAAAGGTTAGCTGTTACAGTTATAGATTCAGCTCAAATGGTGAACAAGGTTTATAGCTTTTATGACCCAAAAGTTTTTCAAGCTTATCGAAAATTTGTTTATCAATTAGGAAGCTATTTTAGCCAAGCTGGGATTTCAGAGGCGATCTATGGATTAAATTGTCACCGAATTGAAGGTGGACATATAGTTTCCTACTTTAAAGATTATTCTAAGTCATTTCAAGACGGTTTTGCTCGCTATATCAAACAGATAAAAGATTCCGAGCCAGAGAAAGTACAAGATCTAGGTCAAGATGAAGAATCACTAGTTGAACTTAAACATGAATATTCTCTTTTGATTAGTAGCTTGTATTTAGATGCCGCTAAGGAGACCCTTGCAGGTAATTGGAGAGGTGAGCTATCTACTTGCCTTCTGGGTGGATCCTCCGTGGACCTCTTTAGAAGGAGTTTTGATCAATGGGATCATGAAAACGATTATTTTAGACCTCTCATGAAAAGTATCGTTCATGGTGTTTACCCAAGTTCAATATTATTAGACTCCAAGATAAAAAGTAAGGCATTGGGAAAGGCTCTTAAAGATACAGTCAATCAAACTTTTGTGAGAAGCTTATTAGATGACGATTACTATTCAGATGACTCAAGTTTGAGTTATAGCCCTTTAGTTTTCTTTGAACTAAATGATTGGGGTGAAGGGCATTTTAGTTTTGAAAATGCTATGCAAGACTCAGGACTTTCCCACTTTTTTAATTCTGAATATCCTTGGTCCTATCATATTTCGAGAGAGTACAAACAGGAATTTGATGATCTGGAAAGTAGAAAAGTGTTCTTCTTTTTTGGAGAGAGGCTGGATCAAAAAGGCATAAAACAGATCTTAAAACTTTTTATGAGTGGACAGAGAATTTTTCTCGATACCCATCAAATGTCTGATGAAGTCGCTAGTAAGTTTCGTTATTTTTTAGTGGAAAACGAAATAAAAACTGAACAGGTAAATTATATTTCGCCTGTTATGAAAGCTTCTTTAGGGGAGGGGCTTGTTATAACTTACGATAGACAAAGACTGGCCCAGACTTCGCTTCTAAAGCGCAAAGGTTTTTGGCAGACAATGGTTTCCTATCTCGAACTTAAGCATATGCAAGTGGACCAAGATTCAGATGTTCAATTCTTTTGGATGAAGAGAGCTGCGAATTCATTTGAATTAAGTTACGAAGAAATTAGAAGAGTGCATGTTTATAATCCAACTAGCTATAAAAAGAAAATGAGATTTAAATCTACAGCAGGATTTGCTTTTTTAAGATCTGTCGACGAAAAATTCGTTGAAATTAAATCAACTCCTATTGGTATTGAGCTTTTGATGATGCCAGGTGGGAGCATAACAATTGATTTTGGGTGTTTTGAACCATGAGAGCAAATGAAGCCGTCTACGCAATTTATCGTTTTAATAATATTGATGAATTTCTCGCAACAGAGTCTTGTTATTATATTTCCTATCTTTTCACTCCTCAAGGTTTGGTCTCAGATGATGATATAAGAAGAGTTAGGCCTGAGCATTCGGAAGAAAGTGAGTTAACGTTTCATACGAAAGACGAGCTGACTGAGTTTTGCTATCGTCTGATTGAGAGTTTAAAAATATCGTCCGTCTACCTTTTGAACACAACGGATTTCAATATTGGTATTGAAGGAAGTAATGATTTGATGAGCTTTCGTCAGATTTTTCATAAGTATGGTCTCAAAATCGACCTCCATAAAGACAGTAAAGGTGTTTTTGGCAAGTTTTTCTAGTCTAAGTTACTAAAATCTCGAAATAATTCTTTTAAATTATTTACCGATAGAGTTGTCAAATTCCGATGACTTAAGTACCTTGCGCGCCATGCAAAGCTTGTTTGATTTTACGCGAGAAGAACTGGCCGAGACCTTGGTAAGTCATGGTCAAAATAAGTTCGCCGCAAAACAAATTTTTGATTGGATCTATAAAAAAAATCAGCTTGATATTAACGAGTGGTCCAATGTTTCTAAAAAGGTGAAAGAGTTTATTTTGCAAAACTACTCTCTAGAATTGCCTGAAGTGGTTTGGCAGGGAGAGTCGGTGGACGGGACGAGAAAATTTCTGCTCAAGCTTAAAGATGGAGAGACAATCGAAACGGTTGTCATTCCTGCCAAAAATAGACTCACTCAATGTATCTCTTCTCAAGTGGGTTGTGCCATTGGATGTACTTTTTGTCACACGGGAACCCAAGGATTAACACGTCATTTAACAGCGGGAGAAGTGACAGGACAGTTTTTAAAAATCACAATATGGCTCAAAGAAAATGTACATCCGGAGGAAAGACTCACTAATATCGTTTATATGGGACAAGGGGAGCCTTTACATAATTACGAAAACGTAAAAAAAGCGACCATTAACTTTCTTGATGATTTTGGATTTGGACTTGGACAGAGAAGAATTACCTTATCCACATCTGGATTAGTTCCAAAAATTAAAATGCTTCATGATTTCCCTCCTATAAATATTGCGATCTCACTTCACTCTGCAAAAAATAGTACGCGAACTCAATTGATGCCGATTAATAAAGCCTATGATTTAAAACGTTTATTCGAAGCCATAAAATCTATCCCTTTAAAAGCACATCGACGTATTACCTATGAATACCTACTTATCAGAGATCTGAATGATCAAGACTCTGATATCGAAGCCCTTTGTGAATTATTGAACAGAAAAGAATCGAAGGTTAACTTGATTCCCTTTAATGAGTACCCGGGTAGTGAATACAAACAGCCAACCCAAAAACGAATTCAGTATTTTATGGAGGAGTTAAATCGAAGAGGATACACTTGCACGGTTCGTCAGACTAAAGGCGACGACATCCTGGCCGCTTGTGGTCAGCTTAAATCTGAGTACGAGAAAGTTAATCTTTGGGATTAACTGGCTTTCTTCTGGTTTTCCATTTCTAGAACGACTTTAATCGCCATATCTTCGCTGAGGTTTTCAAACTTCTGACCTGTCGGTGTGGTGATTTTGAAGACTTTATTTCCCTCAAGATCTTGACTCTCTTGAATAAACGATGGAGGAAGATCTGAATCATCTGATAAATCTTCATGCTCTTCTTCAAGCTTATGTTGATCAAAGTTGAAGTCGTTTTTAATGACATTTTCTACTAGAACTTCATCCAGCTCTTCTGGTAGTGACTCATAGGATAGCTCTTGAATATCTTGTTCATAGGGATAAACAATGTCCAAAAAATCATTAGCGGTAACGGCAAATGATTTTCCTGGATCAGCATATCTTGGGCGAAGTTTGATATCGTCTTCACCGTTTACAATTCTTAGCATATCTCTAGCAAAACCATAACTAACACCATCAACGGCATTGATAATATTTTTAGAAATCAAAAGATATCCAAAGATCATACCAAGTAAAACCATATTAGTTACTTTCTCTAAGAGCGCCATTTCTTCAGAGACGAAAGTTGTCACAACTCTATCAGCGGCTAGAAGTTGGCTCGATTTATCTACAATTTGCTGATAAAACTCAGATGTAAATGAAATAAGGGCAAAACTACAAATCATACAGACCGCAGTAACCACGCATGCATATTGTAATAAGAATACTTTATCAAGCTTTGGGCTGTTTAATTTCTCAAGGTCTGCAGGAAGGCGAATCTTAGGGGCATGTCCAGTTGATTTGGTTATTTCTAAGAATTTGAGAAAAATCCTGGAGACTCGGTAAAAAAGTTTGTTCTTATTTAAGCCTTGTACGTTTAATTCTGATTTAGAACCTTGGATCATTTTTGAGATATGCTTTTCAACATGCCAAAAAGGTCTTAAGGCTAAGTAAGAAACGAGAATCCCTGATAGGAAAATAGCTCCTAATAAAACAACTAGATAAACTGAGTATTCACTTATATCTCCAAATATTGATTGGTAGAAAACTTCTTTAAAACCTTCTCCTGAGTCAAAGCCATTGGCGACGAAAAAATTGAAGTTAAGCTCCATTAGATTCCAAATAGAGTAGGCTAGAAGGCTAAAGAAAAATACTGGCACTAATGTCATTTTAAAAGCAGTGGAAAGAAAATATTTTGAATCCTGAGATACGAAAAGATTCCCCATTTTATCTTGTAAAAACTTGATATGCATTTTCATCTTTGGCTTACCTTGTTATTTTTTACTTTTCACCCTCGTATTTCCAAAACTGAATACTCTCACCTTGAGCTTCTGAAGCGACATCTCTTTCAGAGTCTTCTTCCTGGTACTCTTCTTCTTCGCTGGCAACATCTCTGTCGTTAGCGTCCTCACTACCATCTTCCCAGCGAAAGCCTAGGTCTGACTCCAAAGTCGTTTCATCGTGCTGCGCGATCTCAGCGAAACTGCTTCCGATAAATAGAAAACTCATTAGAATGACTAAACTAAACTTCATACGCTTTCCTTTGACTGTCTAATACAATCTAGATTTCTCTTAAAATTATCGGATTTTTAGCATCAAACTTTAGAGGCTAAAGGGAATCTATTTCTTCTAGCGTTGGTTCTTGATCTTTTTGGTCTGTTAAGTGCTTTAAATTTCTCTATTTTTTACTGTTGGTCTATAATATAGCGTACGTATTTTATTGGAATTTTAGGAGTTATTGTGTCGAATCAGCGTTCAAAAGGAATTGTCGGAATATTTATTCTCATTACTGTCCTCTTTCTTATTTTTCTTATTTTTGCCTTTTATACGGTAAGCACACTTAAGGATAGTCAGGGTCTTAGTGAATCTCTCAATGCTAAAAATGCACCTATTGCCGTTATAGAGGTTGAGGGTGTCATCATGGAGTCTCGAAAAACGGTAGAAAAACTGATCAAAGCTGAGAAAGACGACAAGATTAAAGCGATAATTGTTCGTGTGAATTCACCAGGTGGAGCTGTAGGTCCGACCCAGGAGATTTACGAAGAGATTAGAAGAATCGATAAAGAAAAACCGGTTTACGCTAGTTTTGGCACCGTTGCTGCCTCCGGCGGATATTATATAGGAGCAGCTTGTAGAAAGATTTATTCTCCAGCGGGGGCCTTAACTGGTTCGATTGGGGTCATAATGAATTTTACAAATCTTGAGAAGCTCTATGAGTGGGCCAAGATAAAGCCTGAGGTGATTAAGGCTGGTAAATATAAAGATATTGGAAGCCCTGCTCGCTCCATGACTAAAGAGGAGAGACTCCTTTTAACAGAACTCATCGAAGATACTCATGAACAGTTTATCATGGACATTTTTAAGGTTCGCGAGCAAAAGCTAGTTGAAGGAATAGAAGGCTTAAGAAAATACGCGCAAGGACAAATTTTTTCAGGTCAGGGTGCCAAAGAGCGTGGGTTAGTCGATGAGATCGCAGGTCTGTGGCAAGCAGGTAGACTGATTCATCAAGAATTAGAGCTTAAAGAAGAGTTTGGATTTAAGTTCATAAAACTTAAAAAAGAATCTCAGTTAATGGAAATACTTGGGGGATTAGAAGAAAGTGTGCAAGATCTTGGATACTTTCTCAAAGCAGACTCCGTTCCCCTTTTATTGCATAAGTAGGTGAGTGTTGGATTTAATTGAAGTTTTTTCCCTCGTTAGAGAGAATTTGCTATCGGTCTTAGCAATACTGATAACACTTATTCTTTTTTACCACTTCATAGTAGAAAAAGAACATGGAGTTAAATTATCAAAGAAATACCGAGATAGTATATTTGAAGCGCAGTCTAAAATTTTCTTAAATGCAACTCAGTACTTAATCTCAGGAAATAAAGATCTTGCTATCAAAGAGTTTTTAAATGCTGTCGACCTTAATCGCGAAACTTTAGATACTTATTTTGCTCTAGGAGGTCTTTTTCGATCCAACGGCGAAATAGATAAGGCTATAAGTATTCATCGTTCATTGATCGCGAGAGAAAATATAAATGAATCCACAAGACTTAGGGCCTTAAAAGAACTTGCGATCGACTTCGATAAAGGTGGATTTCTAGATAAGGCAATTGAAACTTACAAAGATGTTTTAAAAATCAACCGCGATCAAGATGAAGTGATAAAAGCACTCTGTCGGATTTACGAGGATATTGGTGATTGGGATCAAGCCTATAATTATCGAATTATGCTCTCTAAAGTTGGTCAAGACAACCAGTCCGAGACCATCTCTCATATCTTAGTGGAGAAAGCTAAGTCTCATTTTGAGAATCAAGACTTTCTCTCTGCTGCAGAGGATTTAGATGATGCTTTTCGATTTGCTCCTTCTGTTTCTGCAAAAATTATGAAGTTGAAGCTTTTTCTCATTCAAGGGAAATTAGAAGATGCAAACTTCCTTTTAACGGAACTTTTAAAAGAACACCCTATGTACACATCATTTATTTTTGTTTCACTTGAAGATGAGACTTTAAATGAGATTGAGTCTTTTAAAAATAGTCTTGCCCAGCTTAAAAACTTCTTTCTTGATCTACAAGATGATGATCTAAGAGACTCTGCCTCAGTTATCTTGTCACAAATAAGGCTCCTAAAAGGTGAAGATCGTAAAGAAGAGGCTTATGAACTACTAACCAAGTGGCTCAAAGAGAATAAAGCAAATAGTGATGTTTTAAAAATCGAACATATAAAATTATTGATTGATATCAAAAAAGACAAAGAAGCCCTTCAGCAAACTGCAGATCTTTTAGGCTCACTTCATAGCTCTCTTACGAGACATTATTGCAGTCAATGCGGGTTTAACTCAGATGAAATTTTTTGGCGCTGCCCTCAATGTCATAAGTGGGAGACCATTCAGTTTCGGTGGAAAGTATGAAACTTAGTATTGCTTTGGGACTGATTCTTTTATCTCATGCAAGCCTCGCAAAAGAGGTTATGGGAAGAAAGTACTTTAATGAGTTTTTAGGTCATGTTCACAAAAATCCAGCTCGGGATTCAGCTTCATTAACTATCGTTCAATGTCAGCACTCGGTAAAACTTCTAAGCAATGATAGTACTCCTGATGGGTGGGCATATGTTCAGGTAGGTGAAGATAAAGGTTATATTGAACTTCGGTTTCTCTCGACGAATAGGCCACCCTGTTTTCAAGAGAAATACCCTAAGTTTTATCAGATATTCAATCTCGATTTATCAGAAATGTACTTTTGGGGAAAGCTTAGTGACCATTACCTGCAAGGGAGGACACAAGCTAAATGAATAGATGGACTCACTCTTTTTTGATTCAGATATTGTTAGTATTTTCAGCCATGGGGCAGACGGAAACAATGGAAGAATCTGAGAAAGACTTGCTCAATTATTCAAATATAAAGTCAGTCCTTAAAAATGATGGACTTGTCGAAGAGAAAAAGAAAAAAGAGCGAATCGTAAAAGAGATTAAAAAAGAGAAACAAAAAATAAATATTTCACGTTACAACTATCCCGATGCTGACGATTTTTGGCTTCATATCAGCGAGTATTGGTTGGTGAAAAATGCTCAGTTATTGAGATGGGATTTTCCCAAACCTGAATATGGGATCGACTCAGCATTTAAGAATTTATTAGAAAACTTTGGCTTCTTTAACAAGCATTATAAAATACTGATTGTAAACTCACCAAAGGTAACACATCTGGGACTTCCGGCAGGAAAAGATCGATATATTTTTGTCATATCTTTGCCCTTTATGAGAACGATGGATTTAACTAAGGTTGATATATCGCTTCTTTTACTAGAGGATATGCTAAGGCTAGAAAAGGATTATTTGAAAAAAAATCTTGATCAAAAAGTAGACTTCTTGGGCACTAATTTTCATGGAAAAGAAGCTCCAAAAAAAGAAATGATTATGAAATTTCTAGGGGGCTATGATGAGATTATTTTTTCAAAAGGCTTTAATTTTCAGCAGCAATTTGAAGTGACAAAACAAATGGACTCCTACCTTAAATCAGATCCTGCACTCTGGGGAGCTTATTTCAACCTTTTAAAAAAGATAGATCGCTTGATAAAAAATGATCTTCTTTATAAGGACTATTTAAAAATCTATCCTTCGCCAGAACTCCAGATGCAATGGTTATCTCCCAAAAAAAAGGTAATTTAGTTCGTGAGTTTTAGCATTAATGCGAGAAAGAGTCTTTTCTTCTATTTTGGATATTCTGTCCTGTACTTTATTATTCATATGGCGATAACTTCTTCGGTTTCGTTTTTTCACTTTCTACTGGAACATGATATGGCCACTATAGATGGCTGGATTTCAAAAAATAGGTGGGAACTCTTAGTTGTCGCAAAATCTCTCTCTTTTTTTATTTGCTTAAAATTTCTCAATTTAAATTACCGCGAGAAAATTAGCTTTTGGGATGAATTGAAGGCCGGATTTAACTATCCCACGCAAAAGGGAATCTTATTCAGTCTCTTCTTAGTAGGAGTAGTGACTGTCGTCTCTAAATACTTCTACGCTCCTGCTAATATTGCCGTCGATAACGAGGGTGAGTTTGTGAGCTCATTTTTTGGGATCATTATTTTTTTACACTTAGATATGACTTTTTTGTATCTATTGTCAGTCATTTACAAAGTTGGAGACAGTGATAAGAGATTACTTTTCTTAGGAGCGGCTTTTTTATTTGCTTTTGCAACCCATCTGACAATTCCTTATTTGGGTGTCTACTTAATCTTAGCACTTCTTCACTTTATAACCCTCTACCACTTTAGCCTGACAAATCGATACTCTGATGGAGTCTTTTATTGCTTTGCTACAGTTGCGCCACTAAATAGTCTGCTTGGGCTTAATTTATTCTCTGGTTGGGAGGAGAATCGGAGCTTTGAACTCCAGTTTTTCTTATTTGCGGTTTTTATCTGGTCAGTAGGATTTGCCTATGATCGATTCTCACGTCTAAATTGACTAAATTTCATGAACTTAAGATAATAAGAACTATTAAAAAGGAGGCGTCATGGAAGGCGGCTTAGATATTTTTCAAATTCTCTTGGAGTCAGGTTTAGTAGTGAAGTTTGTTTTACTGCTTTTAATAATTTGTTCAATCGTCTCTTGGGCGATAATTTACCAAAAGAGAAAAACGTTTCAAAAAATTTTAGATCAAAATGGTGATTTTTTATCTTTTTTTCAAAGTAGCCAAAGCTTAGTTGAAATTCAAGGTCAAGCAGAGAGTCTCGAGAAATCTACTTCGAGTGTCATGTTTCGACATGGATTTGGAGAACTTAAAAAGATTAGAGCTCGCTTAAAAGAGACGGGCAGAGAAGATGAACTTCGAACTTATTTAAATGAACACGGTATGGCGGCTCTTGAGAGATCCCTAAAACAAGGCGCAAATGAGGCTTCTGAAGTTATGGACGATAAGCTATCGACTTTGGCAACCATCGGATCAATAAGTCCTTTTATCGGACTCTTTGGAACTGTCTGGGGAATTATAGATGCTTTTGCTGGTCTTGCCTCTGGTGGGGGAAGTATTGAAGCGGTTGCCCCAGGTATCGCGGAAGCTCTGGTGGCAACAGCAGTAGGGTTAGCAGCTGCTATACCTGCTGTCTGGGGTTTTAATTATTTTAGCAATCGAATTTCGAATATTACCCTTGAGATGGAAAGTTTTGGGCAAGAGTTTTTAAATTTTATTGAGCGCAATGTCCTCATCTCTAAAGATTGATAAATAAAAGGTTTTCATGAGTTTTAAGTTAAACGATAAAAAAGGACCTATATCCGATATAAATGTCACTCCTTTAGTCGATGTTATGTTGGTTCTCTTGGTTATCTTTATGGTTTCTGCGCCTTTAATGTTCTCAGGTGTAAATCTAGATCTTCCTAAAACCAAAAAAGTTAATAATTTAAAACTGACCCAGGAACAAGTGATTCTATCCATAAATCGAGCGGGAGAGTTTTTTATAGGTAAAGAAAAATACCTTAAAGAAGAAATTCTCAGCGTTATTGAAGAGCAGATGAAGAAAAAAGGTACAAAGACTGTATTTTTGAGAGCCGATTATGGGCTTGATTACGGCAATGTGGCGAGAACCATCTCTGCATTGAAAAATGCCGGAATCTCCCAAATTTCATTAGTGACGGAGATTGATAAAAAGCCATGAGGTATTATCAGGTCGAGGACAGGTTTAATAGATATTTGGGGATTGCATTATCCCTCCATATACTCGTTTTCCTTGGATTCTACCTGTTGCAATCAGTTTTAGATTTAAATATTTTGGACTTCTCAAAACCCCCTCAAAAAATTGATCTCATTAAGTCAGCAGTTAGGGTGGATATAGTAGGAATGCCTAAAGATACTTTAAAAGAATTAGAAAATACTAATTTGGACCAAACTACGACTGAAGAAGAAAAACCAGCAGAAGTGGTGCTAAAGGAAAATCCAGATCAAAAAGTCTTTAAGGAAAAAGCAAAAAAAGTTGATATTAAGTCTTTTCTCAATAGCTATAGTGCCAAAGAAGTGGAGAAAAAAAAGCCTACAAAAAAGAAATATAATGAAACGGCCCTAAGAAAGTTGGTGCTAGAGGGAAATAAAGCGAGTACTGGCAATAGTGTTAAGGGTGATATTTTAGATAAAAAAAACCAAGAGTTTATTTCTTACGTTCAAAGTCTACCGGATCAGATCAGACCCTATTGGAAGTTACCTAGCTACCTTGCGTCTCAAAATCTTCAATGTCGAATAAAAATTTATATAAGTAAAACGGGAAAAGTGCTTCGTTCTGAAGTGGTGGAGCCAAGCGGCCAGCCTGAGTACGATCAAAAAGCACTTCTTGCGATTAAGAAAGCAAGCCCTCTCAGACCCCCACCTTCTTCAATTTTAACTCGTGTTTCTTCTGGAGAAGTTGGACTGGGATTTCCCCTATAAGGAGTTGAAATGAAATTGTCTTTTCTCATAGGTCTATTGTGCTTGTCTTTTTCAGCTTTTGCTGAAGATACTTTAACTGTTGTGGCTGTCGGAGAGGCCGATACCGAAAAAGAAAAAATATATTTTGAAACAGCTTTAAAAAAGAGTTCATTAAATGCTGATGAGGAAGCTAAGCTTGAACTCGTAAGAGAAATTTTGAAGTCCGATTTTGATTTCTATCGTTCAAAGTATGAAATCCAAGACAACAAAAGTGGACAAACAAAATACCTAGCAGAAGTGCGCGTCGAGGGGGATAAAAGTTTTCAGCTTAGAGTCAAAGTTGAAAACCTTAAGGATAAAAAAAGCCTCTTAGATAAAAAAATAGCTGTAGATTTTAAGAATATTCGGGCCACTGCCCATGAAGTTTCTGATCAAATTTACCAGAGTTTAACAGGTCAAAAATCAATTTTTAAAACTCAAATCTATTTCGTATCGGATAGGACTTCTCGAGGTAACGATATTAGAAAAGAACTTTACGTCATGGACTTTGACGGTGCCAACCAAAAAAGACTGACCTACTTCAATAGCATTCTCATTTCTCCCTCGCTTTCTACTGATAACAATAGAGTCGTCTATACATTGATTGAAGATAAAACAAAGCCTACTGGCAGAGGCGATGGCTCTTTTCATAATGTAAAAAACTTAAATTTGCATATGATGGATCTTACAACCAAAAAGTCTCGACTCGTATCTAATATTGACGGAATAAACTCTGGGGCTGTCTTTAGTAAGTCAGGCGATAGTCTTTATTTAACTCTAAGTTACCAAAAAAATGCGGACATTTATCAATTAAACCTTTCAAATGGTCATAAAAAGAAAATCACAAGTCATTATAGCGATGATGTTGATCCGCATATTAACTCGGATGGCAGTTTGATGACTTTTCTGTCTGGAAGGGCTGGAAAAGCTATGATCTATACTTTAGATCCTAAAGGGCGCGAAAAGAACGTAAAGCGAATAAGCTTTGTAGGGCGCTTTAACGCGGCTCCACGTTTTAATCCAGATGGAACCGAGATCGTTTTTTCTTCCTGGGTAGATGATAGGTTTGATATTTATCGTATCGGTAGTAATGGCGAAAATTTAGTCAGGTTGACTAAAAACTTCGGATCTAACGAAGAACCTTGGTTCTCACCGGACGGCCAATTCATTGTTTTTACTAGTCAAAGAGTGATCACAAGAAAGCGTGCAACCCAAGATGTCTATATTATGGACAGAGACGGGGAAATTATACGAAAAATCACTAGCGATTATGGGAAGATTTTTAGCCCTAGGTGGTCTAACCTATAGAAATTACAGATAAATTTGCATAAAGATTGAACACTTGAGTTCTTTAGTCTTGTAAAAATTCCATGCACTGATATACTGAAAAAGTAACACATAGTGTCAATTATGTAACAATAAACAATACTGTAAAGGAGAGATCAATGAACAACGCTTTGGACATGGATAAAGTTTCAACACTATCCGCTCAACTTCTAAGCAATTTGGACGAAGTTGTGTTTTTCAGTCGTCTATCGGGGTTTATTGGGGAAATGTTTAATGAGTACAAGGTTCAAGTTTTTGAAGCGTACTTAGATGGATCAACACAATTAATGGCAGAGAACGGGGGTTCGATTAATGAAGGTTTGGTCTACAACAAAGGACAAGGGCTATCAGGCTATGTAGTAAGAACAAAGAGAGCTTACTATTCAAACTCAAAACGAGATCCTCTTTTAGCGACAACTAAAAGAGATGATTGTGTAGAGTCAGAGCTTTGTGTACCTATCATTTCAGATGGGTCAATTTTAGGAACGGTACATGTTCAAAGCTCAAAAGAAGACAGAAAGTTTAGTGAAGAGGATGTCAGTCATATCCTTGATCTTTTCCAAAAACTAGAAAGTCCTATTAATAATATGAGAATGTACCTTATTGCTAAGAACCTTAATAAGGAACTAGAGCGAAAGATTAAAGAGAAAGAGGAAGAGCTTCTGCTGAGAGGACCCAGCACAATGGGTTCCGCCGGAAAGGTAGAAAAGATTGAAATGATTGGGCACTCTAATGAGTTCGTGAAGGTCATGGATATTGCACAGAAAGTCGCCAACGAAGACTTTCCCATTCTCCTTCAAGGTGAATCAGGAACAGGAAAGAAGCTTTTAGCTAAAAAAATCCATAATCTTTCGAATAGAGCGAGTCGAGAAATCGCGGTGGTACATTGCTCAGCTTTAAGCTATGAGCAAATAGAGCGTGAAATCTTTGGAACTCAAGAAAGACCGGGTGCTATTCAAAGATCAAATGGCGGGACTGTAATTTTAGACACAGTAGAAGAACTTCCAAGGGCCATTCAAGATAAGCTTCTAAGATTTCTTGTGACGGGAGAGCTTTATACGATGGATTCTCAAATCCCGATGGCCGTAAACGTGAGAATTATCTCTACGACAAAGACAGATTTAAAAGAAAGAGCTGAAGAAATTGGTTTTAACGAAGATCTCCTTTATAGACTTAATATCATGAATGTTATGATGCCAAGTTTAAGAGAGAGAAAAGATGATATCAAAATTCTTTCAGAGTATTTCATCAATAATTCTAATAAAGAAGAAGGCAAAGTCCTAACTAGTAAGGCCATCGAAAAACTAACGAACTATCAGTGGTTAGGAAATATCCACGAGCTTAAAAACCTAATGGAGCGCACGGCAATTCTTGTGAGCGAGCAATTTATTGACGAGTCACATCTTCCAGACTTAGAAGTGATCGAGGAAGTGGTAGAAGAGAAAGTTGAAGACTTCTCCGAAATGACCCTCCACGAACTTGAAAAGATGCATATTTGTCGTACTTTAGAGCATTTAGGTGGTAATAAAACTCGTGCTGCAAAGTGTTTAGGGATCACAGTGAAGACTCTCTACAACAAGTTACACAGCTACGGACTAGTACACGCAAAGTCAGAATAAATAACCGTTGTGGTATTGATTTCGACCAAGTAAAATTGACTCTCACAGGAGAATATAATGGCTAAGACAAAAGCAGCAACACCAGATAAAGAAGCTTCAGCTGGAATGAAAGCATTTAAAAGTTCATCCGAGATTGAAAGCCTCTATAGATTTATTCATGATAATAATCTAAGAGCTGAAGCAAGAACTTTAATCGAATTTGCCCTAAAGAAAGTCGCACCAGCGAAAAAGAAAAGAGGGCGTAAAAAAGCAACTTTACACTAAAAATAATAAGACCCCACTTCAACGGTGGGGTCTTTTATCTCTAAGAGCATGGAAGCCCCAAATCAAAAAAATAAAATAATCTACGATCCTCTTTACGGATTTATTAGTCTCACTGCTATTGAGTATGAGATTATCCACACTCCCTTTTATCAGCGCCTCAGATGGATCAAGCAAATTGGTTTTTCATTTTATACTTTTCCTGGAGCTGAGCATTCACGTTATGGGCACTCTATTGGTGTCATGAATAATGCCCATGAGATTTTAAAGTCTATTGGTCTTGCAGTTAAAGATGAACAATTGCATGATTCGAAGGAAGTCTCTGCTCAGAAGCAAAGACATCAATCAATAAGACTCGCGGCTCTTCTCCATGACTTGGGAACATTTTGTTTCTCTCACACCACAGAGATGGCTTATATTCGATATGGTGAAACAACAAATTCTAAAAATTCTAAAGGACACCCCGACGACCATGAGCATCTAGGTTCTTATATTATTAAAAATACCGATTATGATAATGGAATAACTTCTATTCTTAAAAAGTTTCATATCGACCCACAAGAAATTTCAGACTTAGTAAAAGGTATTAGTAAGGATATTATTGCTAATCAAATTCTGCATTCGGAAATTGATTGCGATCGGATGGATTATCTTTTACGAGATGCCCATTATACAGGTCTTAATTATGGAACCTATGATAGAGATTATCTTCTTCACCACTTTGAGAGAGTAGAGATTGCTGGGCAAGATGTCCTTTGTATTAAGCACAATGCTCTTCATTGCGTCGAGGATTTTTTAAATGCTCGCTTTGCTTGGTATTCACAGGTTGTAAGGTCTGCAAGAGGTGCCAAATATGATGCCCTTGCCGAAGAGCTTACATTCTTTCTTTTAGAAAAATCTCAGATTTATACTTATTCAGAACTACTGGATATGGTGAAAAATAATCCGGTTCAGTTTTACAGTTTTAACGATCAATATTTCATGGGACGAGTACATCAATTATATTCTGAAGGATTCTTTAATAAATATATAAAGATGAAGGAAATCGCAGAATGCCTTCTGTTTGAAAAATCTCCGCGAACAATAAGATGCTCAGAGTTTAATCAACGTATCTTAAATCAAGATGAGCAAGACTCAGATAAAGTGATCAGAAAGGCCAGGCAAAAAGCTGATGAGATTGCTGAGGTGATTCGCAAAAAAGGCACTGATAAAGATTGGGTTGTCGGGGATATCCCTAAGAAGAATATTATTTTTACGAAGTCTAAAAAAAGAATTATTCGAGATCAAAAATTTTCTAATGTTTTGCTGGAGAGAGACCCGACAAAAATACTCACCCAATCGGGAGATGTTCAACTTTTAGTTGATGTAGAAAACTCAATTCTCTCAATGATCCAAAATGCTAATAATTTTGTTCCCAATGTATATTGCTCAGACTCTGCTTATGATCTTTTGGTCCAAGAAGGTGTGATTGAAAGGTGATAATTTGGCCCCAGAAACCGAGTGCTAGCATCTGGCATTTTGGAATTCAAGAGGGGAATTTACTCAGACTCTTTACTTTATAAGCTCCATTGCGTTAAACTATAAGTGCAGATGGATCTGCCCATTTTTCAGAGGCTTAGCCCTTGAAGTGGTAAGACAGTGGAAGGTTGTCAATGAGAGGTGTGTTTCAACGGGAAAACCGATCCCGCATTAATTTAAAAGATCAATTCATCTACCATTTAGATAATATAGGTTTATCTTATGGAAGACTGAAAGCACTTAATCAGGTTACTCTGACTATTAACCCTGGAGATATGATCTTTTTAACAGGTAAGTCTGGTGCAGGGAAGACTTCTCTCTTAAACCTTTTAGCAGGTCATCTAAGACCAACTTCCGGCAAAATTTATGGCATGACCGATGAGCGCTTTGTCGCTCAAGTTTTTCAGGACTTAAAATTATTCGATGACTTAACGATTGAAGAAAATCTTTGGTATGCCTATGATAGATCTCTCTATAAAACAAAAGCTGAATTCATATCAGATAGAAATGAGTTAATCGCGCTGTTGGGAATCAAAGATAGAGTACACCTGAAGGTAAGTCAGGCCAATGGTGGCTTAAAACATAAAGCCGCGCTTATAAGAGCACTTTTGACCAGACCGCAAATCTTACTGGCTGATGAGCCTACTGCTTCCCTAGACAAGGAAAATGCCCATAAAATTTTTGATCTTTTAAATTTTTACAACGTAAAAAGGAACCTAACTGTTATTTGGGCCACACATAATAGGGAATTAATTAAAAACTTTCCTGGAAAAATTGTTCATCTCGAAAATGGAAAACTTGTATACTCAGGACACGCATGTTTTATTTAGGTGAATTCTTCAAAATTTCTAAACAAAACCTTTTGGTAAGTCTGCTTGCTTGCTTTAGCAGTCTAGGACTTATCTTAACTGTTCACTTTCAAGACAATATTGATCATAAACTTAGTGAGCTGGGAAAACTAAAGTCTCAACAACCTTATTTTAATGCATTGGTGGATGATAAGGTTTCTTTTTCTAAGATTAAAAGGAAGATGTCTCAATTGCCTGGCGTGACTGCAATTAGCTCTCACGGTCAGCTAAATGCAACGGATGAGATTGAAAGATTGAAGGCAGCTTATGGAGGCGACATACTTCAAAGCCTTTCGGAGCTAAACTATAAGAAGCTAAAGGTTGAAGTGGCTCAAGGCTTAAAACCTAAAAGTTTGAAGCTTATTCGTGAGTACCTGGTAAGGCTGGTGGGCAAAGAATCTGTTACTGTTGGAGAATTCAAGTTTCCTAGTATGAGCCGTTCTAAAGTCAAGCTGATTGAGGTCATTCAAACAGGTGGAGTTCCGGCTCTCATGGTTTTATTGAGCTTCTTATTTTGTTTTAGCTTGGCTTTATTTATGAGGCCGCTTAAAAAACACGCTTTTATCATTGAAAATTTTCAAAGAAAGAAAACGGTGTCTCTTAGAATTTTGACTCAGGGCTTTGGTGTGGTTTGGCTTACAGCTTATGCTTTGATGTATTTGGGGACAGAAAGATTCGATTTTTACTCATTAAGTTTGGCCATCGGATTGACAATTATTGTCGCTCTGGTAGGTTTTGTTTCTCATGCAAGGAGAGCTATTTAGGGTGAAAACTTTCTTTTTTGTCGTTTTGATTTTCTCTTTTCAAGCTTTAAGTGCACCTAAAATTAATAAAGTTAAAGACTCCTTAGTTAATTATCAAAACAAATTAAATAAAATGGAAGCTGAGCTTAATCAGATTGATAAAGAACTCTCTCAATACAATATGGATTTTTTAGAGGATCAAGGAAAATTAAAAGATGTTGAGTCTCAGCTGGAGTCACAGAGGAAGAGCTTAAATGAAACCGCTGGAAAAATCTCAGAAAAATTTCAATTAGCGAAAAAAGCTTATCTAAATTATTTAATGGAAGCGCAGGATACTGAGAATTCCAATAAGATTTTTCACGAAAAGATTTATCACGAAATATTGAAAAAGAAGCTCCAAGCCTTGACCAAGGCTCAAGATAAATCTCGAAATATTCTTTCTAATATAAATAAATACGAATCTCGTATAAAAGATTTTAGGGAGCAAGAAGACTCTATTTACCAATATATTATCAACCTCGAGAATAAGAAAAAAACTGTAGGCCAAAACTATATTGATACGATGGAAAAACGTAATGCATTACAAGCAGAGCTAGATAAGCTATTGGCTAAACAAAAGGCATACAAAAAAGTTAAAAGAGTGGCACAAGGCGGCCACGGTGATTTTGGACTTCCCTTGAAAGGCTTTCAGTCTTTAAAGAAAGGTAAGAAAGGTTTAACCTTGAAGTACACAGGCACTCAACCTGTCCTAGCTCCGGCAGTGGGTCGAGTTGTCTATGTTGGGGAACTTGCTAGTTACGGTCAAGTAATTATGATTGACCATGGCAATGAGATAAAAAGTGTGCTGCTTGGTGACATGAAAGTAAAGACGAAAAAGGGTGAGGCAGTTAAACTTAACCAGATTTTAGGGTATACTGTCTCAGATGAAGAGGTTGCGAAATCCCTATATTTCGAAGTTCGCAAAAAGAACAAGGTTGAAGATACCGCTAAATGGATTGCACCTGCTTATCAAAAACGAATACTTTAAAATTTTTCATACAAAAAGGTCTAAATCATGAAGATTGTTTTAGGAGCAGTTGTCTTGTTGACTGTTATAAGCTCGTTTGCGGTGACAAAGTCTCGATATGAAGAGCTAGAACTTTTTAACAAGGTGCTCTATTTAATTGAGAAGAAATACTATCGAGATGTTGATACGAAGAAGCTTATTGAAGGTGCAATCAAGGGCATGATGGATACTCTTGATCCACATTCTGCTTACCTTGGTGACGACGTTTTTAAAAAAATGCAAGATGATACCGATGGGCAATTTGGTGGTCTAGGTATTGAAGTGACTCAAAAGGATGGAGTTATTTATGTTGTAACACCTATTGAGGACTCACCAGCTTTCAGAGCAGGTCTGAAGACCAGAGATAAAATTGTCGAAATTAACCATGAGTCCGTTTTGGGTTACACCCTCGATGAAGCGATTGATCTTATGAAAGGTAAGAAGGGGAGTAAAATTCATCTAGGAATTGTCAGAGAGGGAGAAAAGGGGATTCAACACTTTGAAATGAAACGCGAAATTATCAAAGTAAAATCCGTGAAATCAGCACTTATTAAAAAGAACTATGCTTATATTAGACTCATTCAATTTCAGAGGAATGCCGGAAAGTCGATTTGGGATGAATACAAACAATTAAAAAAACAGGCAAAGAAAAAAGGTGGTCTTAAGGGAATCATCTTAGATTTAAGAAATAACCCCGGAGGGTTATTAAATGAAGCTGTAAAGGTAACCTCACATTTTGTGAAGGAAGGAGTCGTGGTTTCGACAGAAGCTAGAGATCCAAATGATAAAGATATTCATTACGTGATTAAAAGTATGGAAAAAGATTTAGAGACTCCGTTAGTTGTTTTAGTTAATGGAGCTTCCGCTTCAGCCTCTGAGATTGTCGCTGGAGCTATCCAGGATTATAAACGAGGGCTGATCATGGGGTCTCAGACTTTTGGAAAAGGCTCGGTTCAGACTGTTGTACCAATCGATGATGCAAATGGTGTTAAATTAACAATTGCTCAGTACATGACTCCTAAAAATAGAAAGATTCAGGCCCTAGGGATTGTTCCAGATATTGAGATTGATGAGTTAGATAGTGAGTGGGTGGATGAGCATGAACTTGAAACAAACTATATCCGAGAAAAAGATCTGAGAAATCATTTGACCGCGACGATTGAGACTGAAGAAGAAAAACAAGCAAGACTTGAAGAGGAAAAGAAAGAACGAATTGAGCGAGCAGCTAGAATAAAGTCTCGGAAATCAAAAAAGAAAGATAGTAAAAAAGAAGATATCTTCAGAAAGCATAAACCAAGTGAAGATTATCAAGTTCTTCAAGCCATTAAACTACTGAAGACTTTTTCTTTTTATCAAACTAAACAAAAATCATGAGTATTTCTCAGCCTTTAGAAGTAAGAGATATTATTCATGCCATTAAGACTTCTCTTGAATTTGAGTTTTCTCAAATAAGTGTCATTGGAGAAGTGACAAATCTCTCCTCTTCAAAAACGGGTCATTTTTATTTTACACTTTCTGACTCGGATGCATCTCTATCTTGCGCTCTTTTTAGGGGAGATGCACTTAGAAATCCATTGGTAAAAGGTCTTAAAGACGGAGACAAAATAATAGTTTCTGGTCCAATCAATGTTTATGCTAAAAGAGGAAACTTTCAACTGATTGCAAAGACTCTCTCTAAGGCGGGAAAAGGTGATTTAAAACTCCAATTTGAAAAACTCAAACAAAAACTGCTGGCAGAGGGTCTTTTTGAACAAGAACACAAAAAGATTATCCCTAGCTTTCCTAAAAGAATTGGCGTGATAACTGCTGCAGGTGGTGCCGCTGTTCATGATTTCGTGAATATCGTGAGAAGACGCTCTTTGTGGTGTGATATTTTGGTGATTCCAAGTTTAGTTCAAGGTGATTCAGCACCAAGAAGTTTAATTAAGGCGCTTAACTGGGCCGATAAAAACGAAGAAGTTGATTTGATTATTCTCACTCGAGGGGGAGGCTCTTTAGAAGATCTTTGGGCCTTTAATGATGAGTCCCTTGCAAGAGAGATCTTTAAATCTAGGACACCTATTATAAGTGCCGTTGGCCATCAAGTGGACTTTAGCCTAAGTGATTTTGTAGCCGATTTAAGATTAGAGACCCCTTCTGCAGCTGCAGAATTTATCACGGAGCCACAGACAAAAATTTCACAAAAATTGAACCATTTGACTAGAAGTTTAGGACAACAGTTTGGAAGTTTCAAAGCAAGAGTGTTAGAAAAAATTGAAAAGGTGAATCCTAAGAATTTAACTTATCTGTTAGAGCAAAAAATTTCATCTCAAAAGCAAAGAGTTTCTCGCATTAATTTTTCTTACTTAGAAAATCAATTAAGGCTTGCCGACAAGACTCTTTATTCTGAAGATTTGATTCAAAGAGGGCAGGAAGTTGTTGAGAAGAGAATTGAAAAGAGTCAAAACAAACTTGAGCTACTCACTAGAGCATTGACAGGCTTGGGGCCAGAGAATGTTCTTCGAAGAGGATACTCATATGTTGCTTCAGGAAAAAGCATCATTACATCTCAAAAAGAATTTGATAAACTCTCAAAAGAAACAGAGTTAAGGATTCACTTTTATGATGGGAAAGGTTTGGTTAGAAAAAGTTAGGTTAAAAACTGCAGGACTGATTTTTTTTGCGCTTTTATCCGGAGGATGTAGTTCTCCAAAAGAAATAACTCAAGAAACGAATTCACCTCCCAAAAAACCTCGTTTGTCCCCAATCCAACCTAAGACCATTGAAGTCTTCAATGGGAAGTTAACATTTATAGAAATGAAGATACCATTAGAAGATGGGGTTTATGATCTTTCTTGCCTGGGAGTTTCTCCTGATTCTAAAGAAAATATTGTTAAGATGTTGGTCTCTGAGCAGAATGCTCAAATCTATTATGTTGAGGATTATTATTCAGAAGAATCTCAAAGAACTTGTTTTCTTACAGACAAAAGGATTGTTCTCAATGTGGAGATAAAACAATTTCCATACAAAGAAGAAAGATTAAGGGTTGCAAAGTCAAAGGTTGTTCTGTCTTTGGAAAATCAAAAACGGGTTGAAAAAGAGTGGCTTTTAACCCGAGATTTGTATAAAACTTCAGCAAAGAGTTTTCTTTTTAATGAGCCTTTTCGCCTCCCTCTCTACTCTAAAGTTACAAGCGACTTTGGAAAAAGACGAGTTTTTAACGATCTCAAAAAAACATCTCACTTAGGAACAGACTTCAGAGCTGCTGTTGGTGTGAAGATACCATCTGCAAATAGTGGAAGAGTTGTGTATACGGGCAACCTGTTCTACACCGGAAATGTTGTCATCATTGACCATGGAATGGATATCTTTTCACTTTATGCTCACCTTTCTAAAATAGAAGTTCAGGCGGGAGAGATGGTTCTTAAAGGACAGATTATAGGGAGAGCTGGTAAAACAGGTAGGGTTTCAGGACCTCATTTGCACTGGGGCGTCAAGATAGCAGGTAAAGCTGCTGATGGAAAATCTCTTGTTGATGCATCTAAGCAGCAATTTGGGCTTCCATTGTGATTAATGGCTTTTTTTCAAATAGCTTCTCTCATTGTGAACTTGCACCGAGAGTAAAAGGAATCCTATCTGAAAAAGAGATTGCCGTTTATTCAGATGAATGGAGTGATACTTTTGATCGAAGTTTAATCTTTATAAGGGAAGAGGGGGAATTACCTGACTTTCTCTCCGACAAGAATTTGATAATTTTTAAGTATCCCTTTGAAAATGGAAGTCTTTTTGAAGTTGAGTCAAAAATTGAAGTCTTTGAACTGACTAATGATTTGGAGGAATTAGAGTATTTCATTAATCATTTGGCAGAGCTATTATCGAAGAAATCAGAGATACAAAAAAGAAAATTCTTTGAGCAAAAAGAAAACAAGGAACTTGTTAATAGTCAACTTAACTCGCTAGATATATCAATCCCACAAATCATAGATGCTATTTCATCTGGAGAGAAGTTGAAGCCCACAAATAATGTGGATCAACCTTCATTACTTTTCGATTTTTCCCTCAAGCTGGTTGAAGAGTTTTCGCATGAAATACAGACAGGTGATGTTCATGAAAATGAGCTTGAAGCAAAATTGAATGAAATTGATCATGGACTACTTCTAAAAAATATGGAGGGTGAATACATTTGGTTTAATAAGGCTTTCAGATTGTACGGTCTTAATCCTGCAGAGCTTCCTTCCCACTCACTCAAAACTAGAGGTGAAGTAAAGTTTAACTCTCTGGAAAGGGACTGGCAGGTTCAAACGAAAGCACTCTCAGACGGCTATGACTTAGTCATTGTAACTGAGATTGAAACTCAACAAGGAGTTCAAAATAACGAAGAACTGGGTATCATTAGCTCTTCTATTGCTCATGAGCTTAATAATCCTTTGGGAGGAATATCAGCGGCCCTGGATGTTCTCATGCTTGAGGATGACTTGAATGAAGAGACAATGGATTCACTTAGTAGCATGAAAGAAACCGTATATAGATGTAAAGGGCTGGTACAAACCTTTTTAGGTTTTTCGAAAAAAGAGATATCAGAAGCTGATAAAATAGATTGGGATAAAGTATTTGAGCAAGCTTATGACCTCCTAAAGTTTCGAATGGTGGAAAGCCAACTTAAACTTAACTTTAAGAGAAAAAAATCAGGTCACTTTAGTATCCAGGCAAATTCTTCAGTTTTAACTATGGTGTTTTATTTAATGTTTAATGAGTTTTTAACCCTTTCATCTCATATGGACTTAGTAGAGAGTATGGAGTCTCGCCAAGTCGATCTTGAAATAGTTGAATCAAACAGCGAAGTTTTGATACATTGTGTGAGAGGAATTGAGTCTATAAAGCTTCCTCAAGAGAAACTTCTCAAGCATCTACTTCAGATTTATGACATGGAGCTTGTAAAAGTTAGAAATGGATTTTCTATTAAATTAAAAGCTTAACTTAATTACAAATGAGTTCGAGGAAAATGAATTTTCATTTGAGAATCTTGAGCAAATCTTTCTATGAGATTAAGAGTACTTTCCCTATTGCTCTTGATCATTTTTCTGTCGAGAAATAAGTAATCACCTGAGGATCGATTTTTTTCTAAATAGCTTTCAATTAATGGTGCCACTTCTTGGTGAAGTGTATTTTTTCTTCGTCCCTTTTGCTGGTTTTCGAATCGGTTAATCTGACCTATTAAGAATTGATAGAATTTTTTCTTCTGTGCAGGAACTTTGAACAATGATCTCATATTGGTATTTAAGTTGAGAAAGTTATAAGAAATAATCTGTTCCGATACCAGGTGATGAGAAATTATAAAGTCTAATTTATTAAGCATTTGCTCTGACTCTGAAGTTCCAATTTTTTCTTGTAGATACCCAAGTATCTTTTTGGCAATTTCTTGAGGGTATTTTGAATAGTGATTATTAAATTGGAAAAGTCCATCAAGATAGGGGTGTAACATTCTTACTGTAATGATCTCCCATTCCAGCTCATCCAGAATCTCTTTAGCGAAGTAACTTTCATCCTTAGGATTTTCAAGAGGAATAACTGCTAAGATTAAACCTCGCTTCCCTTTTATAGTAAGTGTTACAGAGAAGTTAAAAGTATCAAGAAGTGTCTTCACTTCCTGGGAGGATGTCTCTTGTTTATTGAGATGAATTCGATCTAGCTCGAATTTATTGCGAGGGTAGTAGAGCTGATTAATCTTCTTTAACCCTTTGGAAGAAAAGATATCTAAATATTTTATAAGAAGCTTAGCTGTGGCCCTTGCATCGTCCTCTGCTCGATGGGCTTTTGAATGCTCTATTTCAAATAGTTTAGACATATAATTCAAATTGGAATTGAGAATCTCTGGAATCAAGTACTTAGTCATAACATTTGTACATATAACTTTATTCTGAAGTTTTTCTTTCTTTAATCTTTTTAAGACACCGTTTAAAAAAGGAACATCAAAGGAGATATTGTGGGCCACAATAATATCGTCTCCAATAAAGTCGATGACTTCCTCTATAATTGTTTCAATGACAGGAGAGTCTGCAACATCGTCTTGTTTGATATTGGTAAGTTTTTGAATAAATTCCGGAATTGGTATTTTAGGGTTAACGAGAAAACTCTTGGTAGAATGAATTTCACGGTTTTTTATTTTAACCATTCCAATTTCGATGATCCGGTCTTTTTGAGCATTTCCGCCGGTAGTTTCTAGATCAATAACACAAAAGTTTAAATCATTGATAATTTTATCTGATTCAGTCATTCATGCCCTTGATTATTTCTGTGACTAACGAGCCAAATCGATCTTTCACCTTGTCGGCAACATCTTTGACGTCTGCATGACTCAATTTTTCATGAGAAATACCGGCGGCATAATTTGTTACACAAGAAATTCCTAATACTTCTGCCCCAGCATGTTGGGCTGCGATTGTTTCAGGAACAGTCGACATTCCGACTAAATCAGCGCCCACTGTTTTCAGCATTCTTATCTCTGCAGGAGTCTCATAGGACGGTCCCAACCAACCAGCATAGACACCTTCTTTCAATTCAATGTTGAGTCTTTCTCCACAAGTTTTAGCAAGATTCCTTAGCTTTGGAGAATAGGCTTCACTCATATCTGGAAATCTCGGGCCTAGCTCTTCAAAGTTAGGTCCACTGAGAGGATTTTGTCCCATAAAGTTAATATGATCAGAGATAAGAACGAGGTCTGCTGGATGGAATTTATCATTTATTCCACCAGCAGCATTTGTAATAATAATTTTTTTACATCCAAGTTGAATCAAAACTCTAATCGGAAGGACAACTGAGGTTACGGGGTGACCTTCATAAAGGTGAAATCTCCCTCGCATAGCTAAAACGGTTTGATTCGCAATTGAACCTTTAACCAGTTCACCTGCATGTCCAACAACAGTTGTCTTAGAGAAATTTGGAATATCTTGGTAGGATAGTGCGACCTTATCCGAGAGATTGTCTGTAAAAGATCCAAGCCCGCTACCAAGAATAACACCCACCGGCTCATCGCTCCAGGAGAGCTTATTTTTTATATAGTCTACACTTTCCATGATCTCTTTCATTATCTTCCTTAATTCTCTTCGCTAGTTCTCAAAGAGGTCATAAATAACCTCAGGCTTAGCCGGTTTAGTTCGCCCAATTTTAATCACTGATTCTAGGAGCGTTTCACTAATTGCCGTGACATCATCTAATTGATCTTGGCGGTGATAGATTGTTAACAAAGATTCTCCTTTCTTAACTTTATCTCCTAATTTCTTATGAAAATAAAAACCTACTCCAAAATCAATTTTATCTGTTTTGACCTTTCTTCCTCCTCCAAGTTCAGTACACAAAAATCCAATCTCTTTATTGACGAAACTTTTCACGTAACCGTCTTTTGGACATAAAACTTCGGACTTTACTGGAGCGAGATCCATCAGGTCATAATTATATATAACTCCTGCATCTCCACCTTGATCTGCGATCAATTTTTCGAAAACTTTTAGTGCCGCTCCCGATTTAACGGCATGCTTTGCCATCTTTAAAGCTTGGGTTTGGCTTTTCGCTTTTCCCGCAATACGGATCATATGCGCTGCTAACTCAAGAGAGAGCACTGTGAGATCTTGTGGTCCATTATCTTTTAGGACTTCAAAGCATTCAATTAACTCTAAGGTGTGACCCACGGCTCTTCCTAGAGGTTGATTCATATTAGTAAGAAGGGTCACACATCTCTTGTCATAAGCCTTCGCTGTGTAGAGAATGCTTTTAGCGAGCTTTTTAGCTTCAGACTTCGAGCTCATAAAAGCTCCTGAGCCAACCTTAATGTCCATGACAATACCATTGGCCCCTTCGGCAAGTTTTTTGCTCATAATACTGGCTGTGATGAGAGGAATTGAATCGATTGTTGCGGTGACATCTCTTAGTGCATAAATAATTCTGTCAGCAGGGGCTATCTCTGGAGTTTGACCCATTAAAACTAAGGAGTCCTCTTTTAATTTTGTTTCAAACTCATTAAGTGAAAGATCAGTTCTGAAACCAGGGATAGCTTCAACCTTGTCTACTGTACCTCCAGTAAAACCTAAGCCTCGACCAGCAATCATGGGGACTTTTACACCGCAAGCAGCTGCAATAGGCGCGAGAATAAAAGATGTTTTATCACCAATTCCTCCAGTGGAGTGTTTGTCTACCACTGACTGATCATTAAAGTTTAAGGTCCTTCCTGAGTTCAGCATGACATCAGTAAGTGCTGCTGTTTCTTTTTTAGTCATACCATTCAAATAGATGGCCATCAAAAGGGCGGTCATTTGGTATTCAGCTACACTTTTATTTAGCAGTCCTTTAATAGTCCATTCGATCTCCTCTGGACTTAACTCAAGACCATGCTTTTTCTTTTCTAAAATTTGATACATTGTGAAATGCGTCATATTCTCTCTAATTTATTGCCACTATTTAATGTAAACCCTATCATATTAGTAAATGGCTCGCTTGTTTAGTCATTTTTGGAGGAAAGTCATGCGCCAATTTTGTCTTCGAAAATTTTTATTTAAATCAGTTCTTTGTGCGTTTGTTTTCTCTCAGAGTGCTGCGAGTTATGCTCAGGCTGACGAAGACCTGGATATGTTTGTCAGTGACACTAAGAACGACCTTCTCGTCGTTGTAGGAGGGGGTCTTGCTGGCGCCATACTTGGTTTATCCACGCTTTCATTCGTGGAAGAACCAAAGGATCATACGGATAATATTATTACCGGAGCTTCAATTGGAATTATTGCTGGCGTAATTTTTGTTGCGATGAATCAGGCACAAAAAACGCAAAATATGATGTATCCAGGTGAAGAAGAATACGGATTAAAAGATGATTATCGCGGTTTTGGGACTAAGTCTCGCGGGCAATGGCACCGCCAAATTCACGGTGAAAAACTAGCGAGATCAAGCTCTCCCTATCAATTAGGATTTAATTTAAATTTCTAATCTTACATTCAATTCATAGTGTAATTGTCACAATGGCCCCATAATTTCCATTGAATTCTTGGGTCGAGCATTTTATATAAAGTTCGACACACTACTCGAAGGATTACCTATAATGGAAAGATTTATGTCGTTGATTGGTTTGCTCGTCATGCTGGCGGTTGCGTATGGACTTAGCACATCTCGTAAAGATATTAAGTGGAAAACGGTGCTGATGGGGATTGCACTTCAACTGACCTTCGGACTTTTTATTCTTAAGACTCCGATCGGTGAACAAGTTTTTGAATCAGCTAGAGCGCTCTTTCAAAATGTTCTTAACTATACCAATGAAGGATCAAAATTTATATTTGGTGACTTAACTAATCCTTCTAAGTTTGGATTTATTTTTGCTTTCTTGGTGCTTCCCACGATTATTTTTATGAGTTCTCTCATGAGTGTGCTTTACCATTTAGGAGTGATGCAAAAAGTTGTTGAACTTGCTGCTAAGTTAATGATGAAAGTCATGAATACTAGTGGTGCCGAGTCTCTTTCAGCTGCTGCCAATATTTTTGTGGGACAAACGGAAGCTCCTTTAGTTGTTAAACCATTTGTCGATAAAATGACTAATTCAGAATTGATGGCACTTATGACCGGAGGTATGGCCACAGTGGCTGGTGGTGTGCTCGCGGCTTATGTTGGAATGGGTGTTGATGCCGGACATCTTTTAGCGGCTTCTGTTATGTCAGCTCCTGCTGCATTAGCTATTGCAAAATTAATGGTTCCTGAAACTGAAACGTCTGAGACAGCGGGAGTGGTTAAAGCTGATCTTCCCAAAACGAATGTAAATTTAATTGATGCCGCTGCAACTGGAGCTGGAGAGGGTTTAAATCTTGCCCTTAATGTTGGTGCGATGTTACTCGCTTTTATTGCTTTAATCGCCCTTTTAAATGGAATCATTGGCTGGTTCGGTGGAATTATCGGCTTTGAAAACTTAAGTTTTGAACTCATCATAGGATATCTTTTTTCTCCCTTTGCTTTTGTGATGGGAGTTCCTTGGGATGACTGCCTTCAAGTAGGAATCTTACTTGGAAAGAAAACTGTCGTTAATGAGTTTGTAGCCTACCTAGACCTTCAAACGGCTATGAAAGCTGGTGCTATCAGTGAGCGTGCTCAAATTATTTCAACATACGCGCTTTGTGGCTTCGCTAATTTTTCTTCTATAGCGATTCAACTTGGAGGTATTGGAGGAATCGCACCTTCAAGGCGACAAGATCTTGCAAAACTTGGAATCAAGTCACTTATTGGGGGAACCCTCGCTTGTTTTATGACTGCTTGTATAGCGGGACTATTTATTTAGAATTTGATTTGGCGAAAAGTTCTCTCCTCAATAGTGGCAGGGTCATCTTTAATCTCAAAATTGATTCGTCCAATTTCAAGGCCGGTTGCAGTTTCAACTCGAACCTGCCAATTTCCAGGATTATAATTGGATTTGTAAGCGTAACCTCTAAAGCCCCCAAGTCTTCCTCCTAGAATGTTTATTGGGATACGATCAGAAGTGATCCAGCCGTCTCGACTTTCTTGCATAAATCTTAGAAAGACTTTTCCACTAAAGCCGGCAGGAGAAAAAACACTTGCAGCCACGTAGACCTTATCCCCGGGCCGCGCCAAGAATTCTTGATCTCCATTATGCCAAAACTTCCAAACTGGCTTCTCAGTGAGAACGTAGTATTCAGAGTCTTTTTTTATGACATTATGATAAATCCCGATGGACTTTATACTTAAAGGGACTGGTGGTAATACCTTGGTCCAATAGAGAAGTATAAATAAAGCGAGGACTGCAATTTGAGGAAAGAACATATTTTTCAAGACAAGTTTTGTTTCCACTAAACTTTTAGATAAAAGCCAAAGAGCTAATCCCGACAGACAGAATGACAAAGTGATTGAGAGCAAAAAAACAAGATCACTGACCTGTCCTAAAGCGGTAGGGATGATAAGGATGAGATAGCTTTCAAGCGCTAACATGATTAAAACAGAACGTATGACCATTCCGAACTTTTGAAATCGCGGTATTTCATTCAAGAGTAAAATGATGACCATAAAGCCTAAAAAGAAAAAAGAATTGGCTAAAGAACTACTCTTAAAATAGAAAAGTGTAAAAGCACTTAAGAGGGCTCCAAGACAAAAATGAAAAGCATCTTCCCTGTAGGTAAAGGATTTTTGAAGCCACTTAAGGTCTGTTTTAAGAGAGTTCACCCCAAGAACTTCTAGTGATAAAATAACCACAGCTAAAATGAGATACAGACTTAAAACAAAAATATTAGAAATCTCGTCAACTTCTCCTAAAGTCAGTACATCTAAAACAAAACCTCCCGAAAAAAATGTTGCGGGAAGATATCGCTCATATTGCTCATGAAGCTTTAAGATGGAGCTTTTTAATTCAGTAAAATTGAGTGTCGACATAAAATACTATCGGCAGATGTAGGCTCAGTTTAAAGTGAGAGGGCACATTATCCCGCGTCTTTTCCAGCTGTGAGATTCGAGCTAAAATAGAGGAGAATTAGAATTAAGGTTTTTTAACCATGGCAAAAGAATTAGTGATCAACCAAACTCATAGCGAGTGTCGAATCGCATTGGTTGAAAATGGTGATATCATCGATTTTTTAATCGATCGTGACACCAACAACACGGCAAAACCCTCTGTGGGAAATATCTATCTCGGTAAAGTTCTGCGAGTGCTACCAGGCATGCAGTCAGCTTTTGTGGATATTGGTTATGAGCGAGCGGCATTTTTATATGTTGATGATGCGTATATTCCAACACTAGAAGAGCAAAGGGATATGGCAAAAAGACTGGTTGAAAGAGAAAAAGAATTAGCGCAAAAAAGAGAGCGCCTTGGTCAAACAATTCCCGACGAACTAAGTACTTACTCAGATACAGTAGATCTCAAATACAGAGCGGACATCAAAATCCAAGATTTTTTAAAAGAGGGAGATGAAATCCTGGTTCAGGTAGCCAAGGAGCCTATCTCAACCAAAGGACCTCGAATCACCCGGCATATCACTCTTGCGGGAAGGCATATTGTTTATATGCCATTAATTGAACATGTTGGAGTCTCACGAAGGATTGAAAATGATGAAGAGCGAGAAAGGCTTAAAGGAATTCTTGAGACGATAAGACCTGAAGGAAAGGGAGTTATAGCTAGGACGGTTGCAGAGGGACAAAGTCATAAAATCTTAAAAAATGATTACAATCTTTTGGTCAAAATTTGGAAAGACACTTCAAAGAATAACGAAAAGGTTTCAGCTCCAAAACTGATTTATCAGGACTTAAGCTTCACTCAACGAGCATTGAGAGATATTACCGATGAAGATGTAACGAAAATCGTCGTAGATGACCGATCTAACTTCAAACAGGTGGAGAAGTTTATAAATAGGTATCTTCCGTCTTTAAAAGGGAAGGTAGAGCTTTTTGACTCTCAAACTCCATTGTTCGAGCATTATAATATAGATGTCGAAATTGAGAGGGCCTTAAGTAATAAAGTCTACCTTCGCTCTGGAGGCTCACTTAATATAGACCAGACTGAAGCTTTGGTTTCAATCGATGTTAATACCGGAAAGTTTGTAGGAAAGAGAACTCTTGAAGAAACAATTCTAAAAACTAACCTCGAAGCTGTTAAAGAAATTTGTTACCAGCTAAGAGTAAGAAATTGTGGTGGAATCATTATTATTGATTTTATTGATATGGAAAAAGAAGCGCATAGAGAACAGGTTTATGCGGCACTTCTAGAGGCGTTAAAAAAAGATAGAGCAAAAACAAACGTTCTTCCTATTTCAGGGTTGGGTTTAGTTGAGATGACGCGAAAACGTACTCGCGACACCTTAACTCGTATGATGTGCCAATCATGCCCTTATTGCGAAGGGACAGGTAAGGTTAAATCAGTTAGCTCTGTATGTTTTGAAATTCTTAGAGAAGTTATGAAGTCAGTTAAAGAGGAGAGCTCTTCAAAAGTTTCCATTTTTGCTCACCCTGAAGTTTGCTCACAGCTTACTAGCGAAGACTTTTTTATTATTGAAAACTTGGAGGAGTCACTGGGCAAACAGTTAACCATTCGGGCTGACAACTCCTATCATATTGAGCAATACGAAATTTTTGTTAATTAGTTAGTGTGCATGAACATGATCTGTTTTCAGTATCTTGACCGAAAGACATTCCCATGATTTCAACCCAAGGTGTTTTAGCTTCCATTTGTTGAAAGGCTACATGAGTAAGTTCGCCATTATCATCCTGCTTGAGTGTGAAGGCAAATACACCATCACTGCTAGGGAATCGAGACTGGAACTGAGTTACATACTCTTCTCTTACGCCTTTTTTTCTGACCTCTGAATTGATAGAGCCTTGAGAGATATCACCCTGAGTTAGGATAAAGTTCATAGACTTTTCTTGGCTGGCGATTCCATCGACTGATCTTGCCCAAACATTGAAGCTTAGCACGCCTTTCAACTTATCAAAGAATAAATTTTTTATAGGGCAGTCTTCCTTGGAAGCTTTGGCCAGTTGCTGGTGAAGACGTTCTAGTTTTGGAATATGAGAGAGTTTAGATTTGAGACTAAAATAAACCCTTTGAATCTCTTCTCTTCTAGACTGGAGTATGATCCTTTTTGCATAGTCTATACTGTTGACCAGTCTTTCCCTCTCGTTTTTATTGATATGTCCGGATTTAAATTCTGAGGCTAGTGCTAGTCTTAACTCATCAAGTTCAAATCCAACACTTTCAAAAAGTTTTAATTGCTGTGTGTATTGCACCTCTATTTTAGTCAAAGCTTTTTGGTAAGCCTCAAAAGGAATGCCTGATTTAGTATCAGGAATTTCTACATCAAAGTTTTGAATTAAAGAATTCTCTAAGGCATCGATATGATCTTTCAAGGTAAGGTATTCCGAACTGGCGGCATGAGTATAAGAGGAAAAGATGAGTGCTAATAGGATTAAGTTCTTCATAGCACTCATTATCGACTCAATTTAAGGTAAAGTTGACCATAAAACTCAGTTAAGCTTTTAAATCAATCACTTAGGTGTTTTTTTTTGGTCAGAGCCCTCCTCCAAAATTATCAGATAGCTCAATTTCGTTGCCATCAGGATCCTTAATATAAACAGATTTTGATGAAGGATATGTGACCAGCCCTTCTTCATTTCCATATGGGACAATTTCAACCTTCTGCTCTTTCAATAAAGGCAAAGCCTCCGCAAGATTATCAACATGGATGCCAATATGATTTATGCGAGACCGCTCAGGTATCTTCTCTTTTGCTTGATAGAGACAAATAAACCCCCTATGAGAGAGACCTAGAATTATATAATCCAAGCCGAACCCAGTTGAAATCCCTTCTTCTTTTACTTCAAATCCAAATGCTTTTTGATAGAAAGAAACAGACTCTTCTAGATTACTAACAGTTAAATTTATATGATCGTATGCTTTAAAATTTAGCATTTTTTATTCCTTTTTTCGAACGACATTATTGATGTTCTTGTCATCAAAATATCAGCTGTATTGGTTTAAAGGGAAATCGATTGTACCTATATGGCGATAGGTATTTGCAATAGGCTGCTCACCTAAATTTAAAGTGGTTTATGACATTTTAGGAACATTCTTTTTTAGTCTTGCCTCTAGATCTGCAACGAATTCTTTTCTTCGCAATTTGGGATCTTGAGAAAATTGGCTTTTGTACTCAGGGATATCTAGAACTTCAATATTGAGCTTTATCGTCTTAAACAATTTAGGAAAAAATTGGCCTGGATGCTGAACATGATGAAGACCTCCAGAGTATGCAATAAGAATTCGTCCCTCGTTTAGTTCTTCAAAAATCTCACCAACTCCAGCTCGAATACTCATGGGTTTTCCTTCAGAGTCTAAGCCATTTTTTCTTTTCATTCTCCCTTCGGGAGCAATGGCAATTACACTTCTTCTCTCAATTGCTTCGAGAAACCGATACCAAGACTTATCTCTTTTTCGGGTAATTGTTATCAATCCGGGACTCATTATTTTCCAGAAAAATCCTACGATGGGTCGATTTAAGGTTTTATCTGCAGCTGGCGCGACCATCTTTCTAGAAAGTCTCCATAAAAACGAATTTGGAGCCGCTGCCACGTAAAGAGGTTCATAAAGAGAGGTGTGATTCAAAAAGACGATGAGTCTAATCTTATCGAAGTCTTGACCAAGCTCACTTAGCCAATTGACTTCCAATCTATAAAAAATTTTAGAGATTAGTTTTAAAACCATGAAGACTAAAAAACTTAGTAAAACACGCATAATTAAAATTTATCTGAAATAACGGAATCTTGGAAGTAATTTCCGATGCTTAACGCATTGCTTTTGTGTTGTGGAGGCTTCCCATTCCAAAAAGCTCATGCTACTGTGCACCGACATTTATTTAAGTAAAAACAATCATGTAAACTCGCTCCGCAAGGGGCTTAATTATAAACCAGGAGTCATTATGATTTATGAAACCGCGTATGTTCTTCGCACGCAAGCTGGTGAAGCTGAAGTGAAGGCAATGAAAGAAGTTGTCGAGAAAACCATCAATGAAATGGGTGGGGAAGTTCTTATCAACGATGACTGGGGTGTCAAAACTTTTGCCCAGGCCACAGCAAGTGGTGAAACTAAAGGTACCTACTTCTACACAATGTACAAAGCCAATGGTGATGTGAACGCAGAACTTGAAAGAAGATTCAAGATCTCTGAAGACGTTCTTAAATTCATTGTTGTTAAACTTGGTGTAGAAGCAGACAAAGAAGCTATTGTTAAGGGATATAAAAATCCTAATCACACAACTGCTGAAGCTGGAAGAGACTCTGACAAAGAAAGAAAAGCTTTCTCAAAAAGGAAGTCTTGCTGGTTTTCTGCCAAGAAAACTGAACCAGATTGGAAAGATCCTACAACTTATGGTTGGTTAGTAAACGAATTTGGAAAAATTTCTCCTGCTCGTGTGACTGGATTAAGACCTAAGTATCAAAGAATGGCGACAACTGCGATTAAACGTGGACGTTGTATGGGACTTATCAGTTATATGTCTCGACACACTTTTAGATAGTATTGATTTTGATGATGGCCAACTCAAGCAAAGATATTTCCAAATTTAATCCAAGGCGCTTTTTCGCCTTAGGGGGAATAAGTGTTGTTCTTTGTGCCCTGTTGGCACCTGGGTCATTTATGGCGCCTTTTGCTATCCTAACACCACTTCCTTTAATCATAAGTTCACTTCTATATGGCAGGGCCAAAACTTTTGGTCTTATCCTTATATCAGGGGGAGTCCTTGGACTACTAAGTGTTGAACTTATCAGAGATATTTCTCCTCTCGGATATTTTCTTTTTTCAGCGATCATTGCCATTGCTTTAAGCGAATTTATTCATAGAGAAATTGCTCCTATCAGAGGAATTGTGGTGACAGGTATTGCTGCTCTTATCTTTTTTGCGACAGTATTTCTGTATGTTGACATGACTTCAGAGGCTGGTATTAAGCAATTAATAATTAAGGAAGTTATACCAAGCTTTAATATGGAAGAGCGGCTTGAGGAAATAAAAGCATCTGGAAGAACCGATACTCTTCAGTTTGAAGCATTATTGAGTAAACCAGATTTAATGGCCGAAGAAATTATCAAAACCATCCCTACGCTTTTAAGCGTAGCTGTCTTTTTGACATTATGGATAAATATGTTTTTTGCTTTGAGATTGAGAAGAGTTTTAACTCCGTTCAGCCAGGGCAAGCGTTATACTGAAAAAGTTTTAACTAATTTTAAGATGCCTGATCAATTTGTTTGGCTGGTGATAGTCTTACTAACCACCTACCTAGGTGCTGAGTATGAGGTGACTGGGCTGTTGAGCGGCTCCGTAGGAACTGTGGCCCAAACAGGATTATTTGTTCTAGGAATCTTTTATTTTTTTCATGGATTTGGGATTTATCTTTATTTCTTAGATGCCATGAAAATTTATGGATTTTTCAGATCTTTTTTAGTGGTGACGACCGTATTTATGCTGTCATGGGGTGTAGCAGTTATTGGATTGATCGACACTTTTGTCGATTTTAAAAACTTGTTGAATAAAAAGAATCAAGGAGAATAAAATGAAGGTTATCCTAACCAATAAAGTGAAAAGCTTGGGGAATATCGGAGAGATCGTAAATGTATCTCAAGGATATGCAAGAAATTTTCTTATCCCTAATAAAATGGCCAAACTTGCTGATGAAGGTAATTCAAAGCAAATGGCAGATTACCAGAAAATGCTAGCTAAAAAAGTTGCAGAAGAAAAAGCAGCGGCTGAAGAAGTTGCTGGAAAGCTTAAGAATGTTGCCATTTCTCTAGTAAAGAAAGTTGGTGGAAATGGTACTCTTTTTGGTACAGTGACAAACACTGAATTATCAAAAGAGTTAGAAAAACTTGGGATTCATGTTGAGAGAAGACTCATCAATGTTGATACTCCTATTAAAACTTTAGGCGAGTACGAAATCTCAGCTAAACTCTTTAAAGGTGTAGAAGCAACTTTTAAGGTAAAAGTTGAAATTGATCCTAAGCAAGCTGAAGAAATGAAGAAAAAGCAAGAAGCTGCTGCAAAAGCTAAAAAAGCAAAAGCAGAAAAAGCTGAAGCTGCTGCTGAAGAAGGTGCAGAGGCAACTGCTGAAACATCTGAAGAAACAACTTCAGAAGAAGCATAATTTTTTTATAAAAGCATAAATCTAGGGCACCTTCATCGAAGGTGCCTCTTTTAAATCAAGGCAAGGATATGGAATCTCAAGAACTACCTCATGATTTGATGGCAGAGAAAGCCTTTTTAGGTTGCCTCTTAACCGACAATTCTTCATTCGAAGAGATCACAGACCTTGGCATTTCTGAACAAGATTTTTACCACCCCCGATTTGGAACTATTTTTAGCGCTATCTTTGAACAGTTTAATGATAGTAAACCATTCGATCTCGTCAGTATTTGTTCCAAGCTCACTGACATGGGAAAGCTTGAAGCGGTAGGGGGACAAGCTTCTATTTTAGAGTTGATCGAAGACACTGCAAGTTCTGCTAATATTTATCACTATGGGAAGATACTAAAAAATAAATCTGTCCTTCGTTCAATTGTGAGGACTTCAAAGCGTATTACACAAGAAGGATTAAACTTTGTCGGTGATGTCGAAGAATTTATCGATGAGGTGGAATCTTCATTTTTTAATTTAGCCAATCAAACGAGAACAAACTTCGTCATTACCTTAAAAGAATCTCTCAAAGAGAATTTGAAGAGACTTGAAAAAGGTAAGCAAAACGATGGAGAGATCCTTGGGATCACTACCGGTTATGATAGCTTAGATAAAAGACTATTGGGATTGCAACCTGGTCAAATGGTGATTATTGCGGCTAGACCAGGGATGGGGAAAACAGCACTAGCATTAAACTTGGCTGTTAATGCCGTTAAGCATTCTCAAATGCCGATTATGGTCTATTCCTACGAGATGCTTGCACCTGAGCTCTCGGGAAGGATTCTTTCCTCTGAGGCAAATATTGATGCTAGAAAAATTCGAACAAACGACTATACAGATTCAGACTTAAGAAGTTTGGGGTTTGCTGTTCAAGAATTATCCAAACTCCCTATCTATATAAATGATAACGGTTCAACCAATTTATTAGATATCAAATCTCAGGCCCGTAAAGTTGCTGCTGAAAAAGGCCTTGGGATGATTATTATCGACTACCTCCAACTGATGCAGCCCCATGTGAGAAAAAACTCAAGGGAACAAGAGATCGCTGAGATTTCTAGAGGGATAAAAGAATTGGCAAAAGAATTAAAATGTCCAATTATCGCTCTCTCTCAGCTTAATCGAGCCGCAACTTCTAGAACTGATAGGAGACCGCAATTACAAGATTTGCGTGAATCAGGTTCAATTGAGCAAGATGCCGATATCGTTATTCTTATTCATCGGGAAGATTACTATGATGAGAACACTCCTGAGAAAGGTATCGCAGAAGTTATTGTCGCCAAAAATAGGGCCGGAGAGCCTGGAACAGTGAAGATGGCCTGGGTTGCAAAACAAACTAAGTTTGCTGAAATACATCCTTCTCAGCAGACTTCAGATTAAGCTTTTCGGATCAGTATATGGAGGAGAGTTTTTTTAGTTCATTTTATTTATATAAGGAACACAAAACTCTTTGGCTAACCTCACCTAAAAAAGCCTATATTCAGTATCGCAATTTTAGAATCAACTTATTATCTGGTGAAAAATATGAGCTCGGTGTCTCTGATTTTTTTGAAGATTTAGATCAACTTAATATTGGACAAGAATTTGAAAAGCCTATCGTAATTCATCTCTTGTTCGAATTAGCTTACACTTGTCTCGACTTAGAAGTTAAAAGCGATAGAAACGTGCCTCTTGCAATTTACATCGAATATAACTCTGTTTCTAAAAGAGAAATTTATTCTTCAGATTTGAACAAAATAAACTTTGAATCACTCTCTCAGGTAAATCTAGCTGACTATGAAGAGAGGTTCAGACAAGTCTACGAAAATCTTCTCGATGGAGAGACCTATCAGCTGAATTTAACCCAACCCTTTTATTTGCGACCGAGTAGGGTGATGCCTCCTGAAGAATTCATTCAGTTCTTATGGCAAGATTCATTGAAGGTAGGAGCCTACGCTCACGCCACCTATATAGGAACTCTAGATATTTTATTCGCGAGCAATTCTCCTGAGTGTTTATTTCAAATTGAATCCAATTCAAGTACCCCGCGGATACTTACCATGCCTATCAAAGGGACTGAAAAAGTCGTTAATAATGATTTCAAACATTCTTGGGAGGAATTGAAAAACTCAGCTAAAAATCAAGCTGAGCTTTTCATGATCTCGGATCTAATGAGAAACGACCTTACCAAGTTGACAGGATTTCCGGCTCGCGTTCGACATGAGAAATTTCCCCTTCAAGTCCCTGGACTTTTGCATCAGTTCTCAGTGATTGATAGCCGAATGCCTGAGAACTTAGAGTTATCAAAAATTGTTAAAACACTTTTTCCTGGAGGAAGTGTTACGGGAGCACCGAAAAAAAATACTCTCAGACTGATTGAGAGATTAGAGGGCTATCGTCGTGGTTTTTATTGCGGGTCGACGATACTATTGTATCAAGACAGAAAAACCGCTTCTATCAATATCCGATCAGCAGAAGTCAATTATGGAAGTAATGAGATAAAATACGGGGCAGGAGGTGGAATAACCTTGCAAAGCCAGATGGATCAGGAATTTGAGGAAACTTTAAATAAACTTAAAAGTTTCTTGATACTCTTTGAGTTAAAAAAAACTTACAATTGAGCCTGACTGTTTGACATTAGTTTTTTGTGACAGATATGCTTAACGTCATAGAGAGAAAAACGACAGTCAGGGAGCGATTGTCGCTAAAGTTCAGGGAGTAGATGATGAACACACCATCAGATGATCAGGTTGTCGACCTAAATGAATTCGCTAGCTTAGCGGGTTTTCCAATCGAATTAATTCAAAAAGAACTAGTTTTAGATGATCAAATAGAAAACAGGCTTACAATGGGCCAGCTGAGAGAGGCGATGCTTAAATATTTAGATGAAGCTAGTCTCAAGTAGTTGATTAAACTAATTAACTGATTTTTCTTCATAAGCTTTTTGTCATGCTTGTTGCATGCGCTGCGTTAAATTGTTATAATCGTGGGGCTGTTATAATAAAATTGACCGTTTAAATCAAGAGTTGTTGGAGAGTGCACTCATGGCCACTAATTGGAAAGATCCAAAAGTCTTTAAGAGATTTTCCAGTATTTTTACTTTCTCAAAAAATCCACTCTTCCAAAAAAATGAAAACACTCATATCTACATTCCTTGGGACCCTGAAATTGAAAATGAATTGATGTTTCAAATGAAAGCTAAAATTGGACAAGTAGGATCTACATTGATTCCCTATATGGACCTTGAGCAACATGCCATAAATTTTAATCAAGAGGAATTAAACACTCTAATGGGGCAACTCGAAAAAGGGATCGAAACCCATTTGGTTATGAGTAATTTTGATTCTATCCATGTTTTTCGCGTAACTAATTTAGTCATTGGAGAAACACAACTTGAAGAATCAGTAGAGAAAATTTTAGATCAGTTTTCTAGGCATAGAGGATTTAAACATTATATCGAGGTTGATGACGTCTACGTCCTGGAGGCAAACCACACTAAAGAATCAGGAACTCTTATTTCAAATCTCGATCAAATTATGAGCCGAGACCAAACTCAAAAAATCTTTATCGCTCCCCATCGCAAAGAGCTTGAGGTCACTGGAGTTCATAAAAAATGGGTGGAGCAGGGGAGAAACGTCACCTATGATTATTTTATCAGGCAGTGTGAGCTCAAAGATAATATTTATCAAGAGATGTGGGACTTCCTTTCTCGAAATACTCAGCACCATCTCATTAACTGTGAGCTCAACCGAAATAAATCAGTGTTTGAAAGAGGACAGGGTAAGGGGAAGCTTTTAGTCGAGTCTTTTAGTTACTATAAACAGGCTTTAATTTCTGAACTAAATGAAGTCTACATTTTACCTCTGGTAGATGCTATTCAAAAATATGGCTGTTTGCAGGAGGCGTGGAGAGAGCTTCAGGAGAATGCACTCATTAATAGAGATGTCACACTACATATTCAAAAGATATTAGATGGAAAGTCTACATCGATTGAAGACCTAAATGATTTTCTTTTTTACACAAAAAATGCGAAGTCCTTTTTCTTTAGTCTTAAAAATATGTTTGCAAAGAAAATTCATAAAGAGGAATTTTTACTGGTTGAGAATTTTTTAATCAAGCAAGAAGGGTTGATCGACTCGTTTAGAAGCAGATCCCTAAAAGAGAAAGTCGTCTCTATCATCCATATAGATGAATGGATTGGAAGAACGATAGACCAGATTGACCTGATAAGTTTAGACGAACTCAAAGACTTGAATTTAAAATTGTCTTATCTATTAAGTGTGATGGTTTCAGCGAGCTATGAAGATAATATTTTCTTTAAGCTAATAGAGGAGAAGGCAGCAAAGGGTAAAGTTCAACGAAGCTTTGAAGATGAAGTTAAAAATCTTTTAAATTTAGATATAAAAAAAGAAACAGCCTGATACTTTCGTTCAGGCTGAGTCATCCTATTATTTAATCCATTTTTACAGAAAAATTAGCAATCTCGACTATGGTGCTATTCATACTACGTGAATAGGAATAGCCTGGGTGAATGGCATTGGAAATGGCTTCCATGGCTGCGCATTTCGTCGAGTGGAACCTATTTCTACGTACTACGCTTGCAATCGCATTGCTCATGCCTACTGAATAGCTATAGTTTCCTTCAATGCTTTCTCCAATAGCCCTTACAACAGCATTGGCACAGCGGCTATCATTTCGACAAAGTTTTCCTAACTCTTGGCTCAGTCTGACAGAGTAAGAATAGTCACCTCGAATGCGACTTCCCAATCTTTGAGCTGCATATTCAAGAACTTCTGGTGAGTGTGAACAGACTTTGATAGCAGCTACTGCGGCTTGCATTTGATGAATGGAAGAGGAGTAATCTCCATGTATTCGGGAGGTGAAGTTTTCAACTAAAGAATAACTGCAAGCGAAGGTGTTAGCTGATAAAAGAGATAGTGTCATAATCATCATTAAGTTTTTCATATTTTGTTCTCCTGTTGGGTTGAGTTAAATGCTTTTTAGCATAAAATGCAGAGGAGATTGTTGAGTGTGTTACATAGTGTTTCTCTAGGGTATTGAAACAGATAGTTCTTTCATGGAGGCAAAATTTGACCCCTCAACCAATTTCCATAAAGTTACACATTTAAGGCACCGATTCAACCTGCAAGAGGAAACAAGTAAAAAGGTTTGTTGTATGGATATAGCAACTATTATCGGACTGGTGCTGGCCATGGCCGCGATCATTGGATCAATCTTGGCAGGGGGGTCGATTGGCGCATTTATCGATGTCCCATCAATTCTCGTTGTTGGAGGAGGGGTTACCGCTGCCATTTTTATCAAATGGCCCATAGACCAGATAAAGCTTTTAGTACCTACATATTTAAAGTCGATTTTAAATTCCACGACAGATCCCAAAAAGATGATAGAAGAAATCCAATCTCTAGCGGAAACAGCGAGAAGAGAATCAGTTTTTGCCCTTGAGAAAGTTCCTGTTGAGGATGCCTTTCTTAAAAAAGCTGTAACATTGGCAGCGGACAATAGACCTCCTGAAGTCATTACGGCGATCTTACAGTTAGAAATAGACTCCTTAACAGAAAGACATAAAACAGGAATTAATATCATTTCCAATGTAGGGGACGATGGACCAGCCTTTGGGATGATTGGAACTCTTATCGGACTAGTTATCATGCTTCAAAACCTTTCTGGAGGGCCTGAAGAATTAGGGAAGGCCATGGCGGTTGCGATTTTGACTACGTTCTACGGAGCGGTCCTAGCAAACGTATTTATGTTGCCGGTGGCAAACAAATTAAAATTTTACTCTGAAAATGAAGCACTTGTTATGAATATAATTGTGGCAGGGGTGCTTGGTATTGTTGCAGGTGAAAACCCAAGAGTTATTAGAGAAAAACTAGACTCTTTCCTACCACCAGCGCAAAGAGCAGTTGAAGAAGAATAATAGTAAGGAAGTATAATGGCTGATGAAGAAGTAGAATGTCCAGAACCACCAGTATGTGAAGAGTGTGTCAAAGGTGCACCTGCATGGATGGCAACGTTCTCGGATCTCGTTACATTGCTTCTTACCTTCTTCGTACTTCTTTATGCGATGTCGAAAACAGATGAATCAAAATTTGAATCCGTGGCTGGTTCCATTCGTAAAGCTTTCGCGGGAAATGCTATGAAGATAGGGGAGACTATTCAATTGGGTAAATCTCCAGATGATTCTCCTACCATGATTGAATCTCAAGATCCGGTTGAGCCATTTCCAATTGATCTTCTTACCACAGAAGGACTTCTCGATAAAAAAGAAATCAATCGTGAGTCGGATGAAGACTTAGAGGTGATGCGGGAGACGATCAAACAATTTGATCTGGAAAACTCTGTTGATACTTATCAAATGCCTGAAGGGGTAAAGATGAGAGTCAAAGACAAAATAGTCTTCGAACGTGGGTCCACAAAGCTTGCTAACGAGACAGCAATTCCCACATTTAATAGAGTTGTTAATCTGATGAAAGAGGAAGGTTGGACTTTATTTGTCGAAGGATACGCAGATCCAGGTGAAACAGGCGCTGGAGCGAATAACCCTTATGAACTCTCTAGTAAAAGAGCAAAAGAGGTTACCGAAACCCTTGTTCGTCAAGGAGTAAAACCTTCACAAATCACCACAGTCTTCTATGGTGATAGTAGGGCCGTCTCAAATGATATCAACAGAAAGGTGGAGTTTGTCTTGAGAAAACGTGATTTAAGAACGGAAGGTAAACGAGTCACCTCACAATAATATGAGTCGCTACGGTATTTGCTTTCTTGATTCAGCTCCAAGCGTAAGCGAGGCTATTTCCAAATTGAATGGTATTTCAAAGTCCCAATTAATAAAGAGGGGGATTTCAAAAAAATTTCTCAACACAAGTGTAGAAAGGACTCAGTATGTTGAGTTTCCACTCGATGTTCTTAATTTCGGAAAAATAAATCCAGTCTACCATGGACATCCCGTTAGTATTATCAAAGAAACAGAAACTGTATTGGCCCTTAATAAGCCTTCTCAAATATATTGCCACCCTTTGCGCTACGAAGAATCTGACAATATTCTAAGCTATCTAAGAGCTCAGGGGCGACAAGATATTTTGCAAGTGAACCATTCAAACTATGATAGGGGTCTTCTCTATCGATTAGACTATGAGACCAGTGGGTTACTATTAATGGCAAAAGATAATGCCACCTGGAAGTTTGTGCGAGATAACTTTCATAGTCTAACGAAAGAAAAATCCTATCTTGCTGAAGTTCGTGGAAAGCTTTTTGAGCAGATGAGCCTAACTCATAGGCTTAAACCTTCAGGAGAGAGAGGTTCTTTCATTAAAGAAGCTTCTGATGGCAAGGTGGCAAATATTCAAGTATTTCCCATTGAGGCTCTTGAGAGCTCAACCATAGTTGAAGTTCAGCTTAAAGAAGGTCTAAGACATCAAATTAGAGCTCAACTAAGTCTTGCCGGATTTCCTATCATTGGTGATCCTCTGTATGGAGATAGCGAGAAAGACGATATTCTTCGACTTCATTGCTGGAAGTATGAAATTGATACTATAGGGAAGTTCCAGGGGGAGTATCCGTCTTGGTATACTCCTTAACTTTTAACAGAGTTCTTGCTTGACTGGTTTTGTCCTTAAGCTCTCCAATAAAACGCTTTAAATTGATTTGTACCAGTTTAGATCTTTCTGTTTCTAAGGTTTTATTCCAAAGTTCTTCATCTATATTAATGGGAGCTGAAAACTTCCCTTTAATGCTAGAATTAAACTGAGGCTCTTTACCTAGATCTTTTAAAGCGACAGTGGCCCTATGATGAAGCCTTTGAACCTTTACCAAGTAAATTTTGTCTCTTATTGTTCTCAAGGCTTGCCCATCACTTTGAACGAGAACTCCTAGCCTTGAGGTTTTGTAATTCAGCTTCACTTCCTTTAGACTCTCTAGTGTATCTTGATCAGCCACGGTTATCAGCTTAATTATGGAGTCGAAAACTCGAGAGTAGAGAATTTTACGATATCTCATAAGGTCTAAATTTCTAAGCTCGGTGTAGGGGTCTTGTGAGCCTTGGTTTTCTAAGACTTTTAAAAGTTCATCCTCACCGTTTATTCTCGCTAGAAGAAATGTTGTATGGGGGCAATGAAGACTCCAATTGCTTTCTAATTTATCGGTTATGCGGCTTTTGATGGAATCACACACATAAGCGGCAGGATAAAAGCGGTATTTAAATCGAGTCCAAAAATCAGCCGTTTTAGCATCTGAAAGATAGATAGCCATCCAGACCACCCCAATTATAAGTATTGGATATTTAAGCGCTTTTTTCCAAATCATATTTATATAGTAAGGGATATTAGACTAAAAAGCACTAAAGTTTTACCTGAGTAAAACCGACAAGTAATATGTTAACCAGCGAGGTTTTATGCTAAAAGTTTCCTTGTTAGAGCAAGAGAGTTTCTGGAAAGTAGTTAAGTATCTTGGAAATTTACAAACACCTACTTCTATCAACACCATTTGTCGAGAACTTGAGTTAACTCAAACAGAGTTAAAACATTATACCAATTTTATGCAAGAGGTTGGATTCTCATTTGAGTGGGGTGAGACAAAAATTACCCCTCATACATTTCAAAAAGTTTTCACCATTCAGCTTAATCTTTTGGAATGGATTCAATTCCAGGCACACTTTCCCACGCTGTCACAGTGTTCTAATAAGCCATTTCATGAAGATGTAAAAGTAAAACTCATTGAGTTAGAAAATAAAAATCAGGATTATGATCTATTTGGCCCTTTATCTACCCTTGAGCAAACACTGACTCCAGAGCAGTCAAATACAATTGAAATTGTAGAGAGCTTTGGAGCAAGGACGACGGATCAACTGCAACTTTCTATTTTCGAGAAAGAATGTGTGACAATTAAATACAATCAAAAATCCTATACGGTCTACCCTTTAAAAATTGTCTATTTTGAAGGAGGACTGAATCTCATCGCAGAACATGTATCAGAGAATATTCTAATGAATTTTGATATTCCAGGTGTGACTAATGTCCAATTAGAAAACAAGGAATATCAACCTCAATACTCTCCACTTGAAGTTGAGGCTTTTATATCCTCTTTAACGGCAATGCATGAAAAAGTTGTGAGACTTGTTCTAAAAATAACTTCTCACGAGAATTTTCAGATAAATTTAAATAATGCTTATTTTCATAACCCTTGTTTATTTACCAATCCAGATGGAGACTTTATCTGGGCGGCTACCTTAGAGCCCTCCCCAGCAGTCTTTGAGTGGTTATGTGAATTGGGACGCTATGTTGAAATTTTAGATCCCACCAGCTTTAAACGAGAGTTCCTCAGATATTGCGAAGATAAGTTAAAAAAGATAGCCTAACGGGTAATGAAATCCCAAAAATCAATGCAACTCATCGTCATCATTCCGGTGATTGCTTATACAATTCTGGAAAATCTTTACGACCCAAAAACTGCCGTCATTGGGGGAGTGATCATTTCAGCTATTGAGATTATTGCCGAAAAAATTCTCTTTAAACATGTTTTAAAGTTAGCCTATCTAAACTTTTTTTTGATCTTAGCTTTAGGTGGAGTGTCGATTTTTCAAGACAATGAAATCTGGTTTAAATTATTTCCTGCCATTACGAGCTTATTTGTTGGCTCTTATATTCTCTTTCAAATTAAGCGAGGCAATTCTGTGATCAGTGAGTTTATGGAACTGATGAACACAGATTCTGAACAAAAAAAAATGATTCCATTTTTTGAGAGGGAAATGGCCTATTTTTCTATTTGGTATGGAACGTTGATGATTTTTGTTCCTTTCTATTTTTCTACATCTGTTTGGGCCGTCATGAAAGTGGGAGGTTCATTTGTGCTCTTTCTTCTGCATATTTTCATTCGAGGTTGGTGGCTAAAAAGGAAGGGACATGATCCGGTTCAATAATTCTATTATTCTTCCCGCTATCCAGTTTTTAGCCTTGGTGGCAATTTACTTTAACATTTCCTTTTTTGTATCATGGGAGGATTTGAGTTTTCATCGCACCATCTCAAGTTCTTATTTTTTTGATTTTGTCTTTTGGCTAGGAGTGGCCTTGCTTTTAAAAGAAGAGCCTCATTTTGGAAAACTTAAGCCTAAGGGAGCCATGCTTAGAGGAGTTCTTACAGGGCTTTTGGCTTCAGTTTTTTGTATGGGCAGTATATTTTCAAATCTGGAAAGTCCCTTTAAATATCTTGATCAGCTTGCCTTTAAGCTTTTAGTTTTAGCCCCTTTTTTTGAGGAAATTGTTTTTCGAGGAGCTTTTTATGATCTTCTTCTAAAAATTCCCAAGCTGAGCACGAAGTTGAAATTAATGATTAATGCTCTTCTTTTTAGTGGATCACATGCAGCGGCACTTTCAGTTCTACCAAAAGAATATTTTACATTTATTTACTATCAATTATTTTATACTCTCATTTTGGGGTGGATTTGTGCCAAGTCTAGAGAACGCTCTGGCGGTTTAGTTGAACCAATAGTGATCCACCTTATCTTTAATTTTATTTTTTATCTTGCTATTACGAACTACGGTCTCTAATTAATCCCAGCCGAACATAATGGTTTCATCATTATCAGCGGCATTATTTTCACCACCTGGAACATTGGTAGTTGCGTGATTATCACCCCGGGGTTCATACCACATTTGAAAAGGAGCCGTTCCTTCAAATATAGTCCCAGCTTTGAAATTAACATTGGTCTCGTATTGTTTCGTTGGAGTGTTATTATTACTCCCTACTCGAGTCATAACATGAGTTCTCGTGGTAAAAGTTCCATCCCCATTGGGTTCATATGAGGTTACAGTCAACTCGTTGGTTGAAGCCATGGCAACCCATTCAGCTTGAACATTGATTGCAAATTTAGTTTTCTGAAAAGCAACCGGAACGAGAGGGGAGGAACAAGATCCATTGGCATCGGCATAAGAATTGGCAACGATCGGAGCTGTTGCTCTAATTCGAAGAGCTTCATCTTGATACAGTCCAGAGGTACCTCTTTGGTTTATATTTCTAACTGCTCCAGGCTCAAACGTATTCGACTCTTGTTGGTCATTAGAGTGATAAGCTGTATAGCTGGTTGATGGAGTATCAGTAGAGAGTTTAGCATCTCTTGAAGGAACTCCAACTAGGTCATTACTCGAGGGAAGTAGTGGCTTGGGATCTACATAATTAGATCCCCCTCCGTTGGCATAAGCATAGGCTACAATAAACCCAGTAGAATTAATCTCATAAGAACCATAACTACTTATCGTAAAGACATGTCCGTTCTCGGATAGTAGTCCGTTAACTGTTCCCCCAGCCACAGCCGCTCCGCCTTTTGTGACTACAACATCAGAATCTGTAAAAGCATAGACCTTTACTTTCATAGGATTTGTTCTATTGTGATTAAAGAGAAAATTCTTTCCGATCCAAGACTTTGTGGCCCAAACCACATTAGCTTTACTTGTGTCCCCACCACCTGAGCGAAGGGTACCGGCAATAAAAAATGGTTTAGTCGCTTGCACAACAGTGAAATCATCGGCATCTATTGAAAGTGTTTCTCCTCGATCAAGGTCGCCTGAAATAAGAGAACCATCATTATAAACAGAGGCAGAGTTATCTCCATAATAAATTTCATTATCATCCTCTAGAGACACCAGAGCGTTTTTAGTGGCTCCACCAATATTGATAGCAATATAATCAAAGGTGACAAAGTCGATATTGGGGAGAGTTTCAGCTACGAGAGTTGGAGACCAAGCTCCATAATTCGTTCCGTTATAGGCTCGAACTCTAAAGTCATACTCGGTTTCAGCACTCAAACCTTCCAAGGTATAACGTCTAGAGGTTGAAACACCATCGTTTATAGTTATCCAAGTACTATCTCCATTGAGTCTATATTGAACAATATAATCTGTAATAGGAAAACCATTATCATCTGGGTATGGCCATCCTACACGAATACTTTCATTAGTTGCTTCAACGACGTTCATAGAGGTAATCTGCTCAGGAGAAAGTGCGGCGAGTTGCCAGGCAGCTGATGCGGATACATTCGAAATATTACCAGCGTTATCTACAGCTCTGATTAAAGTATAATAATCCGTTACAGCTGCTAGCCAGGGTGTAGCACCATTTGAAATATTACCTGAAGTATTAGTCCCAATATTGGTCCAATCTCCCTCTGGACTTATAATCCCTCCAACCGCATTAGTTGTTGAAACTGCAATCTCAAAATGAGAAATTCCAGATGGACCATTGTCAGAACTTGCACCCCAAGAGGTTGAGTCTGAAGTGATATCAGAGGCATCATTTCCAATAGCTATCCCTGCCACTGCATTGGGTGCTTGGTTATCATGAATGACACTTGCAGTTTGACATTGGGAGTAGCCACCCGATCCGTTACCTGCAGCTACATAAAAAGTATTAGTGTTATTATTGGTAAAAATATTAGCAGCAACGGAAGTATTGTAAGCGACCGAAGAACCACCTGAGAGACAATCTGATCCAATATAGAGAGTTGCTGCGTTGTCAGCAGAAATATTTAAAGTTGTGGTAGCACCACTTGAATAAGTACTTGCAGCTGTAACAGATAGATTCGCAGTGTCTACTAAATAAGCAGAAGTATCGGGAACGCTAAAAGTAAAATCGCCAACTTCTTTTTCAGCATAGTCTTCTATTTCAGCTCCATTTGCATCCCAAGGAGAAATAATAGTTACACCGTCATGATCTAAATCTCCCGCTTGAATGGTATATTCAAATCGAAATTGAAAGTTTTGAGAGCCTGATCCACTAACGTAATCTGCGTAACGAGTTACGCCTCCAATGTCTAGTTCTATCCGAGGAATACCTCCATTTACAATTCGAGTCCGTTTTTGAAAGGTTGCAATGATGACAAGTTTCTCTCCCACATCATAGGTAGCCGCTCCACCAAGAGAAATACTCTGAACGAAGGGAGCGCCGGTAAGTAGTGCTCGCTCTCTTTCTGCAGCTTCATCGTCAGCAATTGAGATTAAATTATTTGGCTCAAAATCCCCGCCACTACCTCCTTCACAGGCAATGAGAATCATGGAGAATATGACTAAAATTAAAGACTTCGCCATGCTGTCCTTATCGGCTCTTTGCCGAATTATTTGAAAAACCTTAACACCATAATAAGGAAAGATTAATAGTGATTAAATTTCAATTACTTAAGCCTGATGCTAAAGGGTTGAAATGGCTATTAGGAGTTATTGCCGCCTCAATAAATGGGCAGTTTTTTTAGAAATTAAACCCTATCGTTGCTCCATACTGTTCTACTTCGATCTCGGCGGGAATATAGCCTTCCTGTTCAAAAGTGAGACTCATCTTCGTATAAAAAAGTTTGAAGATTAAATATTTTCCATAAGAAAAAATAGGAAAGCGTAAGTTCTTTCTACTGCCAACTGGAATTGAAAGTTTCAATCCAACAGTGGTTTCTTGTCTATTACCGATATCAGAGAAAAGGGGAACTCTGAAATAAGGAGAAACTTTAATAAACATATCAGAACCAAAAGGCAGCCATTCTACTTCAGGATAGATTTGAGTCCCTCGTAGGTTTCGAAACCCAAACGCATCATCCTCAACAATCATAGAAGTGTAAAAATATTCGAAAACTAATTTTGTGTGCCAGTAGTCTGAAAAGGGGAGGACGACTCCTGCATTAGCAAACCCTGTTAAATATTTAAACTGTTGTGACTCCTCTTCTGGTTCTTGAACTTGAGTTGCGCCTGTTATGTTTCCACCAATTGAAATATCAAGCCAAGGAGGTGAGAGATAATATTGCCAAATAAACTGATGGAAATCTGCAATTTGAGTGACATCGGTATCGGTAAAAACGATACTAGGCTGAGTTTCTGTATACTCGGTTGTGGCCTGTCCGTAGTTGTATTCAAACCTCCAGTTGGGAGGTAATTCTGCGCCATAGGCGAGAGGGATAAAAAGTATAGAAATCCACCAATATCTCACTCAGATATTTTCCCATTTTTAGAGACTTTGATTTAATGAAGCGGCAAGTATTTCCGATAGGGCAATATATTCCTGTTATAAAATCTAGCGAACCCCTTTGCCGGTTCGATTACCCGACATAATTGCTTTCCATAGCTCCCTCCGAGGAGTCATTGAATTCTACGCTTAATTTTGGGCGTAGATAAATGATTGAATAAAGGATGGAGTTTTAGTTAGATGACTAAACTTTTTGACCATTCATCTTCGCTCAAGGCGATGCGCTACTCTAAGCGGACGCAGGAGGAAGTGGGATCTGCTACCCGAAAACTTAGCTCGGGTGAGAGAATCACAAAGGCTTCCGACGATGCTGCTGGGTTAAGTATTGCGACGAAAATGCGAGCGAAAATTAATTCGCGCTACCAGGCTATGCGAAATGGTAGCGATGCCATGGGGTATATGCAAGTACTTGAGGGGTCGCTGCAGGAGATGAATAGTATGGTAATCAGGATGCGAGAGCTCGCGGTGGCCGCGGCATCCGATACCTATGGAGATCAAGAACGAGAGATGATGAATGGAGAGGTCTCTCATCTTATTCACGAAATAAAACGAATATCAGATTCAACTACGCTATTTGAAAAAAGACTTTCACAAGGTAAAAAGCAATGGCTAGAATTTCAGGTTGATGTGAATAATAAAGATTCTAATCGACTGAAGATTAATTTAGGAGAATTTGCTCATACTCCACTCGCTCTTGGAATTACCGATGTAAAAATAAATACCCAACACCGCTCAAGAATGTCTTTAATAAAGCTTGATTACGCTCAAAAATCGATCAGTGAATCAATGGCAAAGCTTGGAGGTTTATCAAGTCGAGTCACAAGCGCACTTCAAAATCTTGAAAATCATCAAGAGAATATGCAGGCGGCAAAGTCTCGCATTAAAGATGCAGATTTTGCACTAGAAACTGCTAAGAATGTGAAGGGAAAACTAGAAGGAAATATACAGACTCAAACTCAAAATATTATCAATCAGGGCTCTAAGCATCTACTGAAACTATTAGAATGAATATCACTTAAATTATCTTTGAATATTTATATAAATAATTCTTTTTACTCGCTCTAGATGATCTCCATGAGAGCTCTTATATCCTGATAACTCAAGACCAATATAACTAGATTTAGATTTGAGTTTATGATCGCTAAAGTTTTCTCCTTGGCTGCGGCAAACTGAATTTCCATCAAAGTTTTCTGGATCTAGGGTTGCGTATTCTTCACCGTTAATTTCAATTGTAAGGTAGCATCGGGTGGGAATAAACCTATGCTCATGGACTATAACGTCAACTGAATCTATAGGGTAGATTGGCATCTCTTTATAATATCTAGACTGTGAGGATGGACCTACTGCTAATGAAGGTGTCCCAATCGAAAGGTTGAAAAATATAAAAAGAATAAAGCGCATCCTATCTCCCAGCTTTTGTCTAAAAAAATGACACAAGTTTAAAGTCTGTTCACAATATGAAAGATATTGGTCATTTTTAGGCTCGTTTTAATAGAGGTTGCAATCCTAGTGCCAGGAATAAAATTCTGGAAAATTTTTCCGAATTCACTCAACCAGTGGTAGAAATTTCCGATAAGGAAGAAAATTCCCATCTAAATTCATCGGCCAAATCTGCCGGTCTTAATATCTGATATAATCACTTTGTACCTATCACTCCGTTTAGAGACTGAGGTCTATGCTTAATTTTGGGCATAGCTAATGCCTCGGAATTTAAAAGGAGTTTATAGTTTAGTGAATAAACTATTTAACACCACAAATTCAATGCGTGCTATCCGTCACTTAAGGCAGACAAGCCAAGAGGTGAGCGCTAGCTCTCAGAAGTTATCTTCTGGGTCTAGGATTACCAAGGCTTCTGATGACGCTGCCGGATTAAGTATTGCTGCTAAGATGAGGGCCAATATTGGTTCTAGGCATCAAGCGATTCGCAATGGTAACGATGCCATGGGATATATGCATGTGCTTGAAGGCTCAGTTCAAAGTATGCAAGATATGGTGGTTCGTATGCGAGAGCTGACAGTTGCCAGTGCATCGGATACCTATGGTGATCAAGAAAGATCAATGATGAACTTAGAAGTCCAGCAACTCTTACATGAAATAAAAAGAATTTCTGATTCCACGGAATTATTTGAGAAGAGGATTTCTCAGGGGAAAAAACAATGGCTTGAGTTCCAGGTTGATGTAAATAACAAAGATAATAATAGATTAAAAATCAATCTTGGAGAGTTTGCACATTCTCCGATGGCACTAGGAATTTCAAATGTAAAAGTTGACTCTCAATTGAGGGCCAGAACCTCAATGATTAAATTAGATTATGCTCAAAAATCTTTGAGCGAATCCATGGCAAAACTTGGGGCACTCTCTAGTAGGGTTACGAGTACAGTAAATAATCTTGAAAATACTCAAGAGAATATGCAGGCTGCGAAATCTCGTATTAAAGATGCGGATATGGCAAAAGAGACAGCAACAAATATGGCCGGAAAACTAAAAGAGAATATGCAAGTTCAAACCAATAATATCATCAATAAAGGATCTCAATCCTTATTGAAACTTCTTAGTTAATACCCGACAATTCTACTCCTTAAATTTCAACTAGTTAAGTGTCGATAATGATACTGAAGTGCACCCTGCTAGTAGGGAACACGTAAACCTTTAAAAGGAGGTTTTAGCGAAGGAAACTTAACGATTTAAAGCAAGAGCACCCACGGGAGGGTGGCTTCGAAAGAAGTAATGTTGATGGACTAGCTAGCTCAAGCTTTTGAGTTGAGGGGGTCCTTTGTCAAAAAATCTATGAGTGCTTTGAATTTAAAAGGAATATTTTAATGCGTATTAAAAGTTCCGCTTCAGACATTCGCATCAATCGGGAGACTCGACAGACTACCGAAAAGCTGAGCCAAAACTCAGCTAAGCTAGCTAGTGGAAGTCGAATCGTTCGCTCAAGTGATGATGCCGCTGGGTTGAGTATTTCTGAAAAGCTAAGAGCTTCGACTCGGTCCAAGCAGCAAGCTTCAAGAAATGCTCAAGACTCTATGGGAGTTCTTGAGATCATGGAAGGAACTTTAAGTGGAATGAGTGAAATGATCGTTCGTATGAGAGAACTTTCCATTCAAGCTGCTAGTGATTCTGTATCAGATACAGAAAGAGGAATGCTTAATCTTGAGGTAACGGGACTTCTGCAAGAACTTAAAAGGACAGCAGAGGGAACTGAATATTTAGATAATAAACTTTTAAAAGGTGATAACAAAAAACTTACCGTGCAAGTTGATAAGGGAAATAATGAGCACGATAGAATTTCTATTGAATTAGTCGATCTCGCTCAAACTCCACTTGCGCTTGGTATTTCAGATGTTAAGGTCGATTCTCAATTGAGAGCGAGACTCTCACTTAGTAAACTTGATTATGCTCAAGGAAGTCTATCAAAATCGAGAGCGAAGCTCGGGGCGATGATGAGCCGAATGGAGTCTACAATTAATAACCTGTCTACCAGCGTAGTCCAAGAGACAAATGCAAAAAGTCGTATTAAAGACTTGGATTACGCTCAAGCAACGGCAGAACAAACTTCTGCAAAAATTCGTCAGTCTGGGCAAGTGAGTCTTGCCGCTCAAATGAATCATCAAAAAGGTGATGCCCTAAAATTAATTTCTTAATTTAAACAAGATAGTAGGCAGTGATCATGTGCCCAGTGTTCGGTTCTGAAGTCTGTAGCAGTGTCCTCCGACGGAGTATGATAATTTTTCTAAACCAGTAATATTCTCGAGTTTTAGGACTAATTGGACTTCGCATTGGGAAGCATAAGCGATGTTGAAAAATCTACGTCGATCTTTCTTGGTCAGTTTGGCATTACCTTCTTGTAGATTAAGACAAACACTTAGTGCTGCTCTTTCAATCTGAGATCTCAATTCACCTTTTAGTCTTAATCTTTTGATTTCCTGGTATTGCTCGATTGCTAAATCTAATGTTCTAAATTTTTTCATACTCTTTTCTCCTTTGTATTGAGTCTTAAGCTCATATGCCTTGAGCTGGATGGGTGAAGTCAAGGGCGAAGCACTACGTGAGCAAAGCTCCCTTGTACTTCACCAATCGCTCAAGGCTTGAAGCCCTATTAAGACTCAATACAAAGGAGATAATATGAGTAAAAAATTTAGAACCTATGAATTAGCTAAGGAATTCTACCTAGATTGCAAAAAAATAAAACTTAACGGAGCGATGAAGAATCAATTCGAAAGAGCAAGTCTAAGTATCGTTTTGAATCTATCTGAGGGGAGTGCTAAGCCAACGAGAAAAGATCGAGCACGTTTTTACTTTATAGCTTATGGAAGTTTGAAAGAGACTCGAACCTTATTAGATCTATCAGGATCACACGAATTAGATTCTAAAGCAGACAAATTAGGAGCTTATATTTGGAGACTAGCTCACAATCCGGGTGGGACTTAAATCTCATCCCATTACCTATAACCCATAACCAATTTCCCAAGACGCTTATAAATTATGCTAAAAATAAATTGTCGAACTTCTAGCCAAAATATCCCATAAATATCTCCTTAACATATGATAATTACTCTTATTCCAAAGACTTAACTAAATTTGATATCTGTAAAAACTACTAACTTTACCCTTTGTTACCGACAGTTACTTAAGTTGAGCTTATATCCGCGTTAGAGTGAATCAGCCAAAAAGACTTTGGCCGGAAAGGTAAATTGATCAATGATTAAATTTTTATTTTCTCTTGCCATGTTCTCCTTGCTAGGGAGTTCGATAGTATTAGCGAATCCAACTGCCAGGGCGATTCTTAGTATCCCTGGAAGTAGTTATATGATTTCAGGAAATCTTAACTTCAATCAAAGCTTTGTCGTCAGTGAAGGATCTATTTATACTGCAATGATCAAGGGAAATACTCAAATCGATTATGAATTGACACATAATGAACTCAATATCAATTTTATGTGTGATAGAGGTTATAACCGAAATTGTGGAACCGGTGCAGTAATATCTGTCTTAGGAATTGATTATAATATCAGGAGAATCAAATATAAGAGATCAACTCAGAGCTTTGAGGTCTTCACTCAATCACGGGTTCGAGCTGTTCAAAATTTAATAAACTCAAGTGTAAAAGATGAATTAAATGCGCAATTGAAATCAAAAATGAACTGGGCACTGAACCGGTTAAGGACTTTAATTAACACAAGAGAGACTGACCCAGCCGTGATATCAGGAGCTATTCAAGAATTTTTAAGAAGAGTTTCTGCCGACACTCCGGAAGGACAGCAGATCAATGTGCCAGGGTTTAGTGGTGGAAATGCGATTAAGATCACTCCAGGAAGAGACGCGATTGTTAAATTTGAAGAACTTTATCTTCACTTCAAAAGAAGTGAGCCAGCTGTAGGTGCGCTAAGATACAGGAAGTCTAGCACTGGATCAATTGTGTTTACTCATGTTGACGCTTATTTAAATCGATTTCCCTCTACGGGGTTAACTGTAAGTCAGGATTTAGATGGAGAAGGGCATAAAGTTAAGGTTCAAAGTATTTTTATTTCAGAATCAAGTGGCATGACTATTCGTTCATCTTCTGCAATTGATAGAGATATCAATACAGCAGCCTATCTAGTTGGTGGACTGGTAGCTGCAGGTGGTGGTCCACGCTATAGAGGAAGTTGTTGTAACTTTAATATTGCGGAAAGAACAATAGAGCGAATATCAATTCGAACAACTCAAAAGTATATTCAAGAAAACTATAGAACGCTTAAAAGCGTAGGTTATCCTGATAACCTCCTAAATGCGGTACTTAGGCAAAGACTCTAAAGGATCACTCCAAAGCCAAAAGCTAGAAAAGTGGAGAAGGGGTCATTATATTTTAAAAGACCTTCATCTCCTCGAATATCTAGTAATTGAGCCCCAACAGAGAGGTTTAGGTGAGGCCTATATTTAGCCTTGGAGTCGGAAAGTGGTATATGGAAATTCAAACTTGCTTCACCTAAAAGAGAGACATCATTGTTGGTGCTAAAGCCTCCCATGAAATCAAGACTGAATATGGTATTTTCAGGTACTCCAAAATTGAGGCTAGGCCCAAAAAGTAGATAGGTTCCATTAAATCGTTTTCGAGAATTTTGGATTTTATCTTTAATTGAGTGAGTCCCCAGTTCAGCAGATAATCCTAGAACAGAATACTTTTTATTCAGAGATCCTATATCAAACTTAAGACCTGTAAGACTTGCGTTTCGAATGGACTTACCAAAGTCATCAAATCCATTTGAGTTCCAAGAAGTTTGACTAAAACTTCTTCTTCTCAAGCTTAGTCTATACCAAGGGCAATAACTCTCTTCGCTTTGACTAGCATCAGCTAAAAATTGGATGGCATAAGGGATCCAAGCAATAATGACAATGATCCCAACTATAGCAAAGAAAACAGAAGCTTCGTCGGAAGAATTAGGAATGACCCAATTGTGACTGGCACTAATATTAACTTTTTTTACTTTTACGCCTGGTTGATCTTTATGATCCTCAATAAGTTGATTCATCTCATTTTCCGAGATTAATTTAGAGGGGGCGGAATTAATATTTTTACAGTTTGTGGCGTAACTGCTTTTAATATTAAAACCAATAAAGATGAATAAAAAAATGAAATTGAGAACTTTCATCATAAGGGCAGAATAGCACGTGAGAATAGTTATAATTCACTTTGGAGCATAAATTCCGGAGCAAAATAAAATACTCTTAACTGTAATAATTGGTTTCTTAAATACACTTACCTAGTATAATTGACTAAAGAAGGATAATTTATGGAGCGTACTCAATCAGAGAAGATTTTTTTAGTCTTTTTCTTTCCTATTATTATTGGATTTTATCTCATTTATAAATATCCACTTTGGTTTGTAGAAACACCTGAACAAGTAGAAAACTATTTTTATTGGTTTGGAAAAAGCACCGGCTTTTGGTACGGGACAGTCTATACTGGAATTATCGTTTTAATGTGCTTAAAAGTTCTCTTGAAACATAAAACTCCATATGGAAGAAATAAAAGAAAGCCTTTAAGTCGCTATCAAAGAAATAAATTTGTTTCTATACTGCTGAGTCAATCGATTCTTTTTTACATAGTCCCTTATCTTATACCTGGCTTTAAGCAGGTGGGAGGCTTTTTTGCAGATACTTATTCTCCCGTTAATAAAAATGCCTATGTCTATGTGTATAACGGCTTCACGTCAATGGGCGGCTTTGCTTATATTTTTATTATTGTTCCGCTTTCAGTTTGGTTTTTTGGAAAACGCTATTGTTCTTGGTTTTGCGCTTGTGGAAATCTAGCAGAGGCAATTGGTGTTACTGAATGGGGGAATAAATGGGTGGAAAAATATACTCCTCGCGGTAAAACAGCTGAAAAACTAGAAGCCATTCAATATTTCTTTTTGGCTTGGGCACTCGTCTTTGGTGTCGTGCTTTTTTTAGACGCTGCCAAGATATTAGTGACCGGAAGTCTATTGGTCTCGATGCGAGCCGCTCAGGATTTAGTTGTCGATCTCATGTTTGGCGCCTTAGTAGGAGTTGGAGCGTATCCCTTTTTAGGAAGTCGAATATGGTGCCGTTATGGCTGTCCTCTCGCTGGAGGTATGAGACTATGGGGAAAATTTGCTAAATCTAAATTTGAAGTAGTCGCAAATGGAAATTGCAAAGGTCTCAATCTTTGTACAACTCAATGCCCAATGGGGATAAATGTGGCAAAATATGCGCATAAAGATGGTGTTCCTATCTATGGAAGTTTTAGTTTAGAAAATTCTCCTTGTATTGGGTGTGGAGGATGTATTGATATCTGCCCTGTAAAGGCTATTAGCTTTCAAAAGGTTTTGGGACCTAAAAAAAAGATTGAGGTAAATGCATGAATGCAGATCTATATTTTTATGCTTTCAAATTCATGTCTGGTGCTTTTGCCTTTACTTTATTAACCCTCGTGCTTCGTTCATTTGGGGAAGAGAAACAGGCTATAGATAGCGATGGCGACGGATATCCAGACGATGAGAGATGGTTTGGATTGGAAGAATTAGAAATTATTGATATTTATGAAGAGACGAGTGACATCAAAACATTTAAGTTAAAACGAGCTCAAAAAAAACAAATTCCCAAATATGCTCCCGGACAATTTTTAAGTTTTGAAATTCCAAGCGAGAAGAAAGTGTTTAGATCATATTCTGTATCAGGGTCTCCTGAAAATAATAATTATCTTCAGGTTTCTATCAAAAAAATTACTGATGGCCTAGGTTCAAATTGGTTTCATTCTTTAAAAGTAGGAGATAAGGTTAAGGCTCATCCTCCGAGCGGTCTTTTCACTGATCAAGGGCTAGCCCCTGAGGTACATCGAGTTTTTATTGCAGGAGGAATTGGAATAACTCCTTTATTTTCGATGCTGAGAGCGGCCATAGATAGAGGAGAAAAACATCCTGTAACCCTGTTCTTTGCAGCCAAAACGAAAAGAGATTTAGCTTTTCATAATCAGATTCTTGAAATAGCAAAACGAAATAAAAATGTGACTTATATTCCCATTCTCTCGGGTGAAGTGGATAGTAGTTGGACAGGTCTAAGAGGTCGGTTAAATCTGGAAATCTTACAAGAACATGTACCTGATTTAAGAGCTGCAAAATTCTTTTTTTGTGGACCGAAATTGTTAACCAAGTCAATTAGTGAAAACCTTATAGAGTTTGGTGTCCATGAAGATAATTTATATAGTGAAGAATTTGTTTCACCCACTTCGATATCTGAAGAAGATTTACCGCAGATAGAAACAATATTGAATTTAGATGGAAGTGATTATGAATACTCAGGTAAATTGAACCTGCTTGAATTCTTTGAGTCCAAAGAAGTAGATATTCCATTTGCATGTCGTTCAGGAGTTTGTGGAGCTTGCAAAGTAAAATGTCTATCGGGTGAAGTTTTAAGTCTTTCCGAATCCGGGTTAACGAAGGATGAGCAAAGACAAAACTATATCCTGACTTGTGTCAGCTGGCCCAAGAAGAGATTAGAACTTGAATCTAAATAGCATTGCTAAAACTCTCAAGGGCGATTGACTCCCTAAGAAATAGCTGCTGAGACAGTTTTTAGGAATTTCGTTATGTTAATTGGCTTTTGCAGATATTCTAGGGGAGCTAAATTTTTAAAATAGTCCTTTTGGAGTTTATTTAATCCATGTCCTGAGACAAGTAGAAACTTAGTTTGAGGTGTAATTTGTAGACTGAAGTTAAAAACATCTACTCCAGAAAGTTCTCCCTCTAATTCAATATCAGAGATTATAAGATCGAATGCTGATTGGTCGCTTCCAAACTGAGCCTTCATAATACGATTGATTGCAATTTTTCCATCTACTTCCCATTCAATATCTACTTCAGGGTTAATCTCTAGCAACATATCCTCAATGAAGGGAGATTGAGTAATATCGTCCTCTATGACTAAGACTCTTTTATAAATTCTAGATATATCAAAAAGTTTTATTTCTTCTGTTTCTAATCTATTGGGCTGAGAAAATGAAAAATCAGTTTCTTCTTTAAGAATTTCTTTTACTTCTGGCTGAATTGTTACTCCATCGCGTTGATTGCTAAGCATAAAAACTCCTTTTTTTTGAGCGAATTAAGCTCGTTCAATTTGTAAAGGTTGCATGTGATATGCCAAAGTTTTGTCATGGAAATACAGGGATTTAAATGGACTCTAGTCTTTGTCTGGGGCATGATTACCCATTGAGGATGTCTCAATTTGGGACAAAAGGCTTTGTACGCTATGAAGAAAATTGAAAGGACAGTTCTATTAATTGACGATGATCTAAGTTCTTTAGAAACAATGGAAGCTATTTGCGAAGAGTTAGGTCTTCGTTTTAAATCTTATCAAGATCCCACAAAGGCACTCGAAGCTCTTAGAGTCGAGCCCGACCGTTTCTCAACAATTATTTGCGACCTTGTAATGCCGAAGTTAAGTGGCTATGAGTTTATTCAAGAAGCTCATAGCTTCGGTTCTGAAATCCCAATAATTATAATTACAGGTAATGAATCCATCGAGACTGCTATTAATTGTCTCGAAGCAGGCGCTTATGATTATGTAACAAAACCCATAAATATTAAAGAATTGTCGATACTTATTTCAAGGGCCATAAAAATTTACCAAACAAAGATTGAATATGAAAAACTTAAAATGAAGTTTAGTGAAATCGATTCGTCTTATTTTAATTTTATAGGAAAAAATAAAAAAATTCTTGAGATCTTTAATATTGTAAAAAAGGTCGGGAGTACAGATGCTGGAGTCCTAATATTAGGAGAGACTGGAACAGGTAAAGAATTGATTGCTAAAGCTATTCATAACTCAAGCAAGCGTAAAAATGAAAAAATGGTTACTATAAATTGCGCTTCCATTCCTGAACATTTACTAGAATCAGAATTATTTGGACATAAAAAAGGAGCATTTACTGGTGCCGACAGTGATCGAGATGGTCTTTTCACAGAAGCAAGTAAAGGAACAATATTTCTTGATGAGATAGGTGAAATGCCGATAGGCCTGCAATCAAAGCTCTTGAGAGTTTTACAAGAGAATAAGATAAGGCGAGTGGGTGATAATAATGAGATAGCAATAGATGTAAGGGTTATCGCTGCAACTCATCAGGATCTCCCCGATCTTATTCGACAAGGCAATTTTCGAGAGGATTTGTTTTATAGACTCAATGTCTTGAGTCTTACGATTCCTCCCTTGAGAGATCGGCTAGAAGATCTTCCACTACTAGCGAATTATTTCTTTAAAAAATTTAGTAAATCTTATAATTCTAAGGCCAAAAGAATTTCAAATTCCGCTATTCAAAAACTATATGAGTATCACTGGCCAGGAAATGTCAGAGAACTTGAAAATACAATCGAAAGAGCTTGCATTATGTCGAGCCAAGTTGAAATTTCACCAGAGGAGATCGTTTTTTCAAATAGTAACTCCCAACAGCAGGGAGTCGCGAGTAGTTTCTCTGATTTACCTAGCCTGAAAGAGTTAGAGAGAGATTATATATCCTACTTGATTCAGCATTGTGATGGGGTCAAAGAAAGAGTTGCAGAAATATTAAAAATAAACAGAAAAACACTCTACCGTAAAATTAAAGATCTGGAGCTCTAGGTAAAATCATGAAGTTATTGACTTTAATTTTCTTTTTTCTTTTTGATTTAAATCGAATTTATGCTCAGGATATAGGGAAAATAAAAGTCCAACTCAACTTGTTGGTGGATAGTCAGGAAAACTATACTTTAGATTGGGAGGCGAGTTTAAAATTTCTTGAGGTCGAAAATCAGATGAAAGTTTTTATTGATTTTTCCGCTCCTGAACATTACAAAATTTCACGTGCTCTTCCTTCTTTAGAAGGCAGTAACAGAAAGCGTCTTCCTATATCCTCCAATTTGAATGAATTTGACGTCGAAATAGTAAATGAGGAACAAGGAGATAAAGCAAAAGCAAAGTTATTTGTTTCTATTACTCCCTTAGAGACAGAAATCCGAATGAGTAAGAATTGCAAATTAAAATATGATTATAAAAAGCAGTTTGTAAGTAACTCACCTGAGCTTCTCTATATTAAGTATTGTAATCAAAAGCAATTGTATGTCGAAAATCTATTAGAATCTAAAAAAGGAAGATTGATATCCTTAGACACTAAAGATATGCCACATAAGGAAAAACCCAAAATAGCTAAAACTGATAAGAGGCATCAAAATGATGACGACATTCAAAAAATTAAAATCGGACTTGAGTATAATTTATTTTCTTTCAAAGAGAGGAGTCAGCAAAGTGGACTTGGGGTTAGGGTAGAAAAGGTAACCGAGACAGTTTTGAACCGAATTTCGGTCTTTTTTATGGCAAATCTATTTTCACTGGAACGAAACCTTCTGCAAGATCATAAGACTCTTACTGCCGGTACAAATATCTCGCTTTTAAAATACAAGTTTTCACTTTCAAAGCTTAATGCCTATCCGGTATTTGGTCTGAGATACCACTTTATAGACGTTAATGAGACATCCGCATTATCATATGTGGAACTACCTATAGGCTTAGGTGTTTTAATATCTTCAGATTTGGAACTCACATTAAGAACCTCCAGGTTTTCAAACAAGAAGGATTATAGTTTGGGAGAGTTGAATTTAAAGTATCAAAGTCAGTTGACGACTTATTTTCTTTCTCTCAGCAGAACACAGGTACAGTTTAATGATGAAAACGTAGATTTCCAAAAAACTTTAGTTGGGATTCAACGTGAGTTCTAGTTTTTATCAAAGATTTATAAGAACTTACACTCTTTTTCAAAGAGGAAATCTCACCGCGAGATATATAGTAGGCCTCTCCCTTTTGGCCGTTTTATCAATCTCGCTACATTTGACTGTACAATATAATCTTTCATTTCAAGAGCAAGGCTTAAAGACTCTGATGAAAGCTAGAGATCATAGTCAAAGAGGTGTTAGGATTAAAAAAGAACTTTTTATGCTTCAAACAATTCCTAGCACAGAGAAAACGAAATTAGCTTTTACCGAATTTAAAAAACATTTTGAGATTTTTACAGAAGAAGCTCTCGATCTATGGGTGATAAATGGAGAATATAATCTTCAGGAAATTTTTGAGAAAACTGAACCTGGAGATGTCTTTACGATTTCGGAAATTTTCTTTTCCCTTTCAAAAAATATTTCAGATATAGAGTCACTACTAGAAACTGATAAAAGTAAAGCGACTGGTTTAATCTTACGTTCAACAGAGCAGATTGATAACTACCTGAGGTTGGCAGATGAAGAACTAGATTCTTTTGATAGTGAGTACAGTCAAAATTTACAAGAGTTTAGAAACTACGAAGTCGTTATTCTGTTAGTGACTCTGCTCACCTTGGTTTTTGAGGCTTTCTATATCTTTCGTCCAGCCTTAATTAAAATGGAGGAAGCTCAGAAAGCGAGATCCGATTTTTTTAGTCGAATTGGTCATGAAATAAGAAATCCTATGAACTCTATTCTGGGAATGACAACTCTTCTAGAGGAGCAAAAGGTCAATAAATTGCAAAAAGAATATCTATTTCGATTAAGAAAATCAGCGGAGGGGCTTTTAAGTTTCTTAAATAATGTTATAGAGCATGCAGGAATAGAGCAGGGTAAAGTTCAGTTAAGTGAGGACTCAGTTAATATAAAAGACTTATTAGATGAAATGTCATCTTTGTTCTTTTACGATTTAGGTAGAAAAAAGCTTGGCTTTTTTATCACTATTTTAGGCGAGTTCCCGACAGAGTTTACAACGGACTATATTAAGTTGAAATATATTCTCGTCAATCTTCTTAATAATGCTATTAAATTTACAGAGTCAGGAAAGATTGACCTCGAATTATCTTTTGAAAAAGAGGGGCAAAAGATAAATATTAAACTTAGTGACACAGGAATTGGAATTGAAAAAGATAAAGTAGAAAGTGTTTTTGAAAGTTTTACTCAGGCAGACTCTTCGGTCAGGAGAAAGTATGGCGGAACAGGTTTAGGGCTTTCAATTGTAAGAGAATACCTTGATTTATTAAATGGTAGTATTCAAGTGGAAAGTGAGTTGAATCTTGGAACAAGCTTTAGCGTTCAATTGCCAGTTTCTAAACCTAAAAAACTAAATCTTTTTAAAATAAAAAAGTTTCAAAATTTATATATATTAGATGATGAATATTTGCTTAAATGGGTGGAGAGAAATCTTGGCTTTGATTCAAAGATGACTACTATAAAAAAGTCTGGAATCAATGACTTGGCCAAGTCGAGCCTAGGTAGTCAGCCAATACTTCTTCTACCTAGCTCTAGCTATTTAGATAAAATTGATTTGAGTCTCTTTAGTAAGGTATATCTTTTTGAATTTACTTCACAAAGTTTCCCGGAAAAAATTGAAACTATTTTTCCAGCAATATCCTGGAATATGAATGAGTCTGTGAGTTTTGATCAAGAGAAACCACTTTTGAAACCCATTCATAAAATTGGTAAAAAAGTTCTTGTGTGTGATGATTCAGAAGAGAATAGAATTGTTCTTTCAACATTTCTTAAAGATTATTATGTCAGTGTTACTACGGCTCAGTCAGGCAAGGAATGTATTGAATTATTGGATAAAAATTTCTTTGATTATGTCTTTTTAGATATCCAAATGCCTGAGTTAGATGGTTTACAAGTCATAGAATTAGCTCAACAAAATCCAAATTTTAAAAAGATGAAATTTATAGCTTTTACTGCTCATAACTCCCAAAGAGAAAAGAATGAGATGAGCCGATTAGGTTTTTCTGATCTACTTGAAAAGCCAACTGACAAAATGAAAGTAAGATTACTCTTAGAAAAAATCGACAATGAAATTAAGAATATCGAGTTTCCATCGGACTTGGAGGCAAAGATAAAAGCTAGGATTTTAAAAAAGAGGCCTGAGTTCGTAAAACAAAAACTGGAGCAACTTTCAATGATAAAAAAGCTTGGTGACTACTCCCATGATGACGTACGAACTTTTGGACATCAACTTAAAGGAGTTGCCAGCCATTATGATTTAGATGAGCTGGCGGAGTTGGGAGCAAAGTTAGAAGAATCTAGTGATAATGAGAGTGTTAAGCTCCTTTTGAAACAGATAGAAGACATCCTGCTAATGTCCCAAAAAGACCCTCAATAAATGTTCCATATTTACCCATAACCTCTCTCTGAACAACCTAAGTTGTTAATTTTCCGTGATTCGTGTTGGCATAGTTCATGCTCTTTATAGTTAATGAGTAATGAACTCGATAGCAGAGAGGAAGAACTATGAAACTAAAAAACAACAGAAAATCTAAATTTGAAAGTATGTTTAAAAACGAAATTGTGCGAAACAATTGGCTTAACTCCTATCTTGCAGATTTGCGAGAGAGTAAAGACGTAGCTGATGAGGAAGTGATTCGTGTGCTAGTGGTCGAGGACGATTTTTCTCAATACTGTGTTGTGGAAGAGTTGTTATTATTGATTAATGATCAAGTTGAAATTGAGTGGGTTGCTGACGCAGACAAGGCTATTATAAAACTGATAGACGCTGAGCAGACTGAAAAACCGTTTAATATGGTAATTAGTGATATCGACTTGGGTGAAGAAACCTCTGGTATGGAGGTCTTTAGCTTTTGCTTAGAGAGCATGCCTCAAGTTGAGCCTGTCATGGTTTCGGCATTTTCTAGAGCGCAACTTAGAGAAAGACATTTTAATGATTCAGAACCACTACATTACATAAAAAAACCTATTAATTATTCTGATTTTTACATGAAGATTAATCCCCTCTTAAAGGCTAGTTAGAGGGAACAAAGAAAGTGGGAGAGATTATGAAAAAGCTATGTATTTTAATATTAGTTTTTTTTGTTACTCAGGGGCAATCTTTTGGCACCGAGGATGAATCTTTGAATTCCTCTTATCTGTCTTCTAAGTTACAAAAGAGACTATTTGTCCTCGAAGTTGAAGCGAGAAGTTTGGAAAGCAATTTATCTTCTGAGGGAGATTTAGAACACTTTGAGTATGATCTCTTCAAGATTCGAAGGATGATAAATTTTTTAATGGATCGATTGGTTGATCTAGAGAGTTCAGATATTGAAGTCAAAAAATCTTTACAGAGCAACTTAGAGAAAAACATCAACTTACTTGAGAAGATGATTAATAAACTTTGGTATGTTCACTCATTAAATTTTTGCCAAGGAGAAGGCTATGAATCGTGTCGGTAAAGGAAATATAGCAGGGCTACTAGTCCTGTTGTGGTTAATAGCATTCTATATGTCTCTTGATGAAATAAGTGTATTGAGTGAAATCGAGCCTAAAGATAAATTAATTCAAAACCAATTTAGAACTCATTTAATAGTTAAAAACATTGATGAGGCTTTGGTCCAAATTGAAAAGAGAAATTGGTAGGAGGGATTATGAAAAACAAAATTGATGCGTATAAGCTAATCTACGGATCTCTGTTGAAGAGAAAATACCGAAGTCTTTTAGACCTTAAAATTGAGATTGAGCCCCATGAGTTTGGCTTTACCTCCTCAATTGAAATTAAATTTGCTCAAAGTAGCAGATTCGTCAGGCATACTTCGAGTTGTATTAATTCATCATTGAAGAAAGCAGTGAAATCCCTCGAGATGAGTGAAGAGATTTGACTTGTATTCTTCCTGCATAATTGCCAGTAAAAGTTTTCCATCGAATGTGTGGAAACCATGGAAATTAAACATATTATTGATGTGCAGCTTGGAATGAGAAGGCTATTTACATTCATTATACCCTTTGATAAATCTGACCATTCATAAGAACCATTTAACAAGGTGAGCTTATGGATAAATTAGCACTATCCGAGATCCAAACTCTCGCTGACGGATCTAAAAAAGTCGGTGATCTTAATTTTCCCAAAAGAAAAGTCTGGGTTAAAACCTATGGTTGTCAGATGAACTACCATGACACAGAAAGAATTCTGTCTCATTTAACGCCTCTTAATTTTACTTTGACTGAAGATCAAGAAGAAGCGGATCTCATGCTTTTTAATACCTGCGCGATCAGGGACCTTGCCAATCAGAAATTTTATTCACATCTAGGCAATGCAAAACACCTTAAAGTGAATAATAAAACGGGAAGAGAAGTTAAAATTGCGGCTGGAGGTTGTATTGCTCAAACTGAATCAAAAGAGTTGTTAAAGAAATATCCACAGCTTGATTTTGCCTTTGGAACAGATGTTATCGATAATATCGGAGAACTAGTTTATAGGGCCTATTCGGGGGATCGCAGTTTTTCAGTTACTTCTTGGGATCGTGCAGATAATTATTCAATTGAAACCAAAGTGACTCATAATTCACCTCAAGCGTTTGTTAATATCATAAAGGGTTGTGACAAGTTTTGCTCTTATTGCATTGTTCCTTTTACGAGGGGGAGAGAAAAGTCACGCAGTATAGCAGAAATTGTAAATGATGTTGCTAGACTTGTGACTTATCAAGGTGTCCAAGAAGTGACTCTTTTAGGGCAAAATGTGAATTCATTTGGTAAGAAAAATGGGGAGTCACTAGCTGAGCTTATTTTAGAATTGGATAAAATAGAGGGATTAGAAATTATCCGTTATACCACAAGTCATCCCTACGATATCAGTGATGAGTTGATAGCGGCTCATGGTAAAAGCAAAAAACTTGCAAATCACCTACATCTTCCTGTCCAGAGTGGCTCCAATACAGTTCTTCGACGAATGTTGAGGCAGTATTCTATTGAGCATTACTTAGAAAGACTGGAAAGACTCAGAGAAGCTAATCCTGAGATTGTCATTTCAACTGATATCATTGCTGGTTTTCCAAATGAAACAGAAGAAGAGCATAGAAAAACTTTAGAGCTTTTAGACCGTGCCCAATACGACTTTATCTATTCTTATAATTTTTCAGCGAGACCGGGAACTAAAGCTTCGAAAATGAAAGATGTCCTGACAAAGGAAATCAGGGGAAGAAGACTTAGAGAAATTCAAAAGTATCAACTCGATATTCAAGCTAAGTTGAGATCTGAGATGGAAGGGAAGGTGTTTCGAGTTTTAGTTGAAAAGAAAGGCCAGATGAAAGGAGTGACAAAGTGGATGGGAAGAACCAGCTGCTTTAGGATCGTTCATTTTGAACCTGAATCCCTAGATCAATCTTATCAATGGCATTGGGTTGATGTGAGAATAACCCAGGCTACGGCTCTTTCTTGTCAGGGGGAAGTCGTCTTTGATTATGGTAGAAAGCCAGGTTTAGTCCAGTAGGGTATTATATGGCGGTAAATTTTGCCTATAAGACGGTGCTTTTTGTTCTGGGTTGGGTATGCGTCCTCCTTGGCATTATAGGGGCGTTACTTCCCGTTATTCCGACCACACCATTCTTAATATTAGCGGCATTCCTGTTTTCAAAAAGTTCTCCGAGGGTGCATTCTTGGCTCACTTCCTTGCCGGTCTTTGGTGATGTTATAATTGACTGGGAGAAGAATGGAGTGATCAGGCCTAAGGCCAAGATCGCATCGGTAACAACAATTATAGTGGTCTTTTCTAGCACTTTAATTTTCACCCGCTTGCATTATGGTTTGAAAATTATGCTGGTTTTTATCGCAATAGGATGCATATCGTTTATTGTTACGAGAAAGTCGGCTCCCTAGGACAGGAGAAAGATGCTTTATAGGTTTAGTTTTATCCTTTTATTTCTTATGCCTACAGCTGTATCAGGCTATGTCGATTTAAATTTAGGTTACTCTTTTTCTGTAAGACAAATAAATGGAGTGGAAACGGAATCGAATCCCGAGCCAGGCTCGGCCCAAACGCGGTCCACCGGATATTCAGCCAATATAGCTTGGTTTGTTTGGGAATACACCGCTTTAGAATTTAATTTTTCGCATACAACTGAAAACCTTATCGATGATAGGGCTGTCACAGACGGATCAATCACAATTTTAAAAGTAGATAGTACTGTCATAACTCAAGTGCAGGGATTTGGAATTAGGCAGGCTTTTGCTTCAAGAAAATCTAGAATAATCCCAAGTCTTTCTATTGGATACGCTCAATTTACGACTTCAGGAGATACCGTATATACACTCAATGATGGTTCGAGTGAAGCCGACCTTACTATACAGCAAGATCAAGAGGTTTTCAGTTCAAGTTATGCTTCTTTTTCTTTGCGCTTTCGTCTGACTCAATTGATGGGATTCACTGTGGCCGCTAAAACTGTAATGCCTGACTTTGAGGTAGACCAAGCCGAGGATAATATTACTTATACCGCAGGCTTATCTTGGATTTTTTAGATAAAATCACTAAACTTATATCATGTCTAAATTCATTCAGCTTTTTTGTTTCTGCTTAATCTTTTCCTGCGCAAAGACAAGCTATCTTATTGAACAGGGAATTGGTCAAGTTGGACTGGAGTGGAAGGCCCAAAACAATGATCGAGTCCTCATGGATCCTCAAGTTTCAGAGGAACATAAAGAAAAAATAAGATTGATTGAAAAGGCTAAGGAGTATTTTTACAAATATTTTGATGTAGAACCTACCGGAATCTATGATGAGACAACTTTTCTTGATTCTGATGCAGTTACCTATCTTGTCATCGTCTCACCAAAAGATAAAGTTGAAGCAGTTAAGGTGAGCTTTCCAATAGTCGGGAGTTTTCCCTACTTAGGCTTTTTTAAAAAAACAAGCGCTGAAACTTATAGAAACAAAAAAGAGAAGCAAGGTTTTTCAACTTATATGAGAAAGGTTTATGCCTATTCGACTTTGAATCAGTGGATTTTTGATGACAATATACTGTCTAGCTTTTTTCAACTTAAAGATAGGCAATTAGTTGAACTTATCTTTCATGAGCTGGTTCACACGCATATTTTTATCTCTAATGATGTATCCTTTAATGAAAGTTTCGCAGAAGTCATTTCTAAAAATTTGGCACGGAAATACTATGAGGATGATGAAAAGAAGACCGCCCAATTAAAACTCAATCAAAAAAAATCTAGAGAGATTTTGGAACTTATCGTTCTGAAGACAAGTGAACTCAATGAGATGTATAGAGGAGTAAAAGATCATGAAGCTGCACTCAGTGAGTTTCTCGAAAATGATTTTAGACCTGCGATGAAGAGTAAATGCCGTGAATTGGACTTGACTCATTGTTGGCCACTCAAGGAATCTTGGAACAACGCAAGGTTTGCAGCTTTTAGTACTTACTCCGCAAAGCAAAACCGAATCGAGTCGCTTTTTGTAAAATCGAATAAAAGTTTAAAAGAGTTTTTTCACTGGATACAAAAAAAGTATGGTAGTTTTGAAGGCGATGGAAAATTCTTAACCTTTTTAGAAAGAGAGATATATTAGTGGCACATATATTCTTTATTGATCCTTTAGAAAAATTAAATATTAAGAAAGATAGCACTTTGATGATGGCATTAACCTTTCAGCAAATGGGTATCGAAACTTACCTTTTATTTGAGGACGATTTTTTTATTACCAACGATCAACCAGCTAAACTTTCGCTATTTGAGTTTGAGGGGCAATTCAAAGAGGACGGTTATTACTTAGCTTCCATGGTCAAAAAGTCTTCGGTCGTAAAAATAATCGATAAAGCAGATATTATTCATATGCGAATCGATCCTCCTTATGACAGCCGATATCAACGATATCTTTGGATGCTTGATTTTATTCAAAATCAAACTGGATGTGAGGTTCTGAATACTCCTTTAAAGATTATGAAATATAATGAAAAGCTCGTAGCTTATAAAGACCTCTCTCATTCTCACGAAAGTTATATCGGCTCTTCTGAAAAAGGCTTCTTGTCCTTTTTGGAAAGAATGAAATTGAAAGGCCATGAAGAAGTCATTTTAAAACCTTTGGATTTGTACTCTGGAATAGGCGTTGAAAAAGTAAGTTTGTCTCTGGCTCGAGATAAGTTTATGGCCAAAGTAGAAGAATTTCATGGAGCCATCGTCTGTCAGCCCTTTGTGAAAGAAGTACAGACAGCTGGTGAGTATCGTTCAGTATATATGGATGGTGAGGAAATAGGTTCAATCCTAAAGACTCCGCCTAAAGGAGCTTTTCTTGCTAATATTGCTCAGGGTGCAGAGTTTAAAAAAGTAGACTTACCTGAAAATATTAAAGAGATGTGTGATAATGTGGCTCGAGATTTGTTTGAAGATGGAGTTAGATTGTTAGCTTTTGATATCTTGGGGGAGGGGATTAACGAGGTTAATATTACTTGTCCGGGATTATTTGTAGAGGTTTCTTATGCGTTTAATAAAAATATTTGTAAGGTTATTGCTAGTAAGTTTCAGTCTTAACTCTTTTGGTGAATTTAAAGCTGAGCCAACAGATATTGTAGGCTTTTGGTTATCTGAAAATAAAAAAGGTGTTGTTGAAATTTATCCTAAAGGGGATGCCTTTGAGGGCAAGATTGTTTGGGTGAAAGATATTTATGAGGGAAAGGCTGATGTGAAGTTTGATATTCATAACCCAGACAAGTCAAAGCGTAAGCAGCCGCTCATTGGACTTGTAAACCTCAAAAACTTTAAGTTTGATGGAAGAGAATGGTCCGGTGGAACGATATATGATCCCCAAAAGGGAAAAACATATAAAGCTTTTATGCGTCTTTCAAAGAAAGATACAATGAAGCTTCGAGGTTTTATTGGGATTTCGCTTTTCGGTCGAACGGAAGTTTGGTCGCGGCAAAAATCCGCGACCCCTGATTCCTATGAAAAAAATTAGTTAAAACTTTGAGTGAAGTCAGTTACGACTTGAAGAGTGACATGCCAGCAACTAGCGGCTCTCACATTGTCTCCAGCCGGACAAAAAGTATCATTAAACTGACAAGTACTATCTGATTGAACATTAGCTATTTCAATTGTCGTTCCATATTGAGTAGAATTTCTTAAGCTTCCAATGTCGACAATATTTGAACACGAGTCAACATTTACCGGCCCAATCATTTGAGGTCTATAGCGAGGTCCAAGATAGAAGCCTGAATCACATTGTGAAGGATTTCCTGCATTAGGCTGATCGCATTTTATATCTCTTAGATAAACTGTAAATTGTAATTTTGTGTAAGTATGAGCATCAGCGGATTGTCCTGTTGCTCTTCCATAACAGTATTCCTCTCCCGCAGGAGGGTTTGGTTGTGGTCTTACTTTGAGTCTAAATTGTAGTTTAGAGTCTGAAGAAAAAATAATACTTGCATCTGATAAACTAATGAAAGTGCTAGTTTCAGGATCATTTTGGAAATCATAATTTCCAGGAACCCAAGATTCTCCACCGGCCACTAAGGGATAAAAATGATGAATCGCTGTTCCTGAACCTGTGCCATCGGCAGTTGTTCCTGCACATTGTCCGCCAGTACCACCGGTATCACCTCCACCGCCGTCACCTCCAAAGTCTTGGCCACCTCCGCCGCCACCTTGTTGATCTTGACCTGAGCCTCCTCCATCGTCACTGGACTGCTGGGTACAGCCTATGAAGCTTAGGCTTAAACTAATATAGAGAAATGCTAAAATGATTTTTTTCATACTAAATCCTCTCATAGTATTATCGGTCAAAATACCCACAAACCTTAGTTTTTACGTAAGAGAATCTTCAAGTGCTTGAAAATACGTTCTGGTGAGAATAGTTGCCGACGCATTTGTTTGCTTATCTAACAGGATTTCTCTAAACTTTTAATATGAAGCAATATCAGCTCAATAATCTCATGGATGAATTGGTCCAACCTCTATTTGGTTTCAGTTATATATTAACAGGTGATCGAGCTATAGCTCGAGAACTTTTAATGGATGCCTATACCGTGTATCTAGTTCGTGAAAAACGTTTTCTTCAGAAAAAAGAGTTAGATCCACTTGATAAAACTCAAAGAAGGGCGATAAAAAAGTTTCTTTATCACGAGCTTTTAAGTGAAACATTAGAATTAGCAATGAAAAGAGGCCCTGAATCTTTGAATGAAGGTTCTAGTCAGATTGATTCTTTTAGTACAAATCCCATAAGTGAGGAATACAAATGCTTTTTCTCAATGGGACTTTTTCCAAGGGCCATTTTTTATCTCAAAGAAGTGAAAGGATTTTCAATCGAAGACCTGCAGGAGATCTTCGGTCTTGAAAGGCATAGAACATTAGAGTTTTACTATAATGCGAGACAAATGATGGTAGGGGATATCGAAAGCCTCTATCGGGAGGGAGATCGTGCATAATAATTTTACTAGTGAAACCAAAAAACAAATGATTGCCTCTTATGTCAACGGAACGCTAAAGGCTAAGGATGTGCCTTCGGTAGAAGAGATTGTTGGCTCGGACAAAATTTATCAATATTATTATGATAGGAAAGTGCAAGAAAGAGATTTTCTCTTGCAAATGATTCCCCAAGAAAAATTGAGAAAAGACGAAAAGACAGCTTTAAATGCTGAAATCCGTGGAATTAATCAAGACCTTCTTGAAATTGATCAGGTGGACTGGAAAACCCAAATTCGTGAATTCTTAGCTAAACCAGTTTTTACAATTAAATTTTAATTTTCAAACTGTACTTAATGGAAAATGTACCGTCAGGTTTTATCAACTCATCCGGAGGGTTTGGAAGGGCATCTAGGGCTTGCATGACGTTCATGAAAAAATCTTGGAAATAGCCTACGTCCGACCACCTCAATGTTTTAATTCGCAAGATGTCTCCATTCTCGTCATAGGTTATTTCGGCCATGACTTCAGTTGGTTCTTCAGGAAAGGGGAGTGAATACTTTTTGCTTGGATAGCGCTTTTGATAAGCATTTATTTCCTCAACAAAAGCGTGTAAGTAAGCTTCACCAACTCGATTAAAGAAACTATAAAATACTAACTCGTCTTTATTAAGTTCGTCCGTATCAGCGCTTTCTCGATCAACTTGAATAGAGCTAAATGTATTTTGTAACTGCTGTCTTACTGCAGGGGGAATGAGGTTCATTTGACTCATTTTTAAATCTTGTTTCACAGACTTGCCTAGATAATTAATACCATTGCCGCTATTACTTCTTAGTCCAGGTTTATCGTTTGTAGGTTTTTTAGAGGGGGCGGCCTGGGAGGTTGAAACACTGTCAAAGCTGGCAGCGAGGTCCTTTAAACTAAGATCTCGTTTTTTATTAATTTGTGGGACAGGGGTTATTTTTGGTTGAGGTGCTTTTGGAGAAATAAGATTGCTTTCTAAGGGAGACTCTGACTTGATCCTGCTGACTTTAAATTTATGCGCTGAGGTTCCCATTTTGATCATATCTTTAGGGAATATATCGGGAAGCAGAGCAAAGCCAAAGAGCAGCCCATGAACTATCAGACTCAAACAAACGGAAAATGGAATTCGTCTCTCCGCAAACATAAGTAATTATATACGGCCAGATACGGAATTTGTTAAAATTGCCTAAAATTTGAAAAAACTTCACAGATCTAAGTGTTTGAAATTACTGATGCGGAATATTTGCTATGCTTGACGATGGTTTGTCAGTACTGAGAGAATGATGGGGAGTATCAAATGGAACTGATACTGGAGAATATTATGGAAAGAATCATCTCGCATCTCACCTCAAGAAGAGGGCTTATCTCATTCACTGGAATTTGTTTAACTGGCTTAATTGCTGGCTCTACATTGCTTTTTCAGGCCGGGCAGAATGTCAACCAAATGACCCAGGCAAAATCTGGAAATGATATTTGTTTCCAAAGAATTACTCAAACCTTTACTGCTTTGATGGTTCAAGATAAAGGCTCTCAATTTTTAACAGATGATTTTAAAAAAATGACTTCAAGTTGTCTGGACGATTTAAAGTCTGTGGTCGCTGCACCCATGGCAAAGATCCTAAATAATCTTCAGTCAGATTATCATTGGTTTGATCAAAAATTAAATCGACTCTCTTCCATGCAAGGGGAAGTAGATATTTATCAATCCAATATTATCGACAAATATTCGGAACTTGAGAGTCTTAGAAATCAACTAGACTCAATGATCATGGGGTCTCTTGCTCAAGCAAGGTCACAAACCACTTATTCATTTGCTATCGTAATTCTCTCTTTGGTCGGCTTTGGGTTAATAAGCTTTGTTACAATTTATAGAGAAAAGACGCGAATGAGAGAAGTTCAAGCGCTAGATAAACAAGCTCATTCAGCTGGTGCTGTGATAGATAGGTTGTTTGATTTAGTTGAGACTCCAAATATTAAAGCTTTTTTTGCTTCAGAGTATGGTGACCTGGCTAAGGAAGTAGAGCGTTTAGAGGACTCTCTATTAAAAATGAATACCATGGGTGAAGAAACGGTCTATGAGATTGAGCTTCCAAAAGGCACTCCTGAAAGAAGTATTGCGAATTTTCAAACAAGTTTTAATAGTGCGCTAGATGGGGTTCAAGATAAGGCCTTTGAAAATGGAGTTATTCTTGAGACAGATTTGAGTGAAGAGTTCTCTGTGTTTTCAAAGGAAGAGCCACTGGAGCAATTACTTTTGTCGTTGTTTAGTTTCGCTATGGATAACGGAGAAAAGGTTGAAATTAAGTCAAAAGCTCTAGGCGGAATTGCCTATTGCAAAGTGAAAATACCTGGACATTCTTTTAATCAATCTGAGCTTGATTTTATGAATGGAGGTGAAGCTCAAGCTGACACGGCCCTAGAGTTGATTCTCCTAAGAGAGCTTCTGACTGACTCTGAGGCAAAAGTATCAATTAGAAATAGAACGAACTCAAAAAAACAAACACAGACTTCTGAATTAGAGCTTATTTTTGAGCGTGCGCATCCTCAATCGAATGTGAAGACGCATAAGACGTCGGAGCGTGAAGTTAATATTGTAAAAGGTTCTAAGCGTCAGATCAGGAATTATCTAGACTCTCAAATGGATGCCTAACTCTCTTCAGATTTGGTGATCTTTAGTTTTTCTCTAGAGTTCTTTTTAAGTACTTCTTGGACTTTTGAGACAAATGCGTCAGCTGTACATGGCTTGGTGACAACGTTTCTTACACCCATTTCGATTGCCAATTTTACTTCTGCTGCGCCGACATTTGCCGAAAGAATAATAAAAGGTGTTTTCTTTTCTCGTTTGAGGGAGTTTTCATAAGCCTGATAATTTGAGATCAGTTCAATACCCTTCATTTTTGGCATGGTGAGATCAGTTATGATGAGATCGAATTGTTGGATTTGAGCTTTTTTAAATCCGTCTGAACCGTCTACCGCTTCGACTATAAAGGTGAACAACTCCATCATCTCGAGAAACATTCTCAGAGTTTCACGAATATCTTCCTCATCATCTACGACCAAAACACTCAGTTTCTGCCCCGGCCTCAGCTCCATCTTCACAAATAGACTCCATGTTTTTACCTCATTATAATACTGTAAAGCAGTTTTGATAGGAAAAATTTTAAAAATGAGTAAAGACCTCACTCGAGGACCAATATTAAAGACAATCCTCTCACTCAGTATTCCGATGACCTGGGGGATGCTTTCGGTCATTGCTTTTAATATCGCTGACACATATTTTATCGGGCAATTGGGAATTACAGAGCTTGCTGCTATTAGTCTAACTTTTCCTGTGGTCATGATTTTCTTTAGCTTGGCACTTGGCACCGCCACAGCAGTGTCATCAGTAGTATCAAGAAGTTTAGGTGAGGATGATTTGGATCGAGTTCGCCGATATACTTCGGATGGGCTTACCTTCGGGTTGTTAATCGTTATCGTCTCAATCGTAGTTGGTCTTCAATTGATCGACCCAGTGTTTAAAGTTTTGGGAGCAACCGAAGAGACTCTTCCGATTGTGAGAAGTTATATGGAAGTGTGGCTGCCAGGAATGGTTTTTCTTACGGTTCCTATGGCGGGAAATGGTGCTATTCGAGCAGCTGGAGAAATGAAAATAGCTTCAACAATAATGTTTGTTGCGGCTATAACAAATATTATTTTGGATCCTATTTTTATTTTTGGATGGTCTTTCATACCCGCTTATGGAGTAAAAGGAGCGGCTATCGCAACAGTGATTGCCAGAGCGGTGACCTTGATAGCATCACTTTATTACCTGCATTTCAAATTCAGAATGATTGATTGGCGTATTCCTCGTTTTGCTGAAGCTCTATCAAGTTGGAAAAAAATCATTCATATCGCTATTCCCACCGCAGGCACAAATCTTCTCTCTCCTTTGGCCATAGCGGTGGCCACAGGCATAGTGGCTAGATTTGGTAAAGCCGAAATTGCTGCTTATGGGGTGGTCAATCGAATTGAGTCGTTTTCTTTGATTTATATTTACGCGCTATCCTCTGCATTAGCTCCTCTGGTGGGTCAAAACTATGGAGCCAAACAATTTGATCGAGTTCAACAGATTATGAAGTCTAGCTATTTCCTAAGTTTTGTCTGGTGCTTGGCGATTGCACTCCTGCTCGCTTTGTTTAGATTTGAAATAATTGAAATATTCAATCCTGCAAAAGATGTTATTGAAGTTGGTGGAAAGTATCTCTTGTGGGTCCCTGTGACCTTTGCCTTTTTAAGTGTTAGATTAATGATTAGCTCTTTTTATAATGCCATTGGTAAGCCTGGAATGTCTGTCATTTTAGGAACACTGCATTTGATAATTATTTTTATTCCTGCTGTTAGCCTGGGGGGAGCTTTTTTCGAGATAGAAGGTGTTATTGGAGCCCATTTTCTTACCAACTTGCTTATAGGTGTATTCAGTTGGATAATCATAACCTCTCAACTAAAAAAGAAAGTTTTATTGAAATGAAAAATGAATTTAGTGGACTAATAAATTTATTTAAGAATTATCTTTTTTACCTGTTCATTTTTTTCATTACGAGGTTATTTTTTCTTTTCTATTTTGGAACCCCAGAAATTATTGATGAGCGCAGTGATGAGATTTTAAAAGCCCTATTTCTTGGGGCCAGATATGATGTCATCGTTTTAAGCTACTTATTTTTACCCCTCTACCTAATTTGGATTTTCTTAAATCTGCTTCCCTTTAAATCGGTCTTTAATTTCTCAGTCTTATTAAATCAAATCTGGTTTATCTTCGCAGGGATAGTGATTATCACTGTGGTTGTCGCTGATCTGGCATTTTACTCTTTCTTTCAGGATCATATAAATATACTGTTTTTTGGCTTTTTTGAAGATGATACGGCAGCCATACTTGAAAGTATTTGGAAGGATTATCCCGTCGTCCCTATGGCTGGAGGGGTATTGGTTTATCTCTATTTATTAGTCTTTTCAACGAGAAGGTTATTCATTCGGGCCAAGAAGTTTAAGCGAATATCTAATCTAAAAAAGCTTCCTCTCGTAATCATCAGTCTGGGTCTTTTTATCGGAGCCATTCGAGGAGGATATGGTGAATTCGTTTTATCTCCTAAGTTTGCCGACTTTTCCTCTTCTGAGTTTATAAATCAATTGTCTCGAAATGGAGTGATGGCATTAGAACAAACCTATCAAATGCGAAAAGAGACAACGAGTCTCAACTTCAACCTGGCAAACCAGTTGGGTTATAGAAAGAGTATCCAGGATGCCTTTTCTGATTATCTAGGACTCGATTTGTCGCGGACTCCTGAAAATGAGCTCATCAACCTTCTTTGGAGGAAAACAACGGTAAACGAAAAACTTGAAAATAATAAACCTCACGTCATTGTGATTCTTATGGAAAGTTTTGGAAGTTTTTGGCTTCAATACCAGAATGATCAGTTTGATTTGCTCGGTAACTTAAAAGAGCATTTTGACCAGGATATTTATATTCCCTACACCCTTCCCGCCGATAATGGAACTATCGGTTCACTTGTAGGTTTGGCGACTAATATTCCCCACCGTAGAGGAGCGAGATTTTTATCCGAAAGTCGTTATCTAGATCTCGCGCTGGAGAGTGGAGCTCATATACCTTTTCAACGAAGAGGCTATGAAACTCATTTTCTCTATGGAGGAAAACTGTCATGGAGAAATATAGGGAGATACTTTAGAAGACAAGGCTATGATTCTGTTGAAGGTGAAAATGCACTTAAAGGTGCCCTTTCTTTGCAGGGCAAAATCGGAAATGAGTGGGGAGTTTATGATGAATTTCTTTTTGATTATGCGTTGAAAAAGCTCGACTCAAATACTCCTCAGTTTATGTTTATGTTATCTACATCAAATCATCCTCCGTTTGAAGTCCCTGCTACCTACAAAACGACAAAATTAAATCTTCCTCCTGAGTTAGATCTTAGAGTGAATAGAGAAAGAGAACTTCTCAATGAACGGTTCACAGCTTACCAATATGCAAATCAAAAATTAGCAGAATTTATTTCTTCGATTAAAGAGAAATATCCCAATACAATTATTGCTGTCACTGGGGATCATAATTTTTTTAGCTTTCTTACTTATGAATCTGATGAAGCCTACCTTAAGTATACTGTTCCTTTGTACTTTTATTTTCCTGAAAAACTAAAACCGAAAAAATATGATCCTCTTCAAATTGCTGGACACGAAGATATTATGACCACAATTTACAATAGAGCTCTATCAGATACTAAGTTTCTAAGTTTTGGAGAAGATATTTTTGCCTCAAACAACCCAATAGCCATTAATGGAACTGTTGTCGCTACTAAGAAAGGTATCTGGTATAAAAATAAGTATTATAGTTGGACCAATGAAAGAAGAGTTTCACCAGAGCCCATTTCAGAGATTCAAGATTTAGGTTTACGCTATAGATCGACATTATCAGTTGCAGATTTCTATCTTCGCTATACTTTTAACCAAAAGCGCGCTGACTCAAATAGAGATCGGCCAGAGTAATCTTGGTCATTGCCTCAACGACAGGAACAACTCGCGGGAGAATACAAGGGTCATGTCGTCCTTCTTTAGCTTTTTCTCCAATTGTTGAGGGAGCTTTAAAGCTTAAAACGCAATAGATTTCATCTCCATTAGTGATACCACCTTCGATACCTGAAAAATTTTTAGAGTCTTCAGAAATTTCGGATCCATAGAGCTCAGCGAATTCTCGGCCTCTACCAAACTCGACTGACATACAACTGCCTATACTTAATAAAGCGTGTGACAATATAGATTTAAACTTATCAAAGACCGGATCACCTAAACCAGGAGGACAATTTTGTATTCTTAAAAAGATACTTCCTCCGATGGATTCTCCTTTCTTTTTTAGATCCAAGAGAAAACTTTCCAATTCTTTGGTTTGAGAGGGATCAGCAAATCCTAGTTTGTCTTTTTCTCGAAACTCATGCGCTTGAAATTTTCCAATCTGAGAAATATAAGCTTGAACTCGAATATCTTTAACTATCAATCCAGCAAAATATCCTCCAATGACTCGTGCTACTGTCTCTCGTCCACTAGCTCTCCCTCCGCCTCTATGGTCGCGGATGCCATATTTTTGCTGAGTTGTCTTATCTGCATGTCCTGGGCGATATTCTTCACGTAGTTTTTCGTAATCTTTTGAACGCTGATTTTGATTTCTAATGACGATACAAATGGGGGTACCAAGAGTTTTTCCTTCGAAAACTCCGGACAGAATTTCAGGCTGATCAGCTTCGTTTCTTGAGGTAGAAACATCTAGTCTTCCTGGCCGTCTTTTATCCAGTTCCAGTTGAAGATTTGCTATCGACACTTCAATATTTGAAGGCATCCCATCTATGACACAGCCTAAGGCTGGACCATGAGACTCACCAAATGTTGTTATCGTAAATAATTGTCCGAAGCTATTACCGCGCATATCTAAGCTTATCCCTTTTTATGGAGTACTGTCTAGCCAAGCAGATGGAGTTTTCGACTATCCCAGTTGAGATAGACAATACTTTCCGTAGTCAAGTGAGGTTGAACTTGAACCCAAAGTTCTTGATCTTTAACTTGAACATTCCAAAGACTGTAAGCTCCATAATTTTCGCTTTTTAAAACAAGTCCTTGAATATAACTTGGCAGTGGCTTTAAAGAAACCTCTATATCACAAGGCCTCAATACGACTAACTCAGCTTTTTCCTGGAAAAAACTCCCTGGCAAGACATTATTCTTCCCGAAGTATAATGCAGTAAAAATATTTTGAGGTTTAAAATAGAGGTCTTGAGGAGTAGCCTTGGCTTGTATTTCTCCAGAATTTATCAGAAGAATTTCATCTGCATGGGGGAAAACTTCTTGATAATGATGAGTCGTCCAAATAACCGAAATGCCTCTCTCTTTTATAATAGGTAAGACTTCTTGTAAGAGGTCTTCTTTGAGAGACCAGTCAAGATTAGCAAATGGTTCATCAAAAAAGAGAATTTGAGGGTTTTTTGCTAATGCGGCGGCAATGGAGACTCTTTGAAGTTGCCCTCCAGAAAGACAGTCAAGTGTAGAGTATATTTCATTGGTAAGATCAAGTTGAGAAAGCACTGATCGAATTTGATTCTCTCGCTTTATCTCTTCCTCTATCGAGCTTAGACTTTTAAAGAGAAAATCATAAACCGTGTCGGAGTCAAGTTTCTCAATCCGCTGTTTTACAAAACCTAATTTTAAATTTGATTTTCTCTCAATATGTCCTGATTGTGGTTCAAGTTCTCCTGATAATAACTTTAAAAGAGTAGTCTTTCCTGACCCGGAAGGACCAAGGAGAGCTAGAATTTGTCCAGCTTTCAACTCAAAATCTATATCCAGGACTCCATCAGGCTTTCTCGAGTCGTATCGGAAGGTGAGGTTGTTTGCAGAAAGGATTGATTCCATATCTGTTAAGTAGCAAATTAAGTCATGGGAGTAAAGACTTGCCTATGAAGTCTTAAGACAAAAAATATGGCAAAGACAGAGAGACCGATCGAGACAAAACCTGAGAGATCAAAATTGATAAGCTTTCCAGCTGCATCCTCTGAGATCAAAAATCCGGTAAAAGCCGTGGCAAACGCAGCTGTAAAAGATCTCAGTGACATAAGAACACCCATGAAACTCCCTCGCTTATTCTCGTCTGGAACTTTAGAAATCATGGTCATGAGGGGGACAAATCGAGCATTTAACATCACCATAAATCCAGTAGAGATAATAAGTAAATGAGATAACGATAGAAACTCAGCCGTGGTGTAAAGATAGATAAAAGGAAGAGACATAATTACGGCTGGAAAGAAAACTTTTAAAGGACCCAAAGTATCTGTTAAGTGTCCAACGGTTCGAGACATGAAAATAGTAAAAACCCCTCCCACAAGATAGATGTATTTCAAATCAGTCTCAGCGAGACCAATATTATTGACCGCGTAAGGACTTAAAAAGGGAAAAAGCATAAAACCAGAGCCGGTATAGAACATGATGACTAAGAAAGCTTCTCTATGTTTCAAATCTATAAATGTCTTCCAAAGTCTTAGTATTTGTTCTTTATAGTTAAACTTACTTATTTCAGGCACTGGGACACTGGGGAGGAAAATTAAGTTTAAAATGAGTACGACAGTTGCACCAGCCCCTATGAAGTGAAAGGTAGAGCGCCATCCAAATGAATCTGCGATCATTAAACCAAGAGGAATTCCTAATGTACTGGAGACAGAGAAGCTTGCCATAATCATTCCAAGGGCTCTTCCTCTTCTTTCAAAAGGTATGAGGTCTGTTATGATAGCGTAGACAGAGGGAGTGAGAATCCCTCCAAAAAAACCGGCCATAATTCTTGCTGTTAAGAGAACTGTATAGTTGGGGGCAATGGCGCAAAAAAGAGTGGCCAAAATAAACATGACCAAAGCTACAATAGTAAACTTCTTACGATTGAAATGGTCGCCTACAAAAGAATAAAAGAGGCTAATAACTCCTGATGACACTTTGTAAGAGGCTGCCAAAAATCCAAATTGGGTGGTCGTGATATCCAACTCACGCATTAATATAGGACCTAGAGGAATAACGACGACAAAATCAAGTATATTAAAAACTTGAATCGCCATTAAAAGTGCAACGATCCTTTTTTCAAAGCCTAAGTTAATTCTTCAATCCTTTAACACTATCAAGCGTGGAGCTATTATCCATCGTTTCAAGACTCGAAATAAGATGAACGGTGGCATCAATCATGGAAACAGCCGCTGGATGATGATTACCAGAATTTTTTACTCCCCCAAATGGAAGCCTCGCACTTGCTCCGACCGTAGATCGATTCAAGTTAATGATTCCTGCATCAATATCCCGAAGACAAGTTTGGTAAATATTTTTATCCTGAGTGAATACCGAGGCTGCCAGTCCGTAATCAGAGATATTGGCTATCTCGATGGCCTCTTCGATTTCATCATAAGGAACAAACGTACAATGAGGTCCAAAGATTTCTTCTTGGGTATACGGATTCGATTTCTTACTCTCACTGATGTGAAAAATAGAAGGAGCCAGGTAATGTCCATTCATATCAAGTCGCCTGTGGGCCAAAATTTCCGTAGCGCCATTGTCCAGCCCAAGTTTTAGACTGGATTCATATTTAGTTAAAGCTTGCTCGTCTATAATGGGTCCCATAAAAGGCTCTATACTATAATTAACAGGATGATCAACGATCACTCTTTCAGAGATAGCTTTAAAGTGGTCCACGAATTCTTGTTCTCTCGATCTGTGAACCGGGATAACGGAAGTTGAAGTACAACGCTGACCACAGGATAAGAAACAAGCTCGAAGAAGCTCTGGAAGAGCGTGTTCTATATCGGCATCTTTATGAATAATGCTGGTATTCTTCCCACCCATTTCAAGTGCCACGAGTTTCGTGACATCAGTTCCTACAGCTTCGAGAATTTTAGTGCCTACAAAATGGGAACCTGTAAAAAAGATTCCCTTTATACGTGGATCTTTTAACATCGTTTGAGTGGTATGAACCGTTCCATTGATGAAATTTACGACTCCAGGCGGAAACCCTGCCGCATCAAAGCATTCCATGAGGATTTGAGAGGAAGCTATCGTCTTCTCTGATGGTTTAAAGATGACAGAGTTTCCCGTAACTATCGCCGCTAGCAATTGGGTATTGGCTAGGTGACACGGAAAGTTAAAGGGCCCAATAACGAGACAAGGCCCAAGTGGCTTAAAAACAAAGTGCCCATCAATATCGGGAAGGACTTGAGAGATGGTTCTATTTTTTACTCTCTCAAGCGAGTCACTGATCGTCACATCAACTTTGCCTGCGATGGCGCCAGCTTCAGTTTTCGCCTCCCACAGTGGCTTTCCAGTTTCCCAAGCAATGGCAAGCGCCATTTCATCTTTTCTCTTGATCGCCTCTTCTTTGAATCTTTTGAGACAATCTAGTCTTTCATTTAAGCCTGTTAACCTCCAAGCCTTGAATCCATTGTTTGATGATTCCAAAACCTTTTCAATATTTTCATAATTTATTTGGGCCCTCCATAATGTGAGATCTAAGTCTCCGGGACAAATTCTGCGAATTTCTTCATCAGATTTTTCGCTTCCCGTTAATCCATTGGGTGCCGTAAATTTACCATTAAAATAATCGCCGCGAAGTGTTAGTTGCATAGGCCCTCCGAAGCGATATTCTAGCGAATTCTAGAGGATATTTCATGAGAAAAAGTGAGTTTTTTGCTAGAATGAGCTTATGAATAAGCTAGATAATTTATTTAAATTAATGTGGAACGATTATATTAAAATGAACCCTCAGGCTCAAAACATTGTAGAGCTATTGCAGGGTGAAGGGGAGACGGTTGTAAATGATCATATAGCCCTAAGAACTTATGATTTTCCTGAAGTGACGATCGATAAAATTGCAGCTCCCTTTGTTGAATCTGGTTACAAAGAAATGCAAACTTACGATTTTGAGCAAAAAAAACTTTTTGCTAAGCATTTCGAGCATGAAGATGAGAGACGACCAAAGGTCTTTATTTCCGAACTCCTCACTAAAAACTTCTCAGAGCAAGCGCAAAAAATTATGCATCAAAAAATGAGTTCACTAACTCAAAAGCAAGTTGGTGACTTTAATTTTATGGTCAGTGGAAGGTCCTGGGGGATTACCAGCGAAGAATATAATCTTCTTTCTGGGGAGAGTGAATATGCCGCCTGGGTTGCTGCCATTGGTTTTAGGCCGAATCATTTCACCGTTTTTATAAACGAACTTAAAAAATTCTCCGAATTAGAAAAATTAAATGCTTTTTTAAAAGATAATGGATTTAAGCTTAATAGTTCCGGGGGGGAGATTAAGGGAGGTCCAGACCAATTTCTAGAGCAATCTTCTACCATGGCAGATTCTATCGATGTTGAAATGGATGATACCACTTTGAATATTCCGAGTTGTTATTTTGAGTTTGCGAAGCGTTATCCTCTGGCAAACGGGAAATTGTATCAAGGTTTTGTGGCCACTTCTGCTGATAAAATTTTCGAAAGTACTGACAGAAGTAAATAGTTATTTGGCGACAATTTCTGCGATTTCCTGGCTAAGCTCTTTAAGAGTACTTTGATCTAATATGATAACTTCAGAGTTTGACTCAATGATCGCCTGATACTTAAAAGGTATATGGTGAAGAGCTTCATTAAGCCCTAGTAATTGTCCAGGAGCTATTGAGCCAACAAGCTTTTTCCCTTGCATTAAATCAATGGCTCCCTTAATTAAAATAAATCCAGCCAAAGGGATATGCCCTTTATAGATTAACTCCGAGCGAGTTTGGTAGATTCTCGATCCGACATTTAAAAGAAGCTTTTTGATCTCTTTAGGGTTTAAATTTTCTATTCTGGTTTTTAGGACCATAGAGAGATGATAAATCATTTTGAGAGATGAGAATCTAAGCTAAATCAGGAAAATAGCTTTTTTAATAGAGAATATTGGCAAATTCTAATAAACCAGGCTCGTCTGTAATATAGATGGTTTTGCCTTTTTGCTCGATAAATCCTTCTTGTTTAAGCTCTGACATAAATCGAATAAGAGTCTCCGGTGCAGTAGCAATAATAGAAGCCATCTCTTCACGAGTAAGCTTAATATCTAGGCGAATACCCTCAGCCTCCTTAACACCATGGCTTTCCTTCAGAAGTAGGAGAAACTCCGCCAACCTTTCTCTTACATTTTTTTGATAAAATGAAGTCAGTCTTTTTTCAGCAGCTCCCAAGTCTTTACCTAGTTTAGAGATAATATTGGTTGCAACTGCAGGGGACTCTTTGACAAGTTTTAAGATATATTTTTTATCAAGAAAACAGACAGTACAGTCTTCAACAGCAGTGGCGGTAGCATTATAATATTGCTCCGTAAAAATGCTTCGATGCCCCAGCACATCACCCGCACTTGCAATTCTTACGATGGATTCTTTACCATCTTCTCCCACTTGAGATATCTTTATATTTCCAGTACTTACACAATACATTCCAAATGGCGGATTTCCTTGAACAAAAAGAGTTTGCCCCTTCTTATATTTATTGACGACTTTATTCTCGCTTACATTCTTTAAAGCTAGTGACTCCAGTTCACAAAAGATTCCCTTGTGCTGGGAGGGACAGTTTTCACATTCTAATTTAGCTGCTTTACTCATTATATTGACTCTTTTTTTGCAAGTTATTTGTCTTTAACAATCTCTAAACAGTTTAACAAATAGTATAAACTCATTCATAATTAAAGAATAATGAATCTCAAAATTTTTTACATTGGCGAAGACGATAAGTATTGGAAAAGACTAAAAGCCCAATTTGAAAAGAAATATCCAAATTTTGAGTTTTCGTTTAAAAATCTCAAAATGGGAGACTTTGTTTCTTTCCAAAGGCTTTTCATCTACCTGTTTGAGCAGCATCCTGACATTATTTACCTTGATTATACAAAGGAGCCAGACCAAGGAATTGGCCTTGCAAAATTACTCACTCGAAACGAAGAGATGCGCCTTGTCTCCGTTGTGGGCCTTTTTGATTCGCGTAATCTTACCTTGGTAGACCGCTCGATTAACGCCTCTGTTCGATTGAATCATATCAAATGTCTAGAGATTGATGATGTGGTTTATGATCCTATGGCACTTCTGGATGTCGAATTGCCTGAGCCACAAGAGTTTGTAGCAAGCGCAGAGGTAGGAAAGTTTGAATTCTATCAACCGTTGAGAGTCGGATTTATCGGAGAAAATCATTTTCATGTGGAGACAAATTCAAAACTACCCATCGGGGAGATTCTTACTATTGATCATCATCCTTTAGAAAATATTATGAGTTCCAAGCTCGTTTATGTTCAAAAATTTTACGAGCATGATCTCTATTTTAATAAGCGCTATGCCTATGAGTTGGAGTTTATCTATAAAGATGACGATTTTTTCGTCAGCACTAATGAGCATTGGAAACTTTATAAAAATTTGAAAGAAAATCCTGCTTTATTGAACGAAATGAAAGAGGTTGAAAAACAGGATATTATGAATGATATGGCCAAGCGAAAGGAAATGTTTGAGCCCATTAAAGAAAATATCTTGAAGTGGATTAGACACAATAGAGTTTCAAGAGATCCCAAAAAATTAAAAATACTGGTCGTCGACGAGACTCTAGATCTTTTTAAAGAATTAGATAAAAAGCATCAAAGTTTTAGGTATTCAATAAATTTTCAAACTCACTTAGGAGAAAACTCTCAAGTGATTTTTCGTTATACTCCTCATTTAATTGCCTTCAACTTTTCTGACAAGAGAAATCAATTAGAAGATTTCAATAGAATGATGAGCAGTATTTTACAAATTAAAAATTACCACCCCTACGTATTAGCCTTTGGTATAAAAGCCGAGAATGCAACTCAGCTGGCAGAGAAGAATTATAAAAACGTCATCACCTATCCAGAGAGTATAGGAACAAATATGCTTCTTGATATGGCAGGGAAACTTGACGACAAACTTCATATTACTGAAAAAAATAAAAAAGTTTTTGTCAAAGCCACGGATAAATTTTCAAGAATTCACATAAAGCGAGAACTCAAAGTTGTCTCAATGACAGAGTCAATTCTTTATTTCGAGAGTAAGCATGAGATACCTATGTGGACTGTTTTTCGAGTCAACTCACCTCCAGAGCTTTTAATTACCGTTGTCCCCCATATCAATGAGGGCAAATTTTCGAAGGAAAAAGATACCTACCGAGCCCTCATAAACTTCACAGGGGAGCACGAGAAAGCGCAACTTAGAACATTAATAAATCGATCGTTGAAAGAGGAAAAAGAGTAATTTCTTTCCTTCTATTTCAGGCATTTCTAAAGTGATATTATTGATCTTGGAGGAAGTTTTATGAATGTCTATATGTATGCAGGCTTAGCCTTAGGTTTTCTTTTTACCTTTCAAACGCAGGCAAGTTCACAGGTTTTAGTCGGTAAAATTCAATCAGATCAAGGATGTGTTCAGCCCAGCCAATTATTTGTTTCAACAGACAAAAAAGATCTTCTATATCAAGTCGAAGTCCCCATAAATGGAAGTTTTTCATTTAACTTAAAGCCGGGAGATTATCAATTCCACGCGGCTAATGAAGAGGGTTGCGCTTCTATAACAGCTAAAGTGAAGATCCCAGAAGAAAAAAGAATAACTCTTAATCTCATTCGAAACCAGGAGTAGGGAAGTGAAAATAATTCTTGCTATTATACTTAGTTCTTTTTTTATTGGTTCTAGCTATGCGATGGGGATTGGTAACGATTGTATACACTGTATGTACTACCAAAACTATATGGGAATTAATCCCTACCAAAATACGGGATATGAACAAATTCATCAATATTATTCTCCTTGGTGGTATCGGTATTCAGCTCCCCAATATACCAACTACAATAGGCCAGCCCCTTGGATGCAATGGGGGATGAATGGACATCACTTTCCCACTCATCAGGGCGGAGGTGTTATGGGGAAGCCCAACGTGTATGTGTATGGTTCTAATAATACTGAGTTTGAAATTTCTATTAAATTTAGCGAAAAATCCAATCTACTCTCAGCCATTCCAAGTTATCAGAAAGTTTGGCGTGGCAAAATTGTCAATAATGGAATTCTTCATGAGAATGCATTTTATCGTTATTACTACTATGACTACGGAGTGGATATTTCTAAGCTGCAGTGGGAGAGCGGTAAATGTGTTAAGGATGATGAGCTAATGGGTTATTTAAATAATGTTTTAAATCAAAGTGGCTTCAGAAAAAAAGAGATTGACGATTTTAATGAATATTGGAGCTATAAAATGCCTCCTGGCGACTCTTATTGTGTTTATCCTCAAAGAAATAAAGAACTAAATAAGGTCGCTCGCCTTGAAACAAAGCCAGCTGCTATTATCAATAGGCTTTCGTTTTTTATCGTTCCTCAAGTAGAAAAAGATCTCAATAGAAAAGTCTCTTCGTTTAAAAAACCTAGTCGCGAATGGAAGGCTGAAAAACAAAACGCCAATCAAGGGATTGTCATTAATGAGTGGGGAGTGGGATGGTTAGATCAGGCCCAATTTGAAACGAATAATCCCTGATTATCTGTTGAAAAAAACTTAGGGCTTTAGAGATATAAAGCGAAGCTTATCCTCTCGTCTTAAACTTAATGCCGTAGCTGTAACTGGATTGATTCTCGCGGTTTCGCTATCTAAGAACTCTATTCTTCCCAAGCAGGATTTAAACTTGGGCTTGCCGGATGTGCTGATTATATAAGTTTCCGATTCAATGGGAGCATCAGAAATCTCTTTAACCGTAAGAACTTTGCTTTCTTTGAAAGCTCTTACATTTTTTAGTTTTGCTTCGAGTACGGGACCCGGCTCAAATATTCCCACTAATCCGTTAAAGGCAAAACCTTCTTGTTCTAAAATATGACGAGCAGGTTTTGTATTAGGATGTACTTCTGCAACAACCTTTTGAGCATCTTCTGGCAGAAGGTCTACGAGGATAGGTACCTTAGGTAATAACTCATCAATAAAGGCTTTCGATTTCATGGTTAAAAAATCAGCTTCAAGAAAATCAATATCCATGAATTTATGTCCTACTGCTTCCCAGAATGGCGAGTGTCCATGATCATCTACTTGACCCCGCATTTCCGCTATAACTTCTGATTCAAAGTCTTTAGTGTTTTCTGCCATATAAAGAAAGCGTGAAAGCGAAAGAAACCTTCCATTTTGAGAACTTCTAAAATCGGGGTGAAGATAGAGCGAACAAATCTCTGCAGGCCCCGAATGAGTTTTTTCCATATGTAGAGTTCTGACAGTTTTTTCTTTAGCTAGCATTTTTGATTTTAAAGTTTCTTCATGCAGCCTATAAAAATAATAAGCATCAAACCCTCCGATCTTTGAGATGATTCCACTGACTCCCACAATCTGGCCTGAGAATAAATCCTCTAAAACAAAAAGATACGATTCTCCCGAAGGCTTTTCTCGAAGATCTGAAGTATCAAAGCTCGTCTTAGAGTGGAGAATTTTTTGTGCAAGAATTTTCTCGTCTTTTGGAAGAGAAGTCAGTCCGTGCCCTGAATTTTTTAAAAGATCCATGAGCCCGTGCAAATCATCAGGCTTGATCGGTCTAAATAGAAGCATTTAAATCTCGTTTAAAGTTTCCTCAATTATAGCACAAACTTTATCAATATCGGATTCTGTGACCGCCCCAGCTGGAATTAAAAATCGAACTCTGGTTGGGTTGGCTCCCGCTATAAATGAAAGCACTCCATTGTCAAAGAGCTTAAATGTAAAATCTTTCGACTTAGCCGTGTCACCTTCAAATAGGGTCATACCGATCATCGCTCCAATTCCCCAAGGTCCTTTAATTTTATCAGGATATTTTTTATGAAGACCATCTAAGTTAGAAGCAAATTTTGCATGAAGCTTATTTATTTTCCCGTCTTTTCCTAGATATCCACCATTAACGACTTCATTGATAATATAATAAGCGGCGTTAATGGCTGAGCCTGAGCTGGTAAATGTTTGGGAAATGAGACCCGGCTGAGGTTTATGATCTTCTCGGTATAGAGTTGCACATACCTGTGAGTTTTTACCGATTAAAACCATATCCGCATGTTTATCTAGTTTGAAATATTGAAAGGCAAAGAGCTCTTCGGTTCGCATGAAAGTTTGGACTTCATCAACAATGACGGAAACATTATGTTTTTTGCAGGTGTCACAAATCGCTTTGAAGTACTCTTCGTTTCCAACCCAGTATCCGCCCTCTCCTTGAATAAGCTCCATACACATTGCCGCATACTCACCAGGATAGCGATTAAAATACCACTCAAGGTGACTAACTGCCATTCTGATGGATTTCTCATGATTTTCGGCATCGTAGAATGGTATATAGTCAACAGCCAGAGACTTTGGAAGACCTTTTCGATAGACTGCTTTATCTGTTATCTGAGAAACAGCTAAGGTTCGGCCCATAAAACATTTTTCGAAAGCCACTACTCTGTGGGCGGGAAAGCGTTTTTGAAAAACCATCTTTAAGGCATTTTCTGCGGCCATAACTCCGGAAGAAGTCATAAACATATGGTCAAAGCCCGCATCATATTTATTGGCCTGATCAAGAATGAGATCGAAAAGTCTTGGTGAATCGACGTTCTGCTGAAGGTTTCCACTCATGGTGGTATTAGTTATAGCTCCGTCTACCTGAGCTGCCACGACACCGGGATGTGAATGTCCAAAATAATGAACTCCAATCCCTGTAATAAAATCGTATTTTACCGATCCATCAGCAAGTTCAACGAGAGCTCCGTTTCCAATCCCTGAACCAATATAATCGTAAAATAAGCTTCCCCCCCGCATTTTAGCGAAGTCTTCCATGAGCTTTTCATATTCCACCTTATTTTCAGCGGGAGAAGGTTTTACTTCAGTAATTTTTGCAGAATGCTCAGTGAGCGCTTCGGTAAGAAGCTTCTTAGCTTGTTCAATTCTTGGATCTTTGAAAAATTCCGGTGCAACAACATTTTTCATACACATAAACCTTTTGATTTTTCTTTCAATCTACTAAAATTTAAAGAATTCGGCGAGTTTTGTGCGATGCCATGGTGAGAGATTTTTTATGCTTAGACTTTTGAGTTATTTTTTTATGGCAGCACTTATTGGTGGTCTTTTGTCAGTGACAATGTTGACCATTTTTCTAGAGTTCAAACTTGCTCTGATCATTTCAACTTTTGTGGCCTTTATTTTTGGACTTTTCTCTTTGGGATTTACCCAGCGAACTTTAAGTTCTCAGACTTTCGAAATTACGACAGGAAACAAACATCCAGAAAGACCTATGCGTTGGTACGAGGAGCGTGTGCGGGAACAGATTGCAGATATGCGCTTTATTGAATGTGGCAAAGATGAAAATGGGGTTGAGCATTTTAAGCCTCGGGCATTATATCGAGTTTTTGAGCCAGATATAAAGTTATGCGTTGAGACATATAGTATTAGCCTTACTGCTTCGCGCCTGATGATTAGACTTGTTTCAAAATATGTGGAAATTGAGCCAACTGAACCTGTCTAGAAGCAGTCTGCTCGGGTAAATTTACAGATTCTTCCCACTTATGCTAGCCTCTCGAGCCTTGTATAATATTAAGAGTTTAGATCAAATAAATAAGGATTTTTCATGTTGGCAAAAGTGAAAGTTGCTAAGGTTCACGCCCCTGGCAAGACAGACAAAAAAACACTCAAAGAATGGTACCGTCTTCTTACTTTAGGAAGAATGGTCGATGAGCGTGCCCCAAATTATCTTAAGCAAGCGCTAGGTTGGTCTTATCACGCACCCTATGCTGGTCATGATGGTATTCAGCTCGCTATTGGACAAATTTTTGATAAAAAGAGTGATCATCTTTTTCCCTACTATAGAGATATGCTTACGGCTTTATCGGCTGGAGTTTCAGCGGAGGAGTTAATTCTCAATGGACTTTCAAAAGCAGATGATCTTGCTTCTGGTGGTCGTCATATGTCTAACCATTTTGCAAAACCAGAGTGGAATATTCACAATGTTTCATCTTGTACTGGGAATCACACTTTACATGCGGTGGGTGTAGCACGAGGAATGCAAAGATATAAACATAAAGGTATCTCAATTTCCTCTCAAGGTGAGTCTTCCGTTTCCGAAGGTTATTGTTATGAAGCTATTAACGGCGCTTCCAGAGAAAAGCTTCCAGTGGTTTTTGTTTTTCAAGACAATGGTTATGGAATCTCTGTTCCAAAGCATGAACAAACGGCCAATGAATTTGTGGCAGACAATTTTACGGGATTTAAAAATCTTCAAATCATTCATTGTGATGGAAAAGATATTTTCGATTCGATGAATGCTATGCTTGCTGCAAAAAAACATGCCATGGAAAAGATGGAGCCTGTCATCGTACATGCTCATTGTGTGAGAATTGGTAACCATTCTAACTCTGATAAACACGAGTGGTATAGAGATGAAAAAGAGCGTGAGGAAGCTAAAGCGCAAGATCCATTGCCGAAGTTTGTAGAAATTTTATTGAAAAATGGATTTACTAAAAAAGAATTAGAGAAAATCGAAGCTCAATGTAAAGACGAGTTAATGGCCGCTCATAAAGCAGCCGTCAAAGCTCCCCATCCTGAACCCGAAAGTATTTTTGATCATCTTTATGCTCCTGCATATCCGGGGGATAAATATGGTGATGGGACTCACAACGAACAGGGAGAGCCGATTAAATTCATTACAGCATTGAATGAAACCTTGAAAGCGGAGTTTCGCCATAACCCTGAGACTTATATTTGGGGACAAGACATGGCGAATGGTGAGAAAGGGGGAATTTTTAACGTCTCTAAAGGAATGCAGCAAGAATTTGGCCCGGAAAGAGTTTTTAATGGTCCCATCGCTGAAGATTATATCTTAGGCACGGCCAACGGTATGAGCCGTTTTCGCAAAGATATTCGTGTTGTTGTTGAAGGCGCTGAATTTGCCGATTATTTTTGGCCTGCGATGGAACAATACGTAGAGTGTTCTCATGATTATTGGAGAAGTAACGGAGCCTTCGCTCCCAATGTCACAATCAGACTTGCCTCTGGCGGTTATATTGGTGGGGGCCTTTATCACTCACAAAATCTTGAAGGTAATCTTGCAGGAATTCCCGGGGTGAGAATTGTAAGTCCATCTTTTGCAGATGATGCTGCAGGTCTATTAAGAACTTGTATGCGTTCAGAAGGGCCCACATTATTTTTGGAACCAAAAGCTTTATATAATAATAAAGATGCTATGACAGTGGTGCCTGATGATTTTGAAGTTCCTTTTGGAAAAGCACGTGTGCGAAGAGAGGGGCGTGATCTCACTGTTCTTACTTACGGCAATACAACTCATTTATGTTTGAAAGCTGCGGAAGCTCTCGCTGAAGAAGGGCATGATATCGAAGTCATAGATCTCAGATCCCTTGTACCCCTTGATGAAGAGGCCATTAAAGAGAGTCTCTCTAAAACCCATAGATGTATTATCGTACATGAGGATAAAGTCTTTGGTGGTTTTGGTGGAGAGCTTACAGCTCATATAAACGAGAATTGCTTTGAACAATTAGATGCTCCCGTAAGACGAGTGGGATCTACTAATACTCCGGTAGGGTTTAATAGAATTCTTGAAAGAGCAATTCTTCCGGATCAAGAGCGAATTCAAAATGCTTTTAAAGATTTACTCAAATATTAATTCAAAGTTGAGGAGCTTACTTAAGGTAGGCTCCTTGTTTTCACTTATTGCGATTCCTGTTCAATCTCCAGACAATTTTGTCGACCTTCAATATAAAGATATAAAGCCGAATAAAGTAGAAATTGGTGATACGATAAAGATAGACGTTGAAAACTCAGCCTCACCACTTTTTTATAAATTCGATGAAGTCAAAAAATGGAATAGTATTTCAGTCTCTGGAAAAATCGACATTTCTAAAAAGCTTGAGAGTGAACAAAAAGATGCCTATTTCCAGATAGGAGTCATATATGAAGGGGATTACCGTCCTGGCTGGTTAGTACGAAATATTCTTCCTGAATGGCTTCTTACTATTATCAATCTTAATTCAAAATATGGGTTGGATGCAGTTGATTTTCATCATTTTTCCAAAGAAAAGGGATTCGAGCCGAAAACCGAATCCATTCGCGATATCAAATTAAATTTTATTTCTGTGGGTCCTGTAAATGAAGAAGGAAGTTTTAACGGTGATTTTAAGCTGAAAGATAAAAAAATTTTAGGGCTTTGGCTAAGAGCAGATGGCGATGATCATGATGGGTTTTTTACCACTGAAGTTCAGAATTTAAGTATTCACCCTTAAATCTTACAATCGACATAAACAGGTAAGTGGTCGCTGATGAGCTCTTGAAAATAATTATAAAAGCGATCAGTAGTAAGTTGTGAATCAATCACACGTTCTTGGAAGAAGCTTCCAAATTCTTCGGTTTCTCTTTCGTCAACGATGATACCTTGACTAAGCTTTCTTTGACGACCTACCGTTATATATTTTCGTCCTATAGTGACTATATTTTTAGCACCTGTAAAATAGGGATCAACAAAAGCTTCTTTGATTTGGTCATACTTTCTCTTATTGATTCGAATATTTCCAAGCCCATTATACTTGTAGCGTACTCTGTATTTACGATCGATAGATTCTGCGATTGATCCTTGCAAAAAATTAAGTGCTCCTCCATTTATTCGGCCATTTGCTTTAAGGCACTCTCGAGTTTGGTCCGGATCAAATATGATGTGGTCATAATTACTCGATAGTCCGTTTGATCTCTCTCCACTTGAAGTCCAATAATCTTCTTTAATTGAGGTCGGTTGTGAAATATAAAGCTTAGCTCCTGACCAGGATCTCAAAACATTTGGCCAAAATTGATTATCCATTTCGAGGTTAAAGTCTCCCAAATAGATGATATCCTTTACTCGAGTAAATTTTCGCTTGTACCTTTGGATAAAATCGAGAGTCATTTTAACTTCAGCAAAGCGAGCATAAGTTTCTTTATTTAGGCCTGTTCCTAAGACAGTATGGTCTCTGACTCCAAAAGCAGCCCGCAATATGGGAATCATCCGTGCATCTTCACTAGGAGAGTCATACAGAATATGGCTCGTCAATGTCACAAATTCGAAATTGCCTGCTCTAAATTGTGCGAGAAAAGGTCTTCTGGCAAAATATTTGGATTTATCACTTCCAAGATCTGTCTTATCCATATTCACAATACACGCAAATGATAAATTATTAGAAGTTTTATTAATCGACTTACAATAAGAGTTATCTTTCGGTTGAACTAGATCAGAGCGATAATAATATCCTACCAATTCGGGAGTACTCGTTAACTCAGAACCCTCTCCTCTAGGAGAGAGAATGAGCGACCAGGATTTACCACCAGGCATGGAGTGAAGCTCTTTTAAAATTCTTAAATAGCCTGGAAGTCTATAGAGTGAGGCAGCATCTTTTTTATCATCTTCAAGCTCTGAGAGCATTTTTCGAAGAAGCCTAAGCTCCGTTCGCATTTCATTTGTGACTCTTCTCGCTCTTTGTATTCTCTGTTCTAGTTCCTCGATTTCTCTTTTTACTTGTGCGATAGCTTGAGGGGCTTCTTGAATAAAGTCCAATACATTTTCATTGTTTCTTAAGTCAGAAGAAACCAGAGGAATAAGTTCTGTGACTCCAATCACATCATATTGATTGATGACTCTGGCCAAACGGTAGTAGTCCTTAAATCTCGTTTTACCCATTCCAGGATGGAGAGCATTAAACTCACCAATTCTAATAGTGCTAGGTTTGGACCTTCGAGAACTTACGCTTGTTGTTGATTTGTATTGATGAAAATTATCTGCACAAAGAACTTTGAAGTCATGAAAAAGAAAGACTGAGTTGTGGTGGCATTCTTCGGCTAGAGAATCAGGAGCAAAGGAGTCTTTCCCATCCGGATCAAAGTCCCTTATTTGTGCATGGGCACAAAGGGACATTAGTCCTAATAAAATTCCTATCGCTCTCATACACTCTCTCCAATGCTGCGATGATAGTGAAGATAATCCATACCTTCAAAAAACATTGTAAACTTTACAATTATTTACATGTTTTAGAGTACTTAGCTTCCAGTTTGACTTCTACATCACTCCAGGTCTTACCTTCGTGAAGTTTTTCACAAGCTTTGTTGATTCCGGCCAGTGATTTATTTAAACCAAAGTCAAACACATCGATGACACCAATTGCTTCAAAGCTAGAGTCTGTTTTCGTTACTCTTAGAGGAACGTCTCTCGTATATTTGTTCATATTAAATCGAACTTTTAAAACTTTCTTTTCATAACCTAGAGTTGTTCCTGAAATATCTGCGCTTTTATCCATATTTTCAAAAAAGTATTTGATAATTTTTTTATCTCGGTCTTTATTTCCAGTTTCAGTTGAAGCAGTATCAATATTAAATTTAATTCCTTGAATAAGTTCAGAGAAGCTTGCAGCTGTGCGGTCCTTAACTCCTAGCTTGGTAAACTTTCCTCCTACACCAATCTTAAGGGGCGTTTTGAAGGCAACCCAGCTGACGTTTACGTCTTTTGCGCTCATCTTGTAAGTACAATTCTCTGCAAACGCTACTGTCCAGATTAAGAAAAGGACTAAAAATAAACAAGATTTCATATTGGCTCCTTATATATTGAGATGTTTAAACTCAACCATTTTGTATTTGGATTTAAGCTCTTTTAGGACATTGATGTTAGCAGTGTTCTGGCTTTTGTTATAGATATAAACGGTAGAATTCTCTTTGATAAAAGATTCTGACAATTTGAAGTGATTGTGAATCAGGTTAAAGTCAGACTTCTCTTTAATGACACAATGGCCTATGAAGAAAGGAAGTCCAAAGCTGTCTCCTAGAAAAAAGTTTGAAGAATTTATTTTCTCAGAGTTTTCCTCCATGGATTTTACTAGTAAACCATCTAGAAGGTAGTTGAATTCATAAACTCCAGGTGTGGAATACTTTAGTGGCTCATCTGTAAACCAGATAATGCCCGCAGTTTCAGGAGTAATATATTGGGATAAATCCGGGATGCGTTTGTCCATTAGTTGCTTTTAGCGATCTTATCTAGAATTGCGTTCACAAATTTCGGTGACTCTTCGCTACCATACTTCTTAGCCAACTCAATACCTTCGTTAATCACAACCTTGGGAGGTGTATCAAAATTTTTGAGTTCACTAGTGGATAATATGAGGAGAGTTCGATCAACTTTAGAGATTCGTTCAAGTGTCCAGTTCTTAAGAAAGGGAGTAATACTTTCTTCCAAAGTTTTAATATTCTCCGAAACTTTTTGAATTCGAAGAATGCTCTCTTTGAATTCTTCAGCCGACAAGTTGATGTCTGTTGTCCCTCTAAACTCCTGCATAGAGTCCCTTAGATCATCTTGAGAAGTTGAAAGCTCATTTCTTACAGATTCAAAAATAGGGAGCTGCAAGTGAAAGAGATAGAGAAATGAGAACTCTCGAATCAGGCTATTGTTCATGACTTTCACTTATAGTGAACTGTTGTTCATTAGATTGAATATCGTGAACAAACTCTTCAACATCCTGAAACTTCCTATAAACAGATGCAAATCTTATATAAGCTACAGGGTCTAAGTTTCTAAGATACATCATGAGTATTTTTCCGATCTCTTGAGTACTAACTTCCTTCGTAGAAATATCACGAATATTCTTTTCAATATTTTCAACGATTCGATCAATTTGCTCAGTCGAGATGGGTCGTTTTTGACAAGCTTTTTGAATTCCGCTTAGGATTTTCTCTCGGTTGAATGGTTCTCTTCTGCCATCAAGTTTTACAATATTTGGCATACTAATTTCGATCGTCTCGTAAGTAGTATATCTTTTCTCGCAAGATTCGCATTTTCGGCGTCTTCTAACGGAGAATCCTTCTTTTAAAATCCTAGAATCTACTACTTTTGTATCGTTTGCATCACAAAATGGACATCTCATAGTAACCTCGCGTTTTGGCAAATCTACCCCTAAATATTGTGGTTGTAAACTGCAAAAGGCTATAGCTGACACTAGTGGCAACGCGTTATCTCGGACCCCAAAGCGTACTTGACCAAGCTGGTTTTACGCTGGTAAGCTTTAATAACACACTACTATTTGAGACATATTATATGATTCTATTAAAAGACTTTATCTTGCTCGTATCTTTGATTGTAATTTTACAACAGGTCTTTTCGTAACTCTAAATTAGTTGCATGAACCTTCGGTAAAGCTTGTAACACCATCACATTTTGCCTGGCACCCAGAGGGATAAGTTTGTCCATTTGAACCACAAACTGGATTGTACTCTTTAGTACAAATGCAGGAGTCGTTTTCTTCGATAATTCCTGTCTCAGCTTGTTCTGTTTCTTCGTCAACACTGCTTGAAGAAGGGTTAATTACTGTTTTTGCAGGATCTTCTGTGGGCTTTTTATCACAGGCTACAAATAGGCTAGAAAGACAAAGACATAAAATTAATTTTTTCATTATAAAAATCCTTTTTTAATAAACCGGGTATTCTTCACACAAAGATTTTACTGAAGCTCGTATCTCAGCTCGAGAGCTTTCATTGGTTAAGGCAGAGTGTATCCACACAGCAAGCTTTTCCATGTGCTCTTCTTTTAAGCCTCTGGTTGTAACAGCAGGTGTTCCCAATCTTATTCCTGATGTTACGAAAGGTGATCTACTATCTCGTGGAATCATATTTTTATTACATGTGAGATGAACCTCATCCATAATGGCTTCAGCTTCTTTACCTGAGAGGTTAACTGAGTCTGTTTTTACCAAAACCAAATGGTTTTCAGTTCCTCCCGAAACGAGATCTATCCCTTTCGCCATTAAACCTTTTGCGAGTGCTTGGGCGTTTCTTACAACTTGTTGTTGATATTCTTTAAACTCAGGTCTTAAAGCTTCCCCAAATGCAACTGCTTTAGCTGCTATAACATGCTCTAATGGACCGCCTTGAATTCCGGGAAAAATATTAGAATTAAGTTTTTTACCCCATGTTTCGTTAGATAAAATGAGACCCCCCCTTGGCCCTCTTAGGGTTTTGTGAGTGGTACTGGTAACAAAGTCAGCAAGACCGATAGGAGAGGGGTGTACGCCTGCCGCGACAAGTCCTGCAATATGGGCCATATCTACCATAAATAAAGCACCGACTCGGTTTGCGATTGCTCTCATTCTCTCAAAATCTATTGTCTTGGCATAAGCAGAAGCTCCCCCTACGATAAGCTTTGGATTATTCTCTTTTGCAAGCTGCTCCATGCGTTCATAATCAATTTCCTCTGTCTCAGGATCTAGACCATAACTGACAAAATTAAATAGCTTGCCTGAAAAGTTAACAGGAGATCCATGAGTCAAATGACCACCTTCATCTAAGGACATACCTAAAACTGTATCCCCAGGGTTTAAACAGGCAAAATAGACAGCCATATTAGCTTGTGATCCCGAGTGGGGTTGAACATTGGCATACTCGCAGTTAAAAATTTTCTTGGCCCTATCTATTGCTAGCTGCTCTGCTTGATCTACAAACTCGCAGCCTCCGTAATATCTTTTTGCTGGGTATCCTTCAGCGTATTTATTAGTTAGGCAACTTCCTTGAGCCTCCATGACTGCTTTTGAACAATAATTCTCTGAGGCGATTAGTTCCAAACCGAACTCTTGGCGGTTCTTTTCTTTTTGGATGATTTCATAAATTTCTGAATCAGTTTGCTGAAGCATGGTTGGTCCTTTGTGAATCTCTAGGTATCGTAAGGAATATTGATTAACTTGTCATGACTTAGGCTGTGAATTTTTTGTCAAGAATCGCCTAAGTATCGATTTATTGGATACGACGCATCTTCATGTTAGAATAGATCAAGATGAAGATAATAATCAGTTTTATATTAGTCATACTTTCTATTATGTCCTGGGGCAATTCAGCTCCAAGCGTTGAAGATCCCTATAAGCTCAAACAGCGAGTAGAATCAGCTGATATTATTTTAACGGGGAAGATGCTCTATATTGGCTGCTTTGATGAGGATTTTGTCGAGATAAAACCTGATGGTCCATGTGTCCTGCCTTATAAGAAAACGAAGTTAAGATATTCATTGAGAACGGATAAGATTCTAAAGGGAAAAAATACATTTTTAAAAGAACACCAGCTCTTGCAGAAAGTATTTTACTATATTCCGGTAACAACTGAGATGAAGGCTGAAATAGAAGACGGACAGCAAAAGATTTTCTTTTTTAAAACCAGAGATCTCGAGCCTGACATAATAGATTCAATAAATTATGTTCCCGCAACTGAAAGGGAAAAAATAAAGCAATTTCTCCCGAAAAAATCTAGCCCTCAAACTTTTTAAAAATTGTTGTAGAGTTCGTTCCACCAAAACCAAATGAATTATTAAGAGCGTAACGGATCTCTCTTTTGACAGCTTCATTAGCTGTATAATTTAAGTCACATTCGGGGTCAGCTTCGTTGAGATTAATCGTTGGAGGAATCGTTCCCGTCTCTAAAGCTTTAATACACATGACTGATTCTAATCCACCAGCTGCTCCAAGTAGATGACCATGCATAGACTTAGTTGAAGAGACATTGAGCTTATAAGCATGATCACCAAAGACCTTTTTTATGGCCTTCGTTTCTGCGATATCACCCAAGGGAGTTGAGGTCCCATGAGCATTTATATAATCAATGTCTTCTTTGTTTATTCCTGCATACCGAAGTGCTTGTTCCATACAGGGAACAGTTCCAGCTCCTTCAGGTTCAGGAGCGGTGATATGATAGGCATCTGCAGTAGCACCGAAACCAACGACCTCAGCGATTATCTTGGCACCTCTTGCTTTGGCTTTTTCCAGGTTTTCAAGAACGATAATTCCTGCCCCTTCACCCATAACAAAGCCATTTCTCTCTTTATCGAAGGGACGACTAGCCTCAGAAGGACGATCATTCCATTTAGAGAGAGCTTTCATATTAGAAAATCCCGCCATGGTAAGTCCGGAGAGAACCGCTTCAGCACCACCTGTCACCATGGAGTCTTGGCGTCCCATCATGATTTCCATTGCAGCCGCTCCAATCGCATGAGATGCAGAGGCACAAGCACTAGAAGTCGCATAGTTTACGCCCTTCATATTGTATTTGAGAGAGATCTTTCCTGAAGTCATATTAGGAATAAATCCTGGGATAAAAAACGGGCTGACTCGTCTTGGACCTTTGTCATGATAAATGGTGTGCATCTCTTCGATCATAGGAAAACCACCAAGACCGACTCCCATAATGGATCCCATCATCAGGGGATCATAGCCTGAGTCGAGTAATCCTGAGCTTCTCACTGCTTCATCTGCTGCATGAAGAGCATAATGAATAAAGGTATCAAATCTTTTTTGCTCTTTAGGATCAATAATATCTGGAGACACTTCAAAGTTTCGAACCTGACCTGCAAAAACTACTGGCCACATTTCTGGATTTGCTCCTTCAATCAAACTGATTCCAGATTGACCTTTGAGAGCATTATCCCAAACTTCATTCATACTATTTCCTAAACCACAAATGGCACTGACTCCTGTGATCGCGACTCTTTGTATTTGCATAGTGACTACCTTAAAAAATGTCCTAAAAAAAAAGCCTCACGAGGAGGCTCAAATAAGTTTTTTTAAATGAAGCTTAGTTAGCGTTGTCTTTTAAATATTTTGCGACATCACCAATAGTCTTTAAATCTTCAGTTTTTTCTTCTGGGATCTCGATCCCAAACTCTTCTTCCATCTTCATCATCATTTCTACCATATCTAGAGAGTCTAGATTGAGATCATCAATGAAGCTTGTCTCAGATTTAATATTTCCAGCTTCTACGTTCGCTGCTTCAGATACGATGTTAATTACTTTGTCTTGAATTTCCATACTTAACTCCTTAAAAAATTCTTCCCCATTCTAGTTAAATGTATAAACCACCGTCAACCTTAATCACTTCTCCGGTAATATATTTCGATGAGTTACTTAACAAAAATAAAGTGAGCGCCGCAACGTCTTCTGTTTCTCCATAACTTCCCAGTGGGATTGCCTGAAGATAATGATCTTTAGCTTTTTCTTCTAAATTTTCCGTCATCTCGGTAGCAATAAAACCCGGGCATACTGCATTGCATCTTACTTTCCGAGAGGCTAATTCCTTGGCAAAGCTTTTTGTAAAGCCAATCATGCCGGCTTTGGAAGCAGCATAAACACTTTGAGAAATATTTCCCATAAGACCCACAACAGAACTCATATTTACCACTGAAACATCTTTGGCCTTTAGAAATTGTCGTGAAAGATGATTGGTCAAAACCATTGCCGCTTTTAAATTCACGTTAAGGATTGAGTCGATATCTTCTGGCTTGACTCTGAGAACTAATTGATCTTTTGAAATCCCGGCATTATTGACCAGTCCGCTAATAGGACCGTTCTCTTTTACATAAGCATCAATATTAGTTTTCATCATATCAAAGTCAGTAACATCAAACTGGATAGCGCCCACTTTACTGGCTCCAAGACTTTTTAAATGTTCAGCCAATTCGTTGGCTTTTGACTCATCCCCACGATAATTAAAAACAACATGAGCCTTTTGTTTTGCTAGTGCCTCTGCAATCGCTCGACCAATCCCTCGACTAGCACCTGTAACCAACACGGTTTTATTTTCTAAATCAGGATAGTTCATTTAAAAACTCCTCAAGTCCTTCAAACCCAGAGTCTAGGTTATAAGTTTTAAAAGTATTATTTATTCTCTTATTGAGTCCAGTGAGAACTTTACCAGGTCCGACTTCAATACAAATGGTATTGTCAGGAAGACTTTGCATACTTTGGGTCCAAAGGACGGAGCCGCAAACTTGCTTCACTAAGTTTCGCTTAATATTAGCTCCATCTGTTCGATATTCTTGAGCATCAATATTTGCTATATAAGGTATTCTATTTTCTGCAATGGTAATTGTATCTAAGTGAGCGGCTAGTTTTTCTTCAGCAGGCTTCATAAGACTGGAATGAAAGGGCGCTGAAACAGGAAGCTCTTTTGCCATTTGCTTTCCTTCATAATTTTTTTTAAGCCAAGTCACGGCTTTCTCGCAAGCACCTGCATGCCCGGAAATAACCACTTGAGTGGGATCATTGAAATTGGCACACATAACTTGTTCTTCACCAGTACTAACAGCCTCACAAGCTTGGGCAACCATTTCACCTGGTACTCTGAGAATGGCATACATCGCCCCTTTTCCAGCTGGAACGGCTTCTTGCATATATTTCCCACGAAGATTAACCGCTTTAACCGCATCCTCAAAACTCAGGGCTCCGCTAGCTACGAGAGCTGAGAATTCACCAACTGAATGTCCAAGTACTCGATCAATTTGAATATTTTTTTGATCTAAAATAGTTTTTAGCTTTTGGAATAATGCCACAGAGTGAGTGACTATCGCAGGTTGAGTATATTCCGTGAGTTTTAATTTTTCTTCTGGTCCATTTTCGCAAATATCAGAGAGAGAAAAACCAAGAACTTTGTCTGCAACTTGCAGCAGATTTTCATCTTTTGCCATTCCGACATACTGGGAACCTTGTCCCGGAAAAATTAATGTTACACCCATATCATGCTCCTAGAATTTAAGAAGTGTTGCCCCTGAAGTTAGCCCGGCTCCGAAAGCAGCAAAAAGAAGTGTATCACCTCTCTTTATTCGACCGTCCATCACCGCTTCATGAAGAGCTGCGGGAATAGAGGCACTAGAAGTATTGGCATACTTCTCGACGTTTACAATTGTTTTTTCCGCTGGAAACTTTAATAGCTGGCCTGTGGTTTCAATAATTCGAAGATTGGCCTGGTGAGGAATAAACCAATCCACATCATCCACGGTCATGTTATTTCGCTTCAAAAGAGTGGCGCAATGTGAAGACATGGTTTTAACAGCATTTTTAAAAACCACTTGTCCATCCATACTCATCCATTGACGGTTCTCATCTAAAGTTTTTTGTCTCACAGGTTCAATAGCTCCCCCTGCAGGAAGGATTAAAGACTCTCTTTTACTCGAGTCGGAAGTGAGAATACTATCAATTATTTGAGATCCATTTTCACTATCGTCTGCTCCTAAAACAACTGCACCTGAGCCATCTCCAAAAAGAACACAAGTCGCTCGGTCATCCCAATTGTTAAAACCAGAAGCCATTTCAGTTCCACAGAGAAGAATCTTTTTATAGACTCCCGTTTTGATAAGTGAATTCGCGAGAGTGAGTCCGTAAACCCAACCGGTACATGCTGCATTTATATCGAGGCAGGCACATTTATTTTTAATTCCTAGTTTATGTTGAAGGACGGAGGCAGAATTAGGAAACATATAATCGGGAAGAGTAACAGAAAAGAGAATCATATCTATTTCATCTGGCTTAACTCCCGCTTGCTCTAGGGCGATCTTCGCTGCACGAGCGGCCATTCCACTGGGCATTTCATCATTTTTAACGGAGCCAACTCTACGTTCTTTAATTCCCGTTCGCTGCACGATCCATTCATCACTTGTATCAACTCTTTTTGAGATTTCTTCGTTAGTGACAATATTGTCAGGATGATATTTTCCAGTTCCAAGGATTCGTGTGTTCATATTTTTCCTAATTCAATCTAATAAAAAAGCCTTCAAATTATGTTCATAACTTGAAGGCTTGTTGGTGTTCATTATATTGAGCTTATTTTTTAATCGTCAAATAAGACTAGGCTTCAGCTTCAGTTTCCTCAGCGTCAGCTTTAACTTCAAATACTTGCTTACCGCGGTAAAAACCACAACTTGGGCAAGCTTTATGTGGAAGTGTTAAATCACCACAGTTTGGGCATCCCATGGGGTGCTTTCTATATAATTTGTGATGCTGTCCAGCTCGTCTTAGACCTTTTCTTGAAACAGATGTCTTCTTCTTAGGTACTGCCATATTTTACTCCATATAATTAATATCTTAATGTGCAATTTAAAAGAGCTAACTATTTATAATATTACGAGTCAGATGCCAAATGTTTTTTTCCAAATGTTTTTAGTGCTTGTTACTGCCACCGTCATTGCCCCACGCAAGTTCAGCATCGGGATCAAGGACGGGATATTGATTAACATTTAGATAGACCTGCTCATGAATCATTTCAGCCAGTTGTACATCACCCTTGTCATAAAAATAAAGCTCAAGCATTTGATCATCTTCGAAGACCTCAGTCTGATCTTGAAAGCTTTCCTCGGTTTCGAGATATTTTGGAACAAAGCAGGCCTTGATTTCAGTCTCGACAGAATCGCGCATTTCCTCCAAAGTTCTTACGCACTCAGTTAGAAAATTAGCTTTGAAATGCCCTTTCACTACTAAATAATTTCCCATATGGGATTTCTGTTTCTTTGTAATCGAGAGCTCACACTCAATGGTAGTCTCGGAAAGCTTGGAGTCGTCAGATTTATCAGAAACCTTTTCATTCAGCTCTTTCAATATTGAGGCAAGCCAATCTTGTGTCTTGTCCAAATGATAGAACCGTGTTTGATTGGTGGGAAATTTGTTAATATTAATATTAGCTTCTAATCGATTTTCTGCGTCAGTCATAGCGCAGTTAATAACTTAAAGGGTATAGCTTGCAAAGGGGTTATAAGAAATTTTTTATTACTGGCTTTTCGGGAGCAGGTAAATCGACTCTTTTGCAAGAGCTAACTCAATTCCCAGAGCTAGCTGATTTTCGGTTACTAGATTTAGACGAAGTGATTCGCAAAAATGATGCAAAAGCTAATGAAAGCCTCGGAGAATTTATTGAGCGGGTTGGAATGGAGAGGTTTCGATCTATTGAGAAAAGTCTTTTGCAAGAGTTTGCCAAGACTGAAGAGAGTCTTGTCTTAGCGCTTGGAGGTGGGGCACTTGAGAAAGGTAATCAGCAAATTTTAGGTGATTTCAAAGGCTTTTTTTTAGACACAGATTTTGAAACTTGCTGGAAGCGTATTGAAGGTGACTCAAACCGTCCCATGACAAAGCTTGGCAAAAAAGTGCTTTCAGAAGTTTATCATGAAAGATTAAAGAGCTATAAGGCCTATCAAAAGATTCAATCAGCAATAGAAGTGCTTGATTTTATTAGGGAACATCGTTAAACCCGGAAACTCTACAACCCTTGTCAAATGGTCCTACAAAATGACATAATTTTGATGGTCCCTTCTAAGGAGAGAATTATGGGCAAAATGGATTTAGCTGATAATCATGACTTTCAGGTCGCAATTCTAATTGAAGATATAGCTGATGCAAAAGCTCTCTCTGACGGTTTAAGAGAGATAGGAATTTTTGCTCATTATTATCAAAACCTAGATGAAATGTGGGTTTCTCTCAATACTTATACACCGGACTTTACCATCGTGGATGTGAAAAAAATGTCGCAAGGGACATTATTATTTAAACATCACCCAAAGGTTAAGGATGGCAGACTAAAATTTGCTTTTTACTATAGGGACTCTTCAAAACTACTTTTGAGATCAACTTTTGGACTGGATCACTACGGCTATGTACGAGGAGAGTTAAATCTTGTTGATCAATTGAGATCTGTTTTACGAAGAAGAAATCATGAACTCCAGTTGAGCCAGCAGAATATTAAACTTTCTCAGCGTTTGAATCGTCTAAGACTTCGTGGGAGAAGATTGGTCCAGCTGCAAGAGAAAAATAATCAACAACAAAAACAAGATCAAAACCTTGCTGACTTTATGAGGGGCTTTGGTGTTGTTGAAAATTTGACGGATTTTAAACGCAGATTAGTTAGCACTTTAGATCAATGGGATAGTGTTTTAGAATTTGCAGTTTTAGAATTAAATGAAACAGGACAAAAATTAGTAGCTCCTAGGTTTAATCGACCCAAGTATAGAGTCCTTCCAGATTTGTGGTTATCTAAAAGATCGCAAACTGGAATCAGTCTATTTGCTCAAGAAATGGCTTATGATGTGGCATATGGTGTAATGGAAGAAGGACTTACCACTATAAAAATTCAAGGGGCCCACGTAGATCCAGACCTACTTGTTATGGTTCAGTTCAATGCTGCTGAAGTTAAAGGTTTTAACTGGGATTATTTGGAGATGAAACTTAGCTCCGAATATAGAAGAGCGGCACTTAAAGAGTCTTTAAGACCAGAGTCAATCGACAATAAGACAGATCAATTCGAGATTATGCAAGCGATGGATGATATTAGCTTTAATCAAGCAGCTAGCTCGTATCGACATATTCTCCTTGATTTTAGTGCGCTCGTTGGATTTGTCAGGCAAAGACCAACAAATAGATTTTTTTGGAAAACCTTTGCAAAAGAACTTCAGGCTGAGGTTTCTAAGGTTTTATCGGGGAATTTCAAGTTTACCTCGGTTGGACCTGCACACTTCATCGTCGCCGTGGAAAAAAGTTTTCTTGAGACAGATCATAGAAACTTAAATGAATATCTTCAAGATTTTCAATACTGGCGATATTTTGAAGATAGCTCTTTGGTCATTAGAACTGACGTTAGACCTAGTATGCGCTTTGTCGCGCCTTCTTCAGTGAACCTTTTAAGACAGGTGGAAATGATGGGGGATGAAATTGAAATGGCACCAGCTATGACTTCAACACCCTCAATAAGAGAGCAGCGCCCCCAACTAGATGTCTAATGAGATTTGATACGGAACTCGTAGTGAACTTGGGGCATCTCAAGTCGAATATCGAATTACTGCGAAAAAAATATCTTCGAGACCAACAGATTATTTTCATGATCAAAGCTAATGCTTATGGGCATGGTATTGAAGAGATTGCTTCATACACGAATAAGTTTTGCAATATTGAACACTTCGGAGTGGCAAGTCTGGCCGAAGCGATCTATCTTCGTGAACGTCTTCCCAGTCATCATTTTAATCTTTTGGTTTTTAGCGAATTAAATTTAAACAATTCTGAACAAGCTAAGAATTATGAAAACTTAAATATAGTTCCTGTGATAAGTTCCATGCCGGATTTAGAAAACTTACTTGAAAACTATCCTAACCTTCCTCTCGTTTTGAAGTTTAATACGGGCATGAATCGCTTGGGTCTAGAGGAGGACATACTTCCTGAAATTAAGGAGCTTCTCTTAAAATATAAGCGAAAGGATATCCATCACTTGATGACTCATTTTTCCAGTAGTTACTTTAAAATTAAGCAAGGAGACCGTACCCATCAGCAGTACGAAGCTTTTCAGAGAATAAAGAGTTTTTTTCGTCACGAGGGCTTTTCAATCAAAGAGACGAGTGTGGCAAACTCTGGAGCGATTGAGCAAAAATTTGGATTGGACGAGACTCACCTGAGACCTGGTCTTATGCTTTATGGTCCGCGCTCTGTAAAAGAAGCTTGCTGGGAGGGGAAAATTATCTCAAGTCTAAAATCTAAGGTAATTCAATTAAGAGAAATTCAAAAAGGAACACCGGTTGGTTATGGTGGACATATTTCTCATGCGACAGGAATAGTGGCCTATCTTCCGGTGGGATACGGAGATGGGTTTTTAACTCATTATAGTGGACTTGATTTGCCCGTAGGAAAAAATAGAGGCCGAATTTTAGGACGAGTCAATATGGATTTAACTCAGCTGTTTTTTGAAGATCCTCCAGTGAACCTTACTCAGGGATCTCAGGTCAGTCTATGGGACGAGACTCAGAGCAGCATAGAGCGTATTTGTAAACATGCCAAGACAATTCCCTATCAAATATTTACCTCGATAACTGGCAGAGTTTCTAGACGTTATTACACATAAATGAGTAAAATAATGAGCGTGAATCCAGTAACTGCAGGTTTTAGCTCTTTAGGTAGAGTCGTATTAGATGTCACTCCAGCCTTGGGGAGGATTACCTTATATATGGTTCACTCATTTCTGTGGTTTTTAAGACCTCCCTTTAGATGGAGATTATTTACTAAAGAAATTGTTTTCGTGGGAAATAAAAGTCTTTTTATCGTGGCTTTGACGGCTTCCTTTTCAGGAATGGTTTTTGCCTTTCAAATTTATTCAGGCTTTACGGCATTTTCTGTAGACTCCTTTGTTGGTCCTATCGTTGCTATTGCTGTCACCAAAGAACTCGCTCCGGTTTTTTGCGGTTTGGTTGTTGCAGGAAGATGTGGAGCTGCGATGGCCGCCCAAATTGGCTCCATGAAAGTCACCGAGCAAGTTGATGCTCTCGAGGTTATGGGGGTGAACTCAATTCAATATCTTGCCGTTCCTAAAATTTTTGCCACAGTCGTCTCAATGCCCATGCTTGCTGGAATTTATATGTTAATTGCTAATGTGGGCTCCTATGTTGTCGGGACTAAAATTCTAGGTATCGATGCTTCTCAATATTTTGCCAAAGCTTCTGACTTTATGAAGCTTACTATGATCGCAGAAGGCCTTATTAAGGCAGCGGTATTTGGTTATATCATTTCTATTGTTGGTACTTATCAAGGCTTCGCAGTAAGAGGGGGAGCCGAAGGCGTTGGTAAAGGGACAAACTTAGCTGTTGTTTGGGGGATGATCTTAGTCCTTGTCATAGATTTCTTCTTAACTGCGGTATTGACAAAAATTTTATAGAAAGAAAAAGAATGGAAAACGAAAACCAACAAAATTACACCATAGAATTTAAGCACGTTACCAAAACATTTGGAGATCATACTGTTTTAGATGGGCTTGATTTTAAAATTCACGAAGGCAAAATTACGACTCTTCTTGGATTCTCTGGAGCGGGTAAGTCGACAATCCTTAAACATATTTTGGGAATTTATCATCCCACTGATGGGGAAGTGAGAGTCCTTGATACCAATCTGACAGACTTATCTGATAAAGAGGTAAGGCAATTTAGGACAAGTTTTGGTATGAGTTTTCAATACTCCGCACTGTTTGATTCTATGACAAACTTTGAAAACGTAGCCTTTCCTTTGCGTGAGTTTACAAAATTAACAGAGCAAGAAATCACGGCAAAAGTTTTAAAACTCATGGAGCAAACGGGTTTAGAGGAGCACGCATTTAAAAAACTTCCTTCAGAAATTTCTGGAGGGATGAGAAAAAGAGTTGGACTCGCAAGAGCATTGGCGCTTGAACCTAAAATTATGCTGTATGATGAACCAACCACTGGACTGGATCCGATCACAACGCATATGGTTGATGATTTAATTCGCACTACTCACCAAAGAAATGCGCATATTCCGATGACTACTGTCATTATCTCCCACGATATAGCGGCAACCTTGAGAATATCTGACTATGTTGCTTTTTTGGAAAAGGGAAGAGTGGTGGAACACAGCTCTGTAGAGCAGTTTAAAAAATCAAAAAATCCCGTCATCCAAAAATTTATCGAGCTTTCTACTCACTAGGCCGAAAGTCATTTTTTTTGAGAATTAACGCAAAGATTCAAAGTTAGATAGTCCTAGTAATTTTGTCCTGTTGGGATACAATAAAAGGATAAAATTTCAAGATTTAGGAAGATGCTTTTGAATGAATTTAAAGTAGGACTACTAGCCTTTTTTGCGATTGCATCATTGGTGGTGGTATCCCTTCAGATAACGGCAAACAAGGCAACCTTTGGTGAGTTCGTTGAGTACAAGACGATCCTTGAAGATGCCACTGGAATTTACGAAAACTCAAGTATCAAAGTCGCGGGTATCGTTGCAGGTAGAATAAAAAAAGTTTCTCTCTCTGGTTCACAAGCATTAATCACATTCGAAGTCTTAGAAAATATTAAAATTACCAAGTTCTCCCGGTTGAGAATAAAAAGTGTAGGTTTTCTAGGGGACAAGTATATTGATATTTTCCTCGGTAACCCTGATGCACCAAGGCTTCCGGCAGGGGATATGGTTCCCTCTAATACAGGAGCTGGTTTTGAGCAACTGGGAAAAGATGCCTCTGAGATTTTAAAAGATGTTAAGGTCATTGCGAAAGTTATCAAAGACTCTCTTTATACTGATGACCAACAAAACGCGATTAAACAAATCGTTCAACAAATTAATGAATTCAGTCACAACGCCAATGATATTTCTAAAACTCTTAAACGAGTGTTAGAAAAAAACGAATCATCTGTAGATAAAACAGTGGCTAATCTTGAACGTGTCACCGAGCAGTTGGCTTATGAGACGGACCGCTATGCTGATGGTTCATTTATGAACGACTTAGAAGATATAGGTCCTATCCTAGAGAAAGTTGATGCCGCAGTCACTGATATGAAAGTTATTATAGCTGACATGCGAGCAGGTAAGGGAACTGTTGGTAAGTTACTTAGAGATGAAGAGGTGGTTGATTCAGTCAATCAAACATTGTCCGGTTTGAATACTATTGTAAATCGAGTTAATAATTTTAAAACAGATGTCATGATCTATACCGGTGTAAATAATATCGACGGTTCTAAAACAGAACTAGATGTTGATTTGATGCCTAGTCCAGAGAGATTTTTTCGTTTTGGTTTTGTCTCGGGAGATGGAACAACTTTAAGAAAGATTACGACAAATACTGTTACAGTTGATGAGGGTGATCCTACAGTTACTGAAGATATCGAAGTGGATGAAAACCCCTTCCGTTTCAACCTCCAAATTGGACGTAGGATAAATCGAGTCACTTTGAGAGCAGGTTTGATAGAAACCACAGGTGGGGTAGGTGTTGACTATCTCCTACCTCAGTATGGAATTAGAAATTCTTTTGAAGCCTATGACTTTAGAGAAGATATCGGTCTCAACCTTCGCTACACATTTGAATTTAGAATTTGGAATGTTCTCCATGCTAAGTTTATGGGTGACGATCTTGGTAGGGGGACAGATAACCATATTTATACTTTCAGTGCGGGATTAAAGTTCTCGGATGAAGACTTAGCGGCACTTATAGGGTTGGCGTTATAAATGGTAAAAAACTGGCTCATTCGAACAAAAAATAACCATATTTTGGGGCCTGTATCGAGAGAAAAAATTAGAGAGCTCATTAGTAATGGTTCCATAAAAGGTGATGATGAAATTTGCTCAGGCAATGGATATTGGATTCATGTAAGAGAGCAAGATCTTGTGGCACGCTATGTGATGGGAAGCGAGCAACAACCATTTAACCCCGTTCAAGAAGCAGAACCAGTTTTTGCACTCTCTCCTAATAAGGATGATTTAGAATATCCTAAAGGGGAGGATAAACTACCAGGAAATGAAGATTTAGAATATCCAGATAGGGAAGGTTCACAAACAGATGCTACCCAAATAGGGTTAAGCTTGGCAGACTTGGCCCCGAGTTTGAATCCAGATGAAATGGATAGAGACTCCACCGATCCTTCTAAAAAAAAAAAATGCGATGACGACAAAAGCTAAGCTTTCCCAAGAGGTCCCTATTCCTCAACTCAAGCGAAGAAACCAAAGCGTTGCAGCTAAAAAAGAATTAAAAAGACATGCTATTTTTGAAGGGAAAAATTTAATTTTTCTCCTTATCTTTTTTCTCACAATTGCTATCTACTTATTTTTAAACAGATCAACCTTCATAAAGCAAATCATTAATTATACGGGGCAAGTTAATATAATTCCTGCCGTACATGCTCAGACGATGACAAGTTCCGCTAAAAAAAAAATTGGTTTTTCCCAGTTCGCATAGAAAATGAGCTTTTTGAATTTGCTCTGGAAAGATCCCTGGTCTCATTTGAGCCAATTACCAAGCTAAAAAAAGAAATTGACTGTAATCAACGTCTTTCAGAGAAAGAGCTCGCACTTGCGTTCTACGCTTCTATGGAAGAGTTAAAGCTTTTTATTAAGTGCTATAATGAACAGTATAGTTTCAAAAAGACAAACCTAAGATTTCAAAAAATTCCCATTAAATTTGATTTGCAAAAAAAGCAATCAGAATCAAATCTCTTTGAAAGAGAAGAAGCCTTTTTAGATCTGTTTCGAAAGGTTATCGATGAGAAATTTGAGTATGAAAAATTCTATTTTTATCAAAAGAAAATAAGTCGTCATAATCATATATTAGCAAGACTAGTTGAATCTTTCATCTTTATTAAACAGTCAAATATGTCTCGGGCAAAGAAGATACTTCTCGATATAACTAAGCACGATCTAAGCTACCATATATTTAAAGGGGAACGTCCCAGGTTTACCATCGAAAAACAAATAGACCTCTCAAGAGAAATTTTGAAAGAACTAGGTTTATACTTTGAAGGTCAAAACGAATTTAAAAATCTTATTTATTATCTCTACGCTCACACCTCTGGGCGGTTCCAAGCGATGATTAAAGAAGAGTTTGAATTAAGTTTAAAGCTCTCCAAGATACGAGAATATTACTCCTCTTATAGTTTCGGTAAACCTTACCCTTTTTTATGGGGACCTCTTGTTTTCGAGAATAGTTCACTCGCAGAATATATTAAAGCGCTTGATCTGAATGATGAAAAGACCATACCAACTTCCAAAGAAGCCTTACTTTTTTATAGAGAAATTGATGCCATTCCAAGACACGCTAAAAAGTCTATTCTCACTCTATTCAGAGACTTGCAGACTTCGAGAGATTTATACGATCAGTTCCTTGAAATTAGCTTATGGGAGAACGAGAAGTTTTTTGGATTCTTGAATGCCAATGACGTTAAATTTAAAAAAATATTGGCAGCTACTAAAAGAGATTATTTTAAAGAGCTTCTGGAAAAAAAGAAACATCAAAGCTTTGCTATATTCCAGCTTATCAGTCTGGGAGACTGGAATTCATCTTATATTTTAGAGTTAGCGCAACATGAAAACGATAAGTTATAGTCAACCAGAGTTTTATCATTTTTCAGAAGATAGTATTGAATTAGCAAAGTTTGCAAGTCAGTTTTGGGCCAAAGAAAAAAAGCTTCATCTCGTCGATATGTTTGCGGGATGTGGAGTCGTAGGGATAGAGTTCTTTTTTCGTCATCAAGATACTGTGCAATTAACATTTATTGAAGCTGAAGAACAATATCTTTCTCATCTAGAAGAGAATACTCAAAGTGCAAGAATAAATATGATAAGCCATTTTTCTATTGAAGATATCTCTACTATTGAGACGGTCCCTGAGGATGCCTACATCATAGCTAATCCCCCTTATTTTTCAATCAATACCGGCCGTGAGCCAAGTGACATAAAAAGGAGACGGGCAAATTTTATCAGAATTGAAAACTGGAGAAGATGGCTAGATTTGGTCGCGAATCACCAAGTTCTTTTTTTGGGGCGTGAAGATTCAAATTTAATTTCTTGTGATTGTAGAATTAAAAAATTAAAAAGCTTAAATAATAAAACGGGAATTTTTACTTTAGATAGAAATTCATAATGGCCTGTTTGACCTCAGGGTCCTCTATATCTTCTGTGATAGCCTGAGCTTTTTTGACTAAAGCTTTATACTCGGGAGAGTAAGGATGTAATGCATTCTTTTTAGGTTCTTTTACTTTAGAAGATGATTCTTGGAAATGAGCTTGGAAGTCATTGTGGGAGAATTTAATTCTCTTAATATGATTAAACGAAGGAAACTTCGTGTGAATTTTTTCAAGAATCTGAGGACTCAGAAAGCCAAGCTCTTGGGCAAAAATACTATGTTTGCAGGCCACAAATAAAGTGCCCTGCTTTATCTTTAGAGGAAGCGTATTTTGTCCCATAAAGTCACCGACTATCTCTTGCCAGTTTTGAATCAAGTGGATGAAGCTAAACACACCCTCATTTTTGGTGTAATAGCCTTTTTGGGACCTCCAGTAACGTTTTTTTTGGTCTGTAGTATAGACTTCTTTATCCTGGGTGTTTTTAGCAAGAATATCGGCGAGAGATTTGATCATTTTCACAGAGGTAATTTAGCACAGAGAGTTCAAAATGATAAGATGATGCGCTGCGGGTCATTTGTCTGTATGCTAGTAATGGAGTAAATATGAAGAGATGATAAAATTTTTGGTGACCTGTTTAATATTGAGTCTTTTTTCCGGCTGTGCGGGCTACCGCTTTCAAAGTAAGTTCAATCCTTTCGCCCAATACGGGATTAAGTCAATATCCGTCCCAATGTTTTACAATAAAAGTAATTTTGCGGATGTTTCGGGCCCATTCACTAAAGAGATTTATAAGACCTTGCTTGAGTTTAAAAACTTAAAACTTTCAACAACGCCAGAGCGTGCGGATGCCGTTTTAATTGGAATTGTTGAGTCCAGAGCAAAACGAAAAGAGTCTATCGTGGTTAGGAACCGAAAAAGAGCGGAGGCAGTTTTTGGAAGTGATTCTCTTGGAGAGGATAGGCAAGACTTTATCGTCCCTTCGGTTAACCAAATTGGCTTACGATTAAGAGTTGTTGTCATAAAGCATCCTACTCCAACGGAGATTAAGTTTTTTCAAACTCAATTTAGTAAATCTGTCTTAAGTTCAAAGGTCATTTTCAATGAAACTTTTGATCTTAGTCGAAGCTATAATTTAAAAGAACTTCGAGATGAAGGGATTGCGGTCTTAGGCTCTCAAAACCGAGGAGTTGAAAAACAGCAAATTCAATGGATGGCGGAAGGAGCGGCTCAAAGTTTTAAGGATATGATTCTCTATGCTTTCTAGGGGAAAAATTTGGGAAATCTTGGCGCCGAACAAAACAGTTTTGGACTATCAGAAGCCATTACATGCTTTATATTGCTATGATCAACATATTTTTCAATATTTAAAACCAAAATTTGACGTTAAATTTCAAGTAGTCATGGGCAATGAAGTTTCGCAAGACTGGATTGATCAAAAACTTAAAACGATGGATTTGTTTGGAGGAGTTGATAGCTTTTTGGTTCATTTTGCTGAATCTATTCCAACTGAAATTATGGATCAGTTTCTCGAACCAGAAAATTTAATTTTAGAACAAAGACATATCATATTGAATTTTTCAAAAGACTCAAAACTCTTTAAGAAAATTTCTGCAAATGAGAACTTCGATTGTATTCAAGTAGATCCTCCTGCTTTCTGGGAAGAAAGAGAGCTTCTTAGATTTTTAAGTCAACAAAAGAGTGTCTATTTAAGCTTTGAAGCCGAGCAGTTTTTTTGTGAACGAGTTTCTTTTGAAATTGGTGCCTATTCAGATATTTTAGATGTACTTGCTTTACGATCAAATGCTTCCTCTGGAATCTCGGTAGATCAAATCAAAGAGGTTTTAACTCAGAATAAATTTGATCAATTTAAATTAGCGGAACTATTTGGATCAAAAAAGATGACTCAATTTTATAGAGAATTAATAGAATTAGTGGAGCAAAACCAGGATTGTTACGGCTTTTTGTATTTTATGCATAATCATATGCAAAAAGTACATGACCCATCTTATGCCGATTCGAAAAAACGCCTTTCAAAGTATGACAAACAAATTATTCATCAACAAAAACTTTGGAAAACGTCTCAATCAGCTAGGGCCGCTAATTACTTCAATGATCTTTTGACACTCTATAAAATAGATAAAGATGGCTTTCTTGGTCGTCTAAGAAGTGACCTCCTAAAAGTACTCTTTACTTAATTTAGATAACTCTTGCACTTGCTTGAACAAATGAATAAAAGAAAACAGCATTCGGATCTCTAGCCACTTGTCTAAGTTCTTGGTGTGCTAACTCAGCAGTTTCTTCATCTATGACTTTATCACTTACCAGAAGGTTCTTTGCACTCATAAGAAGTTCAGTCCAATAATCGATAGTCTCTCTTCTCTCGTCTGGATGGCGGTTATCAATATGCCAGGATTTAACCTTCGTTTGGATATCTGTAAATCCCAGCTCGAGAAGTAGGTTTCCAAGCTTAGCACCTACAAAGGGATCTCCTGCATTTTCGTATTGATAATCATTAAATGCCATCCAATACTTCCAAAGATTTGGAGAATAGGGATCGAGAAAAAACGAAGAGTTCATAACCTCTGTCACATAAACGATAGAGCCTGGTTTTAAGACTCTTCTGACTTCACTAAGAATTTTTTTGGGTTCGGTTACATGCTCAAGAACCCAGCAGAGAAAGGCACCATCGAATACACTTGAATTAAAATCCATATGACCTGCATTCATTAATTGGTAATCATAGCGTCCTTTTAGATGAGGATATTGACTAAGGTTTGCTTTCGCTGTTTCAAGTTGCTTCGGGTTAAGCTCGATGCCAGTAAGTTTTAACTTTGGAAACCTTCTTAACAAGATCTCTGATTGGGCCCCAACTCCTGATCCAACTTCAAGCAAATGTTCTACACGTGAGAGGTTTACCCCATCATAGACGATTTGCTCAGCAAATTGAGCCTGAGTTATAAGGCGGTCTTGTTCTTCTTTAGAAAAACCATGTAAGTAGGGGAAGTCTTTAGGATCGCTCATGATTTATATCCTCTGCTAAGTTTTTAGCTGCGTTGAAGATTTCTCTAAGACTTATACCACCGATATAATTTCCGAACAAACCAATATTTTTAAACTCGCAAGAACTTATTTCTTCGATAACTCTAAAACGTTGAAAATTGTATAAAGGAAGTCCTTTCTCCCAAGACGTAATAGATAAATGTAGTTTTTGCTGCCAGGCATTTTCCATACCTAATGCCTTGAGTTCGTTCTCAAGGTTCTCTGAAATATTTTCGCACCCATCCATGATAAAGGTATAAGAATGGTGGGTTTCAGATTTCCTTTGATCCGGAAAAATTTCCCAATTAGCTAAGAGGCCTCTTATTTTTCCAGGATAGGCCCTTGGAGAAAATAAGCATCCAAAACTATTCTTTAAGGCTTTAATTTCATACTTTGTAAATAGAGTGGCAGAACTCAGGGCTTGGTAATCAATTTCATTTAACCTCTGGTGCAATTCTGGATTTTCAGCTTGGAGTAGATTGGATGCCTCATGTGCATTAGTGCAAATAATGGCATTGTGAGGAAGCACTTTCTGATACGAGGATGTTTCAATTTCTTTGGAGATATAAGTTTTAATGGCTTCAGTGAGTTCTTTCATTCCTCCGCTGAAGCTTACACTTCTAAATTTGAAGGGAGATTTATTTTTTTTTATCTTAATTAAGAAGTCTAGGTAAGATGTAATATTTGAAAAATCTATCCCAGGAAATAAAGAGCTTAAGTGAAGCTGGTTTGAATCTGCAGCATATATACCTAGCATTGCAGCTGCAAATACTTCGTTTTGAATATCATCACCCCCTAATGGGGCTAAATATTCGGCGAGAGTCATTTCTGGATAATATTTAGGAGTCGTTTTAAAGAGGAGTTTTGAACTAAGACTCACCAGCTCACCTGCACCTAAAACAGGCGAGGAAAATTTAGTTTTACGATAAATCTTTTTTTTTAATTTCTTGGCAGCGAAAAGGGGAGTGAGGTTCAGTTCCTTTATTTCATCCAGCATTGGTTCATTCATATAAAATGCATGAGCTGCTGTCTCTGAATTCCCAAAGGGACCTGATAGACTATTGATTTTTCCGCCTACACGAGGTTCTTTTTCGTAGAGTTTAAATGGAATTTGGTATTTTTTAAAAAAGTAGCCCAAACATAAGCCCGAAAAACCCCCTCCAATAATATAGATAGGTTTTTGTGGATCTATATTCCCAATACTACAGCTTGAGCTGAGTTTCATTTAAACTTCTTTTAAAACCTCTTGAAGGTCGCCTGATTCAAACATTTCAGTAATGATATCATTTCCACCAACCAGCTTCCCTTTGATATAGAGTTGTGGGAATGTTGGCCAGTTGGAGTATTCTTTTAATCCTTGGCGGATATCCATATCTTGCAGGATATCAAAAGTCGTAAACGACTTACCAATATGTTTTAAAATCGCAACGGTATTGGCAGAAAAACCACATTGTGGAAATTCTGAGTTTCCCTTCATAAAAAGAACAATATTGTCGCTTTTTAATATTTCCTCAATTCTCTCAGTAATATTACCTTGTACATCATTCGGACTTAATTCTTTTGTACTAGAGATATCTTGGTTTAAGATTTTGAAAGGATTTTCATTTTCGCTCATAATTTATTCCTCCGATGCAGCTTGATAAGTTTGGTATTTTTCCATCGTCATAGTTTTTATTTTAACAGCATGAACCTTTTCTTTTAAAGATTCCCTTAATATATCCATAACTATTTGATGTTGATCGATTAGCATTTTTCCTTTGAATTCATCGCTGGCCACAAGAACGGCTAAGTGATCCATGGTTCCAGTCATATCACCTACCTCAGCTATCGCTCCTGGAAGCTTATCCTCGATAAGTGTTTTGATCTCGTCCATTGGTGTCATCTAAGGTACCTCAATAATTAAGCTTGTAACCAGTGTTGCTAGTCTAAAAACAACAGTGGTTAACCCCAGTGGTTTATGCCATTTTCTTATTGATTCGTCACCCTTGTTAAGTCTAGTTCCTGTGTAAAGCAGACAAAAATATAGGAGCACCGTGCTAACAGCTAATGAAATATGAAAGTTAAGAAACCATGGATTTGTCATCGCTTTGGATGCTGTATTAATTGCTTGGCGAGTTAATTCAATCTGAGCTACTAGGAGGAGGTCCCAGGCAATGACAATTTTCATAATTCGCATATGTTTAAAACGAATTTTTCTCTGTGATACACCATACAGCATCAAAGCAACAATGATAAACGACTGGACCTGAAAGAAGACTGATGATGACATTTGATTTACCTTCTCATAAATTAACAGACTGTATTCTTTCAAAAAATCAAACGGGTGGCAATATGCATGAACTTGGACACTGGGCGGTAATAGACATCGAGACCACCGGGGTTGACCCAAGCTACGACGATATTATTGACTTAGGTTACGTTCAATTTGAAGGTACCAAGCTCGTAAAGAAATACAGTTCTCTGGTCAGAACTGAAAATAAATTGTCGCAATTCATTCAAAAACTCACTGGAATCAAACAGGAGATGGTAAAAAAAGCTCCTGCATGGGACAAAGTCGTTCAAGACCTGTGGGATCTCGAAGGTCATACCTTAGTCGCTCATAATGCAAGTTTTGAGGAGCAATTTCTGTCAAACTCTTTTGAGGACTTAGGCGGAGAGAGAAAACCGGAGATCTTTGCAGACTCACTGTATTTTATGGCATTAATTTTCCCCGAGCGATCAAGCCTTAACCTGGAGGGCTTGATTGTCGATCTCCAAATAGCTGACTCTGAAGAACATAGAGGTCTTAGTGATTCTTTGGATCTTTTGAAAGTGATGCTTTTATCAGTCTATATCACTCACTTTGATCTTGAATTGAGAAATTTTCTCATTGACCAACTAGACAGTTTTAGAAATGAGGAGTTTTGGTTTAAAAATTTCTTTCAACTCTCAAAAGATGAACTGTTAGAAATTTCTACTCAAATAGATTTTCCCTTGGAAGAAAAATTTGCTCATTATAAAAGTCATCATAGCTCTCGCCAAGATGATGTAGAGGGTTCTCTGGACCTTGACCTTAGTTTCTCAGGAGAAAATATTCGAGAGATACTTCAAGATGAGGACACAATTAAATCAAAGCTTCCCTACTATACTTATAGACCTTCTCAGGAACAACTTTCATTGAGAGTAGGGCAGTCTTTTAAGAATGATATACATGCTCTGATTCAGGCACCAACTGGGACAGGGAAAACATTAGGTTATCTTTTGCCGGCAATTTTAAAAGCCAAAGAGAGTAAAGAGCAAATTTTAATTTCGACGGGAACTAAAACCCTTCAAAATCAGGCCATGGCAAAGGACATTCCTGGAGTCCAGTCTTTATTGGGGCTTAAAAATGATAAATTGAAAGTATTGAGACTTGTAGGGTCTGGGAATCATTTTTGTGAACTCTTGTTTCGAAATGAAGATGATGAAAACCTTCTTGATTTAAGAAACTTCGAAGAAAAGATGGCGCGTGCCTATTTTGAAGTAGCCTTTTTTAATAATAGGAGAGTCAGTGATTACAATAATGTTATCACAAGAGAAAATATTCCCTATGTTATGAAGCGAAAGATTAAACCTCTTTCAGATCTAGAAGATAATATCAAGGTTGATTTTAGGGCCTGCACGGGTAGTAAATGTCCCTTCAAAAATGAGTGTTCTTATTTGCAAGGGCTTCGAAAGGCGAAAGAGGCAGATGTCATTGTTGGCAATCACGCTCTCACTCTTGCTTGGCCAAGAGGCGTAGAGCGCCCAAAATATTTGGTGATCGATGAAGCTCATAAATTAGAATCAGAGGCAACACGTGCATTTACCATGCAATTAACGCAAGCTGAAATTGAAACTTTCGCTAGAAATCTTCCGAATATGATTGCACCGGTTTTTTACTTATTAGGTGCTGAGAAAGGAGATGAGGAATTAACTCAACGTCTTCGAAAGGAGGCCGCTGCTACTTCGAAAATGATAGATGAGAATATAAGCGAATTAACGAATTTAATCGAGAGGTTTGCACGAAAACTATCCAATTATACTGATATATATTGGAATGAATTTCTTATGTTTAAACAAGAGCAGCTAAAAGATAACTTGGAGGCTGGACTATTTAATCAAATCGACTCACTTAGATATATCTTTAGAGGCTTTTACGAACTCATTTTACCACTAATGAATAGGTGGAATATAGGTCAGTTGAACGATGAGAATGATTTGAAGGCATTTAGCCTCTTTGAAGCAGCTGCGGGAAATATTGAAGAGGCTCACAATACCTTAGAAAAAATGATGGAGAACCCTGAGGAGTTTGTCTGCTCGATTAAATTTCACGATGAACATGGATTTAGTTTTGAATGTGCTCCGGTTGATGTGGGAGAACTTTTTTATGAGAATGTACTTAAAGAATCAGCAGCAACTGTATTCACCTCTGCAACTTTAACGAATTCCGATGGCTCGATGGGCATGGGACAAGTTGAGTGGATGACAGGTTATCATAAACTTCCAGCGGAAAAACGCTTTAAAACTGGGTTATTCCTTCAAAATAACTACGACTATAAAAATAATGCAAAAGTCTTTTTATGCACTGATACGACTTCTTTTTATGATCGGGACTATGTTCCCTCCGTTATGAAGAAACTCATTCCATTGATTCGGGATATTGGAGGTCGCACATTATTACTTTTTTCCTCTCGAGTGAGATTTGATAAAGCTTGTGAACTCCTACTGGAGGCGTTTGAGGGAGAACTTCCTCTTTTTATTCAAGGATTGGGCAAAAACATTGTTGAAGATTTTAAAAGAACTGAACATGGAGTCTTGGTAGGAATGGAGTCCTTCGGAGAAGGTATCGATATTCCTGGGGACAATCTTGTTTTTGTTTATATAGATAAAGTTCCTGACTTAAGGCAGGACCTGATCATCCAAAAAAGACGAGAGTTCTATGAACGAAAATTTGGAAATGAATTTAATGATTATTTTCTAGGGCATCGAACCCGTTCTTTACATCAAAAACTCGGAAGGCTTATCCGCAGAGAAAATGACAAGGGCTGTGTTATCGTAACTGATTCACGGCTTGCAAGGTGGAAGGGGCGCACTTTAGGGACATTCTCTCAAATGATGCTTCCCTATGAGTTACAAGTAAAACCATTTGAACAAGCTTGTGATGAAACAAGAGATTTTTTGATTTAAAATCTTGTGCGGTGTTGCTCAAAGTTACGAAGGCTCTCTACTTCGATCTCAAGTCCATTTGAAAAGACAGCTTTATAAGGGATGAAATTATATTTACTCATGAAAATATCATCATGATGATCTTTGAGGATTCCTTTCTCGTCAGTGTAAACGATTTTACAGTGAGTTGCCTTTAAATCTTTATCACCTATCTGTAATGGAATCTGCTCCAGGTCTTGGAGCTCAAATGTGACTTCTTTTTCAATAAAAGGGCCTTGATACTTCCAAATATTGTTCGAAGTAATGACAGAGTATGTTGTCCTGTGCACTGGGTCCAATTTCTTAGAGTTAATCATTACTGTTGAAAGTAGGAAGCATGGGGAAGCAATATGGGGTTTTCCATTAACAACTCTTTCAAATTGATGTTTTCCGTCTTCTCCTGTGAAAGTATAGGTATAAATCTTTTCTTTTTGATTAATGTGGATAACTTCTAAGCTCTCTTTATCGCCTAAGTTTCTTCTTATCTTATAGACCAGAGGGTCAAAATTATGTGCAAAGTCAGCTTCGATAAATACTTTTAGGAATTCTCCGGTTCTCACCCGTGTTAAAACTTCTGCATTATAAGTGTATCCGCCCTGGATTTTGTCCTCTTTGAGAACAGTGAAGTTTTCTTGAGTATAGATTTTACCGTCCTGGAGGTAATTGTATTTTCCTTCAAATAATTTTTCCTTGAAGCTCATAGAAATATCTTAACAATTTCTAAGCTCAGCGGACACTTTTTTTAACGATGTTCACCGACTTTAATTGTCAAAATAAGACGTAATATGTTATTTTTTGGCTTAATTCTACTAAACTTTGCAAAGGAATTAACACCCATGATCAAACTTAAGAAAGGGCTTGATCTTCCTATCACAGGTGATCCGAACCAAGAGGTATCGGCTGGTCGTCAAGTGTCAAAAGTGGCATTGCTTGGTGACGATGTGGTGGGAATGAAACCCACTATGGAAGTAAATGTCGGAGATAAAGTCCAAACCGGACAATTGCTCTACACAGACAAAAAAACCGAAGGCGTCCGTTACACATCGCCTGCCACTGGAGAAGTTATTGAGATAAACCGTGGAGACAAGCGGGCATTTCAATCAGTCGTAATCAAGGTAGATGGTGATAGCCATGTAACCTTTGAAGCTTACAAAGGGCAAGACGTTGGTTCCTACAATAATGAATCTATGCAAGCGCTCCTTATTGAGTCTGGGATGTGGCCTTCAATTAGAAGAAGACCTTATTCCAAGGTTGCGGTACCTGGTGAAAAGCCAGATGCAATTTTTGTCACGGCAATAGACACTCATCCTCTTGCGGCAGATCCTATGCATTTTATTAAAGCTCACCAAGCAGCTTTTAATACGGGTGTGAAAGCCTTGAACAAAATGTGTGAGAAAGTTTTTGTTTGTACTAAACCGAATCCAGGGTTTGAAGTTCCAAGTGAAGCACAAACTGAAACATTCGAAGGCCCTCATCCAGCTGGTCTAGTGGGAACTCATATTCATTTTCTCAATCCTGTTGGTGAGAAGAATTTTGTCTGGCATATCCCTTACGCTGAAGTTATTGCAATCGGAAAGCTTATTGAGACAGGAAAGCTTTTTACAGAAAGGTTTGTTTCTATTGCTGGTCCAATGGCTAACCAACCAAGAATTATTAAAACTCGTGTTGGAGCTTCAATTGAAGAACTAACAGAAGGTGAATCTAAAACAGATAACAAGGTCAGAACAGTCTCTGGTTCGGTACTTGGTGGACGTAAAGCTCAAGGACCGTTTGCTTACTTAGGTCGTTTTCACCAACAAGTTTCGTTAGTAGAGGAAGGTGGAAAAAGAGAATTTTTAGGCTGGCATAGTCCAGGCGTTGATAAATATTCTCTAAAGCCGGTTTTCTTATCTAAGCTTCTTCCAAAGAAGTTTAATTTTGATGCCGATACCAACGGCTCACTTAGATCAATCGTGCCGATTGGATCTTACGAAGCTGTTATGCCTATGGATATGTTACCGACGTTCTTACTTCGTTCGGTAATGAGTGGAAATACTGATATGCAAGTTAAGCTTGGAGCTTTGGAGTTGGACGAAGAAGATTTAGCACTTTGTAATTTTGTTGATCCAAGTAAAAATGATTTTGCAGTTAAGCTTCGTGAAGGTTTAACTCGGATTGAAAAGGAAGGACTATGAGCGCTTTAAGATCTTTTCTCGATAAACAAGGAGAGATGTTTCATAAAGGTGGAAAGTTAGAAAAACTTTATCCTCTTTACGAAGCACTCGATACATTTGCTTATACTCCGGGAATCAAAGCAACTGGAAATACTCACGTTCGCGATTCTATTGATCTAAAAAGAACGATGATCAGTGTTGTATTCGCACTGACCCCAGCGATTCTCTTTTGTCTATATAATACTGGATACCAAGCTAACGCAGCTATGGCCGCAAACGGAATGGAAGCCATTGGTTGGAGAGCAGACATCATTAGAATGATTGGTCTTGGGTTTGATCCGGGTAATTTTATTCATAATTTTGTGTACGGAGCACTTTGGTTCTTCCCTGTTTTTCTCGTCACTCAAATTGCGGGGGGGACTTGCGAAGTCATCTTTTCTATTATTCGAAAGCACGAAGTTAATGAAGGGTTTCTAGTTACAGGAATGCTTTATCCTCTTACGCTTCCACCTACAATTCCTCTCTGGCAAGTTGCGGTTGGGATCATATTTGGTGTTGTGATTGGAAAAGAAATCTTTGGTGGGACAGGGAAAAATATTTTTAACCCTGCTCTAACTGGTAGAGCATTTTTATTCTTTGCTTATCCTGCACAGATTTCCGGTGATGCCGTCTGGACAGCAGTAGACGGGTATACAGGAGCTACAATGTTGGGACAAGCAGCAGCTGGTGGAATGGATGCAATTACTTACTCTTGGAATGATGCTTTTATCGGGCTTGTTCCAGGGTCAATGGGTGAGACATCTACATTAATGTGCCTTCTTGGAGCGGGATTCTTAATCATGACAGGAATTGGTAACTGGAGAATCATGTTATCAATGCTTCTCGGGATGGTTGGCATGAGTTTCTTTCTCAATACTATTGGATCTGAAACAAACCCCATGTTTGCTGTTACGCCTGAATGGCATTTAGTTATGGGAAGTTTTGCCTTTGCCTGTGTTTTTATGGCGACAGATCCAGTTTCAGCTTCTATGACGAATACCGGGCGACTGGTTTACGGTGCTTTAATCGGTGTTTTAGGTGTTTTGATAAGAGTTGTGAACCCAGCATACCCAGAAGGCTGGATGCTTGCGATTCTTTTCATGAATTCAATGGCTCCATTAATTGATTATTTTGTAGTTGAAAGAAATATTAAAAGAAGGATGGCGAGATATGTCTAATAGCTCAGAAACATTAAAGACACTAACGGTCGCAGGACTTCTTTGTATTGTATGTTCTGTTATTGTTGCAGGAATTGTTGTCACTCTTAGACCTCAACAAGCCAAAAATGCTGAGTTGGATATGAAAAAAAATATCCTTCAAAGTGCAGGCTTATTAAGTGATGGACAAGATATTGATGAAGCTTTCAAGAGTATCCATTCAGTCGTGGTAAATATTGAAACAGGTGAAGTGGTAAATGACATGAATCCTGAAAACTACGATATGGTTGAAGCTAACGCTAACCCGGAAATGAATGTTGAGATTCCTTCTGATAAGGATTATGGCGGACTCAGTACGAGACCAAAATATGCGAATGTTTACTTAGAGAAAGATGAGTCAGGGGATACTAAAACCGTTATTCTAAAGCTTTGGAGTAAGGGACTTTGGTCAACGATGTATGGCTTCATAGCTCTTGATACCGAGGCTACTGTTAAAGGTTTTGGATACTATGCTCACGGAGAGACTCCAGGTCTCGGGGGAGAAGTAGACAATCCAAAGTGGAAGCAACAATGGGTAGGGAAAAGTATTTACGATAACACCAATGAAGTTGCTATCAAGGTTGCTAAGGGCGAAGCTCAAGGAGAGTACCAAGTTGATGGTCTATCCGGGGCGACAATTACTTCAAACGGAGTCACAAATTCGATGAAGTATTGGTTCAGCGATCATGGATATAAAAAACTTTTAAATAGAGTCGCTGAAGGAGGTCTGTAATGAAAATTAAGCAATTAGTTTTAGATCCTATTGTTAAAGATAATCCCATTGCATTGCAGATTCTAGGAATTTGTTCTGCTCTTGCAGTTACTGTTCAATTGAAAAACGTTTTCGTTATGTGTGCTGCGGTTACTTTAGTTGTTGCATTTGCGAATATGGGTGTTTCACTTATTAGAAATCACGTTCCAAGCTCGATTAGAATTATCGTTCAAATGACTATTATAGCCTCTCTGGTTATCGTAGCAGAGCAATTTCTAAAAGCTTTCGTTTTTGATCAGTGGAAAACCATGGCGGTTTATGTTGGGCTTATTATTACCAACTGTATCGTTATGGGACGAACTGAGGCTTTTGGGATGAAAAACGGTCCCATTGAATCATTCTTTGATGGAATCGGTAACGGTCTTGGATATTCATTTATTCTTATCGTTGTTGGTTTTTTCAGAGAGCTTTTCGGTTCAGGTAAGCTTTTTGGGATGACAGTCTTTGAATTAACAAAAGACGGAGGATGGTATCAAGCCAATGGTTTAATGCTACTTCCACCATCTGCTTTCATCATTATCGGTGTGATTATTTGGCTTATTAGAACTTATGATCCATCACAAGTTGAAGAATCTAATTAGGAGAATGACATGGTTGAACATTATGTAAGTTTAATTGTTAAAGCGATTTTTATTGAAAACCTAGCACTGTCATTTTTCTTAGGAATGTGTACGTTTCTAGCGGTTTCGAAAAAAGTTTCTACTGCACTTGGTTTAGGGGTCGCGGTTATCGTTGTTCAGATGATTACCATCCCTACAAATAATTTACTTTATACCTACTTTTTAAAAGCAGGAGCACTTAGCTGGGCTGGATATCCTGATGTAGACTTAAGCTTTTTAGGGCTTATTTCTTATATCGGCGTTATTGCGGCAATGGTGCAAATCTTAGAGATGACATTAGATAAGTTCTTTCCTTCTCTTTATAACACTCTTGGGATTTTCCTTCCTTTGATCACAGTTAACTGTGCCATCCTTGGTGGGTCACTATTCATGGTGGAAAGAGATTATAATTTTGGAGAGTCCGTAGCTTATGGGTTTGGTTCAGGTATCGGTTGGGCATTTGCCATCGCCATACTTGCAGGTATCAGAGAAAAAATGGATTACTCTGACGTTCCTGCAGGCCTTAGAGGACTAGGAATAACTTTTATGACCTGTGGGCTTTTAGCTATCGTCTTCATGTCATTCGCTGGAATCTCGTTATAAGATATAAAAGGATAAAACTATGCAAGTAGTAATTTTTGGAGTGATCATGTTTACGGGGGTTATCCTCGCTCTAGTAGGACTGATTCTTGTTGCAAGAAAACAATTAGTCCCACAGGGATTGATCAAAATCAACATAAACGGTGAAGAAGATATTGAAGTCGCCCCAGGGCAGAAGCTTTTAGGTGCTCTTTCCGAGAAAAAAATCTTCTTATCCTCTGCCTGTGGTGGTGGGGGAACATGTGCTCAATGTAAAGCACAAGTTTTTGAAGGTGGAGGAGACATTCTTCCTACCGAAGAGTCTCATATCACTAAAGGTGAAGCGAAAGAAGGTTGGAGACTAGCTTGTCAGGTAACTTGTAAGCAAGACATGAAAGTCGGTGTTCCTGAAGAAGTTTTTGGAGTTAAGAAATGGGAGTGTTCAGTTCGTTCTAACGATTCTGTCGCTACCTTTATTAAAGAATTGGTACTCGATCTTCCTGAGGGTGAGTCAGTTCCATTTAGAGCTGGTGGTTTTATTCAAATCGAAAGACCTCCAGGGCTAGATATCGATTTTAAAGACTTTGTTGTTGAAGATGAATATAGAGGGGATTGGGATAAGTACAATCTTTTCAATTACCGATCTAAAGTAGATGACGAAACAGTAAGAGCTTACTCAATGGCCAATTATCCTGAAGAAAAAGGGATGATTATGCTTAACGTACGTATTGCGTTTCCTCCTCAAGGAATGGATGTTCCTCCAGGGAAAATGTCTTCATACATCTATAATCTAAAACCAGGTGATAAATGTACGATCTCAGGACCATTCGGAGAATTCTTTGCTCGTGATACTGAGAAAGAAATGGTCTTCGTTGGTGGGGGAGCTGGAATGGCACCTATGAGATCACATATCTTTGATCAATTTAGAAGAATTAAAACTGATAGAAAGGTAACTTTTTGGTACGGAGCACGTTCTAAAAGAGAAATGTTCTATGTTGAAGACTTCGATATGATCCAAAGAGAAAATGACAATTTCAAATGGCATGTCGCTCTTTCAGATGCTCTACCAGAAGATAATTGGGATGGTTACACTGGATTCATTCACCAAGTTCTACATGATGAATATTTAAGTAAGCACCCAGCGCCTGAAGATTGTGAGTATTATCTTTGTGGACCTCCGATTATGAATAAGTGTGTGATTGATATGCTTATTGATCTGGGAGTAGAACCAGAAGACATTATGCTCGACGACTTCGGCGGTTAAGATTTTTTAGATCAAAAGCTTTAATTCGTTTCTAAGAGAGTTTTGAAACAAATATTTAGATAGTATGAATATCAGGAAGAGGGTTCATTTAGAGGGCCCTCTTTTTTTTGGGAAAAGTATGAAAATCATTTTATTAAGTTTATTAGTGATGCTGTCTGCCTGCTCAGGTAAAGATAAAGAGATTCGAATCCAAGGGGAAACCATGGGGACGTATTATAAAATAACGACCTATGGATCAGAGTCGCCCGATGAGTTAAAAAAAGAGGTGGATGAGTTTTTAAAGCTTTTTAATAATATTTTTTCTACGTATATTCCAGGTTCAGAAATTTTCAAAATAAATACCTCAAAATTTAGGAAGGTAAAGCTTTCAAATTCCATGCGAAAACTTATCGAGCAATCTTTAGAAATCTCTCGTAAGTCTCAGGGGTATTTTGATATTACAGTAGCGCCTTTGGTTAATCTTTGGGGATTTGGTCCTGATGGAAAGAAGAAAAAACCTACTGATGAAGAAATTCAGGAGACTAAAAAAAGTGTCGGCTTTCATCATATAGATTTTCAAGACAAATTCATTGTCAAAAAAGTCCCTGGGCTTAAGCTCGATATGTCCGCAGTCGCCAAAGGTTTTGGTGTGGATGAACTCGTAAAGTATTTAGAGTATCAAGGCTACTCTAATCTATTAGTGGAAATTGGTGGTGAAGTGAGGACCCGAGGGAGTAAACCAGAGAATAAACCCTGGCGAGTAGGGATTGAAGGACCCGGAAAAGATCTTGCTACAAGTCTTTCAAAGGTTGTAACTCTAACGAATATGTCTATGGCCACCAGCGGAAGCTATCGTAATTATCTCAAATACGGGGATGAAATTTTTAATCATACTATCGATCCAAAGACGGGAAAGCCTGTTAATCATAAGACGATCTCTGTCAGCGTCATAAGTGAGTTCTGCGCAGATGCCGACGCTTGGGCCACGGCACTTATGAGTATGGGGCATGAGAAGGGACTGGATGTTGCAAATAAATTAGGTTTAATCGCTTATTTTCAGATCAAAGAAGATGATAAGGTGGAGGTCTTGACTTCAAACGCCTTTGAAAAGTATAAGTAGCTATGGTTGATCTACTAGTCATTACATTTGCAGTATTTTTTGTGGCCTTTGCAGGAATGGCGATAGGCGTGATTATCTCGGATAAAGTGGTTAAAGGATCCTGCGGTGGAATCGCAACTCTTATGGGTGGTGAGTCAGCGTGTGACATCTGTGCCATGAAAGATCGCTGCGAAAAATCTGGCAAAGAGCTCTGCGAAGAAGGCTGATTAAAGCCTATTTAACTAAAATAAATTTACGTTTAAGGTGGCCCCTATAGCGGTGCGATCAATACTCGCATCTTCTAAGGCAAATTCGAGAAATGTTCCCGCAGTCACGCCGTAATCGATATTAACGTCGACTCCAATTCTTCCTACATCATCCATATTTTTATTAAAGTTCGACAAATTCTCGACTTGATCACCTCTTTGATCCCAGTCAAAAGCAATGGAAGAACGAAGAAGTACATAGTCATTGAGTGAATAATTAGCGAAGGCTCCTACTTCAGCAAGAAGCGTTTGATAGCGGGTAGGGTATTTGCAGTCAGAGTCACCACATTTCTGATAGAACTCTTGCTTTTTAAAATAGTTTCTTTGAATGGATGAAGTTATACCTGTATAAAAGCCTCTCAATCCTGTGTTGATATTTATAGAAGGTTGAAAACCAAGGCCATAGTCCATGTCGTTTCCTTCAGAACTAAAAGTCGAGGCAAACTCAAAAAAGTGATTCGCATTCACGGTAAAGTACTTATTTGAAAAAATATTAGAAATAAAGAGGTTGGCCCGTTTATTGTTATCCGAGACACCTTTAAATCGAGTCAGTTCTGTGTATGATCCATCTTCATTTTTCTGTTGGTACTTTATGTCGCTATTTAAATCATCTTGAAAAGTATAGCCAAAGCTAAGGTTGTAGTCTTTTGCTAATTGGTAGCCGAGAGTAATAGAGTGAAACATTTGATGACTGGCTGTCGAATCAAGTGCATCGCCTTTATAGTCTTGGCCTGTTTTAAACCGATTATAAGTGGCGCCAGATTGGTAATCTGAGCTTAAACTAGGTCCTAGGTACTGAGCGAAATAGTTGAAATTGAGTTTCTCAGTGTATTTCCTAAATGTCGGCTTTTGCGGTGCTTGAGCGGATATAGAAGCAACCGGCGCCATTCCCCCTGGAAGGGAGGGATTGAAATTCGAAGATCTTTTAGATTTTGCTTTAGTCTTTGTCTTTTTTAGTTTTGCCCTTCTTCGCTTTTCATCAGCAATCTTGCGATGACCTCTTTTAGTTACCCTTTTGTATCTCTTTTTCTTTTTTTGAGAGAAAGTCTTCTTGTTGTTTGTAAAAATATTATTTTGATTCTGATACTCAGGAGGTAAAAAACGCCCAATCGGCTGTGCGAAAGCCAAGGCACTTGCTAGCATTAATATCAACGAGAGAGCTATTTTCATTAAATTGTTTTCTTATCCTCAAAGTTCTTAGCATACATCCCTGTGTTCATAAGTTTATCTCTTTCTATGAGATATTCTTTTAAATTATTGATAACATTTTCTCTTTGCTCTGGTTCAGTATCTTCTCCTAGAGTCTCAACCATTTCTTTTTTTATACTTACGTATTCCATTGTTAGGTTATGATACATATTTTCTAGATATTCATTCATTCCTGCTACTGGACCAAGTGTTGATCCTTGAGTTTGACCTTGTTGAAATTTTCTCGATAAAATTCCAAGTTCAGACCTTTTAGCCGATGTAAAAGTCTGCAAGATCCAAATGGCATTTTTTACTGACCATGTATATGATTGAAGAGCAAATGAAGCAGCTTCTTGTTTTTTGTTTTGCTGTAGAAAGAGTACTTCCCACTGTCTTGCCATATAATCTCGATGCTCATCGGAGTTAAAAAGCTCTTTTTGACGAAAGAGTTTAGAATTCTTTTTTAAGGTATCAAGAATACTATTTCCTTCTAATTTTGCAGCTCTAAAATCTTTTGCTAGCTGTCCCACAAGGCCATGAGTTTCCGGTTGAGGATGTGAGAGTTTCGATAGTTTTTCAGTCATGGCTTCAAAAAAGATAAACTGTCTTCCGACATAGTAGTTTCTTTCCGTTTGCTCATTATTTTGATCTACCACTATGTAGGGGTGATCCAGGAAAAACTGTGCCATCTTTCTCCAGATATAGACTTGAAGTTCTATAGTTCTGTCTATTTCGTGCTGGAGATATGCAGTGTAATCCCTATCGAGGTTTGATTTGTCCTGTAAAATACTTTCAATGTCTTGCAGATAAAGTTCCATCTCCATCCATGCTGCTTCAGCCGTGAGAGGGAAGTTAAATTGCTGTTCGAACTGCTCGATTCGACCGATTCTTGCTGCGAAAACGAGGCTCTCTTCATAAGCAATTTGCATAGCTTTGAACCGATCCATCCTATTTTGCCATGTCTTATCGGCATTATCCTTTTTTTGATCAATAGCTGCTGTTTTCGTGCTTACTTTATCTTGGTAGATAAGGTTTTGATCTGGCTTCTTACCTGAAATGGAATCTACCATTTCAATATAGGCTCCTCTGACCTTACCAACTGCCCACATCGCATGGGGGTTCATAGGTTGAGTGATGAAATAGAAAGTGAAGGGACCATAGATCGCCATGGCGATGGAGAGTCCTAGATTTTGTTGAACGGTACGTCCAAACCATTGAACATGTCCTACAGAGTGACGATGCATAAGACCTTTGAGATTATTTAATGGTCTATTTATTAAGTTCTTAAATCTCACTATAATATTCGTCAAAAGAGCAGGAAGAGCGTATTTAATAAAAGGAAGTGAGTGGGCCCTCTTTTTTGTTTTTACGACCTTAGACTTAACTCGTCTTAGATCTTTGTATACATCTTGTCTTTCCTTATAAGTAAGGACAGTGTCTCGCTCAATCTTTAAAATCTCATTGTCTATATTTGCTAGTGCAAAATCGTTAGATCCTGCATTCACACTCAGACTGTATTTGTCTGCTTCATAGAAAGACTTCAGTAGTTTCTCAAGATAAGCAATGCGCGAAGTGCTTCCAAAATTTCTAGAAGCGTTCTCATATTCTTGATGAAGTATATTGTAAATTTGATTAATAAAGGGACTGGTAGGATCCATAGCAATAGAGCCATAGATAACAGCTTCTCCGTCCAATGACTGAGACTCATAAAAGAAATTTCCTTCAGAGTCAAAATAATCATAATGCTTAGTTTCAACGCCTTCTATATTGGTGTATTTATAAAGAACGTAGGTTCCACTTATTAAGCTTGCAAGATGGAGCTGTGCCACCAACTGATCTCCATGCCAGTAATTATAGCCACTAAATCCATTAAACCCGTGTACATCTTCAATTGAGAAAACTCCACTAAGCGTTTTCTTTCCACCACGTTGGGAGAAGATGCAGGCCAATCGCTCATCCAGAGTCATGGCCTGCGACATCACGAGGTTTGTAAGTTTAGTAAATGCATTAGCATGTACCATCTTGTTTCTTCCTTATAGTATTTCTACTTAAATAGGTTTTATATCTATTGCTGAGTTTGGTTGTAACTACTTCCCACGGCAACAGCTCTTACTTTTGGCTCAAGAGTTAAACTCTTGTGATCCACATCTGCCCTAAAAAATGTCACTCCATGATATTGGTGAGAAGCGATGATTCTTAAAGCTTCCCAGTGAGGCTTAGCTGACTTCGTGGCAGCTATAATTTCTTCTCTAAAATAATTTATCTGATTTGCGTTTGCTGTAGGTAATGCAGCCTTTACAGGATCAGCATCAACTTTTAGTCCTAGCTCTTTGGCAAACAAGATATTTTTTGCGTTCTCTAGCGCTGGTAAAACTTCTTGAAGAGCCTTAACTCTAATCCCTAAAGAGTTGGGCATCATATATCCAAATAATGATCCGTACTCATCTAGTTTTTCCTCCCAAATAAGATCAGAAGTTCTAATCGCCGCATCTAGCTCACAGATAACCGGCTTGTCTAGGTCTTGATTATGAATTCTATCGGCATATCCATAGAGTGGCTTACGCTCTTTTTGCATATCAAATTCGATCTTATCAATTGTTCTTTGATTGGCACCTAAGAAGTTTCCATAGTAATTTAGAAACTTAGCTAAAGACAATCCACCATCTTTAAGAGCTCTCTTTTCTGCAAGCATTGAGTGCTTTAATTGCTGGAAGTGAATAAGCTCATGTCCAATCGTATAAAGTTTTGTAAATGGATCAAGCTCAGATCGCACCCAAAGATAAATTCGACTGTCTGAATAGAGACCATGATCATTGAGTTTTTTCGCAAAACACTCACCGGCATATTCTCGGTTAGAAAGTCTTAATCTCTTAAGCTGACTAGAGTTTAAAATAGAAATTTTCTTCTCTTCAAGCTTATGTGAGAATACCTCTTTGACGCTGCAGCCTTGTTCCTCAGCAAATTTTTCAATATTAAACTTTGCAAAAGGCGCAATATCTAGAAGCTTGATCATTTCATCTAATGTGTGAACGGGCTTATCGATAATAGCCTGAAACTCAGCAAGTTTAGGAAAAACTCTAAAGTGATCTTCCCGCTTGGCTTCTAGAAAAGACTTTCTCTTTTCAGGTTTCAAAGTCTGAGCTAGCGCTTCAATTTTCTTCCACTCTTGTCTAGCTCTTTTAAGATTTTCGCCAATATAGTCGGACTCCGTTAATTTAGCTTGGTTTCTCATTTCAAACTGGCTAGCGACTTTGATTTCTTTATCAATATCGCGCTCACCAAGGTAGAGCGTTTCGAACTTTAATTTTGTCACATCGGCGTCTAAGTTGAATAGTTGAGCATATTCAGCCATGTTTGGACAGTCTTTCAATCTTTGAATAGATAGGTTGCAAAACGTTTTTAAATGTTTTTCTATCGTTTTTTTACTTTGTAAGCCTAAAACGATATTTGGCATATCTTTTGAGATCATCTGCTTTAGAAGATGAGTTGTCTCAAACATTTTTCGCTGCATAAATTTATCATCGACTTTCTCTGCAAAACTAATAGCGTCATCAATAATCACAAGGTCTAAAGACTTATCGTCTTGGTTGTAATTGTAGATGATTTTGTCAGTATTCGTTGCACGAATATTATCAATAATATCTCTGAAAATAGGGAACTCGGGATAGTCTTCAATCTGCTTTAGAATTGAAACTAATGTGAGCTGACTATCACTTATGAATTCTTTGTGCTTTTTAAGATCAGTTTTACCAATTCTATGCTCGAGCATATCAATGATTTTATATACAGACTCAATAGAGCGAGGGTGAAGAAAAGATAAGATCTCTTTTAGTTGAACTTTCATCCCTTCACTTAATTCGAGAAGCTCATAGGCATAGGTAACATCTTTGCTCAGAAGATCTTTTGCTTCTCTTAACATACGAGCGATTTGAACCATTTGGGCTGCTACAAAGACGGGCATATCTGTCTTAATTTGAATAGGCTCAATAGGTGCAATGAGATCACTTGCATAAACGGAGTTTTGATCTTCTACATCGTCAACGATGACGAAAGGAGCATATCCACCACCAGCAGATGTGTTAACAATAGAGCTCATCTTTCCTCTTTCTTGAGGAGCGTATCTAACAAGGGCATTATGAGTCATTCTTGGTAGATCATCTTTATTTCCTCCAAAGAAAACCCATGTTCTGATATCAGCAGCAAGGTTAGCAAACTTAAATCCTTCTGCTTTTCTTTGAACAGCAACAGGGATTCTCGCAATTTTTACTAATTGTTGATAAGCATATTCAGAAGGCTTTTCTTCGATCATTTTTAGCACTTCTTCTCTTTTTTGCTTGGATAAAGTTTTGAGGATGTAAACACCTTGTCCACCAGCATTGGTAGGAACTTTAATAACCCACTCATCAGGATTTTGCTTAATAGTCTCTACTGACTTAGCGGTAGGTGGTAGTGTTTGAGGAGGCATAATTTTGCTTCCATCTAGTTCTAGGCCTGCAGCTTGAATCTTACTTGCGTAATATTTTGGTGCATAATGAGTCAGTGTCGCAAGAATGATTTTATTATCTAAAATTCGATTGAGACCACCCATATAAATCTTACGATCAATAATAGCATTGATAATTCCAGGAATAGCATAGGCTGATTGCATTGGAATTGGTTTTCCCTTTGGATCAAGAACGATTTTTCCTTCATCCTCATCATCTTTTATAAGATTATCTCTCAGATAAACAGGCTCAGCACTTTCAGGGTCTTTCATAAAAAGACCTGCTTCTGGATCATAAAGAGCAGAGTCTGCATTAACTCGAGAGTAGATTGCTGTTACAATTGGATTTTCTTTAGCAACAGTTCTTAGGCGAATATATCCTTGTTCATCATGATAGAGTTGATCCGCTTCCGCATAGATTAATCCAGAATAAGCTGCAAGTTGATGAATTTCTGGTGCAGCTCCATTTGATCCTCCTGGAGGAAGTAGAATTTGAACACCTTTTTTATTTTTAGTCCAAGCTTCACCTAAAGATCTGTAAGTTTCACCTAGAATTTTAAAGTGGTCATTTGGCATAACCTTACCAAGTGAATCTAGAATTTCAGGAGCTTGCTCGTATAGTCCCTGTAATACATTCATATTATTAGAGGCACCAGATGGTGATCCCGCATTGATTTCAAGAATTCTGAAAGGAAGGCCTGGAATTTCGTCGAGTTTATTTCTGCTGATTAAATTAGGAAACTCTTCTGAGCGATTTAAATAGTCTTCGACTAATACAAGGTCTAGTCCCACGTTATCCATAAAGGGATAGTTTTTCATATTCTTATGATGAAGTTGTGGAAAATAATTTGGACTTGATTTTACAGCCTCAATAAAAATTTCTCTCACTCCGGTGGGGAGGTGTTGGACAAACTTAGATGACTCAACTGATTTTGACCCATAGATATCTTGAATAACAGCCCTTAGTGCAATCATTAATTTTTGAGCGGCTTTTTCAACGTCATTAAAAAGTGATTTTTGGAGAGGAACAACGGTTGTTGTACAAGGAACAGTAAAAGTTTTGTATTCTCCGCTTGAAGTTTTTTTAGAGAAGGTGAGATCTCTATTTTTCAAAAATTTTGTCAGTCTCTTACTTTCAGAGTAGTGGTCCGCAACAGCCTCTTTAAGAAGTCTTTTTGCAATTGGCTTAGCGTGGGTGTAGGCTTGCCGTGATTTTTTCGCGGAAAAGATGTAGTTGGCCACCTGAACTTGTGTTTGTCCGATGAATCCTACATTAGGGTTGTAATCTTTTTTAGATCTCGTTTCTTTCTTCACTATGTACCTCTGATGTCATTTAGTTCAGCTACCGATCTAATTCCTTGAAAAGTAATTGAGTAAAATATAACAGTAATATACAGAACTTAACGCGCCGCTGCAAGGTTTTTTTACGCATTGGCGGAAATTATGTTAAAAAAATTATCATCTGATAGTCAAAATATGGAAATAGAGCCGATTTTGCCTAAACTTTAGACACTTTGAACTAACAGTCTTGAAAATTTTACCTTATCATATTGGCTAGCGTATTTTTGAAGAGTTTTTGTACAGCAGAGGTTTTATGACATTAGATCAAGCTAAGGAGCAGGATAATAGTAGAGTTTGCATCATTGAGGATGAGCCTGAAATAAATGAGGCGCTTAAGTCCTATCTAGAGGATGCGAATTATAGAGTTGAAAGCTACTTCTCTGCAGAGCAGTTCTACGAGAGCATTGACCCTGGCTTTAGAGGGGTTTTTTTAGTGGATTGGAATCTTCCTGGTGAGCCGGGAATTAATATTGTCTCTAAGATAAGAGAAAAAGATAAGTTCTCCCCCATATTTATGATTTCAGCGTATTCCCAAAATGAGGACATTTTAATGGGTCTCAGGGCAGGAGCAGATGATTATATCGCTAAACCATTCTCGCTTGAGCAATTATTAGCTAAAGTGGCAAACGCTAATAGAAAACTAGAGCATATTCAAACCAATGTAAATGATGAGGGGTTACGTCTTCTTCCTGAAGCCTCTTCGTTTATTAAGGATGGAAAAACCATTCCTTTGACGAGAAGAGAGTTTATCATTTTTGAAAAACTATTTACCCATCAAGGTGCACCTATAACGCGAGATGAACTCATTTTATGCTTTGATAAAGATGAGAAAATGACAGTTAGAAATGTTGATGTACATGTATTCAGCTTGCGAAAAAAGATTAAAAATGTCGATCTTGTTGTAGAAACGGTTTGGGGTAAAGGCTACAAACTCGCTGCTTAAAAGAACATTCTAAATTCAAATTCTACTAAATCAGTTTTAGCGATATTACGCCCTTCCATCATGTTTTGCGCTGAAAGAGTAATCTGTGCAGGCAGTGGAAATTTTCCCATTCTAAATAAATCAGCTGTGGTAAAGCGAGCATCGACTCTAAAGCTTCTTGCACTAGCATCAGTATTGGTAGCAAGTATATCATTCGCTTCGGCATTATTTGAAAAGTAGCGTGCTTTTTCAGTATATTGAAATAGCATACCAGGCTCGATTCGAATCCAATCATTTACCGTGAAGACAGCTCTCACTGCGGAATCCATTCTGTTTCCTAGCTTCTCTGTGAAAGTATCTGTTTCGTCTGAAAGCGGAATTTCAGGATCTAGTGGCACTCTTAGACGTTTGTCACTTGCGAATTGGTAGGTGAATCGAGTTTCTGCTTCAAGAAAAATTCTTCTGTGGGCCCTAAAACCTCCACCTACTTCAAGATAGGCATCCCATTGACCATCCCCAAAGCCAATGTCTTGGATGATGTCTGGATCATCTACATAACCTGTTGGCGCATTTCCACCTAGTTTAGTGTAGGCCCCATAAGTGGGCTCTTTTAAGAAGTTATAAAATAAACCAAATTCAAGATCTCCAAGACCTGAACCTTGCCAGTTTCCAAGTTCTTGATAACCCAAACTATTTACAAAAGCTGATTGAATTATCCCGGCGTCTATATCGTAAACTTGCTCTACGATTTGACCGTAGGCTTGAGCGCGATCATCGCCATATATCCCTGTCAGATAGTCTGCTAGCTCCTGGCCGGTACTCTTTTTAATTGTTTTATAGTCAACTCTAACTTTTGCATCGTAAATAGGTAGTCCCACGTAAGCTGTAAGGCGATCATTAATACCATAACCGAATGCATAAGCATTTACCTCGACTCTGGCCTTAGCATCAAGTTGGTAGCGACCTAGAGACAAAAGGCTTTGTGCCTCGGGGTAAGCATCAAAAAGTGCTATAACTTCATTCATAGTTTCATCATTAAGGTCTCTTAGGTTTTCTATGTCCGCATTGATGGCGTATTTATAAGGGGTCTCGGAAGCAGACTGATTGTATGAAGACTGAACATTCGACTGAACGTTTCTTGCGAAAAACATCCGCACATTCTTCGGAAGTGTTAAATAATTCTGGGCATTTGCACTTGAAATGACACCAATAAAAAATACGAATAAAAGCAATAAATTGTTAATAAGCTTCACCTATGCTCAAGATTTAGTGGATTTATATTAACTTGAAATCTTGATATTTCGGAGGGTCCCTATAAAGATAACATGGTGTGTCAAAAAATCGTTTTTTTTTATAGAAATCGCGTTATTGTGTCCGCGAACCTTAGGAGTTATTTTTTGAAATTAACAAGTGCATTGCTTTTGCTTACATTGCTATTAACTGGTTGCCGACTTAAAGAGGCGATGGATGATAATTTTCAATCAGAATCGAAAATTGAGCCTTTCGCGCCTTCTGATAGCCTCGCCGAGAGATTTGGAAATGGTAGAACAAATACATTTACCTTAAAAATCCCACTTACTCAGAGTTCTCTTGGGTACTTTGATATTGATGATGTTCTGGGTGCAGACAGTCCAGATAGAGACAGACAAGGTGTCTTAGGAAGAATCGCAAATGGTTTTAAAAGAGCGCTATTCAATGTGGCTTTAAGATTTGGAATTCAAAGTCGAATGAAGATATCTTCTTATTTTGAACTTCCTCAAATAAATGAAAAATATATTGAATCAGCTCGGGTAAAAAAAGTTTTCTTCACAACTGAAGACTGTAGACCTGAGGAAACAGACTGTGATGATACAAGATCTAGCGAAGGAAATTTCAACTTTATTGACAAGTTTTTTGTCAACCTTGCACTGGACGATGCCCCTGCTGAAATCTCAGAAGATGAAGGGGGGGAGTTTGGCGAAGAGGTTGGTAGAGGTGAGTTTCAAGCCGCTGTTGATCGTTCTTTTGGCGAGACAATGGATACAGCTTCTAACGATATTTTAAATATGGCGACTGAACCTGAAAAATCAGTCGTTTCTGGAGATGATATTACCATTATGAAGTTTGAAAATCAGGTTCCCTATATGAACTTGAATACTTCTCAAATTACTGATGAAGACAGAGAATTAACTTTTCACGTGGATGATGGTGCTAAAGCAAGACTTATTAAAGAATACTTTCAGACTCCGAACTTTGAGCAAAATTTTGTCAGAAGAGTCAGAGTGAGACGAGGAGATGTAGAAGTAGATCTTTATAGAGATGCTCTCCCGAGTGATTTTTTTGCTCAAATTTCTGCTGATCAATCTCCATTAGCACAAAAAATGTTCATTTTTAGAATTGAAGGACGTTATAGAGAGGCAAAAAAATATTTTCAAAAAGAGAAATTTAGTAGAATCGTAAAAGATACTACAATGATTGGAAGATCTCTTTTTGTTGAGCTTAATTCGGAAAGTCAACGTTCAGAGTTTTTGAGATTGATAGCTCAAAACGATGACAAAGCTAGAGACTATTTTGATATATACAAAATTGAATCTTGTAACCTCTCCAACTGTCTTGATTTAGATGCCCTTCCGGTAAATATGGGGCCACTTCTATCAACAGGAAAAGACGTGAGAATTGATACTTGGCTTTCTATTAGGTCTCTTGGTTCACGAGATTTTAAGTATAACGGTTATATTGAAGTCGAAGTTGTCTTAAAGAACCTTCCTATTTAAATTTTAATTTCAAAGGTATTTTGTACTTAACTGACATTCTGTTGAGAGAGTCTATCAACATTGTTTTCGTGAAAACTAAGCCGATGACATTCATTTTGTGTGAGACATTGATCACGCATTTATTGAGACATTTAAAATCTATTGAAGTCGCCTCTACAGTTTCTATCGGATCCTGATTTTGAAAACTAGAATAATAAATAAAATAATCTGCAATGACTTTATCAAGCTTTAAAAGAACATCCTTTTCTTGATCATGTTTTAAGTCATAGAAAAACTGACTAGTTGATTTCGCTTTGCCATTGAAAGTCATCTTTACGACTCCACTTGAGGCAATTTTTAAGGTATCATTAAAGCAAATCGGGCAGTACATATACCTATTTTATAATAAGACTTCAAAAAAACATAGGGTGATCATAATGATAAATGAAATTAAAAAACTTAAAACATCTGATGGTGAAGAGCTTAACTTGAGTCTGCATGAAAACGGTTCAAAGTATTGGCTTGTTGTCACTCATGGACTAGGCGAACACTCTGGTCGACACCAGTATATGTATAAAATATTCTCTCAATATTTTAATATTTGTTTATATGATCTTAGAGGTCATGGGCGATCTTCCGGGAAGAGAACGAGTGTCGATTCTTTCAAACAGTATACGAATGACCTAGGAGAAGTTCTAGACTTCCTTAGTGAAACTTATTTAATGAAAGACTTTGTATTATTTGGTCACTCAATGGGAGGATTAATAACGGCATCCTATATGCAAAATGACGTTTCGGAATCTCTCTATCCAGTGAAAGTATTTTTGAGTGGTCCTGCAGTGGCAGGAACAGGCTTAATGGGGCAGATTTTTAAAATGGCTCCCATGAAGTTGATGAATGGATTAACCCAAATCCCTCTTAGTGCTCCACTTGGTGGCGTATTGGATCTTTCGAGGCTCTCTCATGATCCTCGAGTATATGAAAACTATGTAACTGACAAATTAAATTCTCTCAAAGTAGAAACGAAAACATTTTTTGAAATTCTAAATGAGTCTAGAAATGTTTTTGGAAGACCCCTTCGGGTAAAATGCCCACTTTTTTGCGCTGTCGGAACTGAAGATGGATTGGTAGATGCTCAGTCAGTCATTTCTTATTTTAAAAACATCGAAAAAAATTGCAATCTCTATGTCGCAGATGGAGGTTATCATGAGCTTCATAATGAAATTGAAAAATACCGTACTCCCTATTTAGAGTTTTTGAAGGAGTCTATCATGAACTCTTTATTTGAAGCTGCTTAAGAAAGGCAATTCTCTCTTTTGGCGGAGGGTGAGAGAAATAAAACTTTGAGTACAATGGGTGTGGAGTAAGGCTTGAAGAGTTATCCCGTATAAGCTTCAAAAGAGCAGATACCAGATCTTCCGCCCTGGTATAGGTCGCTGCAAATTCATCTGCTTCAAATTCATTTTTTCTAGAAAACCATGAACTAATTGGTGTCAGAAAAAAGGTATAGTAGGGTGTAATCAGCGTAAAAAGAAGAAGCTGCATATATTTTTCATCAGTATTTATATTAAACGCGGATAAAAAAACTTTGTGCTCGACTGCAAGGGAGAGTATGTAGAACCCGATAAGCATTGAAAGCATTCCAAGTACAATACTCTTTAAAATATGCTTTTTCTTTAAATGACCTAATTCATGAGCTAGCACCGCAATGACTTCATTTTTTTCTAATGTCTTTAATAGGGTATCAAAGAAAACAATTCTCTTATTTTTTCCAAATCCAGTAAAATAAGCATTCCCATGGGAGCTTCTGATGGAAGCATTCATGGTAAAGAAGTCTTTAAATTTCATACCACTCGTTTGAAGTAATTTATTGATTTCCAATGTCAGATCTTCATTTTTTAACGGTTCGAATTTATTAAAAAGTGGAGCGATGAATTTAGGGTAGGCCCAAACCATTAAAAATTGAAAAACGACTAAGAAGCTCCAAGCATATAGCCACCAAAGGGTATCAGTCTCATAGATAAAATAGAGTATGGCATAAAGAAGCGGGACCCCAATTAAAAGTCCTAAGAGAAGCTGCTTTAAATTATCTTTTAAAAATAAGGCCGGAGTCATTTTGTTGAAGCCAAACTCTTGTTCAATACCAAAGTGGTAGTACCAAGTCAGGGGAAGATTGATGACACCATTTATAAGATTAAATAAAATAAGAAAGACAACACCAGCGCTCAGCTTTGAGATACCATTAATCGCGCTCATGGAGGCTAAGGAATCTAGTGCTCCACTAAAAAGCCATATCAGTAATATGATCTGGCTTAATGTAATGTTTAGAAGGCTAAATTTTGCTTTTTTGATTGTATAGCGCTGAGCTTTTTCGTGTTGATTTTGATCTACAGCAGCAGCAAATTCTTGGGGAACGTTAACGTTTTCTTGGACTGACTTGATATTTAGAGCGATCAAAGTTAATTTTGTAGCCACTGTTAAAATGAAAAGAATGATAAAGCTAGTTAGGATCATAAGTACTCATGCAAGTTATTCAAAAATTTTTAAAAAATCCGCTAAGGAATTTCAACTATATCATTACTAGTGACCATTCGTCAGATAGTATTTTTTTTGATCCCTTTGATATCAACCAGACTATCCCACTACTTAAGGATCATAAGCCTAGATATCTATTGAACACCCATCATCATCCTGACCATATACGTCACAATTCGGAGTTCTTGGCCCTCTCAGGTACAGAGCCATTAAAGCTAAAAGATGATGAAGAATTCTACTTGTCTCCAAATGAGATGATTAAGGCTGTCTATACGCCAGGGCATGTGCATGATCATATTTGTTATTTTCTTTATGAAAACAAAAAACTAATGGGAATTATTACTGGCGATACCGTGTTTAATGCGGGAGTTGGTAATTGTAAAAATGGAGGAGATCCCGATCAATTGTTTGAAACGATTAGAGATAAATTTCATCCCATTGAAGATAAAGTACCGATTTATCCCTCTCATGATTACCTATTAAGTAATCTTAAATTTGCGAATACTATTGAGCCCGATAACAAAGAGATCTTGGCTTGGATTGAAAGAAGAAGTCAGATGGATTTAGATAACGAATTTCTCAATACTAACTTAGGGGATGAACATAATATAAATCCATTTTTTAGAGTTTTTGCAGGAGTTTATGATCAAGCAGAGATGGGAAGTAACCACCGAGAAATATTTAAACTAATTAGAAGTAAACGAGATAAATGGTAGGAGGAGAAATTATGGCATTACCAAAAATTGGAAATATGGCACCAGCATTCACTTTAAAAGATGAGTCTGGCAATAAAGTGGCCTTAAAAGATTTTAAGGGAAAAAAGAATGTCGTTCTTTATTTTTATCCTAAGGCGATGACGCCCGGGTGCACGGTTCAAGCTTGTGGAATTAGAGATATGAAAAAGGAGTTTGCAAAGACGGATACGGTGGTTTTTGGTGTAAGCCCCGACCCTCAAGCGAGGCTTCAAAAATTTATTGATAGAGATAATTTAAACTTTTCTCTTCTCTCGGATGAAGATCATGCGATCGCAGATAAATACGGCTCGTGGGGTCCTAAAAAGTTTATGGGAAAAGAATATGATGGAATTCTAAGACAGACTTTTATTATCGGGAAAGATGGGAGACTTAAGCATATAATGGATAAAGTTAAGACGAAAACTCATCATGAAGATGTACTGACTTTTATTAAAGAGAATCTTTAAACCATTTTCTCAGATAAAACCTCAAAAGAAATTGAGTGATTCATATGCCTGATAGTCCCTTTGAATGGCTCTATCAGGCTTTCTGTGCAATAGGTCACAATATCTCTCCACTGCTGGCCTTTCTCAAAAGGTAAAGTGGAGTAAAAACATAGGTTATCTCTAGACTCTAAGAAAAAATAAAATAAGGCAGTCTCGTTCTTACTCATTCTAAAAGTCATCTTTAATAATCGATCTGACATGGGCTGGCTATATCATTGACGAATCATGTTCTCAAGATTTAAAATAGTTAATGTAGTGCATTCATAGCGCGCAAGATGTCAAGGAGGACAGATGCGAACTCAATCCCTGCTGTTTATTTCCGGTATTTTTATCGTGGCGAGTTGCTCTAATTTAGTAGAGTCGACTAGAGAATCTTTGTTGGGCGGAAACAAAACCAGAAAATCTCCTAAGCAGGAAGTAAAGTGGGTAAGTAAAGCTCAGTACGATGACCTGATGAGTAAGTATAAGTCACTCAACCAAAAATACGAAAGTCTTAAAGAAAATAAAATGCCTTCACAAACTAATGCCATGGCTGACGAAACCATAGATGTTTTCGCCCAGACCGAAAAACAGTCTATGAAGCAAGAAGTAGCACAAACTTCCAGTAGCAAAGCTTCAAGTGGCGTTGCTATTGATGTTAGTCAAATTGATGAAGAGATTGATTATTATAAGCGCGCAAGACTTATGCTGAAAGCTGGCAAAACAGAGGAAGCCCTAAAACTTTTTCAATATTTAGAAAAAGCTAAGAGTAAACAAATCCAAGTTCGCTCTAAGCGCTATATTGGAGATATCTACTTTCAAAAACAGCAGTTCGATCTGGCCCTACAAGTTTATGAGTCTATCATTAGGCAATACTCATTCTCTGGAAGCGTTCTTCCTGCTTTGAGAAACGCGAGCAAATGTAGTGAGGCACTTGGTTTGATGAATAAAAAAGAACAATACCAATCGATGCTAAGAGATTTTTTTGGAATGCAGGTGTAGAACAGTTTGAAATATTTATTTCTTCTCACTTTTCTAATTAGTTTTAATATAGTGGCGCAAGAGGTGCCATCAAATCTTGAATTAGAAGATCCAGAGGATATTCAACTTCTTTTAGAAGAATTTCCGGAGGAATCCACAGCTCCGATAGAGCAAGCTCCTAGTCAGGCCCCCACATCAGCAGAGGTCGAGGGTCTAGACGATATAGATATAGGTGAAGATCTACTAAAGCAAGAATCAAATATTGATGAAGAACTTAAAGGTGATCTAGAGGAATTAGGATTTGGTGATAACTCTCAAAAGGCTCAGACTCTAAACGATGATGAATTAGATGCTCTTGAAGAAGATTTAGGGAAAGTAGACTTTGCGCTACCTGAGGACACAAGTGAAGAGCTTAAGGAAATTGAAAAGCTTGAAGCTATTGATAAGGCTGAACAGCCTAAAGTTACCATCATTGATGAAAATGGAGATGGCAAAGATAAGAGAATTATTTTTGAAGTGGGGAGAGCTGAAAAAGAGCTGATGGAGATTGCCAAAAATATGCAAGGTAAGATTCCAAATAGTGAATGGAACGAAATCGCAGGGAAGTCTACTTCAGGAACTTATAAAGTTATGCCTGGTGATTGGTTGTGGAAAATCTCTCAAAAACTTTTTGGAACTGGTTTTTATTATGCAAAAATTTGGGCGCTTAACCCTTATATAACGAATCCTCATGAGATTGAGCCTGGGATGATACTGTCATTTTCTACTGGAAGTGATAATATGGCCCCGACGCTAGACCTTGAGCGCAGAAATAAAATCATTTCAGAGAAGACCGCATTGTCGAAATTTGAGCGTTTCGGAGAGGATGCTGAGCCACCTTGGATAGATGAAAGATCCAAGCTTCAAGAACAAGGGATCTATTTTCAATATTCAACAGGAGACACGGCAAAAGATCTGGATGCCATCGGAGACGAAAATCTTATTAAAGAGTATGAAGTTTATGAACCACCTAAATTAGACTTTGCAATTTCGGTTCCCGAAAGCGAATACGATGACCAAGGCTTTGATAAAAGTTCAAAAGTCCAGTATGAATATAAAGAAGGGTTTCACCTCACAACTTTTGTGACAACTAATTTGGTGCAGGACTTTGGAAAAGTTGAATCTGCAGTGGAAGAAAATTTATATTTTACAATGTTTGACAAAGTTTATGTCAGGTTTGATGACCAAATAGATATTGTTCCGGGGGATAAGTTTTCTATCTATGTTGCTGAAGGAGAAGTTTCTCAGAAAAATTCAGATAGAAAAGGGTTCCAATATTCAATTGCCGGAAGTATTCAAGTGGTTCAAAAACAAGAAGATCTCTGGGAGTGTGAAATTATTGATTCCTCCGACGGAATAAAAAGAGGGAATCGAGTCACAGTTTATACTCCTAGGATTCAACAGATAACCAAAACCTATAATTCTCGAATTATAGAATCAGTTTTAATCTCTTCGTACAATGGACAAAGCTATCCTTATTTTGGAGATGTGGTCTATCTCGATAGAGGTCGTGCTGACGGAGTCGAAGTTGGAAATGTCTTTCAAGTCTATGGGTTTAAAGATAGAGGAACTAAGAAAAATATTACTGAAAATCCTGCCTACAAAAATGGAGAGATTACTGTCATAAATCTTACAGACAATTTTGCTACGGGAATTGTCACTCAAGCAACGAGAGATTTTAAAATAGGTGATATTGCAGTAACGAAAACGAAAGAGGAAGCTGCTAGGGTTACTCGTTTTAAAAATCAATTTACAGATAAACAAACTGATCGTTTAGGCGATAAAGCGGTAGATGAATTAGATGTAGAGTTAAATTTAGACGATCTAAATGACTCTCTTCTTGATAAAGCAGACAAAATTCAATTCACTGAGGATGAGCTTGCAGAACTAGAAAGACAAGAAAGAGAAAAGTCTATTATAACTGATAATGAAAGAGACCTGAGGTCTTTAGAGAGACTTGAAGGTGAGCTTGAGGCAGCAGAACAAATGCTAACTGAAGCTAGGCTCGATGAGGACAGACTTTTGGAAGACCAAAACCTCAATGATGTTGAAAAGAAATTTGGGACTGAGGAACAAGAGTCTTTGGATGAGTTAGAAGAAAATTTTGGTCAACGCTTTTTGGATGAAGACCTTAACGATAAGGAAAATCCTTATGGGCTGACTGAATTTGATATCGAAGAAGTTGATGAACTTCTAAACAATCGTGAAAGTGTTGAAGAGCAGTAAAAGAAATCTACCATTATTTCTTAAAGGTTTTGGAATGGGCATGGCCGATATCGTTCCGGGTGTTTCCGGGGGTACGATTGCCCTTGTTACGGGGATCTATGACGAATTGGTCTCTTCAATTGCAAAGATAAATAAGACTGCAGTCGACTTATTGATTCAAAAAAGATTTAAGGATCTTCTCGATCATATCAATATCAGCTTTTTGATTCCGCTGGGAGTTGGAATTCTAACTGCCATTATTCTCATGTCTCGTATTATGCATTTTTTGATGAATGAACATGCCATTTATACTTGGTCATTTTTCTTTGGTTTAATATTAGCTTCAGTCGTTTATGTGGCAAAGCATATTCCAAATTTAAAGAAACCTATCAATTTAGTTGCTCTTGGTGTGGGAAGTATAACAGGTTATTTGGCTGTTTCTTTAATTCCTGTAAACACTCCAGAGACTCATCTCATGCTTTTTCTCTCTGGGGCGATAGCAATATGTGCCATGATACTCCCTGGTATTAGTGGGTCCTTTATTCTGCTAATATTGGGAAAATACATGAGTATTACTTCGGCTCTCAAAAATCCATTCGTAGGAGATAATATTACAGCGATTATAGTTTTTTCCTCGGGATGTTTATTGGGACTACTTAGCTTTTCAAAGATGTTAAACTTTTTGTTGAAAAATTATTATGGTCTTACCATGAGCCTTTTGACGGGATTTATGATTGGATCATTAAAAAAAATATGGCCTTGGAAGTCTGCAATTAATGAGATCATCATTCGAGGAAAAAGACATGTATTGGAAGAAGCTAATTATCTTCCGGATCACCTCAATTCAGAAGTCATACTAGCTTTAATATTTGCAGGGCTAGGGTTAGCTCTCATCTTTTTCGTGGAGCGGCTAGGACAGACAGTAGAGTCCAAATAATCAAATAGTAGCCTAACCCTTTTTTTTGGGTTAACCTAAATTTTCAAGCGCGGCGTTAGCTCAGCTGGATAGAGTAGTTGGCTTCGAACCAATTGGTCGGGAGTTCGAATCTCTCACGCCGCGCCATTCAAACAAAAAGCCCCCATCATCTTCGTCGCTAACTTCGTCTCAGTTTCGGTCACGTACTTCTGTGTACGCTCCCTCAACTTCGCTTGTTGCTCCTAGAGCATGGGGGCTTTTTGATTGAATGATACGATTATTGAGAGAGTCGAAAAACCGAAGGGAGTTCAAAAAAATATCAGGAAGATATTTTTTATGCTTGCCCCGTAGGGTGAGCGATCAGGATGAGAGCTCAATAAATCTCTCACGCCGCGCCATTATACCATCTCAGTGATTTCGATAGACAGTACAAAATTTGGTGTCGCATTCGAGGAAAAAATAGTGCTCAGGTCACTATTTTGACAAAGAAATGAAATCACCTTGGCATTGTCGTCTTCACTTCGTCTCATGTTCATCCTAAAGCCGAAGGCTCATGGATAAACACAAGTTGCGGGGGGATCAATATAATTAGGCTCTGAGTAGGAAAACGTCTCTTTAATCTCTTGAGAGGGGATCTTATCGATAGAAAAATCTTTTCCGTTGTATCCATCCGAAAAAATCAACTTATCAATATTGAATGTTTTAGTTGGTAGATTTAGTCTCGTGCAACCACAATTATTATCGCCGTGACTACTGCCACCTAGCGCTACTGTATGCTCAAAAGGAATTTCATTGAATATGGGAAGAATGATGACTTCTAAACTTTTTGCCGTACAACCACTACAGCTTGCCGGAGGGTCAACACATCTCTCAGGTTTAGAGGTGTCACAGTCTGCATCACTTGTACACGCACTGATAGTAAAAGAAGTACATGACAGGATTAGCCCAATAATAAAAGAAAGTTTCATAATCTAATTTTAGCATAATTATTCTAATAGCAGAGACTTGTTTTTGACTTCTGTCCTTTATATCCTAAGAGGATAAAGGAATTAATATGAAATTAAATGAGTCTGGTGTTTCAATGGTTCAATCCCTGATCGGGGCAGCTCTTGTGGGGATCACTTCATTGGTCATAATGAAACAAACCGAAATTGGTTCTAAATCCGCCCGAGTGACCCGGCAAAAATTTGAACAAGTCAGTTTTGAAAATTATGTAAGATCATTTCTGGCAGACACCACCGTTTGTACTCATAATTTCTCTGCTATTAATTTTCCAAGTCTAGCAGGAACTGAATCTAATCTTACGACTAATTTAGTAAACCTGGACGGAACCAATAAGTTTGCCATCGGTGAGCAATATCATTCAGGACTATTGGTTTTGAAGCAGCTTGACTTAGTTGGTTTTGAGCCGATTGAGGGAAATTTTGGTGTTACGAGACTTAAAATTTCGGTTGAAAGAACTGGAAGCGAAGCCAATAGCTTAGGGACTAAAAATCAAGTTTCTTATATTAATATCATTTCTCGTAGTGATGGAAGTGGTGTTTTAGAATCTTGTTCAGCTGCAGATATTGATAATTCTCATTGGCAGGCGGACAGTATGGGAATTCATTATAGCTCTGGTAATGTTGGTGTCGGTATTGTAGATCCAAAAGCACTTTTGCATGTAATTGGAGGCTATGATGGGGCAGGACTGAACCCCAATGGACTTGATATTGGTAAAAATGCACTTATCGTTATTGAAAATCCAAACGATGGAGTGACAGATGAGGCGAATGCTCAATTAGGATTTTTAGTTAAAAATAAAAACTCTAAAGGTGGTATTCAATTTTCTGATGGTGATGATGAGGGTAATGGTGGAGGTTGGGATGGCCTTATTCTCTATGATCATGGACGAGATATAATGAGTTTTACTCAAAGAAATGTTGAGAATAGAGCTGTCCTATTAGAGGATGACGGCCAAGTGCGAATTGGTTATCCAAGACTTCTCCCCCCCACTGATGCTACCGCTTCTCAATATGCCCTTGATGTTAGTGCTCAACCCAGCGTCACGGGAGGTTCGGGAATAAGAATATTAGGAAATGAAACGACCCCAGGAACAGGAAGAGCAAGAATGGTATTTGAATCTGGGGTTGGTGAGAACTGGTCCCTAGCAGCGATGGGTGGAGCTTCCGCCTTTAATGTCGGTGGATTCCATATCGCTCATAGAAATACCAAACAACCCGTTGTCAGTATAAGCGTCGATGATAAGCTTTATCTAAGATCAGGCGTTGGACCAGGTATGCCAGCTGATGCTGATATTCAAATGACGGGTAATGTGCTCATAAACTCCAGAGGAGACGGATCTAAAAAAGGATTCGTTATAAATGGAGACGGCTTTACCGTAAATGGAGATAGTGAAATTGTGGGAAATTTAAATGTTTCCGGTACCGTAACGGCTAGCTCTGACGAGAGGCTTAAAGAAGACATTACACCTTTGAAAGAAAGTCTAAAAAAGATTGATGAGATTAATCCTGTGAGTTTTTATTGGCGAAAAGAATTTTCTAAAGATCAAAGAAGGCAAATCGGAGTCCTGGCTCAGGATATTGAAAAAGTTTTTCCGGAACTCGTTCAAGAGGATCAAAGAGGAAATCTCTCCGTTAACTATTCAGGGCTAGTGGCCCCTTTGATTGATTCAGTGAAAGCTTTAAATCAAAAAATTGAAGCTCAACAGATGATTATTGAAAAGCAGCAAAAGCAAATTGAGATGCTTTTAAAGCGCTGACTGACATGAGTGGAAGCTGCCTCAAATTCTTTGCAGCCCTTAAACCGATTTCCTTTATTTTACTAAGCTAAAAGCCTGAATTTTAAGTGAATTTGTGAAAATCTTACCAGCTTTTAAGAGTAATCCTTGTATAATTTAAGAGGGGAAAAGGAAAGGTATGAAAAAGTTGATATTAGGTTTATTAGTCAGCACACTGAGTATTTCGGTTTTTGCTAAAAAAGAAAATTGTCGAATCAAGAATAAAAGTGATCGGAATCATTTCAAGGTCGAATGTTGGAGTAACGGACAATTCGAAGAAAAAGGTTGGTTATCTAGTCAGCAGTCAAATATCAGCCATATCACCATCCTGTGTACGAGAAGAATGAATTCCGGTCCCATAACCGAAGTTCCCATGAAAGCCTCTGCTACTTTAGAGAGTATAATGAGTCCCACAACAGAGTCACCAAGAATAACAAGTACTCAGGCCCTAAGAAACTCAATTGCCCCTGGGTTTGAAGAGCGTTTAAGCGACTGCAGTTTTATGGCGCCATCAGATGTCTTTAGCGTCGAAAACCCGACATTCTTTGATTCTGAAGCTGATATTGACAATAATGCAATGGCTTTAAATAATGCTCTCTCTCCTTGCGAATTTGATGAAAATATCCCAGACCGTTGTCCTGAAGGAATAGGGAGTTCCTCACATGATCCCGAACAAATGGCTGATCTTGAAGAGCCTAAAAACTTTGGAAATCAAAGTGAACCGAGGAATTATCGAAATAATTCGAGTGCTAGCCGCCCAGATTAAAAGGGGTTAAGACCTCATTTGTGTAGATTTTACTAAGCTACTTGGCTAGCAATTGTCCAAAGCATAAGCTCCCTCCATAACACTAAGAGGGGAGCCATGAAAAATTTAATCTCATTATTACTTATTATTAGTACGTTCAATGTATTTGCCGAAACAGAAGAAGCGAATTCATCTCGCATAAAGGTCGTCTATGGTGAAGACAATAGAGTTGATGTGCCTGACTACCATGACGCTGAAATAAGAGAGCTTGCAAGATCTACTGTGGCGTTGTTTAGAAGTTCAAGTCTTTCTAGTATTGGAGAGCTCATTAATATAGATGAGACAAATTTTGCGGATGATGCGAATGTTTGCTCAGACGAGCCATTTAGAAATCAACCAGCCTCTGCTTTCTGTTCAGGTTTCTTAGTGGCACCTGACAAAATTGTTACCGCTGGACACTGTATTACGACTGAGTCTGCGTGTCGTTCTGTAAAATTTATTTTTGATTACGCAAAAAATTCAGCTGGCTCTATAAATACATCTTTTTCCTCTGATCAAGTGTATTCTTGCCAAGAGATTCTTGGACATAAACTTGAAGGTGCCGGAATTGATTATGCCATCATTAAACTTGATAGAGCTGTTGTTGATCGGACACCACTAAAACTTTCTGATAATAAGAGCCTTTCAAACGGAGATCCATTATTTGTTATAGGTCACCCTTCTGGGCTTCCAAGTAAAATCGCGGATGGGGCGAATGTCATGTCTGTGCATGAAAATGATGGGTATTTTAAGGCGAGTCTTGACACTTACGGCGGAAATTCAGGTTCAGCTGTTTTTAACCAAAGAACCCTTGAAGTTGAAGGTATCTTGGTTCGAGGTGCTCAGGATTTTGTTCAGAGACCGAGCTGTATTAGAACCAATTATATTGGCCAGAATGAAGGTTCCGGAGAGTCATGTAGTCTGATTTCTCAAATTGAAGAAAATGGATTCTCAACAGCCCCTGAGGCTCCGGTTGGAGAAGATAGGTATGTGTGGCTTGACTCTGATATGACTTGTAACTTATTTCGAGGAAGTAACTATATCAGAGAGGTGCCTGACTCTTTATGTAATAGAGGTGGTGGAGAAGAGCGCTATGTGTGGCTTAATTCTGATATGACCTGTAATTTGTTTCGAGGGAACAATTATATTAGAGAGGTTGCCAATTCTTACTGTGGAAGAAGCTCAACTGAAGGTCAACGCTATGTGTGGCTTGATTCTGATATGACTTGTAATCTGTTTCGAGGTAGCGACTATATCCGAGAAGTACCCAATTCATACTGCGGTAGAAGTTCAAACGAAGGTGAGCGATACGTGTGGCTTAACTCTGATATGACATGCAATTTATTCAGAGGAAGTAACTATATCAGAGAAGTGCCAGACTCTTATTGTCATTAGTCGGATAAACTGATGAAGATTAATGCGGGGATAATCACTTTTATTTTTTTAAGTCTCTTGATTCTCAATGTAGCCATTGCGAATCGAGAGAATTATTTCAAGTCCTACGAGTTCATTAGAAGTGATCTCATTAACCGATCAGACCTAAAGAAGTCTTATAATTATCATCATAAACTGCCTTTGGATGTTTTTTCTGAGGTCGAACTTGATGGTACGAAAATAACTATGTTTAAAGATGTTTTGGATGTCTTTCATGCTTTTCGTTATAATAGAGTACCAAACCCAGTTGAGGATAAATTTGAGGATTTATGTGAAATTTCAATTTCAGAGGCTCTCCCGGATGAAGCCTTAAAGATTTTCCAAAAGGCATGCTCAAAAATATCTAGACCTGAACTTAACTATGACTACACAATTCAAAATCCCTACCAAGATAAGTATTTTAAAGATGTTGATGGATTGATACAGGTGTTTCTTCCTCCTCTGGCTTTGATTGATCTTCCGGAATCAGTGCTGACAACGGATTTTAAAAACAAAGGTCGAACGGCTCTTTTGAGAGTTCAGTATGAAAGACTTATCGATCCTCTGATAATGAGTATTGAAGAACTTGAAGATATGAATGAAATTAAGTTAGCTCAAGAGCTTAAGAGAGTTCAAAGCTTTCTCGACAATATTTTTAGCTCTGGTCTATCCAGAGCAAGTCTTCAGCAAGTTGAAAATACCGCTTACGAGAGATGTCGTGAGAGTCTTCCTTACCCAGCCCTTACCGATGAAGACAGGGAATTTCTTTCCATGTATCTTGGAATGCTGGCTTGGAGAGTTAGAGGAGAAGCTCTATGGAAAAAGAGGGGAACCCAAGAGTTAAGAAAATTTTTCGCTGAAAAAGCATTTTCTGTTCTCATCAATTTAAATTCTGGAAGTTGGGGGCTTGGTGATGATGTCGGAGAAGTCTTGAGACGAAAGCTTCAGATCAAAGGATGGAGTGAGTGGATGGATATGGGGAAACATGATGGAGACAAGTGGATTGACTTGATCGGTATGACTCGTAGAGGGATGTTTCAAGTGGGAGAAGGTCGATATTATCCCATTGGCTTAGGTGGTGATGCCAGAAAAGAGTTCAGAAAGAGAGGCTTTGATGATACTGGCCTAAAAGTGGGAGCGGCTCAAATGGGAAGTTGCTATTATTTATCACATGAAATTTTTGAATATAGAACAGAAGAAGAGATAAGAAATAGAGTGGGGCGCTTAGAAGATGACCCTTATGCCTTGGGCGAAGATCTTAGGGGAAAAGACCCTTATACCCATTTCTTACACGGTGGTATTAGATCTTCTAGTTATGGAGAGTTGTGTTTTGGTGGGACTCTCGGCCTTGGAATGGCAAAATCTCTGCTACTAGGAAAAACAAAAAACTGCCATTAGTGAAAAATATTCACTCTTAATTGAAGCATCATCTTTAAATAGGTATCGAGTCATAATTCTAAAACCATGGAGATTTTATGAGGAAGTTATTTATTTTAAGTCTATTGATTTCAACAAATTATGTAATGGCAAACGTTGTTCCAGCAAGCGTGGACGAGGTTTGTGGAGATCTTTTTAGTAGCTTTGATAGGCGAGATTGTTATGATCTAGCTTCTAGAGCCTACACCTCCCCACTCGCTTTAGGTATCTGTGATGATGTCTTTCAATCGAGTAAACTAGATTGTGTTAAAGCTATCGCTGGCAAACGTTATTCAAGACAAGATGTTTATCGCTGTGACAGTGAGTGGAGTGATTTCAGCAAGGTTCGATGCTTGGAAAACTCAGGAATCCCAACTCGAGTTGGCGATATTCCTCAGACAACTACCAGAGAAGTACGAGTTCATTACGAGCCCAATATGCGCTGTATTCGAAGCATAAGACCGAACCAGGGAATCAATGATATCGTAAGTGGAAAATTGATCGGAGGACTTCTCGGGGATGCCGCTCGCTGCGATGATAGAAGAATCGCTCAGGCCCAAAGAGGACCGGGCAGAGGTCGTGGACGAGGTGGTATGAGAGGAAACCAACCCCTTTCAAACTGCAACTTCGTAAGGTATGAAAGAGAAATTCCAGGTTGCTTGCAAGAGATGTTTACGAAAGCCAACTATGATTTTAATGACAGAAGTAGCAAGACAAGAAGACGTGTGAGTCGACTACAAGACATGTGCTCGGTTAAGGTTATGAGCTGTACTGTAACCTCGACGGTTTATTAATTTTTATTTCAATCAAATTTATAAATTCGGGCTTGCCATAATTGGTGAGCCCTTTTTAATCAGATAAGTGACTTCAACATCGTAGGTTTCGCCTTCAATTTCTTGCTGAGTTTGAAAACTGATACTTTCTAGACCATAGGATAAGAGCCTAAACTCTTGTTTATTTCCATTTTGATCATTGAGAACGAGAAAGATTTGTCCAGCTTGGATATAAAACTCATAAGAACCTTTTGCATCGGTATTCATATCTTCGCAAGCTTGATGATCGATGGATTCAAATGTCCCATTCTGGTTAATGAAAACTTCATCATCTTTGCGGCATTCATCGATCTCTAGCTCAAAGCCATTAACAAGAATTTTATTCATCATAAGAATTTTTCCCACTAAAACCATCTTTAGATCTGAAAGGGTTTCATTGGCATCATTAGTCTGTCTTCTCTCATTTTCAGGAGCTTGCCTTGGAGTATCTATCGGAGTGTTATTATTTTTTCCACAGCTCATCATGGAAATCATTAGAACTAGAAATAAGACTCTCATAAAAAATCCTTATGCTTTAGTTGGTTTTATCATCCTTCCACGTCCAAAGAAGACAGTCATGATGCAGGGTAGAAATACGAGATCAAGAATCAAGGCAAAGCTTAGAACTGTCACGGTCGCGATCGCAAAATTATGATTAGGCGTGAAAGAGCCGAGGTAAAACAGTGAAAATACGCTAACGAGAATAAATGTGGTGAGACTTAGGGTTTTTCCCGCATCTAAGAGCACAATTTTTATGGCCTGATCGACACTTAGATTTTGATCCAATTGCTCTTGAGCTCTCGTAATAAAATAAATCGTGTCATCAATTGCGATACCTAAACAAATACTAAAGACCAAGACCGAACTTGTATCGAATGGTTTATCCATCAAGTACAAAATAGCTGCTCCAAAAGAAGGGACAATTATATTGGGAAGAATTGAAAGAAGTCCAATGAAGACACTTTTAAAAACGATCATCATGAAGATGGCAATAATGGTAGTGGCGATAAGCATGGATTCAATAAAAGACTCAACAATATATTCGTCAATACCCAGTACGAGTGGTGCGACTCCTGTTACATAGCCTTCCAAACCGTGATCTGTTATTAATTGTTCAACTTCTTGAGTTGCGTTTTTTATTTGTGCAGAGCTTTCATTATGCCAAAAAATGCTCACTCTTAAGTTTTTAGAATCTATAGAATGAAAATTTCGGATACTCTTTTCCGGAGCGAGACTTATGTCCAAGAAGAAGAGTTCTTGGGCAATAATATCTTTTGAATCTGCTATTTTATATTCTTTTTCATCACCCGAGCGCATGACCTTATGAACTTCTTTTAAAGGGTGAATCAGAGAAACTGCTTTGCCAATATCACTTCTCTTCTCAAGGGCATGAATAAATTGATCCGCTTTTTTTAGAAAAATAGGATCTTTAATATCAGTTGGGCTTTTAAGAACGATTTCAGCAGCATTTGAAGCACCAATATTATCCTTAAAGGCTTGCGTAGCTTTTGCAAATTCAGTTTCAGAAGAAAAATAATTTTGCACATTGCTATCAATTGGATTTAAAAAAGTAAGTCTTAAGCTTACTGCAGTAATGATGATAAAGAATACGATGATAGTTTTAGGGGCTTTTTGGGTAAGCTCAAAAATAAAGTCAAAAATTTGGGGTGCTTTTGCTGTCTTAGCTGTTTTTAGTTTCAAAGGAATTAAATATAACATGGGACCAACTAAAAAAATGGTATACACCCAAGCTAATGCAATTCCTATTGATGAAATAATTCCGAGGTTAGCTATGGGATACAGCTCAGCAGTTAAAAAGCTAAGAAATCCAATCATCGTTGTTAGTGTTGTCAGAAGAGTAGGTTTTAAATTGCTCTCGATTCCCAAAAGAATATTATTGTGTTTTTTATATCCTGAAAGAACATGAACTAAATCCATCACACAAATGGCCATGACCGTGAGAGGGCACATCGCAGTGACCAAGCCCAGTTTTACCCCTAACCAACCTTGAACTCCCAGAGTCGATAACACTGTTATAGCAACTAGGCCCAGAGATAATATGACAAGGACTGTGTTTCTTAAAAATATCCAAAGTGTAAATGCCATAAGAAGAAACGCTAGGGGAATTAAAAAAGCAAAATCGCCAAGAGTTGCGGTTTCAAATGCCTCACCCATTCGTACGCCACCCGTCATATAAATTTCGACCTCAGGATAGTTAGGGATTATTGTTTTCTGTATACTTCGCACAATTCCCTTGGCAACTTTCCCCTCTATTCCTACTTTACTTCGTGGATAAGCATAGAAAACGGTAGACTTTAAGTCTTTTGAAATGAGGTAATTTTTTAACTCAGGATTATTTTTAAGTTCATACTCTAATGGGGAAACATCATTTGTCTGATAAGATTCTGGTACGAGTGGATTGATAAGAATTTCATCTTCCTGAGCCGATGTCCGATTAAAGTTTACAAGACTCTCTATTCGAACAATATTTTTGATCTTCCAAAGGTCTTTTTCGATATTCTGAAGAGTTTTAATATTTTTTGGGTTGGAAACCTTATCTTTGAATTTAACCATCATAATCAAATTCGAATCAGGTCCATAATGCTCTCTGAAGTCTTCGTAACGCAGAAGATATTGATCACCTGATCTAAACCAAGATTTGATTGAGTATTCTAATTCAAGCTTAGTGATACCGAGAGAAAGAAATGCTGCTAACACGAAAATCGAGCTGATAAGTAAGGTTGATCTATCCTTGATCAATGACAAAACAAATTTTTGCATTCAAATGTTCTAACATTCCAAAGCTGTTCTGAATACCTAAGTAGGGAATTGTTAGATTTTCACAGAACATAACCGACTTCCCGACTCGGAAGTTTGGATTGTCTAAAGTTTTAACACTAGAGATAAAACTTTCAAGTGAGAACAAATCAAGTCTAAAGAATAGTATTATAGTCTTATATTTTAAAATGAACCAAAGGAAACCCTATGAAAACGATCATTCTTATCGGGCTTATTTTAACTTCTCAAGCTTTCGCAACTTCCCCTTACGAAGTTATCGCAAAATTGAATAAGTCCGTCGCAGAGGACAACCGAACAGTCTTTAATTCTCTTTTTCACCCGGTGGAAGCTAGAAATATTCAACATTACTGGGATTATTTTAAAGAATCACAGAGCAACGGAGAAAGCTTCGTTTTGGCCACCCAAAGAAGTCTTCGCTTCACTAATAGCTATTTTGATGGGTATGAGGATATACCGGTTCACAAGGTATCATTTAGCTATATCAATGGTGTAGAAGAGTCTACCAGAAGAAGTAATTCCAGAGATATATCCTTTGCCTGTGATCCCATTGAGTTGGATGGAGAGGATAAGGTTTATACAGAGTATTTAGAAAGATACTCAGTTGTCATGCTTCCAAAGTATGAGAATTGTTTGATCTCAGATATCGACTAATAAGATTTAAATATATTTGAAATAAGGGCACACTAGATGTGCCCTTTTTATTTTTGATATAACCCCAGTGAATATATGAGATAGTTAAAAGTCAATTTTTTTATATCAAGTAAAAATGTATCGTCTATATGACATTGAATATGGGGGTACATAATGAATCAAACTCAAATTATAACGAGAAACCAGCTAGATTGTCTGAGATCTATGAATGTGGATGGTAAGGAAACTTTTTTGGGAGAGGTTAGACATTTTAAAAGCCATGACTTTTTTAGTCGTATGCTTCCCCGGGAGCTTTCCATTGCTTGGACACAAATGCCAGAGGGACGAGAGCTTCCAAAGCATTATCACCCTTGTCCAAGTCTCTTGATCGTGACAAGTGGTAGGGGAGTTTCAACCGGAGACACGAAACTAGATGTAAGTGCGGGTGATATTATCTATATTCCAGCGTGGAATTTGCATGGGTTTAAGGGGATGGGAGCGAATGGCTTTAGAGCTTTATCTATTCAATTTCAAAGTGATGCTATTTTTTCAAGCGAGGCAAAGCCCGAAACTTCATATATCGATAGGGAGCAAATTCCTTTAGAGAAAAGACAATTGATTAAAATATCTCGAGATTCTATAGAGTCAATTCACGAGGTTGAGGTGGACGGAGTTTTAGAAAATTTAGGGATTCTTAAAAATTTTGGGTCTATTGATATTTTAAAATCAAAACTTCCAGACTATTTTTCAGCTGCATGGGTTCACTTAAAACCAGGTGAGAGCCTCTCAAATCACAAACATAAAACAGATAGTATGATTATTCTTACAGAAGGTGAGGGATACGCGACGGGAGATAAACAGAAGAATTTGAAATCAGGCGATATAACTTATATCCCTGCTGGGCAAACCCATGGCTTTATTGGAGGTGGAAATAAAGGTTTCTGGGCTTTATCTATTCAATTCGAACAGACAAGTCTTTATGAAGATTTAACTAAACCTAAAGTCGAGTTTGTCAAAGAATCCTCAGCGATTCAAAGACTACATCAAACAAATTTTGTATGCATTGAAGCTTTTAAAAAAAATAAAATTTTTTCCCAGGACATCGCGGAGCTTATGACTGAAAAGGAAAGAGTTCAGCTTTTGAAATCCTGTCTGCAGGTTATGAGTGATTCGTTTCAAAGACTTATGTTTTCTAGAATGGCACTTAGTAAAAATGATTCTTATAGAAAGGTATTTCTTGAGCACTTCTTAGACGAACTAGGACATGACTCTGATCTTAGAGATGAGCGTCAAACTGAGACTAAGCTTTGGGATCCTGTATTAGAGGCCAGTACGTTCTGGTTTTTTGGAAAAAACTTTTTAATTGATGATCCTGAAAGAATTGTTATGATCCAAATGGTCCTGGAAAAAGGAGCTTCTCTTTTTTACGGACATTTTTCTAAAATATTAAAGGATGCTTTTAAAAGCGATCATATAGAAAAACACTGTGATATGGATGAAGGACATGACTCCCTCGGTGTTGAGCTCTTAGAAAAAGAATCAGATATGAAACTTGAGAGCCTTGAGATTCTACTCAAAGAGAGTTGGAGTATGTTAGACCTATATCTGGCAAGGACCGCTGAAATCGTACTTGAGAGGCGTCAGATAGTGTAAAAAATACAAAATGTTTTCCATTTCTTTGGTTAAGTTCCATATTGGTTGGACACTGAAGACAAGGAATAAAATGAGAGCAGATAAGCCGAAAGTATTAAATACCTTTATCATTTTAACTATGTTTTTTGGTGTGAATACCTATGCTCTTGATAGGGTTCAAAGAAGTGCTTTGAATACAACTTCCCTAGATTCTGCAGACGAAACATGGAATCAAATCATAAGTGATCAGGAAAGAACGAGAAATCCTGTTTTTTTAACTCCTCTGCCTGAGCATGCTGGTGTGCAGACAAGCGATCTTTTGGAACTTGTGGTCAATCACTATTTTAAAAAAGATACGGATATGTCGGAATCATGGCCTTTCGCTGTTCGTTCAAGAAGGTTGCTAACGAATTCCGAAAATTTCTCGCTGCCTAAGAAGATGAAGTGGCTACATCCTAAAGGAGTCTGTGCGAGGGGGAGATGGATAATCCCTGAAACGAGTAGCTCAAATTTTACGGGGCTCTTTTCAAAAGACACGAGTGTTCCAGCCGTCGTTCGACTATCAACGGGAACAAATGACTCGCAAAGATTAGATGAAAAAGGAAAACCTAAAGGGCGAATTTATGGGATGGCGGTAAAACTTTTTCACGCTGAGGACAGTAGTGCAAAAGCTATTACTTCAAATATTCTAACCCTAGATCATAAAGGCTTTTCGAGATCAAAAAGACCAAAAATGCTGCAAAAATTTGCAAGCGAGGGTAAGCTCTATTTCACTACAAATTCCCCCGTTGAGAATATTATTGGTTCTGAGAACGGTTTCCTGGCATTTATGGGCAAGCTTCTCAGTAAGGCACTAGATATGTTCGATGATCCAAACTTCTCTAGACCTGTTTATGTGAGTGCTAATTATGATACAGATGGAAATCGCGTGGCTAATGCTAAAGTACCTAGAGAAGTGAGGTTGGTTCCGAAGTTTCCAGATTTGAGTAAAGATTTTTCGGATTTTCGCTACGAGCTTTTATCGTACGAGCAGGGATACTTTGATGTTGAGGTTATAGACTCAACCAGATTCTCTGTTTCAAGAAAGCGAATAATTGGTCGCTTAGAGATTGATTTTCCCTTTATCATCTCTGATACTTGTGATCGAAGCCTGTCTTTTCACCATAGTCCTAATGAGTGGAAAGAGGCTTATGAGAAATAAATCCAATCGCTTAGCTTAATCGATTTTAAACTTGTTACCTCTTGTTACTGTCTTGAGATTCTTTAAAGTCTTATACTGATTAAGATTTATAAGGAGTCAATTCAATGAAATATTTAAACACATTCCTAGTTGCTGGTGTCCTCTCTATTAATTTTAATATGGCGTTTGCTCAAAAAGCCTGTGAGAACCCATCAGGACTTAATTCACAGGAGCAAGAGGTCATAGATCTAATTAGGAGTGCTACCGCAATCAATGAGCCTATTTTAATGGCCACAGAGAGACATTCAGAAAGGATCATTGAGTTTATGCGACAAATTTCTGATATGCCTTACAGCGATATGCAAATGGCTCCCATCTTATTTTTAAATTTGGTGGCTTCTTTAGCTGATTCCGCAGATGATAATAGACTTATGGTCTCAATGGATGAACAGATGTCCCTTATCAATGAGTTCAGCCGTATATTTTTAGGTGCACCAAATTTTGTTGATACGCTTGAACCTGCGGCTAGAGTACAAGTTCAAAAAATTATAGATTCAGTAGAGACGATTGAAATTTCTCATCGTACCAGAGGTCGCTACAGAGGAGAAGCCAGACTTAAAATTCACAATAGAAACAATAAGGATCTTAAGATTAACTTCGAAGAAATTGGTCGTTTAACGGGTATGGATATGCCTTTAGAAGAGTTGATAATTGAAGATAATGCAGAAATCATTTTTAATGATAGTGAATTAGACTATAGGGGACGAAGATCCAGAGACAATCGAATCGTTGATTTAGTTGAGAATGCAACTACGAGAGATTTTGGTGGCACTCGTCTTATAAATGAAAATCAAGTAAATAGAACCTTAGCAATTATTGAAAATCAGGAATACCGCAGGGACAATCAACCTGTCTATTTTAGAGCGGAAGGGATCCGGGTTAAGTCTGAATATTTAGGGCTTGGAGGTAAGGTTTCTCAAGGTGTCGTGATTCCTCATATCATTCAGGACTCAAATGGCGAGGCACCAAGTAGTATGTTTCTTCAGATTAAGGCTACTGGCATGCTAGGACTTGCTAGTATTGCTGGCGCAACTGTAGCCCTTTAAGAACGCTTAGAAATAAACCATACGGACTTGTCTAGGCCAGAATATTAATGGCGAATAAAACAAGTCCGATACTGTACAACAACTTCATATTGACCTTTTTTTAAACAGTTTAGCGCTTCCTAACTTGCCGAAAACGCATTTTTTATTTAAGTTTGTAAGGATATAGTTGCAATATACCTGCCAAAAACTCGATAAAAACAAGGAAGTGTAAATGATCAGCTTATTAAGTCTTTTTGATGATATTGCTTCAACTCTCGATGATATCTCCGTGATGACCCAAACAGCCATTCAAAAGACGAGCGTTCTCATGACTGACGATCTAGCCGTCAATGCAGGGGTTGTAACTGGGACAGCAGCTCAAAGAGAACTTCCTATCGTCAAGGCTATCTTTATAGGTTCTCTGCTTAATAAGGTTATTAGTATCGCGGGTGTTCTGATTCTTCTGGCCATCTATGAACCTCTCTTAACGGGAGTTTTATTGATAGGAGGTCTTTATCTCGTTTATGAAGGTGCCCATAAGGTATTTGAAAAGTTTGTTCAAAGAAAAGAGGTACAAAAAACGAATAACGAAGTCACGATAACTGAAAAGCAGAGAATTAAGGGGGCAGTGAAAACAGATCTCGTCCTATCGGTGGAGATAATATTAATTGCTAAACAGTCAATTTCGGGGAGCTTTCTAAATCAATTACTTGCTCTGAGTTTAGTGGGGCTCGCTGCCTCTATTCTGATCTATGGACTCGTGGCCGTTTTAGTTAAAGTCGATGATTTTGGACTTTTTTTAATTAAAAAAGATTATAAAAAAATTGGACTGGGCATGGTTAAGACCATGCCTTACACGATGAAAGGACTTGGGATTGTTGGCACCATTGCTATGTTTATGGTTGGAGGGGGAATTATTTCTCACGTCTTTCATATTCCTTACTTAACAGCAGAAGCCATTCAAAACCTTGTCATGGGATTTTTAGTTGGCTTCTTAGTTTTGTATCCCGTTGATTTTGTCCTCAAAAAAATGACTTAAAGATTTTTTGGAAAACAATGAGACCGATTTTGTTTTTGGTATTCAGCTCGGGTCAATTGAATTAAAACTGGGTTTTTACTTTTATCGAGCCAATTAAGTGTCTCTATCATATTCTCTCGACTATAAGCTGTGCAACCGGCTGTTGGACCAATCTCTTTTTTGGATTTTTGTTTCCAAACATGGAGAAATATACAAGAGCCATAGCTTTTAACCGGATTGGTTTTTGAATTTGGGTCTAGGTGATTATAGTCAACTGCCACTGCAAACTCATACGGAGCACCAACTTTTTTTAAGTTCTCACTACTAATATGCGAAGGCTTTTTGTAATCGAAGAGAATCTTGTTGTACTTGGGATGATTTATATCATCAATACAGTGAGAGTTTTCGGTGACAGTCGTAAAGGGAAAATTCTTAGATGCTACTTTGGAAGAGCTGCCAAATCCAAATGATAAAGGGAAAATACCACTAGGAGATTTTCCATCCCCCTCTCTTTTATTTTTTGAGATCCCATTTCTACCAATGACGCCTCTAAATTTTTTAAGTACTTTTCCATTTTCGACCAGATAAACTGAGGATTTATAAGTATTCTTATCAGAAACAATACTAATAACTTGTTGGCGAGAATCTTTGAGTAGATCTATTTCACAAGCATGAAGCACACTGGCGTGCCAAACAATAAGAATAAATCCAAAATAGAGAAGGTTGTTCGTTTTCATTTATGTAATATACCTTAATGAATTATATTTATCACTTAAAAATCTGAGATCAAGCTATGAGTATCATCTTATCAATTTTAACCCTTCCCTTACTGTTCTCCAGTCCTAAAAAGTTAGCCTGCGAACCACAGCAAAAAACACTGAGAAAAAAGGGAATAGAGGTAAAGATAGAAAGCTATCAGTCTTTTGTCTCAGGTGATCCCATAGTTATTTTCCCTCCTACCGGAGGAAAAAATAAGCTAGATCAACTTTATGCAAAGGGGTTGTGCAGTAAAGGCCGAAAAGTCGTTATTATGGAAGAGTGGACAGGATACGGAACGAAAAAAACAGATTTAGGTGTGCATAATAGATATTATCGCAATGCTGTTAATGCTTTAAAGTTGGTACATAAAGAAGAACTCGCTGGCAAAGAATTTGGAGTTTTAGGGACAAGTTTAGGAGGAATTTTTACGGCGATTAGCCTCCATCAAATTCCCCAAATTAATAAGGCGTTTATCATTGCATCAGGGATAGATTTGCCTGAGATGATTGTCACTAGTAGGCATAATGATATGAAAGATCTAAAAACGTTTCGCTTGAAAACCTATAAGTTTAGTTCAGAGAGAGAATATATTAAGGCTTTAAGAAAAGAGATTCCGCTCGAGCCTACTAATAACCCCATTGATTTTAAGTCAAAGAAATTGGGGCAATATATAATCGCGGGCGATCAAATTGTTCCTGAGAGAAATCAAATAAAATTAAATGACTTGTGGAAGCCGGATCTCGTTCGCAAACTTGAGCCAAGCTTGATTTCAAAACTCAATGGAAAAACTCACAAATCAGGAATCATAAAAGCCTATTTTCATTATTCAAACGAAGTGATCAATTTTTTTCTTACAGACAAGAAGAGAAAGCGGTAAGAACTATTTTAAAAGTTTAAAATCTAAGGTGACGGGTTTATTGTGTCCCCAATCTTTGAATTGAAGCTTTGTTGTGTATTCATCAAAGGTTCGAAATCTATAAAGAACTGTTAGGCAAGTTCCTGAATCGATTTTTATATTTCTATCAATCTGATAGCGCCTTGTTCCTGATGGGCATTCATAAACAATGGTTTCTGCCAATCTGTATTTATGTGAGTGTGGCCCTTTTAAAGAGACTTCATTTAGTTCATAGGAAATAGTTTCATATGAGGTATTTCGAATCTCTAGTTGGACGGCAAAATTCTCTCTTAGAGGAGAGGGATATATATAAAGATCATAATCTGAGAAGCGTAATAGCGCGTCCCCACGAATGCTTCTCGCGTCACGATATTTGATATCGGGGTGAATGACCTGAAAGTACTGTCCAGAGGAGCAAGCAATTAAGAGAAATAGGAAAAGAAGGCGCATTTCAAAAGTATAAAAGAGAATCAGGCAAGGGTAATGGCGAAGTGCATAATTACGAGCTATCTGTAAATATGTCATCCTAATCTGTAAATAATTTTAGGAGTAAGTATGAATCTTGTCGGATATCTTCTGGCGTTGGTATTTCTTTTCGCATGTGCTTCCAATGCCGATAGGGCCAAAGAACATATGGAAAAAGAAAATTGGGAAAAGGCTCATGAGTATTGGGTAAAAGCTCTGAAAGACAATCCAAATGATGAAGAAGTCATAGAGGGAAAAAGAGAAGCTGAGTTTGAGATTACTAACAAAAAACTTGTTCAGCTGAGGAATTTAATTAAGGTCGGAAAGTCACAACAGGCGGTTGATCTCACTTGGGATTTGAACAAACTGCATATGAAGTGGGGATATAGTTCTGGTCATAATATTTCGGCCTTTCATGACAAGCAAATCAACGCGCTCTATCCTTTATTCGTGAGACTTATCAAAACAGAAAATTATGTAAAGCATCCTCTTAAGCAGTATATTCTTGTTTCAAGATTTGAGCCGATCTTCGTGAAGCGAAATCTTACTCAAATTAGAGAAATTAAAGCTGGAATAGAGGGAAGGGGGAAGAAATTTTGCTCCACGCTTAGAAAAGGAGTGTCTTCAAGAAGACCATTTCACGCAGATATGGTTTCTAGAGTTTGTCATGTTTTTGATCATGCATCCGAAGTTCAAAAAACTGAAGATCGACAAAACCCTTTTTTAAAATCTCTGGCAAGTAGGGCAACTTATCAAATTAATATTGGTGGATTACCTGCTGAATTACGAGATAATCTTATCTCGCATATGATGAGTAAGGCAGAGTCAACGCCCTATTTTAATGCTGTGGGAGCCAAGAATATAAAGTTTGAAATTAGTGGAGGGATATCTAGAAAGACTAAGGCTAGAACTGCTCTAAGACAAAAAGACTATACCAAGACAGAAACCTATAAAGATTATGAAGATGTCTATGTTGATGGCAAAAAACAAAAGAAAGCAGTAAAGAAGAAAAGAGAAGTTACTAAAACTTACACTTATTATGTGAATGAATCGACTCGAACATATACTTCTAATATTAAAGCCAAATTCAATCTAGGTGGGCGGACTCAGATTGTGACACTCACAGATAGAGATGTGCAAACAATCGAAAATCATATGAATACATTTAGACCTGCTGGCATTTTTCCCGTGAGTGAAGAATTCGACTCTAAGTCTCAAGCGATGGAAAGAATCATGGCAAAATTCGCAGATAAAGCGAAGATTCAGCTAGAAGCTCTGTGGGATAGAACTTATTGTTTAGGAGATTTACCGGGAGGCTTTACTTATGCTACCGAGAAAATGATGAAGTGTAGAATGCTTCCAAAATCAAAAAATCAAAAATACTTATTATGGGTAGAAACTTTTTTTGGTCTATCCCATAAGGACGACGTTGATGATTTTGAAAAGCTGATGGGTTTAACCAGCTAAAAAAGGATTAAAAATTGAAAATTTTATTGCCGATTCTTACTATATTTATACTAACCTCATGTGCCGGTTGGAGATTAGAGCAAACGGAAAAAGTAGGGACTTTCCCTTCTCTTTTGAATTCAGGTACGACTCAAAAATTGAAGGTCGCTTTAAATGTTCTCAGTTATGATCATTTTTATAATGGAGAACTCAAACAAAGCTCTCTTACAGAGACCAAAAAACAAGAACAGATAGATTCTATCCTGCAAGTTTATCGAGACTCAGATCTGTTTATTTTTGATAAGAAAAACCCCGATCTTTTCATTGATTTGGAAATTAAAAGTGAAGGTTCTGGAAGCCTAAATAGGGTGATTTTAACTTACGCGACATTTTTTCTTATTCCTAGTTCCTCAGAAACGAAATTTAGCGTTAAGGCTGTTTTTAAACGAGCAAACGGAGAGGTTATTGGTGAAATAACAAAAATTGATACAGTCGAAAAATGGCAACAATTATTCTTAATTTTTGCGATGCCTTTTAAGTATCCTTATGTTGCTCTCAAAGACACATTGGTGGATTTAAACCGCGCTGTCATCATGGAAGCCTTTAGAGATGATTATTTCCGAGAAGCAATTGATTAAAAAGGACTCTAATATATGAGATGGTATCAAAGATTACATTGGAAAATTATTATTGGAATGGTTGCGGGTTTGTTTTGGGGAGTTCTCGCTGCTGTATTTGGATGGCAAGAGTTCACTTTTAATTGGATTTCTCCTTGGGGACAGATCTTTATTAATTTGCTCAAGCTGATAGCCGTGCCTTTGGTATTAACTTCGCTTATTGTGGGAGTCGCTTCTTTATCAGATATTAAAAAACTATCCAGAATGGGGGGAAGGACCATAGGGATTTATCTCCTTACAACGACTTTCGCCGTAAGTATTGGCCTGGGAGTGGTAAATATTCTAAATCCGGGAAAAGCCATACCTAGTGAGCTGACTCAAAAATTGAAAAAAAGTTATGAAACAACCGTAGCAAGTAAATCAAATAAGGCTAGGCAGACCAGTGAGAGAAGACCTCTTCAACCTTTAGTCGAGATGGTGCCCGCAAATATTATCGAATCTTCCTCTAATAATAAGAATATGCTTCAAGTTGTTGTTGTGGCCATCTTATTTGGAATTGCTTTGATTCAAATTGAGGCGGGACGATCAAAACAGATGGTCGAGCTTTTAGATGTCGCGAACGAAGTCGTATTAAAGGTCGTTGATATGGCGATGATTTTAGCGCCTTTTGGTGTATTCAGTCTTCTTGCAAATACAATTGTTTCAGTGGCCGGTGATGATATTTCTGAAATCTCTGAACTTGTCGGAGGTTTGGGATATTATTGCATCACCGTGATTCTTGGACTCTTGGTACATTCCTTAATAGTATTCCCTTTTATTATAAAATTTTTGACTCCTATGAAGTTAAAAACTTTTTTTAAAGGAATTGCGCCAGCTCAGTTATTAGCGTTTTCTACGAGTTCTTCTGGAGCGACTCTTCCAGTTACTATGGAAAGGTGTGAGCAGAATCTTGGAGTCGAGGACGAAGTGACTTCTTTTGTGCTTCCCTTGGGCTCGACTGTCAATATGGATGGAACGTCCCTCTATCAAGCAGTAGCGGCTGTTTTTATTGCCCAGGCTACTGGAATTGATTTAAGTTTTGCAGATCAATTGACCATCATCTTTACCGCAGTGCTTGCTTCAGTCGGAACTGTCGGTGTTCCAGGAGCAGGAATCATTATGCTTCTCATCGTCTTAGAAGCTGTTGGAGTTCCAAGTGCTGGAATCGCTCTTATCTTAGGTGTGGATAGAATTCTTGATATGCTCAGAACAGTGGTCAATGTTACGGGAGATGCTGCAGTTTGTGTTCTCGTGGCTCATCAAGAGGGACAATTAGGTAAGCCTGATTTAGATGATGAACCACATATGCGAATGAAAAATAACGAGCTCGCCTAGATTAGATTTATCAGTTTGGAACATACTTCTCGTTTAAGCTTAGAACCACATGAAAATGATTCGAAGTTCCACAAATTATGAACCTTTAAGTTTGATCCCACTTGAAGAATAGAGTTTTGTTCACTGATTTCCAATCCATTTTTTAATTTGAGTTTAATGGGTTTAGTTGTAAAGATCATATTATTTGGACTCCACTGAGCTGACTCTATTTCGATAATTCGAGTTGAACCCAATAGTGTGTTTGTGAGTTCAATTCTTTCTATATTTTTCTTGTTATAGGTCACTTCTACTTTATAAAAGCCTACGCTACCTTTAGACTTATTTTTGTTACTGTGAAAAGACAAATTAATTTCCTGACCAAGAGAACTTAATTCAATCTTGTCTTGATTCAAGTAAAGGGCGGCATTGCAAGTCCCACTAAGTTCAATTTCAAATTGAGACTCACCAGTGATAGATTTATCTTGTTTAAATTTAGAGACTATTTTAAGCTGATCTGAACTTTCGGCACCAGGGGCGCTCATGGCATTCTGGACTTCCTGGCAAATCAGAGAGGCCACTGCGTTTAAATTCTTATAATTTAAAACTTCGGCAGCAGCTGAAACAGAGATAAATAGTAAAATGAAGGGTAACAATCTCATATTCCTAGTATGCTTCAGATTGAATTCAGAGTCTGTTTCGGTGTAAAATATTCTGCAAGCGTCAATAAATTAGACAGGATAGAAGCATTAAATTACCAGTACTTACGTTGTTTTTTCTCAGTTTTTCCCTTCAAGGTTATTCAATGACTTTTTCCCAGGCAAAGACCATGCTTAAAGGGAAAATTTATCAAAAGAAAGAAAAGACCTTTTATTGTCAATGTCAGTTTCAGGCAAAAAGCATTGATCATAAATCCTGTGATGTCTTCTCTAAAAAGTATAAGAAGAGAAGAGGGAGATTGGAGTGGGAGCATATCGTTCCTGCGCATGCCTTTGGTCAGTCATTTATTAGTTGGAGAGAACACAAGAAGATCTGCGGGAAAAAAAGCAAGAGTCCTCGTAAATGTGCTCGAAAAAAGGATCAAGAATTTAGCGAAATGGAGGGAAACCCTTATAACCTAGTTCCCTCTGTGGGAAGCATTAATGCTCTTCGTTCGAATTACTCTTTTGCACAATTTATTGGTGGAGAAGAATTATGTAATGGCTTTTTTCTCAAGGAAAGAAAGGTTATGCCTGCAAAGCAAATAAGAGGGGATATTTCTCGAATATATTTTTATATGAATAAAACCTATCCAGGACGTGGGATTATCTCTAGAAAAAATCAGAAATTGTTTGAAGCGTGGGATAAGCTAGATCCAGTGGATAAAGAAGAATGTGATCGGTATGCCTCTATAAAGCTTAATTCAGGTTTGGAAAATGATATTCTCCTAGAGAGGTGTAAAAAATGAAGTGGATGTGTTGCATTTTTATTTTAATAAGTTCATGTTCGTCTGAAAAAAATCGTGTCGTATTGATTAAACAATGGCATCTCACTCCACAAACAAAAACTTTGAATATTGAAAAGGCGATGCAAATCCCTCAGTTTGAGAATCAAAAAGATATCTATCTCAAATTAGTTAAGCTTAAACAGGAAAACAAATTGGACTTAGTCATTGCAGAGGGGTGCGAGGGGGAGCTTTCAGAGAATTTCGACGAAATTTATAATGGTTGGAATTTAAAAAGCTTAAAGGCAAATCTTAAGTCCTCCCAATATGAAAATATTCTGGCCCCTATCCCGATGAAGTTAAAAGCAAGATTTTCAAAGCTTAAAGTATTATGTGGAGATAATTTAAACCTCGTTAAAAAACATCTTAAATCAGCCTCGGATATGCGAGGCTTTTTTGGGTTTTATCAAAAATTAACAGAGCTCAAGCAAGTTGGAGATGAAGAGAGATTTAGTCTTTATCAAAGAAAGTTAAAAGAGGTCTATCCCGACTTAGGTCCAGATCACGATCCAATCAAGTTCTCCAAGTCCGGGGTGATAAATTCTTTAGGTGAATTTGAAAGGCTCTTAAAAGAGCGAAATAAGAATTTTGAAAAAATAATATTAGAAAATATTGAAAGAGATCCTGTCGTCATTATCGGGGGCCTTCATGTTGAAGATCTCAAACAAAGACTTGAAAATAAATCCATCGAAGTTGAGGTGATAGTCCCTGCTGGTTATCGCGATGATGAACTCAGTCTTTTACAGAAGTTTAAGGACTTCTTTAAGGAGGAGACGTCAAAATGGACAGGATTTATGCTCCCTGAAAATTTTCGTTTATCTAAATTTGATTTTTCTCATCAAATTGTTCCCCAGGTTATGATGACTAAGTCTGAAAGAGAACAATTGCAATCTTTGGCTATTAAAGCTGAGCTTGATGAATCGATTTTATATTCCGACTTTGACCAGGATGGTATTCGCGATTTTACTTTATCAGAGGGGGCGAACAAAATTATTCTGGCTCCAGAAGATGCAGATTGGGACAATGATGGAGTCCTAAATTTAGAGGACTCAACCCTTGGGAAAATTAAAATTGCAGAGTTTAGGGGCTCTGTACCTCTCGCAAATAATTATATTTCTCAAGTTTCTCCCGGTGAACTCGTGAAGCAGCTAAAGGCCAACTTGAAATTTGTGCAAGAAGATGGATATTATCACGAGGTCTTGGTGCTCGAAGTCCTAAAACAGTTAATTCAAAAGCTGAGTTTACCTTTAAAAAATATAATTTTTTTAAGAGCAGCTAGCTTAAATATCTCCAAAGGAGACAATAATTTTTTCAATTATGTTAAAGGCGTTAAAACTCTAAATTACGATCCTAAAAAACTTTTAAGCTTTGTTAATAGTCAAAGACAAAGAAATTTTAAAGGAGCGCAATATAAGAACTTTATTAATTCCTACTTAGTTCCCCTTTTGATTCATTCGCTTTCACATGAAGTGGCTCATTCACTCCCTTATGATTACTCTGCTTTAGCTGAACAGATGGACTGGAAAACAGAGTCAGGTTCCATTAAGAGTCTTTACTTAAAAGCAGCTAGAGAGGAGGAGTTAAGGCGAACCACTTTTATTGAGTCTGCAAGCTTTAGGGGAAAGACATATAAACAGTGGCGAGAACTTGCGACTAAATCTAATGACCCCTTATTTATAGAAAAAGAGAAACTTCTCAGTTTGTATTCAACTCTTAATCCCTCTGAGTGGTTTGCTGAGCTTTACTCATTGTGCGTGTTTCAAAAGGTTTATCCTAAGAGCACTAAGACTTCAGAGTCTAAAAGGTGGATTCAGTTACTTGGAATTAATCCCGCTGCCGCAACACCTGAGATTTGCTTAAGTTTTTAAGCTAATGCCAAAAATAAATGCCTAAGAGGTATTTTCCTCTTTTTTCTCATACCTCTAAGTGCTTGAAAATACAGCGAAATGACAGGAAGCTCGTGTTCACTATCATAATAAGGGAATGAAAGCTGAAGATTTAAAGCCATTTTTCCGATCAATAATCGGGAGTAATAGGATGAAGAATTTACTGATAATTATGATGTTTGCGTTTAGCTACGGTGCCTTCTCTAATCAAGGAGGGAAAAACGTTGCTATTGTTAAACTTTCAAGGGGAACAGCTTCTGTGACTGGTCCTGATGGAAAAACTGAAAACATAAAGAAAGGTATGTGGGTTGAAGAGGGTGCTATTATAAAGACAGCACCAAAGAGTTTCGTAAAGCTAAGTTTTATCGACAAATCTTCAATGAACGTTGGGCCTAAGTCAGAACTAAAAATTGAAAAATTTAGTAAAAAAGACGCAGGAGTCATCAATGTTTTAACCGGTAAAATCAGATCTAAGGTTACAAAAGATTACCTCCAAATGGATAAAGAAAAATCCAAGCTCTTCGTAAAATCTAAAAATGCAGTCATGGGTGTTCGAGGAACAGATTTTATGTTTTCCACCAATAGGAAAACAGGAAATACAACAACAGTTCTCTTTGAAGGCTCGATTGTTTTTAATAAACTTCCTAAAGGAGCAGTAAGAGACTTGGAAAGAGTCGTTAATGCAGGTCGAAAAATCGTTCCAGGACAAGTTTCGGTGGCCATGAGAAATAAACCGAAACCAACTCTACCTGCAAAAATGAATAGTAAGCAATTCTCTAAGCTCATGGCAAACGTGAATCTAGCAGAATCTAATGTGAAAAAAGCTAAAGCAAAGCGTTCTCCGGTTCCTCCTGGTTTATCAGGTGATGTTGTCGCCAGTGATCCGAAAGCTTTAAAAGAAGAGATTAAGAAAGTTACTAAAATTAATGTGACTGAAGTACCAAAAGAAGAAATAGATGTTAAGGCCTCAAAAGGTTTCAAAGACGGATTAGATGAGAAGCCTGCTGATGGAGTTATGGTTCACGTTGAAACAGGAGCCGTGATTCAGCCAGCTAATGATGCCGTTTTTGATTCAAACACTGGTGAGTGGGTTTCCTCTTCCATGGGTGATGTTAATGCGGCGGGGGAGTATATTCCACCTGAGCAAATTAATATTACTTCTGATGGATCATTCGTAACAGAAACGAGTGATGGGAAGCTTGCAGTTATACCTGGTATGGGAACAGATATTCAACCAGTAGATCAAATGCAAACATTTGATGATGCCCCTAAAGTTGAATTACCACCTGAAGTTCAAAGGGCCGTTGCTGGAGACTTAGAGCAACAGCAAAATGATAGTAGTTCAAGCAGCGAGTCAATTGAGCAACCTTCTCAAGAAGAATTCAAGCAACAGGAATCTTCGGAAGCTGGAGAATCTAATGATCAAACAAGCTTTAAAGAACCCGCTCCTTTGATACCTGATGATGTTATTGAAACAGGAACTCTCATTAAGCCTGATGATGGCGGTAGATTTCCAAGTGCTGATGGCTCAAAAGATAGTGCGGACGGTCAGCTATGTACCAACTGCGTGCCAGTACTTCCGGATAGACCGCCAACAGAGGGACCTCCAACTTCTACTGGACCTGGTGGGAACTTCAATAACCCAGCCAAATTACCAGCAGGGAACGGGCGAACGAAGTTAAGAATAAATATAAATTAATCAAGTACTAGAAGGCTCCTCTTATAATGAGGGGCCTTTTTTTTCCGCACTCACAAATCTGTTCATTTTCTCTTATAATTTCAATAGATTCTAGATTATAAGGTACTTGATGAAATTTATCATTCTGTGGACATTAGTTTTATTCTCGTTAACATCAATGGCAGAAACTAGCTCTGACGTTGTAAAAGAAGTATTTGAAAAATACCAATCAGGGCAATATGAACAAGTGATTGTTGTTCTCAATAAATTGCAAGGAAGACTTCAAAATAAGAATTCCGATAAAGGTAAAGAAATACAAGGATTAATTTTCTATTGGAAAGGGATGAGCTACGCAAGGTTGAACGAATTTGAGCAAGCTGAGAAATTTTTTCAAGAAGCTATTCGACTAAAATATGATGCCAAAGATATTTTTTATGAATATGGGCAAGTCCTCTATGTCTCGGAGAAATATAAAAGAGCAAGAATCGCTTTCAAAAAATCAGTCAAAAACAAATATAAGGTTGGAGTTTCTCTTTATTATATTGGTTTTATCTCTCAGGAACTACGTCAGTATAAAAAAGCTGTAAGCTTTTATAACCTCATTGAGAAATTGCCGGAAGAAGAAAAGGGCCAAGTCGTCCAGGCGGCCAGAATGCAGGTGGGAGATGTTTATCTCAAACAAGTTGAACGTCAACCAGATGTCTATAACGGGGTTAAGGACTATGTTATCCCACAATATGAAAAAGCATTAGCTTGGGACAAAGAGAGCGCTCTTGCTTCCACTATCAAAGATAAAATTGAAAAGCTTCAGAGAAAATATGAATTAATATTATTCAGAATGAGAAACGGAAGACTAACGGCGCGACCTCCTTATTTTCTTAGGGTTAATGGTCTTTATGGTCTTAACGATAATGTGACTACGCTGACAGATGACGATAAATCCTCGTCAAATGCTGAGGACTATTCTGCTCCTTATTATACGATGGGAGCTTTTGGAAGATATTCAATCTATCCAAACTCTTTTTTCTCATACACTCCAGAATTTACCGCTTCTTACACTAATTATTTAACCGACTCAGCAAGCATAAAACCATTTAATAGTTACTTCTATACAGCAGCACTGAGAACAAATTATGAATTCATGTATAACGGCTCGCCGGCAACTGTTTTTACGGACTTTGATTATACTTATAATGCTGATGACGCAGATGCTGACGATACTTTGGAAGAGAGCAGTACCATTACTGGGGTGACACTTTCAACCCAATTAGAGTTTTCGAAAAACAACCCTTCAACTTTAAGACTAAGATATGCCACCACTGAAGCAGTATTAGATTCTTCGGATTTAACGACGACTTCCCTTGGTTATGAACAAATCTTTCTTACTAAAAGTTTTACGATTTTCTTTTTTGGTCAATACGCAAATAATATATATGCGGATGAGGCTAGCCAAACATCAAATAATAATGCACTCACCACAAGATTTGACTTTATTTTTTCACAGATTCAAATCGTAAGTCCGACATTATATTTTAGTAATGTTAATACGGACTACTTTGATGACTCGACTCGAGCAGCGACGAATCTATCAACTTTTGGGGTGAATATTGCGAGAAAATTATCAAGGAAATACTATCTCACTTTAGACTACTCTATGGGGAGTCAAACAGGAGATGATTCTGATGTTTACACCCAGTCAGTAACAACCCTTAACTTAGATTATATTTACTGATAATGGCGATTTAAATCTCGTATTCCTTCTTCAATTTTTTGACGAGTCACTTGGATCAGTTCAGGAATGTCCTTAGTTGTTTTACCCTCAACGCTTATAGGCTCATGAACTTTAAGATAAATATCGAGTCTTTCAAAACCTTTAAGCGGCCATCGGTGAACTACAAATTGTGATACTGAAAAAGGTATTAAGGGGGCATTAGTCTTTATCGCTGTATAATAGGCACCTTTTTTAAAGGGCCTAAGTTCCTTTTCTCTGTTTCGATGACCTTCTGGGAAGACCAATACTTTTAAACCTTGTGAATTGATCTTCTTTTCTAGCTTTTCCATTGAAGCCATTGCTTTTTTACGATTACCTCTTTTTACGAGGATATTTCCTCCAAGGGTAAAAAATTGTCCAAATATAGGGATCAAACCTAACTCAAACTTACCTAAAACCACAATTAGACTTTGATAGAGGGGGCAGACAGTAATGACATCAAGATTATGTTGATGGTTGCCAACGAGAACAGCAGGATCATTATTTTGGAGAATTTCTTTGTTTTCAATATGAAGGTGAATATTTAGAAGGTATTTGGCAACTTTTTGATAAACAATAAAGAAGAGTCGCGTGTTTTTGGGATTAAACGGTCTCAAAATAAAGAACGGCACTACGCTAAACATTGTAAGTGCGACGCTAATACAATAAAGAAGATATCTAATTTTATACAGCATGATTTTATGATTGAGGTAAATGAATTTTAAAGGTGGTCCCTTCACCAATTTTACTTTCAACCTCAATCATTCCATTGTGCTTGTTTATGATGTGTTTGACAATACTTAATCCAAGACCAGTACCTTCCACTTGTTGAGATGAGATGTTTTGAACCCGGTAGAAGCGCTCAAAAATCCGCTTGAGATCATTCTCGGAAATTCCAGGACCATTATCTTGCAAGGTAATGGTATTGTTCTCTGAATTTAACCTAAGGTAAGTGGACTGGTTTTTATTATACTTGATGGAATTATCCATTAAATTTGTAAAGACTTGCTCAAGAAGCTTTTTATCTCCATAAATCGCAGAGGCATTTTGAATATCAACTTCAATTTTTCGTCCGTGATATTTTGCCTGAAGACTAGCCTTTATCGACTGCACCATAGATTTAAAATCAAGTTCAACAACATCCAGTGAATACCTTGACTCAATAACAGAAAGCTTAAGGAGATTATCAAAAAGATCCTTTAGTCTTTCCGTATTATAATTGATTCTCTCTAGAGCTGGAATGAGTGCCGGTGGGCAATTGTCTTTTTGCGCCAGTAGAAGTTGAGCAAATCCTTTTATCGAAGTTAAAGGAGTTCTGATTTCGTGAGAGACGTTGGCAACAAAGTCCACTCTCATTTTCTCAGTGAGCTTTGAATCTGTCACATCGTGAAATATCCCAAGGAGTTTAAATTTTATTCCTTCTTTTTCATCTATGATGGGGGTGACGGTGATATCATAATACTTATGACCAATGGCATGACCATTGAGACGTATGACATCTTTTTGAGTTTTGGCCTGTTCAAAGACATCCAATAGAATTTTATCATCAAAAATTTTCCAAAGTTTTTCATCGTTAAAGATTTTAATTTCTTTATCACCAACAAATTTATTCCTAAACAGTGAATTGTACTGCTTGCAATTTAGATAACTGTCTACGATGAGAACCGGATCCGCAATTGACTCTAAAATGAGATGGCTCTGGAGTTCTTGAGCCGTTATATATTCATTTTGTTCTCGTATATATTTTTCAGTTAGTTTCAACATCTCTTGAATGAGGATCCACTCATTTTTTTGATAGATGATATTGAGTTTTTTATTGTGAGGAAGTTGGACTTGAATCTCATCAATTTTTGCCAATGTTTTTCTAAATGGGATGATTCTAAAGAAACCTTGGAGGATCGCGATTACACTGAGGCTCACCATGATGATGAGGACTTTTGTGAATTTGTTTTCTTCAAAAGCTATGCAGACAGTGAACGTAAGTAGAGAAGATAGCAAGATTAACACAATTCTTGCGCGAATAGATCGTACAAAATAATGCCAAGGAAACGGTGAAGGCGCTGATGCCATAGAAAAGTTAAGCCTCTTCTCTGAGTCGGTATCCTACTCCTCGAATAGTTTCTATTTGATTGGAGGCACTACCTAGTTTTTTACGAAGTCCTGCTATATGGGTGTCAATTGTTCTATTGGTGACATGGACTTCATCCCCTAAGATTTTTGCGATTAATTTCTCTCGAGAATAAACTACACCAGGATTTTCAAAGAGCTGACAGAGTATTTGAAACTCAGTGTTGGTTAATTGGAGGAGATCCCCTTCATTTTTAACTTCACACTTCTCCATATTAAGACTCAAAGGTCCTATTTGAAGATCACCTGTCTTTTTATTTGATTCGAGTCTTCTGAGATGGGCCCTTACTCTTGCGTGGAGAATATTGATATCAAAAGGCTTCGTTATATAGTCATCGGCTCCTGCGTCTAATCCTTCAACGATATTCTCAGGCTCTGCCATGGCGGTAATCAGTATTATAGGTGTGGATTCATAGGTTTCATGATTTCTAAGATAACGGCAAATATCTAAGCCTGAGGCATCAGGAAGCATCCGATCGATCAAAAAAAGATCAAACTTATCACCTTCCATGGCCTTTTGGGCGTTGAGATAACTTGAGGCCACAATAGGTTGATATTGTTTCAGTTCAAGCTGCAAACGCAAAACTTCACTGATATCTGCATCGTCTTCAATGATTAAAATCCGGTAACTCATGGAAGAGTTATATAACATAAAAACGAGGATGAAAATGTTAGGATTTAGTGAAGGAAAAGGTATACCGCTACGCAGGAACGTAGCGGCATGAAGAATTATAAATTAGAGTTTACGAAGTCCCAATTTACGAGTGCCCAAAAAGCATCGATATACTTAGGACGTGCGTTTCTGTAATCTACATAATAAGCGTGTTCCCATACATCAATTGTCATAAGTGCTTTACGACCATGCTTCATGGGAGTATCCGCATTAGAAGTATTAAAAATTTCTAGCTCTCCACCATTATCTACAAGCCAAGTCCAACCTGACCCAAAATTAGTAGCGGCTGTATTTGTAAATTCTTCTTTGAACTTATCAAACGATCCCCATTTCGCGTTAATTTTATCGGCGATCGCACCTGTAGCAGCTCCACCTTTTCCAGGTGCTAAGCAATTCCAGTAAAAAGTGTGGTTCCAAACTTGAGCAGCGTTATTAAACATCCCACCTTCAGATTTCATAACAATATCTTCTAAGCTAGCATTCTCAAAGCCAGATCCTTCAAGAGCTGCATTGAGCTTGGTGACATAAGCATTATGATGTTTTCCATAGTGATACTCGATTGTTTCCTTAGAAATGTGTGGCTCTAAAGCGTCTTGAGCCCATGGTAATTCTGGTAATTTGTGCTCCATAATTTTCCTCCATAATTTAGGTTATCAATGTTCTAACATATCTTTTTTATAAGCCCTTTACCTTACGCACAAACATGACCTGTAGCGTAAGGAGCGGCCGAACTCCATTGACTTTAATGAGGAATAATTTATGCTGTTAAAGAGAAAAAAGCGAGGTTTGCATGAGGTGCATAAGGTTTGTTTTGAAGTTTCTATTAGTGTTATGTGTCGTTGCATCTTGTTCCACGTCCCAAAAAGCAGAGCGCTCGGTTAAAGTTCCAAAAGGTGAACCCCTCTGGCTTTATTCTGCTCAAGAATTTTGCGAGGGGCGATTTATTTGCGCTTCTGCTGAAGGTGATTCCAAATCTGAAAGTGATGCCAGGGCCTTAAAGTCACTAGCGGGAATTTTCGAAATGCAAGTGAAAGGAGAGTTTAAATTCTCCAAACATAGTTTCTCTGGAGAGGAGCAAACTCAAATGGAGGAGTATGTAGAGGATAATATCTCTAAAAAAATAGATTTGGTTTTAAAAGGTGCTGAGATCAAAGAGCGCTTCACCAAAAATGGACTGAATTTTTCATTAGCTGCTCTAGATAAAGAGAAAACTCGAAAACTTCTTATGACTGAAGTTAGAGATATTGATAGCAAGCTTAAACATTTCTATGGATTAAAAAATAAACTCTATATTAAAAAGCTTAACCTTTTATATAACGAAAGAATGCTTCTTAACGAGAAGCTCATTGTTGTGGATAAATCTGGTATTCCTGCTCCGATAAGCTTTAAAGAGATAAATGATTTGAAATTTACAAGTGGTGGAGGATCTAAACTTAAGTTCGTTGTAGGTTCCGACGTGCCAGAGAGTTTATTGGAAAAACTTTCTGAAGTTTTAACCGAAGTTGGATATAAGCTGACTAAAGAAGATGAGGACTTTGCCATCACGGTCTCTTTTAAAGAGAAAGAAGAGTTCTTAAATGTCGAGGGATTTAAAAAATTTAGATTTGAAATGACGATGAAAGCCTCGAATAAAGCGGGCAAAGAAGTAGGTACTTACCAGGTTTCTATTGTGTCCAATGGACGCAATAAGAAAGATGCTTTTCTTAAAATACGAAAAAAATTCATAAGTAGAGTAGAAGGAAATATTGATAAATTAAACTTACAATAGGAGATAAGAATGAAATTATTACTTACGAGTTTACTCATGTTCACTTTCTCGTGTGCCTCGTTTAAGGCAGAGAGAGTAAGTAACAAGGACTCAGATGAAAAAGCGATGGAAATCACTGACAAATGGGTTGTAGAAGACTCAAGAAGAGCGGTGAAAGAAATTCTCAATCAAATGAAAAATCATAAAAATTTTAAGCGTGTTATGAAGGGTTTTAGAGGTCAGCCAAAAGTCTTTATTGCTGAAGTTCAAAATAATACTTCAGAAGCGTATTTTCCCATCGGAGACCTCAACGAGGAATTTCTCTATGAAGTCTCTGCAGAGGGGGATTTCCAACTGGTAGATAATCAGGCGAGAGAAGAGATTCTAAAAGAAATTACCTATCAAAATGATGGAATGGTTGATCCTAACCAAGCTAAACAAATTGGTAAGCAACTTGGGGCTGATTTCTTGATTTTTGGAAGTGTAAATATGGATAGAAAAAAACGAGACGGAAAAACTCTAAAAGAGTACACCGTTAACATGCGACTTACCAATCTCGAAACTGCCGGAGAGGTTGCAAGAATGAGAACAAGAATTAACAAGTTTTCTAATCAAAAGAGTTACGGTTGGTAAGATTTCTACTTTGTCTTTTTATTTTGGGAGGCTGTGCCTCCCAATCAAGAAAGGACCAAGACTCTCTTCGCCGCTACTTTATTCAAAAAGACTTCAATAAGGCGGAGCAATTTCTTGAAAGTTCAAGCCTAAAAAAAGAAGAGAATAAGCTTCTTTATCTTATGGATAAAGGAACTCTTGCTTATTACCAAGAGGACTATTATAAAGCGGCCAAAATTTTCGATGAGGCGAATGATCTTGTCGATAAGCTTTATACAAAAAGTGTCAGAGAGCTTATTGCGAGCTCAATTATTAACGATAATACCAAGACTTTTTATGGAGCGATTTTTGAGCGCTCTATGCTTTTTTATTATCAAGCCTTGAGTTTTTATCAATTGGCGCAAAAAGGTAGCTATGAGGTTGAAGTTAAAAAAGATGGCGCGACAATAACTCAGACCAAAAAGCTGTCTTCTCAAGAAATTAAAAGAAACTTGGATAGGGTGAGAAGTAGCCTCATTGCATGGAATGGTTTCTACGATGAAATGAAACAATTGCGCTCGGCTAAAACATTTCTAAAGGATGATTACGCCTCAAGGTTCTACGCCGCTAGTCTACATGAAGCTCTGGGAACGAAACAAGACTTAGAGATCGCCTTCAATCTTTATAAAGAAGTTTATGATAACTTTAAACTCTATGCTCCAACCTACAAGATTTTTAATGATAAATTTAAAGAGTATAATGGAGAACTTAGAGATTATTTTGATAAAAAAATCAAAAAGAAAGATGTCAAAAGTTTAGTTCTCACAGAACTCTATAACGAAACTGAAAATTATTTAAAATTCAAAGTCCTGGATCTAGCCAAGCAGGCTAGACCATCTCAGTATAAGCGTATAGGAAGAAAACTTCAGCCTAAAGGTTATAAGTACCAAGAGGCAAATGTTTATTTTCATATTGAAGCCAAGACGATCAATCCAACCAAGGGAAAAGATTATGTCTTAAACTTGAGAACTGCGATTGATGCGATTGAAGACCCAAATAAGAAGGCTTTGATCAATGGAATAGGTGTTCCGATTTTAAGTGCATTTGCTTTTGGAACTTTAGGGCTTGGTTATGTCTCTCATCATGGAAATGTCTCCGTTTATCATCGTCATGGCGCAGGGGAAGCTCTTGTTAAAGAGATTGGAATTGAATTTGAATTGCCGGATGCGGAACCTAATTCAGATAAAATTTATCGGGAACTTATTATTAAAAAGGGAGAAGCTATTGTAGCGCAAGTTGAGCTTACCCCTATAAATTCTCTTAGCGATGTAGCCTTCGTAAATGCCCAAGAGAGAGTCGCAAACTCCTTTAATAAGAGAGCTGCAAGAGTAGGTGTAAAGTATGCCCTCGCCATTTTGGCAGCTTATACTACTTATAAGCAGATGGAGGAGAAAAACGGTCTTTTAGCGGGACCTATTGCTGCCGGCCAATACCTATTATCTCAAAAGGCTATAAAGGAGTCTGAAAAGGCTGATGTGAGACATTGGACCACATTACCCAATTTATTTCTGAGTGCCAGGCTCAAGCTTGATCCAGGCAATTATAAAGTGTATTTGAAGACGGAAAAAACTGAAAAACTTCTAAAAGAGCTTATTGTTGAAGGTCGTGATAAGGAAATCTTTACCCACCGCATTTTCTAGAATCATAGTTTCATTCTTAAATACCGAAAAATACTGTGATGAGAGTTCAGTATTTTGGTTTATTTGTTTTAATCCTATTTGCCTTCAAGGCAGAGGCAACTTATTTATTTGCAGAAAATAAATTTGAATCCAATCGGAACTGGCAGGAATTCTCTGGTGATGAAAGATTAAATGTTCGAAACTTGCTCGTCTATTTAAAACGCTCCAGCACGGGAGCTAAACTTATTGAGCTGGCAAAAAGAAAAGCCGAAGAGCAAGGCCAAAGTATCTTAGACATCATAAAAGCTGGACGGGGTTCATTAACTGATACGACTCTTGTCAGAAGATTCACAACGGGTAACCCAGAAGATATTGAATACGAAATGAAATCTGTTGTTTTTATCAATGAAAACCATAATCAGTATGACGCTCTCATGGATTTGGCCCATGAGCTGACGCATTTTGTTTTTCGTGAAGAGTTTAATCCCTATACAAAGAACTTTACTTTGGCAGAGTTTATTCATAGTACGATTGAAGGAACAGGAGGGGAAGTTCAAGCTTTTATGATGGAGTGTAAAGTCCACTTTGAGCTCTTCCCAAGTAAAACTCCAAGAGGAAATTGTCAGAATGTGGTTGATGGTGAAACGGGGCATTTGTCGAAGCATAAAACCGTAAGACGATTTTATCAGGTGGGAGCCTATTTTGAGAGCTTTAAAAAAATGTTAGACCGTCATGGAATTCAGGAGAGCTTTCCCCTGGTGACAGAGGAAAATGCCAGTTTTGTCTCTTCTGCATATGGAATTCCTTATCCAGTCGCTGCTTTCGAAGAGTATTTAACAGTGATCAATAAAGTCTGTGAGAATGATCGCAAACGCTTAGGTTATATGCAACAACGTAGTCCCGCATCCGCAAGTAAGTTTCAAGTAGGATATCAGCAAAGGTGCAAGGGATTTGTCGATTAATCGAAGAAGACCATATCATCGATTAAAAATTTGTCTTTTTCTAAATTAACAACGTACCAATGCTCTCCGTAGTGAGAGTCTTTCTTGTCTTTAATATTCACAAAGTATTTATTAGGAGTTCTTCCTGCTTTTTGAATTTTGATATCGAACTCTATCTTATTTTGATCGAATGGTTTTTGCTGTTCAAAAGTTTTATCTAGAGTCCCATTTTTTTGTAATAACTTAATATATTTACTTGAACAGATATTTGTCAGTTTCTTTTTGTCTTTCGTACCCAAGGCAATGAGATAGTCTTTCATTAAGGATTTAATTTTGGGATTTGAATCCGCTTTCGCACTAAAAGGCAATGCTAAAATGAGCAGTAGTAAAGCTTTAGGTAGCATATCAATTAACAGTTTAATCATTGTGCCCTCCTGAAGTGTAAGCTGCTATTATTAAGTTGAATATCAAACTGGCAACCTTGTGCCTGTGCAAGATTGGCTATGGTTTGAAGATTATTCATGATTGAACCAGGGCATTTGGTGTATTTAAAGTACCTATGAGGGACAATCGTTCTGATATTCGGATTTTCTTTTTGAAGGTCACATGCAACAGTCGCAGTTCTTCTTAAAACATCGAGACTTACTGGAGGGGTTACCGGGCTTGCATAAAGATTTACAGGAGTGATAATCCCACTAATCTCTCTATATGATCTTGGAGCATAGTTTCCTACCACTGCAATCCCATATGAAATAAGATTTCCGGAAAGTCCTCCTTCTGAATTCATTTGATTGTGTTGTGGCAAGTCTGTACTGAGGACGGGAACTTCAGTAAAACCAATATGCCTATTTCCACACATAATTGTTTTGTCTGCATAGAAAGCTCTTTCTTCAGCGCTTAGAGGAGGAGTATATCCTCCAGCATGAGCTCCTTTTATATTTGGCGGTCTCCCTTGAACCACGGAGACTTCACCTGGATTAAAAGATTCACTGATAAGATAATTATATCCCACCATATACCAAGGCTCTCCACCAGATACTTTATCTAAATGAATCTCGTTGATATATTGAGGAGTCGATGAGCTGGGAGTTTCTGTATGATGAATGACAATCATACTGATTAGATCTGGGTTTCTCAGACAATAAGTAGATTCGGCCCTATCATTTCTTGGATAGTCTGTGAGTTCCACCTCTGTGTTATCGCCTAGTTGTAATGAAGGCCTATCAAGTAATAAAGACTCTGACTGATTTAAAACGTTTCCAATTAAATTTAACTGATTTGATAAATCACTACTCCCTGCTGGCAGACGAACTGGACATGAGAAGCTTTCTTGTTGAATAAGAAGACTAAGATCTTCTGAAGTACAGATTTCACCAAACTCATTCATGGTATTTTCAAATTTGTCACTTAGAATATTGTTTAGTTCACCTTCGGTGAGATCGATCATTGTTCTCAACCTATCAACGTCTATTCCATCACCGTTAAGTACGTTTGTCTGAGCATTCTCCAAACTAGAAGCTAAAAGATTTAATCTTTGGCGATAGGCTTGGTTATCAAATTCATATTGGGAAAGTTCTCCAAGCGTATTGATTGTCACCTGATCCCAATCATCTAAAAGATATCTTGGGTCCAGTCCCTCAAATAAATCTGGGCTAGTTCGTTGTAAATTTCTCCATGATTCAAACACTGTGTTCATATTAGAAGGAGTAAGATTTGGTGTTTGATAAAAAAAGCTGGTGATAAGGCGACTAAAATTTCCTGCCAAAAGGGGATTAAAATCTCCATCAATTTGTGCCAGAGTATTAAAAATTCGAGTCATTTCAGGTTGGAATCTATAATCGTTTTGTGTTCTTTGATGAACATGCATTAAACCAAGAAGAAACTTATTCATAAGTCTGTCGTAGGATCGATCTAGGTTTTCTATAGTTAAGTCGCTATAAATCCAATTTAGTATATTTCGACAATTATCGACCCTGGCCATCGCAAACTGACAGCAAAGCAATAAGACTAGAATGTGAGAAAAGATTCTTCTCATAAAGTAAATATCGGCAGGTTATCGGAAAAACCTGAGTGTTTTTGTTGAGAAGGCGTGGTCTTAAGTGCTTGAAATTACTTAAATGAGTCGAGATCTATTGAAATATTCTCGTAATACATCTTTTCTAAATGCTCAATTTCAATAATGGCGTCTTTATGCCACCTATCAGCTTTATCTTGCCAAGAATCATAAACAAGGGTCCCTTTGATAAAAACCTTATCGCCTTTTTTTAAGCTATTCTTGTGTTGTTCCGCAGTCTTGCCCCAGCGTCTACATTTATGCCAATAGGTTTTGGGTTCTCTGTCCTTAGCCGCTTGCAAAGAAAGTCTTTCAGGTACACCTACCGAAAAATTCACAACTGCCGTTTGGTTTTTGGTGTACCTTAGTTCTGGATCATGTCCTAAATGCCCAATAAAAACAATCTGAGAAAAACTCAATTTCTTTTTCCTTTTTTAAGAAGAAGCTGAGGAATAATTTTTAAGTCCTAAGCGCCAAAGAATGAATACTATAGAATAAATTAGAAGTGAAGCCCCTATAATTTGTACGAGAATGGAAGTTTCATTATTCTCTGTTAAAAACCTCACAGGAAGAGAGGCCATGACAGAAAAAGGTAGAATCGTTAGAAAGAACTTCCGCATATATCCATTAAAAATTCCATCCGGTCTATGCATGACTTTTTCGCCTGCGTAGAATACATCAGCAAAGCCTCTTGGAGAGCTTGTCCAGAAAACACTCATTAAAAAAATAAGAAATGTCATAAAGTATAAAAAAGCTCCATTAATAAGTAGAGGAAGAAAAACCAAAATCTTTAGCGGAGAAAGCGGCTCTGGGTAATTAAAGAGGATGTACCCTAAGAAGAATCCAGTAAGAAGGAGGTTTATCAGTGAATTAGCAGCAAATTCTTTGAAGGCTAAAAAGAAAAACGAAGATGCTGGCCTGGTTAAATAATAATCAAGATCGCCTCGGTTAATAGAGATGGGAAACCACCAGGTATTATTAGCAAAAAATGTCATATGAAAGGCATCAATAAAAATATAAGTAGCTACAAATAATTGCATCTGATCTATATTCCAACCACCTAGCATATTAGTATGCAGGTAGATAACATTAAAGAACACGAATTGAACAAAATAGAAAAAGAGATCCATGAAAACTCGAAAGAAAAAGTCTACTCTAAATTCCATTGCTTTAGAAAAAGAAAACCTAAGAAAGTGTGCATAGAGCCTTAAATACCGAGTCATATTCCCACTCCGGTGTATTTATATTGGCCCTTATTCCATAGTTTTAAAGAGGCAAAAACAAAAAATAGGGTCCACACCAAAGAAATACTAAAAGACTTTGAAAACTCCATAACGGTTAAATCTAGGTTTAAAGCCTTTAGAGGAAAATCTATGAGGTAGGGAAAAGGTGTAAACTCTAAAATTTCTAACGCCCAATCTGGAAAAAATTTTAGAGGTATTAAACCACCTCCAAAGAATGATGTTCCAAAGCGCAATATAACCCCCAAGCTCCATGTATTATCAAACCAGAAAGCCAAAAACTCTGTCAGGCTAAAGAGGAAGAAAAATAAAACACAGGCCAACGTCATCGCTATTAAGAAAAGAAAAATACCGGCCAGTGAGAATTGATAAACGCTTGGGTCATAAAAAAATAAATTGTATAAGAATAGAATGAGAAAAAGCTGTCCGATGTAAAAGCTCGAGTAGGCAAAATAAGCTGCAAATTTATAACCAAAATAATTGAGAGGATAGAGAAGATACTTATTTAGCTGTCCATCATAAATTTCTCTAGCGGCAAATCCAATCCCTTGTCCTTGTTGTATGCGTGATATAAGTGGGGCCATAAGATAGTAAAAAATGATTCCTTGAAGAGTGTACCCTTGCATGGATTGGCTACCAGTATATTCAAAGACAGAAAGCCAAAGGTAATAGGCTACGACTAAGGAAAAAAAAGTTTGACCAAAAAAATTAATCCAAAAATCAGCCCGGTAGGTGAGGAGATTACGAAGTTCCATAAAAAAAACTTGTCGGTAAACTTTAGTCATCTTAATGACCCGACCTTTGGATCGACTCAATAATATTTCCAATATCTTGCTCTGAAATTGAAAAATCGTTAATCTCTGAACAATTAAGAGCGAATTTAGAACTCTCAGATACATTTTCTCGAGGGGTAATGATTTGAACCGTCTTACCAATCTCCTCGATTTGACCAAGGCTTTTTGGAAATCTATTTATAAGCTCAGCTCTTTGATCATCTTCAAAAACGTGTAATTTGATAACTTTTTTTGAGGCATATTTTTGATGAAGATTTTCGATATTCCCATCAAAAACTTTTTGCCCTTCCTTCATGATAACGATCCTCTCGCATAGCTCTTCGATATCATCCATATAGTGGCTGGTGAGAATCATCATGGGGTTATATTGTTTTCTGTATTCTTTGATAAATCTTCTGACAGCCTTTTGGGCCGTTAGATCAAGACCTATTGTGGGTTCATCAAGGAAAATGACTTTAGGTTGATGGAGAAGTGCTGCCATCAATTCAACTTTCATTCTCTCCCCAAGACTGAGTCTTCGGACTTGAATATTTAACTGCTCTTTTATTTGCAAGTACTCTGAAAGAAATTCAATTCGATCATAAAAATCTCGCGTTGGAATCTGATAGATTTCTTTTAGCAGTAAAAAACCATCTAGTGCCGGTAAATCCCACCATAATTGGGCTTTTTGGCCCATAATGAGAGCCATTTTTTGCCTATATTCGTTTGGCTTATCCCATGGATTAAAGCCTAGAACCGAAACCTTTCCCGAGGTGGGATGAATGATTCCCGACAAAATTTTTGTCAGTGTTGTTTTACCCGCACCATTGGATCCAATCAGGCCAATAATTTCTCCTTCATTGATTGTAAGGTTGAAATCAATAAGAGCTTTTTTGGTGGTGTATTGACGATTAAAAAGTGAGGCAACTGATCCTTTAAACCCCGGCTCTTTTTTATGAACGGAAAAGTTTTTACAAAGGTGTTCGACTTTTATCATAGCTTTTGAAGGACAATTCCTTTGAGGTAATCTCCCTCGGGAAATCCCTTGTGAGTGGGGCAGTCCTGAGAAAGACGCAGGGTTTTTATGACCTTAAGTTTTAGTTTTTTTTCTTTTAAAATATCGAGAATCTTTTGCTGGAATTTTCTCGGAGAAACCTGGTGAGTATTCAGAAAAACGATGAGGTGACCACCCTTGTTTAATAGTTCGCACATTAAAGGGAGCTCAGTTTTGTAACTATTCATGGCATTCGTTTTCTTTTTACCGTCTGATGAGCTACTTGGTGGATCACTCAAGATGGCATCAAACTTTAAACCCTCTTTTATGAAAGCATTCAGTTTTTCTTTGACTGATCCTAGATGTGAAGTATGGGCCCCTTCGAAACTATTTAACTCTAAATTCTCTTCGAGCCAATTCAAATATTTCTTTGAGAGATCGACACTATGAACCTCTGGAACTCCTAGACTAAGAGCAAATAGAGAGTAAGCACCGGTGTATGAATAGAGATTAAGAAAGTTTCTAGCACCACCGATAAAACTAGTGGTTTGTTGGCGAATGGCAGCCATATCGGTGTAGAGACCGTGATCATAAGTATTGCCAAGCTTTAATTTGTAGCTTAGGCCAAACTCTTTAAGTGTAAATTCACTCGTACTCTGTCCTTTATTAAAACATATGGGAGCCTCTTGTTTTCCGGCCCTCATTTGAATCCAAATATTTTCAGGGATAAATTTCTCTTTATAGTACTCTTGCATGGAGCTTTGTAATATTCGTACAATATCTTTACTGAATTTTTGCCAATAGAATGCAAAGTATTGAACGAGAAGATGATCTCCAAGTTTTTGAATAAATAAACCCGGAAGTCGATCTGACTCACCAAAACAAAGATAGAAGTTCTCTCTTTCAAAATTATTTTTCGTTCGCTTCTCTATCGCCTCATTAATTCTTTTTTCTAACTCGTTTGGAAAACGTCTAATTTGTTCTTCAAAATTTCCTGTTAAACTCCAAACACGAGCTCTAATTTGATGATGGTCAGGATCGTGGATAAGGAGAGCCGTATGCCCCTTAGAGACGATGAACTGCTCATGGCGCGCGAATTTTTTAGAATATTCATCTAAGGTTATCCAAGGGTGACCTTGGCGGATATATTTATTAGATATGGGATGCAATGAATAAGTTTTCAAGCGCCCTCATTTGTTCGTTTCGTTTTAACTTCTTAGCTTATACTCAGTTTCAACGCTGGTAAGTATTCGAAGTAGATTATTAGTAAAAGTAAATGGATTTTCCAACATCTCATCTAATCTGTATTTTTTAAGAGATGTTTTTAGTTCCTGAGAAATTTGCTGAGGCTGATAAGGGTCAAATTCTAAGCAAATCTGCTGAAGCTCGTCCTTGATAGTAGAGAGTTCTTCCTTAGTTAAGTCACCAAATTTTTCGATCATTTCAATAACGAATTTTTGGTGCTCATCAGTTTGATGAGATTCCTGGCCTGGAGAAATTTCTGTTAGGGTATTTTGCATGAGACGTATATGCCCTCAACGCTGCTGTATGTCAAGGGGAGGGACAATCATGTTCTATGGAATTCTTATTTTAGGCTGTATTCTTATTGCTGCGCTTCATTTGTATCCTATTTCAATTGAAAGTTTATTTAAGTCTACATCTAGAGGCCTGACTCAACCCGAAGTCATCGCTCAGCAATTAGTAAATTTTGACCCACATTTAGAGCTTCCTGAGTATAAATTTTATCACTTAATGATTTGGGATATGAAAGCTCTAGAAAAAAAATACGGGATTAACCCCAATTCAGCTTTCCAGGAGCTTCGCAAAGCTCTCAATCTAGATATTAAGTCTGATCGAAAGATTAAAGGAATCATTCAAACCAGTTTTTTACAGTATATCTCAATGTGCGCTTTTACCTGGTTTATGCTTTTACATATGACAGCTACCTTGGGCTTTTCGCTCGAGATTGTTGATATTAGTTTAATTCTTCTCTGGCAGATAATTGGATCCTATCTTTTTTCCCAAGTGGTTAAATCTATCAAAATGAGAATTTGTGCACCCTTTCTTCCCCTGTTTAAAATGATTTACAAGGTTAGATGCTTGGTTAAAACTTCGCGTCCTTTGCATGAGATAAAAACTGAAATGGAGGAGTACTTAGATCAGAAGAAATCTTCAAAAAAGCATTTTAGTATCATCCAGAGACTAGAGTTCTACCTTAGGACAATTAAAACAAAAGGGACTTTGCCAAAAGAAGAGCTTAATCTGTTGGTTGAAGAGATTTGGGATCATTATGAAGTGAGTCTTGAGAAAATGGAGAAATTACTGCTTGGAGTTAAGCTATTGAGCTTTCTTCTCTTTGTTATTCCAGGTTACTTCTACTCAATAGGCCTGGTTATTGGACAGGTGGGGATTTAGCTCGCAATTGATTTGATATTTACTGAGTGTAAGGCCTGTTCTATGATACCGGGACAATAACAAAAGGTATTTCAATATGAGTCAGAAGATCATTTTCTCAATGTCTAGAGTTTCTAAAACCTACCCAGGTAAAAAAACTGTTATAAAGGACGTATCGTTATCATTTTTCTATGGCGCCAAAATAGGTGTTCTTGGTCTTAACGGTGCGGGTAAATCGACTCTTTTAAGAATTATAGCTGGAATTGATACTGATTATAGTGGCGATGTAAATCTCTCAAAAGGCATCTCTGTAGGCTATCTTGAACAGGAACCAAAACTTGATCCCGAAAAAACTGTTCGCGATGTTGTAGAAGAAGGTTGTGCCGAGTTAGTGGCCATTCGTGATGCCTATGAGGCTATCAATGAAAAATTTGCTGATCCTGATGCTGATATGGATGCGTTATTAGAGGAGCAAGGAAAATTACAAGATAAAATGGATGCTCATAATATATGGGATCTTGATTCCAAATTAGATCTAGCGATGGATGCTCTTCGGTGTCCAGATGCAGATCAAAAATGTGAAAACCTATCTGGAGGGGAAAAAAGAAGAGTTGCTTTATGTAGACTTCTTTTACAAGAGCCGGATGTACTTCTCTTGGATGAACCTACTAACCATCTTGATGCGGAAACGGTCTTTTGGCTTGAAAGACATCTTCAAGCTTATAAAGGGACAGTTATTGCGATCACCCACGATAGGTACTTTTTAGATAATGTTGCAGGTTGGATTCTTGAACTTGACCGTGGTCATGGAATTCCTTGGGAAGGAAACTATACAACTTGGCTTGAGCAAAAAGCGAAAAGACTTGAACAAGAAGAAAAATCTGAATCAAAAAGACAAAAAGCGCTTAAAAGAGAACTTGAATTCATCAATTCATCTCAAAAAGCGAGACAGGCCAAAGGTAAGGCGAGGATTAATAACTATAATAAAATGCTTGAAGACAGTAAGAACGAAAAGAGAAACGAAACGAATGCTCTTTTCATTCCAAGCGGTCCAAGACTTGGCGATGTTGTTATCAATGCCGACCATGTCTCTAAAGCTTTTGGAGATAAACTTCTTTATGAAGACCTCTCCTTTAAACTTCCTCCCGGGGGGATCGTTGGGATTATCGGGCCTAACGGGGCTGGTAAGACCACACTCTTTAAAATGATTACGGGAGAAGAAAAACCAGATAGTGGTGACTTCGTCGTAGGGGACACAGTTGATCTGGCCTATGTTGATCAAAGCCGTGAGATGGATCCTAATAAAAATATTATTGAAGTCGTAGCTGATGGACTTGATGTCATTGAAGTTGCTGGAAAAGAAGTTAATGCTCGTGCCTATATTTCAAAATTTAATTTTTCTGGTGAGGATCAAAAGAAAAAAGTGTCTGAACTTTCTGGTGGGGAGAGAAATAGAGTTCACTTGGCAAAAATGCTTCGTGAAGGTGGAAACGTTCTTCTTTTGGATGAGCCGACAAACGATCTTGATGTAAACACACTTCGTGCTCTAGAAGAAGCACTGGAAGACTATGCGGGTTGTGCGGTAGTTATCTCCCACGATAGATACTTTATCGATAGACTAGCGACCCATATTCTTGCTTTTGAAGGAAACTCTCAAGTGGTTTGGTTTGAAGGAAACTTCTCGGATTATATGGAAGATAAAAAACGTCGACTTGGAGATGAGGCTGAAGTTCCTCACAGAATTAGTTATAAAAAACTAAAAAGAGACTAATTCTTCAAAGAATATTTGTCCTTCATCTGAGCCAAAAACTTGGATCACCTGGGATATATTTTTATTTTCCAGGTGAACAACATAATCGATATTTTGGCAGATAAGCTTTAAAACCAGATTATAATTTAAATCGGCTTTCCCATAGAGCTGACAAAGTAGCGCAAATTTTTCGAGTGCAGCGGGAGCATTATTTGCGTGAATAGAGCTAATAACGCCGTTGTGCCCACTGTTTAGTGCAGAGAGAAGTGGTTCAACTTCTTTTGCTCTTAATTCTCCAATAATAATTCTGTCTGGAGTCATCCGCATAGCAAATTTCAAATAGGATAGGAGACTATATTCTTCCCCTTGGTCTGGGTCACTTAAAAAATTGGTTATATTGTCATGAGGAGATATTAACTCCTTGGTATCCTCTAAGATGATGGTGTGATCAGAGTTGGGTATACTTTGCATCAGAGAGTTCATAAAAGTTGTTTTACCGCTTCCGGTAGCTCCGCAAACTAAGATATTCTTCTTCTCTTTGACTTTCTCAGCGACGCTGATACCAGTTTCACCATAGCTACTAATGGGGATCAAATTCTCATTAAGAAATCTGATAAAGATTTTTGCCTTTAACTCTTGGTTAGTGGCTCCATGGATCATCGTCATTCGCACTTTACGCTCTCTAAAGGTACTAAAAAATGAAACGAAAGGAGACTTCAGATTCCAATTAACATTATTTTTTAAGGCTAAATGATCTAAAAGAATTGTGAAGTCTTCTTTTGTTAAGTCACAATCGATTTCGGTTTGCTTTTGTCTTTGTTTAAAAATGATATTCGTCGGGGAGTGAAAAATAATCTCTTCAATATCTTCAGGAAGATTGGGGAGAAAATCCATTTTTGTAATATTTCTATACCAAGATAAAATGAGACTTTTTATCTGCGAGTCTTCAAAGTTCTCACTTATCAGTTCGTGAGAGGCCAGAACCTTTCCCTTGTTTAGGGCGATTTGAAACTTCTCTTTTGGTTTTTGAATTTCAGCAATCATTTATCTTCCTCTACGGTAATAAAAAACTTGAGTATGGATTGACCAAACTGCGTTTCATTTTTTTGGAGTAACTCACCTAAATAGGGGAGAGCGCTTAACCAGGGCACTGATTGCTTCGTAAAACTTTTTTGATCTAATTCGAATTCCAAAATTTCTTTTGTTTGGTCTAGATCTATAAGAAAAGCAGATTTCCCCCTCGGACCTGAGAAATTGGACTGTCCACTCTCTGTAATCTCAGTTTGATATTTAAGTTTATAATGATTTCCTAAGCTTTCTAATTTTCCTTTGAATTTTATTCCTGAGAATTTGAAAGTGGTTGTTTGTGAAGTCGCAGTTTGGTTTATAATAGGTTGTTCCTCTCCTATGCTGACTTCAAAGTTTTCTCCTCCTAATATTGAAAGAGCAGGACTAGCTATAAGATAGGACTCAAGCCCTTCGTCTTGTAATAGAATATCTCCTGTTCTTAGTGATCTCTTATTTAATTCAATTGCGTCTTTCAAGGAGGCAGAGATTTGATTAAGACCAGAGTCTCTTTGAATAGAGTCATTTTGCTTAATATAAACGATATAAAGCTTTAGCTTTAAAGACATTGTTGATTCTAAGGGCGAGATCTTTACGAAGAATTGCTGCTGGTATTTTTTGATTAGGCTTTGTTGACCAGAGTCTCCCAAGTATTGACAGAAAAAATCTATTCCTACGAGCTGACAACTGATGAATTCAAAGCCAGCTTTACGAAAATCATTGTAGAGTTTGTCTATAAAGTCTGAGGCAAATTTTGATTTTAGACCTACCTCTGAAACAACTTGCAGTGAGTCATCTTTGAGGATTTTTTGGTAGAGCAGATAAGTTCTTAAGTCTTTTATCTCTCCCGAGACATAGATGACATCGGAAAATGTATTTACCTCTAGACCACTTTTTTCAATAGCTCCTGCCGCTTCCATTTTCTTTAATTGAGAGCGTTTTGATGTGACATATATTTTATAGGCATATTTATTATCTTTGGTGTTTATAATAAGGTCTGAAAAGCCTAGACTCGCAGCTTTTAGGATAAGAAGATCCTTAGATTTTAAATACTTATGCTTAAGCACCTCTTTATTTCCAATTGAGTAATTTTCGAGGTTTTTTATAGAGATTTCTGTTTGCTCACCTTTGGAGAGAAAGATTTCTTCGTTAATGACTGGTTTTGCTTCGCACAAACTGGCTGAGAGCAAGAAAGCTTTGACAATACAAGCACCAAACGTTAATAATAACCTTCTGTTTTTTGATAAAATTGACGAATTGAATAAGGAAAATATTATGGCTTCACGAACAATGCAAACAAGATGTAGAAGACGTTTAAAGCTTAAAAAAGCTGGTAGAAAGCGTAAGAACCACAACGAAAAGCATGGTACAACACCTAAGTTTGCGGTCCACAAAGAGAAATAATTTAATTCTCTATTGATCATTTTTAATCCTTCTAAAAACTAAAAGTGAAGTTTTTATAAGTGAATTGTTTTTGTTGGGGAGCTCTAAGAGATCCCCTGTTTTTTTTAAGCACCACTCTAATCTAAATCTTTCTTTGCTTTCACAATTTTTAACTCTATAAATTTTGATTCGATTACTAGGTAGGTAATACTTTTGAATCAACCTCTCTTTAATGGAGCTGGCCATTTTTGGTGCACCTATTTCTGTTTGAATAATTATCTCCATGGCATGGGCTCCACTTACTTTAAAAATAAGAATGCTAAAAATGAGAGATTTCACTAAGAATGGATTAGGGAATAGAGATTTCATAGGATCTTCCTTTGGTGATATTGTTTGTTGTGATTTTCAAGTCCTCCTGATAGGGAATCAAATGAGGGTTTTGAGAGTTAACGAGTCTTCCCAAAAATTTTTTTGGACAATAGAGAGTAAACTCTTCAGTTTCAGGATTTTTATCAATTAAAAGACAATAAGCTATTAATCTACCGTCATCTTTCACATGAATAGGTCTGAGTCTTTCAAAAGGTATATAACTTCTGGCGATAAGTTTTATCGTGTCATAGTCTGGACGCATATAACTCTCTTGAGGAGTGTTCATTTCCTGTGGCAGGGAGGCTAGTTGATAGGTTACGAAATTGCTCATAAACAGGAGAATTAATGTGAGGAGATTTTTCTTATTGGTATCGCCGATCGATTTCATTCCATCTCCTTTCAAAGCTTGATTTATTTTTGTCTTTCACTGTTTCTAATTTTTTATTAATGAGAGCGAATTGAATCCAAAGGCTCACGAGAAAAAAAACAAAGAGTTGTAGTATCATTTAAAAAATTCTCCTTATGAGTTTTGTCTGCGTCTTTCCCGATCTCATATTAACTTTTGACTTAATACTTAGATTTCCTCCAAAGTAGCGATGCTCCCAATTTGAGCGATTTCGCATTTTTATTCGATCCCATTTGTCCCTTCTTGCGCTCACAAGTCCGAATTGAAAGGGAGTTTTATATGACTTTGGAAGTACATGACATCTTTGCCTATTCAAGGAAGAGAGAGTGATTCGATATTTTTGAACACGGGCATTTTGGTAGGCTTTAAGAGATTTTTGACTGGCTTTACCTAAAAAACCAGTTAGAAGTCTTAGTTGAGGGATGAGACTAGTAAGTAGTTTTCCGGCTTTAAGTAATTTTAAAATCTTATTAGTAAAATTGATTTCGGTTACGAGACGTCCTGTTTCACTATTGACCTCTTTGGCACATAAAAGACCGTAATAGGTATCGTTTTGCTCTTTTATTTGGGAAATATCTTTTTTGACTATCATTGTAAAGCTCAAGCAGACGATGAGAAGTGATACGATGACAAGAAATGAAGCTGAGCCTTTTTGATTATTCAAAATCGACTCCTCCATTAAGTCGGTAAGAATTTGTTTTTGGAGTTGGGCAGAAATTTAAAAAAGATAAACTCGGAAGAGTTTTGATTTTAAAGCGATTTTTAAGCTCATTTTGAATTTTTGTATGAGCTTTATATTTTTGACATTGAAGCTCCTCTGTCTTTCTAAGTGACAGACAGAGGGCCGAAAGTATTAAACCTGATGAGATGGTGAACCTTAAAGTTTCCATTAGTCGATCACCAATTCTCTTTTGATTTTTTTATCGATTTGATTAAGACGCGTATCGAGAGATTTTCCAAATTTTTTCACAGCGGCTAGGCAAAATATACCCACTAAACCAGTCAAGATAATATATTCCATCACGCCCTGGCCTTTTTCCTCTTTTATAAAGGTTTTCAATTTCTTTGATTTTTTCACTTTGCTCATAAGTTTTCTCCCTTTTAGTAGTTATGGATAAGTCGATTGAGCTTAGTTCTAAGGCGATTGCTTACACTTGAAAATAAGCGCTTGCCCCTATGAGAAACTTATTTCAAATCTGAATTTCTTCAAATCCTCTTTGTGAGAGAGGCACAAAATGACAAAGGCGAAAAACTTTCTGTTTGCACCAAATTCAAGGCAGTTATAAAATGGTGGTATGGAAGATCAGAACAAATTGTTCGTATTTGAAAGAAAAGAAGTTGTACTTATTTTCGTGTTTATTGTCTTGATTGCTGTAATCGCATTTACTCTTGGAGTGAGAACGGGAAAAAGTCTCTCTTTAAAAGCTGATGGGTACACCAAAAAAGATCAGGAGATGATTGATTTAAAGTCAGTCACTGAGGAAAAAGTAGATGAGATCATTCCTACAGAAGATACGCCGAAAGAAGAGTCTCCTCTTCAACAAAACGATATAGATCAACGAATTAAAGAAGAGATGCAAAAATTGGCAGAAGAGAGAGTCACCGTTTCACCTAGAAATGACGCAAAGGAAGCTGAGCCTGTTAAAGAAGATGTGGGAGCGAGCGAAGAGTCCACACCTGAAGCTAAAAATCCTTACGCCGGTAAATATACAGTCCAATTGTCAGCTCATAAAAGCCAAGAAAGTGCACAAGAGTTTGCAGATGCCTTTATTATTAAAGGCTACGATATGATTATAAATGAAGCGAATATTCCTGGTAAAGGGAAGTGGTATCGCGTGAGTATAGGACTTTTTGATACAAGACAAGAAGCTCTAACTTATATCTCAGATCAGAATGATCTTTTTCAGGACAGAGAATACACCATTAATCAATTATAGTGTTGAGGGCCTAGGCTCTCGCAATCATCCTTCGAAAAATGGCCCTAGAAATAGGGCCTTTTTTTATGAATTCAGCTGACTTTTATATTGAGCTTTTACTCTTTCAAAAATCGACTCTACATGTTTGAGATATATACCTCTGATGGTTTTCTCATCCAGGGAGGCAATGAAGCTTAAATCAGACTCTTCAGTTAAATCAGATTTCTCCAGCATCTCTTTAAATTGCAAAGGAGAGTTGGATTCAAATGAAGCCGATTGAACCAATTTATAAAGCTCTTCTCTGGTCGCGCGATTTTCAGCGATCAGACGATGTAGTACATAGCTTGAAAGATAATGATAATTATTGAGAACTTTTTTCTGAATCGTCTCATCATTAATCACTAAATTCTCAACCGTGGAGGTCAGCCTTCTTAGGCAATAAAAGGTCAAGCCTAAATTATCAGGTAGCATCATTCTCTCAGCACTAGAGTGAGAGATATCTCTTTCATGCCAAAGGGTATTATTCTCATGAGCAATGATGAGGTGAGAGCGAATCATGCGGGATAGTCCTGTTAAGTTTTCACCAGAAACAGGATTCTTTTTATGAGGCATGGTCGAGGAGCCTTTTTGTCCTTCGGCAAAGCCTTCGTAAACCTCATTGATGTCGGAGTGATGAAGATGGCGTATCTCTGTGGCCAGCCTTTCAATAGCACTAGCAATTGAAGCCGTAATATTAACCAGAGAGATAATTCTATCTCTGGGAATAACTTGGGTGCTGATAGGCTCTACTTTTAAACCAAGTTTTTCAATGGCCGCTTTTTCAATCTCTGGGGTGAGTACTGTATAGTTACCAACTGCTCCTGAGAGCTGTCCGGTCATTTGTTTTTGATGAAATTGTTTTAAGTCCTCAAGGCGTCTGGAAAACTCTGCATAGGAGCTTAAAAATTTACATCCAAAGCTCATGGGCTCAGCGTTCATTCCATGTGAGCGACCCATGCAAATAATATGCTTAGTTTTTTCAGCTTGGATATTAAGTGCTTTGATGAGTTTCTCAGTTTGATGGATAATGAGCTCAACACTTTGTTTGATTTGAAGTGTCGTGGCCGTATCGATGATATCGCTTGAGGTACATCCAAAATGAAAATACTTAGAGATGTCTTTGGGAAGATTCTCAGTGATGGAAGTGCAAAAGGCAATCACATCATGTTTCGTTGTTTTTTCAATTTCAAAGATTCTTTTTGGATCGATTTTCGCTTTTTCTTTAACGACTTTTGAAATGCCTTCTGGGATCTTTACTCCCTCTAAAGCTTCGATAAGAGCAATTTCAACTTCCAGGTATGTTTTAAATTTATGGTAATCGTCCCAGATATCTGAGATTTCGGGGCAATTGTAGCGTTCTATCATTTGGTATCCTTTATGAGTTAAAAATAAAATCCAAGCTCAAATGCTAATGTGGTCCAGCCAAACACAAGAGAGGTATCGGAATCGCTTTCACCTTCCTCTGCTGCCCTTTCTACTTGCGCCCAGTTATATGAAAATTTACCACCATAAAACCATCTTTTGGTGGAGCGATAAACCAGCGAGTAGTCAGCCGTATAACCAAACCCTTGATAACTCTGTTCATCTGTACTGTCCACATGGAAGTTATAATTAAGATAGACAGCTACCGTCTCAAAAACTCTGCTACTTTTAAAAAGATCATTAAGCGTCCAAAAATTATGAGCGACACCAAGTCCCATCATCGTGATACCTTGTTGATTGGTACCTCTTCCCCCTGTTTCGGGAGCATCATGAATGGCATTAAATTGAGCAACTGTGCGTTTGAATTGGATGGCCCACCACATATCTTGGTAGGAATCATCCATTTTATTCATGTAAGAACCATAGATCGACTGCACCTTGGTTGGATTTTGATAATCTTGAGAAAGTGCATAGCCAAGAGAAAAACGGGCTTCGTCTTGGAGCGTGTAGTAGGGGTCTTCATAAACTCCTGTTCTTTTATCAATACGCTCTAGGACCGATTGTTCATCCAGGTGAATTTCAGGGAAGTTATTAATTTCCTCTGCAGTAACGTCTTGTACCTTATAATCTCTAATAAGCCTTCTTCGCTCTACCTCTTTAATATTTTGAGCAAAACTATGAGAAGTTAAGAAGAGAGTGATTAGAATTAAGAGTTTACTTGATTTAGAAAATCTCATTTCAGCACCAACGTATCAAATTTCTCTCCTGGAAAATCATCTACCCCCATTAATTGAGCTAGTTTGAGCTTTTCAAGAAGATGTTCATATTTTGTATTCTCATAATAAACTTGTGAGCTTTGCAGTTCTTCAAGAACTTGATAAATATCTGCAAAACGAGTTTTTGAAGCAATATAATTGTCTACCGCTTTATCAAAGACTCTTCGTGAAGTTTCTCGTTGTTTTTCCACTGCCGCAAATTTCTTTTGAAGATAGATAACTCTTGAGTGAGTCAGCTTATTGGTAACCTTGATATCTCTATGAGTCTCTCTTAATTGGATTTCTCGAATTTTTTTCTGATAAAATGAGGACTCTTGAACCCTTTTATTTAAAAATCCACCGCCTCCATAGATCGTCCAAGTCATATTTAGACTGGCGGCTACTTCTACATTTTTGGAGCCTGAAAATGTCTCGTAGTTATCTTCAAACCCAGTACCAGAGAATTGTCTTTGATAAGAACCTAGCTTCATCGTGATTTCCGGCAATGGTAAATTATCTTTGAGTGATCTTTGATAACTTCTTGATGCATTTTCCATCTCAACTCTAGCGTCTAAAAGCTCAGGACTATTTCGCATAGATAAAGCCAGTGACTCGGAAAGTTTTATGGTCATGGGCTCAAATTTAAGTTCGTTAATGGGGTAGTAAATCGTTTCTAAGTCGTCACCTAGGTAGCGGGCAAGTGATTCTTGAATTTGATAGTATTCAAACAAGGCATCTTGGTAGTTTTTATGAGCCTTTAAAAAGAGCTGCTTAGTTTGGAGAAACTCTTGTGAGTCTATCTTTCGAATCCTCATTTTTTCTTTGGCCAGACGATAGATAAAAGAAGTGTGACTTAGCTGTCGTTTTAAAATTTTAACAACATTATTTTGTCTCGCCAGATTGAAGTATTCAGCGATGATATTAAATCTAAGTGCCCTACGCTGTTCTTTTAGGCGTTGTTTATTTCTAGCGTAAGTGTTCTTGGCGCTGAGGTAGTCGAGATAATCTCGGCCCCAATTAAAAAGTGAGTAATCCTCAATTTCAAGTCCTACATATCCCACGGGAGAGACAGTTGAGTCTTGGGCATTTTGATTGGCATCACGATAAATATTATCAACAAAATGATCGCCATCAGTTTGCATGGTTAAATTGAGTTGAGGATACCAAAACTCTTCATAAGTATCTTTGAAATCTAATTCATTCAATTGAAAGGTGTAGCTTCTTACTTTTTCGTTAAAATTATTGCGAAGACCTTCTTCGATAGCATCTTGCAGGGTGATTTTTTTAGCTTGGTCTCTTAAATCATTATTCGTTTTGGTGTTGGAGACTTCTTTCTCAAGTTGGTTGAGATCAATATCCTGAGACCAGACCTGTCCGGATAAAAAAAGGAATAAAATTAAAATGAGTCTCTCTCTCATAGTGAAAGTTCTTAAAATTCTACAATCCATTGTTTACGTGTGTGCTCAAGAATTCTAACAATGAAAAAAGCAGCCGCAAAGAAAAAATTCTAGAGTGTGACTCCAGGACAACCTTTGCGAATGATATCCTCATCCATGGCCTTAACTTTGATCTCAGTTAAACGATAATTATTGCGAAGTTGTATCTCGTTTAGCTGCAAGCGCTTCATGGTGATCTCTTGGGTTGGTTTAAGTGATTTTTGAAGCTTTTTATTACGTAAAAGAAGTGCGTTGAGTCTTTGTTTGATTTTAACTTTTTGGTCGCGTTCACCCAATAATGCTTTGCATCTCCTAGATACAATAGGATCTCGGATGAGATCTTTTAATGGTGTGCCTTGCGCAAAGACTGATGGCGGCAGTAGGGTACTGCATAAGAAATAGAGTCTCAAAGTTTTAAAGATTTCCATTGATCTTATTTTATCAGAATTCAAATAAAATCCTAGCTATGGCCAGTAAGTCTATGAATAGGTATTATTTTAGCGAATTTAGGGACTTATTAAATATGACCAACGCACTGATTCTAGTTCCCTCCAGGTACGGATCAACCCGCTTTCCTGGAAAGCCTCTTGCCATGATCAATGGCAAACCCATGATAGCCCATATTGTTCAAAATTGTCAGGAAACTGGCTTCGAATTTGCGATTGTCACTGATGATGAACGAATAGAAGAAGCAGTCAAAATTGCCGGTGGAAAATCCGTACGAGTGGATGAAGATGTTTCTACGGGGTCGGAGAGGATCGCCCTTGCTCTAGATAAATATTATAAGGATCAAAACTTTGATTATATTGTGAATATGCAAGGGGATGAGCCGTTGATGAGAGCTCAATATATTAAAAAAGTTGTTGAGTCTCATGCCCAGTCTGATTTTGATATATTTACAGCGGTTAAACCAAGATCTGGAGAGGAGTCTTCTTATCTAAATCCAAATATCGTGAAGGCTGTTTTAAGTCAGGAAACAAAAGCTTGTCTTTATTTTTCTAGAGCCGGTGTTCCTTATTATCAAACGGGCGAAGTAAAAGATTGGAGTCAACATATTGGGATTTATAGCTATAGGCCAGAAGCTCTTTTGAAGTTTTCAAAACTTAAACCTTCACAACTTGAAATTTGTGAAAGGCTTGAACAATTAAGAGCCTTGGAAAATGGTTTAACGATTGGGGCCACAAAACTAGAAGTAGAACTATTGGGAGTAGATACCCCTGAAGACATTAAAAAGGTCGAAGGAGTGATGGGTGAGTAAAAAATCTAAAAAATATATTTTTATAACTGGAGGAGTTGCAAGCTCCCTTGGAAAGGGCCTCACTGCTGCTAGTATAGCGGCTTTGATTGAAAGACGAGGCCTTAAAATTAATATGCTAAAGATGGACCCCTATATCAATGTCGATCCTGGAACAATGAGTCCTACTCAGCATGGAGAGGTTTTCGTCACCGATGACGGTGCAGAAACAGATCTCGATCTTGGTCATTATGAGAGATTTACAGGCCTGACTCTTTCTAAGAAAAATAATTTTACGACCGGACAAGTTTATCTAGAAGTTATAGAAAATGAGCGCAAAGGAAACTACCTCGGAAAAACCGTGCAAGTTGTTCCTCATATAACCGATGAAATTAAACGCAGGATTCATCTAGCGGCAGAGGACTGTGATTTACTTCTCGGTGAAATTGGAGGAACAGTAGGGGATATTGAATCTCTTCCTTATATGGAGAGTATCAGACAGTTCGCTCACGATGTAGGTCCAGAAAATGTCATTTTTATCCACTTAGTCTTGGTGCCTTATCTTTCCGCTGCAGGAGAGCTTAAGTCAAAACCAGCTCAACACTCAGTTAAAGAGCTTCGCTCCATTGGTTTATTTCCTAATATTATTTTATGTCGAGCGGATCGCGATGTTGATCAATCTATCATGGATAAGATTTCACTTTTTTGTAATGTTCCCAAAGACAATGTTTTTAAGTGCATTGATCTTGATTCAATATACAAAGTACCCTTGAATCTACACACACAAGGTTTAGATTCAAAAATATGTGAGCTACTCGGAATATGGGCCACAACTCCCAATACAAAAGATCTAGAGATGGTCGTTCACAATGTGACTCATCCGATCGGTAAAGTTAAAATTGGTATTGTTGGGAAGTATACTGAGTTAGTTGAATCTTATAAATCACTTGATGAAGCACTCACTCACGGAGCCATTTTTAATCAAGTTGAATTAGATATGGTCTATATTGATGCTCAGGATCTCGAGCGAGGTGATACCTCAAGTCTTGAGGGAGTGAATGGAGTTCTGGTTCCTGGTGGATTTGGTGAACGAGGGACAGAAGGGAAGATTGTGGCCATTCAATATGCTCGCGAAAACAATTTGCCCTTTTTTGGGATTTGTCTGGGGCTTCAACTGGCGATGATTGAATTTGCGCGAAATAAAGCAGGAATAAAAGCTGCGACATCCATGGAGTTTAATCAAAAAGGTGATTTTGTCGTTCATTATATGGAAGGGCAATCAGAAGAGATGAATAAAGGTGGAAGCATGCGGCTTGGAGCCTATGATTGCACTATTGAGAAGGGCACACTGGCCTATAAAGTTTATGAGTCGGAACATATCTCAGAAAGGCATCGTCATAGACTTGAAGTGAATAATGAATTTGTCCCTAAGCTTGAAGCAGCAGGGATGAAAGTCTCAGGTCGAAATGAGAAGTTGAATTTAGTGGAAGTCATTGAGTTATCTGAACATCCCTTTTTTATAGCTTGTCAGTATCATCCTGAGTTTAAATCAAGACCATTTCATCCTCATCCGCTGTTTAGCTCTTTTATTGCGGCAGCGAGAAGACATAAATAACAAAGTAATTGTTAAGGAATAGAATATGAAAAAAATGGATTTCTTTATTGGACCTTGTGTGTTGGAAAGCGAGAAATTGGCCATGAATGTGGCCGAGAGATTGGTCAAAGACCTGGAAGAATTCTCCTCACAAATGCAACTCACTTTTAAAGGAAGCTTTGATAAGGCCAATCGAAGTGCGATTGATTCTTATCGAGGGCCTGGAATTGATGAAGGACTGAGAATTCTTGAAAAAATAAAAAATGAATTCAAACTGCCAGTTATTACAGATTATCATCTTCCTGATCAAGCGGATCAAGTGGCTTCGGTGGTGGATACTCTACAAGTGCCAGCTTTTTTATGTCGTCAGACAGATATGGTTTTGGCCGGAGCCGAGGCTTGTAAGAAATACGGAGGACGACTCAAAATTAAAAAAGGACAATTTCTCGCCCCTTGGGATGCTAAAAATATCGTTGAAAAAGCATCGAATTTTCTTCCTCCAGAAAGAATTCTTCTTACCGAGCGCGGAACCAGCTTTGGATACAATAATTTAGTCGTTGATATGGCAAGCTTTCAGATTATGAAAGAGTTTGGTTGTCTTACCATCCATGATGCGACTCACTCGGTTCAAAAACCAGGGGGATTGGGTAAGTCTACGGGGGGAAAAAGAGATCAGATTTATACTCTGGCCAAAGCAGCCGCAGCGGCGGGAGCAGATGGCTTTTTTATGGAGGCTCATCCTGATCCAGAAAATGCCCTTTCAGATGCGACTAGCCAGCTTCCTATTGAGAAAATTAAACCGCTGGTTGAAGTGATTCTTAAAATTAAGGAGGCGACTCGTGGCTAAAGGTTTGCAGCTGAAAGAAATCGGTGAACACTTTAAAGAAAAATTATCCAAGATAAAACTATGCCTTTTTGATGTTGATGGAATACTGACTGATGGTCGTGTTCTCTGGATGGGAGAGGAAATCGGGTTTAATCGTCAATTTCATATTCGCGATGGTTATGGTTTTAAGCTTTTAGCTGGCGCAGGAATTGAAGTGGGAATCATTACTGGTGGCGAGTCATTAGGAGTAGAAAAGCGTTTTGAACAATTAGGTGTGAAATATGTCTACATGGGAAAAGAAGATAAAAGACAAGCCTATCAAGATGTTTTAGAAAAAACCGGATTAAAAGATGAAGAAGTCCTCTATATGGGAGATGAGTTTTTTGATATGCCCATTTTAGCGAAAGTAGGCTTCGCTGCGACGGTGCCTAATGCTAGTGAAGAGGTTAGAGAAATCGTTGACTATACGACTGTTACTGAAGCTGGCTATGGTTGTGCTCGCGAGGTTATCGATATTCTGAGACATGCTAGAGGAATGACACCTCCTATAGAGTATTAGGATTGAAAGTGTTAGGTAGAGCGCTTTACCACTCCACTAGTATTGCCTCTTTAAAGCTTCTCAGTCTTTTTATATTTGGAATTTTATTTGCAAATTTAAATATGCAATCAGCAGCTCGCTCAAGATTTTTAGATTTTGTAGAAAAAAATGAACTTTCTGAGACCTCTATCATTTATCAATTATTTTCCTATCACACGACTTTTCCCCAAGAATATATTTTCTTTTTCATCGCAGTTTTTATACCCATCGTTTATTACGGGTTTGTGAGAGGGGTAACATTTTTTGAAAATGGAATAAGGATTAATAAGGGTCTGCCTTTTTTTAATACAACGATTCATTATAACCAAATTGAAAAATTTGAATTGATCCATTCACGATATTTTCTCTCGATTACTCAAAAAGATACCGGAGATGATCTTTTGTTCTCAGTTAATAACGTGGATCGCGCTCTCGCCATTTTGGATCAAAATGGAATTAAAGGTGACTTAGGGGTTAAGGCCAAAAAAGACTCTCATGCTCATCTGAAGCTTCTGCTTTTTTTTATTGTCACCGGGATATTAATGGCGCTGATTCAGTATTCTGATTTTATTCGATTGCTCTTTAAAGACGCGGCTTTATAAAGTCGATTTAATATACCTCTAAATTGATCGTCTTGAGTCATTTCTTCAGTGATAAGAACCTCTATACAATCACCATCTTTTTGGTCAAGCTCTCTAAGTTTTGAGTAGAGTTGTCTGGCAGCAAGTGTCGCTTGTGAGGGAACAGTCCAAGTCAAAGGACTCTGATAGGGGGAATCAATATTCTCTGATTCTAGTTTCAAAATTAATGGCTTAATTGGTCTATAATGCTCAGCTAGATGACCAGGAGCTATAGGGCTTTCTTTTAATGAAACTTTAAAGTCGCTTCCTAATTTTTCCTTTAACTCTTTTTCCGTTATCATCCCAGGCCTATAAATGATGAGTTCACTATTTTGAACGCGGATAATGGTAGATTCAATTCCTACCTCACTTTGTCCTCCCTCTAGAACAAGAATATCTGGAAATTCATTACTTACATGCTCAGCTGTGGTGGGAGATATTTTTTTAAATTTATTTGCACTGGGAGCTGCCACGGGATGTCCAAGCTCACCAATAAGTTCAAGGGCCTTGGGATGTGAGGGGAATCTAATTCCTACAGTGGTGAGTCCTGAGGTGATAAGGTCATTAACTTCGGGTGACTTATCAAGAATAAGAGTAAGCGGGCCAGGCCAGAAATTGTCGGCAAGTTTTTGACAGGTCTCATTCCAATCTGAGGTGAGAGATTTGGCTTGAGAGATAGAGTTAACGTGCACAATCAAAGGGTCAAAAAAAGGTCTTTCTTTAGTTTTAAAAATATTTTCTAATCCAGAAATTGACTGAATAGAAGCTGCCAGACCATAGACTGTCTCAGTGGGCATTCCTATCACACCGCCTGATCTTAAAATATCACATGCTTTTTCTATCTCACTCACGGTTTTCTTCACTTTTAGAAATTATTCATCAAATAATTGAACCTCTGAATTAAGAGGTACCATAATTTCTGATTGTTTAAACCGATCTATTACACCAACGCCATCGAATTGACCAGAATGATAAAAATGAGTGAAGCTTTCTCCTGTGCGCCGATTTCTTGCGGTTAAATTCCCATTTAAGAAGATATTGTCATCTCCCATGAGAGTTTTTAGCGCTTCATAACTATCAGCGTATTTCAAAAGATCCTCTAGATAATCTTTTAAGGCTGCCAAATCCAAGAGTTTTTCTTGATGAGATTGATAATATTCAAAAGAATTAATCAAGCGATAAGCACAACGGTGCTCACTTTCTCGTCTATAATCTCGATACACTCTTCTACGAGATCTCTTTTTTGAGTAGTCCTCATACCATGAGAGATCAAGTCCACAAATTCTAAGATGAACCGAAATAGCTTCTCTAGAATCTAGATTTTTAAGCTTTCTAAAACCATCTTCATATAGAGTGAAATTACTCGTAAAGCTTATGGGACCTATGAGATCTCTTGATTTTATTTTTCGCTGAATTGATTCAGTTTGTGAACTCCAAGCTTTGAGATCGTTAATAATACGTCTACGTCGAAATCCATGATACCATCTATGCGTTTTATCCACGTAGAATGATTGAGAAAGTTTTAAACTAAACTGAGACTCATCGGTGACTTTCATTTGAGAATTATATTTTTCCTCTGCTTCAAATTCGAGATAGAGTTGAGTTTGCTCAAAACTTTTTTCTTTAATCTTGTTTCCAAAATCAAAGACTCGCCTGATGGCATCTGAAAATAAGCGGCTAAGGAGTCCTTGCACATATCGTTTTTTCTCAGAGAAGTGCTTGAAAAAGGTTTTCTTTAATCCATTTTTTACAACGATTATTTGCTCTGTAGCTTTCTTCTTAATATTTCCATAAAGAAGAAAAGAGAATTTAGAGGTAATATCTCTTTTGACCTTGTCTTCCAAAGTGGTGACTCGTTTTTTCCAATAATTTAATTCGTGATTACCACCGATATGTGAGCTTAATTGAGCCCTTGGTTTAGGATTGTATTCGATATCTTTTCTATCTTGATCTAAAAGTGTGAGATAAGTTTTTTTACTTTTCCCATAAGAGTATTCTAATTCGCTGGATAGAAGAGTGAGTTTTAGAATATTAAAGAAATCATATTGCAAACTTAGTTCAGCTGAGGCTTTGGTATTAAAATCTTTTTCCAGACTTAAACTTAGGACTTCATCATTTTGCCTTTCCTCACTTTGCCTTTTTTTCAAAGGCAATTTTTGGACCATAATGGTATTATTAAAAGCATAAGACACCAGGACTCCGGCCCTCAATTCAAGTCCATTTCCAAGTGGCGCCTCTACTTTTCCCCCTGCATTGAAGGTAAATTGATCAGACCTTTTCATCACTTCATTTTCAGCGAGATTAAAAATCCCATCTGGGTTGTATTTTAAGAAGCTTAAAAATAATTTACTATAGTCTGAACTCAACCCGTCTAAATAGGTGGGGGCAAAGTGAAAATAATGATATTTTCTTTTAAAAGTTAAACCCGCAAAAGCTTCGAGTTGGGTTGGTGTGATATTAATGATTTCTAAATCCGCGAGGTTTTTTAAAAGAGTCGCAGCTTCCACAAAGATTGTGAGCGTGTCTTGAACGATCCATTGATCTGATTCTAAATGAGGCGCAAGCTCTCGATTGGCCTTGATATCATAATTGACCATTGGCTTATACCAAGTAAAACCAGAGAAATTTAGCACACCTCCGCCTAGATCGTGATTTTCAAGCAGTTTTTGAAATTGCTCATTTCCAATGTCTTGGTAATTGGCCTGCATATATTCAGTGAGGTCTTTAATGATGGACGTTCCAGGGATTCCACTGGATTTTCTTAGGCCATGCAGACCTCTCGTTTTTTGCACTGGTCTGATCTGTTGATTCAGAGTGAAGTTTTGAAACTCATAGGCGTAGGCCTGAAAAGTAATCAGAAAAATAGTGAGATAACGTCCAATGTTATACATGATATTAAGCGTTTCGGTGGAGGCAAGATCTGCCTTTAGGTAAAAATTGCCGGGCAGGCTTGTCATTTTGAAATAAAAGACCATATTACTCATATGGAAAATCTAGACTTCTCTAAGCTTCAGGAATTATTGGACGAACAAGTTAGCTGGCCTAGCTATTATACGTTTAAATTTATAGCTAACGAAAACAATATTGATCAAGTTCTTGAATATCTCGACGGTCATGACATAGCTAAGAGACCGTCTCGCTCAGGTAAATATACAAGCATCACATCTAAAGCTCGTTTTCATTCCTCACAGGAAGTGATTAACGTCTACAAGAAAATGAAGACAGTCGAGGGTATAATAAGTCTATAAGGAGCTTATTATGTCATTTGATGTGGCCCTCATTATGGGGGCGGGTGCTTTCGGTACTTCTATGGCCTCGGTACTCGCCGAGAATTTTGAACTTGTTATTTTAAAAGTTAGAGATGACGAGATCTATCAATCTATAAATTCGGATCGTGAAAATTGTGTTTATCTACCTGGTCAAAATCTTGCCAGCAATATTAGGGCGGCAAAATCCTGGGAAGAGATTGATGAACTTGTAGGGACTAAGTCTGTTCAATTGCTTGTGAATGGGCTTCCCACTAGTGCCATACTTCCATTTTATGCGGAAAATGGAGAGAAAATTGAGACTTATCTCAAAGCGGGCATTCCTTTTATGTCGATTTCAAAAGGAATCGATCCGGATACCTTAGATTTATCTGATGATCTTTTTAATAATTATTTTTGGCAATATGAAGATCAGATTTGTTATTTATCAGGTCCCTCGTTTGCTAAAGAGATCGTGGATAAACAAGTCACAATTGTGGCCTTGGCAGGAAAAACTCCTGACTTACTTCTAGACGTGGCCACGAAAATGAATACGGACTATTTTAAGGCGATGCCCACTTACGATATTAAAGGCGTTTTGCTAGGAGGAGCTTTAAAAAATATACTCGCTATTGCTGGAGGGATGTTAGAAGGTCTCGGTTATAACCATAACACGAGAGCGGCCATGATTACCCGAGGAATTACTGAGATGCTTCGTTTTGGTAAAGTTTTCAACGGAAGGCCAGAGACTTTCTATTCTTTTTCCGGAATGGGAGATCTCATTCTCACGACAACTTCATCTTTATCCAGAAATAAAACTTTTGGGGTTGATATTGCAAAGTCGGGAAAGACCCCCTCTGAGATTATCAACTCTCAAAGATCAGTGGTTGAGGGATATAAAACCACTAAAGCTGCCTATAGACTTGCTAAAAAATATAAAATCAGAGCGCCTATGTTCGAAGGGATCTATCAAATTCTTTATAATGACGTAGACCCAAAAGAAGTTTTAAATAAACTGATGAGTCTTCCCATTAGATCTGTTGAATAGATTTTAATGCTCGTGAACCACAATATCTGAGTGAGTGGTTAAAGTGAGTTCAATTGGTCTTCGGCGTAAATTATAGGTCGAAGACATCGAATGCCCGTAAGCACCGGTGTCACAAACAACAATCAATTCATCTGCTTTAAGCTTTTGGATTTTTCTTCCTGATGCAAAAGAGTCAGAGGTCTCACAAATAGGGCCTACAATCTCGGTTGCGACTTTCTTTTCTCCAGATTCAACCACTGGAATGATTTTATGATAAGCTTCATATAAAGAAGTCCTCACAAAATCATTCATCCCTCCATCAACAATGGCAAAAAAAACTTTATCTGATTGTTTGGTTCTAATGACTTTAGTCACAAAAACTCCTGCACTCGCCGAGAGGAATCGACCAGGTTCAAAGAGAACTCGGGGATGATAGGGGAGTTCAGCTTCATAAATACCCTCTGCTAGAGAGTGCATATACTCATTTAATTTATACTCAGGATCTCGCCCTTTATAATCAACACCTAGTCCTCCTCCAAAATCAATAAATTCTAGAGGCTCGGGTGCGTGTAGGGCAAGTTTGCAGACTTCTAACACAGCTTTCTTTGTGGCCTTAAAGTCTGTGAGTTGACTTCCAATATGAATACTTAATCCCACAAGCTTAATAGAGTCATAGGAATTTATCTTGGTAAAGAGCTCTAAGATATCCTCTTTTAAAATACCAAATTTATGAGTTTTATAACCGGTAGAAATAAATTTATGAGTTTTGGCATTGACCTTGGGATTAAGTCTAATCGCCACGCGTGCCATCTTATTCATTTCTTTGGCGACAGTGTTGATGAGATCCAGCTCTTCTATGGACTCAACATTAAAGGAATAAATTCCAAGTTCGTGGCATCCCAGTGCGAACTCAATTTCTTGTCTGGTTTTTCCCACACCAGAAAAGACAATCTTTTGAGGATCACAGCCACATTGAAGCGCTCTTTGAAGTTCACCTCCAGAGACAGTATCCGCTCCAGCTCCTAATTTAAATAAGCTTTCAAGTAAAAAAGGATTAGGGTTAGCCTTTAGAGCAAAACAAATAAGGTGGTCTTCACCCAATTCAAATTGATTCACTGTTTTTTGGAATGCCTTATATTGGCTAAGAAGGGCCGATTCTGAATAAAGATAAAAGGGAGTAGGATATTTTTTTGCAATTTCTGAAATAGAGACAGAGTCAAAAAATAATTCTTTTTTCTGATAATTTAGATAACTCATTTTAGGGCTTCTTTTATTTTAGATAGAGAAATGGTCTCTCCTAAGTTTTTAATCTTACCTGATTTCGTTTTAACAAAATAGGCAGGAACTCCGACAATCCCATAGCTTTGTAGGAATTCAGTAATCTCTTCATCCCTTTTGGTCCAATCCCCTTCAAGGAGCTTTATCTTGTTTTGAGCGATCAAATCACTGAAGCCGTCGCTATCGAGAACAATTTTCTTATTCACTTTACAAGTGATACACCATTTTGCCGTAAAATTGATGAATACAGGCCCTGGTGTGTTGACCATAGACTGCTTACTCCATCGATCCCATTTCACTCCAGCGCTTCTAGATCTGGCCTCGGATGAGCTCACCTGAAACCCTCCCATTTGAATGGTCTGACCCAGTAAAATAATCGGAAGGGCAAAAGCTATGAGATTCATAAATTTATTTCGTGAAATTTTTTGTCTAAGAAAAAAAGCAAAAAATGTGAGAACCAGAATCGAATTGAGATAGAGACCGGAAAACTCCATATCGATCAATCCATCCATCACATCGTAGAGCCAAACCACTGTTAAAAGAAGTGTGAGCCCTAAGATATTTTTAAGCTTTTCCATCCAAGCACCTGGCTTAGGTAAAAACTTAATGAGGCTTGGAAAAAATCCGGTAAGGATAAAAGGAAAAGCGAGCCCCAGCCCTATAAAACTAAAGACTAAAAAGACATTTAGTGAACTTGTCGTAAAAGCATAAGTCAGTGCTGTGCCTAAAAAAGGAGCCGAGCAAGGAGTGGATAAGATAACAGCAATAATTCCGTTAACAAAATCTCCTGCAAATCCTTTTTTCAGTTCTTTATTACCAAGAGTTCTTCCTCCGGGCGTTACAAACTCAAAGAGTCCAAACATATTGAGCGCTAATACGAAGATAAAAATCAGCATCGCGAAAACAAATAAAGGGGATTGCAATTGAAAGCCCCAGCCAATTTTTGCCCCAGAGCTTTTTAAAAACACAACGACAGCGCCTAGAATTAAAAAAGAACTGATAACCCCAGCAGTATAGGCAAGATTATGTCTTAAAATACTGGTTTTTCCCTCATCCCTATGAGCAATGAGACCAAAGAGTTTTAAGGAGATGACGGGAAGCACACAAGGCATTAAGTTTAATATCAGCCCTCCTAAAAATCCAAAAAGAAGGATTAATAAAAGAGAATCCTTTTTCTCTTTATTTACGACCTTAGCTTTCTGGTTTGGAGTCTCAAGATTTTTCATGATTTTTGTTAAAGACGAATCCCCAGTAAGGGAGAATTGCTTAAAAACAACATCGACTCTTTTAGCCTTTTGATCTTTAGGGTAGTTAACTAAAAACTTGGCCCTGATAGGTTCTTTAAAGACTCCATCTTTTGGTAGCTCCATGACGGGTTCTTCATAAATACCATCCCAGTCGATAAGCATTCTCCCGTAGATGAGATTATTTTTTCGATCGAGATAAAGCTCCTCGTGTTTATAGTCAAAAGGAAATTGAAGATAGGGATAGACGATACTTTCTTTATCGGAGATTTGAGAAAAATCAGCGTTTTCAATTACGTAATTAAGAGCGAGTTGATTTTCGCCTTCAGCCTTATTGAGATAAAAGGTAAATGCGGCTGGGCTATCAATAGGAAGTTTGTTAAATTCAGCTCTCAGACTTTCATCACTCATGGTGGGATTATTTGATCCGGTCAAATTGTCATCAAGATCGAGCTTAATAACCTTACCACCTGGTATACAAATGTCTTTACATACGAGCCATTCACCTTTTATTTCAAGTTCCTGTCCTTTAAGACCTAAGGGAAGATCAAAAAATAAGGCATAATTGTGACTATAACCATAGGCCCATAGATTACCCTGCTCAATATATCTTTTAGGCTTTGGCCAGGCGTAGGCTTTTAGATCTGCTTCTTGATTATTAACACGAAAGGCGACTTTTATTTCAGTTCCAGCATCTCCTGGATTTTTCCAATAGGTATGCCATTTTTCTTGATTTTCAAATGTGAGCGCTAAGACTGATTTGTCCTCAATCTGAAGGGCCCGAGCCCCAAATTTTACGGGATTTATCTTATCTTGAGCGAAGATTTGACCACAAAATAGAATGATGATGAGAGAGAGAAAAACTTTATTAAGCTTGTGCACAAATTTCTCCTTAAAGGTTATACTTGGTGCATGAAGACACTAAAAACTTATAATTACCCAAGCAAAATTATATGCTTAACCGAGGAGTCCGTCGAGACTCTGTTTCTTCTTGGAGAGGAGCATCGAATAGCTGGGGTTTCGGCATTTGTTAAACGTCCTAGCCAAGCGCAGCAACTTCCCAAAGTGTCTTTTTTCACTTCGTCTAATTATCCTAAAATATTAGCACATAAACCTGATCTTATTTTAGGCCACTCCGATATTCAAAAGGATATTGCGAGGGATTTGATTGAATTGGGACAGAACGTATTTATCGCCAATCATCGCTCCATTGAGGAAATATTCAACTATATTCATATGTTGGGACGGTTGACAGGAGCGGATGAGGCATCATCTTTATTATTAGAAAGGCTTGAGGCGAAGGTAAGTGAGGCCAGAGAATTTGCAAAAACTTTACCTAGAAGGCCAAAAGTTTACTTCGAAGAATGGGATGATCCACTGATCTCTGCTATAAAATGGGTCAGTGAGTTGATCGAACTTTGTGGAGGAGAAAATGTTTTCCTTGAGAAATCACAAGGAGTTCTCGCAAAGGATCGATTTGTCTCCCATCAGGAAATTATCGAAGCCAAACCTGATATCATTTTTGGATGTTGGTGTGGAAAAAAAGTGAAATTGGACTCGATAAAAAAAAGAGAAGGTTATGAGGAGATCCCGGCCATAAAGACGGGAAAGGTTTATGAGGTTGCACCTGAAATTTTTTTACAACCAGGTCCAGCTCCGATCTTAGATGGAATTGATATTTTGATGAAATATTTTAGTGAGGTGTCTTATGAATAAATTATTTTTAGTTTTAATGCTAGGACTACTGGGAATGAATGCGTTTGCTCAAAATAATAACGTTAGAACTCATGAAGAGCTTTTAGAAGAATTCATGCAGCAAAGACGAGAGATGATGAAGTCCATGATGGATATGATGAACGAAGCTTTTGAGGAAGATGATTTTTTTCGAATGGACGACTCGTTTGGAATGCCTCAAGGTCTTAAAGGTTCGGGACAAAATGTCTCTGTAGAAGAAAAATATGAAGATGATGGAAGCATCACGATTTTGATTAAACCTGAAAGTGATAATGTCAATTTAGATATTCAAACTCGCGACAATCGAATCACTATTAAATCAGAAATTCGTCAAGAGACAAAAGGTGATGAAAACGGCAATAGTTTTTCTAGTTACTCTATGAGTTCATCCACCAAGAGTATTGGTATACCTGAAGGTTACACAGCTAAAGGCCCTGAAGCTTTTGAAGGAGCGGTTAAGATTTCTTTGATTCCAAACGCTAAAGTCAAAGAGGCCTCTCCCTTAAATAAAGATCCAGGTATGATTTAAAGAGTATCCTCATAGGCACCGTGTGCACTGGAACCATAGGTCCATTGCATGCGGTTGTCGATACTTTGGTCTTCTTCACTGAAAAGACCTAAATGCATCTGACCATTATTATGAATTCCATGGCCTAGGCCAACACCAATTCTCATAGTGAGATCAGCAGCTTGAAGAGGATAGAGAACTCCAAATGTATCGTTCTCCCAAAAATGCACTCGGATGAATTCTTTATAAAATTCGAAGGTATCTTTATTGGGTTGAGCTGCAAAACTTAAATCAAGTGCGGCTCCATGAACATGATCACTTTGTCCATTCGAGCTAGGACTTAGACCTCTTTGATAACATTCACTTCTCCACCACGCGACAAAATGAGTTACAGGGCTAGTAGAATTCGATACTTCACCGGCATCTTTTAATGCCTCTAAGCTTGCTTCAGCTTTTTCCATGACTAGGCCTAAAATCACAAGTCTAGGCCATTGCCTTTGAGGGGCGATAAGATGGGTGATCGTTAAATTATCTTCTTCCATACATCTTGCAAAAAGGGCTCTGGTATTATCACTTCCAGGAGTAATCATATTGTCGATATTATCCATTAGTGAGCTGAGACTCACTCCTGACATGGCCAAATAAGATAGAAGTCCGGCTCGGTTTCTATCAAATCTCATGGGATTGATAAATTCACCGCCAAGTCTTCTGATCGTTGCTGCTTGACTGAGGCAATAATTATCTTGGGCGAGCTCATTATAACAAGGCTCATACATTCTTCTTGAGATTTCGCTCAGAATACCTTCATCGCCTGGATTAACGGGAATATCTTCAAGACCTTGCATTCTAGATTCAATTCTCGCCATTTGAGCTCTTATCTGAGTTAAAGCTTCAGAAGAAGAATCTCTTTGATCCAGATCATCTCGAATTTCATTGAGTTCATTATCTAATCTCGCTTGTGAGCTATAAATGGATTGTTGCGTTCGCTCAATTTGGTCAATTTGTCTTTGCATTTGAGCCTGCTCGATTTGAAGTCTTTCCCGTTCAGCGAGGATCATATCTTGCATCTCGCCTGTTAACTGTCCTGAGTTTTCGGCCAAGGCCAAATCAAGTTGGTCTCTCCATCTTCTTTCAGCGGCTTGAATGGCTGAGTCGACCTGAGCTTGCATTTGTAATCTTTGATTCTCAAGAGCTTCAAGTCTGGCGGTAATCCCAGAAAGGGCATCTATATCTACTGTGACTTGGGGATTTTCAGTCACTGCTTCTTCATTGACTTGCTGTCTTAATAAAGAAAGCTCTGCCAGATTCGCTGTATTGGCATTTATTGAAACCTGTAAATTATCGACCCTGTTTTCAATCGCTTCGAATCTTTGTTCTTGCAGGCGAGTGGTGGCCTCCATTAATTCTGTCAGCTCCGCTCTTAATTGCTCAATTTCTTGCGAACTAACCGACTGGGTGTTCGAGCTATCGGCTTCACTCAGTCTTTGACTAAGTTCAGCGATCCGAGCTTCCATCGCTTGGATGCTTTGTTTATTGGTGTCTGCCTTATCTCTGGCCCCTGTATCTTTAGGGGGAGAAAAACATGCACCGACTAACGTACTTAAAAGCATAAGTTGAATAAACTTCATAAAAAAACCTCTTTGCTATTAACTTGCAAGTCTTATTCCAAAAATATTGCTAGTTTTTAATGACTTACGTTTGTACTTTGATTATCGAGTTGAAGGGTGAAAAAAAAATTTACAGTCATATTGTGTCGGAGAACTTAAAAAATGAGCCCCCGGTTAATTTCAAATATTAACCGGAGACTAGGTAATTTATAGGTTTTAAAGTTGATCGACTTCTGCTGATTGTCTTTGAGGAGATGCTGATTCACTTTCATCAACTTGTTTTTGAACTTCCCTTCCACCATTGAATGTTGGAATAAGAGCTGCTTCATTTGAACTTTGTATTGCGGAACACACTTCAAAATGATTATTAGACTCTATGAGAATTTCTCCTGAATCCCTATTTGCGAGTCTATATTTTTTATTAGAATCTGAAGAATCTATTTCAAGATTTAATATATTTGAGGGATGGCCTGTCAAAATCGTTGATTCACTTGAAGATGAGTTTTCTGTTATATTAGTGCTCGTTTCTACAGAAAAGTAAGGCCTTAATTTAGAAGTGTAGCTAAGTTGCAGTTCATCTTGGCTTGAAATTCCCTCTATACTCAATACCCCTGGAGTCAACTCATCACTATCTAAGCTTTTATGAATAAATCTTCCTTGGTAATCATTGAAGTCAACATACGGATTAAGTGTTGAATTGAGGTTATCGAGCTCTTGATTTATATTTCCTTGATTTTCACGAACGATATTCATCAGCTCATCACTTTGGTCACTCTCAAGGATTTGTCCATATATTGTTTCCATTGAAACAGCATTAATCATTTCAAAGCTTGGATTGATACCGTGTGAGGAAAGCTGATTTGACACACTAGAGGAGTTGGGGAGTACGGAGCTTTTGAACGTCGATATCCCTCCAGATTCTCTTATGAGTTCTACCCCGCGATTAAGACTATTATTTTGTTCTTCGGATACAACCTCAGCTCTTACTAATTGAGAAGCACATTCTATAACTTGGTTAAGTTTGAAACTATCATTGTCTGGGTTAAGCGATTCACTATCGTCGATTATATTTGAGTCTGATGCGAATACCCCTGTTGAAAATGCTACCATCAATACACATACTGATTTTTTCATTTATTCCCCCTTATTGAAAAAATGCTTAAATTGTATATGTTTAATTGGAGCAATCGTCGTGCCAAAGCTAGAAGCTAATAATACGGCCAAGTAATTGATTATTCTTGTAACTTTTATACACTGTAGAGTTTTTAGGCAGTTTTATCTTTGCCAATCTGGAATTGTTTCCGCCTCTTCACGCATTTTTTTGTAGGCATGAAGCCTATGCAGGGTAATGAGATCTTCCAGATTCTCTTCATTAAGCTCATTGAAATAGCATCCCTTACTCTTTTTTTCGTGGCGACAGTCTTTAAATTTACATTGTCCAAATAGAGGTTCGAGATCTGGAAAACATTCAATTAGCTCATCAGGAGAAATATCAGCAATAGAAAGTGTTCTCACTCCGGGAGAGTCCACCATAAAGAATTCCCCTAAATCAATAAGCTCTGCCCAGGTGGTGGTATGGGCACCTTTTTCAACTCCCTTGGCAAGTCTTGCACTGAGAAGTTCAATTTCACCGCCGGACAGGCTAGAAATAAGTCTTGATTTCCCTACACCGGATTGACCTAAACAGATGGTGGTTTTTCCTCGCAAAAGTGATCTTAGATCTTCTACCTGAGAGAAATACCTCGAGTTAACTTCATTTGATATTTCAAAATAATTGACGCCTAAAGATTCAAATTTCTTTTTTTCAAATTCAAGATCAAACTGATTATCAAATTCGTCCATTTTATTGAAGATGACAATGGCTGGGATATTCCATTGAACAGTTCGGGTGATATAACGATCTATTAAAAAGGGTTTGTATTCTGGTTTGGAGACGGAAGTGACGATTAAAATGGCATCTAAATTACTGGCAATAACCTTTTTTTTACGAGATCTCACGATTCGCCTAAAAATCTCATTTTGACGCTCACAGACTTCATAGATTTCAAAGCGATCATCGCTTTCCATTTCCCGCAATAAGACCTTATCTCCCACCACGGGATGCTCTTTTTTAAGGATTTCACGCAGGCAAACGGCCTTCACTTCCTGTTTTTTGTCTAGAATAAGGCAGTCAAATTCGCGTTTTGAAGACCTTATAATCTTTGCTTCCATGGACTCAAGATACCATAAATGACTGAAAGTAGTACATATTCTGTTGACATCCATGGCCTAATCAATTATTTTCTTAAGCCTCCACGCAACCGTAGCTCAGCTGGATAGAGCAACCGCCTTCTAAGCGGTCGGTCGGAGGTTCGAATCCTCCCGGTTGCGCCATTTCAACAAAATCAGCCCATCATTTCATTTTTATCGAAGTTCGCTCCCGCGGAGTACTTGATGTACGCCTTGGTCGACTCACTTCTCTGCAAATAAAAGCATGGGCTAATTTTGTTAAAATGGTTTATTCGAGGGAGGATTGAGAACCGAAGGTTCAATTTTTTAGCATGAAGCTAAAAAATGTATGCGAGCTTGTGAGCAGCCCGAAGGGCAAGGCCCATGGATGGGCCGAAGACAAATCCTCCCGTTTCATTCCCTGCAAAGATACTTGAGAAAAAATAGTAATGATGTATTTAGTTTTATCTTTTTTAACGTAATTACAGATATATACGAGACTTTATACTTTTTTTTCTTTATAAAAAAAAGCGATAGGCTAGAATAAAGACTATGATCAGTAACTCAAAAATAGATAAGATTGGTGAGGCTCTAAAGGGGTCGAGTGAGTTGAGTGGCACCAATTATCAAGAATTATTGAAGTGGAGAAATAGCTTTGAACCTACCTTGGATTATTACTTCAATAAATTGAAAACTCGAGTCGACGAAAAAAACAGAGCTAGCCTTGCAAGAAGATTAAAACGTATAGAATCGATTCAGATAAAGCTTAAGAGGTTTAAAAGTATGCGGTTAAGCACTCTTCAGGATATAGCAGGAGTGAGGTGCGTCTTAAAAGATGTTGAAGAGCTGGATGCTACTTATGAATTATTGAGAGGTCTTAAAACTAAGCATATTTTAAAAAGACTAGATGACTATCAAAGTAAACCTAAAGAAGATGGTTATCGGGGAATTCATTTAGTCTACCAATCTGAGAAATCAAAAATGATTGAGATTCAATTGAGAACAGAGCTTCAACATACTTGGGCAACTGCTGTGGAGATATATGGTGAGCTTCAAAATACATCTTTTAAGACGGGAGGAGGAGATAAGTTGTGGAGGGAATTTTTTCAGTTACTAAGCTCCGTTTTTGCTTATAAAGAGCAAAGGATTCCTTTGATTCAGCACTTAGGATTAACTGAAAAACAAATAAAAAGGAAATTAATAGCATTAATGGATCGCTTAAACGTAATAGAAAGATTGAATGCATCTACCAACAATTTGGATGTCATCGTAGAAAAATATAACTCATCCGGTAAGGCTGGAAAGTATGCATTACTAGAACTCGACCTTCTAGGAAACCAAACGAGAATTGAAATTTTTAATAAAAAAGATGTGGCAAAAGCGATAGAGATATACACATATAAAGAGTTAACATCAAAAGATACCAATATTGTTTTTGTTAATATTGAAGACCTTGAAAATATAAGAAAATCATATCCAAACTATTTTATGGACACTAGAAACCTTTTAGAAATCCTATCTAAGATTAAACTTGGAGATTTTTAAGATTTTAAAAAAATCAAACAAGCCTCATATTTATGGCAAAAATCTTAAAAACATCCTAATTAAGTTTATTCTAATTGTTATCTAAAAGACACTTTTTTACTTAATATTACTTAATTTTAAAACTAAGTTTCAAACACTTATTAAGTCACCATAAGACCCATTAAGACCGATCAAAAGATCTAGAAACCGTTTAGGCTTTTTTAGCTATTGATATTCTAAATTTAATAAAATCTCCAAGTCGAACGATAAAACATTTCTCGTGTTATTTTGTCAGGAATAATTTCTTTTCGAATATCTGCACGTTGGTTAGGAGTCTTTATGAAATTAGTTTTGATATTAATTATATCAAT